>NZ_JAUSRO010000003.1 GCF_030811835.1 Variovorax ginsengisoli | reverse complement strand
GAGACGCAGGAAGTGGCGGGCTCGCCCGACCAGGTCGACCTGACGGTGGAGGTCAAGGAAAAGCCCACGGGCAGCCTGCAACTGGGCGCGGGGTACTCCAGCTCCGAGAAGGTTTCTCTGACTTTCGGCATCTCGCAAGAGAACGTGTTCGGCTCGGGCAATTACCTGGGCCTGCAGGTCAACACGAGCAAGTACTACCGCACCATCTCCCTGACGGCGACCGATCCGTACTTCACGAAGGATGGCATTTCCCGCACCTTCACCGTGTTCCACCAGACAACGCGCCCCTATTACAGCCAGGACGGCGACTATTCCCTGGTGAGCCAAGGCGGCTCCATGAAGTTCGGCGTGCCCTTCAGCGAGGTCGATACCGTGTTCTTCGGTGCCGGCATCGAGCAGTACAAGTTCAAGCCAGGAAGCAACGTGGCTACGGTGACGCCGCAGGCCTACCGTGACTATTTCCAGTGCGCGACCAACACCGTGACCAACACCGTCGGCAATTGCGCCGACGACAGCAAGTTCGGTGTGCCGTTGACCATCGGCTGGGCACGCGACGACCGCGACAGCGCCCTGGTTCCGACCAAGGGCCGTCTGCAACGTGCCAACGCCGAGTGGGGTGTGGGCAGCGACATGAAGTACATCAAGTCCAGCTACCAGTACCAGCAGTACTTCCCGATCAACAAGCAGTACACGCTGGCGCTCAACGGTGAACTGGGTTATGCCAAGGCACTGGGTGGTCAGGTTTACCCGATCTTCAAGAACTTCTATGCCGGCGGCCTGGGCTCCATCCGTGGCTTCGAGCAGAACTCGCTGGGACCGCGTGACTCCGTCACCGAAGCTGCGCTCGGTGGCACCAAGAAGGCGATCTTCAACATGGAGCTGAGCACACCGTTCCCGGGTGCAGGCAACGATCGCACGCTGCGTCTGTTCAGCTTCCTGGACGTCGGCAACGTGTTCACCGATCGAAGCACGCAGAGCGACGCGCAATGGAAGGCCCAGCAGATGATTCGTGCTTCCGTGGGCTTGGGCATCAGCTGGATCTCGCCGCTCGGCCCGTTGCGTCTGGCCTATGCCGTTCCGGTCAAATATCAGAAGGATGAGGACCTGACCAGCGACCCGACCAAGCCGGTGTACAGCGATAGAATTCAACGCTTCCAATTCCAGATCGGAACCTCGTTCTAATGAATCATCTGTTCCGCGTTGCGGGCGCCTTGTTGATCCCCGCCTGCGCTTTGCTGGCAACGCCTGCGCATGCGCAGGCGCAAGAAACCTTTCGCATCGGATTCGTCAACCCGGACCGCGTGTTGCGCGAGGCCCAACCGGCCAAGCAGGCGCAGGCCAAGCTGGAGGCGGAGTTCCTCAAGCGCGAGAAGGACGTGGCGGGTCTGGGGGAGGCGCTCAAGGCAGCTTCGGAGAAATTCGAGCGCGAAGCACCCACGCTGCCCGAGGCGCAACGCATTGCGCGCCAGCGTGCGCTGGTCGATCAGGATCGCGAGTTTCAACGTCGTCGCCGCGAGTTCCAGGAAGACCTGAACGCGCGCAAGAACGAGGAACTCCAGCAGGTGTACGAGCGTGCCAATCGTGTGGTCAAGCAAGTGGCCGAAGCCGAGAAGTACGACGCCATCCTGCAGGAGGCGATCTACATCAATCCAAAGCATGACATCACCGACAAGGTGATTCGCGCGCTGAACGCCTCGACCGCGTCCTCGACTGCCGCGCCTGCAGCAGCCAAGTAAGGCCGCAAACCCGCGTGGCACTGCGTCTTGCAGCCATCATCGAGGCGCTCGGCGGCGAGCTTCAGGGTGATCCTGAATGCAGCATTGCGCGACTTGCGCCGCTGCAGACGGCCTCTGCGGACGCCCTCAGCTTCCTGAGTCATCCCAAGTACCGCAAGGAGTTGGCTGCGTCCCGCGCAGCGTGCGTCATCGTATCTCCTGCCATGCGGGAGGAGGCTGCCCAGCGCGGTGCGTTCATCGTCACGCCCGATCCTTACCTCTACTTCGCCCGGCTCACACAGCTCTGGAAACGCGCGCACGCGCGCCCCGCGCTTGAGCACGTGCACCCAAGCGCGGTCATCGACCCGCAGGCCCATATCGACCCGACAGCGCGCATCGGCGCGCTGTGCGTGGTGGAGCGGGGTGCACGCATCGGAGCCGATACCGTGCTCAAGTCGCGCGTGACCGTCAGCGAAGACTGCACGATCGGCGCGCGATGCCTGCTGCATCCGGGCGTGGTGATCGGTGCCGACGGCTTTGGTCTCGCGCCGCATGAAGGCACCTGGGTCAAGATCGAGCAACTGGGCGCCGTGCGCATCGGTGACGATGTAGAGATCGGTGCGAACACCTGCATCGACCGCGGCGCGCTGGAAGACACGGTGATCGAGGACGGCGTCAAGCTCGACAATCTGATCCAGATCGGCCACAACGTGCACGTGGGCAAGCACACCGCCATGGCCGGTTGCGTGGGCGTGGCGGGCAGCGCGGTGATCGGTGCCCATTGCACGGTGGGCGGCGGTGCGATTGTGCTGGGCCACCTGAAGCTGGTCGATCATGTGCACATCTCTGCGGCCACGGTGGTCACGCGTTCCATCCTGAAGCCGGGGCAGTACACCGGCATGTTTCCCATCGACGACAATGCCTCCTGGGAAAAAAATGCTGCCACCCTCAAGCAATTGCATAGCCTTCGCGAGCGCCTCAAGACGCTGGAAAAGGAAGGCGTGCCGAAAAAGACACCATGACGACGCTCGACATCCACCAAATCCTCAAACTGCTCCCTCACCGTTACCCGTTTCTGCTGGTGGACCGGGTGCTCGACATGGAGAAGGGCAAGCGCATCACTGCGCTGAAGAACGTGACCATGAACGAGCCGTTCTTCAATGGCCACTTTCCACACCGCCCGGTGATGCCAGGCGTTCTGATGCTCGAAGCCATGGCGCAGGCGGCAGCACTGCTGTCGTTCCACTCGCTGGACATCGTGCCCGACGACAACACGGTCTATTACTTCGCCGCCATCGATGGCGCGCGTTTCAAGCGACCGGTCGAGCCGGGCGACCAGCTCACGCTGGAAGTGGAGATCGACCGCATGAAGGCCGGCATCTCCAAGTTCAAGGGGCGGGCCCTGGTGGGTACCGAGCTGGCTTGCGAAGCCACATTGATGTGCGCGATGCGCCAGATCAACTGACGCTACGCAGGGCATGACGCAGGTTCATTCCACTGCCATCGTCGACCCGAAGGCGGAGCTTGACGCCTCGGTCAGCGTAGGGCCGTATGCGGTCATCGGCGCGCACGTGAGGATCGGCGCAGGTACCACGATCGGCCCTCATTGCGTGATCGAAGGCCACACGACCATTGGCTGCGACAACAGGATCTTTCAGTTCTCGTCGCTGGGTGCGATCCCTCAGGACAAAAAATACGCAGGCGAGCCGACCGAGCTCGTCATCGGGGACCGAAACGTCATTCGAGAGTTCTGCACCTTCAATCTCGGCGTGCCGGGGGCAGGTGGGGTCACGCGCGTGGGTAGCGACAACTGGATCATGGCGTACACGCACATCGCCCACGACTGCCGGGTTGACGATCACACCACGCTGTCCAACAACACGACACTGGCCGGGCATGTGCACCTGGCCGACTGGGTCACGGTGGGCGGGCTCACCGGGATCCACCAGTTCGTGTCGATCGGTGCGCACGCCATGCTCGGCTTCGCAAGCGCCGTGACGCAAGACGTGCCGCCCTTCATGCTGGTTGACGGCAATCCGCTCGCAGTGCGCGGCTTCAATGTCGTCGGCTTGCGGCGTCGTGGCTACACGCCGGCGCGCATTGCCGCGGTCAAGCAGATGCACAAGCTGCTGTATCGCCAGGGACGCACGCTCGATGACGCTCGCACGGCCATCCAAGCGCTGGCCGCGGAGATGCCCGAGGCAGCCGAGGACGTCGCGCTGATGACCCGGTTCATCGCCCATTCCACGCGCGGCATCGCGCGCTGAAGGTCGCCATGGCAGACACACAGCGCCAGTTCTCGCTGGTCGCGGGCGAGCCTTCGGGCGATCTGCTCGCCGGCCTGCTTCTGGGCGGCCTGAAGGCCCGTTGGCCGGATATGAAAAGCGTCGGCATCGGCGGCCCCCGGATGATCGCTCGCGGCTTCGAAAGCTGGTGGCCGCAGGAAAAGCTCGCGGTGCGCGGCTACATCGAGGTGTTGCGCCACTATGCCGAGATCGCCGGTATCCGCCGTCAGCTCAAGGCGCGGTTGCTGCGTGAATGGCCCGAACTGTTCATTGGCGTCGATGCGCCCGATTTCAATCTCGAGCTGGAGGCGGGCCTGCGCAGCCGCGGCATCAAGACCGTGCATTTCGTTTGTCCGTCCATCTGGGCCTGGCGTCCGGACCGGATCGAGACCATCCGCGCGGCGGCCGACCATGTGCTGTGCATCTTCCCGTTCGAGCCGGCCTTGCTGGCCACGCAGGGTGTCTCCGCCAGCTACGTCGGCCACCCGTTGGCCAACGTGATTCCCATGACGCCTGACCGTGCCGCGGCCCGCGCCAGGCTCGACCTGCCCGCAGATGCACCGGTGGTGGCGCTGCTGCCGGGCAGCCGCCGCTCCGAAGTGCGTTACCTCGCCGCGCGCTTCTTCGAGGCTGCGGCACTGATGCAGCGCCAGCGCCCGGCGTTGCGTTTCATCGCGCCGGTGATCCCTGGCCTGCGCGCCGAGGTACAGCAGGCCCTGAAGGCAAGCGGCATGGAAGGACGCGTGACACTGTTGGACGGTCAGTCGCACGAGGCGTTGGCCGCCTGCGACGTCACGTTGATCGCGAGCGGCACCGCGACACTCGAAGCGGCACTGTTCAAGCGGCCGATGGTCATCGCCTACAACATGAATCGTCTGTCGTGGCGGCTCATGCATCGCCAGCAACTGCAGCCCTGGGTGGGCCTGCCGAACATCCTGTGCCGCGATTTCGTGGTGCCCGAATTGCTGCAGGATGCGGCCACGCCCGTGGCGCTGGCCGAAGCCACGCTTGCCTGGCTGGCCGATCCGGCGCGCACGCAAGCGCTGCAGCAACGATTCACCGTGCTGCATGCCGAACTGCTGCGCGATACACCGACACTGTGCGCCGATGCGATCGAAAAAGTTCTTGAAGGCTGAACAGGCCCGGCTGGTCTGGGATGCGCCTGGCCTGCTGGCCGGCGTGGACGAGGCCGGCCGTGGTCCGCTGGCCGGACCGGTGGTGGCCGCGGCCGTGATCCTCGACGACAAGCGGCCAATCAAGGGATTGGCCGACTCCAAGACGCTGACGGCGCTGCAGCGTGAGCGCCTGAACGAGCAGATTTTCGCGAACGCGCTGTGCTGCTCGATCGCAGAGGCGTCGGTGGAGGAGATCGATACCCACAACATCCTGCAAGCCACGATGCTGGCCATGCGCCGTGCGGTGGCAGGGCTGCGGCTCAAGCCGGCCAAGGTGCTGGTCGACGGCAACCGGCTGCCTCCGCTCGACGTGTTGGCCGAAGCGGTGGTCAAGGGCGATTCGCTGGTTCAAGCCATCTCGGCCGCGTCGATCATTGCCAAGGTGCATCGCGACAGACTCTGCGCGTCGCTGGACGCGGAATTTCCGCAGTATGGTTTTGCCGGGCACAAGGGCTATGGCACACGTGCGCATCTGGAGGCGCTGCTCGCACACGGCGCCTGTCTGCACCATCGGCGCTCGTTCAGCCCGGTGGCCGCTGCCTTGGCGAGGATGAACGCGGCCGGTTCGCCACCGTCGTCCTTTGCCGTCGTTCCGGTCGCACCGGCCATCGAACGCGCGACGATCACCCTGGTCCATGGCGAAGCCATGACCCGCCCCACCGGACGTCCTGGATGAGCCCCACCGAACCCCACCGCATCACGTCGCGCGACAACCCCTTGCTCAAGGACCTGCGCAAGCTGGCCCAGGAGCCGGGTGCCTACCGCAAGCTCGGCCGCGTCTGGCTGGAAGGCGATCACCTGTGCCGCGCTGCGCGTGAACGCAATGTGCGGCCCGCACTGGCCATCTTCGCAGAATCCTTCTGGACCGCGTCGCGCTTCGAATGGTCCGATGCCGCCGACAAAACCGTGGTGGTGGCCGATGCGCTACTCGCCGGCGTAAGTGGGCTGGAATCGCCGGCGCCGATGGGTTTCGTCATCGACCTGCCGTTTCGCCCCGATCTTCAACCCGACGCGGCGACGGTGGTACTCGATCGGCTGCAGGACGCCGGCAACGTCGGTTCCATCCTGCGCAGCGCCGGGGCATTCGGCTTTCGGCAGATCGTCGCACTCAAAGGCACCGCAGCGCTTTGGTCGCCCAAGGTGCTGCGCGCCGGGATGGGGGCCCATTTCGGACTGCGCCTGATCGAAGGCGTGGACGCGGAGGCGTTGAGCATGCTCACGGTGCCGATGGTGGCCACCAGTTCGCACCGGGGCGACTGGCTGCATCAGGCCAAGTTGCCGAATCCTTGCGCCTGGCTCATGGGGCACGAAGGGCAGGGCGTGTCGGCGATGCTCGAGGCACGCGCCTCGCAACACATCCGCATTGCGCAGCCGGGCGGTGAGGAGTCGCTTAATGTGGCAGCGGCTGCAGCAATCTGTCTGCATGCCAGCGCCGCGGCGGCTGCAGGCAATTGATTGTTGCTGAATCTTCTCGACCAAACAGCAGGATCTGATGTAAGTCATTGATTTTAAATGAAGGGGGAGATTAGAATCTTCTCACCAATCATTTCAGATCAACACGTGGCCGCTTCTGTTTCAGTCTCCGGAGCCAACGCTGCGCTGCAGATGGCGCTGGCACTGCAGTCTCCGGCTACCGCCGCCGGCTTGGCGACGGCTCTGCAGGTCAGCGTGCCGACGCTGCACCGCCAACTGCAGAGGTTGCCGGCCGGCCGGCTGGTCACGGCAGGCAAGGCACGGCGGGCACGCTATGCGCTGCGCCGACCGCTTCGAGGCGGGTTCGAAGATCTGCCGGTCTACGTCATCAATACGCAAGGTCGTGCCGAACTGCTCGCCCCGCTGGCACTGCTGCATCCCGAAGGCTCGCACATTGGCTTCGGTGACTCGCCGTGGCCCGTCCCTCAGGCTGGGCGCGACGGCTGGTGGCCCGGCTTGCCTTATCCGTTGAGCGACATGCGGCCGCAGGGTTATATGGGCCGGCAGTTCGCGCGGGCCGAACACCGGCTGCTGGGCGTGCCCGAAGACCCGTCGCGCTGGACGGATGATGAGGTGCTCCATGTGCTTACGCAGCGCGGCGACGACGCGAGCGGCAACCTCATCGTCGGAGATCCTGCCTACCGGGCCTGGCAGGTCGCACGAACGGCGCAGTTGACCCCGCTCGAGCCCGAAGAAACCGCAGCCTGCTATGCGGCGCTTGCCGCTCGCGCGGTGACGGCTGGCGTGCCCGGTTCAAGCGCGGCCGGCGAGTTCCCCAAGTTCGCGGCGCAACGCGCTGTTCCTACGGGTCAGGCAAGCGAAACGTCGCATGTCCTGGTTAAATTCTCAGGTGCCGACGGCTCGCCAGCGGTACGGCGCTGGGCCGATCTGCTGGTCTGCGAGCATCTGGCGCTGGCCCAACTGCTTCGGATGCCCGGTCTCTCGGCGGCACGCAGCCGCATCCTGGCGCACGAAGGGCGCACCTTTCTGGAGGTCGAACGCTTCGACCGTCACGGCGCCTGGGGCCGCAGCGCGCTGTGCAGCCTGGAGACCGTCAACGCTGCGTTCCTCGGCGATGTTTCGCGTGACTGGGTGCGACTGGCCAAACGGCTTGCGCATGCCGGGCTTCTCACCGCAGATGACGTGACGCGTGTCGCGCACCTCTGGTGGTTTGGCCGGTTGATCGGCAATACCGACATGCATGCGGGCAACCTCAGTTTTCGGCCGGTTGCGGGCCATCTGACCGTGGCGCCCGCCTACGACATGCTCCCGATGTTCGAGGCACCTCTGGCAGGTGGCGAGGTGGCGCCGCGCGTGTTCGATCCGCCCCTGCCACTGCCGCCGGAGCGTGCCGTGTGGCATGCCGCCTGCGCAGCAGCGCTGGCTTTCTGGCGGGCAGCGGCCGATGATGCACGGATCAGCGCGGCCTTCCGCGCGCGGTGCGCATCCCACGGCGACCGGCTGGAGGCTGCCGCGCGCCACGCATGAGGCAGCCGCCCGCGGCGTGCGGGATTGTGCGGATGGACGCGGGAGGGGCGTGGCCGGCAGGGTACAATCGGAGGCTTTCTCGCAACAGCGCCGCCCGGCCGCATCCAAAGCAACATCCCACAAACAGCAGAGTCCCCCGGAATCGTTTCCGCGGGGCTCCCGGGCGGCCGTAACCATCCGGAGAACCCAGTGCTTTTGTCTCTCAAGGGAACCTTCCCGCCCGCCATCCTGGCGCTCGCAGACGGCACGGTCTTTCTCGGCAACTCGATCGGGGCCGCCGGCTCCACGGTCGGCGAGGTGGTGTTCAACACCGCCATGACCGGCTACCAGGAAATCCTCACCGACCCCAGCTATTGCCAGCAGATCGTGACGCTCACGTATCCGCACATCGGCAACTACGGCGTCAACGAGGAGGACATCGAGGCCGACAAGATCCATGCCGCGGGCCTGATCATCAAGGACCTGCCGCTCGTCGCGTCGAACTTCCGCAAGACCGCGACGCTCAACGAGTATCTGGTCACCGGCAAAACGGTGGCCATTGCCAACATCGACACCCGCAAACTGACACGCCACCTGCGCACCCACGGTGCGCAGAACGGCGCCATCGTCGGCCTTGCGGTCGGTGAGACCGTCACGCAGGACAAGATCGACGCGGCCGTTGCCGCCGCCAAGGCCGCGCCGAGCATGGCCGGGCTCGACCTTGCCAAGGTCGTGTCAGTCCAGCAGACCTACGAGTGGACCGAGACCGAGTGGAAGCTGGTGAACCTGAACGGCAAGCCGGGCTACGGCGTGCAGATCACGCCGAAGTTCCACGTCGTCGCCTTCGACTACGGCGTCAAGAAGAACATCCTGCGCATGATCGCCCAGCGTGGCGCGCGCATCACGGTGGTGCCGGCGCAGACGCCCGCGGCCGACGTGCTCAAGCTCAAGCCCGACGGCATCTTCCTGGCCAACGGCCCGGGCGATCCGGAGCCTTGCGACTACGCCATCAGCGCCGTCAAGGAACTGATCGAGACCGGCATCCCGACCTTCGGCATCTGCCTGGGCCACCAGATCATGGCGCTGGCCTCGGGTGCGAAGACCTTCAAGATGAAGTTCGGCCACCACGGCGCGAACCACCCGGTGAAGGACCTGGACAACGGCCGCGTGAGCATCACCAGCCAGAACCACGGTTTCGCGGTCGACGAGAAGTCGCTGCCGGCCACGTTGCGCCCCACGCACATCAGCCTGTTCGACAACACGCTGCAGGGCCTGGCCCGCACCGACAAGCCGGCCTTCTGCTTCCAGGGTCACCCGGAAGCCTCGCCCGGCCCGCACGACATCGGCTACCTGTTCGATCGCTTCACGGCATTGATGGAAAAGCACAAAGCAGGAAACAAGAATGCCTAAGCGCACAGATCTCAAGAGCATCCTCATCATCGGCGCCGGCCCGATCATCATCGGCCAGGCCTGCGAGTTCGACTACTCGGGCGTGCAGGCCTGCAAGGCCCTGCGCGAGGAGGGCTACAAGGTCATCCTGATCAACAGCAACCCCGCGACGATCATGACCGACCCGGCCACGGCCGACGTCACCTACATCGAGCCGATCACCTGGCAGACGGTCGAGAAGATCATCGCCAAGGAACGCCCCGATGCGATCCTGCCGACCATGGGCGGCCAGACCGCGCTGAACTGCGCGCTCGACCTGTGGCGCCACGGCGTGCTCGACAAGTACAAGGTCGAACTGATCGGCGCCAAGCCCGAGGCCATCGACAAGGCCGAGGACCGCCTGAAGTTCAAGGACGCGATGACCAAGATCGGTCTCGGCTCGGCGCGTTCGGGCATCGCCCATTCGATGGACGAGGCCTGGGCGGTGCAGAAGACCGTCGGCTTCCCGACCGTGATCCGCCCGAGCTTCACGCTCGGCGGCACCGGCGGCGGCATCGCCTACAACCCGGAAGAGTTCGAGACCATCTGCAAGCGTGGCCTGGAAGCCTCGCCGACCAACGAACTGTTGATCGAAGAGTCGCTGCTCGGCTGGAAAGAGTACGAGATGGAAGTGGTCCGCGACACGGCGGACAACTGCATCATCGTCTGCTCGATCGAGAACCTGGACCCGATGGGTGTCCACACTGGCGACTCCATCACCGTGGCGCCGGCCCAGACGCTCAGCGACAAGGAATACCAGATCCTGCGCAATGCCTCGCTGGCCGTGCTGCGCGAGATCGGCGTCGACACCGGTGGCTCGAACGTGCAGTTCTCGATCAACCCGAAGGACGGCCGCATGGTCGTCATCGAGATGAACCCGCGTGTGTCGCGCTCCTCGGCGCTGGCCTCGAAGGCCACGGGCTTCCCGATCGCCAAGGTCGCGGCCAAGCTGGCCGTAGGCTACACGCTCGACGAGCTGCGCAACGAGATCACGGGCGGCGCCACACCGGCGTCTTTTGAGCCCTCGATCGACTATGTGGTCACCAAGATCCCGCGCTTCGCCTTCGAGAAATTCCCGCAGGCCGACTCGCGCCTGACTACGCAGATGAAGTCGGTGGGCGAGGTGATGGCCATGGGCCGCACCTTCCAGGAGTCGTTCCAGAAGGCCCTGCGCGGCCTCGAAGTGGGCGTCGACGGACTGAACGAGAAGACGCAGGATCGCGAAGTGCTCGAGAAGGAACTGGGCGAGCCCGGCCCCGAGCGCATCTGGTACGTGGGCGATGCCTTCGCCATGGGCCTCTCCGTCGATGAAGTCTTCGCGCTGACCAAGATCGACCCGTGGTTCCTGGTGCAGATCGAGGAGATCGTGAAGATCGAGCTCGAGCTGGAAACCATGTCGCTCGATCAGATCGACAAGGACACGCTGCTCGCGCTCAAGAAGAAGGGTTTCTCCGACCGCCGCCTGGCGCGTCAGCTGAAGACCACCGACACCGCGATCCGCGAGAAGCGCCGCGCCTTGGGCGTGCGCCCGGTCTACAAGCGCGTGGACACCTGCGCGGCCGAGTTCGCGACCAACACCGCCTACATGTACTCGACCTACGAGGACGAGTGCGAGGCCGCGCCGACGGACAAGAAGAAGATCATGGTGCTCGGCGGCGGTCCCAACCGCATCGGCCAGGGCATTGAGTTCGACTACTGCTGCGTGCACGCCGCGCTGGCGATGCGCGAGGACGGCTATGAGACCATCATGGTCAACTGCAATCCGGAAACCGTGTCGACCGACTACGACACCAGCGACCGCCTGTACTTCGAGCCGCTGACGCTCGAGGACGTGCTGGAAATCGTCGACAAGGAAAAGCCGCTCGGCGTGATCGTGCAGTACGGCGGCCAGACGCCGCTCAAGCTCGCGCTCGACCTCGAGGCCAACGGCGTGCCGATCATCGGCACTTCGCCGGACATGATCGATGCCGCGGAAGACCGCGAGCGCTTCCAGCAGCTGCTGCACAAGCTCGGCCTGCGCCAGCCGCCGAACGCGACGGCCCGCGCCGAGCCCGAAGCGCTCGAGAAGGCCGCCGCGCTGGGCTATCCGCTGGTCGTGCGCCCGAGCTACGTGCTCGGCGGCCGTGCGATGGAAATCGTGCACGAGCAGCGTGACCTGGAGCGCTACATGCGCGAAGCGGTCAAGGTGAGCAACGACTCGCCGGTGCTGCTCGACCGCTTCCTCAACGATGCGGTCGAGTGCGACGTCGACTGCATCCGGGATGCCGAAGGCGGCACGCTGATCGGCGGCGTGATGGAGCACATCGAGCAGGCGGGCGTGCATTCGGGCGACTCGGCCTGCTCGCTGCCGCCCTACAGCCTGAGCCAGGACACCATCGCCGAACTCAAGCGACAGAGCGCGGCCATGGCCGAAGCGCTGAACGTGGTCGGCCTGATGAACGTGCAGTTCGCGATCCAGCAGAAGGATGGCAAGGACGTCATCTATGTGCTCGAAGTGAATCCACGTGCGTCGCGCACGGTGCCTTACGTGAGCAAGGCCACCGGCATCCAGCTGGCCAAGGTGGCGGCGCGCTGCATGGCCGGCCAGTCGCTCAAGTCGCAGGGCATGACGAAGGAAGTGACGCCGCCGTACTTCAGCGTGAAGGAGGCCGTGTTCCCCTTTGTCAAGTTCCCGGGCGTGGACACCATCCTCGGCCCCGAGATGAAGTCGACCGGCGAGGTGATGGGCGTGGGCAAGACCTTCGGCGAAGCCTTTGTGAAGTCGCAACTCGGCGCCGGCACCATCCTGCCGAAGTCGGGCAAGGTCTTCATCTCGGTGAAGAACAACGACAAGGCGCGCGCGGTGGAAGTCGCGCGCGGCCTGGCCAAGCTGGGCTTCGAGCTGATCGCCACCAAGGGCACCGCCGCCGCCATCGGTGCCGCCGGCATTGCTTGCGCCACCGTGAACAAGGTGACCGAAGGCCGGCCGCACATCGTGGACATGATCAAGAACAACGAGATCGCCATGGTCATCAACACGGTCGAGGAGCGCCGCAACGCGATCACCGATTCGCGGCTGATCCGCACCTCGTCGCTGCAGGCCCGGGTGACCACATTCACCACGATCTTCGGTGCTGAAGCCGCGGTCGAAGGCATGCAGCACATGGACGAGCTGGGCGTGATTTCCGTGCAGGAGATGCACGCGCAGCTCACGCTGCAGGCCTGATCGACCCTGCGATGGCATCGCAACTCGTCGAACTGGACCTGACCGACTGGCGCGCCGCCACGCCCCACCCGGCGTGGATCGCCGCGCTCGAAGCCGGCAAGGTGCTGTATTTTCCAAGGCTCGGTTTCGAGTTGCACGATGACGAGCGCGCCTTGCTCACGCCTGCGCTGCTCGCGCCGGAGGTGCGCAACATCAGCCTGGACGCCAGCGGCCGTCTGAAGGGTGTCGCTGGCGACGCGGCGGTGCAGCAAGCGGTCGCCGGCATGGTGGGACGCTTTCGCCAGCAGGCGCAGCAGCTGATCGCCGGGCTGTTACCCGACTACACGGGGGCCCTGAGGCTCGCTCCGACCAGCTACCGGCCCGCACAGGTCGAAACCCGCGTTCAGTCGTGGCGCGCCGACGACAAGCGCATGCACGTCGACGCATTCCCTTCGAGGCCCAATTATGGCGAGCGCATCCTGCGTGTGTTCACCAATGCCAACCCGGAGGGGACGCCGCGCGTGTGGCGCGTGGGCGAGCCCTTCGAGGATGTGGCCCGGCGCTTCCTGCCCCGCGTCAAACCCTATTCTCGGTGGCAGGCGCACCTGCTTCGAACCCTGCGTGTCACCAAATCACTGCGCAGCGAATACGACCACCTGATGCTGCAGTTACACGACAGCATGAAGGCCGATCTGGACTACCAGAAGAGCGGCCCGCAAGAGACCGTGCCGTTCGCGGCCGGCTCGGTATGGGTCTGCTTTTCCGATCAAACGTCGCACGCGGTCATGTCCGGGCAGTACATGCTCGAGCAGACCCTTCATCTGCCGGCGACAAGGCAATACAATCCCGAGTCCAGCCCGCTCGCCATCCTGAGCCGGCTGACCGGACGAACGCTCGTCTGATCCCTGTCCCCACCACATGCACCGCCGAACGGCAGCGTTCGGCGTTTTCGCTTTCTGGAGAACAACAACATGGCAACCATTCCCATCACCAAGCGCGGCGCCGAGAAACTGCGCGAAGAACTTCATCGTCTCAAGACGGTGGACCGTCCCTGGGTGATCAATGCGATCTCCGAGGCGCGCGCGCAGGGCGATCTGAGCGAGAACGCTGAATACGAAGTCGCCAAAGATCGCCAGGGCTTCATCGAAGGTCGGATCCAGGAAGTCGAAGGCAAGCTGTCGCAAGCGCAGATCATCGACCCGACCGAGCTGGATGCGGGCGGCAAGATCGTTTTCGGCACCACGGTCGAGCTCGAGGATGAAAGCACCGGCGAGTCCGTCACCTACCAGATCGTCGGCGAGGACGAGGCCGACCTGAAGCTGGGGCTGATCAACATCTCCAGCCCGATTGCGCGCGCGTTGATCGGCAAGGAGGAGGGCGACACTGCCGAAGTGCAGGCCCCGGGCGGCGTGAAGCACTACGAAATCGTCGGCGTCAGCTACGTCTGAACCGGCCGCAACCCATGAAAGACCGCATCGCCCTGATGCTTGCAGCGCTCTGGTGGGGCAGCCTCACGACGATCGGCTTTCTCGTGGTGCCGATGCTTTTTGCGCGGCTCGGGAATCCCGCCGTGGCGGGCAACTTTGCAGGTCAGCTGTTCGCGGCCCAGACCTGGGTGGCAATCGGCTGCGGGCTGATCCTGCTGATGTACTTGCGCTCCCGTGCTGACGAAGAGGCAGGGTTCGGCGCGCCGGTCCGCACAGGCCTGTTCCTGGTGCTGCTGGCTTTGCTGCTCGCGCTGCTGCAGGAATACGCGGTCGCGCCACGCATCCTGGCGCGTGACAACCTCCGGCTCTGGCACTCGGTCGGCAGCGGCATGTACCTGGTGCAATGGCTGTGCACTGGCGTGCTGCTGTGGCAGATGAGCCGTCGCCGCGCCGCCTGATCAGCTCTTCCAGTACTTCGCTACCCAGCGCGCAGGCCTGATATAGCGAAAGGCGCGGTTGCGTCGCCCGGCGAGCGCGTCTGGCGGATTGCATTCGCCGTGGAACACCACGATCCGTGCGCCTTCGGGCACGAAAGGTTCGCGCCAGTAGTTGGTCGGCCAAGCGGGGATGCCGTGGTATTTGAAGCTCGGGCACCAGCCTTCGGGCCAGTAGGCGAGCTTGCCCTGACGGTGCAGGAAGTCGGACAGGAAGGCTTGCTCGTTGCGAAAGCCCGCCTGCACTTCGTCCATGTGCGAGCGAAAGTACGCGAGCACGTCCGAATGGGCGCCGAGTTCGAACCGGTACACCGACGAGTTTCCGGTGATGCGTGCCGTGCGCCAGGGCCGCGCGTAGTCGTGAATGATCAGGAATTCGCCCGGCACTTCGAAGAAGGCATCGAGGCTGCCCACGACGACAACGTCGACATCGAGGAACAGCGCGGTGCCGCGCAGGCCGTGCAGGTCGTGCTCGAAGGTGGTGAGCTTCTTCCAGGCGCCATCGCGCTGCCCGGGGGGCAGTTGCAGGTTCAAAGGCGGAATGGGCAGGCACTGCACTTCGCTGCGAATGCCCTCGCTGTCATCTGTCAGGCAGACGAAGTTGAAATCACCGCTCAGATGGCGGCGTACCATCGCATAGAGACGGTTGACGTAGTCCGGCCCGTACTTCGTGCCCCACTTCATGCAGAGCACGTGCCGTTGCGGCCTGACGGCCGAAAGGTCCGGCATTCTCAGTCGGCCTGATTGCGCTTCTTGGCCGACAGGGGCCGCTTCGCCTTGGCGCGCTTGATCGTGCCGCCGGGCGTCAGGCGCTGGTTGCCCAGCACGCGCAGCGTCTTGATCTCGGGGCGCTGGCCGCCACGCTTGCTGTACTTGAGCACCTTGACGTCGCGCGGCCCGGGCATGCGGTCCTCATCGACCGCACGCTCTTTCTCGACCTTCGGGCGCCACAGCACCAGCAGCTTGCCAATGTGCTGGATGGGCGCCGCGTCGAGTTCGTCGGCAAGGGTGGCGAGCATGGCTTCGCGGGCGGCTCGGTCGTCGGAAAAGACGCGGACCTTGATCAGGCCATGGGCCTTGAGCGCAGATTCGACTTCTTTCTTGACAGCCGGGGTGAGCCCGTCGCCACCGACCATGACGATCGGATCGAGGTGGTGGGCTTCGGCGCGATGCACCTTGCGTTGCGCGGGGGAGAGTTGAATGGCTGACATACCCGTATTATCGAGCCGAATGAAAGTCAAGACGAAAAGCAACAAGGTCAACAAGGCGTGGTTGAACGATCACGTCAACGACACCTACGTGAAGTTGGCAGCGCGGGAGGGTTATCGCGCGCGCGCCGCATACAAGCTCAAGGAGATCGACGAGGCGCTCCACCTCATCCAGCCCGGCCAGCTGGTGGTCGATCTGGGGTCCACGCCGGGGGCATGGAGCCAGTATGTGCGCCGACGCATGTCGCCGGGTGGGGCCGCGTCGGGCCAGCTTGACGGCACCATCATCGCACTGGATCTGCTGCCGATGGAGCCCATCGAGGGGGTGACCTTCCTTCATGGCGATTTTCGTGAGGAGACGGTGCTCGCCCAGCTCACTGCGGCCATGGGTGGCAGGTTGGCGGACGTTGTGGTTTCGGACATGGCCCCCAACCTCTCGGGCATTGCGTCGGCGGACGCGGCGCGCGTCGTCCATCTGGTGGAGCTGGCCATCGACTTCGCTCGCTCCCACATGAAACCCGAGGGCGCGCTCGTGGCCAAGCTATTCCATGGCGGCGGCTACGCCGAACTGACGCAACTTTTCAAGGCGAATTTCCGAACGGTCAAGCCGTTCAAACCCAAGGCGTCGCGCGACAAATCGTCTGAAACCTTCATGGTAGGGATGGGGCTGCGCAGCCTGGATACGAATTGATACCTTGCTGCCCCACCTTTTTTTCCGCAAACCCGTGCTCCGCCTACGGCTGCTTGCCGTAAAACAAGGGGTTTATCAGCTTGAAAAGCCTAAAATGGTCGCCAACTGCGTGCCTCAGCGGATTTTTTCATCCTGCTGTCATGCGCTTTGACTGGAGCTTCGTTTGAATAATCAGTGGTTTTCCAAAGTAGCCGTCTGGCTCGTTATCGCGATGGTGTTGTTCACTGTGTTCAAGCAGTTCGACACCCGCGGATCGACCGGTTCGGGTGCCATCGGCTATTCCGACTTCCTGGAGGAAGTTCGCGGCAATCGCATCAAGAGCGCCACGATCCAGGAAGGCCAGGGCGGCAGCGAGATCGTCGCCATCACCAATGACGATCGCAAGATCCGCACCACGGCGACCTACCTCGACCGCGGCCTGGTCGGCGATCTGATTGCCAACAACGTCAAGTTCGACGTCAAGCCGCGTGAAGAAGGTTCACTCCTCATGACGCTGCTTGTCAGTTGGGGGCCGATGCTCCTGCTGATCGGCGTATGGGTCTATTTCATGCGACAGATGCAGGGCGGCGGCAAGGGCGGCGCCTTCAGCTTCGGCAAGAGCAAGGCGCGCATGCTCGACGAAAACACCAACACGGTGACGTTCGCCGACGTCGCTGGCTGCGACGAGGCCAAGGAAGAGGTCAAGGAGGTCGTCGACTTCCTGAAGGACCCGGCGCGCTTCCAGAAGCTGGGCGGTCGAATTCCGCGCGGCTTGCTGCTGGTCGGGCCTCCTGGCACCGGCAAGACCCTGCTGGCCAAATCGATTGCCGGTGAAGCCAAGGTTCCGTTCTTCTCGATTTCCGGTTCCGACTTCGTCGAAATGTTCGTCGGCGTGGGCGCGGCCCGCGTGCGCGACATGTTCGAAAACGCCAAGAAGAATGCGCCCTGCATCATCTTCGTCGATGAAATCGACGCGGTCGGTCGTCAGCGCGGCGCTGGCCTCGGCGGCGGCAATGACGAACGCGAGCAGACGCTCAACCAGATGCTGGTCGAGATGGACGGCTTCGAAACCAACCTGGGCGTGATCGTGGTGGCTGCCACCAACCGCCCGGACATCCTGGACGCGGCATTGCTGCGCCCGGGTCGTTTCGACCGCCAGGTCTATGTCACGCTGCCTGACATCCGCGGTCGCGAGCAGATCCTCGGCGTGCACATGCGCAAGGTTCCGCTGGGCCAGGACGTGAACCCGAGCGTCATCGCTCGCGGCACGCCCGGCATGTCGGGTGCCGATCTGGCCAACCTCTGCAACGAAGCCGCCCTCATGGCTGCGCGCCGCAATGCACGCGTCGTGGAAATGCAGGACTTCGAGAAGGCCAAGGACAAGATCTTCATGGGCCCCGAGCGCAAGAGCATGGTCATGCCCGAGGAAGAGCGTCGCAACACGGCCTATCACGAGTCCGGTCACGCGCTCATCGGCAAGCTGCTGCCAAAGTGCGATCCGGTCCACAAGGTCACGATCATCCCGCGTGGCCGTGCCCTGGGTGTGACAATGAGCCTGCCGGCGCAAGACCGCTACAGCTATGACCGGGACTACATGCTCAACCAGATCAGCATGCTGTTCGGTGGCCGCATTGCCGAAGAAGTGTTCATGAACCAGATGACCACGGGCGCGAGCAATGACTTCGAACGTGCCACCCACATCGCCCGCGACATGGTGATGCGCTATGGCATGACCGAATCGCTGGGCCCGATGGTCTACGCAGAGAACGAGGGCGAGGTGTTCCTCGGCCGTTCCGTGACCAAGACCACCAACATGAGTGAATCGACCATGCAGAAGGTCGATGCGGAAGTGCGTCGCATCATCGACGACCAGTATGCGCTGGCGCGTCGCCTGATCGAAGAGAACAGCGACAAGATGCACGCCATGGCAAAGGCGTTGCTCGAATGGGAAACCATCGACAGCGAACAGCTCGACGACATCATGGCTGGGCGTGCGCCGCGTCCGCCCAAGGACTGGACACCGCGCATTCCGCCGTCCAACAGTGGCGGCACGGGTGGCACGCCGGCGGTCAATCCCGATCCGGCACCGACTGCAGCTTGAAGCCAGCGCTGCACTGGCAATCAAACGGGGCCTCTGGCCCCGTTTTTCATTTCACGGAGTGGCAAACAAATGACCGTCTGGCAGACCTCACGCTTTCGGATTGATCTGGCACAGCCCCGCGTCATGGGCATCGTCAATGTCACGCCAGACTCGTTTTCCGACGGCGGCGCCCATGCATCGACCGCTGCGGCGTTGCGTCATTGCGAAGTGCTGATCGAGGAGGGTGCGGACATTCTGGACATCGGTGGCGAATCGACACGACCTGGCAGTCCTGCCGTGACCCTGGAGGACGAGCTGGCGCGTGTGCTGCCTGTCGTGCGCGAAGCCGTCAGGCTCCAAGTGCCGATTTCGGTAGACACCTACAAACCGGAGGTCATGCGCGCGGTGCTCGATCTGGGTGCCGACATCGTCAATGACATCTGGGCGCTGCGCCAGCCGGGTGCGTTGGATGCGGTCGCTGCCTATCCCGGCTGCGGGATTTGCCTGATGCACATGCACTGCGACCCGCAAACGATGCAGGCAATGCCCATGCAGGGCGATGTCGTGACGGCGGTGCTCGATTTCCTGACCGAGCGGGGCGCCGTGCTGCAAGCGATAGGCGTCGAGGCCGATCGGATCGTGTTCGATCCGGGGATTGGTTTCGGCAAGACCGTTGCTCAAAATTTCTCCCTCCTGGCGCGGCAGAATCAGCTTCTTGCCAGCGGCCGACCGGTCTTGGCGGGCTGGTCCCGCAAGTCGTCGCTCGGGGCCGTCGCGGGCATCGAAGATGCGGCGGGGCGCAAGGTGCCAAGCGTCGCGGCTGCGTTGCTGGCGATCGATCGCGGTGCCGCCGTGGTCCGGGTCCATGATGTGCGCGACACCGTCGCAGCCATCGCCGTCTGGCGCGCGATGCGCGCGGAACAATAACAATCAAGTAGGCCCTCGAACATGACAAGAAAATACTTCGGCACCGATGGCATTCGCGGCACCGTGGGCCGCGCGCCCATCACGCCCGACTTCGTGCTGCGCCTGGCCCATGCGGTCGGCCGTGTGCTCAAGAAGAGCGAAACGCGGCCCCGTGTGCTGATCGGCAAGGACACCCGCATCTCCGGCTACATGCTCGAATCCGCGCTCGAATCGGGCTTCAATTCGGCGGGTGTGGATGTGGTGTTGCTCGGGCCGCTGCCCACGCCCGGTGTGGCCTACCTGACCCGCGCACAGCGCGCCAGCCTGGGCGTGGTCATCAGCGCGAGCCACAACGCCTATCCGGACAACGGCATCAAGTTCTTCAGCGCACAGGGCACCAAGCTGAGCGACGAGTGGGAACTGGCGGTTGAAGCCGCATTGGAAGAAGACCCGGTGTGGGCCGATTCGGCGCAACTGGGCAAGGCGCGCCGCCTGGCTGATGCCGCAGGCCGCTACACCGAGTTCTGCAAGAGCACCTTTGCCTACGACCTCACATTGCGTGGAATGAAATTGGTGGTCGATGCGGCGCACGGCGCGGCTTACCAGGTGGCGCCGCAGGTCTTCCACGAACTGGGTGCCGATGTATCGAGCATCGGCTGCGCGCCCGATGGCCTTAACATCAACAAGAATGTCGGCGCGACCCATCCGCAAGCGCTGATCGAAGCGGTCACCAAACAGGGCGCCGACTACGGCATCGCGCTCGACGGCGATGCCGACCGGCTGCAGTTGGTCGACGCGAGCGGCCGCCTGTTCAATGGCGACGAGTTGCTCTACCTGATGGTGCGCGAACGCATCGAGCGTGGCGAAAAGCCCGAGGGCGTGGTGGGCACGCTCATGACCAACAAGGCCATCGAAATCGCGATCAAGCGTCAAGGCGTCGCCTTCGTGCGGGCGAAGGTGGGCGACCGGTACGTGCTCGAGGAACTCGACAAGCGCGGCTGGTTGCTGGGCGGCGAGGGCTCGGGCCATCTGCTCGCACTCGATCGCCACACGACCGGCGACGGTATCGTGAGCGCACTGCAGGTGCTTCAGGCCTGCGTGCGCAGCGGCAAAGGGGTCGCCGAACTGCTGTCCGACGTGGCGCTGTTCCCGCAAACGCTGATCAACGTGCGCCTGGCCGAGGGCCAGGACTGGCAATCGAACGCCGCCATGGCGGCTGCCACCCAAGCGGTCGAAGCAGAGTTGGGCGATCAGGGCCGCGTGCTCATTCGCGCCAGTGGCACGGAACCGCTGTTGCGCGTGATGGTGGAAGCCAGCGAGGCGGCCCAGGCCGACCGGTGCGCACAAAGTATCGTGGCCACGCTGGAACTCGCATGACCGAAGCGCCTCTCGCGGCAGTTTCGGCCGTGCATGCGAGCGGCCTGCACAGTTTCTCGAAATTCGCCGAACCTTGCATCCGTTTGCTGGCCGGCCTGGGCGTCGAAGGCGATGCGCATGCGGGTGTCACCGTGCAACACCGTTCGCGTGTGGCGCGCAATGCAGCTGCTCCCAACTGGCGTCAGGTGCATCTGCTGCACGCCGAGCTCTTCGACGAGCTGATGGCCGCAGGCTTTGCCGTCTGGCCTGGCGATCTGGGCGAAAACATCACCACGCGTGGCATCGACCTGCTGGGCCTGGCGACGGGCACACGGCTGCACATCGGCGATGCAGTCGTGGTTGAGGTGACTGGTCTTCGCAATCCGTGCAGCCAGATCGATCGTTTCCAGCCCGGCCTCATGGCCGCAACGCTGGGACGCGACGCCCAGGGTGGCCTGGTCCGCAAGGCGGGCATCATGGGCATCGTGCTCACCGGCGGCGACGTGCGCGCGGGCGACCCGATTGGCATCGAACCGCCTTTGGGCCTCTTTCAACCTCTGGAGCCTGTGTGAACGACATCGACATCGTCGCAGCCGACTACCGCAACCCGACGCACGCCGCTGCGGTGGTCTTCCTGCTCAACGACTATGCCAGTGACCCCGCCGGGGGCGGCACGCCGCTGAGCGCCGAGGTGCGGGCGGGATTGCCGGCGGCATTGGCCGCACGGCCGCAGGCCTTCAGCGTGCTTGCCTTCGATGGCGAGCAGCCCGTCGGACTGGTGAACTGCATCGAAGGTTTCTCGACCTTTGCCTGCCGCCCCCTTGTGAATGTCCATGACGTCACCGTCCGGGCCAGCCATCGTGGCCAGCGCATCACACAGCGCATGCTGGCCATGGTCGAAGAAGAGGCGCGCCGCCGCGGTGCCTGCAAGCTCACACTCGAAGTGCTGCAGGGCAACCTGCCGGCGCGGCGCGCCTACGAGCGCGAGGGCTTTGCCGGCTATCAGCTCGACCCCGCCATGGGCAACGCCATGTTCCTGCAGAAGAAGCTCTAGGCTTCTTCAATCAGGGTCCGTTTCAGAAACGCGTCAAAAACGCGTGACAGGCGGCTCGATATCGACCTTGTCGACCGCGTAGCGGCCCAGCTCCCACTTGGCGATGGCGTTGCGGTGCACCTCGTCGGGGCCGTCCGCGAAACGCAGCGTGCGTGCATGCGCATAGGCAAAGGCCAGCGGGAAGTCGTCGCACATGCCGCCGCCGCCGTGCACCTGCATCGCCCAGTCGATCACCTGGCAAGCCATGCTGGGCGCGACCACCTTGATCATCGCGATTTCGTTCTTGGCAACCTTGTTGCCGGCCACGTCCATCAGCCATGCCGCCTTGAGCGTGAGCAGCCGTGCCATGTCGATCTTGCAGCGCGCCTCGGCGATGCGCTCCTGCGTGACGGTTTGCGACGCCACGGTCTTGCCGAAGGCCACGCGCGAGGAGGCGCGCTTGCACATCAGTTCGAGGGCGCGCTCGGCCAGGCCGATCAGGCGCATGCAATGGTGGATGCGTCCCGGGCCAAGGCGGCCCTGGGCGATTTCGAAGCCCCGGCCTTCACCCAGCAGCATGTTGTCGACCGGCACCCTCACGTTCTCGAAGAACATCTCGACGTGGCCGTGTGGTGCGTCGTCGTAGCCCATCACGTTGAGCGGCCGCACGATGCGGATGCCCTTGGCGTCGGCTGGCACGATGATCATGCTCTGCTGCGAATGGCGCGGGGCATCCGGGTTGCTCTTGCCCATGGTGATGAAAACAGCGCAGCGCGGGTCGGCGGCGCCTGAGATCCACCACTTGCGGCCGTTGATGACGTACTCGTCGCCTTCGCGCTCGATGCGGGTCGATACGTTGGTTGCATCGCTCGACGCCACGTCGGGCTCGGTCATGGCGAAGGCAGAACGGATCTCACCCTCGAGCAGCGGCTTGAGCCAGCGCGCCTTGATCTGTTCCGAGCCGTAGCGGGCAATGGTCTCCATGTTGCCGGTGTCGGGCGCCGAGCAGTTGAACACCTCGCTGGCCCATGGCACGCGGCCCATGATTTCGGCCAGCGGAGCGTACTCCTGGTTGGTCAGGCCCGCGCCCTCATAGCCCGACGCGGAGGCGCTGTCGACCGGCAGGAACAGGTTCCACAGGCCGTCGGCCTTGGCCTTCACCTTCAGCTTTTCGATGGTCTGCAGCGGCGTCCAGCGCTTGCCGGCGGCGGTGTTGGCCGCGAGTTCGGCGGTGCAGGCCGCCTCGTTCGGGTAGATGTGTTCGTCCATGAAGGCGCTGACGCGCGCCTGCAGCGCCTTGGTTTTTTCCGAGTATTCAAAGTCCATCTTCTGTCTCCTAGGGGGTGTTGAGAGCGGTCATGCCTTTTGGGCAAACTGCCAGGCCATCTCAGCCATGGGGCGCGCGCCGCGGCCTGAGGCCACGGCTTGCTCGCTCGAAGCCGTGCCGGCCTCGACCCGCTTGGCGATGCCTTGCAGAATGGCGGCCATGCGGAACAGGTTGTAGGCCTGGTAGAAGTTCCAGTCGGGCACCAGCGCCTCGGGCGTGGTGAGCCCGGTGCGTTCGCAGTACCTGCGGATGTATTCGCTCTCGGTGGGAATGCCCAGGCTCTTGTGGTCCAGACCGCCGATGCCACGGAACGTTGCGCCCGAGATGTGCCACGACATGCAGTGGTAGCTGAAATCGGCCAACGGGTGGCCGAGCGTCGACAGTTCCCAGTCGAGGACGGCAATCGCGCGCGGCTCGGTGGCGTGGAACATGAGGTTGTCGAGCCGAAAGTCGCCGTGCACGATGGAGACCATCTTCTCGTCGCGCGCGCTTTGCGGCATGTGCGCCGGCAACCATTCCATCAGCTTGTCCATCTCGGCAATGGGCTGCGTGATGGAGGCCACGTATTGCTTGCTCCAGCGGCCGATCTGGCGCTCGAAGTAGTTGCCGGGCTTGCCATAGTCGGCCAGACCACGCTCGGCGAACTTCACGGTGTGCAGCGCCGCGATGACGCGGTTCATCTCGTCGTAGATGGCCATGCGCTCGGCATTGCTCATGCCGGGCAGGGCCTGGTCCCATAGCACGCGGCCCTGCATGAACTCCATCACGTAGAACGCGCGGCCGATGACGGCCTCGTCCTCGCACAGGCAGTGCATGCGCGGCACGGGGACGTCGGTGCCGGCAAGCCCGCTCATGACCTTGAATTCGCGTTCCACGGCATGGGCCGAGGGCAGCAGCTTGGCCACCGGTCCCGGCTTGGCACGCATCACGTAGCTCTGGCCGGGCGTGATGAGCTTGTAGGTCGGGTTCGACTGCCCGCCCTTGAACATCTCGACCGTCAGCGGACCCTGGAAGCCGTCGAGGTTCTTTTCGAGCCAGGTGGACAGGGCCTCAACGTCGAATGCATGCTGCTGAGAGACGGCACGTGTGCCAATGAAGTTGCTGAAGTCCTGGGTCATGTCCTTGAAGGTCCGAAAAGGGTCGTCGTTATTCTTCCGCCTCCGAGACGCGCATGAGGGCAGCACGGTCGAGCACTACCAGCCCGCCTTGCTCGATGCGGATCACGTTCTCGCGCTCCATCGTCTTGAGCTCCTGGTTCACCCGCTGACGCGAGGCGCCGAGCAGTTGCGCCAGCTCTTCCTGCGCCAGATGCAGCCCGATGCGCATCTGGCTGCCATCGACCAGGCTGGGCACGCCATAGCTGCGCACCAGATGCACCAGTTGCTTGGCCAGTCGCGCGCGCAAGGGCAGGGTGTTGAGGTCCTCGACCAGACCGAACAGCGTACGAATGCGCCGCGCCTGCAGCCGCATCAGCGCCTCGTAGAGTTCCACATGCAGGGCGAGGATCTTCTGGAAGTCGGCGCGTGCCACGTTCAGCGTGGTCGTTTCGCCATGCGCGTAGGCATCGTGCGTGCGCCGGTCCCCGTCGAACATCGCGACGTCGCCGAACCAGATGCCGGGCTCCACGTAGGTCAGCGTCACCTGCTTGCCGGAGACGGCCGTGGAGCTCACGCGCACGGCGCCCTTGGCGCAGGCGATCCACTGCTCGGGCGGATCGCCACGTGCTGCGAGCAGATCGCCGTCCTTGTAGCGTTTGACGTAGGCACATCGGAGAATGTCGTGGCGCAGAGAGGGTGAAAGAGAAGCGAACCAGCGACCGCTATTGATCGCTTCGCGTTCTTCGATGGTAAGAATGGGGTCGTCCATGGGTCTGTCCTGTCGGCGACTGAAAGGCGGGGAGTTGTCGCCGGAGCGACGCGCGCACTAATCGTAGTGCGGCGGCTGCTTGGCGAGAAAAGCGGCAATGCCGATGCCGGCATTGGGATGATGCAGGTTGCGAACGAAGTGATCGCGCTCCTGCGCCAGGTGGTCACCGAGCGTGGCGCCACGCGCCTCGCTCAGCAGTTCCTTGATGCTGGCCAGTGCATTGGGCGCACGGCCGCCCAGCCGCGCGGCCAGCGCCATGGCCGCCGACAGCGCCTGGCCGTTGTCGGTGAGCTCGTTCACGAGGCCCAGCGCGTGCAGGCGTGGCGCGGCGATGCGCTCGCCGCCCATGAGCCATTCGCTCGCGAGCTGGCGAGGCAGGGCCTGTGCCAGATGCCAGCTCAGGCCGCCGTCGGGCGTCAGGGCCACATTGCTGTACGACGCAGCGAACACCGCGTCGCGGGCCGACACGATGAAATCGCAAGCCAGGGCGAGTGAGAAGCCGGCGCCGGCGGCCGCACCTTCGACCGCGGCGATCACGGGCTTGGAACAACTGCGGATCGTGTCGATCCAGTTGTGCAGGCCCTCGATGCTCTCGGCCTGCACCGCAGGCGGCTGCGCACGGTTGGCCTGCAGGCGTTGCAGCGAACCACCGGCGCAGAACCAGGCGCCTTCGCCCACGATCACGACCGCACGCACCTCGCTGCTGTCGTCCGCACCGTTGAGGGCCTCCACGGCTGCTGCGTACATGTCAGGGCCGAGCGCGTTGCGCTGCGAGGGATTCGAAAGCGTCAGCACCAACGTGCTGCCTTCGGTCGTGCTCTTGATTTCTGCGGTCATGCTGCGGCGCTTGTCTTTCGGGTCATTCTTCTTCATGCATCAGGCTCAGGCCCAATGCGCCGCGGCGACGCAACCACGGGCTCGGGCGATAGCGCGGATCGCCGTACACCGTCTGCAGGTTGAACAGCACTTCGAGCATGTTGGTCGGCCCGTACAGATCGCCCATGGCCAGCGGCCCCTGCGGATAGCCCAGGCCGAGCCGCACGGCGGTTTCCAGGTCGACCGGCGAACACACGCGCTGCTGGCACATGTCCGCAGCGATGTTGACAATGGTGCCCACCACCCGTTGCGTGACGAAGCCGCCGCTGTCGCGGATGACGCTGACCGCCTTGCCGTCGCGAGCGAAGAGGGCGTGCGCGGTGTCGCGCATGTCCAGACGCGTGGCCGGGTTGGTCGCGATCACCCGGCGCTTGGTGGCTGCGTCGTCGATCATCATGTCGATACCGACGGTGCGCGTGGCGTCCAGGCGCTCGACAGCGGCAACGGTCGTCACGTCAAAGCCCAGCGGCGCCACCACGATCAGCGCAGCGGCGGACGGCGTGGCGCCCGTCTCCAGTTGCGCACCCAGCGAATGCACGAGCCGCAGCACATCGGGTCGACGCGCCGCACGCGGCGACACCCAGACCGATTGCGGCAGATCGAGCGTTGGCGCGGCAGGCTCGGGCGTGACCTGCGCCACACCGTCGACGTAGCGGTAGAAGCCTTCCCCGGTCTTGCGACCGAGCGCGCCGGCCGCCAGGCGCTGGGCCGTGATCACGCTCGGGCGAAAGCGCGGCTCTTCGTAGTATTGGCGGTAGATCGACTCCATCACCGGATGGGACACGTCCAGTGCAGTGAGGTCCATCAGCTCGAAGGGGCCGAGCCTAAAGCCGGCCTGGTCCTTCAGGATACGGTCGATGGTCGCGAAATCGGTCACGCCTTCGCCGACGATGCGCAGCGCCTCGGTGCCGAAGCCCCTGCCGGCATGGTTGACGATGAAGCCCGGCGTGTCCTGTGCCTGCACCGCGCTGTGGCCCATCTGTTTGGCGTAAGCCGACAGCCGCGCACAGACGTCCGTACTGGTCTTGAAGCCCGCAACCACCTCGACCACCTTCATGAGTGGCACGGGATTGAAGAAGTGAAAGCCCGCCATGCGCTGGGGATGCTGCAGGCCGGCGGCGATGGCCGTGACCGACAGGGACGATGTATTGGTCGCCAGCGTGGCGCTCGCAGCGACCACAGTTTCCAGCTCCTTGAACAAGGCGCGCTTGACTTCCAGGTCTTCGATGACCGCCTCGATCACCAGGTCGCAGGAGGCCAGGTCCTGGATCGATCCCACGGCCTGCACGCGGGCGACGAGCGCGTCGCGGTGCGCTTCGTCGAACTTGCCTTTCTCATGGAGCTTTTGCCACTGCGCGGCAAGCGCCTCACGCCCGCGTTCGGCAGCGCCGGCAAAGCTGTCGAGGAGCAGTACGTCGCTGCCGGCTTGCGCAGCGATCTGCGCAATGCCTCGGCCCATGGCGCCGGCGCCGATCACGGCGATTCTGGAATAGGTCACGGTCATTGGATGAATGTCTCTCTCTATCTCGTTGGAATGGATTGCGTCCGGGTCAGCGCCTGACTTGGAGTGCGCCCGGGTTCACGATGTTGGTCGGGTTGCCCTTGACGAAGCTCACGACGTTGTCGAAAGCCTGGCCGAAGTACATCTCGTAGCTGTCCTGTTCGACATAGCCGATGTGCGGCGTGCAGATGCAGTTCTCCAGGCGCAGCAGGGCATGGCCTTGCAGCGGCGGTTCGCTCTCGAACACGTCGATCGCCGCCATGCCCGGGCGACCGCGGTTGAGCGCAGCCAGCAATGCATCGGATTCGACCAGCTCGGCACGCGACGTGTTCACGAAGAGGGCGGTCGGCTTCATGCGCGAGAGGTCTTCGAGCGTCACGATGCCACGGGTGTCGTCGTTCAGGCGCAGGTGCACCGTCAGTACGTCGGTCGTCGCGAAGAACTCTTCGCGGCTGGATGCAACCTGCAGTCCGTCCGAGCGCGCTCGGTTGCGGCTTTCTTCGCGCCCCCAGATCACCACCTGCATGCCGAAGGCCTGTCCGTAGCGCGCGACCAGCTGGCCGATACGGCCGTAACCCCAGATGCCGAGCGTCTTGCCCTTGAGCACCGACCCCAACCCGAAGTTGGGCGGCATCGATGCCGACTTCAATCCCGATTGCTGCCACGCGCCATGCTTGAGGTTGCTGATGTACTGCGGCAATCGCCGCATGGCCGACATGATCAGCGCCCACGTCAGCTCTGCCGGCGCCAGCGGGGAACCGGTGCCCTCGGCCACTGCAACGCCCTGCGCCGTACACGCATTGACATCGATGTGGCCGCCGACGCGCCCGGTCTGGGAAATCAATTTGAGCCGCGGTAGTTTTTCGACCAGCTGGCGGGTGATCTGCGTGCGCTCACGGATCAGCACGATCACGTCGGCGTCCTTGAGCCGCACAGACAGCTGTCCGATGCCTTTGACGGTGTTGGTGTACACCTTGGCCGTATAGGCATCGAGTTTGGATGCGCAGCGCAACTTGCGCACAGCGTCCTGATAGTCGTCGAGGATCACGATGTTCATGGCGTGTCATTGTGCCTTGCACCCTGAGCGCCCTACATCGCCGACTGCGCATTTCGGCCTTGCAACCCGGAAATTGGCCGGGCCTGCCGCTCAGTGAAGGCGTGCCGCCTGAGCCGCTTCGAGTGCGGCCAGCCGATCGAGCTCGGCACAGACATCGGCGATGCGCCCTGAAATGACCACGCGACCCGAACGGTGACCAGCCTGGTGCGCCTCGACGCGTACCACCCGCAGCGGGCGCGCCAACGTGCTGCCCGACGTTGACCCGGTGGCGTCCGTGCGCAAGGGCGATCCCGGGGCCGATTCAGGCGGCGGGCATGCCAGGCCACCCGCTGCGGCACGGTGAACGCTCGATGAATGACCGCGTCGTGCCGGCATGAAACGGCTGGCCAGCGACTGCAGCGGCATCAGCAGGTCGACGATGGTGAGGATGGCGATTCCCATGTGAACTCCAGAAGTGAGGTTGGACACAGGCAGGATTGCTTTCCAAACGGGCTGCAACAGGGTGATGGCCCTTGCCATACGCCCGCCACCTGTCGCGCCCTCGAACCGATGCCTACATCAGCATCGTGTTGCGTATGAGGCCGACGGCCAGGCCTTCGATTTCAAAGGGTTCCCCAGGCTGCACCACGATGGTCGGGTAGTCGGGGTTCTCGGCATGCAGCTCGATGGCATCCTTGGTTCGCTTGAGGCGCTTGACCGTGACTTCGTCGCCCAGCCGTGCCACCACAATCTGGCCATTGCGCGCTTCCTTGGCCGACTGCACGGCGAGCAGGTCGCCGTCCATGATGCCGGCATCGCGCATGGACATGCCGCGCACCTTCAAGAGATAGTCGGGCTGGTGCTGGAACAGCGTGCTTTCCAGGTAGTAGGTCTGGTCGACATGCTCTTGCGCCAGAATGGGCGAACCGGCTGCCACCCGGCCGACCAGCGGCAGGGCCAGTTGCGCCATGCCAGGCAGCGACAACGAGAACTGGTTGTTGCGCGATTCGTTGAGCGAGCGCAGCGCATCACCCTTGAGACGGATGCCACGCGATGTGCCGCTGAGCAGCTCAATGGCACCCTTGCGGGCCAGTGCCTGCAGGTGCTCTTCGGCCGCATTGGCCGACTTGAACCCGAGCTCGGTCGCGATCTCGGCACGCGTGGGCGGCGCCCCGGTGCGTGCGATGGTGGCGCGGATCAGATCGAGAATTTGCTGCTGACGGGCGGTAAGCTTGACTGCAAACTGCATGGGAACTCCTTGCGGTACTGTCTGGATATCCAGTATCTGTATTTTTAACCAGTTCCACCAACTTTGCAAGCAATGGTCACAACAACCGATCCTTCCTGCGCCACGACGCGTCGCATCATCGTCCTGGGGACCGGGGGCACCATCGCCGGCCGTGCGTCTGCGCCCGGCGACAACATCGGGTACACCGCCGCCGAGGTCGATGTGTCCGACCTGCTGCAAGGCATCGACGCACCGCCCGGGGTGACGCTGTTCGCCGAACAGGTCGCTCAACTCGACAGCAAGGACATGGGTTTCGCTGTCTGGCAAGCACTGGCGCAGCGCTGCTCCCATTGGCTGGTGCAGGCGGATGTCGCGGGCATCGTGATCACGCACGGCACTGACACGCTGGAAGAAACGGCCTATTTCCTGCAGGCTGTGCTCGCACCGGCCAAGCCAGTGGTCTTGACCTGTGCCATGCGCCCGGCGACCGCGCTGGCCCCGGATGGGCCTCAGAACGTGCGCGACGCGATCTGCCTGGCCGCCACAGCGGGCGCGCGCGGCGTCACTGCGCTGTGTGCCGGGACCGTACACAGCGCACTGGACGTGCAGAAAGTCCATACGTACCGGCTCGACGCCTTCGCGTCCGGCGATGCAGGCCCGGTCGGCTACATGGAAGAGGGCACGTTGCGTGCGTTGCGCGACTGGCCATCGACACCGCAAGAGCAAGCTGGCGCTGCGGGCGCGCTGGCGGCCGTGATCGCTCAGGACCCGACGAGATGGCCGAGGGTGGAGATCGTGACGAGCCATGCCGGCGCTGGCGGTGGACTGGTCGACGCCTTGCTGCGCGAGCGCGCGACAGGCGAAGCGCGTGCCGTGCAGGGTGTGGTACTGGCCGCGACAGGCAACGGCACTTTGCACGAGGCGCTGGAAGCCGCAGCCTCGCGCGCCGAAGCGGCGGGTGTTGCCGTGCTGCGCGCGACCCGATGCACGCAAGGGCGCATCCTGCCCACGCCGCATGCCAACCTGCGCGACGCGGGTGCGCTGTCGCCGGTCAAGGCACGCATCGCGCTGATGCTCGAATTGCTGGTGCAAGCAGCGCCGCGTTGATTCAGGAGCGGACCGCGCGGCCAGTTGCTCCACAACGTCAAAGGGCCGCCTCAGCGACCCTTTTCTGCATGATTAGCGGTGCCGCCGAATGCGACTCAGCTGGCGAGTGCGGCAAGCGCGCGTTGCGTGATCTCGTCGACCGTGCCAACGCCCAGGATCGCGCGGTACTTGGGCGCCGCTTCGGGCTCGGTCTTCGCCCACTGGGAGTAGTAGTCGACCAGCGGACGGGTCTGCTGGCTGTACACCTCCAAGCGCTTGCGAACGGTCTCTTCCTTGTCGTCCTCGCGCTGGATCAGGTCTTCACCGGTCTCGTCGTCCTTGCCCTCGACCTTCGGCGGATTGAACTTGACATGATAGATGCGGCCCGACGCAGGATGCGAGCGGCGGCCGCTCATGCGTTCGATGATGTCGGCAAAGGGCACGTCGATTTCGAGCACGTAGTCGAGCTTGACGTCAGCCGCGCGCATTGCGTCAGCCTGGGGAATGGTGCGGGGGAAGCCGTCGAAAAGGAATCCGTTGGCGCAATCGGCCAACGCGATGCGCTCTTTCACAAGATTGATGATCAGGTCGTCGCTCACGAGCGCGCCCGCAGCCATCACGGCCTGAGCTTCCCGGCCCAGCGGTGTGCCTGCCTTGACCGCAGCGCGCAGCATGTCGCCTGTCGATATCTGCGGAATGCCGTACTTCTTGCAGATGAATGCGGCTTGCGTGCCCTTGCCCGCCCCAGGGGCCCCCAACAAAATCAGTCTCATGATGTCCTCGGACGTTTCTTAGATTTCTTTGTCACGCCATATGCTGGCCTGTGAAGGCCCCGGAATTGGCGGAATTGATTCGAGGATAGCACGCGCCCTCGCCGAAGAGAGACGCGCGGACGACGCTCAGCCCTGTGCGATGAGCCCGCGGACGCGCATCAGGTCATCGGGCGTGTCCACGCCGGGGCCAGGCGCATGGGCGCTGACATGCACGGCAATGCGATGACCATGCCACAGCGCCCTCAGTTGCTCCAATGCCTCGGTGGCCTCGATCGGCGCGGGCGGCAGCAAGGGGAAGCGCTTCACGAAGCCGGCGCGATAGCCGTAAATACCGATGTGGCGAAGGGGTGCGGGCGAACTGGGCACGCGCGTTGGGCCGGCGGCGGCAAAGGCATCGCGCCACCACGGGATCGGTGCGCGGCTGAAATAGAGCGCATTGCCGTTCGTGTCGAGCACAGCCTTCACTACATTTGGATTGAGAAATTCCTCGAGCGAATCGATGGCATGGGCCGCCGTGCTCATGGACGCGTCGGGATGCGCGCGCAGGGTTTCGGCGACCGCATCGATCAGCGAAGGGGCAATCAGCGGCTCGTCGCCCTGCACGTTCACGACGATCGCATCGTCGGGCAGGCCGAGTTGTTCGCAGGCTTCGGCCAAGCGGTCGCTGCCGCTCGGGTGGTCCTGGCGGGTCAGCAATGCGGCGATGCCATGGGCCTGGCAGGCGTCGACGATGCGCATGTCATCGGCCGCCACCACCACGCGCCCCGCACTGGAGGACAGTGCGCGACGGGCCACACGCACCACCATCGGCTCGCCGCCGATGTCGGCCAGCGGTTTGTCAGGCAGACGCGTGGACGCCAGCCGTGCAGGAATCAGGACGGTGAAGCTCAAAGTCCGAGCTCTTCGTCGGTCAGGGTGCGGGCTTCGTTTTCCAGCAGCACGGGGATGCCGTCGCGCACCGGGTAGGCCAGTCGCGCGCTGCGCGAGACGAGTTCCTGCTTTTCCGCATTCCAGGTCAGGGGGCCCTTGGTGACGGGGCAAACGAGCAGTTCAAGCAGCTTGGTGTCCATGGGTCGATGATAGCTTTGCATCGAGCGCCGAGAAGAACGCGGGCTCGGGCGTGAAGACCAGCGGCACGGCCAGTGCGTCAGGTACCCGCCGCCACAATTTGACCGCGTCTTTTTCCGTACATACCAGCACGGCATCGGTAGCCGACACAGGGCGCGTCCATTGCGTGAGGTCGTGGTGATCGGGCAGCGCGATGGTGTCCGCCAGCGTCAGCCCGCGTGCGCGCAGCATGTCGAAGAACGCCTCGGGCCTGGCGATGGCAGCGAGCGCGACCAGTGGGCGATTGCTCAACTGGGAGAGTGGCACCTGGGTGCCGTCGCTGCGCAGCGCGTGGTCGGCCAGCGCGCGCTGCGAAGTGAAGCCGGCGAAGGCTGGCTGTGATCCCGTGTGCAGCACGAGGTCGCAGGTCCGCGGCCAGTGCTCGCGCAAGGGGCCTGCAGGCAGGAGAAAGCCGTTGCCTGTGCCCCGGTCATCGAACACGCAGATCTCGATGTCACGCCCCAGCGCCAGATGCTGCAGGCCGTCATCGCTCACGATGACGTCGGTGGTGGGGTGCGCTGCGCGCAGGGTCCGGGCGGCTTCCACCCGGCGCGCCGCGACGAACAACGGCGCGCCGGTCGCCTGGCGGATCAGCGCCGGCTCGTCGCCGACCGCAGCCGGGTCGCTGTCGGCCCGCACTTCGCAGCACCCCGTGCCCGTACGCCCATAGCCGCGCGAGACGACGCCGACATGGAGGCCGCGAGACTGGAGGTGGCGCACGACAGCCATCACCACAGGGGTCTTTCCGGCACCGCCCGCAACCACATTGCCGACCACGATCACCGGCACGCCGATGCGTTCGGTCGACTGCCAGCCGCGACGGTAAGAAAGGCGGCGCAAGGCGGCCAGCGCGCCGTAAAGCAGCGACAGCGGCCACAACACGCGCGCCCGCCAACCGCGTGTGAGCCACGCTTGTTGCAGGCTCAAGAGGAGCACGCCTGCCCGGCGACGGTGCGTCGAGCCACTATGATGGAAAACAAGGAAACCTCCGCCCCGAGAGCTGCCAATGCGGGGCGATTATCTCTCTCGACTTGCACTGTCGTGCACCCCGGTCCTGTAGGCACCGACGCACAGAAACTGTGGATAACTTTGTGAGTAACCGCGTTGGGAACGCACTGGAAGCCACGCCCGACGGGGCTTTCATTGGAACGATCGAATTTTGAGCACCTATTTATCATTTGAAATCAATGAGTTGCACCACAAAACGTGCCTCTTTCACGCGTCCTGCCCGGTGCCTGGAGACAGCGTGCACCGCTGTGGACGAGTTGTGACACATTTGTGGCGTCTGGCATGAGCACGCGCGCGTTTTCCTCGATGCCCGGGCCTCGCGTGTGGGCGGTGGGTGCCCTTTGCCATGCGGTGGCCGATGCGCTGGAAGCGCGCTTCAACCCAGTCACCGTGGCTGGCGAGATTTCGGGCTTTTCACGGGCATCGAGCGGGCACTGCTACTTCTCGCTCAAGGATGACACCGGCCAACTGCGCAGCGCCATGTTCCGTCGGGCGGCCAGCCTGCTTGACTTCACGCCGCGCGACGGCGATCAGGTCGAAGTGCGCGGTCGTCTGGCCGTGTACGAGCCGCGCGGCGACTTGCAACTCATTGTCGAAAGCCTGCGCCGGGCGGGGCAGGGAGCGCTGTTCGAGCAATTTCTCCAGCGCAAGGCGAAGCTCGAAGCCGAAGGGCTGTTCGATGTGCAACGCAAGCGCGAACTGCCGGTCATGCCGCGCGCGATCGGGCTGGTCACGTCGCTGGGCGCAGCCGCATTGCACGATGTGGTGACCGCACTGCGGCGCCGCGCGCCGCACATCCCCGTCGTGCTGGCGCCCGCTGCAGTGCAGGGCGCCGGGGCACCGGGTGAACTGGTGCAGGCCCTGCGGGCGCTGTATGCGCTGGGCCGCACCGACGGCGCCTTGGAAACGCCTGTCGATGTGATTTTGCTGGTGCGCGGTGGCGGCTCGATCGAGGACCTCTGGGCCTTCAATGACGAAACGCTGGCGCGCACCATCGTGCAAAGTCCCGTGCCGGTGGTCAGTGGCGTGGGCCACGAAACCGACTTCACCATTGCCGATTTCTGCGCCGATCTGCGCGCGCCCACGCCCACCGCTGCGGCTGAACTCGTGTCAGCCACGCGCGAGCTCTGGCTCGGCGCGCTCGATCTGATCGGACAGCGACTCGACGACGCCCTGGGCCACCGCATCGACCAGCTGAGCCAGCGCCTGGACCTCGCCGCCGGCCGGCTGGGCCGCCCTTCCTCGATGGTTGGTCGCCAGCAGATGCGGCTGGCGCACCATGCCCAACGCCTGCGCTACGGTATGCGCGCGCGGCTCGAGCGGGCAGTGCGCGCGCAGTCGGAGTTGGCCGTCGCCTTGCCTGCTGCGCTCGAACGGGACAGCGCGCGGCGTGCTGACCGGCTCGACCGCGTCGAATCGCGACTGCGCCTGCTCGACCCGGCGCTGGTGCTGCAGCGCGGCTACGCGTGGCTGACCGACCCCCAAGGGCGGGCGATCACCCAGGCCGCGGCACTTCGCCCCGGCGACCGCGTGGTGGCACGGCTGGCCGACGGCGCCGCGGCGCTGACGGTGGACGCGGCCGCCACGCCGTCACGCAAGGCCCGCTCCGCGCCCACGCCACGTGTTCGTCCGACACAGGGCGAATGATTTTTTTCTAGAATGATCCGTTCGACCAACCAACCCGCGAGAAAAAAGATGGAACACGTTCTGCCACCCCTGCCTTACGCAATGGACGCCCTGGCGCCCGAGTATTCGAAGGAAACGCTCGAATACCACTACGGCAAGCACCACAATGCCTACGTCGTGAACCTGAACAACCTCCAGAAGGGCACTGAGTTCGAGAGCATGACGCTCGAAGAAATCGTCAAGAAGTCGAGCGGCGGCGTGTACAACAACTCCGCACAGATCTGGAACCACACCTTTTTCTGGAACTGCATGAAGCCGCAAGGCGGCGGCGCTCCGAGTGGCGCACTGGCCAAGGCCATCGAAACCAAGTGGGGAAGCTATGACGCTTTCAAGGAAGCCTTCGTGAAGTCGGCCGTCGGCAATTTCGGTTCCGGCTGGACCTGGCTCGTGAAGAAGGCCGATGGCTCGGTCGATATCGTCAACACCGGTGCGGCCGGTACGCCCCTGACCACCGAAGACAAGGCCCTGCTGACCGTCGACGTCTGGGAGCATGCCTACTACATCGACTACCGCAACCTGCGCCCCAAGTTCGTGGAGACCTTCCTGGCCAAGCTGGTGAACTGGGAATTCGCGGAAAAGAACTTCGCTTGACCCGTTGATTTATCTGAACGCGCGCGGCCACGGCTGCGCGCGTTCAGGCAAAAAAGCCGACCCTTGAGATCGGCTTTTTTCGTTCTGGAGCGCGCTTTCGGCTCACTTCGAACCGAACGGGGCTCCGACGAGCTTGAAGCCCTTCTTGATGCTCTTCTTGGCAAACCAGCCCTGGTTCATCTCCAGCACGAAACGCACCGGTTCTTCAGAGCAGTGGGAGTCGAGCGTCTGCGGCTTCATGTCGACCAGGTTGACGATACGGCCGTCGTCCGCCACGAACGCAGCGGTCAGCGGCAGCACCGTGTTCTTCATCCAGAAGCACTGCGTCGAAGGCTGCCGGAACATGAACAACATGCCTTCTTGCTGGGGCATCTCCTGGCGGAACATCAGGCCGATCTCCTGTTCCTGAGGCGTGACCGCCACCTGCGCATCGATGTTGTACATGCCGGCGTGCAGTTCCACCCGTTGCAGGTTCATTTGCGGTTGCGGCTGGGACCAGGCGGCATGTAAAGGCGCGAGGAAGGCTGCGGCTGCGAGCAGCACCGAGGAAAGAGGGCGAGCGAACATAGGGACCTCAAAGGAATGACCAAATCAAAAATGCCCGCGGAGAGCGGGCATCGTTCCAACACCGCGGTGGAGCTTACATCGCTCAGACCGCGTGTGCCTTATGCACGGCGCGCTTGGCGGTGTGCTTGACATGGACCTTGTGGACGGCCTTCTTCTTGGCGTGCTTGGGTGTGTGTTTCACGGCGTGCCTGGCTGCTGGTGCGTGCGCCGGTGCATGTGGCGTCTGGGCGAAGGAACCGACAGCGAAGAGGCCTGCAAAGAGGGCAGCGATGATTTTGTTCACGAGAGATCCTGTGTAGTCATTGGTTCTGGACACCCCCCGATGGAGGTTCTCCTACAACGGCGCAGCAGCAGCGCGGTTGACGGCATGTGCTTGTCGATCAGGCAAAAAAAAACGTCCCGAAGGACGTTTTTTTGACCCGGGGGCCGTCCGAATTACTTCGGCGTACCGCCTTGCACGGTCTTCTTCTTCACGCTGCCGTCCTTGTTCAGGTGACGGGCGTCACGCGTGGAAGCGCGCTTTTGGCCAGCCACAGCAGCCTTGTCGACGCCAACTGCGCCGCCTTCGGGCGTCTTGTTGATGTCGCCACCAGCAGCAGGAGCCACACCGGCCGGACGCGAAGCCACCTTGGCTTCGGCCTTGTCGACAGCCTTGCCGCTGGGCAGTGCGCCTTGTTCCGGGGTCTTGCCCGTGGGGTTCTGGGCGTAGGCGCCAGCTGCGAACAGGCCTGCGATCATGACTGCGAGAACTTTGTTCATACGATTTCCTCTGTGGACAAATTGATTTAAAGCGCCTCCCGGCCAGCAGAAGGTCTGCAAACAACGAAGCCGGCATGGCTGCGGTTGACAGAACTTCGGGCTCCTCCGGTTGCGTCTAAAATTCTACGGCTATTCCGTCGGTCTAATTTACGTTGAACCGCCGACTGTCACCTCGGAGCCACATTGCACATGTCCAGCTATCAGCACATCGCGGTCCCCTCAGAAGGCCAGAAGATCACCGTCAAGGCCGATGGCACGCTGAACGTTCCTGATCAACCCGTCATTCCATTCATCGAGGGCGATGGCACCGGTGCCGACATCACGCCGGTGATGATCAAGGTGGTCGACGCAGCGGTGGCCAAGGCTTACGAAGGCAAGAAGAAAATCCATTGGATGGAAGTCTTCGCGGGCGAGAAAGCCACTCGCATCTACGGCCCCGATGTGTGGTTGCCCGAAGAAACGCTGGCGGTGGTGCGCGAGTATCTTGTGTCGATCAAGGGTCCGCTGACGACCCCCATCGGCGGCGGCATCCGGTCGTTGAATGTGGCACTGCGCCAGGAACTCGACCTTTATGTTTGCTTGCGGCCCATCCGCTACTTCAAGGGCGTGCCGTCACCGGTCAAGGAGCCGGAAAAGACCAACATGGTGATCTTCCGGGAAAATTCGGAAGACATCTACGCTGGCATCGAATTCGAAGCCGAAAGCGAAAAAGCCAAAAAACTCATCCGATTTCTGCAGGAAGAATTCGGCATCAAGAAAATCCGGTTTCCCAATACGTCGGGCATCGGCATCAAGCCGGTCTCGCGTGAAGGCACCGAACGGCTCGTGCGCAAAGCGATCCAGTACGCCATCGACAACGAGAAGCCTTCGGTCACGATCGTGCACAAGGGCAACATCATGAAGTTCACCGAGGGCGCGTTTCGGGACTGGGCTTACGGTCTGGCCGCCAAGGAATTCGGCGCGGAGCTGATCGACGGTGGTCCCTGGATGCGGGTGAAGAGCCCCAAAACCGGCAAGGACATTACCATCAAGGACAGCATCGCCGACGCGTTCCTCCAGCAGATCCTGCTGCGTCCGGCGGAGTATTCGGTGGTGGCCACGCTCAACCTGAATGGCGACTACGTGTCCGATGCGCTGGCGGCCCAGGTGGGCGGGATCGGCATTGCGCCGGGCGCGAATATCAGTGACACGGTGGCGATGTTCGAGGCCACGCACGGCACGGCGCCCAAGTATGCCGGCAAGGATTATGTGAATCCCGGCTCCGAGATTCTGTCTGCCGAGATGATGCTGCGCCACATGGGCTGGACTGAAGCGGCCGACCTGATCATCAGCGCGATCGAGAAGTCGATCGTCAGCAAGAAGGTGACTTATGACTTCGCCCGCATGATGGACGGTGCGACGCAGGTGAGCTGCTCGGGCTTCGGCCAAGTGATGATCGACAACATGTGACATCGACGGTCGGTCGGTCCGCTGGAAGCCAAGCCCTGATGTCCGTACCGCGCGGCCACAGGGCTTTTTTCTTGCTTTCGTACCCATCTGGGCAAGGTGAAGGGTGGGTACCTTCGTATTCGCTCGCTCCCACCCCTTGATTTGTCCGTAATATGACACCAACTCCTCAGGCATCGGCAAGGCGCTGGGCTCCTCGATAGAATGAAATTCATGGCAACCCGAATCCCCTCCACCCCGAAGACGCCACCGGCAACCAAGCCGCGGCGCGACGATGGTGACGCGGTCGTCCTGGAGCGGCGCCCCCAGAAAACGGCCCCCCCGCAGATGTACCAGGTCGTCATGCTCAATGACGACTACACGCCCATGGAGTTTGTCGTGGTGGTGATCCAGGAGTTCTTCAACAAGGACCGGGAAAGCGCCACCCAGATCATGCTCAAGATCCATCTCGACGGCCGCGGCGTATGCGGCGTTTACTCCCGCGACATGGCTGCGACCAAGGTCAACCAGGTGATGGAAGCGGCGCACCAGGCTGGTCATCCGCTCCAATGCGTCAGTGAACCGGTTGAATAAACCGCACTCCAACCCATCTGACAATTTATTTACAGCAAGGCAAAAGGAAATCTCATGATTGCCCAGGAACTGGAAGTCAGCTTGCACATGGCCTTTGTCGAGGCCAGGCAGCAGCGCCATGAGTTCATCACGGTAGAGCACCTGTTGCTCGCTTTGCTGGACAACCCGAGTGCCGCAGAAGTGCTGCGGGCCTGCTCGGCCAACGTCGACGACCTGCGCGCGTCGCTGACGAACTTCATCAAGGACAACACGCCTCAGGTGGCGGGTACCGACGACGTCGATACGCAACCCACGCTGGGCTTCCAGCGCGTGATCCAGCGCGCCATCATGCACGTACAGTCCACGGGCAATGGCAAGAAGGAAGTGACCGGCGCGAACGTGCTGGTTGCCATCTTCGGCGAGAAGGATTCGCATGCGGTGTATTACCTCCACCAACAAGGTGTCACACGCCTTGACGTGGTGAATTTCATCGCCCACGGCATCAAGAAGAGCGATCCGCCGGAAGCAGCCAAGGGCAATCCCGAGGCTTCTTCCAGCGAGAACGAAGAGGGCGGTGGTGAGAAGAACGAAAAGGCTTCGCCGCTGGAGCAGTTCACCCAGAACCTCAACCAGATGGCCAAGGATGGAAAGATCGATCCGCTGATCGGCCGCGAGTACGAGGTCGAGCGTGTGATCCAGATCCTGTGCCGTCGGCGCAAGAACAATCCGCTGCTCGTCGGCGAGGCCGGCGTCGGCAAGACTGCCATTGCCGAGGGCCTGGCCTGGCGCATCACGCAAGGGGATGTGCCGGAAATCCTCGCGGAAGCGGTGGTCTATTCGCTGGACATGGGCGCCTTGCTGGCCGGCACCAAGTACCGCGGTGACTTCGAGCAGCGCCTCAAGGGTGTGCTCAAGTCGCTCAAGGACAAGCCGAATGCAGTGCTCTTCATCGATGAAATCCACACGTTGATCGGCGCAGGTGCGGCGTCGGGCGGCACGCTCGACGCATCGAACCTGCTGAAGCCGGCGCTCTCGAGCGGTCAGCTCAAGTGCATCGGCGCGACCACCTTCACCGAATACCGTGGCATCTTCGAGAAGGATGCGGCCCTGTCGCGTCGCTTCCAGAAGGTCGACGTGGTCGAGCCGACGGTGCAGGAAACCGTCGACATCCTCAAGGGCCTGAAGTCGCGCTTCGAGGAACACCATGGCGTGAAGTACGCGGTGGCGGCCCTGCAGGCGGCTGCCGAGCTGAGCGCCAAGTACATCAACGACCGTCACCTGCCCGACAAGGCGATCGACGTGATCGACGAGGCCGGTGCGGCCCAGCGCATCCTGGCGCCGAGCAAGCGCAAGAAGACGATCACCAAGGCCGAGGTCGAGGAAATCGTCGCGAAGATCGCCCGCATTCCCCCGGCCAACGTGTCGAACGACGACCGCGGCAAGCTGCAGACGCTCGAACGCGACCTCAAGAGCGTGGTGTTCGGTCAGGACAAGGCCCTCGAGGTGCTGGCCTCCGCCGTCAAGATGGCGCGTTCGGGCCTGGGCAAGGGCGACAAGCCTATCGGCTCGTTCCTGTTCAGTGGCCCCACCGGCGTCGGCAAGACCGAAGCGGCCAAGCAGCTCGCCTACATCATGGGCATCGAGCTGATCCGCTTCGACATGTCGGAGTACATGGAGCGCCACGCCGTGAGCCGCCTGATCGGCGCGCCTCCGGGCTACGTCGGTTTCGACCAGGGCGGGCTGCTGACCGAGGCCGTCACGAAGAAGCCGCATTGCGTGCTGCTGCTCGACGAAATCGAGAAGGCGCACCCGGACATCTTCAACGTGCTGCTGCAGGTCATGGACCATGGCACGCTGACGGACAACAACGGACGCAAGGCCGACTTCCGCAACGTCATCATCATCATGACGACGAACGCCGGCGCCGAGACCATGAACAAGGCGACCATCGGCTTCACCAACCCGCGCGAGTCGGGCGACGAGATGGCCGACATCAAGCGTCTGTTCACGCCGGAGTTCCGCAATCGGCTGGACGCCACCGTCAGCTTCAAGGCGCTGGACGAATCGATCATCCTGCGGGTCGTCGACAAGTTCCTGTTGCAGCTCGAAACGCAGCTGGCCGAGAAGAAGGTCGACGTCACCTTCACCGATGGCTTGCGCAAGCACCTGGCCAAGAAGGGCTTCGACCCGCTGATGGGTGCGCGGCCGATGCAGCGCCTGATCCAGGACACGATCCGTCGTGCGCTGGCCGACGAGCTGCTCTTCGGTCGCCTGCAGGACGGCGGTCGCCTGACCGTCGACCTCGACGACAAGAACGAAGTGCAGCTCGACATCCAGCCGCTGCCGAAGAAGGAAGGCAAGGCCAAGCCCGAAGCTGAGGAAGCCGCCACGGGTTGACGTCCCGTCGGGTCGTGGACCCGGACTGAAGGCAAAGGCCGGTAGCATCGCAGCTCCCGGCCTTTTTCTTTATCTCCCCCACCTTGACGCTCCCCGAACTCAGCGCTGAATGGAAAACCGGGCTCTCTGTGGCCTGGAGTGCCTACATTGCCGTGCTGTCGGTGTGGATCGTGATGCAAAAGCGCGCACCCGTCTCCACGATGAGCTGGATTCTGTCGCTCGCGCTGCTGCCCTTCGGCGGCTTCATCGTCTACTACTTTCTCGGGCCGCAGCGGCTGAAGAAGCAGCGTCTCAAGCGTCTGCGCAGCCGCGTCAACGCCCAGGCGCAAGCCGACGGCACTGTGTTTCGCCACGCCATCTCTGACGTCCCCACCGCTGTGCGCCAACTCGCTGCGTTGGGAACCGCCGCCTGCGGCATTCCGGTCTCTAGCGCCACGCGTGCCGAGTTGCTGTCGGGTGGCGCTGCCACCTTCGATGCGATCTTCGCAGCCATCCATGCCGCGACCGACCACATCCACCTCGAGTACTACATCTACGAACCCGACCGCATCGGCATCGCCTTGCGCGACCTGCTCATCGAGCGGGCCGGGCAGGGCGTGAAGGTGCGCTTGCTGCTTGATGCGCTGGGCTCCAAGCGCATCGGCCGCACGTTCATGGCACCGCTGCATGCCGCGGGAGTCCAGGTGGCGCTGTTCCACGAGACCCGGATCGGCCGCCGCCTTCGCCCGGTGACGAACTACCGCAGCCACCGCAAGATCGTGGTGTGCGACGGCCGGGTGGGCTTCACCGGCGGGGTGAACATCACCGACGAGGAAGACCGCCGCAAGCGCCCCGACGCCTACCACGATGTGCATCTGCGCTTTGAAGGCATCGCCGTGCGCTGGCTGCAGACCACCTTCCTCGAGGATTGGGCCTACGCCACGGGCGAGAACCTCAAGAACGTCGACCAGACGATCGGCCACATGATGCCGCCCATGGAGGCGGGCGACATTCCGCTGCAGATCGTGACCAGCGGCCCCGACACGCCGCTCGAGGCCATCCACCGCATGCATGTCGCGGCGATCCATTCGGCCGACCGTCGCGCCTGGCTCACCACGCCGTACTTCGTACCCGGCGAACCGGCCCTGATGGCGCTCACCAGCGCCGCGCTGCGTGGCGTCGATGTACGCCTGCTCGTGCCGCGACGCAGCGACTCGGCCATCGTGAGCGCCGCAGCGCGCTCGTACTACGACGAACTGCTGACCGCTGGCGTGAAGATCTGGGAGTACAAGGCGCGCATGCTGCACTCCAAGACGCTGGTGGTCGACGACGACTGCGCCATGATTGGCACCGCCAACTTCGACAACCGCAGTTTTCGCCTGAATTTCGAGGTGATGGCGGTGGTGTATGGTCCGACGCTGGCCCGGCCGCTCGCCGCGCAGTTCGAAACCGACCTGCACAGCGCCGCGCCGGTGCGCGCCCAGCGGCACCAGCCCTTCTGGCGCCGCCTCGGCGACGCGCTCGCCCGTCTGTTTTCCCCTTTGCTCTGACACCGCATGTCCGCACACACCTTTCTCTGGCACGACTACGAAACCTTCGGTGCCGTGCCTCGCCGCGATCGCCCCTCGCAGTTCGCAGCCATCCGCACCGATGCCGAACTCAACGAAGTGGGCGAGCCGCTCATGGTCTATTGCAAGCCAGCCCCGGACTACCTGCCGAGCCCCGAGGCCTGCCTGATCACCGGCATCACCCCCCAGACCTGCCTGGAACGCGGCCTTCCCGAGCATGAATTCGCCTCGCGCATCGAGGCCGCCTTCGCGCAGCCCGGCACCATCGGCGTGGGCTACAACACGATCCGCTTCGACGACGAGGTGACGCGCTTCCTGTTCTGGCGCAACCTGATCGACCCGTACGCCCGCGAATGGCAGAACGACTGCGGCCGGTGGGACCTGCTCGATGTGGTGCGCCTGACCTATGCGTTGCGACCGGATGGCATCCAGTGGCCAACGAAGGAAGACGGCAAGCCCAGCTTCAAGCTCGGCGACCTGGCGCGCGCCAACGGGCTGCTGCACGAAGCCGCGCACGATGCGCTGTCGGACGTGCGCGCCACCATCGCGCTGGCCCGGCTCATCCGCAACGCGCAGCCGCGGCTCTTCGATTTTGCTTTCGGCCTGCACCGCAAGGACCGGGTGGCGAGCGAGCTCGGCCTGCCGGCCACGCGCGAGACGGCCAAGCCCTTCCTCCACGTGTCGGGCATGTTTCCGGCCGAGCGCGGCTGCCTCGCCGTGATGTGGCCGCTGGCCAGCCACCCGACGAACAAGAACGAGCTGCTGGCCTGGGACCTCGCACACGACCCCAGCGAACTGCGCGACATGGACGTACCTACGCTGCGCCAGCGCCTCTTCACCCGCACCGCCGAACTGCCCGAGGGCGTGGTCCGGCTGCCGATCAAGGGCATCCACCTGAACAAGTCGCCGATGGTGGTGGGCAACCTCAAGACGCTGGCCCCGGCGATGGCCGCGCGCTGGAACATCGACCTCGACACCGCCATGCGCCACGCCGCCCTCGCCCAGGGCCTGCCCGACATGAGCGCCATCTGGACGCAGGTTTACGAGCGCCCGAAGGAGGCCGCGCCCGATGTTGACGAAGACCTGTACGGCGGCTTCGTCGGCAATGCCGACCGGCGGCGGCTGAACCAGCTGCGCGGCCTGTCGCCGGCCGAACTGGCGCTGTCGCGCACCGGTTTCGACGACCCTCGGCTCGAAGAGATCCTGTTTCGCTACCGTGCCCGCAACTTCGTCGAAACGCTCACGCCCGACGAGGCCGAGCGCTGGGAAGCGCACCGCGCGGCGCGCCTGATGGAAGGCGAGGGCGGTGCGCGCAATGTCGATCAGTTCTTTGCCGAGATCGACGCTGCGGCCGAGACGACCGACGAGCGTGGCGAGGAATTGCTGGGCCTGCTGTATGAGTATGCCGAGGCGATCGCGCCGTCGCCCTGAATCAGCGCAAATCTGGAAGCATCGACGCCTTACATTGACGCTTTACATCGACGCCGTGAGCATCTCGCGGTAGTCCTCGCGGGTGGCCAGGCGCGGGTTGGTCTTGTGGCAGTGGTCGGCCATGGCCCCGTCGATCACTTGCTCGAACAACGCTGGCGTCACACCGACCTCGGCCAGACCGGTGGGCAGGCCCAGACGCGCGCTCATGTCGCGGATGGCGTCGCCCAGGTCGCCCGCGGAATCGAGATGCATGGCCTGGGCCATGCGCTGCAGGCGCTGCTCTTTCTGCACCGATTCGGCGCCCGCGTTGAAGCGGATCACCGCCGGCAGGAAGAGGGCGTTGAGCGTGCCGTGGTGCAGCCGTGGATCCACGCCGCCCAGGCTGTGGCTGAGCGAATGCACGCAGCCCAGGCCCTTCTGGAAGGCCATGGCACCCTGCATGGATGCGCTCATGAGGTTCAGTCTCGCCTCGCGGTCCTGGCCGTCCTTCGTGGCGCGCTCGATGTGGCCCCAGGCACGCTCCAGCCCGTCGAGCGCGATGCCGTCGGCCGGCGGGTTGAAGGCGGCCGACATGAAGGTTTCCATGCAGTGCGCGATCGCGTCCATGCCGGTGGCGGCCGTCAGGCGCGGCGGCAGGCCCAGCGTGAGTTCTGGGTCGCAGATGGCCGCCTTGGGCAGGATGTGCCAGCTGTGGAAGCCAAGCTTGCGGTGGTCGTCGACGATCACGATGGCGCCACGCGCCACCTCGCTGCCGGTGCCGCTGGTGGTGGGCACGGCAATCAGCGGCACCACGTTTTCAGTGATGAGCGCCGAGCCGCCTTCGATGGTTGCGTAGGTCTTGAGCGGCCCCTCGTGCGTCGCGGCAATCGCCACGCCCTTGGCACAGTCGATGGCAGAGCCCCCACCCACGGCGATCAGACCGTCGCAACGGCCGCTGCGGTACACCGCAACGGCCGCGCGCACGGCCGCCTCGGTCGGATTGGACGGCGTCTCATCGAACACGGCCACCGGCAGGTCGCCCAGTGCATCCAGCGCCTTCTGCAGGATGCCGGCAGCACGCACACCCGCGTCGGTGACGATCAGCGGCCGCTGGATGCCGATGCGCGTGCACTCGCTGGCTAGCAGGCGCACCGCGCCGAATTCGAACTGGATCTGGGTCAGGTACTGAATGAGGGCCATGGGTCTGCAGGATCGGTGATGGAGTGGAAAGAAAAAAGCGGATGGCGAGAGCGTTACGATTTGCGGATTCCGAATCCTCTACCCTAACCACAGGAGCCGAACTTGCCCATGAAAAAAACCCTTGCCGTTGTCGCGCCGGGCGCGTGCGCCGCGCAACGTGTCCAAGGGATGCGCCTGTGCTGACGGCCAAGATGGCGGACGTGGTCGCGCGCATGGCGCGTGCGCGCCATCCGGCCTTGCGCCACCTCACCCCGGCGCAGGCCAAGGCGTCGTATGAAAAGGGCGCGGGCGTGCTCGAGGTGCCCAAGCCGGAGCTCGAGCGCATCGAGGATTTCCGGGTCCCCGCACGCGACGGCACCGCGCTCGCGGCGCGGCTGTACGCACCGTCGCACGCGCGACTGCCGTTTCTGCTGTACTTCCACGGCGGCGGCTTCACCGTTGGCAGCATCGCCACGCATGACACGCTCTGCCGCGTGCTGGCCGAACGCAGCGGCTGTGCGGTGGTCTCGCTGGACTACCGCCTGGCGCCCGAACACAAGTTTCCGACCGCCCACGACGACGCCTGGGACGCACTGCAGTACCTCGCGGCCGAGGCCGCATCGCTGGGCCTGGACAGCACGCGCCTGGCCGTCGGTGGCGACAGTGCGGGCGGCACCCTGGCCGCGTCCTGCGCCGTGATGGCACGCGACGCGCGCTTGCCGCTGGCCCTGCAGCTGCTGTTCTACCCGGGCACCGCTGCGCACCAGGACACCCCATCGCACGCACGTTTCGCCGACGGCCCGCTGCTCGACGAGCCGACCATCACCTGGTTCTTCAGCCAGTACGTGCGCACACCGGCCGACCGCAACGACTGGCGTTTTGCGCCATTGCACGCCGACGATGTCGACGGCGTGGCGCCCGCCTGGATCGGCCTGGCCGAGGCCGACCCGCTGGTCGACGAAGGTATCGCCTATGCCGACAAGCTGCGCGCGGCCGGCGTGGCTGTCGACCTGGAGATCTACCGCGGCGTGATCCACGAATTCATCAAGATGGGTCGCGCCATTCCCCAGGCGCTGCAGGCCCACACCGACGCCGCACACGCCATGACCCAAGCACTCCAGCCATGACCCACTCTTCTCCTGCATCCCCCGTGCGCCGCGCCGACTTCCGCTTCTTCCACCGCCTGCGCGTGCGCTGGGCCGAGGTCGACATGCAGAAGATCGTCTTCAACGCGCACTACCTGATGTACTTCGACACGGCCATCGCCGACTACTGGCGTGCGCTGGCATTGCCCTATGAGGAGTCGATGCAGTCGCTCGACGGCGACCTGTACGTGCGCAAGGCCACCATCGAATTCAACGCGTCGGCGCATCTGGACGACCTGCTCGACGTTGCCATGCGCTGTGTGCGGGTGGGGACGTCGTCCATCGTGTTCCATGGCGCGCTGTTCCGTGGCGACCAGTTGCTGGTGACCTGCGAGCTGGTCTACGTCTTCGCCGATCCGGCCACGCAGACCTCGCGGCCGGTGCCCGACGCCCTGCGCGCCATCTTCACCGGCTACGAGGCAGGCGAGCCGATGCGCACCGTGCAGACCGGCGATTGGCAGGCGCTCGGACGCGATGCAGGCGCGCTGCGTCGCATGGTGTTCGTCAAGGAGCAGAACATTCCTGAAGCGCTGGAGTGGGACGAGCACGACACCACTGCGCTGCACGCGGTGGCGCGCAACCGGCTCGGCCGCGCAATCGGCACCGCGCGCCTGGTGGCCGAGGCACCGGGCCTGGGGCGCATCGGCCGCATGGCCGTGCACCGCACGGTGCGCGGTGGCGGCCATGGTGCAGCGGTGCTGGGTGCGCTCGAAGAAGCGGCCCGCGCCCGTGGTGACCATACCGTGATGCTGCACGCGCAACGCAGCGCCGAGGCCTTCTACGCGCGCCTGGGTTACGTGCCGCATGGCGAACCCTTCGAAGAGGCGGGCATCGCGCACATCGAGATGCGGCGGGCGCTGGTCTAGTGGCCATGGGGCTGCGTACCAAGATCGTGGTGCTGGCCGTGGCACCGCTGATCGTCGCGCTCGCGCTGGTGGCGATGGCGGTCCACCACCAGCAGCGCGATCTGGCGGCCCGCGAGCGCGAGGTCGTCGAGCGCAACATGCTCGCGCAGCGCCGCGCCGAACTGCGCAGCTACGTCGACCTGGCGGCGAGCACGGTGCGCTCGCTTCATGACGCGGACACGGCCGGCAGCAATGTCGCATCGCGCGACGAGGCGTTGCGCCGGCTGGCTGCGCTCGACTACGGCAGCGACGGCTACTTCTTCGTCTACGACATGCAGGGGCGCGTGCTGATGCATTCGCGCCAGCCCGAACTCGTGGGGCGCAACCTTTGGGACCTGCGCGACTCGCAAGGCCGGCCCACCATCCAGGAACTGATCGAACAGGCGCGACGCGGTGGCGGTTTCGTCGAATACGAGTGGCGCAAACCGTCGAGCACCGAACTCGCACCCAAGCTCGGCTATGTGACCACGCTGCCGCGCTGGAACTGGATGATGGGCACCGGCATCTACCTGGACGACGTCGAAACCACGATGCAGGCCGTGCAAAAGCAGGTGAGCGACAACGTGGGCACCACCATGCTCTGGATCGCCGCCATCGCCGCCATCGGCCTGGGCACGGTGAGCGCGGCCGGCGTGCTGCTCAACCTCAGCGAGCACAAGGTCGCCGAGGCGCGGCTTCGCGTGCTGACCCGCCAGGTCGTGCGCTCGCAGGAGGACGAGCGCGGCCACCTGTCGCGCGAGTTGCACGATGGCGTGAGCCAGACGCTGGTGTCGGCCAAGCTCCTGATCGAGTCGGCCGTCGACACGCTGGAACGCGCCGCTCAGGTGGTACCGGCCACGTTGCTGAAAGCGCAGCAGCGGCTCAACGAATCGCTGGCCGAGGTGCGCGGCATCTCGCACCGGCTGCGGCCGGCCCTGCTGGATACGCTCGGCCTGCCGGCCGCGCTGGAACACCTGGGTGCGGAATTTGGCGAAGAGGGCACCGTGCGGGCGGAGGTGCGCATCGAGGGGGCACCCTTCGACCTGCCGCAGGAAGTGAACACCGCGTTCTTTCGTGTGGCACAGGAAGCGCTCACGAATGTGCGCAAGCATGCCCATGCCCGACAGGTGGGCGTGGTGCTCGCGTTCCGGCGCGACGGTGTGCAACTGGAGATTGGCGACGACGGCTGCGGCTTCGACCCCGAGGCCTTGCGGCTCGATCCGAACCGAGGCATCGGCCTGCGCAACATGCGCGAGCGGCTGGACGCCATCGGTGGCCGGCTCGACGTGCGCGCGGACGGGCAGGGCACGCGCATCGTCGCGAGCGCACCCGTGGCAGGATGGACGGCTGCATGAGCCATCCTGCGCCACCCATCCGACTGTTCCTCGTCGACGACCATCCGCTGGTGCGCGATGGCCTGCGTGCCCGGCTCGGTGCGCTTCCCGGCCTGGAGATTGCCGGCGAAGCCGGGAGCGGACAGGAAGCGCTGGCGCTCATCGCCACGCTGCGTCCGCATCTGGTGCTGACCGACGTCGGCATGAAGGACATGAACGGCATCGAACTTGCTGCGCAATTGCTGGCGCGCGATCCGTCGCTGCATGTCGTGATGCTGAGCATGTACGACAACCCCGAATACGTGCAGCGTTCCTTGCAGGCGGGCGCGCGAGGCTATGTGCTCAAGGATGCGCCGGCAGCGGAAATCGTGGCCGCCATCGAGGCTGTCTCCGGTGGGGGCACCTTCCTCAGTCCGGCCGTCTCGCAGCGCCTTTTTCGCAATCAGTCGCAGCGCCCGACGCTCACGCCGCGCGAAAGCGAGATCCTCACGGCGCTCGGGCGTGGCGAGTCGAGCAAGCAGATCGCGCGCGATCTTGGCCTGAGCGTGCGCACGGTGGAGGCGCATCGCCAGAGCATCAAGCGCCGGCTGGGCATCGAGGGGCAGGCCGAACTGATCAAGTACGCGGTGGAGCACGCCCGGCAGTTCGAGGCGCGCTGACCTCGATTAAGGGTTTTCCCTTAAGAGTCTTCCCTTACGAAGTAGCGCGCAGTCCGGATGCGTGGTGAGACGGATGCTGCGAGGGGACAAGCCGGGAACACTCCAGGAACTTTTTCCTGGAGACAAATACGATGCAGAGCATCCGCCGCCACCTCGTGTGGATCGTCGTCGCCCTCGTGGGCGCCTTCGCGCTCGGAACCGTGGCCCTGGCCCGCGGCGAGGCGATCAGCGCGTTGTGGATCGTGGTTGCCGCCGTGTGCGTCTACCTGATCGCCTACCGCTACTACAGCCTGTTCATCGCCGACAAGGTGCTGGGGCTGGACGCATGGCGCAAGACGCCAGCGCACCGTCACAACGACGGCCTGGACTATGTGCCGACCGACAAGAATGTGCTGTTCGGCCACCACTTCGCAGCCATCGCAGGCGCGGGGCCGCTGGTCGGCCCGGTGCTGGCCGCGCAGATGGGCTACCTGCCCGGACTGCTCTGGATCCTGGCCGGCGTGGTCTTTGCCGGCGCGGTGCAGGACTTCATCATCCTGTTCATTTCGACCCGCCGGGACGGCCGCTCGCTGGGCGACCTGATCAAGCAGGAAATGGGCATCGTGCCCGGCATGATCGCGCTGTTCGGCACTTTCATGATCATGATCATCATCCTGGCGGTGCTGGCGCTGATCGTGGTCAAGGCGCTGGCCGAATCGCCCTGGGGCGCCTTCACGGTGGCCGCCACGATTCCGGTCGCGCTCTTCATGGGCGTGTACCTGCGCTATCTGCGCCCAGGCCGCATCGGCGAGGTGTCGGTGATCGGCTTCGTGCTGCTGATGCTGGCCATCTTCGGCGGCCAGGCCGTCAGCCAGAACCCCGAATGGGCCGCGCTCTTCACCTTCGACGGCAAGGCGCTGACCTGGATGCTGATCGGCTACGGCTTCATTGCCGCCACCTTGCCGGTGTGGCTGCTGCTGGCGCCGCGCGACTACCTGTCGACCTTCCTGAAGATCGGCACCATCCTTGCGCTGGCCGTCGGCATCGTGTTCGTCGCGCCGACGCTTCAGATGCCGGCCATCACGCAGTTCGCGCAGGGCAATGGCCCGGTGTGGTCGGGCAGCCTGTTCCCGTTCCTGTTCATCACTATCGCCTGCGGCGCGGTGTCCGGCTTCCATGCGCTGATTTCCTCGGGCACCACGCCCAAGATGCTGGACAACGAATCGCATGCGCGTTTCATCGGCTACGGCGGCATGCTGGCCGAATCCTTCGTGGCCGTGATGGCTCTGGTGGCGGCCGCATGCATCGAGCCCGGCATCTACTTCGCCATGAACAGCCCGGCCGCACTGGTCGGCTCGACGCCGGTCCAGGTCGCCCAGACCATCTCCAGCTGGGGCTTCGTCGTGACGCCCGAGATGCTGATCCAGACCGCCAAGGACGTGGGCGAAACCACCATCCTCGGGCGCACCGGCGGCGCACCGACGCTGGCCGTCGGCATGGCGCACATCCTGCACCAGGCGCTCGGCGGCCCCGGCATGATGGCCTTCTGGTACCACTTTGCGATCCTGTTCGAGGCGCTCTTCATCCTGACCGCGGTGGATGCGGGCACGCGTGCCGGCCGCTTCATGCTGCAGGATCTGTTGGGCAGCTTCGTGCCCGCGCTGGGCAAGACCGATTCGCTGCCGGCCAACCTGATCGCCACGGCGCTCACGGTCGCGGCCTGGGGTTACTTCCTCTACCAGGGCGTGGTCGATCCGTTGGGCGGCATCAACACGCTGTGGCCGCTGTTCGGCATCTCCAACCAGATGCTGGCCGCCGTGGCGCTGATGCTGGGCACCGTCGTGCTGTTCCGCATGAAGCGCGAGCGTTATGCCTGGGTGGCGCTGGTGCCCACGGTCTGGCTGCTCGCCTGCACGCTGACCGCCGGCTGGCTGAAGATCTTCTCGTCCGATCCGAAGGTCGGCTTCCTGGCCCACGCGACCCGTTACGCGGACGGCCTGAAGCAGGGCGTGCTGATCGCCCCAGCGAAGACGCCCGAAGCGATGTCGCGCATCGTGTTCAACGACCGCCTGGACGCCGCTCTCTGCGCGTTGTTCATCTTCGTGGTGCTGAGCGTGCTGGTCTACAGCGTGCGCGCCTGCCTGGCCGCCCGCGCGTCGAACAGGCCGACCGTCACCGAGACGCCGTTCGAGCTGATGGCGCTACCCGCCAAGTGATGAGCACCGGCATGAGCCTGCCGGAGACCGGCCGCTACCTGGGCCGGCAACTGGCGCAGTCGCTGCGCCTCATGGTCGGCCAGCCCGACTACGGTGGCTACCTGCGCCACATGCAGGCCACCCATCCCGACCAGACGCCGATGACGGAAAAGGCGTTCTTCAGGGAACGCGAGCAGGCGCGCTACGGCGGTGGAAAAGGGCGCTGCTGCTGAGGCAGTCCATGCCTCGCGCGCGCCGCGCGACCTCGGTCAGATGTCGGCCAGCAGTTCGTAGGGCAACGGTTCGACCGTGAGCGCCGGGCCGGTCGCACTGCCGGCGTGCAGCCCGCCGGCTTCGAGCGCGGCGATCTGCATCGACACGAGTGCGGCCCAGCGGCCGTCGGGCGCCTGCGCGGCCTGCACCACGGTGCCCACCGGCTGCTCGGCGTCGCCTGCGGCAAACACTTCCTGGCCCGCTTCGACTGGCGCCTGGGCCGTGACCACATAGGCGCGACGCTTGAGCGTGCCGCGGAACTGGCTGCGAGCCACCACCTCCTGGCCGGGGTAGCAGCCCTTCTTGAAGTTCACGCCACCGACCGATTCGTAATTCAGCATCTGCGGCACGAAGGCATCGAGCACCGGCGTGCTCAGCATGGCGATGCCGCTGCGCACGTCGCTCCATTGCCAGAGCGTGGGGTCGAGCGCGTCCCCGGTCGGCTGCGGCGCGCCGGGCGGTGCGATCCACAGGGCGCGCGGCACGCCATCGGCCGGGTAGAGCGACACGACGCTGGCTTCGGCGGGCTCGACGGCGTCCTCGTGCACCGCAGCCGGCACCGCCCAGCGCCGCCCCGGCGCCGCGACCGCATCGACACCGTTGGCCGCGAGTGCGCTGCCGGCGAGGCCGAACAGGGCCACCTCTTCGGTGACGTCGCTGAGCTTGACCTTGGCGCGCAGCACATACATCGACAGGCGCTTGAGCGTCGCCGCCAGGATGTCGCGGTTGCAGACCAGCAGCACCTGCTCTTTTTCAGGCCGGATCCCGATGAAGCTGGCGATCATGCGGCCCTTGGCCGTGCACAGCGCGGCCAGGCGCGCCTCGCCTGTGCCCAGCAGGGCGAAATCCTGCGTGAGCTGCCCGTGCAGGAAGCTGGCGGCATCGGGGCCTGCGGCGCGGATCACGCCGAGGTGGGAAAGGGCTGTAACACCCTGAAGGACGGCAGAGGTCATGGCTGAATTATCATGGCTGGCTCGTTTCCCCAGGCCCGAAGGGCTTCCCGACTCCCCCTTCATCCTCTTCTATCCCCCTCAACGAGCCCCGTTCGTGCGTCGATTCTTCCTTTCTCTTTTCCTGCTGTGCGCGCTGGTCGTGCTCGGCGGCGGCGCGGCCGCGCTGTGGTGGGTGAACCACCCGCTCAAGCTGCCCGCGCCCTCGGTCGATCTTTCCATCGAGCCGGGCACCACGCCGCGTGGCACCGCCAAGGCTGTCGCCGACACCGGCACCGACGTGCCGCCGCAGTTGCTCTATGCTTGGTTCCGCTTCTCAGGTCAGGACCGGCAGATCCGCGCCGGCAGCTACGAACTGGAGCGCGGCATCACACCGCGCGAACTGCTCAACGTGTTGGTGCGCGGCGAGGAAGCCACGCGCAGTGTCGTGCTGGTCGAAGGCTGGAACTTCCGTCAGGTGCGCGCCGCGCTGGCCAAGGCCGACCAGCTCAAGTCGGATACCGTGGGTGAGAGCGACGAGGCGCTGATGGCCCGGTTGGGAAAGCCCGGCCTGCTCCCCGAGGGCCGTTTCTTTCCCGACACGTACACCTATTCAAAAGGTTCGACCGACGTTGCCTTGCTGCAGCGCGCCATGCGGGCCATGGACAAGAAGCTCGATGCTGCCTGGGCCGCGCGGGCCGCTGACCTGCCGCTCAAGTCGGCCGAAGAAGCGCTGATTCTGGCCAGCATTGTCGAAAAGGAGACGGGCAAAGCCAATGATCGCCCCGAAGTGGCCGCCGTGTTCGTCAACCGGCTGCGCATCGGCATGCCGCTGCAGACCGACCCGACGGTGATTTACGGACTGGGGCCGGCCTTCGACGGCAACCTGCGCAAGAAAGACCTGCAGACCGACACGCCCTGGAACACCTACACCCGCGGCGGCCTGCCGCCCACGCCGATCGCGATGCCAGGCAAGGCGGCGCTGCTGGCTGCTGTGCAGCCGGCGCGCAGCAAGGCGCTCTATTTCGTGGCGCGCGGCGACGGCACCAGCCAGTTCAGCAGCTCGCTCGACGACCACAACCGTGCCGTCAACCGCTACCAGCGCGGCGGCGGCAGCGCTGCAACCGATTCCAACATCCGGAGCCTAGGTCAATGAGTGGACTTTTCCTGTCGCTGGAAGGCATCGATGGGGCCGGCAAGTCCAGCCACATCGATGCACTCGAAGCCTTGTTCCGCGCCCATGGTCGGCAGGTCGTGCGTACGCGCGAGCCCGGCGGCACGCCACTGGCGGAAACGCTGCGCAGCCTGGTGCTCGACCAGCCGATGGACCCGCTGACCGAATCGCTGCTGGTGTTCGCAGCGCGCCGCGACCATGTGGTGCAGGTGATCGCACCGGCGCTGGCGCGCGGCGACGTTGTGCTGTGCGATCGCTTCACTGATGCCACTTTTGCCTACCAGGGAGGAGGGCGTGGCTTCGACCTCGACGTGCTGGCCACGCTGGAGCGCTGGGTGCAGTGGGGTGCGGCCGAGGCCGAGGTGCTGCTGCAGCCCGCAATCACCCTCTGGTTCGACCTGCCCGCCGAAGTGGCGGCCGAACGCCTGGCGGGCGCCCGCGTGCCCGACCGCTTCGAATCGCAGCCGCTGGAATTCTTTCGGCGCGTGGCGGCCGGCTATGCGGCGCGCGCCGCGCAGTCCGACCGTTTCGCTCGCATCGATGCGGGCCAGTCGCGCGACCAGGTCTGGCAGCAGGTCCTCATCGCGCTCCACCAACGCAAGCTGATCGCATGAAGCCACTGGCGCCCTGGCTCCTCACGCCGCTGTCCGATCTGCTTCGCCAACGCGGCCACGCCTGGCTGCTGCAGGGGCCCTCGGGCCTGGGCCAGTACGAACTGGCATTGGCGCTGGCCGCCACTTGGCTGTGCGAGCAGCCCGGCCCGCAAGGCGCCTGCGGCCAATGCAACAGTTGCCATGCGATCGACGTGCGCACGCATGCCGACTTGGCCGTGCTCATGCCCGAGACCGCGATGATGGCGCTCGGCTGGCCCCTGGATGAAAAAACCCAGTCCGACCTGGACGACAAGAAGCGCAAGCCCAGCCGCGAGATCCGGGTCGAAGCCATGCGCGACACCGTCGGATTCGTGCAGCGCACCAGCGCCCGCGGATGCGGCAAGGTCGTGTTGGTGTACCCGGCCGAGCGCATGAACGCGATCACGGCCAACGCGCTGCTCAAGACGCTCGAGGAGCCCGTTGGCGACGTGCGTTTCGTGCTGGCCAGCGAGGCCGCCTGGCAGTTGCTGCCGACCATCCGCAGCCGCTGCCTCGGCTTCACCCTGCCGTGGCCCGACGCCGACGCCGCGGTGGGCTGGCTGGTGGCCCAGGGCATTCCCGTGGCCGACGCACCCGGCCTGCTGCGTGTGGCGGGCGGCCGGCCAAGCGATGCGCTGCGCCTGGCCAGCGAAGGCCACTCGGCCAAGGCCTGGTCGCTGCTGCCCAAGGCGATGGCGCGCGGCGAGGTGGGCGCGCTGGCCGAGCGCGCGCCGGCCCAGGCCATCGATGCGCTGCAAAAGCTCTGCCATGACCTGATGGCCGTTGGCGCCGGTGCCGCGCCGCGCTTCTTTGCGCCCGACGACTTGCCGGCCATTCCGTCGCGGCTGGCGCTGGCGCGATGGTCCAAGTCGCTCGCGCAGGCTGCGCGCACGGCCGAACACCCCTTCAACGCCGGCCTGATGCTCGAGGCGTTGGTCAGCGAGGCGCGCAATGCCTTGGCGCCGCCGGCCACGCGCCGTGCCTGATTCCAGGCGCCTGGGCCAAATAACTGGCGCCCGGCGCAGCAACGCATCCGAACCGCACCCCACCTGACCGATGTTCACCGACTCCCACTGCCACCTGACATTTCCCGAGTTTGCCGACCAGATGCCGGCGATCCGCGCCGCCATGGCCGCCGCGCAGGTCGACCGCGCGCTGTGCATCTGCACCAAGCTCGAAGAGTTCGACGACGTGCAGGCACTCGCCGCACGCTACGACAACTTCTGGGCCAGTGTGGGCGTGCACCCCGACAACGAGGACATCGCCGAGCCTACCCTGGACGACCTGGTGCGCCGCGCAGCGCTGCCCAAGGTGGTCGCCATTGGCGAGACCGGCCTCGACTACTACCAGATGGAAGAACGCAAGGGCGGTCGCACCATCGCCGACATGGAATGGCAGCGGGAGCGTTTTCGCGTGCACATCCGTGCCGCACAGCAGACGGGCAAACCGCTCGTGATCCACACGCGCGAGGCCTCGGCGGACACCTTGGCGATCCTGAAGGAAGAGGGCGAGGACGGCACCGGCGGCGCGGCCGGCGGCGTGTTCCACTGCTTCACCGAGACCGCCGAGGTGGCGCGTGCGGCGCTCGACCTGGGCTTCTACATCTCGTTTTCCGGCATCCTGACCTTCAAGAAGGCGCAGGACATCCGCGACGTGGCCACCTTCGTGCCGCTGGACCGGATGCTGATCGAGACCGACAGCCCCTATCTCGCGCCCGTGCCCTACCGCGGAAAGACCAACAATCCGTCGTACGTGCCCTTCGTTGCGCGCCAGATTGCCGAACTGCGCCAGATTCCTGTGGAGGCCGTTGCGCAAGCCACCAGCACCAACTTCGAGACGCTGTTCAGCAGCGTGAACGCATGACATCACAGCCCACTCGACGATTTCTTTGCCTGGCCGTGCTCGCGGGCGCCTTCATGGGCGCCTCGGTGGCGCATGCCGGCTCTTTCGAGGACTTCTTTCGCGCCGTACGGGCGGACAACGCGAGCGGCGTGCGCACGCTGCTCAACCGCGGCTTCGACCCCAACACGCGCGACGAGAAAGGCCTCACGGGGCTGCTGATCGCGCTGCGAGAGCCGTCACCCAAGGTGATCGACGTGCTGCTCGAGTCGCCGAAGACCGACGTGAACGTGCTCAATGCGAGCGGCGAAAGCGCGCTGATGCTGGCCGCGATCAAGGGTCAGCAGGATCTGGTCACCCAACTGCTCGCGCGCGATGCCGCCGTCAACAAGACCGGCTGGACGCCGCTGCACTATGCGGCCTCCAGCGGGCAGCTCACCATCATCAAGGTGTTGCTCGACAAGTACGCCTTCATCGACGCCCAGTCCCCCAACGGCACCACGCCGCTGATGATGGCGGCGATGTACGGCTCGCCCGAAAGCGTGAAGCTGCTGCTGGAGGAGGGCGCAGACCCCCTGATGAAAAACGAGCTCGGCATGACGGCGCTGGATTTCGCGGTCAAGGGCAAGCGCTCCGACGCCGAACAGATGATCGCCGCAGCCATGCGCGCCAAGTCGCCCAACGCGGGCAAGTGGTGATGGCGTCCGGCTTGCCTGAGCGCAGGCACTGAAAAACTTCAGGGCCTCACGCGGGGACTCCATGCATAGGCCAGCAGGCCGAGCACCAGCGCGAGCGCTGCGGTCGCGAAAATGTTGCCGAATGCCGCCGCCGCGCCAAGCCCTTGCAGGCTGGCGCGCTGTGCGATCCAGCCGAAGCCCCACGAAGCGAGTGCCGCACCGACGAAAACAAAGGTGTTGAGCACGCCCATTGCGCGTCCACGCAGCGCCGCCGGCACCAGCTCGCGGCCGTGCGACATCACGAGCGGATGCACCATGCCGGCAATGCACAAGAGCGACAGCAAGGCCAGATCGACGCCCAGACCGGCCGCTGGCGCCGCCCACAAAGCCAGCGCGGCGAGCACCGACACGCAGACCCATCCCATGATCGTTGACTTGAGGTGGGAACGCCGCATCAGCATCGGCAGCACGAAGGCCGAGCAGAAGCAAGCGACGGTCAGCACCGTGAGACCCAGCCCGCGGCCGCCGGCATCCAGACCGAAGACATCCGACAGGTAAACGCCGCCCCAGGTATTGCGAAACGCCGTGCCGGCGGCCATGGCCACGCACAGCGGAATCAACGTCCAGAGCGGCGCGATGCGCAGCAAGCGCAAGCTGACCAGAACCATGGTGCCGGGCGACTCTGCACGCGCTGCGCTATGACCCTTATCGCGCGCAAAGCGCCACACCCCCCAACAGGCCAGGCCCATCATCGGCACCGAAGCCGCCATGGCTGCGCGCCAGCCCACCGCATGAACGAGCCATCCGAGCGGCGCCGTCGCGCACAGCGCGCCCAGCATGCCGAACGCATTCGAATGGCTCACGGTCCTGGCGTAACGGTGTCCATCGAGGTTTTCCGATGCGTAATGCAGGAGCGCCATGAACACGGGCGCGCAGGCGATACCGAGGCCGACCTGGGCGACCACACCGCCGAGCGGCCCGCGCGCCAGCGAGAACGCAACAGCCGACAGCACGCCCACCGCGAGCAGTGCGGCGGTGGGACGACCGACGCCGTAACGGTCAAAGGCAATGCCCACCGGCAACTGCGCAAAAGCAAACGCCAGGAAAAAACTCGACGACATCGCGCCATATTGCGCAGACGAGAGCCCGAGGTCCAGCTGCAGTTCGGGCGCCATCACGGCCAGGCAACTGCGAAAGAACTGGCTCAGGCCGAAGGCGAAGGTGAGCGCGGTCAACGCCAGCGCGGCGGTGTGAGGAGATTTCTGCATGGGCCGGCGCAGATGATACCTTTGAATAAATAACACAATGTATATTATGTTAAATAATGGAAGTGTCGATGTGAAATTGACACAGCCTTCAAGGTCAACGGACCACTGCCGATAACATCTGCACCGATCCACCTGCCCTGCCACCTGGGCCCGCCCACATCTGCGATGAAAGAAATCCGCCTCAGCTGGAGCCCGGACGTGTCCCATCAGGAACACGACATGCGCAGCTATGGCAATTGGACGCCTTTCGCCGCCGAGCTGCGACGCGACTATGAGATCGTGGCTGAAACGGCCAACGAAATCTTTGGCGAAGGTTCGCACTGGGTCGAGGAGCGTCAGGTTCGCCGGCTGGCGCCCGATCGGTTGGCCGCGCTCGACGACGACCTGCTGACCGGCGAAGCCGCCACCAGCGCGTACGCGCGCCAACTGCAGGCCGGCTTTCGGGGTCTGCGTTTCGAGCCTGCGCTCGAGCAGGAATACGTCACCCATGTGCGCATGGCCCAGCGGCCCGCGGGCATCGTCTGCGGCATCCTCGCCCTGGTGACCTGGTTGCTATTTCTGGCCGCCGACTTCGTGCGCATGGAGCCGAACGAGCACTTCCCGAACTACGCGCGGGACACCTGGGTGATCCTGTCGGGCCGGGTTCTCGTGATCGGGCTGCTGCTGTTCGGGCTGGCCACGAAGCTGTCGCGGCGTCACCTGCACCGGCACCTGACGCTCGATGTGTCCACCGCGCTCAGCCTGCTGCCGATGACGGCCGCTACGGGCATCATCGTGACGCTCTACAAGCTGGAGGGAAAAGCCACGACCGACCTGCCCTTGCTGCTGCTCGTGATGAGCGCGTTCTTTCCGTTGGGATTCGTTTTTCGCCAGGCCTTGTTCGTCGCCTCGGTCGCGGCCCTGCTTGGCGTGCTGCCCGGGATCATCCTGCTGCCGAGCGCGTTGGCCGAAACCCATGAACGGTTGATCGGCATGATGCTGCTGACCACCGTCGTGGCCGGCGTGGGCGGCTATCTGCGCGAACAGTCGCATCGCGAACAGTTTCTGTTGCGCAGCCTGCTGGCCGAGCAGGCCTACCTCGACCCGCTGACCGGCCTGCACAACCGCCGCTGGCTGGATGTGCATATCACCAGCGCTCGCCTGCAAGCGGCCCGTGAGCGCACGGCACTGGCCTTCATTCTGCTCGACATCGACCAGTTCAAGGCCTACAACGACCATTACGGCCATGAAGCGGGTGACGCCGCACTGACGACGGTAGCCAATGTGGTCAACGCCTTCGCCCGCAGGCCGCTCGACGTGGCGAGCCGGCTGGACGGCGACGAATTCGCGCTGCTGCTCTACGACTGCCGCCTGGAGCAGGCTCGGCGGATTGCCGAACAGCTTCGCATCAAACTCAGCGAGGCGGCCGTGCCGCATGCGAGGTCCGACGCCTCGATCCTGACGGCCAGCGTCGCGGCGGTCGAGATCGGGGAGGATGAGAATCCAGACGACATCTACCGCAGGGCCGACCTCATCAAGCGACGGCTCAAGCAGGCCGGTCGCGATCGCGCGTCCTGACGAAATCGATCGCTGATCGCTGAATACTCGCCCATGGTGCAAGCTTCGGCTTCAGGTGGCAGCCGGACGCGGCGCGGCTGCACGCTGCGCGGGTCGGCGTTCGTGGGTCGTCGCCGTCACACCGCGCTCACGCAGCTTGTACTTCTGCACCTTGCCGTTTTCGGTGCACGGCAGTGCGGCGACCACGTCCAGGTAGCGCGGCACGGCGAAGTACGGTAGCCGCGCGGCGCAGAAGTCGAGCAAGGCGTCGGCATCGAACGCGCCGACATGCCGGACCACGACGCTGGCCATGACTTCATCTTCGGCCAGTTCGGAGCGCACCGGGTACACGGCGCAGGACGCCACGCCAGGATGGCTCAGCAGCACCTGCTCGACCTCGAAGGACGAGATGTTCTCGCCGCGGCGCCGGATCGCGTCCTTGATGCGGTCGATGAAGCGGAAGGCGCCATCGGGGTCGCGTACCACGCGGTCGCCGGTATGGAACCACAGGTTGCGCCACGCTTCGACCGTCTTGTCGGGCATGCCAAAGTAACCGCTGGCAAAGGCGTAGGGTTCGTCCGCGCGCAGCAGCAGTTCTCCGGCTTCGCCGTCGGGCAGCGCGGCGTCGTCTTCGTCGGCCACGCGTGCATCGAAGCCCGGTCGCAGCCAACCCATCACGCCGCCCCGCGGGGAATCGGGTGCGGTGGCAATCACAAAATTGGTTTCGGTCGAGCCATAGCCTTCGAGCAACCGCACACCGGTGCGTTCGAGGAAGTCGCGTGCGGCGGCCTGCGGCACGCCCGGTCCGAGCCCTGCCCGTACCCGGTGATCGCGCTCGCCCTCCCCCGGCGGTTGTGCCAACAGGATCGGCACCATCGCGCCGAGCAGGTAGACCACGGTCGCCCCATTGGCGCGCATCGAAGGCCAGAAGCCTGAGGCCGAGAAGCGCGACTCGAAGACCACCTCGCAGCCGGTGAGCGCTGCCTGCGCGAAGGTGTTGAGCGCATTGATATGGAACAGGGGCAGCGTGGTGCAAAGCACATCGTCGGCCCCCACGCCGAGCACCGCTGCGCTGTTCGCGCCCCAGCCGTGGTACTGCGCATGAGGGCAGATCACACCCTTGGCGGGCCCGGTCGTGCCCGAGGTGTAGAGGATGGCCAGCGGGTCGCCGGGTTGCACGGGCGCCGCGTCGACGGCGGCGGGCGCTCCGGCAGAGGCGGCTGACGGCAACGCCTGCACACGCGCGAACTGCACAAGGGTGGCCAGCCCGGCGGGCACGGTGCCGTCCCACGGCCCGATGATCCAGACGGTCTGCAAGGGGCTGCCGGTCCAGTCGACGTCGGCCAACCGCGGCAGCCATTCGGCCGCGATCACCAGCAGACGGGCGGCGCTGTTGCCGAGGAAATAGCCGATCTGCGGGCCCATGGACGCGGTGTTGATCGGCACCACCACCGCACCGTGCCAAGCACTCCCCAGGAACACATCCAGGAACTCGATGCCGTTACCGGTCATGAGCGCAACCCGGTCGCCGCGGACGATGCCGGCCTCGGCCAGCGTCGCTGCGCGCGCGCCTGCAACGCGGGCCGCATCGCGGTGCAACCATTGGTGGCCCGCCACACGCAGCAGCGGACGCTCGCCATACACGGCCGCCTGTCGCTGCAACATCGAAGGCAGCGTGCGCTGTGCCAGGGGGACGTGCGCCAGAGGGGCATGCGCCATGGCCAGCGCGGCAGGCTCAGTCGTCGTCATGCGTACCGCCGCCCAGGTAGGTCGCCTGCACACGAGGGTCTTCGGCCAGATCGTGCGAGGCGCCCGACAGTGCGATCTCGCCCGTCTCCAGCACGTAGCCATGGTCCGAACTCTCCAGTGCCGCACGCGCGTTCTGCTCGACCAGCAGGATCGACACGCCGTCGTTGCGCAGCGTGCGAACGATGCTCAGGATGTCCCGCACGATCAGCGGTGCCAGGCCCAGGCTCGGTTCGTCAAGCATCAGGAGGCGTGGCGACGACATCAGCGCGCGACCGACGGCGAGCATCTGGCGCTCCCCGCCCGAGAGCGTATCGGCGCGCTGCTTGCGTCTTTCGGCCAGCCGCGGAAAGCGGTCGTACACCGACTGCAGCAGGCGCTTCATTGCATCGCCGCGTGGGCGCTTGGCATAGGCGCCCAGTTGCAGGTTGTCGAGCACGGTGAGCTCGCCGAAGAGCTCACGCTTCTCCGGCACCAGGCACAGGCCGCGCTCCACCCGCGATTCGACGTCCAGGCCGTGCAGGTCCTCGCCCTCGAAGCGCAGGGTGCCCTTGCTGGGCAGCAGGCCCATGGCCGCGGCCAGCAGCGTGGTCTTGCCTGCCCCGTTGGGGCCGATCACCGAGATGATCTGGCCATGCCGCAGGTCGAGCGACACGCCGCGCACAGCGTCGACCTGGCCGTAGGACACGTGCAGATCACTGATCTCGAGCATCGCTGTCATACGACGCTCCCCAGGTAAGCCGCCTGCACGCGCTCGTCGGCGCGCACCACGGCTGGCACGCCTTCGACCAGCTTGGAGCCGAAATTCATCACCACGAGGCGGTCCACCAGTTTCATCACGAAGTCCATGTCGTGTTCGACGATGAGGATGGTCACGCCCTCCCCCTGCAGCTTGCGCAGCAGCTCGCCGAGCGCCATCTTTTCCTTGCGGCGCAGGCCCGCGGCGGGTTCATCGAGCACCAGCAGCACGGGGTCGGCCGCCAGCGCGCGCGCGATTTCCAGAATGCGCTGGGTGCCCAGCGGCAGGCTGCCGGCCATTTCGTGCGAGCGATCGCCCAGGCCGATGCGGTCGAGCTGGCGTTGCGCCTCCTGCAACACCTGCTGCTCTTCGGCGCGGTCCAGCCGCAGGCCCGCCTTGAGCACGCCGGCGCCGGTGCGCGCATAGGCACCCAGCGCCACGTTGTCGAGCAGGCTCATGTGGGGGCGCAGCTTGACGTGCTGGAAGGTCCGCGCCAACCCCAGCCGCGCCACCTCGCGCTGCGGCAGTCCGGCGATGTCGCGGTCCATGAAGCGAACCTGGCCCGAGGTCATCGGCATGGTGCAGGTCAGCAGGTTGAACATGGTCGACTTGCCTGCGCCGTTGGGCCCGATCAGGCCCATGATCTCGCCCGCATTCACGTCGAAGCTCACCTCGTTGACGGCGACGAGGCCGCCAAAGCGCTTGACGGCGCCTTTCACCGACAGGATCGGCGTGCCACGCGCGGGCAGCGTGCGCTGCGGCAACGGGGTCACCGGCTGGGCCGGCGCCGCGGCCGGCCGCGCTGCCCAGCGGCCCCGCGTCCAGCGCCGCACGAAGCCCATCAGGCCACCGCGCGCAAAGTGCAGCAGCAGGATGAACGCAGCCGCGAACGCGACGGCTTCGAGTTGGCCCGCGCGCTGCGTGAGGAGCGGCAGCACGTCCTGCAGGCCGTTCTTGAGCATCAGCACCAGTGCCGCGCCCACCAGCGCACCCACCAGCTGGCCCAGCCCGCCGGCCACGGCCATCAGCAGGTACTCGATGCTCGCGCGCACGTCGAAAGGCGACGGGCTCACGAAGCGGTTCATGTGCGCATAGAGCCAGCCCGCCAGGCCTGCGAACAGCGCTGCGGTCACGAACAGCGTCAGCCGTACGCGGTAGGCGTCGGCCCCGACGCTGGCCAGCAACGTCGCGCCGCCGCGCAACCCGCGAATGGCACGGCCGGGCCGCGAGCTCAGCAGGTTGCGGCTGAACAGGAACGCCAGCCCGACCAGCCCCCAGATCAGGTAGTAGATGGCGCGCGGCTCGGCCAGAGACCAACCTGCGATGCGCAACGGCGGAATGTTCGACAGCCCCGTGTGACGCCCGAGCGCCTCGACGTTGCCGAACAGCATCGCGATCGACAGGCCCCAGGCGATGGTGCTGAGCGACAGGAAGTGCCCGCCCAGCCGCAGCGTGAGCATGCCGATGGCGAGCGCCGAAAGTCCCGTGAGGGCGAGCGCGAAGACCAGGCCGATCCATGGCGACATGCCCTGCGTGGTGGTGAGCCAGGCACTGGCATAGGCCGCAATGCCGACAAAGGCAGCCTGCCCGAAGGAGGTCGCGCCGCCGATGCCGGTGAAGAGCACCAGCCCCAGCGCGACCAAGGCGCCGATGCCGACGTCATTGAGCAGCGACACGGTGAAGTTGCCGGCCACCTGGGGCACCAGCGCGAGCAGGAGCACGATGGCTGCGGCCAGGAACATGCGGTTGCGCGGTGTCATCATTCGTCGACCTCGTCCTGTTCTTCCTCTTCATGGCGCGAGAGGTAGGAGCGCAGCATCAGCACCGGAATCAGCAGGCTGAAGACGATCACATCCTTCAGTGCGCCACTCCAGAACGACGCAAAGCTCTCCACCAGGCCCACGGCCAGCGCGCCAAGGGCCGTGATGGGATAGCTCACCAGCCCGCCGATGATGGCGGCGACGAAGGCCTTCAGCCCGATGATGAAGCCCGAGTCGTAGTACATGGTGGTCACCGGCCCGATCAGCACGCCGATCAGCCCCGCGAGCAGCGACGCACTGCCGTAGGCCATCAGGGCGGTGCGTGCCGGCCGGATGCCGACCAGCCGTGCACCCACGCGGTTGACCGCCGTCGCACGCAGCGCCTTGCCGGCCACGGTGCGTTCGAAGACCAGGAAGAACAGCCCGCTCAGCACGATGGCAGAGCCCACCATCAGCAGCACCTGCCCGCTCACCACGAAGCTTTCACCGAGCGTGAAGACGCCGCTGGCCAGTGGCTCGGTGCGCGACCCCTCCGGACCGAAGAACAGCAGCCCCAGCCCCGACAGCAGGAAGTGCAGCGCGAGCGAAACGATCAGCAGCACCAGCACGGACGCATCGGCGATCGGCTGGTACACCACGCGCGCCAGGAGCGGCGTGATCGGCACGATCAGCAGCAGCGTGACCAGGATCTGCACCACTGCAGGCATGCCCGGCCGCGCCGTCAACCATGCAAGGAGGCAGGGCACCAGCGGCAGCACGCCCCATGCGAGCAATGCGTGCGGCATGCGCCGCAACTCGCCACGGCGCCACAGACTGACGAGTTCGGTGGCCGTGGCCAGCGCAGCGAGCACCATCACCAGGCCGATGGTCGGCGGCACGCGGCCCGTCTGGAAGGCCGCGAGCGTGAGCGCCGAGAAGGCGGCCACGTCGCCGAAGGGCACGAAGACCACGCGCGTGACCGAGAAGATCAGTACCAGGCCCAGGCCGGCGAGCAGGTAGACGGAGCCATTGGCCAGCCCGTCCATGGCGAGGATGAGGGCGACATCCCAGCTCATCGGAGCACCCTCCTCGCGCGCGTGCTGTTTGGGCGCCGGGTCAAGGTGCGAGCTTCCACTGGCCGTTGTCGAGCTTGACGATCACGCGTGCGCGCTCGTCCACGCCGTAGAGCGCGCCGGGCTTGAAGTTGTAGACGCCATGCGTGCCCACCACTTCCTTGGTGCTCAGGATCGCATCGCGCAACGCGACGCGGAACTCCGGCGTGCCGGGCGCAGCCTTGGGCATGGCGCGCGCCGCGGCATCGAGGAACACCAGCCAGGCATCGAAGGAATAGGCCGAGAACGCGTCGGTGGTCGGCGCGTTGTTCACCTTCTGGTAGACCGCGCGGAAGTCCAGTGCGATCTTCTTGGTGGGGCTGCCGTCGGGCAGCTGTTCGGCCACGATCACCGGCCCCGTGGGCATCAGCGAACCCTGTGCCGAAGCACCCGCGACCCGCACGAAATCGGGGTTGATGAGACCGTGCTGCCCGTATACGCCGCCCTTGAATCCGCGCTCTGCCAGTGCCAGGAAGGGCAACGCACCCGGCGTGCCGGCACCGCCGGTCATCACGGCGTCGGGCCGCGTGGCGACGATCTTCAGGATTTGCCCGGTCACCGACGAGTCGCCGCGTGCGTAGCGTTCATTGGTGGTGACCTTGATGCCGGCGGCGGGCGCGGCCTTCATGAGCGCGTCGTAGACCAGGTCGCCCCACACGTCGGAAAAGCCGATGTAGCCGACCGTCTTGACGCCATTGCGTTTCATGCGCTCGACCACCGCATCGACCATGAGCTGCGTGGGCTGCGCCACGGTCACGGCCCAGGGGTTCTCGACCGGGTCCCATGAGATGGGCGTGACCGCGATCATCGGCGTCTTGCTCTCGCGGCCGACCTGCGCAATGGCCACCGCCGACGGCGCGCCCGAGGTGCCCATGAGCACGTCCACCTTCTCTTCTTCGACCAGCTTGCGCGCATTGCGACCGGAGGCGGTCGGGTCCGAACCGTCGTCCAGCACGATCAGCTGGATCTTCACCCCGTTGAGTTCGCCCTTGTACGCGAGTGCGGCCTGCATGCCCTTGGCGTAGGGAATGCCGATCGAGGAGTTCGGGCCGGACAGCGAGGTGCTGAGGCCGACCTTGAGGTCGGCAGCCAGTGCCGTGGTCGCCACTGCGACGGCCAGCGCCGCTGTCAGCGCGCCGCGCGTCAAGGTCGGGATCAGGTGCTTCATGTCGTAACTCCTCGGGGGTTGAGTGAAAGGGAGGTGCCGGGCGCCATGAAGCGCGCCCACGCACGGAACTGGTTGCGCATCAACAGTTCATTGGTGCCGTTGGTGGTGACCGTGCCCTGGCCGAGCTCGGCCGGGTCGAAGTCGCGGTGCAGGCTGACCCAGTCGTTGCCATCGGCATGCAGGCCGCGCTGCATGCTCTCGAACAGATGCAGGTCGTCGTGCGCGACCACCGACATGGGCGAGAACACCAGACGGTTGTAGGTCATGGCGCGCTGGAACATCACTTCCGGCGCGCCGGCCGCGCGAAAGCTCCAGGCTTCGATGAGCGTTCGGTCGGCAGCCAGCGGCCGGATCACGCGGATGGCTTGCGGCGAGCCCTTGACCGACAGGCTCGGATAGAACACCGCGTTCTGCGGCGAGCGCTCCAGGATGTCGGCCGCGCGCGCCTCGCCGTGTGCCTTGCGCATCGCGGCCTCGTACGCGGGCAGCTGCGCATAGTTCGAATGGATGCTGAAGTGGATGCCCAGGATGCTGTGGCCATTGGCGAACACACGTGCGCCCATCCTGTCGAAGAAGTCGTAGCCCGCGCCGAAGGGCAGGATCTGCTCCATGGCCATCGGCTTGGGCGCATCGGCATCCCGCCCCTGCGCCTGCCACACCGACTTGGCAGCCTGCGTGGCCGATTCGTGCGTGGACATCGGATGCACCGTGTCGTTGATGTTCTCCAGGTACATCTTCCAGTTGCAATGGACGATGCTGCGCAACACGCCGCCACCCACGGTGAGGCGGCCTTCGGGCGAGCGGTCGACCATGTTGTCGATGGCCTGCTTGACGTCGCCGAAGTAGCTGTCGAAGTCGACGCCCTCCTCGGCCAGGCGCACGAACACGAAGTCGCGGTAGACCACCGTGTTCCTGACCTCGACCAGGCCCTGGCCCGATTCGCACTCGGCCAGACGCGTGCCCTCGTAGCCGCTCTTGAGCGGCATGGCGAGCGGCGCACCGTCCAGCTTGTAGGTCCACGCGTGGTAAGGGCAGCGGAAGAACTTGCCGGCGTTGCCGCTTTCGTCGGTCACCAGGCGACTGCCCTTGTGGGCGCAGCGGTTGTAGAAAACGCGCACCCGGCTGTCGGCCTGCCTTACCAGCATCACCGGCTTGCCTGCGAGGTCGAGCGCCCAGTAGTCGCCCGCGTTCGGCACCTGGCTGGCGTGGCCTGCGTAGAGCCAGCTGTTGGCGAACAGGCGCTCCTGTTCGAGCGCGAACAGTTCGTCGCTGAGGTAGAGGTCGCGGTGGACGCGATCGTTCTCGACCAGTGCGGCGACGGCTTCGGGGTGGTCGCGGTAGGTGGTCATGTCAGTGGCCCATGCTAGGGCGCCAGCTTCCACTGACCCTTTTCCATCTTGACCATGACGACCGCGCGCTTGTCCGACCCGTAGCGATCGTCGACCTTGAAGTTGTAGACGCCGTGCGTGCCCACCAGCTCCTTGGTGCTCATGATCGCGTCGCGCAAGGCCGTACGGTAGGCCGGCGTGCCCGGCTCTCCCTTGGCGCGCTTGGCGGCATCGCCAAGCAACAGGTACGAGTCGTAGGTGTACGACGAGAAGGCATCGTTCGGCATCGCGCCGTTGGCCTTCTGGTAGGCGCTGCGGAAGTTCATCGACACCGCGCGGATCGGGTTGTCCGCCGGCAGTTGGTCGGCCACCAGCACCGGACCGCTGGGCACCTGCAGGCCGTCGATGGACGTACCGCCCACACGCACGAAGTCGGCGTTGATCAGGCCGTGCGTGCCGTAGAGCTGGCCTTTGTAACCACGCTCGGCCAGCGCCAGGTAAGGCAGCGCACCCGGTGTGCCGGAGTTGCCTGCGAACACCGCATCGGGCCGCAGCGCCGCGATCTTGAGTACCTGTCCCGTGACCGAGGCGTCGGCGCGCGCATAGCGTTCGTTGGCCACGATCTTGATGCCGACCGCGTCGGCACTCTTCTTGAGCGAGTCGTAGGCCAGGTCACCCAGGGCATCGGAGAAGCCGATGAAGGCCACCGTCTTCACGCCGGCCTTCTGCATGCGCTCGACCACGGCCGACACCATCAACGGGAAGGACTGCGACACAGTCACCGTCCAGGTATCGGCGCCGCCGGGGATGGTCACCGGCGTCGGCGAAATCAGGGGCACGTTCAGTTCCTTGGCAACGGCCGCGATCGCCATGGCGCCCGGCACGCCCGAGGTGCCGATCAGCACGTCGACCTTGTCTTCCACCACGAGCTTGCGTGCATTGCGGCCGGCGGTGGTCGGGTCCGACGCGTCATCGAGCACGATCAGCTGCACCTTGTGACCGGCCAGTGACGGGTTCTCGGCGATGGCGGCCCGGATGCCTTTCTCGTAGGGAATGCCCAATGCCGAGACGGGCCCGGAGAGCGAACTGATGAACCCGATCTTCAGGTCGGCGGCGCTGGCGGCGGCCGACAGGCCCGCGGTCAGGCCCAGCGCGAGACCCAGTGCAATGGCGGTGCGGTTCAAGGGCTTCATGGACATCCTTCGGTTGGTGTATGAGATTTGAAAAATTGAGGTGTCAAGCAATTGGGCGCAAGGGGACGAAGTGTTCGGGGCCGGGTCAGTGCGTGGCCTTCATCCGGCCAGGCGGTCCTGGTGCTTGCCGGCCAGGCCGAGGTAAGCCTCCACCACGCGCGGGTCTCGCGCCAGTTCCGCCGCGGGGCCCTGTATCGTGATCGCGCCGGTTTCCAGCACATAGGCATGGTCGGCCACCTGCAACGCGGCCCGCGCGTTCTGCTCGACCAGGAGGATCGACACGCCGCGCGCGCGCAGCGCCGCGATGATGCGGAAGATCTCGCGCACGATGAGGGGCGCCAGGCCCAGGCTGGGCTCGTCGAGCATCAGCAGGCGTGGCCTGGCCATGAGCGCGCGGCCGATGGCGAGCATCTGGCGCTCGCCACCCGACAGCGTGCCGGCAAGTTGCTCACGGCGCTCCTGCAACCGCGGAAAGAGCATGTAGACCTCGTCGAGCGTCTGCAGGCTGTCGCGCAGCCCGCGCCGGTGGCGGTCGAAAGCACCCAGCAGCAGGTTGTCCTGCACGCTCATGCCCGCAAAGAGCTCGCGCTTCTCGGGCACCAGCGTCATGCCGGCGCGCACCATCTGCTCGACCTGGGGCGAACGATGCACCGTGCCGTCGAGCACGATCTCGCCACGCGATGGCAACACGCCCATCACGGCGGAGAGCAGCGTCGTCTTGCCCGCACCGTTCGGTCCGATCACGGTCACGATGTGGCCGGTGCGGACCTCAATGTTCGCCTTCACCAACGCGTCGACCTTGCCGTACGACACGGTCAGGTCGCGCACTTCAAGCACCTTGTCGCTCATGCGTCCACCCCGCCCAGATAAGCTTCGAGCACCGCCGGGTTCTTCTGCACCTCGTCGGGCAGCCCCTCGGCAATCTTCTGGCCGAAATCCATGACGACCACGCGGTCCACCAGTCCCATCACGAAGTCCATGTCGTGCTCCACCAGCAGAATCGCCATGCCTTCGTCGCGCAGCTTGCGCAGCAGTTCGGCCAGCGCGACCTTCTCCTGCAGGCGCAGGCCGGCGGCGGGTTCGTCGAGCAACAGCAGGCTCGGATCGCTGGCAAGCGCACGGGCGATCTCCAGCGTGCGCTGCTGGCCCAGGGCCAGTGAGCCTGCGTCGTCGAACATGTGCGCTTCCAGGCCCACGCGCCGAACCTGATGCGCGGCCTCTGCCATCAGGCGGGCTTCTTCGGCGCGGTCGAGCCGCCAGGCCGAAGCCAGCACGCCGCGCCGTCCGCGCAGGTGCGCGCCGATGGCCACGTTCTCCAGCACACTCATTTCGGGCAGCAGCCGCACGTGCTGAAAGCTCCGGCTCAGGCCCAGCCGCGCAATGGCGCGCGAGCCGCGGCCGGTGATCGGCGCGCCCTGGAACAGCACCTGTCCGGAGGTCGGCGTGTCCACGCCCGACAACTGGTTGAACATGGTGCTCTTGCCCGCGCCATTCGGGCCGATCAGCGCGAGGATTTCTCCGGCATGCACGGTCAGGTCCATCGCGTTGTTGGCCACCAGGCCGCCGAAGCGTCGCGTGACGGCGCGCGCCTCCAGGACGACTTGCCCGCGCGGCAGCATGGCACGCCGCGGCAGCGGCTCAATGGCTGTCGACAAGGCCCGTGCACCCGCAGGCCGGCGCTTCTTCGGTCCGGGCAGCCAACGCGTCAGCACGCCCCACAGCCCGGTACGCGAACGCTGCAGCAGCAGGATCAGCAGTGCACCGAAGACGATCATCTCGAAATTGCCGGTGCGGCCCAGCAGGCCGGGCAGCAGGTCCTGCAACCATTGCTTGAGCACGGTGATCACGCCTGCGCCCAGCAGGGCACCCCACACCTGGCCGGCACCGCCGACGACGGCCATGAACAGGTAGTCGATGCCGTACTGCAGGCTGAAGGGCGACGGGTTCACGAAGCGCTGGAGGTGGGCGTACAGCCAGCCGGACGCACAGGCTTGCAACGCGGCGATGACGAAGATCACCATGCGCGAACGCGAAGTGTTCACGCCCATCGCCTCCGCCATGACGACGCCGCCGCGCAGCGCACGGATCGCCCTGCCCTGGCGCGAGTCGAGCAGGTTCTGCGTGGTGAGCGCGGCAACCAGCACGAACGCCCAGATCAGGTAGTACATCTCGTTGGCGGTCTGCAGCGGATGGCCGAACAGCGCGATCGGCGGAATGCCAGACAACCCGGTCTGGCCCCCCAGGCGATCGAAGGTGCCGAACAGGTAGTACAGGCTCAGACCCCAGGCAATGGTGCCCAGCGGCAGATAGTGGCCCGACAGCCGCAGCGTGAGCGCGCCCAGCACCATGGCCACGCCCAGGGTGAGCAGCAGGCCGGCGAGCAGTGCGATCCAAGGCGAATGCTGCATCCACGACAGCGCCGCAGGCAACGCGATGACACCGGTCGACAGTGCCGCCGTGGTGTACGCACCCACGCCCACGAAGGCCGCCTGGCCGAAACTGGTGAGCCCGCCCACGCCCGTGAGCAGGAGCAGCCCGAGGGCAACCAGTCCGTACAGCCCGATGTAGTTCAACAGCGTGACGTAGAACGGCGGCACCACCAGCGGCGCCACACAGAGCAGGAGCACGAAGACGACGAGCGCCATCGGCACGACAGGCGCCTTCATTCCTCGTCCTCCACATGCTTGCTGGTCAGTGACAGCCACAGCAGCACCGGAATGATCAGCGTGAACACGATGATCTCCTTGTATGTGCTGGCCCAGAAGGCCGAGAAGGCCTCGATCAGGCCGACGACGACGGCGCCCGCCGCGGCCAGCGGATAGCTCACCAGGCCGCCGATAATCGAACCCACGAAGCCCTTCAGGCTGATGATGAAGCCCGAGTCGTAATAGATGGTGGTCATCGGTGCGATGAGCACGCCCGACATCGCGCCGATCAGCGCAGCCAGGAAGAAGGTCGCCTTGCCGGCGAACACCGGTGAAATGCCCATGAGCCGGGCGCCCATGCGGTTCATCGCCGCGGCGCGCAAAGCCTTGCCGTACAGCGTTCGGCCGAACAGGAGGTACAGCGCACCGATCAGCAGGAGCGCCACCGCAATGACGCACAGCGTCTGTGCCTTGATGCGAACGCCGCCGATCTCCAGCACGGCGTCGACCAGCGGCGTGGTGCTCGCGCCGCCCGGGCCGAACACCAGCAGGCCCACGCCCACCATGGACACATGCAGCGCAATCGACACGATCAGCAGCACCAGCGCGGGCGCGTCGGCGATCGGCTGGAAGACCAGCCGGTACAGCAATGGCCCCATCGGTACCAGCAGCGCGAGCGTGAACGCGATCTGCAGCGGCATGGCCAGGGTGGCCAGCGGCAACCGGTACATCAGCAGCACCATCAGCGCCGGGTAGGCCAGTTTGCCCGCGAACAGCCATCGCAACGGCACCGCGCGTTCGCTGCGCATCAGGTGCTGCGCGACGTCGACCGCGGCCGAACCCAGGCACAGCCCGACCAGCAGCCAGACCACTGCACTCGGCTGGCCGGCCTGGATCGCGGCCATGGTCAGCGCGCCATAGGCAACGAATTCACCTTGGGGAATCAGGAGCACGCGCGTCACCGTGAAGACCAGCACGATCGACAGCGCAAGCAGCGCATAGATGGCGCCGTTGGTGATGCCGTCCTGGCCCAGGAGCACTGCGATCTGGAGGTTCATGCGGTTGCGCGCTCCGTGCCCGTTACTTCAGCAGCTTCCAGCCGCCGTCCTTGACCGTGATGAGCTCGCGGCCCCGGTCGTCGAAGCCGCTGTGGTCGGCCGGCGTCATCGTGTAGACACCCTGCGTGGCCACCAGCTCCTTGGTTTGTTCCAGTGCGTCGCGCAGCGCGGCGCGGAATTCCTTGGTGCCTGGCTTGGCCTTTTGCGCGGCAATCGGAATCGCCTTCTGCAGCAGCAGACCGGCGTCGTACACGTTCGCGCCAAAGGTCGCGGGCTTGCTGCCGTTGAGTTTCTCGTAGGCGGCGATGTAGTCCATCGCCATTTTCTTGGACGGGTTGCTGTCGGCGATCTCGGGCAGCACCAGCATCAGGCTGGCCGCCAGGATGGTGCCTTCGACCTTCTTGCCGCCCAGACGCAGGAAGTCGGGCAGCGCGGCGCCGTGCGTCTGGTAGATCTGGCCCTTGTAGCCCTGGTCGACCAGCGTGGTCTGGGGCAGTACGGTCGGACCGCCCGCAGCCGCAACGAGCACCGCATCGGGGCTGGCCGACAGCACCTTCAGGCTCTGCGCCGTCACCGAGGTGTCGGTGCGCAGGAAGCGTTCGGTCGCCACGATCTTGATACCGTGGCGCGCCGTGAGCTCGCCCACCACCTTGACCCAGTTCTCGCCATACGGATCGTTCAGTGCAATCAGGCCCAGCGTCTTGACCTTGGCCTTGACCATCTGCTCGACCAGCGCCTTGGCGATGATGTCGTCGTTCTGCGTGGTCTTGAAGACCCATTTCTTGGGCTCCGTCATCGGCAGCACGACCGCGGCCGTGCCCACGGGCGCGAGCATGGGCACACCGGCGTCGGCCACGAACTGGATCACGCCCATCGCATTGGGTGAGCCGCTCGGGCCGATGAGCGCGTCGATGTTCTGCTCGCTGATGAGCTTCTTCACCTCGGTCACCGAGTTGGTCGGATCGCTGGCGTCGTCGCGCGAGATGTATTCGACCGTAATGTCGCCGATCTTGGTCGGCAGCAGCGGCACCGTGTTCTTCTGCGGAATGCCGACCAACGCCGTTGGACCGGTCGACGAAGTGACCACGCCGATCTTCACCTGCGCGAGAACGGGCGCCCCGAAGGCGGCGGCAAGTGCCAGTGCGACGAGAGACTGAAGAGGCTTGAAGGACATGACAAAACTCCGGGGTTGGAACAAAGAGGCTTGCGGCACAGGGCAAGGTCGAGAATCGATGGCACCCGCACCGCAGCGGTCAGGCAGGCTGAGCATCAAGAAACGGGCCAGCATGCGGCGGGTGTGTGGCAGGCGGGGCATCGGGATCAGAGCGCGAGGCTGCCTACGCTGGTGCCACCGCACACATACAGCACCTGGCCCGTGACGAAGCCGTTGTCCGCGTCGGCGAAAAAGCCCACCGCACGCGCCACGTCGGCCGACTCACCCAGGCGCTTGACGGGGACCGACGCGGCCAACGCACGTTCCTTGTCGCTGCCCGCTTCCACCACGTCGTAGAACATGTCGGTGCGGATGGGCCCCGGGGCCACCACGTTCACCGTGATGCCGTCGGCGGCGAGCTCGAGCGCCCAGGTGCGCGCCATGCCCAGCATGCCGGCCTTGGTTGCGGAATAGGCGGTGCGCGTGGCCAGGCCGACCGCTGCGCGCGACGACATCAGCACGACGCGGCCGAAACGCTGCGACCGCATGTGCGGCAACGCGGCCTGCACCAACCGCACGGCACAGCCCAGGTGCAGTTCGACCAGCGCGTCGAGGTCGGACAGCTTCACGTCGGCCAGCAAAGCCGGCCGGATGACACCTGCGTTGTGCACCACCGTATCGACGTCGAAGCGGCGCACCAGCTCGCTCGCTGCTGCGGCGGTGGCTTCGCGGTCGCCGAGATCGACCTCAATGCTGTGCAGGCGGGGATGGTCGAGGGCTGCCTTGCGGCGGGACAGCGACACCACTTCATAGCCCTTGGCCAGCAGGTCTTCACAAATGGCCTGGCCGATGCCGGCGCTGCCGCCGGTGACGGCCGCCACGCGTCGTCGGCCTTCGGCGCTCCCAGTCATGGCAGCCATCGTTACGCGCCTCCCACCAGTGCAAGGACGCGCAACGGGCTGCCACTGCCCTTCTGGATCTTCAGCGGCGGGCAGATCAGCACCGCACCGGCGGGCGGCAGCAGGTCGAGGTTGCACAGGCATTGAAGGCCGTAGCGGCCGGCGCCGTGCATGTAGTAGTGGCACGGGTACGGTGGGCGCAGGTGGTAGCCCTGGCCGGCGTCGGTGCCGATGGCCTCGGAACCGAAGCCCAGCACGTCGCGCTGCTCGACCAGGAATCGCACCGCCTCGGTGCCGGGGCCGGGCGTGTGCTGGCCGGTCTCGTCGAAGTTCTGGTAGGCCTCAGGGTCTTGCCGCTTGGACCAGTCGGTGCGCATCAACACCCAGGCGCCCTTGGGAATGCGGCCATGCGTAGCTTCATAGGCGTGGATGTCGTCGAGCGTGAGGAGGTAGTCCGGGTCGGCCGTGGCCTCGGCCGAGCAATCGATGACGCACGCCGGTGCGACGAAGTTCTGCACCGGGATGGTGTCGACCGAGTTGTTCGGCAGATCGCGCCCGGAGATCCAGTGGATCGGCGCATCGAAGTGCGTGCCCGTGTGCTCGCCGCACGAGAAGTTGTTCCAATACCAGCCCGGTCCGCGCTCGTCGTACTTCGACACCTCCTCGATGCGAAATGGCCAGCACTGCCCCATCTCGGGCGGCAAAGCGATCTGCGGGAACTCGGGCGTGAGGGTCTGCGTGAGGTCGATCACGCGGATGCGTCCGCTGCTCAGCGCGCCCACCAGGCCGCCGAGGATCTCGGCGGTGGACATCAGGTCGGTCGTCATCATCTCAAGCTCCTGTCTCTGTTCGAGGAATGCCGCGGAAGGCGCGTCATGGCTGCGACAGCTCGCGTTCGAGCACCTTCGGGTTGTCGCGCCAGCGCTCGAGCCATTCCTGCGCGACGTCGCCCGGGTAGATGTCCTCGACCCCGTCGCGCAGCGCCTTGACGATCGCATTGGCGAGCGTCTCGGGTGCGAGCTTGGGCGGCGGCACATGCTGGTTCCAGTCGTCGTCGATCGGCCCGGGAAACACGTTGATCACGCGGATGCCGGCGGGCCGCATTTCAGCGCGCAGGCACTGCGACAGCGACAGCGCTGCGGCCTTCGATGCGCTGAAGGTGCCGTGCGGCGGAAAGTTGCTCAGTGCATAGACCGACAGCAGGTTGACCCAGGCCGTTGCGCCCGTTTCGCCGTCGGCCGCGCGCCCCTTGAGCGCCGGGCCGAACTCCTGCGCCAGGCGCAGCAGGCCGAAGTAGTTGATGTCCATCTCGGCGCGCGCGGCATCGGTGCCGCGCCGCGCACCGATGCCGAACGTGCGATGCACCTCGGCGTTGTTGATCACGATGTCGACCTTGCCGCCGATCGAGCCCGCGAGTTCGGTCACTTGGCGGCCGTTCGTCAGGTCGAGCGGCACCAGCGTGACCTGCGGCAGCGCCGAGAGGTCGTCGAGCCCGCCGGTTTTCTTCCAGGGCTCGGCATGGCCGACCCACACGATGTCGGCACCGGCCTTCACCAGCGCGCGCACCAGCGCCTGGCCGACGCCGGTCTTGCCATCGGTCACCAGCACCTTTCGGAATTTCGGATCACTGGTCATTTCGCGCAGCATCTTGTCGTCGGCCATGTGGACGCTCCCTTCGTTCGGAAAACCAATGAGGACGGCCTGCCCGGCGCGGTCGAGCCGCGCACCGACGCGCACCCGGGTGGGTACCTTTGCGGCTTCGGCGGCCTCCGGTTCAGTGACCTCGCCGTGCATGTGCACCATGAGGGTGGGCCCGGCGTCCAGATGCACCAGGCCGAGCCGCCAGGGCAGCCGCTCGCGGAAGTAGAGGTCGTTGCTGTGGTGCAGGGTGGTGGTGGCGAGCAGCGCTCCCTCCCCGCTCTGTTCGCGCCAGCGCAACCGCACCGACAGGCAACGGTGGCAGACCTCGCGCGGCGGGTATTGCACGGCGCTGCAGTCGTCGCAGACCTGCAGCTCGAAGCGGCCCTCGGCGGCCGCCGCCGTGATGCCGAGCGCGACGCGCCCACGGGCCCACGGTGGCAGGTTCATCTGCCGGGTGCGGAGCACCGGATTCTTGCGCGGCGGATGCATGAGCGGCATGGTCATGACAACGCCTCCCCCCGGCCGAGGATCACGGCGCCGGTGCACAGGCAGCGGTCGTAGGTGACCATGCCGAAGCCCGCCACCAGGCCCAGTTGCGCGCCGGGCACGGCGCGCGCGCCAGCGTCGTCGGTCAGCTGCCGCAGCGCTTCGGTCATGCCGAGAAAGCCGCCCGCCGCGCCGGCCTGGCCGGCCGAGAGCTGGCCGCCACTGGTGTTGTTCGGGAAGCTGCCGTCGTGCGTCATGGTGTGGGCGCGCACGAAGGCCGGGCCTTCGCCTTTCTCACAAAAGCCGAGGTCCTCGAACTGCATCATCACGATCACCGGGTAGTCGTCGTAGGTCTGGACGAAGTCGATGTCCGCAGGCTGCACGCTGGCCTGCGCATACAGGTCTGCGCGGTCCACGCGCCAACCACCACGCACCATGATCGGGTCGTCGGCATAGGCGTTGTGGCGTTCGATGGCACCGTGGATCAGCGCATGCCGCAGCCCCAGGTCGCGGGCGCGTTCTTCGCTCATCACCAGGAACGCCTCGCCGCCCGCGCAGGGCATGACACAGTCGAACAGGTGGATCGGGTCGGAGATCGGGCGTGCGGCCATGTAGGCGTCGAGCGTGAGCGGCTTGCTGAACATCGCATGCGGGTTCTTGAGCGCGTTGCTGCGCTGGTCGACGGCGATGCGGCCGAAATCTTCGCGCCGCGCGCCGAAGGTGCGCATGTAGTTCGCGGTGATGAAAGCGAACACCGAGTTCGGCCCGCCCGCGCCATAGGGATAGGTTGCGTCGCGCGAAAAGTTGCTGAAGCTGCCCAGCGTCTGGCGGAACGAGTCGACATGGTTGGTGTCGGCCGCCACGCAGGCCACCACGTCGGCGTCGCCGGATTGCACCGCACGCGCCGCGCGGCGCAGGCACATCACGCCCGATGCACCGCCGGTGGGCACATGGTCCAGCCAGCGTGGCGACAGGCCCAGGTGCTGCGTCAGGCCGACGGCGGTGTCGGGCGCGAGCGAGAAGCTGCTCACGCACAGGCCGTCGATCTGCGCCTTGTCCAGGCCGCTGCCCTGCACCAGCGCGTCGACGGCCCGGCCGAGGAACCAGTGGGCGGTTCGTGTCGAGTAGCGTTCGTACGGCACGGTCACGGGCACGGCCACGGCCACGCCTTCGTAGGACTGGCGGCGTCGGGTCGTCGTCATGCCTGTGATTCCATCGCGATGGTTGGGGCGCATTGGGGAGCCGACGCGCATCGAGTCGAGAGCCAAGCGTTCATTCAGCCCTGCCGTTTCTTGAGTGCGCGCGTGTCGACACAATGCGCAGCGCCTGGCAGCGTTTGCGCCATGCTGCGCAGTTCCCCGCGCTGGATCTTCTGCGACGGCGTGAGCGGCAGCGCGTCGATGAAGGCGACGTAGCCCGGCGCCTTGTAGTAGGCCAGTTGGTCGAGCGCATGCGCGACGATGCTGGCCGCCATCTCAGCCTGTGCAGCCGCATCAAGCGGCGCATGCAGCACGATGCAGGCGAGCACCTCGTCGCCCCGCACGGCATCGGGTGTTGCCGCCACGGCCGCCGACTTCACGGCCGGATGCTGGTTGAGGACGCTCTCGACTTCCACGGCCGAGATGTTCTCGCCACTGCGGCGGATCACGTTCTTCTTGCGGTCGACGAAGAAGAAGTTGCCATCGGCGTCGCGCCGCACCAGGTCGCCGGTGTGGAACCAACCGTCGGCCCAGGCTTCGCTCGTGGCGTCGTCGTCCTTGAGGTAGCCCGAAAAGAAGGCGTGCCGGGGTTCGGCACCGGCTGCGCGCACCAGCAACTCACCGGGCATGCCGACCGCGGCAGGCAGGCCCTGGTCGTCGAGCACCTGCACCTCGACGAAGTCCTCCTGCCGGCCGAAGCAGCTCTGGCCGACCAGGCGCGGTTCTCGGTGGGCCATGATGCACGCGGCCACGCCGGTCTCCGTCATCGCCCAGGCTTCGACCAGCGGAAATCCGAAGCGCGCTTCGAAGGTGGCGTGGTGCTTGGGGTCGACGCCAGCGCCGAAGCCCCAGCGGATCGCATGGTCGCGGTCTGCCGGCGCTGCGGGAGCCGACAGCAGCATGGCCGGCATCACACCCAGGTAATGCACGATGGTCGCGCCGCTCTCGCGGGCGCTCTGCAGCCAGGTCGTGGGGTGGAAGCGGTCGAGCTGCACCAGGCAGCCACCGGCCACCAACACCACCATGGTCGAGCAGGCCATCGCGTTCATGTGCGTGAGCGGCAGCGGCGTCATCACGCGCTCCGCATCGGGCCGCACGCTGCACACGCCATCGAGTGCTGCGTACCATGCACCCGCATGCAGGAAGTAGGTGTTGCTCAGGATGCAGCCCTTGGGGCGCCCGGTAGTGCCCGACGTGTACAGCAGCGCGCATTCGGTGTCGGCGCCGACGGGCTGCCTGGCTCGCGGTGGCGGCGTGGTCGCACGAGGGATGACGCGGGCATTGGCGTCGAGCGTGTCGAAGCGGGGTGCGCCGGCGAGCGCCGCTGCGGTCTGCAGGTCGGCTGCGCGTTCGGGCAACGTGACGGCCAGGCCGATTTCGCTGTGGCCGATCAGGTAGCTCAGCTCCGCCGAACGCATGTCTGAGTTGATCGGCACCACGCTCACGCCCAGTGCGTTGAGCGCAAACCAATGGAAGAGGAAAGCCGGCCTGTTCTCCAGCAGCAGCCCGACACGGTGGCCGTGGCCGTACCCGGCCTGGGCGTAGGCCAGGCGCAGGCGCTCGACTTCGGCAGCGGCTTCGCCCCAGCGCACCGCGCCGGCCTCGATGCCGTAGGCCGTTGCCGTCACCGACTCGGTGAACAGGAAGTCGGCGTCGGGCGTGCGCGCCGCGCTGTTGCTGAAGACGTCATGAACGGTCGCGTGCATGGGCCGCCTAGATGAAGAGCTGCACCGCAGGCAGCGCCGCGTCGCAGTTGAGCAGATCGACGCGCTTGAGCGTGATGCGCAACGCGCCGTTCTGCACCGTGAGGTGATGGAAGAAATAGCCGACGTAGAACTGCATCTCGTCGCCCTGCGACTCGGTGTAGTGGAAGGACGTGCGCACCACGTAACGGTTGCCGGCGTTGTCCAGCACCTCGACCACGGGCACCTGCAGCAGGTGGTGGCAGCGGCTGCGGGGCTGCTGCGAGAACGCGCGCGGGCTCTTGAGGCGCTCGATGCGCAGGTCGCGCAGCAGCTTGTCCTCGTACATGTGCGAGGTGTGGTTGATGCCGTCCTCCTGGTCAGGCACGAGCGGCACCCAGTAGAAGGCATCGTCGGCGAACAGCGCGTTCCATTCCTCATAGCGACGCGTGTCAAGCAGGTGCGCCTCGTGCACGACGAAATCGATGAGGTCCTGCCGCGTCACGGTGGTCGTCGGTGTGGGGTTGACCATCACATCGTCTCCGTCATGTAGCGGGACCAGGCCCGGTACTGGTTGCGCATGGGCAGCTCGCTGGTGCCGATGGTCGTGATCTCGCCGCCGGCGACTTCGGTCGCATCGAAGTTGCGGTGCAGGCTCACCCACTCGTTGCCGCTGGCGAGCAGCCCGGCCTGCATGCCGCGGTAGGCCTGCAGGTCGTCATGGCCGACCACCGAAAAAGGCGAATTGATGAGGCGGCTGTACATGGTGGTGCGCTGCAGCAGCTCGGGTGGCGCGCCCTTGAGCCGGAAGGTCCAGCTCTCCACCAGCGTGCGGTCGACCGCGAGGGGCTTGACCACGCGGATCGCCTGGATCGCCCCCTTGATGGTGAGGTTCGGGTAGTACACGGTGTTGTGCCGCGCCATGCCCAGGATCTGGGCTGTTTTCTCTTCGCCGTAGCGCGCCTTCATGGCGTCGTCGTAGGCGGGGATGGCCGCGTATTTGCTATGGATGCTGAAGTGCACACCGGTGAAGCTGTGGCCGTTGTCATAGGTCCGGATGCCCATGTCCTCGAAGAACTTGTAGTCGGACATGAAGGGCACGAACTGCTCGATGGCCATCGGCTTGGGCGCATCGGCGGGCTGGCCGGCCCACATGGCCTTGGCGGTGCCGGCCGACGATTCGTGCGCCACCATCGGATGCATGGTGTCGTTGAGGTTTTCGACGAACATCTTCCAGTTGCACTGGTGCACGAAGCGCAGGCAGCCGCCGGCGATCTCCAGCTCGCCTTCGGGCGAGCGGTCGGCCATGTTGTCGATCGAGCTCAACGAATCGCCGAAGAAGGTCTCGAAGTCCGGCCCTGCATCGTTGATCTTCACGAAGATGAAGCCGCGATGGCTGCGTACGTGGCGTAGCGCAGTGAGGCCGCGGGACGCCTCGCACTCACCGAGTGCCGTGCCCTCGTAGCCGTTCTTCAGCGGGATGGCCAGCAGCGCCCCGTCGGTCTTGAAGGTCCACGCGTGGTACGGGCAGCGAAAGAACTTGCCGGTGTTGCCGCAAGGTCCGTTGACCAGACGCGATCCCTTGTGCGCGCAGCGATTCATCAGTGCCCGCACCGAGCCGTCGCCGTGCCGCACGATGATCAGTGGTCGTCCGCCGATGTCGTTGCTGATCCAGTCGCCGGACTTCGGGATCTGGCTTTCGTGGCCGACGTAGTTCCAGGTGTTGCCGAAGAAGTGCTCCTGCTCCAGCGCGAAGATTTCAGGACTGGTGTAGAGGTCGCGATGCACGCGGTCGTCCTTGACCAGCGCGCGCACGGCATCGGGATTGTCTCGGTAGGCGGTCATGGCAGCTTCCTGTGGACGGGGCTTCACATGTCGAGCACGAGGCGCGCACCCTTGGCGCGCGAAATGCAGATCTGCATCACGTTGCCCTGGGCCTTTTCACGCGCGGTCAGTACATAGTCGCGATGGTCGATCTCGCCTTCGAGCACCGGCACGGCACATACGCCGCATTCACCGCGGTTGCAGTCGAACATGGGGTCGCAACCGTGTTCGATCAGGCAGTCGAGCAGGGTCTGGTGGGCCGGCACGGTGAAGCGCTGGCCCGACTGGGCGAGTTCGACCTCGAAGGGCTGGTCGCCCTCCTCCACCACCGGCGCGCTGAAGAGTTCGAAGTGCACGCGGTCGTGCGTCCAGCCGCGCGCCTGGGTCTTTTCCAGCACGGCGTCGAGCATCGGCTTGGGTCCGCAGACGTACAGGCGGTCGCCGGCCGGGCAGGCGTCGAGCAGCGCTTCGATGTCCAGTGGCGCACCGGCGTCGGCGTCAGCATGCACCTGCAGGTCGTCGCCGAGCATGGCTTGGAGCTCCGGCAGGAAGGCCATGGTGTCGCGGCTGCGGCCGGCGTAGTGCAGGCGCACAGGCAAACCTTCTGCACGGCGGCGTGCGGCCATGGTCGCGAGCGGCGTCACGCCGATGCCACCGGCCACCAGCACCGTGCCGCCCGGGCCGGTGTGCAGCGGAAAGTCGTTCTTCGGCATCTCGATCGTGAGCACGTCGCCTTGCTGCACGCGCTCGTGCATGAAGCGCGATCCGCCGCGGCCCGCGGGCTCCAGGCGCACCGCGATCACATACTCGACAGGCACCTGGGTCGCGTTGCGCGCGGTCGAAAAATTCACCAGCGAGTAGTGGCGCCAATCCACCGCGCTGTCGTCGGCTCCGGTCTGTACGCGAACGCGTACATGCGCACCGGCCGCATAGGCGGGCAGTTGCCGGCTGTCGTCTGCGCGCAGCCGCAACAGACGGATCAGCGGGTTGAGCGTGCGGGCTTCGACGACGCGCAGTTCGAGAGTGGAAGCGGACATCGGTGCCTTTCTCGTCGTTCTTTTTTTCTTGCAGTGGGCGATCAGGCCAGCGCGTGACGCGCGAGTGCCGCCCGCAGCTGGTTGCCATGCTCGTCGGCGAGCGCTGCGTCGCGCAGCTCACGCAGTGTGGCGGGCGCCAGATTGCTGCCGGCGCGCTCGAGCGCCGCCATCAGCGTGTCGTAGTTCAGGGTGCCGCGCGTGTGCGTATCGCTGTAGCCCTTGACCAGCCGCTGGCACTGAGCCACCTCGACGGCGAGCGCCGGGTTGCGGTCCGCGGTGTCGGCGATGCAGGCGAGCCAGGCCTCGATGCGGCGGTTTTCTTCCGCATAGCGCATCGTGGAACGACGCCAGCGCTTCATGCCCGCCACGGTGCGCAGCATCAGGTAGCCGTGCACCGAGCTGGTCTGGATTACACGGCCATGCTGCGTCAGCTTCTCCACCAGCCGGCGCGGCAGCGACGAGCGCATCAGCCAGCGGCCGATGCCCGCAGGCAGCGTCTCGCAGATCTCCTGCAGGCGCGGATGCATGTATTCGTTGATCGCGAGGATCTGGCCGCTCTTGACACTCGCCTCGCCGCGCACGCGCTCGAAGCGGGTGGCGCGCGTCTTCAATGCGGCGACGCGGGCCGTGTCTTCATACGACATCCACAGCGCGAGGTGGCGCCCCGTTTCGATCACCAGCTGCGGCGTGTCGGCGACCGCAGGCAAGGCGGCGATGCCGGCCATGCGGTCCAGGTACAGCGCTGCATAGTCGATGTCCTGGTAGTCGATCAGGCGGCGCACACCTTCGAGCAGCACGAAGTGCGCCGCCGGTTCGAACCGTTGCTGCACGCGGTCGACCAGCGCGCGGACGGCCGGATGGCGCGGCTGCGGCGCAGGCATGGCCGCCGGCTGCGGCGTTGCTGGGTCGAGCGGATCTTGAGCACGCGCAAAGCCGGTTGCGAAAGCCTTCAGGCTCGGCTGCACGCCCACGCCGCCGCGCGTGATGGTGTCCTCGAACTGCGCACGTGCAAAGGGCAGCACGCCCGCACCGGCCAGCGCGCCGAAGAGCACGGCGCTGATCACGCTGCCTGAAGCTTCTGCAGCCTGCGCCATGTCGAAGCGAATGAAGCGCCGGGCGGCGGCCTCGGCATGGCCGAGCAGCTGTGCGCTGTCGACCCGCCCGTCGCCGAGCGCGCTCTTCTCCGCGATGGAATACACCCGATGGGTCGACGCGATCAGCGTCGTGCGGTCGGTGGTGACCAGGCCGCGCTGCACTGCGCGGCCCGCCTCCATCAGTTCGGAGGCCAGCACCACGTCCACGTCGCCGGGCAGCGGCATCAGTGCCAGGATGGGTTGGCCGCCGTCAGCCGTCGCTTGCGCGGCCGGATACAGCTCCACGTAGTAGATGGTGGCACCGGTGCGTTGCGCCACGCCCGGCACCGAGGTGGTCTGCGCGATGTAGCCGTTGTGCTCGCCCATGTCGACGATCCAGTCGGCCAGCACGCCGCCGCCTTCGCCGCCCATCGCCAGGATTGCGAGCTTGATCGGCTGGGTCATGGCTCGCCCCCAGGGTCGAATTTCAGAACGCATACGCCTCCCTGCGTCGCGCATCGCCGCGTTGCAGCCAGCCGATGACGGCGGCACGCACGCGTTCGCGCATGCGGTCCCAGCGGTTCGGGTTGCTCACGATCTGTGCCTTGTAGAACGACGGGCACAGCACGGCGGCATGGGAGACCTCGCCGCACACGCCGCAGCCCACGCAACTGTCGAGCACGGTCGCGACCGGATCGGTGCGCAGCGGATCGGGGTTGGGCTTGATCGACAGCGACGGGCAGCCCGACAGGCGGATGCACGAATGGTCGCCAGTGCAGGTGTCGGCGTCCACGCCGAACTTCTCGCGCACCACGCGCTTGCCGTCGGCGATCGCCTTGCGCACCAGAGGCTTCTCGCGGCGCTGCTTGTTGAGCATGCATTCGGACTGCGCGATCAGCACCTTCGGTCCCGCTTCCTTGGTCGTGAGTGCCTCGCGCAACAGGTCGCGCATGCCCGCCACGTCGTAGGTGCGGCGCAGCGTCCTGACCCATTTCACGCCGACGCCGCGCACGGCGCGCTCGATCTCGTGGCCGGTGCTGCGCGTCGGATTCAGCGCGGTCGACGACAGGATGTCCTGTCCGCCCGTGGCCGATGTGTAGTTGTTGTCAACCACGATGGTCAGGTTGTCGCTGCGGTTGAACACCGCGTTGGCGATGCCGCTGGTCAGGCCGTTGTGCCAGAAGCCGCCGTCGCCCATCACCGAGATCGCGCGCTTGCCATCGGGCCGGCCGAAGGCGGCCGCGCTGGCCGTGCCCAGGCCGTAGCCCATGGTGGTCGCGCCGATGTGGAAAGGCGGCAGGATGGAGAACAGGTGGCAGCCGATGTCCGCGCTCACGTGATGCGTGCCCAGTTCGCGTTCGACCAGCTTCATCGCCGTGAAGATCGGCCGTTCCGGGCAGCCCGTGCAAAAGCCCGGCGGACGGCCGTTCACGCTATCGGCGAGCGGGCCAAGCACCGCCGGCGCAGGCCCATCGTCGACCCCCACCGCCGAAACCTCCTTCAGCGCGAAGACCTTGCGCACGGGCGGGGGCACGGGCAACGGCTGCAAACGGCCGTAGCGCTCGCCAAAGCTGCGCGCACCCTTGAGCAGTTCCGACGCGGTGTATTCGCCCGCCACCGGCAGCGTGTCCTTGCCATGCAGCACGGTGGTCGAGCCGGCCTGTCGCAGGATGCTCGCCAGATTCTGTTCGACGAAATTGGGCTGGCCTTCCTCGACCACCAGCACCGCGCGCTTGCCTTCGCAGAAGCGCAGCACCTCGCTGTCGATGAGCGGATAGGCCACGTTCATGACGTAGAGCGGCATGCGGGTGTTGCCGTACACGTCGGCCAGGCCCAGGCGTTCGAGCGCGCGCAGCAGCGTGTTGTAGCAGCCGCCCTGCACGATGATGCCGACGTCGTCGGCGTCCGCCGAGAAGAACTCGTTGAGCTGGCGTTCTTCGATGAAGCGCACCGCGGCGGGCCAGCGGTCCTGCACCTTTTCCTGCTCGTGAAGAAAGCTCGCCGGCGGCAGCACGATGCGGCTGACGTCGCGCTGGGGCGTCTGCAGCGCGTCCTGCAGCGTGAACTTCGCGCGCCGGTTGTCGCCTGCAATGAAGTGGCCGTGGACATGGCAGGCGCGAATGCGCAACTGCAGCATCACCGGCGTGTGGCTCGCCTCCGACAGCTCGAAGCCATCCTTGACGGCCTGAACGATGCACGGGAGGTTGGGACGCGGGTCGAGCAGCCACATCTGCGACTTCATGGCGAACGCATGGCTGCGCTCCTGCATGATCGATGAGCCCTCGCCGTAGTCCTCGCCGACGATGATGAGCGCTCCGCCGACGACGCCGCCCGAAGCCAGGTTGGCCAAGGCGTCCGACGCGACGTTGGTGCCGACCGTGGCCTTGAAGGTCACCGCGCCGCGCAGCGGGTAGTTGACCGAGGCGGCCAGCGTGGCTGCTGCCGTGGCTTCGCTGGCGCTGTTCTCGAAACGGATGCCGTAGTCGGCCAGGATGTCCTGCGCGTCCGCCAGCACGTCCATGAGATGGGAGATGGGCGACCCCTGGTAGCCCGCGACGTAAGACACACCGGATTCGAGCAACGCCTTGGTCACTGCCAGAATGCCTTCACCACTGAAGACTTCGCCGCCCGAAAGCCGAAGCTTCTTGACTTCCTCCACGAACGAACGTTCAGCCATGGGGTTCCTTTGTTACCGGTGGGGGCGGCCCGCAGCGCTCATGACGCCGTCGAATGCACGCTTCATATAATGTTTACAACTGAATGTATTCACAATCATGAATTACCCTAGACATGCAAGCAGCGTGCCCGGAAAGCCAGATGTGGAGACGAATCCGTCGGCACCCGCACCGGCGCCTCGCTTCGTCGACGACTACCTGCCGGCACTGCTCGCACAGGCCAGCCTGCTGATCTCCTCGGAGTTCCACGAAGTCGCGCGCCAGCAAGGGTTTTCAGTGTCCGAATGGCGCGTGATGGCATCGCTCGCCGGCGGCGAAGCGGTGAGCATCGGACGGCTCGCCCAGGTCACGGTGACCAAGCAGCCGACCGTCACCCGGCTGCTCGACCGCATGGAAGCACGCCAGCAGATCGAACGCCTGCCCCATGACAGTGATCGCCGTATCACCTTGGTGCGCATCACGCCCCAGGGCGCGAAGTCGGTCGAGCATCTGATGGAGCTCGCACGCGAGCACGAACGCCGCGTGCTGGAACCCTTCGGCCTGCAACGCGCCGAAGACCTCAAGGCCACGCTGCGCCGCATGATCGACCTGCACGCGCAGGCGCCGGGCGATGCGGCGGAGGGTGCAGAAGGTGCCGACTGAAAGCGAAAGGCGGTTGCCGTCTTTCGCTTGCTACGACACGCTCTGGTCGGCTGGCGGCTGCCAGAGCCCCGCATGCCGGAGCATGCCGAGCGTGCGGGTCAGCACGTCGGCCCGGTAGGCCGCCACGTCGCGGCCTGCGTAGTCGTAGAAACCGTTGCCTGTCTTCAATCCGAGACGCCCCTCGGACACCATGCGCTCGACGATGGCGGGTGCCGCATAACGTTCGGGGCTGAGCGAGGCCGACATTTCGCGGCTCGCGTGATGCAGGATGTCGCAGCCGCCGAAATCGATGAACTCGACCACGCCCAGCGCGGCGAACCGAAGGCCCAGTCCATAGCGTGTGGCCTTGTCAATCTCCTCCGCCGTGGCGGCGCCCTCCTCGATCATCCGCGCGGCCTCGTTCATCACCAGCGCCTGCAGCCGCGGCACGATGTAGCCGGGCGAGGCACCGCACACCACCGGCAGCTTGCCGATGGCTTCGAGCAGCGCCTTGGCACGTGCCAGCACAGCCGGGTCGGTGCCCGGATGGCAGCTGAGTTCGACCACCGGGATCACGTAAGCCGGGTTGAGCCAATGGATGTTCAGAAAGCGCTCCGGCCGACGCACGAGCGACGCGAGTTGGGTGACCAGGATCGAACTCGTCGTGGAGGTGAGGATCGCCTCGTCGCTGCAATGCAGGTTGAGCTGCGCGAATGCATCGCGCTTGGCGGCCATGGTTTCGGGCACGCCTTCGAACACCAGTTCGGCTGCGCCCAGGAAGGCCGGGGCATCGCTCGCGCGCACGTAAACCACGCGCTCGGCGATGGCGCCGACCTGTGCTGCGTCGATGGCACCCAACGCGCTCAAGCCGCGCAGGCTGCCTTCGATCTCGGCCGCCGCTTCGGCCTGCAGCCGAGCCCAGTCTTCGTCGCTGCGCTCACGCAAGTCGACGAGCGCGATGCGGTGGCCTGCGTAGGCAAAGGCGATGGCGATGCCGCGCCCCATGCGGCCGGCGCCGACAGCCACCACGCGCGGGTGTTGTTCATTCGCCATCGTGCAGCCTCTCGCGGATCTGCGCAGCCGTCAGTTCGGCCAGGCCGAGCGCTTCGAAAGTGCGAGGTCCTTGCCGCAGGTCGCGTTGGAGAAAGCCACCCGCAATGGCCAGCAGGCCGTGCGCGATGGGCGCCTCCACGCCCGCATGCCGTGCCGCGGAAGCCAGGAACGCGAGGCCCAGCTCGGTGTCCTCGGTGATGTAGCGGTGGGTATGGAGGTCGATGTTCTCGCGCCAGTCACCCGACTTCACGAGCTGCTTGTGCGCGTCCCCATACATCCAGCGGTCGTTGTCGTAATGGTCGGCCAGTGGATAGTGCGGCGCGCCCATGCCCCAGGCCTCGCGAACGGCGATGCGTTCCAGGTCGAGCCGGTCGGTCACGTCGCGCACCGCGCGCTGCGTGCCTTCGTTGTGGATGTCCCAACGCTCGAAGTGCTGCAGCGGCGCCGCGTTCATGACCATCAGGGGCGGATGGATCACCGGGCCTGCATTCATGAGCGCGCCCGACAGCGCGTCGCCGCACGCATGCACGCTCGGGTAGGCTTGGCGGATGACCTGGATCGCTGCCGCGGACTTGCGCGCCGGGTAGACGCCGGTGGGCAGGCGCAGCGCTCGCACGGTCACATTGACCTCGCGTTCGCCGTGCTTGCGTGCAAGGTAGGGCAGCGTGCCGGTTTCTGCCCAGGCCACGTCGGCACGGCTGCCCATCTGCGCCACCGCGCGTGCCATCACGTAGCTGCCGAAAGTGCCCGGCGGCAGGAACACGACCTGACCATCGACGAGGTGCGGCGCCATGGCGCGCGCAATGTCCTCTTGTGCGGTAGCGGGCCCTGGAACGACGATGAGCTCGGCACCCTGCAGCGCTGCACCGATGTCGGCGGTCGCCAGCGAAATGCGCACCTCGCGGGGCCCCGCCGCGTCCTTCAACGTGATGCCGCCGGCGTCGATCACCGCCTGCAACGCCACCGCGTCGCGCCGCCACAGTCGTACCGCATGCCCCGCTTCCGCCAGATCCGCAGCGGCCGCATAAGCGCCGTGTCCACCACCCAGAATCGCAATTTTCATGGTTTCACAGTCGAAGAATGAAAGGTCAATGAAGCGGTTGCGCGGCAGAGGAAACAGCGCGGCGTCACATTACATTACTTTTCATTTGTTCGAGTGTCAACAAACATGAGTCCTAAACAAGCTTGTAGACCCGGATCACCACGGCGTCGCGCTGCGGCCGCATGCTGTTGAGCGTGCCGACGTAGACGAAATCGTTGATCCAGCCGTAGCGGCCTTCGGGCGCGGTGATCTCCAACGTGGAGAACACGTAGCGCGGCGTCGCGTCGCGCGCAGGCCGCGACAGCACGCGGTTGCGCACGGAGATGATCACGCCGTCGTCGGTCTGGAGTTCGTACACCGCGTCCAGGTTGACAGAGCCATCGCGCCGCACCAACTGCCGATCGGCCCCGCCGGCCATCACCTTGCCTCGCAGGCCCGGGCCCTCGAACGTGCCGCCGACGATGGGCACCATGCGCCGGTCGCCAAACGGGGAAGCCCCCAGTTGCAACGTGGGTGCGAGGTCGACGATCGACTCGTACACGAATTCGGAGCGCGGCAACGCCATGGGAATGGTGGCGGTTGTGGGCGTGGATGGCAGTTCCGCCGCCGACGCCGCAGCGCCCAAGGCGCCAGCGCCTGCTGTAGCGAGTCCAGCCAGCAACAGGCCACGGCGCGAAGGGATTAGGGGTCTAAGGGAAGAGGAAGTTTGCATGCGATGTCTCCTGGTTGTGGTTGAAAGAGCCGGGCCGGGGTGCTGCTCAAACCAAATTATCGTTATGGTTCATAATCAAAACAATGCGCCCCGATCCGCGTGGGCTCCGGACTTACCCGGTAGGAGCGCATCTCGCGGACGCACTCACCGTTCGCTGTGCGCCGCGTCGCCTTACTCGATGTCGGGCAAAACGCAAAGCCCCTCGATTCGCAGAAAACCCCGTTCTCGAATAGAGTTACGCCCCCTCTCCGAATAGATTACCGATGGAATTGAGCGAAATCACACTGTCCTTGCGCACCATGCGCCCGAACATCGTCCAGTCGATCCGCGCACTGCGTGTGGACGATCTCCAAGGAGCGGCCGAAGAGGAAGGACAGGTTTTCCTGCGTGCCAACCTGCGCGACGCGCAGACCAAGCAGGAAGTCCTTGACAGTCTCGTGCAGCAATTTGCGCTGCGCCCCGAAGCTTCCAAGAGCCTGAGCACGCTGTCGAGCGCGCTCACTGGCGTGCTGCCCAAATCGATGCCGCAACCCGGCTTCGTGGTCGTGCTCGAACAGATCCCGGTCACGGCCAAGTTCGACAAGGAAGACCGCGAGCAGTTGCTCGACATCTTCCGCGACGCGGCAGACCAGTGGGGCGACAGGCGTACGCCGTTCCGCTGCTTCTTCTCGTTCGCCTGACGCGCGCGCTCGAACGCTCAGGCGGCTGACGGCCTGGCGCTGGCGGCACTCAATGTTTCTCCGAATTGTGGTTCCATGATCAGGCGAATGCGAGTCCGTTTCCCGCGTCTTCCGACGTCCCGCCTGACGCTGTCCAAGAAGGTCTTCCTGGCCATGGCGACGCTGCTCGCGTTGCTGCTGCTGATCTTTGCCAGCTTCTCCATCCTCGGGCTGCAACGCGGCCTGGGTCCCTATGTGGCGGAAATCGAAATCCGCCGCATGGATTGGCTCGCCGAAATCCTTCAGAAGAAGTACGCCGTACACGGCAACTGGGACACCGTTCGTGCCGAACGGTCGGTGCTGCCGCGCCCCACGAGGAACGATGGCGGTGACGCGCCCGAGTTTGAACGCCACCGTGGCATGCCGCCGGGCGGTCCACCGCCCGACGAGGGAAATACGCCGCCGCCCGAGGGGGCGAATGCACCACCGGACGGCAGCATGCAGCCGCGCTTCATTCCACCGCCTTTCATCCGGGGGCGCGATGCGATCTACCAGCGCCTGGAAGTGATCGACGCTGCCGACAAGCACGTGGCGGGGGCATCGGTGGACGTCAATGAGGCCGCACGCCTGCCCTTGCTGCATGACGGCCGCGTCATCGGCACCCTTTTACTGGCACCGCTGCAGGAACTCGAAAGTGAAGCCGATCGCGCCTTCGTGGCGCGCCAGTCCAACGTCATCGCCCTGACCGGCGGTGTCGGCCTGATCATCGCGCTCATCCTCTCCTGGCTGCTGGCGCGCCACTGGTTCACCCCGATCGACGAGTTGACCCAGGGCGCCAAGAGCATTGCACGCGGGCGCCTGGACACCCGCGTGACGCCGCGCGGCTCCGACGAACTCGCCCTCCTCGGCCACACGTTCAACTCGATGGCCGAGCGGCTCGACACCATCGAGGCCTCGCGCCGGGCGTGGCTGGCCGACGTGGCGCACGAGCTTCGCACCCCCCTGGCAGCGATGCGCGCTGAAATCGAAGCGCTGCAGGACGGCATCCGGACCTTCGACGACAAGACGGCCCTGCGGCTGCACCGGCAGGTCATGCGCCTGGGCCAACTGGTCGACGACCTGCGCAGCAGCATGCATGAACCCGAGGGCATTGCCGCCAGCCTCGTTCCGGTGTTTCCGCTGGCCTTGCTGCACGAGACGCTGGCGCTGGCACGTGAGCGTTTTGCGCAGCGTGCCATCACGCTTGACACCCAAGGCCTCGACGAACTCACCGCTCGCCAGCCGATGGTGATGGGCGATCCGCGCCGGCTCCACCAGGTGTTCATGAACCTCCTGGAAAACACCCTGGCCTACACAGATGCCGGTGGTCAGCTCCAGCTCGGCGCACGCGTGCAGGGTGCGCCCGATGCCATGTGCCTGGTGCTGCGCTTCGACGACAGCGCGCCCGGCCCGGCAGCGCATGAACTGCAGCGGCTCTTCGACCGGCTGTACCGGGGCGACGCTTCGCGCAGCCGCCAGGTCCGCGACGCAGACATGAACGTGGGCGGCTCCGGATTGGGCCTGTCCATTTGCCGAACCCTGATCGAGCAGCATGGCGGCACGATCGAAGCCTCGGCCTCGCCGCTGGGCGGCCTGGGGATCACATTGACGCTGCCATTGATCGCCGACAACTGAGACGCCGCTGTGCCCATGAAAAATCGAATTCTGATCGTCGAAGACGATGCCGACATCGCCTCGGTGCTGCAGGACTACTTGCGCCACGCAGGCTACGAGACCGAACATGCTGCCGACGGTCGAACCGGGCTGGCCCGCATTCTTGCCGCACCGCCCGATCTCACGCTGCTCGACCTCATGCTGCCCGAGCTCGACGGGCTGGGTGTGCTGCGCGGCGCACGTGCGCGCACCAACCATCCGATCATTCTGCTGACCGCACGCATCGAGGAAGTGGACCGGCTGGTGGGCCTGGAACTGGGCGCTGACGACTACATCTGCAAACCCTTCTCGCCGCGCGAGGTGGTGGCACGGGTGCGCGCGGTGCTGCGACGCGCCAGCCCCAGCGCCCCCGCCGACCTCGCCGAGTCGGCACTGGTGCTCGACGAGGACCAATGGCAGGCCAGCATCCAAGGCACCCCGCTCCAACTCACGCGGCGCGAATTCCGCCTGTTGCAGGCCCTGGCACGGCATCCTGGCCGGATTTTCTCGCGCGGCCAGTTGCTCGAGCTGGCTTACGAGCCGTCGGACGACGTCACAGAGCGTGCCGTCGACAGCCACATCAAGAACCTGCGTCGCAAGCTGGCCGCTGCCGCGCCCACGCACGACTGGATCCGGTCGGTCTACGGCGTCGGGTTCTCATTCGAAGCGCCTGAAGGCTGAGCCGTCGGCGTTCATGGACTTCCTGCGCCATCTGGGCGCGTTATGGGAGGCACTGGTCGCGCTGGCACGCCTCCTCGCACGCCTGCTCGACCTGCTGCCCTGAGCCGCGACCAGGCCAGCAGGTCCGCGCGTTCAAGCGTTCAAGCGTTCAAGCGCCAGCGACGTGCACGCTGGGGCGTTGTCCCGCATTCCATTTGCCCCCGATGGCCCGCTCGATCTGCGCGGCCAGTTGCAGCAGCAACCCATCGTTGGCCTGGCGCGCCTGCGCCTGGATCCCCAGCGGCAGACCGTTTTCCTGCGCCGCCAGTGGCAGCGAGATGCCGGGCATGCCGCACAGGTTGGCCAGCGGGGTGTAGGCGAAGTTCTTCCAGAGGTTTCCGAACCAGTCGTAGACGGACGGGTTGTCGCTGACCGTGAGGTATTCGGTGGTGCCGACCTTGGGTGTGGGCAGCGCGGTCACCGGCGTGAGGATGATGTCCCAGTCCTCGAAGAAGTTGCCGAAGGCGCGCGAGGTGGTGTTGAACACCGCCTGCATCTTCGAGCGCTCGCCGTAGGTGGTGTCGAGGCCCGCTTCCCAGATCTTGATGTTGATCGGCTCGAGCAGATCGGCCGGCGGGCGCTCGTGGCCCAGGCGCGCGATCTGGCCGGCGATGACCTGCGCGAAGTTGCTGATGTAGCAGGTCGTCTGCGCGGCAAAGGCGGTCTGGAAGTCGACCTTGGGCAGCGCCCACTCGACGTGGTGGCCCAGCCCTTCGAGGAAGCGGCCGACGCGCTCCAGCTCGGCCACGAAATGCGGCACGGCGCGGTAGTCGCCCCACTCGTGCGACAGCGCGATGCGCAGACGGCCCGGGTCCTTCTTGATGAGTTCGCTGTAGGGCTCGGCCGGCGACCAGAAGGGCATGAACTCGCCCGGTGCGCCGCCGCGGCACTGGTCGACGAAGGCCGCGGTGTCGCGCACCGTGCGGCTGTGACAACCCTGGATCGACACCAGGCCCGACAGGTCCGACAGGTTCGGTGCCAGCGAGAACACACCGCGCGAAACTTTCAGGCCGATGTTGCCGTTGGCGCCGGCCGGGATGCGGATCGAGCCGCCGCCGTCGGTGGCGTGCGACATCGGCAGCACGCCCGCGGCCACGATGGCACCCGTGCCGGCCGAGGAGCCATAGGTGGTGTAGGCGGTGTCCCAGGGGTTGCGCGTGACGTACAGCGCGTTTTCCGCAGAGCTGCACACACCGAACTCGGGCGTGGTGGTGCGGCCCATGATGTTCAGCCCCGCCTGGCGGATCTTGCCGGTGAGGAAGCTGTCTTCGGCCGGGCGGTGGCCCTGCATCAGCATCGAACCGAATTCCTGCAGTCGGCCCTTGAGCGTGGGGCCCAGGTCCTTCATCAGGTAAGGCACGCCAGCGAAGGTGCCATCGGTGTTCGTGCCGTTGCCCACCGGGTCGGCCACGGCGTCATCGAACACCTCGACCACCGCATCGAGCGGGCCGTTGACCTTGTCGATGGCCGCCTTCGCCTGCGCCGCCAGCTCAGCCGGGCTCACGTCGCCCTTGCGCACCCGCTCGGCCAGTGCCACCGCATCGTGGTCCGCCCATTCGGACCAGCTCATTGCCATCGTCATTTCAGTTTCCGTTTCTTTTCAGTTGTCGAATCAAGGCCAGCCTAGCCCCAGCCTGAACAGCATGAGCGTAGCCGCCCCTGCCAGGATCGTCCCGGTCACGTCGTTTCGCCGAGCCAGGTAGTACAGCAAAGCCGCGGCCACGGCGAACAGGCGCGCGTCGCGCCAGTCGGCCAGCAGGTGGCCGTTGCTCAGGAAGACCTCGGGCACGACCATCGCCAGCAGCGCGGCCACCGGGGCATGGCGCAGACCCTGGCGGAGCCAGCCGGGCAGGCGCGGCTCGCGGTCGGGCAGCAGGAAGAAGCTGCGCGTGAGCACGGTCACCAACACCAGCGCCAGCACCGCGAGCCAGGCGTACACCCCATGGGCCGCATGCATCAGCGCAGGTTCCAGTGGCGGTCGGCCCAGAGCCCGGCCACGAAGGCGGTGGCGATGGCTGCGACCACGTTCAATCCCATCGGCCACGAGGCCGTGGCCAACGCGACCGACGCGGCAGCCAGCGCCGAGCAGCGCACCGCGCGGTCGGTCAGCATCGGCAGCGCGAGCGCGAGCAGTGCGAGCACGCCAACGAAGCGCAGGCCCCAGGCGGTCGGGATGGCGTCGGCCAAAAAAATGCCTGCGAGCGACGCCACATGCCAGGCCGCCCAGTTGGTGAGCGCCAGGCCGAGGAAGTAGCCCTGCTGCGCCACGGTCGCGCGGCCGGTCGGCGACGGCACCGGATGCCGCTGCACGAACTGCGCGTACACCGGGTCGCCCGCCAGGTACGACAGCAGCACCCGCTGCGGCCGGCCGTGCCCGCCGAAGTAGCGCCGCCAGCTCACGCTGAAAACGACGAAGCGCAGGTTGAGCACGCAGGCGGTCGCAGCGATCACCCACAGCGGCGCACCGGCGGCCATGAGCGGCAGGCAGGCCAGCTGCGACGCGCTGGCGAACACCAGCAGCGACATGCCGAGGATCACGCCCAGGCCGACGCCGCTCTTGGCCATCGCCACGCCGGCCACCAGGCCCATCGCCAGGGTGCCCAGCGCCGGGCCCCGGATGTCGCGGCAACCCAGCCTGAACTCGCGGCGCCACGCGGGGTCGTTGAGCTGCGGCGATGACAGGAACGGTCGCCGCATCAGGCGCCCGTCGTCACCGGTTGGCCCGCCAGTTCGGCGCGCGGTGCGGCGGCCAGCAGCCGGCGCGTGTAGTCGTTCTCGGGGGCGTTGAACACGCGCCCCGTGGGGCCCTGCTCGACGATGCGGCCCTGGCTCATCACGATCACGCGGTCGCACAGCTGCGCCGCGACACGCAGGTCGTGCGTGATGAAGAGGATGCCCAGGCCGAGGTCGCGTTGGATCTCGCGCAGCAGGTCGAGGATCTGCGCCTGCACCGACACGTCGAGCGCCGACACCGCCTCGTCGGCCACCAGCACCTGCGGCTGGCAGGCGATGGCGCGCGCGATGGCCAGGCGCTGGCGCTGGCCGCCGGAGAACTGGTGCGGGTAGCGTTCGAGCGCGGTGCGCGGCAGCTGGATGCGGTCCATCAGCTCTTCGGCCGTGCGGCGCGCATGCAGCTTGTCCATGCCGAAGTTCATCGCGCCCTCGACCATCGAGGAGCCGACAGTGCGACGGGGATTGAGTGAACGATTGGGGTCCTGGAAGACCACCTGCACCCGCGAGCGCATCGGGCGCAACCGCCCTTCCGAGAGCGACTGCACCGCGGTATCGCCCCAACGCACCTCACCCGCCGTGGGGTCGATCAGCCGGATCATGCAGCGAGCGAAGGTCGACTTGCCCGAACCGGACTCGCCCACCACGCCCACCGTTTCGCCGCGATGCACCGCCACGCTTGCGTCCTGCAGCGCGGTGTTGTGCTTGCTGCGGCCCAGCCAGTCGCGCCGGACATAGACCTTGCCGACACCCACGCCCGTGAGCAGCGGCTTGCCTTGGGCCACAGGCCGCGCGGGTGGCGGCGTCATGCCGGGCACGGCGTCGAGCAGCATGCGCGTGTAGGCTTCGCGCGGACGGCGAAGCACCTGATCGCAAGCACCCTGCTCGACCAGCACACCGCGGTGCATGACCATCACGTCGTCGGCGATTTCCGCGACCACCCCCATGTCGTGGGTGATGAAGAGCACGGCGCTGCCCTGCTCGGCCTGCAGCTCGGCGATGAGCTTGAGAATCTCCGCCTGCGTGGTCACGTCGAGCGCGGTGGTCGGCTCGTCGCAGATCAGCAGGCGCGGCTTCAGGATGATCGCCATCGCGATCACAATGCGCTGGCGCTGGCCGCCCGAGAGCTGGTGCGGGTAGCTGGCAAAGATGCGCGCCGGGTCGGGCAGGCGCACGCGCTCGAAGATCGCAAGGATGTGCGTGCGGCGCTCGGCCGCACCCCATGGCGTGTGGGTGCGCAGCAGCTCATCGACCTGTTCTCCACAGGTGAGCACGGGGTTCAGCGCCGTCATCGGCTCCTGGAACACCATGCCCATGCCGGTGCCGCGCAGTTCGCGCAGGCGGCGGTCAGCCACGTAGCGACCTTGGTCGAAGATGGTTTCGCCCGCCAGCACGATGCGGCCGGCCGCAGGCGTCAGGCCTTTGGCGATCAGCCCCATCACCGTGGTGGCCAGCACCGACTTGCCCGAGCCGGACTCGCCGACGATGCACAAGGTGCGGCCAGCGTCGATGCGCAGGTCGAGCCGTTCGATGGCAAAGGGTCGGTCGGCATCGGATGGCAGCGCAACCTGCAGGCCCTGCACGTCGAGGATGGCGCCGGGTTGTTCCGGGTGTGGATGGTCGTTCATGATGGGTCGCCTCAGACGCGTTTGGAGAACTTCGGATCCAGCACGTCGCGCAGGCCGTCACCCAGCATGTTGATGGCGAGCACGGTGGGCACGAGGAACAGGGCCGGAAACAGCACATTGCCGGGGCTCTGCGAGAACTGCACGCGGCCTTCGGCCATGATGTTCCCCCAGGTCGGCACGTCCGACGGCAGGCCCAGACCGAGGAAACTCAGGATCGCCTCGGTGAGCACCGCGGAGGCTGCGATGAAGGTGCCCTGGACGATCAGCGGCGCGAGCGCGTTGGGCAGGATGTCGCGCCAGAGGATGGTGAAGTCGGCGGTGGCCAGCGCGCGCGCGGCCTCGACAAAGGGCTCGTCGCGCAGGCTCATCACCAGCGCACGCACCAGGCGCGTGACGCGCGGCACCTCGGGTACGGCAATGGCAAGCACCACCGTCGGCAGGCTGGCGCCCAGCACGGCGACCAGCGTGATCGCCAGCAGCACGGCCGGGATGGCCATCACGCCGTCCATCACACGCATGAGCACCGCATCGATCGCGCGGAAGTAACCCGCCAGCATGCCCAGCAGGCAGCCGAAGACGATGGCGACCAGTGCCGTCAGCAGACCGACGGCCATCGAGATGCGGGTGCCATAGAGCACACGGCTCCACACGTCGCGCCCCACGCTGTCGCTGCCCATCCAGAAGGTGTGCGCAATCTGCGTACCGTCGGGCAAGGTCACCTGCCCCGTGGTGCCGGCTTCTACCGAAATGAAGCTCGGGTCCATGGCGGAAGGGTCGAAGGTGCCCAGCCACGGCGCGAAGATGCCCATCAGGGCGAGCGCGACCAGCACGATCACGCCACCGCGCACCGCCGTGTTGCGCCAGAGTTTGTGGAGATTGCCCATGTCAGTACCGGATACGAGGGTCGAGAAAGAGGTAGCTCAGGTCCACCAGCAGGTTCACGCCGACATAGACCAGCGCGAAGAAGAGCACCACGCCCTGCAGCACGGGGAAGTCCCGGTTGAGCACGGCGTCCACGGTGAGCTGGCCGAGGCCGGGAATCGCAAACACGGTTTCAGTGACGACCACGCCGCCCAGCAGCAGGGCCGCGCTGACGCCGATCACCGTGACCACGGGCACCGCCGCATTGCGCAGCGCATGGTGCTTGAGCACCTGCAGCTCGGTAATGCCCTTGGCCCGCGCGGTGCGGATGTAGTCCTCGGTCAGCGCCTCGCTGACAGCGGCGCGCGTCACGCGAGACAGAAGTGCCACATAGGTGATGGCCAGTGTCAGGCAGGGCAGCATGAGCTGGTGCATCCATGGCCACACGCCGTCGGCGATACGCCGATAACCCTGCACCGGAAACCACTGCAGCTTCATCGACAGCAGGTAGATGAGCACATAGCCGACCACGAACACCGGCACCGAGAAACCGGCGACCGAGAATGCCATCACCGCCTTGTCGAGCCAGCCGCCCATGCGCCACGCAGCAAGCGTGCCCAGCGGCAGCGCGATCAGCACCGCCAGCAGCAGCGTGCCGGCCGCCAGCGAGAGCGTGGGCTCCATGCGCTGTCCGATGAGTTCGGTCACCGGCTTGTTGAGGAAGAACGAAAAGCCAAGATCGCCGCGCAGCACGCCGCCGCCCCAGATCGCGAATTGCTCCCACAGGGGTTTGGTCAGGCCGAGCTGCACGCGAATGCGATCGAGGTCTTCGTTGGTGGCACTGTTGCCGCCGATGACCGCCGCCGGATCGCCGGGTGTGAGCCGCACGATCATGAAGATCGCAATGGCCACGACCAGCAGCACGGGCACGGTGGCGAGCAGGCGCTTGCCGAGAAAATTCAGCATGGGAAAAACTCCGGACAAAGACGGCGCGCGCCAGGCGCACCGTCTTCAGGTGGTGTGGCTTATTGCTTCTTGATGTTCCAGTACACCTGGGCACCCGCCGGCACCAGGCCGTCGATGTTCTTGCGCACGGCAGCAGGCTGGTTGTACTGGCCGACCGGCACGTGGGTCGCGGTCTCGAAGGCGCGCAACTGGGCGGCGGCGGCCAGCTTCCTCTTCTCGGCGTCGGTCTTGGCCTGCGTGAACTGGACCTTGATCTCTTCGAGCTTGGCGTCGGTCTGCCAGCCGAACCACCCCTTGTCGCCGGTGGCGTTCATCATCGCCATGGTGATCGGGTTGAGGATGTCCGACGCGGTCCACGAGGTCATGAAGGCGCTCCAGCCGCCGGCCGAAGGCGCGTCCTTCTTGGCGCGGCGCGCGACCAGCGTCGACCAGTCCATCGCCTGCATGTCGACCTTGAAACCGGCCTGCTCCAACTGCTGCTTGGCCACCAGCGGCAGCTTGCCGATGGTGGGGTTGTCGGTCGGGCGCATCAGCACCACGGGCTCGCCCTTGTAGCCGGCTTCGGCCAGCAGCGCCTTGGCCTTGGTCGGGTTTGCAACGCCGGTGTACTCGCCGGTCTGCTCCGACTCGAACAGCGTGCCGCACGGGAACATGCTCTTGCAGTAGCGCGTGAGGCCCGGCGTGCCGACCTGGGTGCGCAGGAAGGCCTCCTGGCCCAAGGCCAGCATCGCGGCGCGACGCACCTTTTCGTTGTTGAAGGGAGGCTGCAGGAAGTTGAAGCGCAGGATGAACTGGTTGCCGGCCGGCTGGGCGTCGACCAGCTTGATGTCCGGGTTGGTGCGCAGCGTGGCGTACTGCTCGAACGCGGGCTGCTCCAGGATGTCGGCCTCGCCATTGAGCAGCGCGTTCATCTGGGTCTGTGCGTCGCGGATGATGAGCCACTCGACGCGGTCCACATACACGTTCTTGCCGCCCGCCGTGCCCGATGGCGCTTCCGCACGCGGCTTGTAGCGCGTGTTCTTGGTGAACACCACGCGCTCGCCCGGGCGGAACTCGTCGGCCTTGAACACATAGGGGCCCGAGCCGATCGATTCCTTGATCTGCACGTCGCCGGGTGTGTCGGCCACCCGCTTGGGCATGATGAAAGGCACATTGGACGAGGGCTTGCCCAGCGCTTCGAGCACCAGGCCGAAGGGTTCCTTCAGCACGATGACGAAGGTCTTGGCATCGGGCGTTTCGTAACGCTCAGTGTTCTTGGCGAGCTGGGCACCGAAGGTGTCGCGGCTGGCCCAGCGCTTGATCGACGCAATCACGTCCTCGCCAGTGACTGGCTTGCCATCATGGAACTCCAGGCCATCGCGCAACGTGAAGGTCCAGGTCTTGTTGTCCGCCGACACCTTCCACTTGTCGACCATTTGCGGCTTGATGTGGCCTTCGAGGTCGGTCGCGAACAAGGTGTCGTAGACCATGTAGCCGAAGTTGCGCGTCACGTACGCGGTCGTCCAGATCGGGTCGAGCACCGTGATGTTGCTGCTCGGGATGATCTTGAGCGTGGTCTGCGCCAACGCGGGCGACGCGGCCGCGCCGACCAGCAGTGCGGCGATGCCCCAACGGGAAAGACGGCGCGCCAAGGAGTTCGGAAGTTGCTGCATGGGCTTTGTGATGCGAAGGTGGATCGGAAGCCGTTATTGGGGCAGCATTGCGGGGAAATGTATATGTACAGTTTGTGAGGTCTGTAGTAGAACAGTGCGCACCCGTCCCTCAGTTGGGGCCTGTTTTGCACACGAAGCGTGCATGCGGTGCCTGCCGCGACCTCTTCCTGCTCATCCTCCAGCCATGATCGCCATCGACCCCCTGCTCCCGACGCCCCTGGTCCGCCAGGTCTACGACGCGCTCCTGGCCCAGATCCGCTCCAGCGCCCTGCAGCCGGGCGACAGGCTGCCGTCGGTGCGCGCACTCGCCAAGACGAGCGCGGTCAGCACGATGACCGTGACGAACGCCTACCAGCGACTGGTCGCCGAAGGCCACGTCGAGGCACGGCCGGCCAGCGGCTACTACGTCGCGGCGGTCGAACGCGACGCCGCCCCGCGGCGCAAGCCCTTCCTGGGACGAACCTCGGTCGATTCGCTGTGGCTCCTCAAGCACGTGTATGAAGACGACCGCACCTTGCTGAATGCCGGCTGCGGCTGGGTGCCTCCTGAGATGCTGCATATAGACGGTGTGCGTCGATCGCTGGCGGCGCTCGCACGCAAGTCCGCAGCCGGCCTGGCCAACTACGGCACACCGTACGGTTACTTGCCGCTGCGCCAGCAGATCCAGACGCTGCTCGCGCAAAAAGGCATCGACACCGCGCCCCACCAGATCGTGCTGACGCACGGCGCCTCGCAGGCCCTGTTGCTGATCGCCAGGTGCCTGCTGCAGCCGCGCGACGTGGTGCTGGTCGACGAGCCGAGTTCGACCAACCTGTTCGCGATGCTGCGTTCGCTCGACCTGAAGCTCGTGGGCGTTGAACGCACGGTGCACGGCCCCGACCTGCAGGCGCTGCAGACCCTGGCGCAGCGGCACGGCGCCAAGGCGTTCTTCACCACCAGCAACCTGCACAACCCGACGGGCAGCCAATGCACGCCGGCCGTGGCCTACCAGATGCTGCGGCTGGCCGAGCAGTTGGACTTTCGCATCGTCGACAACGACGCCATGGCCGGGCTGGAGCCGCCGGGCGCGACGTCGCTGGCCAGCCTTGACCGCCTGCAGCGCGTCATCCACGTCGGCAGCTTTTCCAAGACCGTCTCACCCAGCCTGCGCGTGGGCTTCGTGGCCTGCAACGAGGAGTTCGCCGAAAAGCTGATCTACCAGAAGATGGTGAGCAGCCTCACCACCTCCGAACTCAGCGAGAAACTGCTGCACGGCGTGCTGGTGGAGGGACATTACCGGGCACACCTGTCGCGGCTGGCCGAACGGCTGCAGCAGGCACAGGTGGCCGTCTGCGACGGGCTTGAAGCCGCCGGCATGCAACTCTTCATGCGGCCAGCGGGCGGCCCGTTCCTCTGGGCCCGCTTCGAGCGAGACGACGTCGACATGCGTGCCCTGGCGCAGCGCGCCATCGGCGAAGGCTTCCTGCTCGCACCCGGCGACCTGTTTCGCACCGACATCCGCCCCACGCCCTGGCTGCGCTTCAACGTCGGCTATGCGCACGACCCCAAGCTGTACCGCTTCCTGGCACAGGAGGCCCACAAGCATCGGCGCACAGCTATGGGCTGAGGGGCGGGCTCGCCGCCTCCAGCGCCTGGGTGGCGCGGGCCTCGAGCATCACCACGACCTGCTGCGCCATGAACTGCAGTTGCTCCAGCTGGTGGTCGGAGATCGCGCGCGGCCGGGAGTCGAGCACGCAAACAGTGCCCAGCGCCTGGCCAGCGGCAGTGACCAAGGGTGCGCCCGCATAGAAGCGGATGTGCGGCTCGCCCGTCACCAGCGGATTGGCGACGAAGCGCTCGTCCTTGGCGGTGTCTTCGATCACCAGCGGCTGGTCAGGCTGGGCCATCGCGTGGGCACAGAAAGACACCTCGCGCGGCGTCTCTGTCTGCTGCACGCCGATGCGCGACTTGAACCACTGGCGTCGGTCGTCGACCAGTGTGATCAATGCCATTGGCGTGCCGCACACGGTGGCGGCCATGCGCGTGATGTCGTCGTACGCCTGTTCCTCGAGTGAATCGAGCACACCCAAACGCCGGAGGTCGGCCAGGCGGGCGGATTCCTGGGTGGGGTGGATGCGAGGCAAGGTACTCATCGTCGCCTTACAACGTCGCGTCCATGCAAACGGCTGACATCCACCTGACTCTCCCGGCCAGGCCAAGCCCCCGCGCCCGACAGGTCGTTGCTTGCCCGCTACAGTAGGCACCTGACTGGAGACCGCGCCCTTGTTCCGTTTTTTCGAGAGACTTCTTCCCGCTTACCCCCCCGCCGAGCCCACGCTGCCACCCGACGGCTTCTTCGCCTTCCTCTGGGCCTGCACCGACGGCCTGCGCGGCAAGATCGCGGCCATGGCGTTGCTGACGGCCGCCATGTCGTCCTTCGAGGCACTGCTGTTCGCCATGCTCGGGCGCATCGTCGACTGGCTGGGTGGCCAGGTGCCAGCCCGACTCTGGGAAGACCGCGGCACCACGCTCACCTGGCTGGCCGCGGCGCTGGTCGCGAGCATCGCGGTGGTCGGGCTGCAGACCATCGTCAAGCACCAGACGCTGGCCATCAACATGCCGATGCGGCTGCGCTGGAACTTCCACCGACTGATGCTCGGCCAGAGCATGGCCTTCTACCAGGACGAGTTCGCGGGCCGCATCACGGCCAAGGTCATGCAGACGGCATTGGCCGTTCGCGACACCGTCTTCGTGCTGGCCGACGTGCTGGTGGCGATGGGCGTGTACGTCATCACGCTGATCGTGCTGGCCGCTGTGCTGGACACCCAGCTGATGATTCCCTTCGTGGTCTGGCTGCTGCTCTACATCTTGCAATTGGTGTGGTTCGTCCCGCGCCTGGGCGTCATCGGCAAGGCGCAGGCCGATGCGCGTGCCGACATGACGGGGCGCATCACCGACGCCTACACCAACATCGCCACCGTCAAGCTCTTCTCGCACACCCAGCGCGAGGCCGGCTTCGCGCGCTCGGCCATGCAGAAGTTCCAGACCACCGGTCAGGCGCAGATGCGGCTGGTGAGCGCCTTCGAAATCGTCAACCACACGCTGAGCATGGGTCTGACCGCCGGCATGGCGGGCATGGGCCTGTGGCTGTGGTCGCAAGGCGCCGTTGGCGTGGGCGCGGTGGCCGCGGCGACCGCGATGGCGCTGCGTCTGCAGGGCATGTCGCACTGGATCATGTGGGAGATGACCAGCCTGTTCGAGAACATCGGCACGGTGCAGGACGGCATGAAGACGCTCTCGCGCGCACGCACCGTGGTCGACGCGCCGGCCGCGAAGACGCTGCAGGTGCCGCATGGCGAGGTGCGCTTCGAGCATGCGAGCTTCCGCTACGCCGAGGGCCGCCCGCGCGTCATCGACGACATGACGCTGGTGGTGCGCCCCGGCGAGAAAATCGGCCTGGTTGGCCGCTCGGGCGCGGGCAAGTCAACGCTGGTGAACCTGCTGCTGCGCTTCCACGACCTGGACGGCGGCCGCATCCTCATCGACGGACAGGACATCGCGCAAGTCACGCAGGATTCGCTGCGCGAGCACATCGGCATGGTCACGCAGGACACCTCGCTGCTGCACCGTTCCGTGGCCGACAACATCGCCTACGGCCGGCCCGACGCAAGCGACGAAGCGATCCGCGCTGCCGCCGAGCGCGCCGAGGCGCATGACTTCATCGGCACGCTGGGCGACGCCAAGGGCCGCACGGGCTACGAGGCTCACGTCGGCGAGCGCGGCGTGAAGCTGTCCGGCGGCCAGCGCCAGCGCATCGCCATCGCACGCGTGATGCTCAAGGACGCGCCGATCCTGCTGCTCGACGAAGCCACCAGCGCGCTCGATTCCGAGGTCGAGGCCGCCATCCAGGCCAGCCTGTACCGGCTGATGGAAGGCAAGACCGTGATCGCCATCGCCCACCGCCTGTCGACCATCGCGGCGATGGACCGGCTCATCGTGCTCGACGGTGGGCGGGTCGTCGAAGAAGGCGACCACCAGAGCCTGCTGGCCCGCGGCGGGTTGTATGCGCGCCTGTGGGCGCACCAGAGCGGCGGCTTTCTGGCGGACCACCTCGACGAATAGCCCTGCCGGTTCTGTGGAGAGTCCTACAGAGCGCCCCGGCTGTTGCCGACAGCAAATCCCAGCGTCGATGCGAAGCTGTGCGCATCGTCAACAAAGAGGAGTTAGCCCGTGAATTCAATCATCTACATCGTCGGTCTGGTCGTGGTCGTGGTCGCCGTACTGTCCTTCTTTGGACTGCGCTGAAAAGACTACAAGACCTTCCGGCCCCCGGGCTGGCTCCAGGCTGCCGTTGTGCAGCCTTTTTTTTCGTGTTCGCGGCGGAACGTGAGGCCATGTCGATCGTGCGGCGCGTCAGCCAGGCGCACGCACGGGGGCCGGGCATAATTTCCAGCCCGCCGCCTCGCCGGCCGCTGTATGCCTCGAAGGGAAGCCGTTGAAGTCCATGTCGCGTGAGTCCCGCGCTGGTGCCATCCAGGATGCACTGTTCATCGAAGCGATCGCACTCATCGAGCAAGCCGGGCCACTGGAAGACGCGCAGGCCATGCGCACGGCGGCAGCGGCCGCAGCGGACAGTGGCAGCCGCATTGCCGCACGCGCCCGCGAACTCGGCCAGCGCGTCGGACTGCAGCACACCTTGCAGCGCGCGCGTGGCGTCGCACCCTGGGTCGCGCTGGGCCTCGTCGCGCTGGTGGTCACGGCGGGCCTCTCGCTGGCTGGCACAGTCGTCGGTGACCGGCGCATCAACGTGATGGTGGCGCTCGTCAGCCTGCTCGGTGCGCACGGGGTCACGCTCGCCCTCTGGGTCGTCGGCCTGGCTTTGCCCGCCGGCGCATTCCGGTTCTCCTTCGGCGGTCTGTGGCTCGCTCTCACTGCGCGCGTGGCCGGTGGTCACACAGGGCAGGCGCCCGTGCTCGCGCGTGCGGCCACGCGTCTGCTCGCACGTGCCAGGCTGCTGCCGTGGGCATTGGGCTTCGTGAGCCACGCCATCTGGACGTTCTCGTTTGCCGTCGTGCTGGCCTCCCTGCTGTTCGCCCTCGCCTTTCGCAACTACACATTGAGCTGGGAAAGCACCATTCTGGAGCCAGCCTTTTTCGTGCGCGCAGTTCAGGCGCTGGGTGCGCTGCCGGCACTGTTCGGCTTCCCGGTGCCCGACGCGAACGCCGTGCTGGCCGCTACGCCGGCCGGCAGCACCATGCCCGGCGCGGGTCAGCGCGCCTGGGCGCTGTGGCTCACCGGCTGCATCGTCTGCTATGGGCTGTTGCCACGCGCACTGTTGGCGCTGCTGTGCGCAGGCGTCTGGCGCCTGCGGCGGGCGCGTATGACGCCCGACACCACGGAGCCGGCCTACCGCAAGCTGGTGACTCGCTTCGACGCGATGGCCCCGGCGCGCGTGACCGACGCCGATCCCGGTGCGCCACCCGCCCAGGCGCCGCGGGGCCTGCAACGCAACGAGGTCACCGATGCCAGGCTCGCCATCGCATTCGAGCTGCCTGGCGATTGGGCGTGGCCACCGATCCAGTGGGAAGCGATGGGTTTCGTTACCTCTCGCGTCGATGGCAGTGCGGCCCAGCGCCGCGCGGTGCTCGACCAGCTGGCACACGCCCGTCCGCACTGTGTGCTGGTGGCCTGCGCCGCATCGGCCAGCCCCGACCGAGGCACGGCCCGCTTCCTGCGGGATGTGGCCGCACTCAGCGGCGAATGCCGCGTCTGGCTGGTGGCTGCCGGCGATGGCGTGGCCGACGCGACTGGCGTGCTGCGCTGGCGCACCTGGCTGGCAGATACAGGCCTGGGCGGGCTCCAGGCCAGCGAGCGTCTCGCGGACGTCATACCGGAGAAGCCGATGGGCCCCACAGGGCCTACCCCGCATGCCAACGAACGCCCATATGGGCGCGGACCCGCTGCATGACGACGACTGCACCGATCCTGATCGCGGTGGTCGGGCACACGAACGCCGGCAAAACCTCGCTGCTGCGCACGCTGACGCGGCGTGTGGACTTCGGCGAAGTCGCGCCACGGCCCGGCACCACGCGGCATGTGGAAAGCGTCGACCTGCAGTGCGACGGCCGCACCGCCTTGCGCTTTTTCGACACCCCCGGCCTGGAAGACGCAGTGAGCCTGCGTGCTCATCTGCAGGCTTTTGGCGAAAGCGGCCACAAAGGCGATGGTGAAGAAGGTGCAACCACACCGCCCGAGCGCATTCGCCGCTTCCTGCGATCGCCCGAAGCGCGAGGTGACTTCGAGCAAGAGGCCAAGGTGCTGCGCACGCTGCTCGATGCAGACGCAGCCTTCCTGGTGATCGATGTGCGGGAGGCGGTGCTGCCCAAATTTCGCGATGAGATCGAACTCATCGGCGGCTGCGGCAAGCCGGTGCTGCCGGTGCTCAACTTCGTGCGCGATGCCCAGGCCCGCACGGCCGACTGGCAGGCCCTGCTCGCCGCCTACGGGCTGCATGCGGTGGTGCGCTTCGACGCCGCCGCACCCTTCGTCGGTGCCGAGCGCGATCTGTACCAGGACCTCGTCACGCTGCTGCGCCATCGCCGCGCAGACCTGGAGGCGGTGGTGCGCCATCTGGCGCATGAGGCGCAGTCGCGCGATACGGCAGCCGCCACACGCATCGCGCGCCTGCTGATCGACGTGGCAAGCCTGCGCCGGCTCCTGCCCGCCGGCTCGGCCAGTGCGGGGGCGTCACGCGAAGCCGCAGTGGCGGCACTGCGCCAAGAAGTCTTTGCGCAAGCGCAGCGCTGCGCCGACGATCTTCTCTCGCTCTACGGTTTTCGCGAAGGTGACGCGGGCGAGGCTCGCTTGCCGGCGGTCGAGGGCCGATGGTCCATGGATTTCTTCAGCCCCGAGGCAATGAAGGACGCCGGCATCCGCTTGGGCAAGGGCGCTGCCGTGGGCGCTGCGGTCGGCGCCGCAGCCGACCTGGCCGTGGCTGGACTGTCGCTGGGTGCGGGTGTGGCGCTGGGCGGTGCCATCGGCGGTGCGCTGGCCCAGGGGTGGGGCCCGCTCGGGCGCAAGCTGCTTCACCGCTTGCGCGACATCCGGGAGCTGAGCGTCGAAGACGCGATATTGGGCGTATTGCTGGTCTGGCAGCTTCGACTCGCGCATGCACTGGCTCGGCGCGGTCATGCCGCCGCCGGCCAGCCGGTCGCCGAAGATGCGCATTTCTCTGTGCCGCCGCACGCCCTCGCGGACGTCCTGCGGGCAGTGCAACCGGCCCGTTCTCACCCCGAATGGGCCATCACCAAAGGCGGCATTTTGGGCGCAAGACAAAACCAGCATGCCGACCTGGAAAAAGCGGATTTGTTGCATATCGTCACACAGGCGATTCAAAGTATTACAAAATGCGGCATGCAGCCACCCGTCTGAATTTCGAGGCATGACCGACTTGTCCAAGCTCGCGCCGAACGGCCAGGAGTTTCTTTCCGAGGTGATTGAACGAATGGTCGACGCGATCTGCGTGGTGGATCTCGATGGCCGGTTCATCTTCGTGAGCGCCGCGGCTCGGCGCATCTTCGGGTACGAGCCCGAGGAAATGACCGGACGCCAGATGATCGATTTCGTCTGCCCCGAGGACCGGGAGCGCACGCTCGCCGCAGCACGCGACGTGATCGCCGGCCAGAGCCAGGCACACTTCGAGAACCGCTATGTCCGCAAGGACGGCACCCTCGTCCACATCATGTGGTCGGCGCAATGGTGGGAATCGGGCACCATGCGCGTGGGCGTGGCGCGCGACGTGACCGAACGCAAGCGTGCCGAGTCGATGCAGGCGGCGCTGTACGCCGTGTCCGAGGCGGCCCATACGGCTGCAGACCTGTCGGACCTGTTCGCTCGCGCCCACGAGATCATCGCGGGCCTGCTGCCCGCAAGCAATTTCTTCGTCGCGCTCTACGACCGTCGCAGTGGCCTGCTGAGCTTCCCCTATTACGTCGACGCCTACCACGCCCCTCCCGCGCCGCGCGCGCTCGATTCGGGCACATTGAGCTCGGAAGTCATCCGCACCGGCAAGCGCCTGCTTCTGCGCTCGGACGCTCAGGCGCCTCTGCCCACGCGGGTCAAGGTGGACATGGGCACCAACTCGCTGGACTGGCTGGGTGTGCCGCTGGACGGACAGGGCGGTCCCATCGGCGTGCTCGCCGTTCAAAGCTACACCGGTGACGTGCGCTACACAGAGCAGGACGCCGACCTGCTGCAGTTCGTCTCCGTCCAGGTGGCCTCGGCCATCGAGCGCAAGCAGATGGAGGAACGTCTGCGCCATATCGCCTGGCATGACCCGCTCACCGACCTTCCCAACCGCTCTCTGCTGCATGGACACCTGCAAAGCAGCCTGGTGCATGCGCGCCGCGAGGGCCGGCACCTGTCTGTGCTCTACCTGGACCTGGACACCTTCAAGCAGGTCAACGACATGCTGGGCCATGGCATCGGCGACCTCTTGCTGCAGGAAGCGGCGCTGCGCATGAAAAAGTGCGTGGGGAGTGCCGACATGGTGGGCCGCATCGGCGGCGATGAATTCCTGATCCTGCTCGACGGCGATACATCGGCCACCGGCGCCGTCGACACGGCAGAACTGATCCGGTCCATCTTGAACCAGCCCTTCCAACTCGAAGGCCACCGTGTGCGCGTTTCATCGAGCATCGGCGTGGCCCGCTACCCCGAGCACGGCGCCGACTACAAGCAGCTCATCCGGTGTGCCGACGACGCGATGTACACCGCCAAGAAGACGGGCGGCAACCGCGTGTGCGTGTGCGCCAACGCATTGCACGACACGGCGCAGCGCGCCGCCTGAACGCCGCGTCACGCCCAACCCATCACGTTGCGCCCTTCACGTCGCCGGCACCTCAACGCTGAGGCGCCAGACACAGACTACATCGGCGCGCTGCCGATTGCGCTAAGGTCCAAGGCATCGCTTCGACCCGAAGCGGGCCCCCGCGCCCGTTTCTCCCCGAATCCCCTAAGTTTCTCCTGAAGGTTTCCTGCCATGTCTTCCCCGCGCCCCGCCGCCACACCGGCGCCTGCCCGCCGGCATTTCTCGATGATCCGCGGCTTCCACCTGGCCGACGCCTTCACGCTCGGCAATGCCGCCTGCGGTGTGGGGGGCGTGTTCCTGGCCATGGCGTACGTCGGCAGCCAGTCGCTGAACTTTTTTTTGTGGGCGGCCGCGCTCGCACCCGCCGCGTTCATCTTCGATGTGTTCGACGGCCGCGTCGCACGCTGGCGCCAGACCCATTCCGCGCTCGGCCGCGAACTCGATTCGCTTGCCGACGTCATCTCCTTCGGCGTTGCGCCTGCCGCGCTGGCGTTTGCAGCGGGTCTCAACGGCGTCTGGGACTGCCTGATTCTGATTTATTTCGTCTGCTGCGGCGTCAGCCGGCTGGCGCGTTACAACGTCACGGCCGAGGCGCTTTCAGAAGGCGCCGACAAAGTGAAGTATTTCGAAGGCACGCCCATTCCCACCAGCGTCGTGCTGGTCGGGGTACTGGCGTGGGCGGCCTGGCAGGGCCACGTCGGCACCGCCGTCTGGGGCGGCAGCTGGCAGCTTGGCCCCTGGGTGCTCCATCCGCTGACGCTGATGTTCGCGCTGTCGGGCACACTCATGATCAGCAAGACGCTGCGCATCCCCAAGTTCTGAGCCGGCCTGTTTCCGCCGCCCTACCGCCCTACCGCCATGTCGACCGAACCGATTCCCGCCCTCCACACCCGCCCGCCCGGCCTGCTGCAACTGGAGGCACTCGGCGCCGCCTTGCCGCTCGCGCCGGCCTGCGATCACTTTTATTTCCTGCGCCACGGCCAGACCGGCCGCAACGCGCAGCGTATCTTTCAGGACGTTGACGAGCCGCTGAGCGCGCTCGGCCTCCAGCAGGCCGCTCGCGCGGCCGAACTGCTGGCCGGCGAGCCGATCCGCAGCATCGTCTGCAGCGACGCAAGACGCGCCTTGGACACTGCGCACGCGGTCGCCGTGCCGCACGGGCTGACGCCGGCAGCGCAAGACATGCTGCGCGAGCGTCACTTCGGTGCGCTGATTGGCACCTCGTCGGCGGCCATCGACTGGGCCTGCGAGCCCGAAGGCGGCGAAACGCTGGCGCAGTTCGTCGCGCGCAAGCACCGAGCGCTCGACGCCGCGCTCGGCCAGCCCGCGCCTGTTCTCGTGGTCGCGCATGGCGGGACGCTCTATGCATTGGCCGCCATGCTGGGTGTGCCGGTGGATGCGAGCGTGCTCGGCAATGCGCAGCCCTTGCGATTCGAGCGCACCGGCACCACATGGCGTGCTGTGCCCCTGCAGGGTCAATTGCGCGGTGAGTCGGCCCTGGCCTGACAACGCCGGGTTGCCGCCACCGCCGGGGTTGTTCAGTTGCAAAGGCAGGCAAAGACGATGGATTTCAAGGACTACTACCAGGTGCTCGGTGTCGAGCGCACCGCGTCTGACGACGAGGTGCGCAAGGCTTACCGCAAACTGGCCCGCAAGTACCACCCCGACGTCAGCAAGGAGCCTGATGCCGAGCGGCGCATGCGTGACATCAACGAGGCCAACGACGTGCTGCGCGACAAGGAAAAGCGCGCCGCCTATGACACGCTTGCCGATCGCGTGGCGCGCGGCGGCAACCCCCAAGGCGATTTCCAGCCCCCGCCCGGCTGGGACGAAGGCTTCGAATTTCACCGCGCCTCCCAGGGCGGCCCTGCCGACCATGCCGACTTCAGCGATTTCTTCTCGTCGGTGTTCGGCGCCGCCGAACGCCGGTCGGCGACCCGGCAGAACCACCGGGCGCGTGGCGAAGACCACCATGCCGCCATCGAAATCTCGGTGGAAGAGGCGCTCAACGGCGCCGAGCGCGAGATCGCACTGCGCGGCCTGGAGACCGGCACCGACGGCCAGCCCGAGCTTCGCACCCGCACGCTGAGCGTGAAGATCCCCGCGGGCGTGCATCCCGGACAGTTGATTCGTCTGGCCCGCCAAGGCTTGCCCGGCCATGGCGGCGAGCCGGCCGGCGACCTTTATCTTGAAGTGCGCATCGCCCCCCACAAGCTGTACCGCGTCGACGGCCGCGACCTGTACATGACCTTGCCGGTGACCCCCACCGAAGCCGCGCTGGGCGCGCAGGTGCAAGTGCCCACGCCGGGCGGCGGCGCGGTCGAGGTCACCGTACCGGCCCGTGCGCGCGCTGGCCTCAAGCTGCGGCTCAAGGGCCGCGGTTTCGCAGGCCATCCGCCGGGCGACCTTTACCTGCTGCTCGAGATTGCACTGCCGCCGGCCGATTCCGATGCGGCTCGCGCGGCCTACGTGCAGCTTGCCAAGGCCGCACCCTTCAATCCGCGCAGTCACCTGGGAGTGTGAACACCATGGCCACGATCACCATCACCAGCACCGCCCTGAGCAACGTGCATCCGCTCGCGGCGGACGAACTGGCGCATGCGTGCGGCGCGCACCTCGAATGGGTCGCACAGCTCGTCGAGGTCGGCATCGTCGAGGTTGCAACCCCGCAGCTGCCGCCGGCGCAGTGGCGCTTCGAGAGTGCAGACCTGCAGCAGGCGCTGGCGGCGCGGCGCCTCGAACGCGACTTCGGCGTCGGCCTGGACGCAGCGGCGCTCATCCTCGATCTGCAGCGTGAAGTGCGCCGGCTCCGGCGCGTGCTGCATGCGCAGGGACTCGACGCGGCAGGTTGAGGTCGACGCTTTCAGACCTCAATCGCGTCCGGCGGCGATGATTGCCGCGCCCAGCACGGCCGGGCTCGAAAACCAGGTCTCGTGGCTGCCTGGGCATTCGACCAGACGGAACAGGCCCAGTCGCTCCGACAGGCGCGGATGCCAGCCGAGGCTGTGCGGCAACGCGGTGTCCTGCTGGCAATTCAGGTAAGACTTGCCCAGCGGCAGCGCTGCCAGGGGGCGCGCAAGCACGATCCTGTCGGTGAAGGTCTTGTAGGGATGAGGATTCAACGTGCCGAACGCCGAGGTGGCGAGTTGCAGGTCGGCATCGTTGATGAATGCCTCCCGCCAGATGTCGAACGGCAACATGACGGCACCGTCGCTGGCTTCGGCCACGGCGTCGAACAGGGTCACGTAGTGCGGCGGCACCAGGTCGTTGAGACTGTCGCCATCCAGCGGCACGAAGGCATTGACGTACACCAGCCGCCTGAGGCGCGGCAGCACCCGGTCGGCGACGCCTGAAATGACCATGCCGCCATAGCTGTGGCCGACGAGGCGCACATCGTTCAGGTCGTTCGAGGTGAGAAACGCTTCCAGCGAAGCGACAGCGTCTTCCAGACCGCAGCGGCTGCGATCGTCGCCACTGCGGTTGCCTGCCAACGTCGGGCAATGCACCGTGTGACCGGCAGCGCGAATCACGTCGGCAACGGCTTCGAGCTGTGCGCCGGTGTGCCAGGCGCCGTGGACAAGAACATAGGTATCGGACATGTCATTTTCCTAGGGGTGGGAGTCCGAAATTAACGCGCGTCCCACGCGCCGGATGGCCGCTGCGCGACACGGCGATGGCCGCTGCGCGTCAACGCCGCTGCCGCAGCACGGCGGGTGTCGCGCCAAGCTGCTGACGGCACACGCGAGCGAAATGCGATGCATCCACCAGGCCGACCCGCCGCCCGATCTCCGCGATGGACAGCCGGTCGAAGCGTGTGTCCGCCAGCATGCGGCGCGCAGCCGCCATCCGGCAGGCCATCAGGCACTGAGCGAAGGTCGTTCCGGTGTGCGCGAGCGCGCGGTGCAGCGTGCGCGGTGACAGGTCGAGCACCCGCGCCACGTCTGCTGCCGTCAGTCCAGGTTCCGCATGGCGTTGACGGACGATGTCGCCAATGCGGCCTGCAAGCGCGTCGGCCGACGCGCGCGGCAGCGCCAGCACCGGCTGCGCTGCCTGCGTGGCCATTGCCAGCAACGCGCCCAACTGATCGCTCAGCACGTCGTGCGGCAGAGGCGCCGCCGCGGCCGATTCGGGCGACAACGCGCGCGCGAAGCTGCTGAGCGCCAGCCCCCAGCCCGCCTGCCCGTCGATGCGGTGTGCCACCTGAGACGCCGGATCGACCAGCCAGGACGCGAGCCAGTCGGGCGGCAGTTGGAGAGAGATGGTGTCTGCACTGACGGGAAAGTGGAATTCGTAGCAACGCCGCGAATCGACCAGCACCACATCGTTGGGCAGCAAGCGCGCCGAGCGGCCGGCCTGCTCGGTCGTCCAGGGCGTGTCGGTCTTGCAGAGCAGGTAGAAGTAGCTGTTGGTACTGCGTGCGATGGCCGCCGGCGTGCGGTAGACATCCTGTGTACAGCCGCTCACACGATTCACGCCGACTCGCCCGCAGGCTGCCGACACGAGGGAACTGGAGAACGCGGCCGCTTCCGGGCTGCTCACCTCCATTTCAAGAAAGCCTTCGCAAATTGCATCCACCCAGTAGTCGAGCCGCTGCGCGGGCGCCACTTCGTCGGTGGACCACCTGCGAATCGTGGAAGGTGGGTGGCGATCGTCCATGACTGCATTTCCTGAAAAGGGCCGTGCGTCGCCCGTGATGCCGAAAGTGACGGTGCGGGCACTGCACGCTGCCAACATAATCGGGCATCCGCTACGTCCGGGCGCAGCAGCGCCACATCATCATGCTGAATCTTCTCCTGCGCAACGCCACGCTACCCGACGGCCGCACCGGCATGTCCATCGCCGTGCAGGACGGCCGCATCGCCGAAGTGACAGCCGGGCTCGACGCGCCGGCCCACGAGACGCTCGATGCACAAGGCCAGCTCGTTGCGCCCCACTTCATCGACCCGCACTTCCACATGGACGCGACGCTGAGCTACGGCCTGCCGCGCATCAACGAAAGCGGCACTCTGCTCGAAGGCATCGCGCTGTGGGGCGAGCTCAAGCCGCTGCTCAAGCAGGACGCGCTGATCGAACGTGCGCTGGCCTACTGCGACTGGGCCGTGGCCAAGGGGCTGCTGGCCATCCGCACCCACGTCGACACCAGCGACCCGAGCCTGCTGGCAGTCGACGCGCTGCTGGAGGTCAAGCGCCTGGTCGCGCCCTACCTCGACCTGCAGCTGGTGGCCTTCCCGCAGGACGGCGTGCTGCGCACGGCCGGCGGCGTTGACAACCTCCAGCGCGCGCTCGACAAGGGCGTCGATGTGGTCGGCGGCATTCCGCACTTCGAACGCACCATGGCCGATGGCACGGCCAGCGTGAAGCTGCTGTGCGAGATCGCGGCCGAGCGTGGCAAGCTGGTCGACATGCACTGCGACGAGTCGGACGATCCGCTGTCGCGCCACATCGAGACGCTGGCCTTCGAGGCGCAGCGACTCGGGCTGCAGGGCCGCGTGACCGGCTCGCACTGCACGTCGATGCACAGCATGGACAACTACTACGTGAGCAAGCTGCTGCCGCTGATCGCCGAAAGTGGCGTCGCGGTCATCGCCAACCCGCTCATCAACATCACGCTGCAGGGCCGCCATGACACCTACCCCAAGCGCCGAGGCATGACGCGCGTGCCCGAACTGATGGCCGCCGGCGTGAACGTCGCGTTCGGCCACGACTGCGTGATGGACCCCTGGTACGGCATGGGTTCGGGCGACATGCTCGAAGTCGCGCACATGGGCCTGCACGTGGCGCAGATGACCAGCCAGGCGGGCATCCGCCGCTGTTTCGACGCGGTGACGACGAATGCGGCGAAGGTCTTCCACCTGCCGGCCTACGGGCTCGAGGCGGGCTGCGACGCCAGCTTCGTGCTGCTGCAGGCGCGCGACCCGGTCGAGGCGATCCGTCTGCGCGCAACGCGGTTGAAGGTGTTCCGCCGCGGTGTGCTGCTGGCCGAGACGCCGGCCGCCACGGCGGCGCTGCACGTGACGGGCCGACCCAGCAGCACTTCGTTCATGATGGCGCAGAGGCCCGAGTCCGACCGCAACGCGTCAACCTAGACTCATCTGTCGATTGGTCCAACCACTTACACCGTCCACCTGATGCTGCAGAAACGCTTTCTGATATCCCTTTCCCTGTGCCTGTGCGCCGGTATCGTCGCTGCGCAGGGCCAGAACCCTCCCGCTGGCGAATACATCTTCGAGCGTGGCAGCGGCGTGCTGAACGTCAAACCGAACGGCACTTTCGATATCAGCACCATCGGCCCCAACGCCCACCTGTGCGAGCTGGACGGCCGCATCGTGCGCGGCAAGGCCAAGCTGGACGACAGCCCTTGCGTGGTGGATTTCGCGACCCATGGGAAAACCGTCGTCGTCACGACAAACGCTGCCGAGCAATGCCGCGACAACTGCGGCGCACGCGCCACCTTCGAAGGTACATATACGCGCCCCACGCCCGCCTGCACCCACAGTGCCGTAAGCACTTCGCGCAAGCGCTTCAAGCAGCAGTTCGATGCCAAGAACTACGCGGTCGCCGAGGGCACCCTGTCGGCCGTGCTGTCGGAGTGCGAAAAGACGCTCGACTGGCTCAGTGCAGGTCGCATCCGCAATGACCTGGCGCTCACCCAGTCCAAGCGGGGCGACAAGGCTGCCTGCCTGAGAACACTGCAGCCGTTGGCCGAAGATGCGGCCAAAACGGACGACGGCATCAAGGAAAGCTATCCGCCGGCGGATGCCGAAGACTACCTGCCGATCGTCAAGGCCACACGCTTCAACCTGAAGATGTGCGCGGGTTGACCTGCGGAGCTGCGGAATGGATGCGCCCGATTTCCAGCGCCTCCAGCGTGGCGCCAATGGGTGCCTCGACCTTCAACGTCAGCAGGTCGTCGGCCCGGGTGCGGCCCAGGTTCAGTGCCGCCACCGGCTTGCCCGCCGCCACCGCCGCCTGCACGAAGCGAAAGCCCGAATAAACCATCAGGGATGATCCGGTGACCAGCATGGCATCGGACTCGGCCAGCGCCGTTAAAGCGGCCTGCACGCGCTCACGCGGCACGCTCTCGCCGAAGAACACCACGTCGGGCTTGAGCAGGCCACCGCACACCGGACAGGCGGGGACGTCGAAGCTGGCGAAATCGACCTCCTCCAGATCGGCGTCGCCGTGAATCTTTTCCTGCGCAACGCCACGCTACCCGACGGCCGCACCGGCGCGTCAACGAAAGCGGCACGCTGCTCGAAGGTATCGCGCTGTGAGGCGAGCTCAAGTAGCTGCTCAAGCAGGCCATGGCCGATGGCGCGACCAGCGTGAAGCGGCTGTGCGAGATCGCGGCCGAGCGTGGCAATCCACTGGCGGGCCTACGGGCACGAGGCGGGCTGCGACGCCAGCTTCGTGCTGCTGCAGGCGCGCGACCCGGTCGAGGCGATCCGCCTGCGCGCGACCCGGCTGAAGGTGTTCCGCCGCGGTGTGCTGCTGGCCGAGACGCCGGCCAGCACAGCCACGCTGCGGCTGGCAGGACGACCTTCCCATTGCGCGTTCATGCCGGCGCGCGGGTCGGACCGAGGGTCAGCCGACGGCTGCCCGCCCTCAGGTCTTTTTCGCGTTGTCGCTCGATTCGCTCAGACCGCCCGCACTGTTCATCGCGGCTTCGACCTTGCGTACCTGCTGCTTGAGTTCGCGCGCCAGGTCTTCGCGCCGCTCGGACTCCAGCCGGCCCGAGATCGCGGCGATGCTGATGGCACCGACCGGGTTCTCCGTCGGGAAGGCCACGCCGATGGCGGCGGTGCCCGGCGTCACCACGCTGTCGAGGAACGAATACCCCTGCGCCCGGCCGCGTGCCACCGCCTCACGCAGGAAGTCGGCGGTGAAGGAGGCGAACTTCTCGTAGCGATGGCCGTTGGCATCGATGATCGCCTCGGCCTCTTCTACGGGCATGGCGCACAGCATGGCCAGTCCGCCTGCGCCGACGCCCAGCGGCCGTCGAATGCCGATGTCCAGCGGCATGGCCTTGATCGGGTAGTCGCCCAATGCGCGGTTGGTGCACACCGCTTCCATACCGCTGCGTTCGCTGAGATAGACCGTGTCCTGCGTCAGGTCGGCGAGCCGATGCACGGCGGCGTCGCACAGCTCGCTGAGCCGATAGCGGGGCCGTGCGAGCAAGCCCAGCTCGTGCAGCAGCGGGCCGAGGAAATACTTTCGCGTGTGCGGATCTCGGTCGACCAAGCCTTCGATCTCCAGCCGCTGCAGCATGCGAAAGCAGGTCGACTGCGGCAAGCCGCTGGTGGTCGCCACCTCGCCGATGCGCATGCCCCGTCGGCCACGGGACGCCACGACACGGAGCATGCCCACCACGCGCTCGATGCTCTGCGTGCCCGTTCTCGGTGTGCCACCTTGTGGCGATTCATTTTCGGTCATGGCTGCAATCGTCTCCTGTTCCCCTATGGCGATCTTTATATTGCATCCACATTGTGGGCATCCTAGGGTTAACCTTGTTCGTAGCGACAAGGGGGTCATCTTTAATCAATGCAAGGCGGTTTTACAGATCGCCACATTGTGGATAAACAAGGAGACAAGATGCCCCAGACGATGACCGAGAAGATCCTGGCCCGCGCAGCCGGCCGCGCGAGTGTTTCGCCCGGCGACGAACTCCTCGCCCGTCCCGATTTCGTGATCGCGTACGACTTCCCTGGCTACACCGACGTGTTCTTCAAGGAAGCGAAGGAAGAGTTCGGCGTGGACAAGGTGCCAAGCCCTGAGCGCTTCGTGCTTTTCATCGACCACATGGTTCCGGCCACTGCGCCCAAGGAAGAAGAGCTGCACAAGGTCACCCGTGCGTGGGGCAAGGACCAGGGCGTGCCGGTGCACGAGCGAGAAGGCATCGGCCATCAGGTGTCGGCCGAACTGGGCTACGCCACGCCAGGCGCCTTCGCAGTGCACTTCGACGGCCACGTGAGCCAGCTCGGCGCCTTCGGCACGCTGGCGATGGGCGCGCGCAAGAGCGTGCTCGAGACCTTCGTCAGCGAGACCATGGCGCTGACCGTGCCCGGCACCGTGAAGATCACGCTCACCGGCACGCTGCAGCCCGGCGTGATGGCGCGCGACGTCTTCCACCACATGGTGCGCGTGCTCGGGCCGTCGTCTTGCCGCTTCAAGGTGGTCGAGTTGTGTGGGCCGATCATCGACGACATGAGCATCGAAGGCCGCCAGACCGTCTGCGGCCAGGCCATGTTCCTCGGTGCGACGACCATGCTGATCGCGCCCGACGCCAAGACGCTGGCGTATGCCAAGGGCCGCTCCAAGATCGTGCTCGACCCGGTCTACCCCGACCCCGATGCGGTGTACGACCGCGAAGTGACCATCGACGTGAGCAACCTCGCCCCGATCGTCGTCGCGCCGCCGAGCCCCGCCAACACGCGCGACCTGACCGAGTACGTCGGACTCGAAGTGCACACCGGCTACCTCGGCTCCTGCGCCAGCGGTCGACTCGAAGACCTGCGTGCTGCCGCCGACGTGCTGCGCGGGCGCCACATCAAGCCGGGCTTCCAGCTCCATGTGGTTCCAACCTCGCAGGCGATCATGTCGCAGGCTGCGAAGGAAGGGCTGATCTCCACCCTGGTGGATGCCGGCGCATTCATCAGCTCGTCGAGCTGCGACTACTGCTACGGCCGTATCGCCACCATGACCGACGGCCAGCGCGCCGTGTCGACCGGCACGCTCAACACACCGGGCCGCATGGGCAGCGCCGATTCGGAAATCTTCATCTGCAACGCAGCGGTGGTTGCTGCGTCGGCGCTCGAAGGCTGCATTGCCGACCCGCGTCCGTATCTCGCTGAAGCCGCACGGGCCAAGGAACTCGAAGGGAGCGCAGCATGAGCATGCCCAACCTGCAGGGCCGCGCAGCCTGGATTTTCAAGGAAGACGATTTCGACATCGACCTGATCGTCGGCATCAAGAACATCAAGATCACCGACATCCACGAGCTTGCCGCCGTCACCATGACGAGTTACGACGCCGACTTCGCCACGTCGGTGAAGAAGGGCGACCTGCTCGTGGGCGGCCACAACTTCGGCTATGGCCATCCGCACTACCCCGCGATGCGTGCCATGCGCCATCTGGGCGTGGCGGGCGTGATCGCCGAGTCGTTCTCGCCGGGTTTCTTCCGCGGAGAGATCAGCATGGGCTTTCCGCTCGTCACCTGCCCCGGCATCCGCGAGATCACCACGCGCTGGGACGAACTGAAGGTCGACTGGGACGCCAGCACCGTGACGAACATTGGAAGCGGCAGGCAGTTGCCCTTCGAGCGCCTGTCTTCGGTGGAGCGCGGCACACTGGAAGCTGGCGGATTCATTCCCTACCTCAAGGCACGGCTGGCGCGGCAGAACGATGCCGCCGGGTCGACGGCTTCAGCCTGAGCCCGGAGCGCACCGCATGATGCAGATGATCGTGAGCGGCGTCGCCCTGGGCGCCATCTACGGGCTGATCGCCCTGGGCATCGTGATGGTGTTCAAAGCGACCGGCATCCTTAATTTCGCACATGGCGAAGCGGCCATGCTGTCGGCCTTCATGGCCTGCACGCTGGTGCGCCTCGGCCTGCCGATGTGGGCGGTCGTGCCGCTGGTGCTGCTGTTCGGCGCCGCGCTGGGCATGCTGATCGAGCGCTTCATCATTCGCCGCTTCATCGGCAAGGCGCTGCTGTCGTCGGCCATCTGCACGCTGGGCCTGTTCCTGATCTTCGGCGACCTCGCCATCTGGGTCTGGGGCAAGGACACACAGGAACTGCCGAGCGTGTTTGCGTCCACGCCGATCGACGTCGGCGGCGTCATCGTCTCGGGCATTGACCTGGGCATCGTAGGCGTCTGTGCCGCGCTGGCCGGGGCGCTGTTCGCCTTCTTCCGCTTCACGCGCCTGGGTATCGCGATGCAGGCGACGATGGAGAACCCGACCGCGGCGCGCCTGATGGGCATTCCGATCAAGCGTATCTACGCGCTGGCATGGGCGCTGTCGCATGTGATCGCGGCGGCCGCGGGCCTGTTGATCGCGCCGCTGACGTTCGTGCACTTCTCGATGATGCAGCACGCCCTGCACTTCGCGTTCGCGGCGGCGGTGCTCGGTGGCATCGGCAGCATGCCGGGCGCGCTGCTGGGCGGCGTGATCATCGGCGTGACCTCCAACCTCACCGGTGCCTACCTGTCTTCCGAATGGAAAGACGCGGTGCCCTTCATCGTGATGCTGGCGATCCTGATCCTGCGCCCGCATGGTCTGCTCGCACGGCGCCACATCAAGAAAGTCTGAAGCCATGACCCGCATCTTCGACTCGCGGCCCTGGCTGGCACCGCTGGTATTCATCCTGCTGTTCGTGCTCGCTCCGCTCATTCCCGGCGGTTATGTGCTCTACATCTTTACGCTGGTGCTGATCTACACGCTGGCGTCCTTTGGCACCAATATCCTGACGGGCTATACCAACCTGATCTCGATGGCAGGCGCGGTGTTCTTCGGTATCGGCGCCTACGGCAGCGCGATCCTCACGACGCATTTCGGCGTGCCGCTGGTGCTGTCGATGCTGATCGCGGCCTCTATCGCGACGGTGGTGGGCGTGCTGCTCGCGCTGCCGGTGCTGCGGCTGGAAGAAGTGTTCCTGGCCATCGCCACGCTGGGCTTCGTGATGATCTCGGTCGAGATCGCCAAGTCCGGCGGCGAGTTGTCGGGCGGCGAGAACGGCATGGGGGCGCCCGGCCCCACGCTGTTCGGCTGGCCGCTCAACGAGCGGGCTTACCACCTATTCGTGGCGGTGGTGCTGGGCGCGGCGCTGTGGATCGCGCGCAACCTCGGGCAGAGCCACTTCGGCCGCGGCTTCCTGGCGCTCAAGGGCAGCGAGACGGCCTCGCGCGCGCTGGGCCTCAACGCCACCAAGCTCAAGCTCATCGCCTTTGGCGTCTGCGCCTTCTACACCGGCCTGTCGGGTGCGCTCTATGCGCCAGTGGTGCGCTTCATCGATCCGTCGCTGTTCAACATCATGGTGTCGATCAGCTTCGTGTCGATGGTGATCGTGGGCGGGCTGGGCTCGATCATGGGCTCGGTGCTGGGCGCGGTGTTCGTCATCGGCGCGCCCCAGCTGCTCACCTATTTCGGTTTCGACCAGTTCCAGCGCGCGCTCTACGGCGTAGCGATGATCCTGGCGCTGATGTTCCTGCCCGACGGGCTGGCCAGCCTCTTCAAGCGCAAGAAACTGCCGGGCGCCGACGTGCCGACCACGGAGGTGCCGCGATGAGGGCGATGATGGACGGCGCACCCGCCGCGGCTCGCCCACCGCGCGATGCGGGCGCGGCGCCACTGCTCTCGCTGTCGGACGTGCGCATGAGCTTCGGCGGCATCGTTGCCGTGCAGGACGTCGGATTCGACGTGATGCCCGGCACGGTGCACGCGCTGATCGGCCCCAACGGTGCAGGCAAGACGACAATGCTCAACTGCATCAGCCGCTTCTACACACCGCAGAAGGGATCGATGCGGCTGCTCACGGCCACCGGCGAGCACGACCTGCTCCAGTGCAAGGCGCACCAGATCTCGCGCCTGGGCATCGCACGCACGTTCCAGAACCTGGAGCTGTTCTCGGAGCTGACGGTATTCGACAACGTGCTGATCGCGCGTTCCATCGCGATGCGCTCGACCCTGACCGAAGCCCTGCTGCGCCTGCCGCGCCAGCGTCGCGAAGAACGCGAGCAGCGCGAACGCACGCAGCAAATCGTCGACGGCCTGAACCTGGGCGCCCACGCCCACACGCTGGTGCGCGACCTGCCCTACGGCACGCAGAAGCTGGTCGAGCTGGCCCGCGCGATGGCGCTGGAACCGGTGCTGATGCTGCTCGACGAGCCGGCCGCCGGCATGAACAACCGCGAGATCGACGCGCTGGGCGACACCCTGCGTCGGCTGCAGGCTGCCACCGGCGCGACGCTGTTGCTGATCGAGCACAGCATGCCGCTGGTGATGTCGATCTCCGACACCATCACCGTGATGCACAACGGCGCCTTCCTGGCGCAGGGCTCGCCACGCGAAATCGAAAAGAACCCGGCCGTGGTCGAGGCCTATCTCGGAGGAGGCAAAAGTGGCAAACGCCGTTGAACCCGACCCGCACGGCGAGCCGCTGCTGCGCGTCGACAACTTGAGTGCGGCCTACGGCAAGATCCGCGCGCTGCACGGCGTGTCGATCGAGGTGCCGCAGGCGGCCATCGTCTGCGTGCTCGGCGCCAACGGCGCTGGCAAGACCACGCTGCTGCGTGCGCTCTCGGGCCTGCTGCCGGTGACCGGCGGCACTGCCATCTTCAGCGGCCAGTCGATCGCCAACGTGCCGGCCGAACAGCTGGTGCCGCGCGGCGTGGTGCACGTGCCGCAGGGCCGCATGGTCTTCGCGCAGCTCTCGGTCAAGGAGAACCTGGTGCTCGGCGGCTACACGCGCCCGGCCGCTGAGGTGCGCCATGACATCGACCGCGTACTGGGCTACTTCCCGCGGCTGAAGGAGCGCATCACCTCGCGCGCCGGCACGCTGTCGGGTGGCGAGCAGCAGATGCTGGCCATTGCCCGCGGCTTGCTCGCCAAGCCGCGCCTCTTGATGCTCGACGAGCCCTCGATGGGCGTCGCACCCATCCTGAAGGACGCAATCTTCTCGACGCTGCGCGACATCCGCGACCAGGAGCGGCTCACGCTGCTGATCGTCGAGCAGGACGCCGACATCGCGCTCGACATTTCCGACCAGGGCTATGTGATCGAGACCGGCCGCGTCGTCATGCACGGGCCGGCGGCCGAGCTGGCCGGCAACGAGGACATCCGCCGCGCCTACCTCGGCGGCTGATGCGCAGATTCCCCCACACCAACGACAGGAGACACCCATGAACCATTCCGCCTCGCGCCGCACCGTGCTTGCCACGGGCGCCGCACTGCTGTGCGCCGCCACGCTGCCCGCCTTCGCCTTCGAGAACAAGGACGAAGGCGTGCTCGACAAGGAGATCGTGCTCGGCTCGTCTCAACCGATGTCGGGCACGCTGGCCTACATGGGCAAGGCGGTGGACGAAGGCATTCGCACCTACTTCGACATGGTGAACGAACAGGGCGGTGTGAACGGCCGCAAGATCAAGCTGATCACTTACGATGACGAGCTCAAGCCAGCAAAGTCGGTGGCCAATGCCAAGCTCTTGATAGAGCGCGACAACGTGCTGGCGATGGTCGGCAACATCGGCCATGCGACCAACATCAGCGCCTACGAATACAGCTCGACCAAGAAAGTGCCGACCATCGGTGCGCTGAGCATCTCCGATTTGACCTCGACGCCGCCGCGCGACCTGCTCTACGTGCTGCCTTCGCCGCAGTCGACCGAGACCGCCGCCTACATCGACTACGCCGTCAACACGCTCAAGGCCAAGAAGGTCGCGATGCTCTACCAGAACGACGGCTGGGGCAAACCGGCCTACGACATCGCAGTCAAACAACTGGAAAAGCACGGCCTGAAGCTGGTCGAGGCGCAGAGCTTCGAGCGCTTCGCGACTGACATCACGTCGCAGGTCTTCAAGCTCAAGCAAGCCGAGCCCGACGTGGTGGTGGTCTATGCGCTGGGCCAGGAGGCAGTGCTGTTCTTCCGTGGCGCAGAAAAGCTGGGCTGGAAGCCGACCGTGTTCGGTGCCGGCGGCCTGAACGACCCGAAGTTCGTCGAGCTGCTGGGCAAGAGCCCGGCCAAGCTCTACGTCGCGTCCTACTACGACGCGGTCGAGGGCGACAACCCGGCCATCAAGGAGTTCTTCACTCGCTACACCAAGCTCTATCCAAAGTCCGCGCCCTCCTCCACCGCCCTGATGGGCTACTCGGCCGCCGCAGTCACGGTCGAAGCGCTCAAGCGCGCGGGTAAGGAACCTGACCGCACCAAGGTCGTGGCCGCGCTCGACGCCATGAACAGCTTCGACCAGAAGATCGGTCCGAAGATTTCCTTCCAGCCAGTGAGCGCCGGCGGCTACGCCCGCCGCGGCCAGACCGGCATAGCGCTGATGGAGCTGAAGGACGCGAAGTTCGTCTCGCTCGGCGGCTACATCGATCCGGTCAAGCGCTGACCCCTTCCCTCTTTCAAGGAGTATTCCCATGACCTCAGTTCGCAAGACGATGCGCACGCGCATCCAGTCGGGTCCGACCTTCTGGATGGCCGGCGCGCAGGACGCGCTTTCGGCGCTGCTCGTCGACCAGTCCGGCTTTGACGGCATCTTCACCACCGGATTCGGCATCTCGGCCTCGCTGTTAGGCCAGCCCGACGTGGAGCTCTACACGCTGACCGAGAACGTCGGCGTGGTGAACCGCATCGCCAACGTCGTGACGAAGCCGATCTTCGCCGACGCCGACACCGGCTACGGCAACGTGATCAACGTCGCACGCACCGTGCGCGAGTTCGAGAAGACCGGCGTGGTTGCGATCTCGCTCGAAGACCAGTTCAGCCCCAAGCGCTGCCCGGCTGCCGCCAGCACCATGCCGCTGGTGCCCGTGCGCGATGCGGTCGCAAAGATCCGAGCCGCGGTCGATGCCCGGAAGGACCCGGACTTCCTGATCGTCGCACGCACCGATGCGATCGACCCGTCGGAAGCCATCGACCGTGCCTGCCAGTACGCTGAGGCCGGCGCCGACCTGATCCAGCCGATCTCGCGCACCTTCAAGGGCTTCGACGATCTGGTGAAGCTCAAGGAGGCCACCGGCCGACGTCTGTCACTGCAACTGATGCAGGGCCTGTGGATGGCGAAGCTGAGCCGGGCGCAGATCGAGTCGGTCGCTGCCTTCGCGACCTATCCGGTCGTCACGCTCATGAGCACTGTGCATGCGTTGCAGGCCAACCTGCAGATGTTGTCGGACCGCCGCACCGGTGATGTTGACGGCCTGCCTAGCGGACAGACCACGATGACGGAGTTCAAGGAAGTGATCGGTTGGAATGCGATCGAGGAACGGCAGGCGCACTATGAGCTGGCCGCAACGCCGCTGAAGCGCGCGGCCTGAGCGAGCGCGCGTTCCGGCCCGGCGCGGTCAGGACCTGAACGGCCGCCCGACCATCTCATCGGTCACCGCCGCGAGCGTGGCGCCCACCGGCGCCTGCACCTTGAGCGCCAGCAAGTCGTCCGCGCGGGTGCGCCCCAGGTTAAGCGCCGCGATGGGCTTACCGGCGGCGGCTGCGGTCTGCACGAAGCGAAAGCCCGAATACACCATCAGCGACGAACCCACGACCAGCACTGCGTCGGACGCATCCAGCGCGGCAAACGCGGCCTTCACGCGCTCGCGCGGCACACTCTCGCCGAAGAACACCACGTCGGGCTTGAGCAGGCCACCGCACACCGGACAGGCGGGGACGTCGAAGCTGGCGAAATCGACCTCCTCCAGATCGGCGTCGCCGTCGGGGGCGGCGCGGGCCTCCAGCGCTGCCCATCCCGGGTTACGGCTCAGCAGCATGCGCTGCAACTCGGCGCGCGGCAGGCGGTGCTCACAGGCCATGCATCGCACGGTGTCGATGCGCCCGTGCAGATCGATGGTTCGACGGCTGCCCGCCGCGTCGTGCAGTCCGTCGACGTTCTGGGTCAGCAGCAGCCCGATCCGGTCCGCGGCTTCCAGCCGTGCCAACGCATGGTGGGCAGCGCCGGGCCGCGCCTGGCCCATGACCTGCCAACCGACCAGGCTTCGCGCCCAGTAGCGGCGGCGTGTGGCATCCTCTCCCATGAAGGCCTGGTAAGTCACGGGCGGCGGCCGCTTCCACTCGCCTTGGGCGTCGCGGTAGTCGGGTATGCCCGATTCGGTGCTGCAGCCGGCGCCGGTCAGCACGAAGAGCCGAGGGTGTTTTTCGATGAACTCGGCGAGCGCAGCGGTGGTGTCCATGGGACAAGCATACGGGGACGAGCGCGCCGTGCCCTTGCGCTTCCGCTAATTGCCTATTTACCGGGTGTCGCCTGAAGCGCGAATGCATGCATCTCGCGCCATCTGCCGGTCGCGTTCTCGATGAGCAGGACCGAGGTGCAGCGCGCATGCACCGGTCCCGCGTCGCGCAGCAACGCCCCCAGCTCGAGCGCTGCGGCATCGGCGAGCGCTGGATCACCATGCGCGACGCTCAGATGCGGGATCACCTCGGCATGCGCGCCGCCATAAGGCAGATACGCAGGAAAGGCGCACACCAGTGCCTGGGTAATCGCCACGAAGGGCCGGGCCGGCTCGGGTGCCAAGTACGTGGTATCAGGAAATCGCCCCATCTCGCGCAGCACGAAGTCGAAGGCAGCCACTTCGCTCAATGCCGCACGCGCTCGCGCCAGTACGTCTGGCCCGATGTCCGCAGGGTCCATGAAGGGCACGAGCACCGAGATGTGCGCTGGCACGCCCAGTGCGAAGGTGCTGTCGAACCGGCGACGAAGCGGGCTCACCAGCGCTTCGGCGGCTGCCACGCGAACAATGAAAGCACTGATGGGCATCGACCCATTCTGCACGCGCTGATCGCCGAGCGCGTGAGCCTGAAACTGTCGCTGGCCCACAACGCCATGCAAACTTAATTGCTAATGATTCTCACCACACTTCTAGAATCCTCGCTCCCCTGACTTTCCCGAGACCCGTGCCGTGGCTTCCCTGCGTTCCTGCCCCGCGATCCTGCTGATCGCCCCCCTGTCCCTCTCTGCCCTCACGGCCCAGGCCCAGGCGGTCTCCACGTCCACCTCCCTCGAACTCGGCACGGTCACCGTCGATGCCCAGCGCGCCAATGGCTTCGTGCCCAACTCGGTGGAGGCCGGCACCTTCCGGGGCGCGGGCATCATGGACGTGCCGGCCACGGTGAACGTCGTCACGCGCGCGGTGATTGAGGAACAGGCTGCTGCCAGCGTCTACGACGTGCTTCGCAACACGGCCGGCGTCACGCGCCAGCAGAACGGCGGCGACACTTTCGACCAGCTCGTGATCCGCGGCATTGGCGTGGAGAACCGCACGAATTACCGGCTCAACGGCTCGCTCGCAATCCCCAACGTGTCCGAGATTCCGATGGAGAACAAGGAGCGCGTGGAAGTGCTCAAGGGCGCGTCGGCGCTCTACTACGGCTTCACCTCGCCAGCCGGCGTGGTGAATTTCGTGACCAAGCGCGCGAGCAGTGTGCCGGTGACGACCCTGGGGCTTTCGTTCGACGACCAGGGCGGCGCGCAGACTTCGGTGGACATCGGCCGCCAGTTCGGTGACGACAACCAGTACGGCCTGCGCATCAACGCGGCAGGCGGCGAGCTGGGTTCCACCATCGGCGGCGTGAACGGCAGCCGCCAGTTCTTCTCCGGCGCCTTCGACTGGCGCGTGAACAGCCGGCTCACGCTCAAGGCCGACGTCGAGCGCTATCGCAAGCGCATCACCGAGCAGGCTGGCATCCAGCGGCCATCCGCCGTCAACGGCGTGATCACCCTGCCCTCGATGCCCGATCCGGACAAGCTGCTGGGCCCGACCTGGGCCGACTTCGAGGCGGAAGTCACCAACACGCAATTGCGCGCCGACTATGCACTGAGCAGCAACTGGGCGCTGACCGTGGAAGCCGGCCATTCGGAGGCCGAGCGCACGCGCCGCCTGCCGATCTTCAGCAACTACAACGTCACCACCGGCCAGGGCCGCATCACCGGCAACGTGCAGGACCTCGAACAGACCTCGAACATGCTGCGCGCCGAACTGTTCGGCACCTTTGCCACCGGCAGCCTGCAGCACGAACTGACGCTCGGCGCGGCGCGCAATGACAAGACACAGGGCGCCATCTACCAGCGCAACTACGGCGGTGCGAGCACGGTGCAGAACCTCTACAACCCGGTGCCGATCGGCGACCTCGCGCTCACTGCAACGCCGACGCGGCCGACTTCGGGTGCGCAGGACAGCGCGGAGCTGGGCGTGTATGCGCTCGACCGCATCACCTTCTCGCCGCAGTGGCAACTGGTGGCCGGCCTGCGCAACACGCACTACGAGAGCACGCAGTTCGCCAGTGCCACGCTGCCGACCATCGCCTACGAGGTGCGCAAGACCACGCCGCTGGCCGCGCTCACCTACAAATTCACGCCCGACCTGGCTACCTACATTTCCTTCGCTGAAGGTGTGGAGGAAGGCGACGTGGCGCCCACCGGCACGACCAACCAGAACACCCGCATGGCGCCGGGCGTCAGCAAGCAGAAGGAAGTCGGCCTGCGCTGGCTCACGCCCACGGGCACGCTGCTGTCGACCGCGCTGTTCGACATCGAACGCCCAGGTAGCTACACCGACCCCAATACCAACACCTTTGTGGCCAGTGGCAAGCAGCACTACCAGGGCATCGAGGCATCGGCGCAGGGCCTGCTCACGCGCAGGCTGGCATGGCAGACCTCGGCGCAGTTCCTCGACGCCGAATTCCGCGACATCTCGGCAGCCTACAACGGCAAGATGCCGGAGAACACCGCCAAGCGCACGGCCAGCGCCTTCCTGTCGTACGACATTGCCGCCGTGCCGGGCCTCTCGGTCAACGGCGGCGCGTATTACACCGGTCGCCGACCCGTCGACGACCTGAACCAGGGCTTCGTGGGCGGCTTCACCACCTTCGGTGTGGGAGTGCGCTACGTCAGCACCCTGATGGGCAAGCGCACGACCTGGCAGCTCAACGTCGACAATGCCGGCGACAAGCGCTATTGGGCCGCGGCCGGCACGCGGCTGGCCGTGGGCACGTCGCGCACCGTCAAGGTTTCCGTCAAGTTCGACCTCTAGAATTCCATGGCACTGCTTCGACGGATCTGGTTCCAGATCCACTGGTTCCTGGGCATCACGGCCGGGAGCGTGCTCCTGTTCATCGGGCTGACGGGCGCAGTGCTCTCGTTTCGCGAGGAAATCGTGGCGCTGGCCAATCCGGCGCTGCAGCATGTCGCAGCGCCTGCAACGAACGCGCTGCCGCTCACACCGGCCGAATGGGTGGCGCGCCTGCAGCCACGGCGCATTGCTGCCATCACGCTGTATGCCGAAGCCGGCCGGCCGGTGCGAATCAATTTCGCACCGGCCGAAGGACAGCGCCGTGGCGAAGTGCGGCTGGCCGACCCCTACACGGCGGCGTTGCTGCCGCCGCCGCGCGGCGAGGATTTCTTCGACTTCGTCGAAAGCCTCCATCGTTGGCTGCTGCTGCCGCGTGACATCGGCAAGCCGCTGACCGGTGCAGTGGCCTGCGTGCTGCTGGTGCTTGCCCTGTCAGGGCTCTACCTGCGCTGGCCACGGCGTCCGCTGGCCTGGCGCGCCTGGCTGCGGCTGGACTTCACCCTGACCGGGCGCGCCTTTCTGTGGAACCTCCATGCCGTGGCCGGCACCCTGGCCCTGCTCGCCTACCTGGTCTCGAGCGTCACCGGCATCTACTGGGCCTTCGACGGTGTGCGCACCGTCATCGATGACGCCGCCGGCGAGAACCGCAACACCCGCATGCAGCGTGTGCAGGCAGGCGCCGGCAAGCCATCGAACGCGCAGAAGACGGCGGTCGGCCCCCCCGACCTCGGCGCGGTCTGGACCGGCTTCCTGCAGCAGACCCACGGCAACTGGAGCCTGGTGACGCTGCGGCTGCCCGCGCGGGGCGCTGCCCTGATCGAAACCACTTACCTGGACGCCGACCCAGCGCACGAGCGCGCCCGCAACCGGCTCTACCTGGATGCGGTCACCGGCCGGCCGGCGCAGCACGACCGCTATGCCGACAAGCCGATGGCCGGCCGGCTCATCAACAGCATCTACCCGCTGCACATGGGCACCTACTGGGGGCTGCCGGGCCGGCTGGTGATGACGCTGTCGAGCCTGGGCCTGGTGCTGTTCGCAATCACAGGCTGGATGCTCTACCTGGGCCGGCGCCGCACCGCACGTGCAGTGCGCACGCAACGCGCCGCATTGCAGGCGGCCACCGCGGGCATGCCGCCGACTGCGACCGTCGCGCACGACACCGTGCTCGTCGCCTACGCAAGCCAGACCGGCCATGCCGAACGGCTTGCCCTGCAGACCGCCGCATCGCTGCAGGCCGCTGGCCTGCCGACCGAGGTGCGTGCGCTCGGCACGCTGAGCGTGGACGCGCTGCATCACTACCGGCGAGCGCTGCTGGTTGCCAGCACTTTCGGGGAAGGCGAGCCGCCCGACACCGCGCGCCCATTCGCACGCCGCCTCGCCTCCCAGCCTGGTGCCGCGCTGCAGCATCTGCGCTACGGCATCCTGGCGCTCGGTGACCGGCACTACACCGCCTTCTGCGGCTTCGGCCACCTGCTCGAGCATGGCTTGCAAACGCTCGGCGCCCAACCGCTGTTTCCCACTGTCGAGATGGACAACGGCGATCCGGCCGCGCTGCAGCGCTGGTCTGCCGCTGTGGCCGAAGCCCTGGCGGTCGACACGCTCGGCGCCCTGCAGACCGAACCCGCCACCGTGGCCGACGACTGGACGCTCACGCGCCGTACGCTGCTCAACCCGGGCAGCCAGGGCGCACCGCTGTACGAGCTGGCATTCAGCCCGCCGCGCGCCGGCATGACCTGGGCACCGGGCGCGATCGCAGAGCTGCGACTCGCCCCGCCCCTGGCCCCTCGCAAGTACTCGGTGGCCTCGACGCCGGCCGATGGCACGCTGCAACTGCTGGTGCGCCAGGCGCGCCATGACAACGGGTTGGGCGTCGCCTCCGGCCTGCTGACGCAAAGCGCGGCACTGGGCAATGTGCTGTCGTTCCGGCTGCTGGACAACCCCGGCTTCGCGGCGGCCGACGACGGCCTGCCCTGCGTGTTCATCGGCAACGGCTCCGGCTTTGCCGGGCTGCGCGGTCATCTGCGTGAACGCGTGCGGCGCGGTCATGCACGCAACTGGCTGCTGTTCGGCGAGCGCGAAGCGGCACACGACGCCTTCTGCGCCGACGAGGTGGCGCAGTGGCAGGCTGCGGGAGCGTTGGCGCGCGTGGATCTGGTGTATTCACGGGCATCGTCCGGCCGCGTCTACGTCCAGGACCGGCTGCGCGAAGCAGCCGATGAACTCCGCCAGTGGATCGCGGAAGGGGCCATCGTCTACGTGTGCGGCAGCCTCGTTGGCATGGCGGGCGGTGTGGATGCGGCGCTGCGCGACATCCTGGGCAGCGACGCAGTGGACGAACTGCTGGTGCTGGGGCGATACCGGCGCGACGTCTACTGAACCGAAGAAGCGCTGCGCCCGTTGCCCCGCAGCTCAGCCCGTGCGGAATTGCTTGCGCAGCATGGCCTTGTGGCGGGCGATGTGCGCGAGTTGCGGCTCGGCGATCAAGCCGCCCAGGTCGACACCATCCCCGTTGAGCACGTCGTTGGCCAGGGTCAGTGCGCGCTGCACCACCACGTCTTCCGCCACGCCCTGCTGCGCTGCCAGGTCGAGTGCGACCCGCTTCATCGCGCGCTGAGACAGCACCCACATCGCGCCGAAAGCGTCCCATGCGGCAGCCGCCTCCTTGAACTTGTCGCGCTCGGCCAGGATCTGGTCGAGCGGCTTGGCAAGAATTTCGTTGAGCGCTTCAATCTGTTCGGCAAGCGCCTCGTTGCGGGTTTCCAACTCCGCGCGCACCAGATCGGCACCCGGCGGTGGCGCGAAGGAACCATCCGCCTGCGGCATGGAAAGAGAAAACGTGTCGGTAGGCGGCATGGGGTGCGTGGGAAGACAAAAACGGGACGAAAACGGGATTCAACGCACAGGTTGCGCGGCAGCCGATTATCGGCTGCAGGTCTCAGAGTGGCTCGACCCGCGACATGTCCGGGCGCAGCAGCCATTCCTGCAGTTCGTCAGCAAGTTGCTGCGCGGCGGTGGCCGCGGCGCGCCAGGCTGCCATGCGGCCGGCCGGGTCGCGGGCATAGTGCACGAAGTCCTTGCGGTCGGGCAGCTTGCCGTTGGGCAGCGAAGCCACCCATGCCGCCGACGGCGCCAGCACCACCGTGCGATCGAGAAAAGGCGTGGCCTTGTGGCGCCACTTCAGCCCCTTGTCGAGCCAGCCGGGGACCACGGCCTGCTGGAAGTGCGGATACAGCACCAAGCCGTCGGTGCCGGCTTGGTAGTCCAAATGCAGGTGGTAGTCGGTGATGCCACCGTCCCAGTAGGCACCGGGCGGCGCGCCGGGAATGTCGTGCACCGCCTCCAGCATGAACGGAATCGAGCAGGACGCCTGCAGCGCGAGCTCGAAGTTGGCTTCGCTCAGCACGGCGCGACGGGTCGGGAAGTCCTGGGTGTCGAACGGCAGGCCCACGTCCTGCGTCGAGAACACCACGCGCTCCAGCCAGGCGCCAAGCGACTTGCGCCGCACGCTGTTCGCGGCAAAGGCGCCGAGGTAGCCAAGCGCGGTGCGCGCACGGGCTTCCCGGCCCAAAATGTGCCGGCCATGCGCGGTGATCACATGCAGGCGATAGCGCGGATGGTGCAGCACCTCGCGCGAACGGCCGCCGTAGAAGCTCTGCAGTCCGGCGCTGAACTGCGCACTGACCTGCCGTGCCGTGAGCCTTTTCTGGCCGGCGGGCACTTCGAAGTGCTGGGCAATGTAGCCGGCCTCGAAGTCTCGCAGCGCACGCATGGGATCGTCCAGGCAGGCATTGGCCAGGCGCCACGCACCGATGGAGGCGCCCACCAGGTCGATCGGCTGGCTCGACCGTGTGAGCCATTCGCCGAACAGAAAGCGGTCGATCGGGCCGAGGATCAGGCCTTTCGGTCCGCCGGCCGCGCCCGGCACGATGCGCACATCGTGCGGCTGCAGACCGTGGCTTCGCAGATGCTGGAGCGCCAACGGGCCGGCATGCAGGCGCAGCGCTTTCATGCGTGCTACTTTCGCAGGCCCTGCAGCTTCGCAAAAGCGCTGGCCATCTGCCCGGCAGGCTGCGGCGCGCTGTCGCGACGCGGCGCCTGCTGACCGCGGCCGGCGCCCTCGAAGCGGTTGTCGCGCGGGCCGTCGCGTCGGGCCGGCGTCGCGTCGAGCCGCATCGACAGGCCGATGCGCTTGCGCGCCACGTCGACTTCCATCACCTTGACGCGCACGATGTCGCCGGTCTTGACGATCTCGCGCGCATCCTCCACGAACTTGTTGGCGAGCTGGCTCACATGCACCAGGCCGTCCTGGTGCACGCCCAGGTCGATGAAGGCGCCGAACTGCGCGACGTTGCTCACCGTGCCTTCGAGGATCATCCCTTCCTTCAGGTCGGCGATGTCGTCGACGCCGTCGTTGAAGCGCGCCACCTTGAAGTCCGGGCGCGGGTCGCGGCCGGGCTTCTCGAGTTCGCCCAGGATGTCCTTGACCGTGATGACGCCGAACTTCTCGTTGGCGAACAGCTCCGGCCGCAGCGTCTTGAGCATGTCGGCGCGGCCCATCAGCTCGGCGATAGGCTTGCCGGTCTTTTCCATGATCTGTTCGACCACCGGATAGGTTTCCGGGTGGACGCCAGTCACGTCGAGCGGGTTGCTGCCGCCGCGCACGCGCAGGAAGCCGGCGCTCTGCTCGAAGGCCTTGGGGCCGAAGCCGGTCACTTCGAGCAGTTGCTTGCGCGTCGCGAAGGCGCCGTTGGCCTCGCGCCAGCGCACCACCGCCTTGGCCACACTCGCCGACAGGCCCGAGACGCGCGACAGCAGCGGCACGCTGGCCGTGTTGAGGTCGACGCCCACGGAGTTCACGCAGTCTTCCACCACCGCGACCAGCGTGCGCGCGAGCTCGCTCTGGTTCACGTCGTGCTGGTACTGGCCGACGCCGATCGACTTCGGGTCGATCTTCACCAGCTCGGCCAGCGGGTCCTGCAGGCGGCGCGCGATGCTGGCGGCGCCGCGCAGGCTCACGTCGACATCGGGCATCTCCTGCGAGGCGAACTCGCTGGCGGAATAAACCGAAGCGCCGGCCTCGCTCACCACCACCTTGTCGATGGCCATCGGCGGCGCGCCAGCCTGGTCGGCCATCTTCGCAAGCAGCTTGATCAGGTCGCCGGCGAGCTTGTCGGTCTCGCGGCTGGCGGTGCCATTGCCGATGGCAATGAGGTTCACGCCGTGCTTGGCGCAGAGCTTGCCCAGCGTGTGCAGCGACCCTTCCCAGTCCTTGCGCGGCTCGTGCGGGAACACGGTGGCGGTCTCGACCAGCTTGCCGGTCGCATCGACCACCGCGACCTTCACGCCAGTGCGGATGCCGGGGTCCAGCCCCAGCACCACGCGCGGGCCGGCCGGCGCGGCCAGCAGCAGGTCGCGCAGGTTGTCGGCGAACACCTTGATGGCGACCTTCTCGGCCTCTTCGCGCAGGCGGGTGAACAGGTCGCGTTCGGTGGAGAGCGCGAGCTTCACGCGCCAGGTCCAGGCCACGCACTTGCGGATCAGGTCGTCGGCCTTGCGGGCCGAGTGGCTCCAGCCCAGATGCAGCGCGATCTTGCCTTCGGCGATGGACGGCTTGCCCGGCTCGGGTTCCACCGGCAGCACCAGCTTCGCGTCAAGGATGTCGAGCGCGCGGCCACGGAACACGGCCAGCGCGCGGTGCGACGGCACACGGCCGATCGGCTCGTCGTAGTCGAAGTAGTCGCGGAACTTGGCGACGTCGACGTTGTTCTCGTCCTTGCCCGCCATCAGCGTGGACTTGAGCAGGCCTTCGGCCCACAACCACTCGCGCAGGCGCTGTACCAGCGCCGCGTCTTCGGCCCAGCGCTCCGACAGGATGTCGCGCACGCCGTCGAGCACGGCCGGCACGGTGGAGAAATCAGGGCCTGGCTTGCCATCGTCGAGGGTCTCGGCCGGCTTCAGGAAGGCCTGCGCCTCCACAGCCGGGTCGAGCGTCGGATCAGCGAAGAGCTTGTCGGCCAGCGGTTCGATGCCGAACTCGCGGGCGATCTGGCCCTTGGTGCGGCGCTTCTGCTTGAAAGGCAGGTAGAGGTCTTCCAGCTCCTGCTTGGTGGTCACGTTGGCGATGGCGGCACGCAGCGCATCGGTCAGCTTGCCCTGTTCGTCGATGCTCTTGAGAACCGCCGCACGGCGGTCTTCCAGCTCGCGCAGGTAGGAGAGCCGGGCTTCCAGCTCTCGCAGCTGGATGTCGTCCAGGCCGTCGGTGGCCTCCTTGCGGTAGCGGGCAATGAAAGGCACCGTCGCGCCGCTGTCCAGCAACTCGACGGCAGCCTTCACCTGATGCTCGCCGACCTTGATCTCGGCGGCGAGCTGGCGAATGATTTTCTGCATGTTCTCTGCTTATCCCTGGGAAAACAGCGAAGTTTGCCATAGGCGCCCGGTGGCCAATGCGCCCCCGTGCGCCCGACCCGGGGTACTCAGATATGCCGGCTCGACACCACCGGCTCGGCTGCATCGCGCAGCCGCCCATCGTCGTCGTGCTCGACCACCAGCCGGCGCGCCTGTTGCCACACCAGCAGATTGCGCGGGGCCAAGTCGGCGTAATCGGCGATCTCAGCCGTGGAATTTCGCGCAGCGTGCGCGTCGGCCGGCTTCTTTTCATGCGTGTGGCGGCGTATCGGCGCAATCAGCAGCATGACCACGAAGATCACGGCGATGCCCACGGCACAGAACCCCAGCGCGCTGCGGCTGCCCTGAACGTCCGCGATGGTGAAAAAGTGGTACCAGGCATACAGCACCACCGCGATCCAGAACGCCACCAGCAACAGCGGCCGCAGCAGACGCAGCCACAGGTACATGCTGACGGCCCCTATCGACGATTTATTCTCGCGAAAGGCCTTGAAGGACACCCGCGCCGCATCGAGGATCGGCTCCTCGTGCGGTTCTGCCCAGCCGCTGACGCGGTCGGGCGGCGGCGCGGCAACGGCCTGGGGGTGTGGCGCGATGGCGGGGCGGGTTTCAGTTTGCGGTTGCATTTGCATCTCCTCGTTCAGGGCTGGTCCAGACCGCACGCTTGCCGCGGCGGCGCAAAAGGGTGATGGGAAGCGCCAGGATGGTGGTGAACATATTGATCATCCAGAAGGCCAGCGGGTACCAGATGGTCCACACGAAATAGCGCATGATGTCGCGGTCGTAGTGCCGGTCGATCCACAGGCTCACGAGCATCTGCAGCATGCAGGTGACGCCCAGCAGCATGCCGTTCCATTCGGGCAGGAAGCCGACGAACTGCCATTCCGCTGGCAGGAACGGCCGGACCAGCGCGAGCACCAGCACGGTGAACATCGCGTAGGCCCAAACCACGCTGGCGAGGTACTCGATGAAGATCGGCCACATGCGCGCGTTGCGCGGCTTGAGCAGTTCCAGGCCATGGCGCAGCAGCGTCTGGATGCCTCCGGTGGCCCAGCGCTGGCGCTGGCGATAGAGCCCGCGCACGGTCTCGGGCATGAGGATCCAGCACAGCGCACGTGGCTCGTAGCGCACGTCCCAGCCCTTGAGTTGCAGCTTCCAGCTCACGTCGATGTCTTCGGTCATCACGTCGGGGCTCCAGAAGCCCACGTCGAGCAATGCCTTGCGCCGGAACATCGACAGCACGCCAGAGACGGTGAACAACCGGCCGAACAGTTGCTGGGTACGCTTGATCAGGCCGATGGTCGACGAGAACTCGCCCACCTGCATGCGACCCAGCAGGCTGGTGCGCGTGCGGATGCGCGGGTTGCCGGTGATCGCGCCCACGCGTTCGGACTGCAGCATGTGCCGCATCATCCAGGCAATGGCATCGGGGTCGACCAGCGCGTCGCCGTCCACGCCGAGGATGTATTCGCCGCGAGCCAGCAAGGTGGCGGTGTTCAGGCCGACGGCCTTGCCCTGGTTGCTGGCGTTGTGCAGCACCCGCAGCAGCGGATAACGCAGTGCAAGCTCGTCGAGCACCTGCCCCGTGCCGTCGGTGCTGCCGTCGTTCACGGCAATCACCTCGTAGCTTGGGTAATTGCTGCGCATGAGCTGCTCGATGACCTCGCTCACGCAGCCCGCCTCGTTGTAGCAGGGCACGATCACGCTGACCATCGGTGATGCCTTGAGCATCGGCTGCGGGTCGATCGGCAGATGCCGCTTGCGCTCGAACACCAGGGCATGGGCCAGGCCACCGGCCATCCAGACGTACGCCATGATGAACGGGTAATAGAAGACGTAGCCCAGCATGAACTGGACGAAGGGCGAACCGAAGATTTCTGCGCTCATCGTGCGGCTCCTTCGATCGCCACCGGCTGCAGCAGGCTGCTGCGCACCGACAACGCGTTGCGAACGGTGGCCAGGCCCGGCTGGTCGTTGAAGAAGTCGTCCGGGTAGTAAGCCAGGTGTCTTGCGCCCATGCGGTGCAGCAGTGACCATTGCGCCGCCAACGTCGAATCGGGCACCGGCTTGCCGGTCCGCCAATCGCGTGCCTGCAGTTCGAACACAGTGCGTTCGAGGCCGCGCGGCGTGGCCGCCACCCGGCGCGCCAGCGTCGCGAGCCAGGCCTGCGGGTCGGCGACCTGTTCCATAAAGGGCATCGCCATCACGGCGGTGTAGTCGTAGGCGGCGAGCGATTGCGCGTAGTCCTGCGCAAACCATTCCCCCGAAGCTGGCTCCATCACGGGGCGCGCGTAGAGGTTGCGCGCGGTCAGCACGCCGGGTTGCCAGTCGCGCACACGCTGAGCGAGTTCCAGCGTGAAGTCGGTCAGGAAGCGCGTCTTGTCCGCGGACCAGCGTGCACGCAGCGCGGGGTCGGCGCGGATGGCTGCCACGTCGACGGGCAGGCCCCAGCGGGCATAGGTCTGCAGCGCCAGCGGGCTGGTGTCCTCGTCGTCGCTCAAGGTGGCGTCGTCGTGGAACAGAACGCCGGCAAAGGCGGCATGGCGGCCCAGGTCTTCATAGATGTCACCGATGAGGGCGCGCACGGCCGGGTCGAAGGGGGTGAGGCGCGCATAGCGCGTGCCTTCGGCCTGCGGCTTGTCGTGCCGGGGCTGGGCATCGAGCCAGCCCACCGTGTGCGCGGCGAGCGGATGGTCCTTGGGCAGATGGAAGGCCATCACAGGCATCCACGCAAAGACCTGGACGCCCGTGCGTGTGCGCAGTTGCCAGGCGACGCGGTTGAACAGGTCGGCGCGCACCGGCATGTGCCGGTTGGGAAAGTACAGCGCGTCGGCCACGCCGTCGCCGTCCGGGTCCGAAAAGGCCTGCAGGTACACGGCGCTCGGGCCGACCGCGAGCACGCGCTCAAGCAGGCGCGAGAGGTTCGCTTCCTGCTGCGCCGGGTCGGGGTCGTAGACGTAGTCAAGGTCGATGTGCATGGCGCGGTGGATCGGGAAGATGCTGCCGGTGCGACCGGGGGTGCGCAGCAGCGCGTGGTAAGGCACGGGCATGTCGTAGGTGGCCAAGCCGCGGCGGATTTCCTGCAGCGGCACGTCGGCCGTGTTCGGGCCCTCGTCCAGCGTCAGCGTGATCGGCATGCCGGCGCGATCGGCAGCACGCAGCGCCTCCCGGTTGTAGGCCCCGTAGGGCCAGACCATCGCGCGGACCTTGCTGGCGGTGTTCTTCTCGATCACCTCGCGGCTGCGGCGCAGGTCGGCTTCCACGCGGGCGACATAGGCTGCCACCGTTTCGTAGCGGCCACTGGCCGCATCGAACTGCAGGGTGGTGCCGGCGGGCTGCACGTTGCCCTGCGGGTTACCGGGCACGCCGCGGTGCAGTGCATCGCTGTGGCTGGCGAATTCGACCAGCCCCGAAGCGGCCATCTCCCGCGCCTGGGTCCAGGTAAGGAAGCTGTCGCGCGACGGCGGCGAGCCGGGGTTGTAGTCGGTCACCGGTTGGCCGGCTGGCACGTCGAGCCAGCTGGTGACGAGCGCCATGACAGCCGGATAGCCGAAGCGCTTGAGCAGCGGAAAGGCCTTGGTGTACGCGCTTTCATAGCCATCGTCGAAGCTCAGCAGCACCGCACGCGGCGGCAGCGGCTTGCCACCGGCGCGCGCGTCGATGATCTGTTGCAGGCTCACCGGATGGTGGTCGTTGGCCTGGAGCCACGAGAAGAACTCGGCGAGCGTGCGTTCGTCGAGGGCCGTGGCTTCAGGCGCGGTCTCGAAACTCTCGCGCACGTTGCTGCGGATGTCGTGCAGCGCGATGGCGCGGAAGGTCTTGCCGTCGTCGACGTCGGGCGCCGGAACCTTCTGCGCGTGCGCGGACGGCGCCATGCACAGCAGCGTCAGCATCGCAGCGAACAGCAAGGCCGGCAGTCGCCAGCGGAGGGAGGAAGAAAGGAAATGGACAGACACGTGACGGGTTCTCATTGCAATGGCACCGAAAGATTCAGGAAGACGAAGGGCCTTCGCTCCCTGACGCCGTCGTAGGGATGGCTGGACACACCCAGGCCGTAACGCAGCTGCATGGTTGGGCCGAAGCTCCACTCGTGGGCGTAGCGCAGCGACCAGGTCGGTCCGCTGCCGAACCCCTCCTGCCGGTAGCGGCCGGTGCTGGCCTCCACCACCTGCGCAAAACTGCGGTCGTCGCGCTTCCATGTCAGGTAGCGGGCGCGCGCGCCCAACTCCACGGCGCTTTCGCGCGCCGGGCTGAAGTAAGGCGTGTCCTGGCGGTCGTAGCGGGCGGTTTCGCCGCCGAGCGTGGTCTCGAACTGAAACCGCGGCCCGCTGATCCAGCGCTCGCGCCAATCCAGCCCGAACGCGTCGCGCGTGTTGCCGTCGCTGAAGTCCATGCGCTGCGCAGTCGCGTCGAAGCTGCGCGACTCGTTGACAACGTAGGTCGCGCCCAGCGCCGTCGCATGCGCGCCGATGCCTGCGTTGCGCGCTTTCCACGGCGTGTCGGGGCTGTTCGTGTCAACCTCGGCGGACAGGCGCCATTGGTCGCTGGCACGGTAGCGCAGCCCGAGTGCAACACCCGTGCGGTAGGGGCCGTCGTTGGACTGATGCAGCTCGCCGGTGAAGTTCCAACGGCCCTTGAGGTATTCGGCGCCGATGCCCGCCCGCGCCAGGGTGACATTGCCCTGGTCGGTGTCCGCGTGGGCGAGGATCTGGTGATAGAAGAGGCGCCAGGTGTCGTCGCCGAACCAGGGCGAAATCAGGCGCGTGTCGGTGCGCCATTCACGGTTGGCCAGAGCGCCGCCATCGCGACCTGCTTCGGCATCGATCTCCAGGCGCGGCGCGAGCGTGGCGTCCCGCAGGCGCACGGCATTGCGCACGGCGATGGCATCAGGCGCGTCGGCGGCCAGTGCGTCGGTGGCGCGTCGGCCCTCGCTCAGTTCGCCGGCATTGAAGAGTGCGCCCGCATGGCCGGCACGCACGGAAACGTTGTCCGGATGGTCGGTGAGCAGTTCGTCGTAGTGCGCGAGCGCTGCTTGAGGATGACTGCGCGCCATTGCCGTTTCTGCCTGGGCACTGCGCAAGCCCGCGTTCATCGGTGCGAGCGCCGACAGGATGCCCGCACTGCGCTCCGCCTGCGCCGGACGGTCGGCATACAGCTGCATCAGCGCGCGCAGATTGCGCACTTCGGTGTACTGCGGATTGGGTGTCCCGCCTTGCGGCGACAGCCGAAGCATGGGCGGCGTGCCCTCCTCCATCCGGCTCAACAGCGCTTGGGCTTCGTCGAAGCGCGCTGTGTCCATGTAGGCATAGACCAGGCCGATGTGGGTATCGCTCGGCATCGGCAGACGGTCGGCGCCGCGGCGCAACGCAGCCTCGTACAGGGGCACGGCCAAGTCGGAGCGCCGTTGCTGCTGATACGCGCCCGCCACGTCGGACTGCACGTAGTAAGGAGGCTCGACACCCTCGGCGGCCAGCGCCTCGTAGCTGGCCGTGGCTTCGGCGTAGCGCGCGCGGGCGGTCAGCGCCACGATGCGATCGTAGCGAAGCTGCAGGCCCAGATTGCGCCAGGCGGTGGCGCCCGGCACGTCGCCGGCGCTGCGGGCTTCGCTTTCCTGCGCCATGGCGGCCTGTCGTTCGGGTTCGTAGTGCGGCAGCAGTGCATCGAGCAGCGCAAAGCGCTCGGCGCCCCATCCTGTCGATTCATCGCGATGGGCAACGGCCCAGCGCAACTGCTGGCCGAACGCCTGCTGTCGCAGGGTGGCCATTTCCAGCGCAGAGAAAGTACCCGGTTGGGCCGCCTCGGCAGCTTGCGCATGCGCCAGCGCGGCCGATTCGGCACCCGTGCTCTGCAGGATGAATGCCACGGCGCGGCGTGCATAACGGTGGTGGGGCTCGATCGCCAGCAGCGCGTTGTAATCGGCCAGGGCATCGAGTGGACGGGCACGGGCTTCGTTGAGCGCGCCTCGTGCTTCGAGCAATGCAACCTGCTGCTCGGTCGTCGGGCTTGGCCAGCTCGCCCGCAGGCTCGCCAGCGTGGCCTCGGCCTGCGCATAGTCTTGCTGGTCGGTCTGCCAGACGGCCTCGAAGATGCGCGGGCGCCACGCTTGCGGCTGGCGCGTACGCATCAGCCGTACGGCTTCGCCCTCGAGCGTCCGGTCGGCGACACTGCGTGCAGCCTGGAATGCCGGCTCGAAGGCATAAGCGTCGAGCACCTCGAGCGGAGCCTCCCGCGCCCAACGGGCCGCGTCGGCCGGCTGGCCTGCGGCCATCGCCCACACGACGCCATCGGATGCGACACGGCGTTGTGCCGCGGCATCCAGGGACTGGCGCCGCCACGCCTCGAGTTGCGCAAAGCCAGCGCGCGGCGTGACGCTGCCGCTTCGCTGCGCTGTCACGAGCGCGTCGTGCGCTTGCGGGCTGTAGGGAGATTCGCTCGCCTGTGTATTGATCGCCACCACCGCCGGCTGCGCATGGGCGGCACCGGCAAGGCTGGCAGCGATCGCAGCCGCAGTCAGGGCATGACGAAGGATGCCCGGGGGGCCGGGCGGTCGCTGCAAAGGCTGGGGGGAGGATTTTCCGGAGCGGAAGAAATCAATTCGGTCGGAAGTGTGAACGTTCAATGCGATGTCTCTTTATTTGAGAACCGCGATTAACACGAAAGCACTAATTGAAACTTGAGGTTGTTTTGACTACTTTAGTGTAGTCATTTGCGCCGCCGCAACACGCTGGCACATGGTTCTCAAAGCGAAGTCCGCCGCCCATGTAGGATGCGCCGACCCTACGGCAGCCAGCCGCCCTCACCATGACCCCCAACGAAATTTCACGTCCCGCCGCACCGCTCGACACCCATCCGCTCTGGAAGACATTCGCTTTCTTCCTGGGACCGATGCTGTTGAGCAACATCCTTCAGTCGCTGTCGGGCACGCTCAACAACGTTTACGTCGGCCAGATGCTCGGCGTGGGCGCGCTTGCCGCGGTGTCGAGCTTCTTTCCGGTGATGTTTTTCTTCATTGCGTTCATGATCGGACTGGGTGCCGGCGCCTCGGTGCTGATCGGCCAGGCCTGGGGCGCACGCGACACGGCCAAGGTCAAGGCGGTGGCGGGCACCACGCTGTCGGTGGGCATCGCCTTCGGGCTGCTGGTGGCCTTGTTCGGCGGCTTTTTTACCGAGCGCATGCTGGCCGCGCTCGGAACGCCCCCCGACATCCTGGCGGACGCCACGCGCTATGCGCGCATCATCCTGATCGCGATGCCAGGACTCTTTGTGTTCCTGCTGTCGACCGCCATGCTGCGCGGTGTCGGCGATACGGTCACGCCGCTGTTCACGCTGGCCATTTCGACCGGCATCGGCCTCGTGCTGACCCCGGCGCTGATCCGCGGCTGGGGTGGCCTGCCGATGTTGGGCGTGGCCAGCGGGGCCGCGGCCACGGTGGTGTCGTTCGTGGTGGCCACCACGTGGCTGGCGTTCCGGCTTCGCGCGCGCAAGAGTCCACTCGCGCCCGATGCCGACTTTGCACGCCACATGCGTGTCGACCCCAAAATCCTGAAGATGGTGCTCAAGGTCGGCGTGCCGACCGGCGTGCAGATGATCGTCATCTCGCTGGCCGAAATCGCCCTGCTCTCCCTGGTCAACGGCTACGGCTCCGATGCCACGGCGGCCTACGGCGCGGTCAACCAGGTGGTGGCGTACGTGCAGTTCCCGGCGATCTCGATTGCCATTACCGCGTCGATCCTCGGTGCGCAGGCCATTGGCGCCGGCCGCGCCGACAAGCTGGGCGCCATCGCACGCACCGGCCTGCTGATGAACCTTGTGCTGACCGGCGGGCTGGTGGTGCTGGGCTACCTGTTCTCGCGTCGCCTGATGGGCTTTTTCATCACGAGCGAGCCGGTGATCGAGCTGGCGCAGACCCTGCTGCACATCATGCTGTGGAGCAGCGTGATCTTCGGCATGGCCGCGGTGTTGTCCGGGATCATGCGTGCGAGCGGCTCGGTGCTGATGCCCACCGCCATCTCGATCATCTGCATCGCGCTCATCGAGGTGCCGGTGGCCTGGTTCATGAGCCAGCGCATCGGCATCAACGGCGTGTGGGTGGCTTACCCGGTCGCCTTCATCGCCATGCTGGCGCTACAGACCGCCTACTACCGCCTGGTCTGGCGCAAGAAGGCCATCCGGCGGCTGATCTGAGGCCGGGCCGGCTCGCGCCCTCAGCGCGTGCAGGCGGCTCCGGGGTTCGCCTGCAACGCGCGCACATGCCGCGCGATGGCGTCGGCGGCGCGTGCCGTCACGCGTTGCGCGCCCTGGGCCAGCGCCTCGATGCCGCTGCCGACCGGCTCGGTGGTCGACCACTGGCAACTCGCGCTCAGGTCGGCGTCGGAGCGCCGCACGGTCCAGCTGAACGCGGCGTCGACGCGCGTGTCCTCCACGGCATCGAACTGACGCACCTGCACGGCGATGCGCCAGGCTGGCGTGCTCGGCTGGCGCCCGCCTTTGGTCACGTCGATGGCGCCCAATTGCGCGGCAACGCCGCTGGCCAGCGCATCGCGCAATTCGTTTTCGAATGAAGACGACCAGCGGTGCTGTTCGAGCAGTTCGACCTGGGCGCCGGGCGTCGCCTTGCGGACCAGCATCTGCGGGCGCGCGAGCCGCTCGGGCATGGCAACGGGAGCCAGCTCGATGAACATGGGAGCGGCGGCGGCAGCGTCGTTCGAAGCGTTCTGCGGTGCGGTCGTGCCAGGAGCGGCCAGCGTGTAATAGCGATCGGGCGAGCTTGCACAGCCTGCAATCAGCCCGGCACAGGTCAGCATCAGCGCAAGCGCCGTGCCGCGCGGCGCGGAGAACACGGCACGCAAAGGCGCACTCAGGGACACGGAGGCGTCTGCGGACGCAGCAAGATGCACTGGCTTCATTTTTTGTCGTCCGGTTTGCCGCGCAGCAGCGACTCGGGGTGGCGTTCGAGGTAGTCGGTCAGCACGCGCACGGAGCCTGCCGCGCGGGTGAGCTCCTGCAGCGTCTGGCGCATGTCCTGCTGCAGGGGTGAATCCTGCGCCAGCGTCCGCTCGGCGCTGTTGATGGTCTTGCGCGCGTCCTTCATGGCGGCGGTGATCTCCGGCGACACGTCGTTGTTGAGCGTCTTGGTCAGTTGCTCGGCGCTGGTGAGCGTCTTGTTAAGCGTGGACAGCGCCGTGCGCATGTCGGCGCCCAGTTGTTCGAAGGGCACCTTGTTGATCTTGGTGGCAATCTCCTGTACCTGCGACTGAAGTTCGTCGAGGCTGTTGGCCACGGTCGGCAACTCGAGCGGCTCCACGGCAGTGTTGATTTTGGCCGGGGGCGCCTTCGGAAAGAAGTCAAGCGCGACGTAGAGCTGGCCAGTCAGCAGGTTGCCGTTGCGCAGCTGCGCACGCAGGCCCTTGTCGATCATGAAGCGCAGGCGCTGCTCCTGCGTAGCATCCGAAACAGGCACGCCTGCATCGGCGCCGCGACTCAGGCGATCGGGGTAGATCTGCACCAGGACAGGCATGCGGAACTCGCGCGCCGCGCGGTCGAACTCTACACCGATCGATTTGACCTCGCCGATCACCACCCCACGGAAATCGACCGGTGCACCGGGCGACAGCCCGCGCAGCGACTGATTGAAGTGAAGCAAGGCGGTCTTTGCCGGGCCATCGGGCGCCTTCATGGCTCCCGATTCGTCGTCAGCCAGCTTGAAGGCCGTGTTCTCGATGGCAACCGGGCCATTCGCGTCGTCGGGCGCACCGAAGGCAATGCCGCCCAGCAGGATGGTCGCAAGCGACTGCGTGCGCAGGGTCAGGCCGCTCGCACTGAGCTGCATGTCCAGGCCGCTGGCCTGCCAGAAGCGCGTGTTCGCGCCGACGAATTTCTCGTACGGCGTGTTCACGAAGATCCGCAGCGTCACACCCCTGCCATCCGGGTCGAGCTCATAGGCGGCGACCTGGCCGACCTTGATGCGGCGAAAATACACCGGCGAACCTACGTCGAGCGAGCCGATGTCGGTGGCATGCAGCAGGAACTGGCGTCCCGACGCATCGCGCGTGACGATCGGAGGTGTCTCCAGGCCGGTGAACTCGCGGGCGCTTTCCTTGGACACGCCCGCGTCCGCACCGATGTACGCGCCCGACAGCAACGTGTTCAAGCCCGAAATGCCGGAGGTATCCAAGCGTGGCCGCACCACCCAGAAGCGCGTGTCTTCGGCCGTGAATGCATCGGCGTCCTTGTTGAGCTGCAGCACCACGCGCACGTGCGAACGGTCCTTGGCCAGGCGCAGGCTCTGCACCACGCCGATCTGCACATCCTTGTAGCGGACCGCCGTCTTGCCGGCCTCCAGGCCTTCGGCCGTCTTGAAGCTGAGTTCGACCTCGGGGCCGCGATCGATCAGGATCTTGGCGACCAGCGTGATGCCGACCAGCGCAGCCAGCAACGGAATCAGCCAGATCAGCGAAGGCATCCAGTCGCGGCGCCTGACCACGCGCGCCTCGCCCAGGGCCGGCGGCGCAACCGGGTGGGGCTGCGGAATTTTTTCGTCACTCATGCGCGTTGTCTACCTCTGTGTGATGCCGTCCGGGCGCGGTCGGCCCCACCGGCCTGGTGTCCCAGGTGAGCTTCGGATCGAAGCTCAGAGAGGCCAGCATCGTGAGCACCACCACGGCACCGAAGGCCGCAATGCCGACACCGGCCGTGATTTCTGCAAAGCCCTGAATGCGCACGAGGCCGGCGAGCACCGAGACCACGAACACGTCGAGCATCGACCAGCGACCGATCACCTCGATCACATGGTAGAGCCGGGCGCGCTCGGCGCGCCGCCAAGTGCTGCCGCGCTGCGCCGACACCACCAGAATGAACAACGCGGCCAACTTGAACAGGGGCACCAGGAAGCTCGCCACGAAGACGATGGCTGCCAACCCGTAGGCGCCGGTGATCCAGAAATAGATCACCCCGCTGAGGATGGTGTCGTTCTGCACGCCGAACAGCGAGCGCGTGATCATCACAGGCAGCAGGTTCGCTGGCACGTACATCACACAGGCCGCGATCAGGAACGCCCAGGTGCGGTTCAGGCTGTCGGGCTTGCGCTCGCGCAAGGTGGTGCCGCACAGGCCGCAGGCCTCGCCCTCGTGCGCGTCCCGCCAGACGGTGCCGCAGTGCCTGCAGGGCCTGAGTCCCGACGCGGCGGCCGTGACGACGGCCGCGTCCTCGTCCTGCGCACTCACCAGGTCGTCAGGGATGCGTGGCACACGGGGCAGGTGCGCGATCGGCAGGAAACCCATCAGACGGCCTCCCCCGGTGCGGGCACAGACACGGCCTGCGGGTCGGCTTCGGTGGCCATGTCCCAGAAACCACGTGGGTCGAAGGCCAGCACCGCCGTGAGCAGCACCGTGAGCGCCATGAAGGCCCACAGCGCCGGTCCCGGCAGCACCGTGGCGAGGCTCGACAGCTTGACCAGCGCGACCAGCACGCCGAGCAGGAACACCTCGATCATCCCCCAGGGGCGCAGCGACTGCATGATCCGCACCAGCCATGAAAAGCCGCGTGGCAAGCGCCGCTGCGACAGTGGCACCAGCAGCCACACCAAAATAAGCAATTGCAGCAGCGGAAACAGGATGGTGGTTGCCAGCACCAGCAGCGCCACCAGCGCACGCCCCTCATTGCTCAGGGCGACCACCGCCCCCATCAACGTCGTGCGGCTGTGCAGGCCGCGCAACTCGATCTCCACGATCGGAAACAGGTTGGCGATAGCGAACATGATCAGGCTGGCCAGCGCCAGCGGCAGAATGCGGCGGCGCTGTGCGCCCGGATGCCGGTCGAGTTCGGTCCCGCAGCGCGGACAGCGCGCCACTTCGCGCTCGCGCAACGGCGTGCGGTGGTACACCGCATCGCAGCCTTCGCAGACGATCGCTTCAGGAACTTCAGTCATTGAACAAGTAGGAAAGACCCGCAGCTTAATGGCTCGGCACCGGCGTTCGTAGACGAAGGCTGCTGAAGACCCCTGCGACCGCGGCACAAATCGACGCAAGCACCAGCGCAATCACCGGCCCACGTCCGTGGTGCGGACTCCAGACGCTGAAAATGCCGGCCAGCAGCACGGCCCCAATCGTCTGGCCCGTCAGCCGCGCCGTGCCCAGCATGCCGCTGGCCGCCCCACTGCGGTGCGCAGGCGGTGCGCTGACGATGGTGTGGTTGTTCGGCGACTGGAACAGACCGAAACCCGCGCCGCACAGCGCCATGCGCCAGACGATGTCCAGGTTCGACGGCTCGGCGGGCAAGGCTGCCAGCAGCGCCAGGCCCGCCGCGAGCAACCCGAGCCCGATGCCGCCCAGCAGGCCGTCGGGGTAACGGCCGATCAACCGCCCCGCGATCGGGGCGAACACCACGATGGCCAATGGCCAGGCGGTGATCAACAGGCCGGCCTGGATGTGCGTGCGGCCGTAGACATCCAGCAGAAGGAAGGGCAAGGCGATGTACGACAGCATCTGCGCGCAGAAAGCCGCCACCGACGTGCCCATCGACAGCGCAAAGACCGGGATGCGCAGCAAATCGACCGGAAACAGCGGCAGACTCAGCCGCGTCTGTCGCCGCAGGTAGAAAGCACCCACCGCGAGACCGGCCAGCAGCGTCAGCCAGGCCGACCAGCCCCCGCCCTGCCCGGAGTCGCTGCGCACGCCGAGCCGGTCGGCCCCCACGAAGATCAGCGCGAACATGGCGATGTTCAATGCCACGTCCAGCAGTGAGAAACGCGAGCCCCTGGCCGGCGCCGCCGTATTGAAGGGCAATGCGCGCCATCCCAACGACAGCACCAGCACGCCCAGCGGCACGTTGAGCGCGAAGAGCCAGGGCCAGGACGCCACCGACAGGATGGCCGCGGCCACCGACGGCCCTGCCACCGACGCCGTGGCCACGACCAACGAATTGATCGCCATCCCGCGGCCGAGCTGCGCCGAAGGAAAGATGAGCCGCACCAGCGCGGCATTCACGCTCATGATGCCGGCCGCGCCCAACCCCTGGAGTGCGCGCGCCACGATCAAGGTCTCCAGCGAATGCGCAAAAGTAGCACCCAGAGATGCCACGGAGAAAAGTGCCACGCCGGCCAGGTAGATGCGCCGAAAGCCCACGAGATCCCCCAGCGACGCCAGCGGCAGCAGCATCACCAGGACTGCAAGCTGATAGGCATTGACCACCCAGATCGACTGCGCCGCGCTGGCGTGCAGCTCGCGTGCGATGCCGGGCAGCGCCAGGTTCACGATCGTCCCGTCGAGCACCGCCACGGCGATGCCCAGGATGATGACCAGCATCGCGCGCTGGCGTTGCGGCGACGGCAGACCGTCGCTGGCCGTTTTCTGTGGGGAGGTCTGGGTCATTCGATCAAGGGTTGAAACAGGCCTGCTGGGGCCGCGTCCGCCCGAGCGTGAGCCACGTGAGCACGAGGGCAATCAGCGCACCGGCAGCCATGCCCGCGACCATCGGCAGCGGACGGCCGTCGGTGAACATGCCGACCACGGCCATGACCACCGCGCCGGTGAGCATCTGCAGGGTGCCCAGCAGCGCCGAAGCGGTGCCCGCAATGGCGCCGTGCCGCTCGAGCGCCAGCACCGACGTGGTCGGGATCACCAACCCCATGAAGCCGCTGGCAATGAAGTACAGCACGATCAGCACCCAGAGCCGGTCGCCGCCCGCCGCGAAGAAAGCGAACATGAGGACCATCACGACGGCGCAAGCGCTCACCGCGCCCTTGACCACCCGTACCAGACCGAAGCGTTCGCCCAGCGCGCCAGTGAACTGCGACACGCCGATGAACGCCGCTGCGTTCACGCCGAACGCCACGCTGTACATGGCAGGCGACAGGCCGTAATGGTCGATCATCACAAAGGACGAGTTGGCCAGGTAGGTGAAGAAGCCGGCCATCGCGAAGCTGCCGATGAACACCAGCCCCAGGTAGTGGCGGTCACGCAGCAGCAGGCCGTAGGCGGCAAGTGCCCCACGCAGGCTGCTCTCGACCCGCTCGCTGGCCGGGCGCGTCTCGCGCAGCGAGGTCGCCACCAGCACCAGACCGGCCAGCGCGGCAATGGTCACCGACCAGAACACACCGCGCCAGCCTGCGAAGGCGATCACCAGGCTGCCGGCGAGTGGGGCCAGGATCGGCGAAACGCTGAACACGAGCATCAGCAGCGACATCAGCCGCGCCGCGTCGTTGCCCGTGTGAAGATCGCGCACCACCGCTCGCGGAATGGCCATGCCGGCGGCCGCACCCAACCCCTGCACGAAGCGCAGCGCGATCAGCGTGTGGATGTCGGTGGCCAGCGCGCAACCCACGCTCGCCACAGCGAACAGCACCAGCCCGACATAGAGTGGCGGCTTGCGGCCGAACATGTCCGACACGGGCCCATAGAACGGCTGGCCGATGCCCAGCGCGATGAAAAAAGCCGTCAGGCTCATCTGGACCGCGCCGATCTGCGCCCCCAGGCTGCTGCCGATGGCTGGCAAGGCCGGCAAATACATGTCGATCGCGAAAGGCCCGATGGCCGAGAGCAGGCCGAGCACGAGCGCGACCCTGAAAAAAGGCGAGGAAGTCATAAGGCCATTGTCGCCAAGGCGTCAAAAACGTGCCCGGCGCCGTTTGGAGGCGCATGTGATAGGCGCTCGACGGATTGTCGCCGCCCTCTTCACGCTGGCCCGCCCGAATGAAGGCCAGCGCCGTAGGACAGCAGCGTGACGTGGAGCCCGCGCAGCCGCAAGCGCACAGTGGCCCGCTACCATCCGGCGCCATGAAGCTGATCTCGCGTCTTTTCGCCCTCGTCCATGCGTTCATGGCCCTGATGTTCGCCTGTGCGGCGCTCATGCTCGTGGTCATCGCCGTGCAGATCGGGTGGGCGGCCTTTGCGGGTGACCTGGACCGCGCGGCGGCCGAGGTGATCATCGAGGCGGTCGGCCTGCTCGCCGCAGCGGTGGTCGCCCTGCAGATCTCACAGACCATTGCCGAAGAAGAGGTGGTGCGCGAAGCGCACATCAGCGCCCCCACCCGGGTGCGGCGGTTTCTCTCGCGCTTTCTCATGGTGATCGTGGTGGCCGTGGCGGTCGAGGCGCTGGTCGCCACGTTCAAGGCGGCAGACGAACCCGCGCACCTGATCTACGCGGCTGCACTGATGGCGTCCGCCGCGTTGCTGCTGGCCGGCTGGGGCATCTTCATCCGGCTGAACCGGTTCGCCGAGGAGCTGGAGCCCGAGGCCATGGAAGAAGCCAAGCGCGAAGACCGCAAGGTCGACTGAGCCGGCCGCCCTGCAGCGCCGTTCAGGCGCTGGGGTCGGCGCGCGGATGCAGGCGCACCGCCTCCACCAGAAAGTCGAGCACGGCGCGCACGCGCGAGGGCAACCGCCCGGCCTTGCCCAGGTAGACCGCGTGGATCGGCTCCACGTCGCGTGGGTTGAAGTCGTCCAGCAACTCGACCAGGCGCCCGGCGTCCAGGTCGCTGCCCACGTGATAGAGCGACAGCCGTGCGATACCGGCACCGGCGAGCGCGAGATGGCGCAGCGCCTCGCCATCGGACGCCCGCAGCGTGCCCGACATGGGCAGGTGGACGAGCTTGCCGTCCACGCGCAGTGGCCAGTCGGCCACCGTGCGGCGGTAGTTCCAGCCGAGCCGGCTGTGCAGGGTCAGTTCCTGCGACGTTCGCGGCGTTCCGTGGCGCGCCAGATAGCCCGGCGAAGCGACGATGGCCTGCATCGTCTGCCCGAGCGGCCGCGCGACCAGATCGGAAGCGGGCAGCCGGCCCCAGCGGATCGCGATGTCCGCGCGCTCGTCCATCAGGTCGACCACCCGGTCCGTCAACGTCAGATCAATCCGCAACTCGGGATGCCGTTCGAGCAGTTGTGGCAACAAGGGAATCAGCACATGCGTGCCGAACGACACGCTGGTGTTGACGCTGACACGCCCGCGCGGTGCAGCGCCGGAACCCGCACAACGCTCTGCCTCGTCCATGTCGGCCAGCACGCGCACGCTGCGCTCATAGAACTCACGGCCTTCCACGGTGAGCTGCAGCTTGCGCGTGGAGCGGTGCACCAGCTGGATGCCCAGGCGGATCTCGAGACGGCCCACCAGCTTGCTCACCGCCGAAGGTGTCAGGCCCAGCACCCGCGCGGCGGTGGAAAAGCCCCCGCGGTCGACCACCTGCACGAAGGCTTCCATTTCACCGGAACGGTTGACATCGGTGCGAGGCATGAGTGAATTCAATTCACAAGTGATGGTCTTGGCGGCATTCTAGTCACAGGCCTCATTCACCGCGACAGTACGTCGATCATGCCTGTTGCTCTTCTTGCCCTCACCGCCGGTGCCTTTGGCATCGGCACCACCGAATTCGTGCTCATGGGCCTGCTCACGCAGGTGGCGGCCGATCTGCGGGTCTCCATCGCGGCGGCCGGCCTGCTTATTTCGGGCTACGCGCTTGGCGTGGCGGTCGGCGCGCCGGTACTTACCATCGCCACCCGGCGTCTGCCGCGCAAGACGGTGCTGCTGGCATTGATGGCGATCTTCACGCTCGGCAACCTGGCCTGTGCGCTGGCGCCCACCTACGGCTGGCTGATGGCGGCGCGCGTGGTCACGGCGCTGGCCCATGGCACGTTCTTCGGCGTCGGTGCCGTGGTCGCGACCGGGCTGGTGCCGGCCGAACGGCGCGCCTCGGCGATCGCGATCATGTTCACCGGACTGACCGCCGCAACCGTGCTGGGGGTACCTGCGGGCGCCTGGCTCGGGCTTCAGTTCGGTTGGCGCGCCTCGTTCTGGGCGGTGACGCTCATCGGCGTGCTGTCGCTGGCAGTGCTGGCCGCCTTCGTGCCACACAGTCGACCCGAGACGCCCGCGCCTTTGGGCGACGAACTCGCCGTACTGGTACGTCCGCAGGTGCTGCTGGGACTGGCCATGACGGTGGTTGGCTATGCGGGCGTGTTCGTTGTGTTCACCTATGTCCAGCCGCTGTTGACGCAAGTCACCGGCCTGTCGGACGGCGCGGTGTCGGCCGTGCTGCTGCTCTTTGGTGGCGGCATGGCGGTCGGCAACCTGCTGGGCGGAAAGTTGGCCGACCGCGATCCGATGCGCGCGGTGTTGGGCACGCTGGCCGCGCTCACCGCAGTGCTGGCATCGATGCCGTTCGCCATCGGCACGCCCCTCACCGCGATCGTGTTCTTCGGCGTGTTGGGCGTTGCGTCTTTCGCGACGGTGGCGCCGCTGCAGGTGCGGGTGCTGGAGAAGGCCAGCGGTGCCGGGCAGAACCTCGCCTCGAGCCTGAACATCGCCGCATTCAATCTCGGCAATGCGATCGGCGCCTGGCTTGGCGGAATGACCATCGCGCATGGCCCTGGACTCGGCGCGCTGGGCTGGGTGGCGGCACTCGTCACGCTGGCGGGCCTGGGCGTCGCGGTGTGGAGCCGCCGGCTCGACAGGCGGCCGTGCAGGTTGGACGCACGACTTTCGACCTGATCTTTCAACAAACAACCGAACAGACTAAGGAATATCTCCATGGAATACCGCTACCTCGGCCGCTCCGGCTTCAAGGTCCCTGCCCTCGGCTTCGGCGCCGGCACCTTTGGCGGCCAGGGGCCCCTGTTCAGCGCATGGGGCAACACCGACGTGGCGGGCGCCCGGCGCATCGTCGACATCTGCCTGGAGGCCGGTGTCAACCTGTTCGACAGCGCGGACGTGTATTCCAGCGGCGCCTCCGAGTCGATCCTCGGCGCGGCGCTCAAGGGGCGCCGTCAGCAGGCCATCATCTCGACCAAGCTCACGCTGCGCAGCGGCGACGGCCCCAACGACGCCGGCTCGTCGCGCCACCACCTGCTCGAAGGCGTGGACGCCGCGCTGCGACGACTGGACACGACGCACATCGATATCCTGCAGTTGCATGCGTTCGACGCGATGACGCCCGTCGAACAAGTCCTGGGCACGCTCGACGACCTGGTGCGTGCGGGCAAGGTGCGTTATGTGGGCGTGTCGAACTTCTCGGGTTGGCAGCTCATGAAATCGCTGGCCGCTGCCGACCGATTGGGCTTGCCGCGCTACGTGGCCCACCAAACCTACTATTCCCTGATCGGGCGCGACTACGAGTGGGAACTGATGCCGCTGGGCATCGACCAGGGCGTCGGTGCGGTGGTCTGGAGCCCGCTGGGCTGGGGCCGGCTCACCGGCAAGATCCGCCGCGGCCAGCCACTGCCGGCGGGCAGCCGGCTTCATGAAACGGAGGGCTTCGCGCCACCGACCGATGCACAGCGCCTGTACCGGGTGATCGACGCCATGGACGCCGTGGCCGAAGAAAACGGCAAGACGCTGCCGCAAATCGCGCTGAACTGGCTGCTGCAGCGCCCCACCGTGGCGAGCGTGCTGATCGGCGCGCGCGACGAAGTCCAACTGCGCCAGAACCTCGGCGCGCTGGGCTGGCAGCTGACGCCCGCGCAAATGGCGCGCCTGGACACCGCCAGCGCGGTGACCCCGCCCTACCCCTATTACCCGTACTGGAACGGCCAGTTCGCCGAGCACAGCCCTGCGCCCGTCTGACTGGGCGATCGGCGCCAACAAAAACGCATCGCCTGGCACCCGCAGGCGGCGCCGATGCTGCACTGCGCAATTCGCCTACGACGCAACGGGCGGGCGTCCCTGGGCCGGAGGCGGTGCAGCGCCGATGATGTCGGCTGCGTTCCACCCAACTCCAGCCAGCATCCACCATTCCATGACCGACACCTATTCGATCGAAGAGGGAACTTCCCACCCGCGCGGCGCCAGCTACACCGGCGACGGTGTCAATTTCGCGATCTTCTCTGCCCATGCGACCCGGGTCGACGTGTGCATCTATGACGAAAGCGGTACCGAGGAACTCGCCCGCCTGACCTTGCCCGAATACACCGACGAGGTGTGGCACGGCTTTGTGCCCGGCCTGAAGCCCGGCGCACGTTACGGCTACCGTGTGCATGGCCCTTACGAACCGCTCAACGGCCACCGCTTCAATCCCAACAAGCTGCTGATGGACCCGTATGCCAAGGCGCACATGGGCGAACTGAAATGGGGCCCCGAGCTGTTCGGCTATACGGTGGGACATCCCGACGCGGATTTGAGCTTCGACGAACGCGACAGCGCGCCCTTCGTGCCCAAGTGCGTGGTGGTCGATTCGCAGTTCAACTGGACGCCGACCGCCAAGACGCTGGTCCCCTGGGAAAAGACCATCTTCTACGAGACGCACGTACGGGGCTTCACCAAGCGCCACCCGGCCGTGCCCGAACACCTGCGCGGCACCTTTGCCGGGCTGGCGCAGGACGACGTCATTCGCCACATACGCGAATTGGGCGTGACCAGCGTCGAACTGCTGCCCATCCAGATGTTCCTCAACCAACCCTTCCTCACGGACAAGGGCCTGACGAACTTCTGGGGCTACGACACGATGGGCTTCTTTGCGCTCGACCCGCGCTTTTTGGCCGAGCCGACCATCGACGAGTTCAAGAACATGGTCAACCGTTTCCATGAGAACGGCCTGGAAGTGATCCTGGACGTGGTCTACAACCACACGCCCGAAGGCAACGAACTCGGCCCCACGCTGTCGTTCAAGGGCATCGACAACAAGAGCTACTACCGCCTGATGCCCGACGAGGCCTCCGGTGGCCCCGGTGCGCGCTATTACATCAACGACACGGGAACGGGCAACACCGTGAACCTGAGCCATCCGCGCGTGCTGCAGATGGTGACCGACAGCCTGCGCTACTGGGTGACCGAGATGCACGTCGACGGCTTCCGCTTCGACCTGGCAACCATCCTGGCACGCGAGCCGCACGGCTTCGACGAAGGCGGCGGCTTCCTCAAGAGCTGCCGGCAGGACCCAGTGCTCTCCAGCGTCAAGCTCATTGCCGAGCCTTGGGACATCGGCCCGGGCGGTTATCAGGTCGGCGGATTTCCGCCGGGCTGGGCTGAATGGAACGACCAGTTCCGCGACAACGTTCGCGCCTTCTGGAAGGGCGACGAAGGCATGGCGCCCAAGCTGGCGCAATGCCTCACGGCCAGCGGCGATCGTTTCAACCACCGCGGCCGCCGGCCTTGGGCGAGCGTCAACTTCCTGACGGCACACGACGGCTTCACCCTGGCCGATACCGTGCGCTACAACGACAAGCACAACGATGCCAACGGTGAAGACAACCGGGACGGACATTCGGACAACCGCTCGTGGAACTGCGGCGTCGAAGGCCTCACCGACGATGAAGACATCAATGCGCTGCGCGCCCGCCAGCAACGCAACATGCTGGCCACGCTGCTCTTTGCGCAAGGCACGCCCATGGTGCTGGCCGGCGACGAGTTCGGCCGCACGCAGAACGGCAACAACAACGCCTACTGCCAGGACAACGAAATCTCGTGGGTCGACTGGAACATCGACGAGCGCGGCCAGCAACTCAACCGCTTCGTGCAGCGCCTGACGCTGCTGCGCAAGTCGCTGCCTGTGCTGCGCCGCGGGCGTTTCCTGACCGGCGACTTCCAGGAAGGGGCGCAGGTCAAGGATGCCACCTGGCTGCTGCCCAACGGCGACGAGATGGACGGCGCCCACTGGGACGACGGCCTGACGCGCAGCTTGGCGCTGCTGCTCGAAGGCACGGCACAGGTTTCGGCCATCGCGCGGCCCGGCGCTGACGCGAGCGTGCTGATGATCCTCAACAGCTGGCAGGATGCGATCGACTTCAAGCTGGCGCCGCGCGCGGACGGCGTGCAGTGGACGCGCCTGATCGACACCACCCTTGACCAGCAAGAGTGCGCCGACTTCGCGCCCGGAGCCACCTACACCGTGACCGGGCGGTCGCTGCTGCTGTTCGTCGCCTCCGGCGAACCGCAGTCAGCGGACTCAGTCCAAGAACTGCTGCAAGCACTGGGGGCCTGAGCCCGCCCACCACTGCCTCGCTGCCCAGCTACCCAACTGCCCTGGAGCCTCAGGCTTCGCGCAGTTGGGCGCGCAGTTTCTCACCGATGTCCGGCCGCTCCAGGAAAGGGTCGGACGGGTTCTTGCCCTCGACAATGCTCTCCATGCGTGCACGCACGTTGCCCAGCGCCTTCGGGTGGCTGTACACGTAGAACTGGTTGTCGCTGATCGCCGCGAAGACCTTGTGCGCCACTTCGGCCGCGCTGATCTTGCCGCTGCTCACGGCCTTGTTGCTCATGGCCTGGCCAATGAGCTGGCTCTTCGTGAGCTCACTCTCGGCGGGTGCGTTGGGGCGATTGCGTTCACTGCGCGTGATGCCGGTCGGCACGAAATACGGGCACAGCAAGCTCGCGCCGATCTGGTCGGTGACCAGCGCCAGATCCTGGTACATGGTTTCCGTCAGGCTCACGACCGCCGCCTTGGCCGCGTTGTAGATGCCCATGTTCGGCGGCGTCAGCAGGCCGGCCATGCTGGCCGTGTTGGTGATGTGGCCGCGGTACGACGGATCTTGCGCCGCCGCAGCGAGCATCATGGGCGTGAACAGGCGCACGCCGTGGATCACGCCCCACAGGTCGACGCCGAGCACCCATTCCCAGTCGGCCACCGAGTTTTCCCACACCAGGCCACCAGCGCCCACGCCCGCGTTGTTGAACACAAAGTGCGGCGCGCCAAAACGTGCCTGCACGGCTGCGGCGAGCGCCTCCATCTGCGCCGCATCGGCCACGTCGACCTTGCGCGCGAGCACCTCCACGCCCAGCGCTTTCATCTCGGCCTCGGCCGCATCGAGCGCGTCCTGCTGCACGTCGACCAGCACGAGGTTCATGCCACGCGCCGCGCCGATGCGCGCGCATTCGAGGCCGAAGCCCGAACCCGCGCCGGTGAGTACGGCCGTCTTGCCGTGAAAATCCTGAATCATCTTTTGTCTCCTTGAAGGTTCTGTGAAATCGGTGCGTGGCGCTGGGTCACTCGGCCTTCTTCAGCACGAATCCGATGCGCGGGAAATGCACATGCACCGTGCCCGCGCGCGGGTCGGTGCGCGCCAGCGTGTAGTGCATGCGCGATGCCGAGATCAGCGTACCGGCCGTCTCCTCCAGCCCGAAGGTCTCGGCGCGCACGGTCACGGCGCTGCCCAGCGCAATGCCGTGCTCGTCCTGGAAGGTGCTGTCGCTCAGCAGCGACTGCGGCGTCGCGGCCCGGGCCATGTCGATGGCCTCGGCCGAGGTCAGTTTGTCGAAGCTGCCGTGGCCGATGGCCGCCATGCGGTCCATCCAGTCGCCGACCGCAGGCGTCAGGTCCAGGATGCCCTTGACCGCGTTCATCCGGCGTGTGTACCAGAGCGGGTGGTAGGCCGCGAAGTCGGTGATGCAGGGCACGCCGCCCAGCAGGAAGGGCTTGTCGTCGAGCATGTCCGACAGGCGGCGCAGGTAGGACTTGTAGGCCGCAGTGGCATCGCCCGGTCGCAAGCGTGTCATGCCCGAGCCGGTCATCTTGCCGCGGTCTTCGGAGAACGCCTTGGCGGCCTCGGGGGGCGCGTTGGCGAACATCTCGGCTGCGCCCTTGGGCTGCAGGTTGTAGGCCATCGCGGCCCAGAACAGCGTGCTGTCGGCCCATTGCGCCAGGATGCGCGACATGCCCTTTTCGGGCTCCGGGTACAGCGTGGGCAGGGGTTGCAGGTGTTCCAAGACGTCGCAGATCAGGGCGGTGTCGCAGTAGATGTCCGCGCCGATCTGCAGCACGGGCGTCTTGCGGTAACCACCGGTGAGGGCCTCCACGTCGGGCTTGGGCATGATCGGCGGAATCAGCACTGATTTCCACGGCAGCTTCTTGTGGCCGAGGATGAGGCGCATCTTCTCCGAGAAGGGCGAATTGGGGTAGTGGTGCAGGATCAGGTCGGTCATCGTTGGGGTCCGGTCGTGAGGTGGAGACGGGTTGGGGACGGCCTGGAAGCTGGCCTGGGTCAGCGGGGCTGGGCGCGCTGGAGGATGGCGTCGAAATCGTTGTGCGTGCCGAGCGTGCCAAAGGCATGCCCCCAGTTGCCGCCCAGGCGTGAATCGCAGAAAGAGGCGGCAACGGCACCCGGTGCGGTCTGCGCGAGCAGCGCGGCCTGCATCGCCAGTGCCACGTCCTGCACGAGCCGGCGGGCTTCGGTGTCCGAGGCCATGGCCTCGATGCGTGCGGGCAAGGCGTCGGCAATGCGATCCAGGGCCGCATGCTGCCCGCGCGCCGGTGCAAGTTCATGGGCCAGCGCAGCGACGGCATCGCCCTTGCGCAGGCCGCGCAACAGATCGAGCGCCATGATGTTGCCGGCGCCTTCCCAGATGGAGTTCAGTGGCATCTCGCGGTAGATGCGAGCCATCACGCCCTCGCCGCCCTCCTCCACGTAGCCGTTGCCGCCGAGACATTCCATCGCCTCCTGGGCAAAGTGGCTGCCGCGCTTGCAGATCCAGAACTTGGCGACGGGCGTCAGCAGGCGCGCCATCAGGCGTTCATGGTCGTCGCCCGGATGGTCGAAGGCGCGCGCCAGGCGCATCGCCAAAGCGGTCGAGGCCTCGCTTTCGAGCGCCAGGTCGGCCAGCACGTTCTTCATCAATGGCTGCGCAATCAAGGGCTTGCCGAAAGCCTGTCGCTGCGCGGTGTGATCCAGCGCAAGACTCAGCGCCTGGCGCATGAGGCCGCTGGTGCCCAGCGCGCAATCGAGCCGCGTCATGGTGCCCATCTCGAGGATCTGCGGCACGCCACGGCCCTCCTCGCCGACGAGCCAGGCGCTCGCACCGTGGAACTCGACCTCCGAACTCGCGTTGGCCTTGTTGCCGAGCTTGTCCTTCAAGCGCTGGATGTAGATGGCGTTGCGCGTGCCGTCGGGCAGCACACGCGGCAGGAAAAAACAGCTCAGGCCGGCGGGCGCCTGCGCGAGGATCAGGAAGGCGTCACACATGGGCGCCGAGAAGAACCACTTGTGGCCTGTGATGGCGTAGCGTTCGCCCCAGGCATCATTGCCTTCGCGCATGGCCGCCGTGGTGTTGGCGCGGACATCGGAGCCGCCCTGCTTTTCCGTCATGCCCATGCCCATGGTGACGCCGGGCTTGTTCTCCAACGGCGCCAGTGCCGGGTCATACGAGAGACTGGTGAGCTTGGGGCCCCAGTCAGCGTAGACCGCCGCGTTGCCTCGCAATGCAGGCGTGGCGGCATAGCTCATGGAGATCGGACAGAGGATGGAGGGCTCCAGCTCGGTGAAAAGCATGAAGCCGGCCGCGCGCTGGACATGGGCATGCGCCTGGGTACTGCCCCAGGGCGCGCCGTGCAGGCCCGCACCGACCGCCGCACCCATCAGCGCGTGGTAGCTCGGATGGAATTCCACCTCGTCGATGCGCCGGCCGAAACGGTCGTGCGTGTGCAGCTGCGGCCCCTGCGCGTTGGCCAGGCGCGCATGCCGCTGCATATCGGCCGTGCCAACCTTTGCGCCCAGCGCATGGAGCGCGTCCGTGCGCAACTGCGGCGCGTTGAATGCCAACGCGTCGCGCAGCGGCCGGTTCGTCTCGAACAGGTTGTAGCCCACCAGCGGAGCGGGCTGGTTGAAGACCTCGTGCGTCGTGGACATCGCCGGCCTCCTGTGGTTTGATTCAGATCAGCTTGACCAGCTGCTTGCCGAAGTTCTTGCCCTTGAGCAGCCCGAGAAACGCTTCGGGTGCCGCTTCGATACCCTGCGCCACCGACTCGCGCGGCTTGAGCTTGCCGCTGGCCACCAGCGCGCCCAGCTCGGCCAGCGCTTCGGGCCAGACCTCCATGTGCTCGCTCACGATGAAGCCTTCGAGCTTGATGCGGTTGATGAGGAACAGTGCAGGGTTCGCCAGCGGCAGCGGCGCGCCGTCGTAGCCGGCGATCATGCCGCACAGCGCGATCCGGGCGAATGCGTTGCAACGCAGCAGCACCGCGTCGAAGATGTAGCCGCCGACGTTCTCGAAGTAGCCGTCGATGCCTTGCGGGCAGGCTTCCTTGAGCGCTGCGCTCATGCTTTTGACGTCGGGGTGCTGGCGGTAATCGATGCAGGCGTCGAAGCCCAGCTCTTCGGTCACGTACCGGCACTTGTCCGGACCGCCGGCAATGCCGACCACGCGGCAGCCGCGCGCCTTGGCCAGCGCACCGAAGGCGCTGCCCACGGCGCCACTGGCCGCGGTGACGACCACGGTCTCGCCCGCTTTCGGCGCAATGATCTTCACAAGGCCGTACCAGGCGGTCACCCCCGGCATGCCAACCGCACCCAGGTAATGCGACAGCGGCACGTGCGTGGTGTCGACCTTCTTGAGCGAGCCGGGCACGGCCGCGTCGACCACGCTGTACTCCTGCCAGCCACCGAAACCGACCACCTTGTCGCCGGCCTGGAACTTCGGATGCTTGCTCTCGACCACCTCGCCGACCGTACCGCCCTGGAAGACGGCACCCGTCGGCTGGTTGGCGGTATAGCTCTTGGAATCGTTCATGCGGCCGCGCATGTACGGATCGAGGCTCATGTAGTGGTGGCGCACCAGCACCTGGTTGTCCTGCAGCGCGGGCGTTTCGACCGTGACGAGCTTGAAGTTGGACAGCGACGCCTCGCCTTCAGGGCGGTTGTCGAGATGGATCTGGCGGTTCGTGGGCATGAGGGCTCCTTGAGTGCGGAAAGATGGGAAGACCGTCAAACGGCCGCTGGGTTCAGTCGGTCGAGGGCGGCCGTTGCGCGTTGGCGCTGGCCGGCCCGGTCGGCAAGCGGCGCTTGACGTATTTGAAGGTACCGGTCGCATGGGCGCACAGGCGTCCCTGGTCATCGTAGATCCCGGCTTCGGTGAAGGCCAGCGTGGCGGTGCGGTGCATGAGCCGGCCGCGCGCGGCGAGCGGGCCGACCGAGGGTCGCATGAAGCTGGTCTTCATCTCGATGGTGACGACGCCGACCTCCGGCGTCTGGCTGCGCGCGGCGGCGGCCATCGTGATGTCGAGCAGCGTCATGCAGGCGCCGCCGTGCGTCACGTCGAAGGTGTTCAGGTGCTCGGGTTTGGCGGTGTAGCGGATCTCCGATTCACCATCTTCGAACTTCGTGAGCTCGAAGCCCAGATGCCGGGCGAACGGAATCTGGCTGGTGTATGACCGCACGTTGATATCGTCGCTCATGCTAGGCGCCCAGAACCACGCTCACGCCGCCATCGACGGCCAGCCACTGGCCGGTGATGTGCTTGCCGGCGTCGCTGGCGTACAGCAGCGTGATGCCCTTGAGGTCTTCCTCGTCGCCCAGGCGGCCGAGCGGCGCGCGCGCGGCCATCTCCTGCTCGCCCATGCTCTTGATCAGGCCAGCGGCCATCTTCGTCATGAAGAAACCCGGGCAGATCGCATTCACGTTGATGCCGTAGCGGCCCCATTCGGCAGCCAGCGTCCGGGTGAAACCGATCACTGCTGTCTTGGAGGTGTTGTAGGCCAGCGTCTGCATGGCGGGCGGGTTGCCGTTGAGGCCGGCAATCGACGCGATGTTGATGATGCGTCCGGCTTTCTTCGGGATCATGTAGCTGTTGGCCACCTGCTGCGCCAGGATGAAATAGCCGCGCACGTTCAGGTTCATCACCTTGTCCCAGGCTTCGACCGGATGGCTTTCGGCGGGCGAGCCCCAGCTCGCACCCGCGTTGTTGACCAGGATGTCGATCGCGCCCATGCGCTCGAGCGTCTGGGTGGCCAGGCGACGGGTGTCTTCTTCCTTGCCGCAGTCCGCAGCGATCCAGCGCGCATCGATGCCCGCGGCCTGCAGTTCAGCGGTCGCCTCCTCCAGGTCGTCGGCCTTGCGCGAGCTCAGCATGACACGCGCGCCCGCCTCGCCGAGTGCGTGGGCCATCTGGAGGCCGAGGCCGCGCGAGCCGCCGGTGATGAGCGCGGTCTTGCCGGTGAGATCGAACAGTTGCTGCACGTTGCGGGGAGTCATGGCTGGTCTTTCAGGCGAGAGCGAACAAAAATGAGGATGAAGCCGATCACGGCCACCACGACGCCGGGCACGGCGATGGTCCAGCCGAGGGCGGGGTCGGTACGCCCGGTGGCGATACCGAGAATCAGAGCGAAAAGTCCGCCGTAGATCAGGATCCAGATCCATTTCTCCAGCGTTGCATGCGGCTTGGCCTGCTGCGTCATCAAAAAGCGTCCTCGGGCAGTGCCGTGCAGGTCGGGTCCCGACGCTCCACGACCTGGAGCCAGGCACCGATCTTCGGCAGTTCATAGTTGAAGAAGTAGGCGGTCGCACCCAACCGGCCGGCCGTCGCGGGTGCCGTGCCGGCCGCGTCGCACTCCAGCGACCGCAGCGCCACGTCGAGCCAGATCCAGGCCAGGACGGTGTGACCGAACGCCTGCATGTAGGGTACCGCGTTGGCGAGCGCCTCCTGCGGATTTCCCGTCGCCCATGCGGCCTTCGTGGCCGAACCAACGCGTGCCAGCGCCTCGCCGAGCGCCTGCGCGTGGGCTGCGAAGGCGGCGACGCCCGCGGCGCGCGCCATGGTGGCCTGCATGCGCGCGGCCAGCAACTGCAGGCCGCGCCCGCCTTCCATCAGCACCTTGCGGCCCAGCAGGTCGGCCGCCTGGATGCCGTGCGTGCCTTCGTGGATCATGTTCAGCCGGTTGTCGCGCCAGTACTGCTCGACGGGGAAATCGCGGGTGTAGCCGTAACCACCATGAACCTGGATCGCCAGCGAGTTGGCCTCAAGGCACCATTCGCTCGGCCAGCTCTTGGCGATGGGCGTCAGCACCTCCAACAGCAGGCGCGCATCGTCAGCGGCCTGCGCGTCGCCCGTCTTCTGCTCGTCGACGAGCCGCGCGCAATAGAGTTCGAGCGCCAGGGCGCCCTCGCAATAGGATTTCTGCGCGAGCAGCATGCGGCGCACGTCGGCATGCTCGATGATGCGCACCTGCGGGCTCGCCGAGTCCTTGACGACCGCGCTGGCGCCCTCGGCCGCCGGCTTCTTCACCAGCCGGCCCTGCGGGCGGGTCTTCGCATAGTCGAGCGAGGCGTAGTAACCCGCCATGCCGAGCATCGCGGCGGCCGTACCGACGCCGATGCGCGCCTCGTTCATCATGTGGAACATGCAGTGCAGGCCCTTGCCCACCTCGCCCACCAGATAGCCGACCGCACCCGCCTTGCCATCGACCGGGAACCTGCCTTCGCCGAAATTCAGGAGCGTGTTGGTCGTCCCGCGCCAGCCCAGCTTGTGGTTCAGGCCGGCGAGCGCGACGTCGTTGCGCACACCCGTGAGCGCACCGCCGGTATCGACCATCTTCTTGGGCACGATGAACAGAGAAATTCCCCGCGTACCCGGCACCAGCTTGCCGTCGGCATCCGGAATCTTGGCCAGCACGATGTGCACGATGTTCTCGGTCAATTCGTGGTCGCCCGACGAGATCCACATCTTGTTGCCGGTCAGCCGGTAGCGCGGACCGAGCGGGTCGCTCTGGAAGTCCACGCCATCGGGCACGGCGCGCGTGGCGACGTCGCTCAGACTGGAGCCGGCCTGGGGCTCGGACAGGCACATGGTGCCCGACCAGCGCCCGGAAAATTCATTGCGCGCGAACACCTCCTGCTGCATCGCCGTGCCATGCACCATCAGCAGATTGGCGTTGCCGCTGGTGAGCATGCCCGAGCCGATGCTCACCGATGCCATCGCGAAGAAGCTGTTGGCCGCCGCCTGCAACGTGTAGGGCAGCTGCATGCCGCCGATGTCGTAGTCCTGCGCAGCGCTCAGCATGCCCGACTCGACGAAGGCCTTGTGCGCATCGTGCGTGGCCTGCGGCAGGATCACCTTCTCGCCGTCGAAGTGCGGCTCCTGCGTGTCGACGATGCGGTTGCTCGGCGCGTACTTGTCGCGCGCGATGCGCTCGCAGGTGTCGAGCACCGCGTCGAAGGTCTCGCGCGAATGGTCCGAGAAACGTTCGCGCTCATTCAGTGCGGCGGCATCGAGCCAGTCGTAGAGCAGGAAGTCGAGGGTGGGACGAAGGCTCATTGCAATCTCGTGACGGCGCCGGCAAAACGCCGGCCGATTTGCTAGGAACACCGCGGCCCCGGCTTTGCCGGGCCGCTGGTGTTGCCCCCGCAAGGGGGTGGCACAGCGGACACGAAGTGCCGCGTAGCCAGGGGGAGTTACAGGACTTCGAAGACGCCCGCTGCGCCCATGCCGCCGCCGATGCACATCGTCACCAGCACCTTCTTGGCGCCGCGGCGCTTGCCTTCGATGAGCGCATGGCCCGTCAGGCGCTGGCCGCTCACGCCGTAGGGATGGCCCACGGCGATCGCGCCACCGTCGACGTTCAGGCGATCGGCCGGAATGCCCAGCTTGTCGCGGCAATAGATCACCTGCACGGCGAAGGCTTCGTTGAGTTCCCACAGGTCGATGTCGTTGACCGTGAGGCCCAGGCGCTTGAGCACCTTCGGGATCGCAAACACCGGACCGATGCCCATTTCGTCGGGCTCGCAGCCTGCGACCGCAAAGCCGAGGAAACGGCCCAGTGGCTTGAGGCCTCGCTGTTCGGCGTACGTCTCGTCGACGATCACGACTGCGCCGCCGCCATCGGAGAACTGGCTGGCATTGCCCGCCGAGATCAGGCCGCCCGGCATGGCCGGACGGATGCCGCTGATGCCTTCCTTGGTGGTGCCGGCACGGATGCCTTCGTCGTTTTCGACGGTGACCTCCTTGGTGCGCAGACCCATGACCGGGTCGGCCACACCGGCCGTGACGGTGATGGGCGCGATTTCTTCCTTGAAGCGGCCGGCCTCGAGCGCGGCCGTGGCCTTCTGCTGGCTGGCTGCGCCGTACTCATCCATCGCGTCGCGGCCGATGTTGTAGCGCTTGGCGACCTGCTCGGCCGTCTGCAGCATGTTCCAGTAGATCTCGGGCTTGTTCTTCACCAGCCAGGGATCGGCCAGCATGTGCTTGTTGGCTTCGTTCTGCACGCAGGAGATGCTCTCCACGCCGCCAGCCACATACACCTCGCCCTCACCCGCGATGATGCGTTGCGCCGCGGTGGCGATGGTCTGCAGGCCCGACGAGCAGAAACGGTTGATGGTCATGCCGGACGTGGTGACCGGCAGGCCCGCGCGCAAGGCAATCTGGCGCGCAATGTTCGAGCCGGTGGCGCCCTCGGGGGTGGCGCAGCCCATGATCACATCATCGACCTCGGCGCCGTCGATGCCGGCGCGCGACACCGCGTGCTGCACTGCGTGGCCACCGAGCGTGGCGCCGTGCGTCATGTTGAAGGCACCCTTCCAGCTCTTGGCGAGCGGCGTGCGGGCGGTGGAGACGATGACGGCGCGGGTCATGGGGAAGTCCTTTGGAAAGCGGAAGGAAAGGATTACTGCGGCAGCGCGGGCGAACCCGTGCTGCGCAGCAACTGGTGATAGAACTGGATCATCTCGCCGTAGTTCGAGACCGCCAGACGTTCGTTGGTGCCATGGAAGCGCGCGAGGTCCTCGGACTTTGCGCGCAGCGGCGAAAAGCGGTACACGGCATCGCTGACAAGACTGAAGTGCCGCGAATCGGTCGCCGCCGTCATGAGGCCGGGCGCGACCACGGCGTCCTGGAACACCGACCGCACGGCCTGCTGGATCGCCGCGTAACCCGCGCCGGTGGTAGGCGACACAGGCGACGGCTCGGCATTGCCCGGGTAAGGCTTGATGGCGATGCGGTCGTTGCCCAGCGCGCTGCGCAGGTGTGCCTCCACGCTCGCCAGCGTGTCGCCCGGCAGCAGCCGGAAGTTGACGGCGGCCTCGGCGCGTCCGGGAAGCACGTTGTCCTTGTTGCCGGCGCGCACGATGGTCAGCGCGGTGGTGGTGCGCAGCATGGCATTGCTGCTCGGGCTTTTCTCGAGCTGGCTGCGCACCAGCGGTCCGGTCAGCCACAGGTTGGACAGGAGCACGCGATTCACGGCGCTCATCTCGGGCGCCAGGGCGCCGAACATGTCGCCGGCCACGCCCTGCAGGCGTGCGGGCATCGGTGTGGCTTCGAGCCGTACAAGCGCTGCGCTCATCTCGCCAATCGCGCTGTGGGCGGGGGGCATCGACGAGTGGCCGGGGGCGGTATCGAGCGAGAGGAAAAAAGTGCCGTAGCCTTTCTCGGCAACGCCGATCAGCGCGGCGGGCTTGGAAAGACCCGCAAGAACGCCATCGAGCACCAGCAGGCCTTCATCGAGCACCCAGTCGAGCCGCACGCCGCGCGACTTGAGCAGCTCGGCAATCGGCAGCGCGCCGCGCAATCCGCTGACTTCCTCGTCGTCGCCCATCACGAGATACACCGTTTGGCGGGGGCGAAAGCCACTGCCGATCAGCAGCTCGATGGCCTCCATCTGCGCAAAGAGATTGCTTTTGTTGTCCAGCGTGCCTCGGCCCCAGATGAAGCCGTCCCGCACCGCACCGGAGAACGGATCGACGCTCCACATTTTCTCGGTGCCGGGTGCGATGGGCACCACGTCCTGGTGTGCCATCAACGCCACGGGCCGCGCCGCGGGGTCGGAACCTGCCCAGGTATAGAGCAACGCCTTCTGGCCGATGACCTCGCGTTTGAGCGTGGCGTGGACCTTGGGAAACTGCGCCGCCAGATAGGCATGGAGCCGATCGAACTCGGCATTGCTCTGCGCCGCGTCGTCCAGACTGGAGACCGTGCGAATGGCAATGGCACCCCCCAGGCGTTGCGCCGCCGCCGGCAGATCGACGGCCAAGCGCGGCGCAGCCGCCACCGCCAGCTGGCGCGACGGGTGGCGCCAGGTCTGGATGGCCAGCGCGGCAGCCAGCGCAAACAGCGCCAGCAGCACGGCAAGAAAGGCCCGCTTGAACACGATCGGCTGCGCCTCAGCTGAACTGCTTGCCTTCGGCCACCAGGCGCTGGATCAGCGCGGCGGGTTGCCAGAAGCTTGCGTCGTCGCGGGGGTTGCGGGCAAAGCGCTTCATCGTTTCGGCCACGTTGAACAGGCCGACCTGGCTCGCGTAGTGCATCGGGCCGCCGCGCCAGATCGGAAAGCCGTAACCCGTCAGGTACACCATGTCGATGTCGCCCGACTTGCTCGCAATGCCGTCTTCCAGGATGTGTGCGCCCTCGTTGACCAACGCATACACCAGGCGCTGAACGATCTCGTCGTCGGAGATCTTGCGCGGCGCGATGCCTTCGTCCTTGCGGTGCTGCTCGATCAGGTCCAGCACCACCTGGCTCGGGATCGCATCGCGCTTGCCGGCCTGGTAGTCGTACCAGCCCGCGCCGGTCTTCTGGCCGAAGCGGCCGAGTTCGCAGAGCTTGTCGGCCGTGCGGCTGTACTTCATGTCGGCACGCTCGGTCGCGCGGCGCTTGCGGATCGCCCAGCCGATGTCGTTGCCGGCCAGGTCGCCCATGCGGAACGGGCCCATCGCAAAGCCGAACTTCTCGATGGCCTTGTCGACCTGCTGCGGCGTTGCACCTTCGTCGAGCAGGAAGCCGGCCTGGCGGCTGTACTGCTCGATCATGCGATTGCCGATGAAGCCATCGCACACGCCCGAAACGACGGCCGTCTTCTTGATCTTCTTGGCCACTGCCATGACCGTGGCCAACACGTCCTTTGCAGTGTCCTTGCCGCGCACGACTTCCAGCAGTTTCATCACGTTGGCCGGGCTGAAGAAGTGCATGCCGACCACGTCCTGCGGACGTTGGGTGAAAGCAGCAATCTTGTCGACGTCCAGCGTAGAGGTGTTCGATGCCAGGATGGCGCCCGGCTTGGCCACGCGGTCAAGCTCCTTGAACACGGCCTCCTTGACACCCAGCTCCTCGAACACGGCTTCGATCACGAGGTCGGCATCGCCCAGCTCGTCGTAGCTCAACGTGGTGCTCAGGAGAGCCATGCGCTGCTCGTACTTGTCCTGCTTGAGCTTGCCCTTCTTGACCTGCGCCTCGTAGTTCTTGCGGATGGTCGCAATGCCACGGTCCAGCGCCTCCTGCTTCATCTCCAGGATCTTGACCGGAATCCCCGCATTCAGGAAATTCATCGAGATGCCGCCGCCCATGGTGCCGGCACCGATGACGGCCACGCTCTTGATCTCGCGCTTGGGGGTGTCTTCGGCCACGTCGGGAATCTTGCTCGCGGCGCGTTCGGCCACGAACAGATGGCGCAGCGCCAGCGACTCGGGCGTGAACATGAGCGCGGTGAACAGGCGGCGTTCCTCGGCCATGCCCTGGTCGAACTTCATCTTGGTTGCAGCCTCGACGGCATCCACGCATTTGAGCGGCGCCGGGTAGTTCTTCGACATGCCGCCGACCATGTTCTTGGCAAACTGGAAGTACGCGTCGCCCAGCGGGTGCTTGCATGGCAGGTTGCGCACCAGCGGCAGCGCATCGCCGGTCTTGCCAGCCACCGACTTGGCCAGCTGCATGGCATCGTCGAACAGCGCTTCGGGCGAGGCCGAGAGCTTGTCGAACAGTTTCTGCCCAGGCAGCGCGGCGAGCATTTCGCTCTTGACGGCCTCGCCACTGACGATCATGTTGAGTGCCGTTTCGACACCGAGGACACGTGGCAGGCGCTGCGTGCCACCCGCACCGGGAATCAGGCCGAGCTTGACCTCGGGCAGTGCAATGCTGGTGCCGGGTGCAACCACCCGATAGTGGCAACCCATGGCGAGCTCCAGCCCACCGCCCATGCACACCGAATGGATGGCCGCGACGATCGGCTTGGCCGAGGCCTCGAGCGCCAGGATCACGCTCAGCAGATTCGGCTCCTGCGTGGCCTTGGTGGTGCCGAACTCCTTGATGTCCGCGCCGCCCGAAAAGGCCTTGCCCGCGCCGGTGATCACGATCGCGGCGACGGCGTCGTCGGCATTGGCCTTCGACAGCCCCTCGGTAATGGCCACGCGGGTCGAAAAACCGAGGCCGTTGACCGGAGGATTGCTCAGCGTGATGACAGCGACATCGCCCATCACTTTGTATTCAGCCGTCATGCTGCGTTCCTTAAAAACGTTGGAAAGAAAGAATCGGGAGGACATCGTGGCGCCATCACGGCGGCAGAGGCCGTACCGCTATGCGGCGAACCGGCCGGCTGCAACAAAAAGCACGAGTGTTCTTTTTTGTGAATTCTAGGCGTTTCGCGCGTCCGGGCAATGACCTCTCAGTCACTGCCGGGACAAAGCGCCCACCCTGCGGCCAAGCGTCAGGGAGTGTCTAGACCTCGAGCCATTCCTTGCGCGTGGCAGCGTCTGCCCGCAGGCTGTCGGGCGTACCGTCGAACACGATGCTGCCATGGCCCATCACCAGCACACGATCGGAGATCTGCATGGCGATCGTCAGCTTCTGCTCGATCAGCAACACCGAAATGCCCCGGTCCTTCAGCCGCTTGAGGTATTCGCCCACCAACTCGACGATCTTGGGCGCCAGGCCCTCCGTCGGCTCATCGATGATGATGAGGTCAGGGTCACCCATGAGCGTGCGGCACAGCGTCAGCATCTGCTGCTCACCCCCCGACAGCACGCCGGCCTCGGTGTGCTGTCGCTCCTTGAGCCGCGGGAACATGGTGTACATGTCCTCGAAAGACCAGCGTGCCTGCTTCTTGCCACTCTTCTGCCCGAGCATCAGGTTCTGGTGCACCGTGAGCTTGGGGAAAATGTCGCGGTTCTCCGGCACGTAGCCGATGCCCAGGTGCGCGACCTCGTAGGCCTTGCTGCGCAGGATGTCCTTGTCTTTCCAGCGCAGCGTGCCTTCGGCATGCACCAGCCCCATGATGGCCTTGGCGGTGGTCGAGCGACCCGAGCCGTTGCGCCCGAGCAGCGCGACGATCTCGCCCGGCCCGACATCGAAGCTCACGCCATGCAGCACGTGGCTCTTGCCATAGTAGGCATGGACGTCTTGTAGTTTCAGCATCTCAATGACCTCCTTGCGCATCGGCGACGGCCGATCCGAGGTACGCCTCCTGGACACGCGCATTGGCGCGCACGGCCGCCGGTGTGTCGAAGGCGATCACCTCGCCGTACACGACCACTGCGATCTTGTCGGCCAGGCCGAAGACCACCCCCATGTCATGTTCCACCGTCAGCAGCGTCTTGCCCACGGTCACGTGTTTGATGAGCGCGATGAAATGCGCCGTCTCGGTCTTGCTCATGCCCGCGGTCGGCTCATCGAGCAGGATGACGTCGGCGCCACCGGCGATGGTCACGCCGATCTCCAGGGCGCGCTGCTCGGCGTAGGTGAGGTTCACGGCCAGCACATCGCGCTTGCGCTCGAGGCCGACCTGCCGGATCAGCGCCTCGGTGCGTTCGTTGGCATCGTCGAGCCTGGAGAGAAAGCGCAGGAAGGTGTACTTGTAGCCCAGGCTCCAGAGCACGCCGCAGCGCAGGTTCTCGAACACGCTGAGCTTGGGAAAGATGTTGGTGATCTGAAAGCTGCGCGAGAGGCCCAGGCGGTTGATCTCGTACGGCTTCTTGCCGTTGATGCGCTGTCCGTTGAGCAGCACGTCACCACTGGTGGGCGTCAGGCGCCCGCTGATCAGATTGAACAGTGTCGACTTGCCCGCGCCGTTCGGTCCGATGATGGCGATGCGTTCACCCGCGTTCACCGCCAGCTGCGCGCCGCGGATGATTTCGGTCTTGCCGAAATTCTTGCGCAGGTCCTTGAGTTCCAGTGCGTAGGTCATGCAGCCTCCCTGCGCTTGATTTCGGCTTCGATGTATTCCTGTGCGTGGCCCCATGCCAGCACAAAGCGCCTGCGCACCAGCTCCATCAGTACGCCACCCACCACCAGCAGGGCAACGGACACGCTCCAGCTCGTGGGCTTGGAGGTGTCGAGCAGGAAGCCGAAGAACGGCAGTTCGGGGCCGAGGGCCGCGTTGAGCTGCATGTGATAGATCATCTCCACGATGGCGGCCGCCCCGGCGACCATGACCGCACCGGTGACCAGCAACCCCGCATACAGCGCCCAGAAAGGTTTGAAGCGACCGAACTTGGCCACGCGCAGGTTCATCATGATCAGACTGGCCACGCCACCGGGCGCGAACATCACCATGAACAGGAACACCAGCCCGAGGTACAGCAGCCAGGCCTTGCTGAGCTCCGACAGCAGAATCGACGCGAACACCAGCAGCACCGCGCCAATGATCGGCCCGAAGAAGAAGGTCGCGCCGCCCAGGAACGTGAACAGCAGGTACCCGCCCGAGCGGATGCCGTTGAGGCTGTCGGCCGCATTCACGATCTCGAAGTTGATGGCTGCCAACCCGCCACCGATGCCGGCGAAGAAGCCGGCGATGATGAACGAGAAGTAGCGCACGCGCTGCGTGTTGTAGCCGATGAATTCGACGCGCTCCGGGTTGTCGCGCACCGCATTCAGGATTCGCCCGAGCGGCGTGCCGGTGAAGGCAAACATCAGCGCCGTGCAGATGAAGCAGTACACCGCGATCAGGTAGTACACCTGGATCTGCGGTCCAAAGGTCAGTCCCAGGAAGGGCGTTCCATACACGCGGTTGGTAGTGATACCGCCTTCACCGCCGAAGAAGGTCGGGAACATGAGTGCCATCGACGCCACCAGTTCGCCGATGCCCAGCGTGATCATGGCGAAGGTGGTGCCCGACTTCTTGGTTGTCACGTAGCCGAACAGCGTCGCGAAGAACATGCCGCCCAGGCCGCCGACCAGCGGGATGAGGAGCAACGGCACCGGCAGGCTGCCCTTGGCGGCCAGATTCATGGTGTGGATGGCGATGAAGGAGCCCATGCCGGTGTAGACCGCGTGTCCGAAGCTGAGCATGCCGCCCTGGCCCAGCAGCATGTTGTAGCTCAGGCAGATGATGATCAGGTAGCCGATCTGCGAGAGCATGGTGAGCGCGAGGCTGCTGCGAAACAGCATCGGCGCCACGATCAGGGCGATCGCGAACAGCGACCAGATCACGGCCCGGCCGATGTTCCAGGGCTTGAAGCGGTAATAGTCTTTGGTCAGGGAGGCAGTCGTCATGGCGTCAGTCTTCACGGGTTCCGAGCAGGCCCTTGGGGCGGAAGATCAGGATCAGAACGAGGAACAGATAAGGCAGGATGGGCGCGACCTGCGAGATGGTGAGCTTGAGCAGTTCGTAGCCGAAGGTCTGGTCGCTCACTGCCACGCCCAAGGCTCGCAGGCCGGTCGCAAGCGACTGGTCCATGGCCACGGCAAAGGTCTGGATGATGCCGATCAGCAGCGAGGCGAGGAATGCACCGGCCAGCGAGCCCATGCCACCGACCACAACCACCACGAAGATGATCGATCCGACCGAAGCCGCCATCGCGGGCTCCGTGACATAGGTGTTGCCGCCGATCACGCCGGCCAGACCGGCCAGCGCGGCGCCGCCACCGAACACCAGCATGAACACGCGCGGCACATTGTGGCCGAGCGCCTCCACCATCTCCGGATGCTTGAGTGCCGCCTGGATGACCAGGCCGATGCGGGTTCGCGTGAGCAGCAGCCACACCGACAGCAGCATCAGCATGGCGACCAGCATGATGAAGGACCGTGACTTGGGAAATTGGGTGCCATACAGCGTGAACAGCGGACCCTGCAACTGTGTCGGCAGCCCGTAGGGCACCGTCGAGCGGCCCCACAGCAATTGCACCACTTCGAGAATCAGGTAGGACAGGCCGAAGGTGACCAGCAGTTCGGGCACGTGGCCGAATTTGTGCACGCGCCGCAGGCTGTAGCGCTCGAAGGCCGCGCCCAGCGCAAAAACCGCCAGGGGCGCCAGCACCAGCGCCGGCCAGAAGCCGACGACGCCGGAGATCGTGTAGGCCAGGTAGGCCCCGAGCATGTAGAAACTGGTGTGCGCGAAATTGAGCACACCCATCATGCTGAAGATCAGCGTGAGGCCCGAGCTCAACATGAACAGCAGCAGCCCGTAGCTGACGCCGTTGAGCAGCGAGATAACGAAGAATTCGACGTTCATCCGACTTGTCCGTACGTGAAAAGAAAAAAGGCCCGCGTGGAGACGTCGGGCCTCGACCAACTGTCCCCGGCAACGCTCATTGCCGTTGCGCATCCTCGTGGAACACCGAGGAACCGGCTTTGCCGGGCCGCCGGTGTTGCCCCCGGCAGGGGGAAGGAGAAGCAACACGCAGTGTGCGAAGCCTGGGGGTGAGCCTCAGGACGGCCGCTTCATCTGGCACGACGTCGGCGTGCTGGCCACATACGCGTCGTAGTACTTCACAGGTGCCAGCGTGTAGCCCGTATTTTCCGGGCTGTACGGGTACTTGGCACTGGCCTTCTCCCACTTGGTGATGTACAGGCCCTGCTGGAGCTGGTGATCGGATTTGCGCAGTTCGACATCACCGTTGAAGCTCTTGAACTTCATGCCCTCCATGGCAGCGGCCACCTTGACTGGATCGGTCGACTTCGCCTTCACGAAGGCGTCGGTCAGGGCCTGGAATACCGTGTAGATGTCGGTGGTGTAGAGGTCGTCGTTGAACTTCTTCTTGAAGTCGTCGGCGTACTTCTGCATGTCGCCGCCCATGTTGTAGTGGGCATAGCCGACCTGGTAGACCTTGCCGTCGGAACCCGCACCCATCGCCGTGGGCGTGCCGGTCGTCACCGCGTAGTAGGTGTAGAACTTGACGTTCAGGCCCGAGTCGTTGGCCGCCTTGATCAGCAGTGCCAGGTCGGAACCCCAGTTGCCCGTGATCACCGTGTCGGCGCCCGAGGCCTTGATCTTCTGGATATAGGGTGCGAAATCGCGCACCTGCGCCAGCGGATGCAGGTCGTCGCCCACGATCTCCACGTCGGGCCGCTTGTCCTTGAGATTCTGCTTGGCGAACTTCGAGACCTGCTGGCCGTGCGAGTAGTTCTGGTTGATCAGATAGACCTTCTTGATCTCCGGCACGTCCTTCATGTAGGTGGTCAGCGCCTCCATCTTCATCGACGTGTCGGCATCGAAGCGGTACTGCCAATAGCTGCATTTGCTGTTGGTCAGATCGGGGTCGACGGCCGCGTAGTTCAGGTACAGCGCTTCCTTGCCGGGATTGCGCGCGTTGTTCTTTTCAAGCGCGTCGATGATTGCCAGCGCCGGCCCGGACCCGTTGCCCTGCACGATGTAGCGCGCCCCCTGGTCCATCGCTGAACGCAGCGCACTGGTGGTCTCCTGCGGGCTGAGCTTGTTGTCGATGCCGATGATCTCGAACTTCACGCCCGCCGCGTTCTTCTTGTTGAACTCCTCGGCAAAGAACTGGAAGGTCTTGAGCTGATTGGTGCCGACGGCCGCCATCAACCCCGACAGCGGGTCGAGCCAGCCGATCTTGACGGTCTCACCCTTCTGGGCGAAGGCCGCCGTTGCACTGACGAACATGACCGCAACGGCGGTGCATTTCAGAGTGAATTTCATTCGTTGTCTCCTGTTGTGACTGTCGAGTCGAAGTGAGCGTACAAGTCTTTGCACACCCTCCGCTCAGGGAATGCCCGTAAGCATCCGGCGCGCAGCGCGCTTTCTATCGCTCAGGCGACAGCACGCGCCAGACTGGTGCTACCCGACGGTAGAAAAACCAGCTTTTCCCGCTCACGGACGCTTCATCTGGCACGAGGTGGGCGTGCTGGCGACGTAGGGTTCGTAGTACTTGATGGGCGCCATCGTGTATCCGGTGTTCTCGGCGTCGTAGGCGTTCTTGCCGCCCGCCTTTTCCCAGCGCGTGATGTAAAGGCCCTGCTGCAGTTGGTGGTCGGATTTGCGCATCTCGATCTCGCCATTGAAGCTCTTGATCTTCATGCCTTCCAGCGCAGCGGCCACCTTGACGGGATCGGTCGACTTGGCCTTGACGAAGGCTGCGTCCAGCAGCGCAAAGCTGTTGTAGATCGACGTCTGTGTCATGTCGTCGTTCATCTTCTTCTTGAACTCGGCCATCAGCGGCTGGATCGGCCCGCCCATGTTGTAGTGGCCGTAGCTCACGCCGTAGACGCGCCCGGCTGCAGCCGCGCCCATGGCAGTGGGTGCGCCCGAGCCGAAGGCATAGTAGGTGTAGAAGTTGACATTGAGGCCCGCATCGTTCGCCGCCTTGAGGAGCAGCGACAGATCGGACCCCCAGTTGCCCGTGATCACCGTGTCGGCGCCCGAGGCCTTGATCTTCTGGATGTAGGGCGCGAAGTCGCGCACCTGCGCCAGAGGGTGGAGGTCGTCACCCACGATCTGGATGTCCGGACGCTTGGCCTTCAAGTCTTCCTTGGCGAATTTGGAGACCTGCTGGCCGTGCGAGTAGTTCTGACCGATGAGATAGACCTTCTTGATCTCCGGCACGTCCTTCATGTAGGTGGTCAGCGCCTCCATCTTCATCGACGTGTCGGCGTCCAGGCGAAAGTGCCAGTAACTGCACTTGCTGTTGGTCAGGTCCGGATCGACCGCCGCGTAGTTCAGGTACAGCACCTCCTTGCCGGGATTGCGCGCGTTGTTCTTCTCCAGCGCGTCGATGATCGCCAGCGCCGGACCCGAGCCGTTGCCCTGCGTCACATAGCGCGCCCCTTGGTCCATCGCCGAACGCAAGGCGCTGGTGGTCTCCTGGGGACTCAGCTTGTTGTCGATGCCGATGATCTCGAACTTCACGCCGGAAGCGTTCTTCCTGTTGAAGTCCTCGGCCAGCAGCTGATAGGTTTTGAGCTGATTGGTGCCGACGGCAGCCATCAGGCCCGACAACGGATCGAGCCAGGCGATCTTGACGGTTTCGCCCTTCTGGGCAAGGGCCGAAGCGGCCGCGGCAAGCATCGCGCAACCGGCGAGCGTCTTGATGGCAAAGTGCATGGAATGTCTCCTTGTGTTTCGATCTGAAGCCGCTCGCAGGGTACAAGCTGGCCCCGCCGCACATCACAGGGAATGCCCGCAAAAAAGGCCGCGGGAAGCGGCCTCGAGGGTTTAACTGACGCCTGGGCGACCCGTGGGGTGCCCAGACGGCCGACATCAGGCTCCTGGCAGCCTGTAGTCCTTGAGTTGTTCGCGCAGTTTCGTCTTCAGGATCTTGCCGGTGGCACCGATCGGAATCGCGTCCATGAAGACCACGTCGTCCGGAATCTGCCACTTGGCTGTCTTGCCTTCGTAGAACTGCAAGAGTTCGTCGCGCGTGACTTCGGCGTTCGGCTTCTTCACGATCACCACGATGGGGCGCTCGTCCCACTTCGGGTGAAACACCCCCACACAGGCCGCCATGGCCACGGCCGGATGCGCGACTGCAATGTTCTCGATGTCGATCGAACTGATCCATTCCCCGCCCGACTTGATCACGTCCTTGCTGCGGTCGGTGATCTGCAGGTAGCCGTCGGCGTCGATGGTGGCCACGTCGCCAGTGGGGAACCAGCCACGTTGCTGCGCATCGAGGATCAGCGGGTCGCCGCCCTCGCCCTTGAAGTATTCCTTGACGACCCACGGTCCCTTGACCAGCAGGTCACCGTAGGCCTTGCCGTCCCAGGGCAGCGCGTTGCCGTTGCCATCGACGATCTTCATGTCGACACCGAAGATTGCGCGGCCCTGCTTCATGCGGATGGCCGTCTGTGCTTCGAGTGGCAGGTCGAGATGCTTGTTCTTGAGCGTGCACAACGTGCCCAGCGGCGACATTTCGGTCATGCCCCAGGCATGCAGCACCTCGACGCCGTACTTTTCCTGGAAGGCATGAATCATGGCAGGCGGGCAGGCCGAGCCGCCGATCACCGTGCGCGTGAGCGTCGAGAATTTCAGGTCGTTGGCCTGCGCATGGCCCAGCAGCATCTGCCAGACGGTCGGCACGCCCGCAGCGAAAGTGACTTTTTCGGATTCGATCAACTCGAACACCGACTTGCCATCGAGCGCCGGCCCCGGAAACACGATCTTCGCGCCCACGAGCGCCGCCGAATACGGCAACCCCCAGGCATTGACGTGGAACATCGGCACCACGGGCAGCACGGCGTCGCGCGCCGACAGGCACATGACGTCGGGCAGGCAGGCCGCATACGCGTGCAGCAGGGTCGAACGATGGCTGTAAAGCGCGGCCTTCGGGTTGCCCGTGGTGCCGCTCGTGTAGCACATGCTCGACGCAGAGTTCTCGTCGAAGCCCGGCCAGGCGTAGTCGGTGGGCTGCGTGCCCATCCACGCTTCGTAGCTCACCAGATGGGGCACGCCACTGTCGAGCGGCAGCCGGTCTGCATCGCACAGCGCGACCCACTTCCTGATGGTCGGGCAGCGGGCGTGGACGGCTTGTACCAGCGGCAGGAAGCTCAGGTCGAAGCACAGGATCTGGTCTTCGGCGTGGTTGGCGATCCAGGCGATCTGGTCGGGATGCAGCCGCGGGTTGATCGTGTGCAGCACGCGGCCGGAGCCGCTCACGCCGTAGTAGAGCTCCAGGTGCCGGTAGCCGTTCCAGGCCAGGGTGGCGACACGGTCGCTAAAAAGCAGGTCCTCGCCGTCCAGCGCATTGGCGACCTGGCGCGCACGCGACGCGACGTCGGCCCAGGTGTAGCGGTGGATGTCGCCCTCGACCCGGCGCGAGACGATTTCGGCATCGCCATGATGGGATTCGGCGAACTCGAGCAGCGACGAGATCAGCAACGGTTGGTCTTGCATCAAACCCAGCATGGGGGAAAACTCCTGTAAATAATCGAAATCGGGCGTGCGCAGGGCCGCGACACGGCGGCCGCGCGAGCCCCCGCAGTATTGCGCACTGCAGCACGCCGCCGATACGGGAATGCCCGTAAGCGCAGAAGGACGGCGCACCTACGGGACAATCTGCGCATGACCCTGCCTACCGATATCTCCGGGCTGCGCTGGCACCACCGCTTCGCCATGCTCGGCGCCGCATTCCACACCCGGCTGCAACCCACGCCTCTGCCCGAGCCGTACTGGGTTGCACGCAGCGACGCCACGGCACGGCTGCTCGGGCTCGATGCGCAGTGGTTCGCGTCCGACGAGGCGCTGGAGGCGCTGACGGGCAGTCGGCCACTCGCTGGCGCCGAACCCCTGGCGAGCGTTTACAGCGGTCATCAGTTTGGCGTGTGGGCCGGCCAACTGGGCGATGGCCGTGCCATCCTGCTCGGGGAGACCACCGACGGGCTCGAAGTCCAGCTCAAGGGGGCAGGCCGCACGCCCTACTCGCGTGGCGGCGACGGCCGCGCAGTGCTGCGCTCGAGCATCCGCGAATTCCTGTGCAGCGAGGCCATGCATGGCCTGGGCATACCGACGACACGCGCGCTCAGCCTGACCGGCTCCGACCAGCGCGTGCGCCGGGAAACGCTGGAAACCGCCGCCGTCGTCGCCCGGGTGGCGCCCAGCTTCATCCGCTTCGGCCATTTCGAGCATTTCGCAGCCAGCGGCCAGGACGCCGAGCTGCGCGCACTGGCCGACTACGTGATCGAGCGCTACTACCCGGCCTGCCGCAGCACGGAGCGCTTCGGCGGCAATGCTTACGCCGCATTGCTCGAAGCGGTGAGCGAGCGAACCGCTGCGCTGCTGGCCCAGTGGCAGTCCGTCGGCTTCTGCCACGGCGTGATGAACACCGACAACATGAGCATCCTCGGGCTCACCATCGACTACGGCCCGTTCCAGTTCCTCGACGGTTTCGACCCCGGCCACATCTGTAACCACAGTGACACCAGCGGCCGCTATGCCTTCAACCAGCAGCCTAGTGTGGCGTACTGGAACCTGCATGCACTCGCGCAGGCGCTGCTGCCGCTGATCGGCGACAAGGAAACGGCCGTGAGCGCGCTCGCCTCGTACAAGCGGGTGTTCCCGAGCGAGTTCGACCGACGCATGCGCGCCAAGCTGGGGCTGGACACGCCGCCTCCAGGTACCGCTGTCGCAGAGGCCGAGGCCACCGATCGCCTGCTGATCGACGGCGTGCTCAGCCTGCTGGCGGCCGAGCGCACCGACTGGACGATTTTCTGGCGCCGTCTGTCGGTCGCCGTGCAGTCCGGCGACATGGCTGCGGTGACCGATCTGTTCATCGACCGCACCGGCATCGACGCGTGGCTGCCGGCCTATGCGGCTCGCCGCGCCGCAGGACCTGCGCAGGCTGCTGGCCGTATGCTGCAGGTCAACCCGAAGTTCGTCCTGCGGAACCACCTGGGGCAAGAGGCGATCGAACTCGCCCAGAACAAGGACTTCTCTGGCGTCGCGATCTTGCTGACGCTGCTGGAATCCCCATTTGACGACCATCCCGGCCATGAAGCGATGGCCGGCTTCCCGCCCGATTGGGCCTCCACGATCGAAATCAGCTGTTCATCATGACCTCTTCTTCTGCACCCAGGATCCAGAAAACCGACGCGGAATGGAAGGCCCTGCTGGCTGAGAAAGGCGCCGAACGCGCGGCTTTCGAAGTCACCCGCCACGCCGCCACCGAACGCCCCTTTACCGGCAAGTACGAAGCCCATTGGGAAGACGGCACCTATCACTGCGTGTGCTGCGGCGCCAAGCTGTTCGAGTCGGGCACCAAGTTCGACGCAGGTTGCGGCTGGCCGAGCTTCTCCGAAGAAGCCGTGCCCGGCGCCATCACCAACATCGTCGACCGCTCGCACGGCATGACGCGCACCGAGAATGTCTGCACCCAATGCGGGGCCCATCTGGGCCACGTCTTCCCGGACGGCCCGACACCGACCGGCCTGCGTTACTGCATGAATTCGGCGTCGCTCGAATTCAAGACGGCAGAATGAGGCCCGCTTTCAAGACAGCGCTGAACGCCCATCCATGAAAATTCTGCTCGACTTCTTTCCGATCCTGTTGTTTTTCGGCGCGTACAAGCTCTCCGACATTTACACCGCCACCGGCGTTCTCATGGCCGCCACCGTAGTTCAGATGGTCATCATCTATGCCATGGAGCGCAAACTGCAGACCATGCAGAAGGTGACGCTGGCGCTGATTCTGCTGTTCGGCACGCTCACCCTGGTGCTGCATGACGATCGTTTCATCAAGTGGAAGCCGACGGTGCTCTACGGCGCCATGGCCGTGGCCCTGGTCGTCGCCTACTGGGGCTTTCGCAAGAACGTGCTGCAGGCCATGCTGGGCAGCCAGCTGCAGTTGCCCACGCGCGTATGGTCGAACCTGAACATCGGCTGGATCGCCTACTGCCTCTTCATGTCGGCCATCAACGCCTACGTGGCGATGTACTTCAGCACCGAAGCCTGGGTCAACTTCAAGCTCTGGGGCTACGCGTTCCCGATCGTCTTCCTGCTGGCCCAGGGGCTGTACATTTCGCCTCACCTGAAATCCGACGACAAGCCGACCGCATGAGCCTGCCCCACGCCACTGACCTCGATGCCGTGCTGCGCAGCAGCTTGCAACCCACGTATCTCGAGGTGATCGACGAAAGTGCCTCGCACGCCGGCCATTCCGGCGCCGGTGTCGAGGGCTACGGCACGCATTTCAGGGTGCGTGTCGCATCGCCACTGTTCGATGGAAAGACGCGCGTTGCGCGGCATCGGCTTGTGTATGATGCATTGCACTTTTTCATTGCTCAAGGCGTTCACGCCATCGCCATCGAAACGCTCTAGGCTTCAGGCCCACAGGTCGGCGCCTGACAGCCGCAAGAGACAACGTCTTCCCCATCCGCGCTTTGCGCGCCATCACTCTCAGAGTCCCGAGGACTTTTCCCCCTAAATGAAACACTTCAACCTGAAGACCGTTGCGGTCGCCGCCGTGATGACTCTCGCCGCCGCAGGCGCCCTGGCACAGAACGTGGCGATTGTGAATGGCAAGGCCGTGCCGAAGGCACGCATGGAAGCGCTGGCGCAGCAGCTCGCCGCGGCCGGCCGCCCCGTTGGGCCCGAGATGGAGAACCAGCTGCGCGATGAAGTCATTGCGCGCGAAATCTTCATGCAGGAAGCCCAAAAGCAAGGGCTCGATGCCACCGACGACTACAAGAACCAGCTGGAAATCGCGCGTCAGGCCATCATGATCCGCGCGCTGTTCGACAACTACCGCAAGACCAGCCCGGTGACCGATGCCGAAGTGAAGGCCGAATACGACAAGTTCGTTGCGGCCAATGGCGGCAAGGAATACAAGGCGCGCCACATCCTGGTGGAAACCGAAGACCAGGCCAAGAAGATCATTGCCGACGTCAAGAAGGGCGGCAGCTTCGAGGACATCGCCAAGAAGCAATCGAAGGACCCTGGATCGGGCGCCAACGGCGGCGACCTCGACTGGGCCAGCCCCGCGAGCTTCGTGCCCGAGTTCTCGGAAGCGATGGTCAAGCTCAAGCCCGGCGAAATGACGCAGGTGCCGGTCAAGTCGCAGTTCGGCTATCACATCATCCGTGTGGACGAAGTGCGCGATGCGCAGTTGCCCAAGCTGGACGAAGTCAAGCCACAGATCACCCAGCAGCTGCAGCAGCAGAAGCTGCAGAAGTTCCAGGAAGAACTCCGCGCCAAAGCCAAGGTGGAGTAAGCGCGCGGGTGGACCAGGCCGAATTTCGGAGCGTGCCCGGCCTGGCGGGCGTGGAACTGTACCGGGCGCACATCACGCAGCGCGCCTTCGAGCCGCACACGCACCAGGCGTACGGCCTGGGCATGATCGAGGCCGGCGTCGAGCGCTTCCGGTATGGCGGGACGGACCATTTGGCCGCCCCGCAGTCCATCGTGACGATGCATCCGGACATGTTGCACACCGGCCGTGCCGAAACTTCGGACGGCTGGCGCTATCGGATGCTTTACGTCGATCCCGTGCTGGTCGACGAGCTCAGCGGCGAGGCGCACTGGTCGTTCGACGACGTGGTGACGTCGCGCCATCCTGGCTTGGCGCAGCGCATCGCGTTGCTGCATCGTCGACTCTGGCAATGCGACGACAGGCTCGAGGCCGATGGGCTGCTGCTGGAATTCATGAGCGCGCTGCGCCCCCTGGCTCGCACCGGCGCCGGGCCTGCGCGCGACGGGGGGGCGGCACGCCTGGACCCGGTCCTCGACTACATGCGCGCAACGCTGCGTGAGCGCATCTTGCTGGCCGACCTGGCGGCAGTCGTGCAACTGAGCCCTTTTCACTTCCTTCGCAAGTTCAAGGCGCAATACCACGTCACTCCCCACCAGATGTTGATGGCCTTGCGCCTTTTTGCGGCCAAGCAGATGCTGGCGCTGCGCCTGCCGCCGGCCGAAGTGGCGGCAGCGGCAGGGCTCACCGATCAGGCCCATCTGACACGGGCGTTCGCGCGCCGGTATGGGGTCACCCCGTCGCGCTACCAGCGGCAAGTGAGCTGATCGCCTCCCCGTCGTGCACCAGCGCAAGCTGGTACAAGACAGCGGCTCGACCTGTCGCCAAGATGCAGGCTGACTACAAGGCATCGGAAGGGCAAGGCAATGGGAGCAGGCGTGGCATTCGCGTTGACGGCAGGTTTGATGTGGGGTCTGGTGTTTGTCGGCCCCCTCCTCCTGCCCGAATATCCGCCGGCGCTGCACACGGTGGGGCGCTACATGGCCTTCGGCCTGATCGCCCTGCCGATGGCCTGGTGGGATCGCCGCGAATTGCGGCGTCTCACCCGCGCCGACTGGACGGAGGCGCTCAAGCTTTCAGCAGTGGGCAACCTGCTCTATTACATGTTTCTCTCCAGCGCGATCCAGCGGGCGGGCGCGCCACTGCCGACGATGATCATCGGTACGCTGCCGGTGGTCATCGCCATCACAGCCAACCTGCGCAATCCGGCACGTGACGGGCAACTGCCCTGGCGATGGCTGACACCGGCCCTGCTGGTCATCCTGACGGGCATCGCCTGTGTCAACCAGGTCGAATTCGAGGCGCTCTCGCGCGAGTCTGCGGCCGAGCGGAGCCGCTATTTCCAAGGTGCGATGTGCGCCCTGGGCGCAGTGGCGTGCTGGACGTGGTATCCCCTGCGCAACGGCGACTGGATGCGCGCCCATCCAGACCGCAACGCACGCACCTGGGCCACCGCCCAGGGCTTGACCACCTTGCCGCTGGCGCTCCTGGGTTACGTGGTCTACCTCGCATGGGAGCTGGCATCGTCGCCCGCCGGGGCCGTCGTGGCGCCCTTGGGGCCACGCCCGTGGACTTTCGTGGGCCTCATGGCCGCCATCGGCCTGTTTGCATCGTGGGTGGGCACGTTGTGCTGGAACGCCGCCAGCCAGCGGCTGCCCACCGCATTGGTGGGGCAGCTCATCGTGTTCGAGACGCTGGCGGCGCTGCTCTACGCTTTTCTGCTGCGTGGCACATGGCCTGACGGCGTGGCCCTGTTCGGGATCGGATTGCTGATCGCCGGCGTGTGGGGCGCGGTGCGCATTCGGCCAGTGAGGGAACCCGTCCCGACGCCGGATTGACAACAACGCAGCGCGCGCTTCGCGCCTCAGACGTGGCGCAGCGCGAAGCGCATCCAGCGGGCCAGACCGGTCGCTGATGCACCGACAGCCAAGTCGCTTCCCCAAGCATCTCGCGTTGCGCCCACGATCTCGTCGGCCATCCACAACGCGGTGATGGTTTGTTCCTTCGGCGTCAGTTCCGGCAGGCCCACCGCGATCTCACCGGCCAGCACCGTGCAGACAGCGGCCTGCCAGGCCAACTCCGCCGTCGCAAGGAGGCCCTCACGCTCGGGTAGGGCTGCTGGCACCAGAATGTCCGACTTTGCTAGCGCCAGAATGGCATGTGCCAGCAGTCCGAACCTGTCACGCTCCACAGCGGCCGATTCGCTGCCGAGCCAATGCCCCGCGCGTTCGATGCCCTGCTCCCTGACGAACACATCCGTGCGCCCTTTCATCGCCAGCCAATGACGGTAGCGCCAGTAGTGATCCTGCGTGAAACGTCGCAACGCGCTGGATTCCACGCCGTTGTCGAAGTAGGATCCCGAGGAACACAACGGGACTTCCAGCGCGCGATAGGCGCCGTCGGAAGACAGCAGATCGACCGCCGCACGATCGACTGTCCGCAGCAAGCGGGCCGTGGTCCGCATCGCGCGCTCCAACGGCTCGCCCAACAGCGCCAGGGGCCCTGAGACGGACCCTCGGTCCTCCGCCGCGGCCTGCGCGCCCTGGAGCAGTCGCCGAGCACCCTGCCGCAGATTGAAACGCACTTCGCGCACGCCGTCTTTCACCGCCAATCCCATGTCGTCTGCGCGCAGGGGCAATTCAAATTTGGGCGGGCAACCGTTGTTCTCCATCATGAACTCCTGTTCATCCAGTTTGCTTTTAGTAGCATAGTCGTATGAGCCCGGAACGGGCTGAACTTCAGCGACGCGAGCGTACTCCTTTGACTAAAAAGACCAAGCCGAGCCCGGCCCTCGACGACGGCGCCGAATTCGACGCCCCGGCCGCAGACCGCAACCTCGCCAGTGCGCGTACGCGACGCATGCGCCTTCGGGCCGCTTGGATGTACTTCATCGAGGAGATGACGCAGAACGAGATCGCCCAGCAGCTCGGCGTCGGCCGCGTGACGGTCGTGCGGCTGCTGTCGGACGCGCGCGACCGCCATGAGGTCAAGTTCAGCATCGAGAGCGGGCTCTCGGAATGCGTTCGGCTCGAACGCGAACTGGAAAAGCGCTTCGGCCTCCGCGAAGCGATCGTGGTGCCGATGCTCGGCCCCGACGCCGACCCGAGCAAGTCGATCGGCGCGGCCACGGGGCTCTACTTGTCGAACTTCGTGCGGGCCGGCATGAAGATCGGCGTGGGCTGGGGCCGCACGCTGCACGAGTCGCTGCGCTACATCCACGAATCTCCACTGGCCGACATGTCGGTGGTGTCGCTGCTGGGCGGCATCACGCGGGTCAAGCGGTCGAACCCGTCGGAGTTCGCCTGGCGCTTCTCGAGCCTGTTCCAGGCCGAGTGCTACCTGCTGCCCGCACCGGCCATCGTCGACACACCGCAGACACGCCAGTCACTCATCGAACGCTGCGGCCTGGGCGAAGGCTTCGAGCGCGCCAAGTCGCTCGACGCCGTGCTCATCAGCGTAGGCAACCTCGAGCCCACCGGCACGGCCTACCGCGACGGATTCGTGTCGGACGCGCTGCGTCGCTCGATGATCCAGAACGGCGCAGTCGGCGAGGTGCTGTTCCATTATTTCGATGCGCAGGGAAAGCTGATCGACCACCCCATCCACGACTGCGTGATGGCCATCCCTACCAGCACGCTGCAGCGGGTGTCGCAGCGGATCATCGCGTCGGGCGGCCTCGACAAGGCACCCGCGATGCTGGGGGCGCTGCGGCTGGTCAAGCCCACCGTGCTCGTGACGGACGAGGCGGCCGCGTCCCGCATCCTCGAGCTCGACGCCGCCTGAGCGCCAGGCAGCAGCGGCGCATCAACGCCGCTGCTGCACCCCCACACCCCTATCGTTCCTGAAGCGGCGCCTCGCAACAAGGCGCCGCCCAGGGCTTCCTGCGTGTTTCTCCAACGTCTAAGGGATTCCACGGGGTCGACGCGTCTTGCTTGTCAAATGAACATAGTGACAAAATACAATTCAAATGTTCAACCACAGCGCGACACCGCCTACAGCGCATTCACTCCCGGAGAATCCCTTGAACGGTTTCATTCCCAGCGGCCTTGCAGCCGATCTGCAATTGCGTGCCCAGACGGGCAAGCCCATCCGGATCGGGCTCATCGGCTCCGGGATGATGGGCGGCGACATCGTCACCCAGGTGCTGCAGATGCGCGGCATCGTGGTCGCGGCAATCGCCGACATCCACGTGCCGGCGGCCATCGCGGCACTGCAGGAGGCCGGGCACGGCCCGGATGCGCACCGCGTGACCGACTCGCAGCCGGCGTTCGATGACGCGGTCCACGGCGGGCGCATCGCCGTCACACAAGACGCGCAGTTCGTCTGCCGCAGCGAACTGATCGACGTGGTGGTCGACGCCACCGGCAAGCCCGCCGTCGGCGCGACCATTGGGCTGTCGGCCATGGAGCACGGCAAGCACCTGGTGATGATGAACGTCGAGGCCGACGTGACCATCGGCGCCTATCTGAAGCACGAGGCCGATCGCCTGGGCGTGATCTACTCGCTGGGCGCCGGGGACGAGCCGAGCTCGACCATCGAGCTGATCCAGTTCGTCTCGGCCCTGGGCTATCCCGTGGTCGCCGCGGGCAAGGGCAAGAACAACCCGCTGAACATCGACGCGACGCCCGACGACTATGCCGAGGAGGCGCGCAGCAAGCACCTCAACCCGCGCATGCTGGTGGAGTTCGTCGACGGCTCCAAGACGGCGGTCGAGATGAGCGCCATAGCCAACGCGACCGGCCTGGTGCCCGACGTGCCCGGCATGCACGGTCCGGCTGCCGGCCTGGACGAGCTGCACCAGGTGCTCTGCCCGATCGAGGACGGCGGCATTCTGACGCGTAAGGGCGTGGTCGACTACACCATCGGCAAGGGCGTAGCGCCAGGCGTGTTCGTGGTGGCCGAGATGGCGCACCCGCGGCTGCGCGAGCGCATGGACTACCTCAAGCTCGGCAAGGGCCCCTACTACACCTTCTACCGGCCCTACCACCTGTGCGCCTTCGAGGTGCCACTGACCTGCGCGCGCGCCGTGCTCTACGGCCGTGCCGACATGGCGCCGATCGCCAAGCCGACCGCCGAAGTGTGCGCGGTGGCCAAGCGCGACCTGCGTCCCGGCGACAAGCTCGATGCCATCGGCGAATACACCTACCGAGCCTGGGCCATGACGGCGGAGGACGCGCGCCGCGACGGCGCAGTGCCTTGCGGGCTGCTCGAGCAGGGCACGGTGCTGCAGCCGATCCGCAAGGGCGAACTGCTGACCTACGCCAACACGGCGGTCGATGCCACCTCGCGTATCGTCGAGCTGCGCCGCCGGCAGGACGAGCTGATCTACGGCAAGGCAGGAGTCGCCGCATGACCGCCACCGTCGGCACCGAAGGCATCCCGCGCATCTTCGAGCGCTTCAGCCCGCAGGCACTGCAGGGCTTCCTGCGCCAGATGTACCTGATCCGCCAGTTCGAGGAAGGCGCCGAGCAGGCCTACATGCGCGGCCTGGTACACGGCACGATGCACCTGTCGATCGGTCAGGAGGCCAGCGCGGTCGGCGTGTGCTCGGTGCTGGAACGCGCCGACTACATCACCTCGACCCACCGCGGCCACGGCCACTGCATCGCCAAGGGTGCCGAGCCGAAATTCATGTTCGCCGAGTTCTTCGGCAAGGACACGGGCTACTGCCGCGGTCGCGGCGGCTCGATGCACATCGCCGACCTGGCGACCGGCAACCTCGGCGCGAACGGCATCGTGGGCGGCGGCCTGCCAATCGCGGTGGGCGCCGCCCTCGCCCTGCAGCAGGAAAAGCGGCCGCAGGTGGTGGTGAGCTTCTTCGGCGACGGCGCGAACAACGAGGGCGCCTTCCACGAGAGCCTCAACATGGCGGCGATCTGGAAGCTACCGGTGGTGTTCGTGTGCGAGAACAACCAATACGGGATGTCGACCTCGACCGAGCGCTCCACCGCGGTCAAGCGCATCGCCCAACGCGCCCAGGCCTACGACATGCCAGGCGTGACCGTCGACGGCAATGACTTCGCCGCCGTGGCCGAGGCGTCGGCGACGGCTGTCGACCGCGCACGCAGCAGACAGGGTCCGTCGCTGCTCGAATGCCTGACCTACCGCCACCGCGGCCACTCAAAAAGCGATCGCAACCGCTATCGCACCAAGGAAGAGATCGATTCGTGGATCGCGCGCGATCCGATCGGCCGCTTCCAGCACACGCTGATGTCGCACGGCCTGATCGACGAACCCCAGGTCGCGGCACTGGTCGCCAGCGTCGAGCGCGAGATCGCCGAGGGCATCGAGTTCGCCAAGGACAGCCCGGCGCCCGAGCTGTCGAGTCTCACGTCCTTCGTCTATGCCAAAGCACCCGGGGAGTCAGCACATGTCGGTTGAGGTCGAAGCCCGCGAGCTCAGTTACTCGCAAGCCATCCAGGAAGCGCTGGCCATCGCCATGGAGCGCGACGAGCGCGTGTTCCTGATGGGCGAGGACATCGGCGTCTACGGCGGCGCCTTCCAGGTCACGGGCGACTTGGTGCATCGCTTCGGCGAGTCGCGCGTGATCGACACGCCGATCTCCGAACTCGGCGGTGCCGGCGTGGCCGTCGGTGCGGCGCTGCTCGGTCGTCGACCGGTGTTCGAGTTCCAGTTTTCGGACTTCTCGGCATTGGCGATGGAACAGATCGTCAACCAGGCCGCGAAGATCCGCTTCATGCTGGGCGGCAAGGCCTCGGTGCCGCTGGTGATGCGATTCCCGAGCGGCTCCGGCACTGGCGCCGCCGCGCAGCACAGCCAGAGCCTGGAAGCCTGGCTGGCGCACGTGCCCGGCCTGAAGGTAGTTCAGCCGAGCACGCCGCACGATGCCAAGGGCATGCTGCTGGCAGCCATCGAGGACCCGGACCCAGTGATGTTCTTCGAGCACAAGCTGCTCTACAAGATGAAGGGCCCGGTGCCCGAGGGCTACTACACCGAGCCGTTGCACCAGGCGCGGGTGCGGCGCACCGGCGATCAGGTCACGATTGCGGCCAATTCGATCATGGTGCACAAGGCGCTCGAAGCCGCCACGCAATTGGCCACCGAAGGCATCTCGGTCGAGGTGATCGACCTGCGCTCGCTGCGGCCGATGGACTACGGCACCGTGATCGACAGCGTCACCAAGACCACACGCCTGGTGTGCGTGTACGAAGGCACCAAGCAATTCGGCATCGGCACCGAGGTCAGCGCCGCCATCGCCGAGAGCGCGGCCTTCGACCGGCTGGACGCACCGATCGTGCGCCTGGGCGGCGCCGACTGCCCGCTGCCCTACAACCCCGACCTCGAACGCGCCGCCGTGCCGCAGGTGCCCGACATCGTCGCCGCGGTGCGCCGCACGGTGCACGGAAGGACTTGAACATGGTGACCGAAGTCATCCTGCCGCGCGTCGACATGGACATGGCAGAGGGCAAGATCGCCCTCTGGTACGTGAAGAACGGCGACACCGTCACCAAAGGTCAGGTGCTGTTCGAAATCGAGACCGACAAGGCGACGATGGAAGTGGAATCGACGGCCCACGGGGTGATCGACAGCATTCATGCGGAACTCGGCGTGGCGATCCCGGTGGGCCAGGTGGTGGCGTGGATCCGGGCGCCGGGCGAGGCTGCAGCGCACGCCGACATGGCCCCGGCAGCGGCAGCGAGTGGCCAAGGCGCGGCACTAGCGCCCGCATCGTCAGACGCTGCAACCGCGGCGAAACCCGCAACGACGGTCGACACCGGCCGGCGTGCCGCCGACGTCACGCCGAACGACCGCACTGCACTGCTGCGCGCCACACCGCTCGCCCGCAGCCTGGCCCGAGAGCGCGGGATCGACCTGAACGCGCTGAGCGGCAGCGGTCCGCACGGTCGCATACTCGGTTGCGACGTGCCCAACACTCAGTCGACGCGCGAAGCAGACGGAAGCGGACCGTCGCTCCATCTGCACTGGTGGCAGCGCGGCAACGGGTTGCCCGTACTGCTGCTGCACGGCTTCGGCGCCGACCACGGCTCGTGGCGACCGTTGGCGCAGCAGTTGCCGTCGCAACTCCCGCTCGTCGGTATCGACCTGCCACATCATGGCAAATCGCCCGCGCTGCCGGTCGAATCGCTCAAGAACATCGCTGAAGCGGTTGGCCGCCGGCTGGACCAGGAAGGCATCACGGCCTGTCACGTGCTGGGCCATTCGCTGGGCGGCGGTGTTGCGCTCGCATTGGCTGCGGCGCAACCGGAGCGGGTGCGCTCGCTCACGCTGCTGGCGCCCGCGGGGCTCGGCGCGGAGATCGACCGCGGCTTCATCGAGGGCCTGACACGTGCGGATACGGAAGCATCGCTGAAGGCGACCCTGAGTGCGCTGTTCCACGATTCGGCCGCCCTCACCGGCTCCTTCGTCGCTACCGCGTTCCAGCAGTTGCAGGCGCCCGGCCGCCAGGCCGCGTTGTCGGCCCTGGCCGGCGAGCTCATGCCCGAAGGTCAGCAGGCGGAAAGCCTGCGCGAAACGCTCGAAGCATTGCGTGTGCCGGTCAAGCTGATCTGGGGTGTGGCGGACCGGATCGTTCCGGCATCGCATGCGACCGGCGTGTCCGGACGCGTCGCGCTGCACCTGATCCCGAATGTCGGCCATCTGCCGCAGATCGAGGCCGTATCGCTGGTGGCGGAATTGCTGGTCGAGCAGGTGCGTGCAGGCACCGCCTCATGAACACCCGCCGCGGCCCCTCAACCGCCCGAGCTGGGCAGCGCGTCCTGCACGGCGCCCGGCGCGTGCGCCTGCACGCGCTGCGCCAGTGCACGCCGCACGGCGGGACGTTCGGCGATGAGGAGCGGCGCCTGCCAGACCGGCTCGAGTCCGGTAAACAGGTCGAGGAAGGACACGGCGCTGCTCGCGTCCTCGGCCGTGTTTTCGAGGAAGCTGGGCCAGTGGACCGAATGCTCGTCCTGCACCTGGAGAACCGGCATCGGCGCGCCGATCGACATGCGCCATGCCGCCAGCACCGTCAGCACGGTGCGGGTCAGCGCGAACAGCTCACGGCTGCGCTCCCCATGAGGCAGCACGACGGGGTGGTGCACGATCAACTGATAGAGCAGCTGGCCGCTCAGGAAGTGGGAGAAGTCCACCGGGTCGAGGGGCGCCAAACCGCGGTCGCGGTCCAGCGCGGCGGCCCACGCCCAGAAGCTCTTGCCGAGGGCATCGATGTCGACCGCCACGGGATCAGTGGCGCCAGCATTGCCGGCCGACGCCTGCAGGATCGGCGGTATCGCGTCGCGGAACCAGCGCCATCGTCCGAGCAGATCGGGCAACTGCGGCTCGCTGCCCCATCGGATCGCTAAATCGACATCCAGCATGGAAGGCTCTCCTCGATGAACACCCCGGTATTGAACATATTGACTTGCAAAAACACAAATGTACCATCGATCAGCCGGACAGCCGCCGGCTGCGAGTGACCCTTCAACCCTTCGGACATCGTATCCGCCTGAGGAGACATAGATGCAATTCACCCAAAGCGCCCTGCTGATGTTGCTGCTGTTCTGGACGCTGCAGATCGTCGGGTCCTGGATTCAGTGGAAGAACTACCGCACCGCACTCGGCCACGCCACCCGCCGCTGGGGCGATGGCTACGTCGGCATGGGGCGGGCGCAGCCGCGCTTCGGCTTCGGCGTCATCGCGCTGCTGGAAGTGTCGCCCGATCTCGAAGTCCGCAGCCTTCAGACGATGTCGGGCATCACGGTCTTCGCGCGCTTCAAGCCGCTCGCCGGCATGCAGCAGGGGTCGCTGGCCGAGCTCGCCCGCCGCTACGCACCCGGAACCGACGACAGCAAACTGGCCCGCGCGGTGCGGCAGGCGATCACGCAGGTCGAGGAGGTGCGCGCAAAAAAAGGATGACTTCTCACACCCTCTCTTTTTTCCCGATCGTTCCCGATGGCCAGAACGGCCTCGCCCCATCCCAACGCATACTAAAAATGGTGGAGACACATGGACACCTTTGAATTCCTCGCTCGCGGCGCCGAAGCCTTCATCGGCGTCTTCAACGCCGGCGGCAAGACCTTCGTCGGCTTCGTCACCGGCATCCTTCCGACCCTGATCGTGCTGCTCACCGCGGTCTATACGCTGATCGGCCTGGTCGGCGAGCAGCGGGTGCACCGGCTGGCCAAGTTCGCCGCCGGCAACGTGCTGACCCGCTATACGCTGCTGCCGCTGCTGGCCATGTTCTTTCTGACCAACCCGATGGCCTACACCTTCGGCATGTTCGTGGAAGAGAAGCACAAGCCGGCCTTCTACGACTCGGCCGTGTCGTTGTGCCACCCGATCACCGGGCTGTTCCCGCACTGCAATCCGGGGGAGTTGTTCGTCTGGCTCGGCGTGGCGACGGCCATCACCAAGCTCGCGGAAACCGGCAACGCACCCTTCTCGCTCGCCAAACTCGCATTGGCCTATCTGTTGGTCGGCCTGGTCGTGAACCTGCTCAAGGGCATCGTGACCGAATGGATCACCGCCATCATCGCCAAGCGCGAAGGCGTGGAACTCTGATCGACGACGGACCCATCACCCACAAAAACGAGGAGACATCCATGTCGAACAGAACATTCAGGTCGGTCACCGTCAGCAGCGGCCCCGGGGGCTGGGGCGGCCCGCTGGTCATCACACCGACGGCCGAACGCGACAAGATCATGGCCGTGACCGGCGGCGACATCCCGGAAGTGGCGCGCCAGCTCGCCGCCATGACGGGTGCGACGGTGGTCGACGGCTTTCGCGCCCCGCCGCCCGAGAGCGAAGTCGCAGCGGTCGTGGTCGACTGCGGCGGCACCGCCCGCTGCGGCGTGTACCCGCGCAAGCGCATCCCGACGATCAACCTGACGCCCGTGGGCAAGTCCGGCCCGCTGGCCGACTACATTACCGAAGACATCTACGTGTCCGGCGTGACGGTGAAGAACCTGAGCGACGGCGGCAGCGCAGCGCCTGCAGGCGCAGCAGCAGCAACCAGCTTCGGCGGTGCCCCGGCAGGATTCGCCGGTGCCGCTGCCGCCACCGCATCGGTCGGCGGTGGCGCCGCGGCCGTGTCGCAGGGCGGGCTGATCGGCTTCATCACTACGATCGGGCGCGGCATGGGCGGCGTGATCAACGTGCTGTTCAACAGTGGCCGCAAGTCGATCGACCAGGTGCTGCGCAACGTGCTGCCCTTCATGGCCTTCGTGACCATGCTGATCGGCATCATCAATTCGACCGGCATTGGCACGTTGCTGGCACACCTTCTGGAGCCGCTGGCCGGCAACGTGTTCGGCCTTTTGGTGCTGTCGGCCATCTGCGGCCTGCCCTTCCTGTCGCCGATCCTCGGCCCGGGCGCGGTGATCGCACAGGTGATCGGGGCGGCCATCATCGGACCGGCGATCGCCAACGGCACCATCCCGCCCGCCATGGCACTGCCCGCGCTGTTCGCCTACGACACCCAGGTCGGCTGCGACTTCGTGCCGGTCGGCCTCGCGCTCGGCGAAGCCAAGCCCGACACCATCCGCATCGGCGTGCCCGCGGTGCTGATCTCGCGCCAGCTCATGGGCCCGGTGTCGGTAGCGATTGCCTGGGCGGCCAGCTTCATTCTCTAATGCACTTTTTTCAAGGAGACCTCATGATCTATTACTCGACCACCGTGACCGAAATCGGCGAGGAGGTGCCCGACCTGCTCGACGGTGGCGTGCTGATCCTTTATGCCGACGGTGCGCCGTCGGCACTGGCCGAGGTCTCGGTGCAGCACCGCGTGGACGGCGACGTTCCCTCGCAGGCGCCGCCGGTCGGCGCGCTGGTGTCTGTGGGTGACCTTTCCCTGCGCGTCAGCGCGGTCGGCTCGTCGGCCTGGAGCAAGGTGCGCGAGCTCGGCCACGTGGTGCTCAACTTCAACGGCGCGAGCCTGGCCGAACGGCCCGGCGAGATCTGTGTCGAGCCGTGCGACACGACAGCGATGCGCGCCGAGATGCGCTCGGGCAACACCATCCTGATCACTGACTGATTCGGACGCCGCGCGCGCGGCACTCGCTGCGCGCGCCCCTTTTTTCCTTTCCGCTTTCCCCGCTTCGCCATGATCGAGTCATCCACCATCGTCCGCGTCCACGAAGGGTTGCACACCCGCCCCGCAGCCAGCATGGCCAAGCTGGCCAAAGGCTTCGACTGCGGCGTAGAGCTGATCTGCCGCGGCGTGCCGGCAAATGCCAAGAGTTCCGTGAAGCTGATGCTGCTGGGGGTCAAGGAAGGCGACGAGGTGGTTCTGCGCGCAGACGGCCGCGACGAGAGCGCCGCCGTGGCCCAGTTGGTGCATTACCTGCAGGACCCGAACGCGGGCCTGGACGACGCGCTACAGCCCGGCACGGACGCGCCGCCGAGGCCGCCCGCGGCAGCGCCCGAAGGCGCCGTGGCGGACGCGCCGAACTGCGTGCACGGCGTGCCCGGCAGCCGCGGTACCTCAATCGGCCCGGTGCATGTCTATCTGCCGCAGCCCTTGGTGGCCACGCGGCAGGTGATCGACGAGGCGGAGATCGGGGCAGAACTCGATCGCTTCCGCAACGTGCTGATGGCCTTCGTGCAGCCCGCGGCCCGTGCGACCGCCGATACCAAGGTGTCGGCGCAGGATCGCGCGATCCTGCAGGCTCTGGTCGACGTGGCACAGGATGAAGAGTATGTCGGCGCCATCGTCCGCGGCATCAAAGGCCGCGGCGATGCGGCGGCCGTCACGTTGCGAGTGGGCGAGGTGCTGGCCGCGACCTTCGAAGCCATGACCGACGCCTACATGCGGGCGCGCGCCGAGGACATCCGCGGCGTGACCCGCCAGTTGGTCGCAGCGCTGCTCGGCCAGAAGCTTCCCGACCTGTCGCACATCGCACAGCCCAGCGTGCTGGTCGCGGCCGACCTGAGCGCCTGGGAGTTCGCCCAGGTGCCGATCGATAAGGTGCTGGGCCTCGTGTGCATCGGCGGCTCGGCCACCTCGCATGTCGCAATCATGGCGCGCACGCACGGCATTCCGGCCGTGCTGGGCGTGCCGCTGCCCGAGGCCGCGCTGCACACGACACACACGCTGGCGGTGGACGGCGACGGTGGTCGCGTGATCGTCAACCCCGATGCCAAGCAACAGGCGCACGTACGGTCGCGCATCGCCGTCGAACACGAAGCCAAGGCCGCGCTGCACCACTACCGCGACCTGCAGCCGCGCACCCGGGATGGCCGTGCCATCGAGGTGGTGGCCAACCTGGGCGCCCTCAATGAAATCCCGCTGGCGCGCGACGCCGGCGCGATGGGCGTCGGCTTGTTCCGCACCGAGTTGCTGTTCATGCAGCAACGCACGCTGCCGACCGAGGACGAGCAGGCGGCCGTCTATCGCCAACTGGCCGAGGCCTTTCATCCTTACCCGGTGATCATCCGCACGCTCGACATTGGTGGCGACAAGCCGGTGGCGGGCATCGACTTCCCGCGCGAGGAGAACCCCTTCCTCGGCTGGCGCGGCGTGCGAATGTGCCTGGACCGCCCCGAGATCTTCAAGCCGCAGCTGCGGGCCCTGCTGCGCGCCGCCACGGTCGGCAACGTGCGCGTGATGATCCCGATGATCAGCGAGCTCGAAGAGGTGCGCCGCGTGCGGGCGCTGATCACGCAGTGCGAAGCCGAACTGCGCGCCGAAGGCACCGCATGCGCGGCCTTCGAGTTGGGCATCATGGTCGAGACGCCGGCCGCGGTGCTGCAGGCCGATGCACTGGCGGCGGAAGTCGCCTTTTTCTCGATTGGCACCAACGACCTGACCCAGTACGTGATGGCGACTGACCGCGCCAATGCGCGCATCGCATCGCTCTACCGCACCGAGCATCCGGCCGTGATGACCGCCATCGAGATGACCTGCCACGCCGCGCAGCGCGCCGGTATCTGGGTCGGCGTGTGCGGCGAGGCCGCATCGAACCTCGACCTGCTGCCGCGCTTCATCGAGATGGGCGTCACCGAACTGAGCATGAGCCCCGCCGCCATCCTGGCGGCCAAGAAACGCATCTGCGAACTGTGAGCATGCCTGCAATGGAAGCATCGAGCCGGCGCGTGCTGGGCATCCTGAGCGACTGCGACGGCGTGATCGTCGACAGCGAGGTGATCGCCGACGCGATCCTGGTCGAGGTTATGCAGGCAGCCTTAGGACGCGGGGACCTCGGCGATTTCACGCAGGACATGTTCGGCCGCCGGCTGATCGACATCATCCGTCTGATGGAAGAACGCATCGGCCACGCATTCACCTCCGCCGAGCGCATCGCGCTGCAGCAGCGCATCGATGCCGAGGTGGCCGAGCAGGCGCCCGCGGTGCCGGGAACGACCGATGTCTACGGCCGCCTCGGGTTGCCGCTGGCAGTGGTTTCCAACAGCGCCTTCCCGCGCCTTCAGCGCAGCGTCGAACGAGCCGGGCTGCTGCCGCTGGCCGGCATGCACCTCTACAGCGCCGAGGACGTGGGCCGCCCCAAGCCGGCGCCCGATGCCTACCTGCATGCGGCCCGCCAACTGGGACTGCATCCACGCAACTGCCTGGTGATCGAGGACAGCCTCACCGGCGTGCGAGCGGGCCGCGCGGCAGGCATGCGCGTACTGGGCTTCCTGGGCGGCAGCCACATCGGCGCCGGGCATGCAGCGCGGCTCGCCGAAGCCGGCGCGATGGACGTGTTCGCCGACATGCGCGAACTGCCGGGCCTGATCGCAGTCGCCGAGCAGAGTTCAGGCGACTTGCGGCGCTCGGCTTAGGCCCACGCTCAACCGACCCATTTTCGCGCGTTGCGCCAGATCTGCATCCACGGGCTGAACGCATTCACGTCGCCCGAAGTCCAGCTCGACTGCACGTTGCGGAACACGCGTTCGGGGTGCGGCATCATGGCCGTGAAGCGGCCGTCGGCAGTGGTGACAGCCGTCAGTCCGCCGGCACTTCCGTTCGGGTTGAACGGGTACTGCTCGGTGGCTGCGCCGTGGTTGTCGACGAAGCGCATGGCGGCAATCGCCTGCGTTGCGTCGCCGCGGTGCTTGAAGTTCGCGTAGCCCTCGCCATGCGCCACGGCGATCGGCAGGCGACTGCCCGCCATGCCCGCGAGGAAAAGGCTCGGCGACTCGAGCACCTCGACCATCGACAGCCGCGCCTCGAAGCGCTCGCTCTGGTTGGTTGTGAAGCGGGGCCAGGCCTCGGCACCGGGAATGATCTCGGCGAGTTCGGCGAACATCTGGCAGCCGTTGCACACGCCCAGCCCGAAGGTGTCGGCCCGGCCGAAGAAGCCTTGGAACTGCGCGGCCAGCGTCGGGTTGAAGGTGATGCTGCGGGCCCAGCCGATGCCGGCGCCCAAGGTGTCGCCGTAGCTGAATCCGCCGCAGGCGACCACGCCCTTGAAGTCGGCCAACTGCGCGCGCCCGCTCTGCAGGTCGGTCATGTGGACGTCGTACGCCTCGAAGCCAGCTTCGGTGAACGCGTAAGCCATCTCGACATGGGAATTGACGCCCTGCTCGCGAAGGATGGCCACCTTCGGCCGCGCCTGAAGGATCGCCGGGGCAGCCAGGGCCGCGCCCTCCCCCTGGAGGCCGCCTGCCGGCAGAAAGACGTGCATGCCCGGATCCGAAGGCTCGCCGGCCGCGGCGTGCTCGGCATCGGCGCACACCGGGTTGTCGCGCTCGCGGGCGATCTTCCAACTGACCGAGTCCCAGACCTGGTGCAGGTCGTGCAGGCTGGCGCTGAACACCGACTTGGCGTCGCGCCAGACTTCGAGCTTGCCCTTGCCAACGTCCATGGTCGAGCTGCCCGGCCGCGTCTTGCCGACGAAGTGGCTGCGCGCGCTCAGGCCATGCGCGCGAAGCACCTGCATGACCTCGTTGCGCTCCGCGGTGCGCACCTGCAGCACCATGCCAAGCTCTTCGCTGAACAGCGCCTTGAGCGTGAGTTCCTCGCGGCGCGCGCTGACCTGCTGCGCCCAGTTCTTGGCATCGCCGGTTTCCATGCGGCTGTCGGAAATGCCGTCGCCTTCGGTGACCAGCATGTCGACGTTGAGCGCCACGCCCACGTGGCCAGCGAAGGCCATCTCGCAGGCCGTAGCGAACAGGCCGCCGTCGCTGCGGTCGTGCATCGCCAGGATCTTGCCGTCGGCACGCAGTGCGTTCACGGCCTTGACCAGACTCACCAGGTCTTCGGGACGATCCAGATCAGGGACCGTGTCACCGCTCTGCCCCAGCGTCTGCGCCAGGATGCTGCCGGCCATGCGATGCTGACCGCGGCCCAGGTCGATGAGCACCAGCGTGGTGTCGGCCTCTTCACGGTCGAGCTGCGGCGTGAGCGTGCCGCGCACGTCGGCCAGCGTGGCGAAGGCGGTGACGATCAGGCTCACCGGCGAGGTGACCTTCTTCTTTTCAGCGCCTTCCGACCACTGCGTGCGCATCGACAGCGAATCCTTGCCGACCGGGATCGAGATGCCCAGCGCCGGGCACAGCTCCAAGCCGACCGCCTTCACCGTCTCGTACAGCGCGGCGTCCTCGCCGGGCTCGCCGCAGGCCGCCATCCAGTTGGCCGACAGCTTGACGCGCGAGAGCTCGATCGGCGCAGCCAGCAGGTTGGTGATGGCTTCGGCCACTGCCATGCGGCCGGAGGCCGGCGCGTCGATCGCCGCCAACGGCGTGCGTTCGCCCATGCTCATCGCCTCGCCAGCGAAGCCGCTGTAGTCGGCCAGCGTCACGGCGCAGTCGGCCACTGGCACCTGCCACGGGCCGACCATCTGGTCGCGGTGGCTCATGCCGCCAACGGAGCGGTCGCCGATGGTGATGAGGAAGCGCTTGGACGCGACGGTCGGATGCGACAGGACGTCGATGGCGGCCTTCTGCAGGTCGACGCCAGTCAGGTCGAGCGGCTTGAACCGGCGCGCGACGGTCTTCACGTCGCGCAGCATCTTGGGCGGCTTGCCGAGCAGCACGTCCATCGGCATGTCGACGGGCTGCACTGCGGCGCCCTCGTCCACCAGGAGCAGCTGGCGCTCTTCGGTCGCCACGCCGACCACCGCGAACGGGCAGCGCTCGCGCTCGCAGAAGGCCTTGAATTGCTCGAGCGACTCCGGCGCGATGGCCAGCACGTAGCGCTCCTGGCTCTCGTTGCACCAGATTTCCTTGGGCGCCATGCCCGACTCCTCGAGCGGCACGCCGCGCAGATCGAAGCGCGCGCCACGGCCGGCGTCGTTGGTCAGTTCGGGAAAGGCATTCGACAGGCCGCCGGCGCCCACGTCATGGATGGCCAGGATCGGGTTGGCGGCGCCCTGCTGCCAGCAGTGGTTGATGACCTCCTGCGCACGGCGCTCGATTTCGGGGTTGCCGCGCTGCACCGAGTCGAAGTCGAGTTCGGCCGCGTTCGCGCCCGTCGCCATCGAGCTGGCGGCGCTGCCGCCCATGCCGATGCGCATGCCGGGGCCGCCCAGCTGGATCAGCAGCGAGCCGGCGGGGAACTGGATCTTCTTCGTCTGGTCGGCGTCAATGCTGCCGAGCCCGCCCGCGATCATGATGGGCTTGTGGTAGCCACGCTGCACGGTGTCTGCGTCGCTGACGATCGCCTGTTCGTACTCGCGGAAGTAGCCCAGCAGGTTCGGCCGGCCGAATTCGTTGTTGAAGGCGGCGCCGCCCAGCGGCCCCTCGGTCATGATCTGCAGCGGGCTGGCGATGTGTTCGGGCTTGCCGTAGTGACCCTCTTCGGGCCACAGCTTCGACACGGTGAATCCGGTGAGGCCGGCCTTGGGCTTGGAGCCGCGGCCGGTCGCGCCCTCGTCGCGGATCTCGCCGCCAGCGCCGGTCGATGCGCCGGGGAACGGGGAGATGGCCGTCGGGTGGTTGTGCGTTTCGACCTTCATCAGCACGTGGCTCAGCGCGCCCTGCTTCTCGTAGCTGCCGCTGGCCGCGCCATCGGCCGCCACGAAGCGCTCGATCTGCGTGCCTTCCATGATCGACGCGTTGTCGGCGTAGGCCACGATGGTGTGCTGCGGGCTCAGCTTCTCGGTGTTGCGGATCATGCCGAACAGGCTGATCGGCTGCTTCTCGCCGTCGATCACGAAATCGGCGTTGAAGATCTTGTGGCGGCAGTGCTCGCTGTTGGCCTGCGCGAACATCATCAGTTCGACGTCGCTCGGGTTGCGGCCGAGCCGGGTGAAGGCGTCGACCAGGTAGTCGATCTCGTCCTCGGCCAGGGCCAGGCCGAAGGTGCTGTTGGCCGAGACGAGGGCCGCGCGGCCACCGGTCAGCACGTCGACCTGCGCCATCGGCTGGGCGGGCAGCTCGGCAAACAAGGCCGCTGCGCCTTCGATGCCTTGCAGTACCGATTCGGTCATGCGGTCGTGCAGCAGCGCGCCCACGGCGGCCAGCTTGTCGCCTTCGAGCACGGGTGCCTTGCCAAGCAGCGGCGACTTCATGACCACGTGGTATTGCGTCACGCGCTCGACCCGGCGCAGCAGCAGCCCGCAGTTGTGGGCGATGTCGGTGGCCTTGGACGCCCACGGCGACACGGTCCCCAGGCGCGGCGTGACCACCAGGGTGGTCGACGCCTTGGGCGCGGTGAAGGGCTCGCCATAGGTCAGGAGCGCGGCAAAGCGCGCGCTTGCCGCCGCGTCGGGTGCCACATCGGTGACCACCAGATGCACGAAGCGGGCACGCAGGGCTTCGATGCGCGGCTCGATGGCCTGCAGTTGCGGCAGGAGCTGGCGGGCGCGAAACTCGCTCAGGGCGTCGCCGCCCTCGAAAACGGTCACGGCGGGAGGGGCGATGTGGGAGGGCTGCGTCACGGTCTGGGGGCCTGGCGGCCCGGCTGGGAGAGTGAATCGGAATGAATCGAGAGGGACGATGCGGAGCGTCGCTGACTGGGGCGTTCCGTACAAGCCGGGCATTTTACCGGGCCGAATGGGATAATTTGGCTCTATGAGCATTAACTACAAAGACGCCGAAGGTATCGCCGCGATGCGCGTCGCCTGCCGGCTGGCTTCCGAGGTGCTGGATTACCTGACGCCTTTCATCAAGCCGGGCATCACCACGAACGAAATCGACCGCCTGGCTGCCGAATACATGGTCCAGCAAGGTACCACCTCGGCCACCGTCGGCTACCTGGGCGCGAGCAGCGTGCCTTTTCCGAAGTCGCTGTGCACGTCGGTGAACCACGTGGTGTGCCACGGCATACCGAACGACAAGCCCCTGAAAAAGGGCGACATCATGAACATCGACGTCACGGTGGTGAAGGACGGCTGGTTCGGCGACAACAGCCGCATGTACCTGATCGGCGACGCTTCCATCGCGGCCAAGCGCCTGTGCCACGTGACTTTCGAGGCCATGTGGCACGGCATCCTGCAGGTCCGCCCCGGCGCCCGCCTGGGCGACGTCGGCCACGCCATCCAGAAATTCGCAGAAGGCCACGGCTATTCGGTCGTGCGCGAGTTCTGCGGCCACGGTGTCGGACAGAACTTCCACGAAGAGCCACAGGTGCTGCACTACGGGCGGCCCGGCACGCTGGAAGAACTCCAGCCGGGCATGATCTTCACGATCGAGCCCATGATCAATCTCGGCAAGCGGGACATCAAGGAAGACGCCAAAGGCGGCAAGTACGACGGCTGGACCATCGTCACGCGCGACCATTCGCTGTCCGCACAATGGGAACACACCGTGCTGGTCACGCCCACGGGCTACGAGGTGCTGACGCTGTCGGCCGGCAGCCCGCCGCTGCCTTCGTTCGTCACGGCCACGGCCACCTGACCCGGACGGCACGGTGGTCGATCTGAGCGCGCTGCGCGAGGCCTATCGCGGCAGGAAACTGGCCCTTTTCGACATGCTGCGCAGCGCCCATGCGCCCACGCGCAGTGTGCATTCGGTGCTGCGCCAACTCGCAGCGCTGGCGGACGAAACGCTCCATGCCCTGTGGGCGGACGCAGGTTTTGGCACCGAACTGGCCCTGGTGGCCGTGGGTGGCTTCGGCCGCGGCGAGCTGTTCCCCTATTCCGACGTCGACGTGCTGCTGCTGCTGCCCGACGGCCATGCGCAGGCCATCGACCCTGCACGGCTCGAAGCCTTCATCGGCCAGTGCTGGGATGCGGGCCTGGAAATCGGATCGAGTGTGCGCACGGTCGAGGAATGCCTCGCGGAAGCCGAAAAAGACCTGACTGTGCAGACCTCGCTGCTCGAATCGCGCCTGGTGGTCGGCGACAAGAAGCTGCATACGGCTTTCTGCAAGCGCTTCTACGCCAGCATCGATCCGAAGGCCTTCTTCGCGGCCAAGTCGCAGGAACTGCGCCACCGCCACCAGAAGTTCGACGACACCCCGTACGCGCTCGAACCCAACTGCAAGGAATCCCCCGGGGGCCTGCGCGACCTGCAGACCATCCTCTGGATGAGCAAGGCCGCGGGCTTCGGCAAGCGCTGGGACGACCTGTCCAAGAGCGGCCTGGCCACACCGTTCGAGGTGCAGCAGATCAAACACAACGAGGCGTTGCTCAGCCTGATCCGCGCGCGCCTGCATGTGACGGCTAACCGGCGCGAAGACCGGCTGGTGTTCGACCTGCAAACCGCCGTGGCGGCGACCTTCGGCTATGAGGGCCACGCGGAGGGAGGGCGGCGCAAGGCCAGCGAAGCGCTGATGCGACGCTACTACTGGGCGGCCAAGGCGGTCACGCAGCTCAACCAGATCCTGTTACTCAACATCGCCGAGCGGCTGAAACCCGAAGCGGAAGTGCCCACGCCCATCAACGAGCGCTTCTTCGAAAAAGCCGGGCTCATCGAGGTGGCCAGCGACGACCTGTACCTGCGCGATCCGCACGCGATCCTGGAGACCTTCCTGCTCTACCAGAAGACCATCGGCGTGAACGGCCTGTCGGCCCGCACGCTGCGCGCGCTCTACAACGCGCGCTCGGTCATGGACAGCAAGTTCCGCAACGACCCGGCCAACCATGCGATGTTCATGCGCATCATGCACGAGCCGCGTGGCATCACGCACGCCTTCCGGCTGATGAACCAGACCTCCGTGCTCGGGCGTTATCTGCGTGTCTTTCGCAGCATCGTGGGCCAGATGCAGCACGACCTGTTCCACGTCTACACGGTCGACCAGCACATCCTGATGGTGCTGCGCAACGTGCGGCGCTTCTTCATTGCCGAGCATGCGCACGAGTACCCGTTCTGCTCGCAGCTCGCCGGCGGCTGGGACAAGCCATGGATCCTCTACGTGGCCGCGCTGTTCCACGACATTGCCAAGGGCCGGGGCGGCGACCATTCCACACTGGGCGCGCGCGACGTGCGACGCTTCTGCCGCCCGCATGGCATCGACCGCGAAGACAGCCGGCTCATCGAGTTCCTGGTGTCCGAGCACCTGACCATGAGCACGGTCGCACAGAAGCAGGACCTGAGCGATCCCGAAGTCATCGCTGCCTTCGCCAAGCGCGTGGGCACCGAGCGCTACCTGACCGCGCTCTATCTGCTGACCATTGCCGACATCCGCGGCACCTCGCCCCGCGTCTGGAATGCGTGGAAAGGCAAGCTGCTCGAAGACCTCTACCGCGCCACCTCGCGGGCACTGGGTGGGCACATGCCCGACCCCGATGCCGAAGTCGAGGCGCGCAAGCGCGAGGCGCTGGTCAAGCTGGCCCTGCATGCCGTGCCCTTCGAGTCGCACAAGGCGCTCTGGGAAACGCTCGACGTGAGCTATTTCATGCGCCACGATGCCTCCGAGATCGCCTGGCACACCAAACAGCTGTCGCGCTATGTGCCGGCGCGCGGCGTACCGATCGGCCCCTCGTCGCCCTCGCTGGTGCGCGCACGCCTGTCGCCCGTGGGCGAAGGCCTCCAGGTGGCCGTGTACACCCCTGACCAGCGCGACCTGTTCGCCCGCATCTGCGGCTACTTCGACCAGGCATCCTTCAGCATTCTCGACGCCAAGGTGCACACCACGAGCAACGGCTATGCCTTGGACACCTTCCAGGTCGTGACCACCTTCGAGCCCGAACACTACCGCGACCTGATCAGCATGGTCGAGACCGGCCTCACCAAGACGCTCGCCGAAGCCGGCGCGCTGCCACCACCCAGCAAGGGCCGGGTGTCGCGCCGCGTCCGCAGCTTTCCGATCCAGCCGCGCATCAGCCTGGTGCCCGACGACAAGGCACAGCGCTGGTTGCTGAGCATCTCGGCCAGCGACCGCGCCGGCCTGCTGTATTCCGTGGCACGGGTGCTGGCGCGCCATCAGCTCAACCTGCAGCTCGCCAAGGTCACGACATTGGGCGAGCGCGTGGAAGACACCTTTTTGATCAATGGCCCCGAGTTGCAGGGGCAGCGTGCGCAACTGGCCATCGAGACCGAGCTGCGGGACGCGCTGAGTGCCGCCGTGGCATGAGTCCTGCATCACAGCCACAACCCTCTCCCGGAAGACAGCGACACCGATGAATCCACCTGCCGAGAACGTCGTTTTTCTGGTCGACGTTGACAACACGCTGCTCGACAACGACCGCGTCATTGCCGACCTCTACACGCATCTGGGCAACACGCTTGGTGCCACGGCGGCCGAACGCTATCGCACCATCCTCGAGACGCTGCGCGAAGAATTGGGCTACGTCGACTATCTCGGCGCCTTGCAACGCTATCGCCTGCAGGAGGCCCCCCTCGGCATGAGTTCGCCGTGCCTGCTGCAGGCCTCTCGCTTTCTGATCGACTACCCGTTTGCCGACCGCCTGTATCCGGGCGCGCTCGATGGGCTGCAACGGCTGCGCAGCCGCGGGCGCACGGTGATCCTGTCCGACGGCGACGTGGTGTTCCAGCCGCGCAAGGTGGAACGCTCGGGCCTCTGGGATGCCACCGAGGGCGAGGTGCTGATCTACGTGCACAAGGAACTGGTGCTCGATGCGGTGGCGCAGCTTTACCCGGCGCGCCACTACGTCATGATCGACGACAAGCTGCGCATCCTGAGCGCGATGAAGGCCACCTGGGGCGACCGCCTCACCACCGTTTTCGTGCGCCAGGGCCACTACGCGATGGACACGCAAGCCATCGCCGCCTATCCCGACGCGGACATGACCATCGACCGCATCGGCGATCTCGTTTCCATGGAATGGCCTCAGGGCCTTTTTGACGCCGGAGCTTCGACATGAGCCAAAACATCCACCCACTCGCCGGCCAACCGGCCCCCTACGAACAACTGGTCAACGTGCCGCGCCTGGTCTCGGCCTACTACAGCGGGCAGCCTGATCCCGGCGTTGCCAGCCAGCGCGTGGCCTTCGGTACGTCCGGCCATCGGGGGTCGTCTTTCGACCATTCGTTCAATGAATGGCATGTGCTGGCCGTCACGCAGGCGATTTGCGATTACCGGCGCGACAAGGGCATCGATGGCCCGCTGTTCCTGGGCATCGACACCCATGCGCTGTCCACGCCCGCCGGCAGCAGCGCCATCGAAGTGCTCGCCGCCAACGGCGTGGAATTGATGCTGTCCAAGGACGACGAATACACCCCGACACCCGCCGTCTCGCACGCGATCCTGGTCTACAACCGGGGCCGCACTGGCGGCCTGGCCGACGGCATCGTGATCACGCCCTCGCACAATCCGCCCGAAAGCGGCGGCTTCAAATACAACCCGCCCAACGGCGGACCGGCGGGCACCGACATCACCTCGGCGGTCGAAGCAGCGGCCAACAGGATGCTGGCCAACGGTCTCGAAGGCGTCAAGCGGCTGCCGCTGGCCCGGGCACTCGCGCTGCCGACCACCCATCGCCACGATTACCTCAACGCCTATGTCGAGGATCTGGCCCAGGTCATCGACATGGATGCGATCCGTGGCGCCAGCATCGAACTGGGCGTCGACCCGCTGGGCGGCGCCGGCGTCGCCTACTGGCCCGCCATTGCCGACCGCTACAAGCTGAACCTGACGGTGCTCAACCGCGAGGTCGATCCGACCTTCCGCTTCATGTCGCTCGACTGGGACGGCCGCATCCGCATGGACCCGTCGTCGCCCTATGCGATGCACAGCCTGATCGCGCTGAAGGACCGTTTTCCGATCGCCTTCGCGTGCGACACCGACCACGACCGCCACGGCATCATCACGCGCAGCACCGGCCTGATGCAGCCCAACAGCTACCTGGCCGTGATGGTCGACTACCTTTTCACCCACCGCCCCCAATGGCAGGCGAACGCCGCCGTGGGCAAGACGCTGGTCAGCAGCCAACTCATCGACCGCGTGGCGACGAGCCTCGGGCGGCGCCTGCATGAGGTACCGGTGGGCTTCAAGTGGTTCGTCGATGGGCTGGTCGACGGCTCGCTGGGCTTTGGCGGCGAAGAAAGCGCCGGCGCCACCTTCCTGCGGCGCGACGGCACGGTGTGGACCACCGACAAGGACGGCATTGCCGCCGCGCTGCTGTCCGGCGAAATCCGCGCCCGCACCGGCCGCGATCCGGGCGAGCGCTATGACGAGATCACCGAGGCGCTGGGCCGTCCGGTGTCTGACCGCGTCGATGCGGCCGCCACACCCGCCCAGAAAAAGCGCCTGTCGACGCTGTCGCCAGAACAAATCACATCGACCGAACTGGCGGGCGAAAAAGTGCTGCAGGTGCTCAGCCATGCGCCAGGCAACGGTGCGGCCGTGGGTGGCGTCAAGGTGGTGACCGCCAACGGCTGGTTCGCCGCACGCCCCTCGGGCACGGAAGATATCTACAAGATCTACGGTGAGAGCTTTCTCGGCGCCGACCACCTCCAGCGCATCCTCGGGGAGGCGCAAGGTGTCGTCGACCAGGCACTCGGCACGGCCTGAAGGTGCGCGCCCAATTGAAAGCCGAAAGCGGGCATGCCTGGCTGGCGATTCATGGCTGACAATCGCGCGTCTTCTTCACACAAAGGATTGAAACCATGACCCGCTCCGACGACACCGGCAAACTGATTCTGCGCCTCGCCCTGGGCATCCTGATCCTGCTCCACGGCATCGCCAAGCTCAGCTCCGGCGTGGGCTTCGTCTCGGGGATGCTGGCCTCGCATGGCCTGCCGAGCGCGCTGGCCTATCTGGTCTACGTCGGTGAGATCGTCGCGCCGGTGCTGGTGATCGTTGGCGTTTTCACGCGACCGGCTGCTTTGGTGATCGCAATCAACATGCTGTTCGCCTTCTGGCTGGTGCACATGAAAGACCTGTTGGTCATCGGCAAGACCGGCGGCTGGGCGCTGGAATTGCAGGGGATTTTCCTGTTCACGGCCATCGCCGTGGCTTTCCTGGGTGCTGGCCGGCTGAGCCTGGGCGGCACCTCAGGCAAATACAACTGAGCGACTGAGCCGCTACCGCCCTCAGTCGTCAGCCGATGCGTCCAAGCCCGGAAACAGGACCTCGGTGAAACCAAAGCGCGAGAAATCGCGCACCCGCATCGGGTAGAGCACGCCCAGCAGGTGATCGACCTCGTGCTGCACCACCCGGGCATGAAAGCCGCTGACCGTGCGGTCGATCGGGTCACCGTAGAGGTCGAAGCCGGTGTAGCGCACATTCGCAAAGCGCGGCACCACGCCACGCAGGCCGGGCACCGACAGACAACCTTCCCAGCCCTCTTCCTCGTCTGGGCCGATGGGCGTGATCACCGGATTCAGCAGCACGGTGCGCGGCACCACCGGGGCGTCGGGATAACGGGGGTTGGGCGCATCGGTGCCGAAGATGACCAGCTGCAGGTCCACCCCGATCTGCGGTGCGGCCAACCCGGCACCGTTGACCGCATGCATGGTCTCGAACATGTCGCGCACGAGCAGGTGCAGCGCGTCGGTGTCGAAGGCATCCACCGGCTGCGCCACGCGCAGCAACCGCGGATCGCCCATCTTCAGGATTTCACGAATCGTCATGCGGCGATTATCGCGAGATGGCGGGAACCAAGCAGTGCCCTGAACGCACGCAGCGCACTCAGCGCACTGGCACCATCGAGTTGGGCGGCTGCACGTAGCCTTCGGGGCGCGGCGATGGACGAGGCGCCGGAGCCGGAGGGCCGCCGCCGGGGCGGCCACCGTTGTAGCCGGGACGACCACCACCGTTGTCGGGTCGCCAGCCCGGGCGTGGACCATAGCCGGGACGCGGGCCGCCGTAGTAGCCCGGACGACCGTAGTAACCGGGGCGTTCGCGGTAATAGCCGCCGTCGTAGTAGTCCCCATGGATGTAAACCGCCGGTGGCGGCGCAATCACCGTCGGGCCGGAAGAATAGTAGGGGTCGGCATAGACCGGGCCGCTGTCGTAGACACCGGGGTAAGCCACGCAACCGCTCAGGACGGCCAGGCCGCCCGCGGCGATGCAGGTACCGAGCAATCGAATCTTGTTCATGGTCATGGGACTCCTGGAGGCATGTGTCAGTTCAACGTCTTTACAGAGCGCGCGGACTGACTGCGGGGATGTGAAGTACGGTAACGCGCGGTAAGCGTGCGCACCGGGCTCCCTCCTCTCAAAGGCCGTTTTCCAGGATTTCCCGCATGCGCGCCTCGTCGATCACAGCCACGCCCAGCGCCTGGGCCTTGTCCAGCTTGCTGCCTGCATCGGCGCCCGCCACCAAGAAATCGGTCTTCTTGCTGACCGATCCGGCCACCTTGGCACCCGCGGCCTCCAGCTGCTCCTTGGCATCGTCGCGACCCATGGTCGGCAAGGTGCCGGTGATGACGAAGGTCTTGCCGGCGAGCGGACGTGGCGCGCGCACCGCCGGTTCACCCTCTTCCCAGCGCAACCCACAGGCACGCAGTTGCTCCACCACCTCGCGGTTGTGCGGCTGGTCGAAGAAGGTGCGCAGGCTCTTTGCAACGATCGGCCCCACGTCGTTGACTTCGATCAACTGCTCCTCGCTCGCATCCATGATGGCGTCGAGCGTGCCGAAATGCCTGGCCAGGTCCTTGGCCGTGCTTTCGCCCACATTGCGGATGCCCAGCCCGAACAGGAAGCGCGGCAACGTCGTCTCCTTGGACTTTTCCAGCGCCTCGATGAGGTTGGCGGCCGATTTATCGGCCATGCGCTCGAGCCCGGCCAGCGTGGTGAAGCCGAGCTTGTAGAGGTCAGGCAGCGTACGGATGAGCTGAGCGTCCACCAGCTGCTCGACCAGCTTGTCGCCGAGTCCATCGATGTCGACCGCGCGCCGCGCGGCGAAATGCAGGATCGCCTCCTTGCGCTGCGCCGCACAAAACAGCCCACCCGTGCAGCGGTGATTGGCTTCGCCCTCCTCGCGCACCGCGTCGGAGCCGCAGACCGGGCAGTGCGTCGGCATGGTGAAGACCGGGCCGCGCGCCTCGGGCGGCCTGGCTGCACTCTCCGGCACCACACCCACCACCTCGGGGATCACGTCGCCCGCGCGCCGGACGATCACGGTGTCGCCCACGCGGACATCCTTGCGACGTGCTTCGTCCTCGTTGTGCAGCGTCGCATTGGTCACCGTCACGCCACCGACGAACACCGGTGCCAGCTTGGCGACCGGCGTCAGTTTGCCGGTGCGGCCGACCTGCACCTCGATGGCCAGCACCTGCGTCAGCTGTTCCTGCGCCGGGTATTTGTGGGCGACGGCCCAGCGAGGCTCGCGCGAGACAAAGCCAAGCTGGCGCTGCAACGCGACGCTGTCCACCTTGTAGACCACGCCGTCGATGTCATAGGGCAAGGCGTCGCGCTGCGCCCCCATCGCCAAGTGGAATGCCACCAGTGCATCGGCGCCCGATGCGCGCTGCGTTTGGGCGGCCACTGGAAAACCCCAGGCCAGGAACTGTTGGAGCCAGTCGAACTGCGTGGCGCAATCCGGGCCACCCTGCTCAGGCGGACTCACCTCACCCAGGCCGTACGCAAAGAAGCTCAGCGGACGGCTTGCGGCAATGGCCGGGTCCAGCTGGCGTACGGCTCCCGCAGCCGCGTTGCGCGGATTGACGAACACCTTCTCGTTCTTCTGGCCCGCCGCGATCTTCTCGCGCTGGCGTTCATTGAGCGCATCGAACTGGTCGCGACGCATGTAGACCTCGCCGCGCACCTCGACCACGGGCGGCAGCGTCTCGCCATGCAGGCGCAATGGAATCTGACGCTGGGTGCGCACATTCTGCGTCACGTCCTCGCCGACTTCGCCGTCGCCGCGCGTGGCCGCCTGCACGAGCACGCCGTGCTCGTAGCGCAGGTTGATGGCCAGGCCGTCGAACTTGAGCTCGCACACGTAGTCGATCGGGGGCGCATCGGCCGACAGGCCCAGCTCGCGGCGGATGCGTGCATCGAAGGCACGGGCACCTTCCTCGGTGATGTCGGTCTCGGTGCGGATGGACAGCATCGGTACCCGATGGCGCACCTTCACGAACCCCTCGCGCACGGCACCGCCCACGCGCTGGGTCGGCGAATCGGCCGTGCGCAGCTCGGGATACGCGGCCTCCAGCGCCTGCAGGCGCTGGAAGAGCTTGTCGTACTCGGCGTCCGGCAGGGTTGGCTGGTCGAGCACGTAATAGAGGTGCGCGTGATGGCGCAGTTGCGCACTCAGTGCCGCGACTTCGCGCGACGCGTTTTCAAGGGAATCCATGGCTGTCTAGCTGAACAAGCGTCGCGCGAGAGGAGAACCCGCCGGCAGATCGCGCAGGTCGAGCGTGTCATAGAGCTGTTCGAGGTCGCCGCCGATCACATCCATGGTCTCCTCGCGCAGCAACTGGCCATCGCCATCGGTCACCACGCCGTCCATCTCGCGCGCCAGCGTGGCGGCGGTTTCGCGCATGCGCTCGAACGGGCGCTCGTTGCGGTCGACCTGGGGCACGTCCAGGCTCAGGGTGAGTTCGCGGATGGCGGACTGGGCCGGATCGTCGGCCAGCGCAGCCTGCGTGTCAAACGACAGGCCGATGATCGGCGGCAGGCCCGCCTCGGCCGTCGGCAGCATCATGCGGCCCGGAATGATGCCCTGCACGAAGCCCAGCCGCGCCGCGTTCTGCTGCACGTAGCCGGGACTCCAGGCAGCGTGGCGCGCGCGCAGCACGAAGCCGAGCTGCGCATCGTGCGCACTGGCGAACTGGTCGAGCTCGCGGGCCCGCGCGACCTCGTCGAGCATTTCCGGGAATTCGGGTGCGCCGTTGATGGCATCGGCAAAGGCCTGCGCCTTGACGACGAATTCGGAATACTCGATCTCGTTGAGCGCCCCGGTGCGGTTGGCCAACTGCACGCCGATCTGGAACGCGCCGTAGCGCTGGCCCGGTGCAGGCTGCTCCCACTCGCCGGTGTGCTCGTTCAGGCCTTCGACCGCCACCGGCTTGCTGCCGGCACGGCGCGTGGCGGGCATGGCCGCCAGGGCGGCATCGCCCGACACCAGGCCATCCAGCGAGACCGGCGCGATCACGTCGATCAGCGGATCGAGCCCGCCGCGGCGCTCGGCCGACGGCACCGGCAACGCGGTGGGCGCCGGAAGGTCGGGGTCGAACAGGGGTTCGTGGCGCGCATTGCCGGGCGTGGGGTGTGGCTCGACATGAAGCACCGGCCCGTCGTCACCGAGGCGGGAGGCCACGGGTGCGGGCGCGTCGGCATCAGGTGCATCGGGCTGCCGGGGCGCATTGCGGCGCGACATCCAGGTGTTGTAGGCAACCAGGCCCGCGAGGACCAGGCCACCGAGGATTGCAAGGGCGACGGTGAGACTGCTCATGACCGCTCCCGCTTCAGGCGTCGACCATCGAGGCGGCCGACTCCATGTCCACCGCCACGATGCGCGAGACGCCCTGCTCCTGCATGGTCACACCAATGAGTTGCTCGGCCATTTCCATGGCGATCTTGTTATGGCTGATGAAGAGGAACTGGGTTTCACGGCTCATGGCGGACACGAGTTTGGCATAGCGCTCTGTGTTGGCGTCGTCCAGCGGCGCATCGACCTCGTCAAGCAGGCAAAAGGGCGCAGGATTGAGCTGGAAGATGGCGAACACCAGCGCAATCGCGGTGAGCGCCTTCTCGCCGCCCGACAGCAGATGGATTGTCTGGTTCTTCTTGCCAGGCGGCTGGGCCAGCACCTGCACGCCGGCATCGAGGATTTCGTCGCCCGTCATCACCAGCCGCGCATTGCCGCCACCGAAAAGCTCGGGGAACATGCGGCTGAAGTGCTCATTGACGATCTTGAAGGTGCCGCCGAGCAGCTCGCGCGTCTCGCCGTCGATCTTGCGGATGGCGTCCTCCAGCGTGCCGATGGCCTCGTTCAGGTCGGCCGACTGTGCGTCGAGGAAGGTCTTGCGCTCGCGCGCGGATTCCAGCTCGTCGAGCGCTGCAAGGTTGACCGCACCGAGCGCTGCCACCTCGCGGTGCAGCCGGTCGATCTCTCCCTGCAGGCCGCCCAGGCGCACCTTGTCGGTCTCGATGGACAGCGCCAACGCTTCGAGGTCGGTGCCGGCGTCGGTCAGCAGCTGATCGTATTGCTCCACACCCAGTCGTGCGGCCTGCTCCTTGAGCTGGAATTCGGTGATGCGCTGGCGCAGCGGATCGAGCTCGCGTTCGAGCTGCAGGCGCCGCTCGTCGCTGGCACGCAGCTTGAGCGTGAGGTCATCGTACTGACTGCGGGCGGCGCCCAGCGCCGTTTCACGGTCGAGCTTGAGCGCCAGCGCGTCCTGCAGTCCGCCCTGGGCCGCTGCGTCGGACAACCGGCCGAGTTCGGCGACTGCGCGCTCCTGCTCGTCGGCCAGCGCCACGGCCTGCTGCGATGCGGTGTCGATCGCGCGGCCGAGTTCGGCACGGCGCGCCTCGACCGAGCGCTGCGTGAAGGTTGCCTCCTGCGCCTTTCGCTCGAGGCTGCGATGCTGCTCGCGGCTGGCCGCCAGCGCACGGCCGGCTTCGATCACGCGCTCGTCGAGCTGCGCATGCCGCTCCTGGCTGTCTGCGAGCTGCAGGTCGAGCTCTTCGAAACGCCCTTCGGCGGCGATGCGGCGCTCCTGAATGTCTTCGAGCTGCGCATCGACCTCGGCCAGATCGGCCTCCAGCTGCTGGCTGCGGGCCCGCGTCTGCTCGGCGAGCTGGTTCAGGCGCATCGACTCGACCTCCAGGGCATGCGAGCGCGACTGTGTCTCCGCCGCCTCCCTGCGCACCTGCACCAGCCGCTGCGCCGCCTCGGCGTAGGCCGCCTCGGCCCGCACCAGACCGGCTCGCGCTTCTTCGTTGAGCAGCGTCTGGGCACGCAACTGGCGGCCCAGGTTTTCCATTTCCTGCTGCCGCGCGAGCAGGCCGGCCTGCTCGGAATCCTGCGCGTAGAAGCTCACGCTGTGCGCAGACACGGCATGGCCGCTCTGCACATAGATCACTTCACCGGGCTGGAGCTGCCCGCGCTGGGCCAGTGCTTCCTCGAAGCTGCCGGCCGTGTAGCAGCCGGTGAGCCAATCGGTCAGCAGGGCCTGCTGGCCCGCATCGCTCAGTCGCAGCAGGTCGGCCAGACGCGGCAGTGCGCTGGCGCCCGGCAGTGCGCCGGCCACCGGTGGGCTGTAGAAGGCGAGTTTGGCCGGCGGCGCATCGTTGCCGAACGCGCGGACCATGTCCAGGCGCGACACCTCGAGTGCGCCCAGGCGCTCGCGCAAGGCCGATTCCAGCGCATTTTCCCAACCTTGTTCGATGTGGATGCGGCTCCACAAGCCCTGCAGGCCCTCCAGCCCGTGCTTGGCCAGCCAAGGCGCGAGCTTGCCGTCGGTCTTGACTTTTTCCTGCAGCGCCCTGAGCGCGTCGAGCCGGGCCGACAGCTCGGCCTGGCGCGCGCCTTCGGCGTTGACGGCCTGCTGACGGGTGCGCCGGTCATCGTCGAGTTGCGGCACCGATTCCTGCAGGTCCTGCAGCCGCGCGTCGGCCTCTTCAGCCGCTTCCCGCGCGGCGGCGGCCTGCGCCTGCAGGTCGCGCAATTGAGCTTCGTCGGGTGCGGCCAGCGCATTCCGGTCGCCCCGCAGACGCTCGCTGCGCTGGGTGAACTGGCGGCTCAGTTCTTCAATGTTGCGCTGGTCGGCCGCCAGCACCTGGATCTGCTGCTGCACCTGCACGACCTTCGTGCGTTGTGCGTTCGCCTCGTCCTGCGCGCGTTGCTGGGCGTCTTCCAGCTCGGGCAGGCGCGCCTCGTACTCTTCGATCTGCGCGGCCAGCAGTTCGGCCTGCTCTTCGGCATCGAAGCCCTGGCCAGCCAGCGTTTCGAGCTCCGTTTCGGCATCCTGGCGACGCGTGCCCCACTGGCCGATCTGCTCGCGCAGTTGCACCATGCGCTGCTCCACACGCTGCCGCCCTTCGATCACGAAGCGAATCTCGGCCTCCAGCCGGCCGACTTCGGCGCTGGCTTCGTAGAGCTTGCCCTGCGCCTGGTTGACCTGGTCGCCGGCCGCGTAATGGGCCTGGCGGATTTTCTCGAGATCGGCCTCGATGTGGCGCAGGTCGGCCATGCGCGACTCGAGGTCGTTGACGGCCTTGTCGGCGTCTGCCTTGATCCGCGCCTGGTCCGCACCGCTCTCGGCGCGCTTGAGGAACCACAACTGGTGCTGCTTGGTTGTCGCGTCGGCCTGCAGCGCGTTGTAGCGCTTGGCGACCTCGGCCTGCTTTTCCAGGCGCTCGAGGTTGGCGTTGAGTTCGCGCAGGATGTCTTCGACGCGGATCAGGTTTTCGCGGGTGTCACCCAGGCGGTTCTCGGTCTCGCGGCGGCGCTCCTTGTATTTGGAGACGCCGGCGGCCTCCTCCAGGAACAGGCGCAGTTCCTCGGGCTTGGATTCGATGATCCGGCTGATCGTGCCCTGGCCGATGATGGCGTAGGCGCGCGGGCCGAGGCCGGTGCCCAGGAACACGTCCTGCACGTCACGCCGGCGCACCGCCTGGTTGTTGATGTAGTAGCTGCTGGTGCCGTCGCGCGTGAGCACGCGCCGCACGGCGATTTCGGCGAACTGCGACCACTGGCCGCCCGCGCGGTGGTCGGCGTTGTCGAACACCAGCTCGACGCTGGACCGGCTGGCCTGCTTGCGCGTGGTCGTGCCGTTGAAGATCACGTCCTGCATCGACTCGCCACGCAGTTCGCTGGCGCGCGACTCGCCCAGCACCCAGCGCACGGCGTCCATGATGTTCGACTTGCCGCAACCGTTCGGCCCCACCACGCCCACCAGCTGGCCTGGCAGGAGGAAATTGGTGGGTTCGGCGAACGACTTGAAGCCCGAAAGCTTGATGGAATTAAGACGCACGAGGGGTCGTTCCGTCCTGGCTTGAATGCCAAGGTATTGATTTGTAAGGAAAATTGCACAGTCTCACGACTGCCACCCGAGGCCGTGATGATAACGTGCGCCGCATGCGCGCTTCCCTTGTCCCCCCTGTTCCACTTGCACCGACATGCGGCGAGACGCACCGGTTCTCTCGAAGCCGCATCCCTTTCGTCACAGCGTTTGCCGGGGCTGCCGTCGTGGCCCTGCTGTCGGGCTGCGCCGCCCCCCACGAGACTCGCCGTGCCGAGCCCTATGCGAGCCACGAGTGGCTGCAGTCCAGCGCCAACCGCATCGCCAACCTGTCGCTGCGCGAGGCCAATGGTGGTACCTGGGAGCAGACCGTGCTCGACGGCGTGAATGCCGAAAACAGCTACCGGGCGGCGCGCAACATCGAAATCTCCCTGTGGCTGATCGGCTCGCGCACAGCGCCCGACGGCCAGCCGCTCCTGCTTTCCACGGAAATCAGCGACCGGGGCCGCAACCTGGTCGTCGACCGCGAGCTCTCCAAGGTGGTCGCGCGGCTCGACCTGCTGGCTGCGCAGGCCGACGAGAAATACCGACGGGCCGCGCTGGACTTCAGCCAGGGCTGGCTGTTGGGCAGCCTCGGGCCTTTCCTGCAACTGGCGAAGCCCTGAAGGGCTACCGGAGCCGCGCGGCGGCCGCGTTCTTTCAGGAAAGTTTCACGGCACGCGACCTAGAATGAAATCCACCTTCGTTTCTCCTCTACTTCATCCAGGGTCTTCATGAGCTCCATCAATTTCATCGGCGGCGAAAAAGGCGGCGTTGGCAAGTCGGTCACCGCACGCGTGCTGGCGCAGTATTTCATTGACCACAACCGTCCATTCACCGGTTTCGACACCGACCGCTCGCACAGCTCGTTCACCCGGTTCTACGAGGGCTACGCCTCGCCGGTCGTGGTCGACAGCTTTGAAGGGCTCGACACCATCGTCAACGGCTTCGAATCGAACCCCGAACAGAACGTGATCGTCGACTTGGCCGCGCAGACGCTCGCGCCGCTGGCACGCTGGATCAAGGAATCGGAACTGCTCGATGTGTTCGACGAACTCGGCGTGGCGGTTAACTTCTGGCATGTGCTTGACGACGGGAAGGACTCGAGCGAACTGCTCGGCACGCTGATCGACACCTTCGGCGCGCGGCCGAACTACATCGTGGTGCAGAACTATGGCCGCGGCAGCGACTTCGGCATGCTGCTCGCATCGCAGTCGCTCGCCAAGGCGACCTCCGCAGGTGCCCACGTCATCACGCTGCCGCGCCTGCACGAAGCCAGCATGCGCAAGATCGACGCCAACAACACCAGCTTCTGGAAGGCTGTCAACGACCGCCAGGGCGAACACGCGCTGGGCCTGCTCGAACGCCAGCGCGTGAAGTCGTGGCTGGCGACGACCTACGCGGCGTTCGATACGCTGCCGCTCTGAGTCGGGCCTCCCCCTTCCACTGCCACCATGGCCGTCTTGGCCCTGAACGACCGGACGCTTCCATCCCGCATGCAAAGACGACGATTTTCCATCGCCCTCGGCGGCAGCATCGCTGCCTTGGCTTGCGGGGCCCGGGCGGGCGATGCGCCAGACGCCGTGCTGCAACACATTGAAGCCGCCAGCGGCGGCCGGCTGGGCGTGAGCATCCTGGACACGGCAAGCGGCCGGCATGTCGGCTACCGCGCCGACGAGCGCTTTCCGATGTGCAGCACCTTCAAATGGCTGGCCGCAGCGCTGGTGCTCCAGCGCGTGGACGCAGGCCAGGAACAGCTGGCGCGGCCGGTCGCCATCGAGGCCGCCGCCATCCTCGCGCATTCACCGCTGACCGAACCCAACGTCGGCAAGCGAATGACGATGGGCGCCCTCTGCAAGGCCGCCATCGTGCAAAGCGACAACGCGGCCGCCAACCTGGTGCTGGCGAGCTTCGGCGGCCCACCCGCACTCACTGCGTTTGCCCGGTCCTTGGGTGACGACGTGACGCGGCTCGACCGAACGGAGCCCACGCTCAACGCAGCCGAGCCCGGCGACCCGCGCGATACCACCTCGCCCGCGGCGATGCTCGGCCTGATGCGTCAGGTGCTGACCGGCCACGCGCTCCAACCGGCCTCGCGCGAACAGCTGCTCGACTGGTTGCTGCTCAACGAAACGGGCGGCGACCGCCTGCGCGCGCGCTTGCCCGCAGGCTGGAAGATCGGCGACAAGACCGGCGCGGGCGCCCATGGCACCCACAACGACGTGGGCATCATCTGGCCGCCCAGCCGGCCACCCTGGCTGGTCTGCGCCTACCTGACGCAGACGAAGGTGCCGCTCGCACAGCGCAATGCCACGCTGGCAACCGTCGGCGGCCTGCTGGTCGACCTGGCGCAAGCCGCCTGACGCTGCGGCAAAGGGCGTGCGCTCAGCGCGCGCGCCGGACGATCAGGCCGATCAAGAGCAGCGCGAAGCCAACGAAGCAGATGAACGACCAGTTCGCGATCGACAGGCCCAGGAAGGTCCAGTCGACCTGCGAGCAATCGCCGCCGCCACGAAAGATCATCGGCAGCGCGCGTTGGAGCGGGAAGGTCTCGATCATTCCATAGAGGTCACGCCCGCAGGACATGACTTCCGGCGGATACCACTGCAGCCAGCTCTGCTGGGCCGCGGTGTAGGCGCCTCCAGCGGCAGCGACCAGCGCGAGGACCGCGCCGGTCTGCCGCAAGCCCCGTCGCGCCGACAGGCTGCCGACGATGGCAAACACCGCAACCAGGATCAGTGCGTAGCGCTGGACGATGCACATCGGACAGGGCTCGAGCCCCACCACATGCTGGAGATACATACCGAACGCCAGCATGGCGACGCAGACCAGCGCGATGAGCGCCAGGGCACGTCGAGGCGCGCCAAAATACCAATTGATCAAGGAGAAACCCAATCTTCCACGAAGACCCTGGCCTTGCGCGGCGTGGCGACCACAGTGTCGCCCTCGCTCAAGCCCAGTTCCCGGAACTGTTGCGCAGGGAGTTGCGCTTCGATGATGGTTCCGGAGCCTGGATTATCTGGATTCGATTCGACCGGTTCAAGTTCCAGCCGCGCGATCGGTCCGACCACGATGGCCCGCGTGAGCTTGGCGACGATGCCGCTCGCGCCGGGTGCGTAGCGTTCGACCGCCACGTCGTGCGGACGCACGTAGGCGAGCGCCCTGCTGTCCTTGACCTGGCCATGCTCGGGCGCATCGATGCGAATGCCCTCGACCTGCACCTCGCCGTCCCGGGCGCGGCCGTGGAACAGGTTCACGTCACCCAGGAAGCCGTAGACGAAGGGGCTTGCCGGATGGTCCCACACGTCCTGCGGCGAGCCGACCTGCTCGATCTGGCCCTTGTTGATGACGACCACACGGTCGGCCACTTCCAGCGCCTCTTCCTGGTCGTGCGTGACGAAGATCGAGGTCACATGCAGTTCGTCGTGCAGCCGACGCAGCCAGCGGCGCAGTTCCTTGCGCACCTTGGCATCGAGCGCGCCGAAGGGCTCGTCGAGCAGCAGCACCTTCGGCTCCACGGCCAGCGCGCGTGCCAGCGCGATGCGCTGGCGCTGGCCGCCTGAGAGTTGCGACGGATAGCGGTCGGCCAGCCAGTCGAGCTGCACCAGCTTGAGCAGCTCGGTGACCTTCTGCTTGATCTGCGCGTCCGAGGGGCGCTGGCTGCGCGGCTTCACGCGCAGGCCAAAGGCCACGTTCTCGAACACCGTCATATGGCGAAACAACGCGTAGTGCTGGAACACGAAGCCGACCTGGCGCTCGCGCACATGCACGTCGGTCGTGTCCTCGCCGGAGAACAGGATGTTGCCCGCGTCGGCCGTCTCCAGCCCCGCGATGATGCGCAGCAGCGTGGTCTTGCCGCAGCCCGACGGGCCGAGCAGCGCGACCAGTTCGCCCGACGCGATGTCGAGGTTGACGTTGCGCAGGGCCTGAAAGTCGCCGAACTGCTTGCTGATGTTGCGGATTTCGATGCTCATGTCTTGTTCTTTCTCTTCAGGCAACCGTCGCGGGTGTCGGCGGCCGCTCAGGCGGCAGGTCGGCAATGGCCTTCATTTCACGCTCATGGCGCCACTCGATCACCGACTTGATCACCAGCGTGACCAGCGCCAGGATGGCCAGCAGCGACGCCACAGCGAAGGCAGCCACCGACTGGTACTCGTTGTAGAGCACCTCGACGTGCAGCGGCATCGTGTTGGTCTGGCCGCGGATGTGGCCGGAGACCACCGACACCGCGCCGAATTCGCCCATCGCGCGCGCATTGCACAGGATCACGCCGTACAACAGACCCCACTTGATGTTGGGCAAGGTCACGCGCCAGAAGGTCTGCCAGCCGGTCGCACCCAGCACGATCGCAGCCTGCTCCTCGTCCGTGCCCTGGGCCTGCATCAGCGGCACGAGTTCGCGCGCGATGAAGGGAAAGGTCACGAACACGGTCGCCAGCACGATGCCGGGCACGGCAAAGATGATCTTGATGTCGTGCTCGGCCAACCAGGGGCCGAACCAGCCCTGTGCACCGAACACCAGCACGTAGATCAGGCCCGCCACCACCGGCGACACCGCGAACGGCAGGTCGACCAGCGTGGTCAGCAGCGCCTTGCCGCGGAACTCGAACTTGGCGATGGCCCAGGCCGCAGCCACGCCGAACACCAGGTTCATCGGCACGGTGATGGCCGCGACGATCAGCGTCAGGCGGATCGAACTCCAGGCGTCGGGCTCCTTGAGCGCCTCGACATAGGCGCCGAAGCCCTTGCGCAGCGCTTCGGTAGCCACTGCAGCGAGGGGCAGCACGAGAAACAGGAACATGAAGGCGAGCGCCAGGCCAATGAGCGTGCGGCGCACCCATGGCGACTCGGTAGTGCCGGCCCTGGCGCGACGGGCGGTGCGATGGTTGTCGCTCATCAGTTGCCTCCCGAGCGGCGGCGCTGCCAGCCTTGCAGCGCGTTGATGACGAGCAGCATGGCGAACGAGATCACCAGCATGACCAATGCGACCGCCGTGGCACCCGCGTAGTCGTATTGCTCGAGCTTGCCGATGATGATCAGCGGGGTGATCTCGGAGATCATGGGCATGTTGCCCGCGATGAAGATCACCGAGCCATACTCACCGATGGCGCGGGCGAAGGCCATGGCGAAGCCGGTCAGCAGCGCCGGCATGATCGACGGCAGGATCACCTTGACGAAGGTCTGCAGGCGGGTGGCGCCCAGGCTGCTTGCCGCCTCCTCCAGCTCGCGCTCAGTGTCCTCGAGCACCGGCTGCACCGTGCGCACCACGAACGGCAAACCGATGAAGATCAGCGCGATGACGATGCCCGCCGGCGTGAACGCCAGCTTGATGCCGTGGGGCTCCAGGAACTGGCCGATCCAGCCGTTGCCCGCCAGCAGTGCGGTCAGCGAAATGCCGGCCACGGCCGTGGGCAATGCAAATGGCAGGTCGACCAGCGCGTCGACGATTCGCTTGCCTGGGAACTGATAGCGAACCAGCACCCAGGCCACGAGCAGGCCGAACACGAGGTTGACCAGTGCCGCCAGCAGCGAAGCGCCGAAGGTCAGGCGGTACGAGGCCATCACGCGCGGCGAGGTCACTGCGCTCCAGAAGTGCGACCAATCCAGCGTGAAGGTCTTGAAGACCAGCGCCGACAGGGGAATCAGCACGATCAGGCACAGGTAGAACACCGTGAAGCCGAGCGTGATGTTGAAGCCGGGCAGGACACGCTTGGAAGCGCCTCGTCCTGCCGGACGCGAAAGCGGCGCTGCCGCGGACGACAGCGCCGAAGAAGCAGCACCACTCATGATTCAGTACGACTTATTCGGGAAATACCGCGGAACCGGCTTTGCCGGGTCGCTGGTATTGCCCCCGGCGAGGGGGTAGGCGCAGCGACACGAAGTGCGCGAAGACGGGGGGAGGACATTATTTCGCGCCAGGGGTGTAGAGCTTGTCGAACTGGCCGCCGTCGTTGAAGTGCACCTTCTGTGCTTCCCCCAGGCCGCCGAACAGTTCCTGCACGGTGAACAGCTGCACCGGCTTGAAGGTGCTGGCGTACTTCTTGAGCACGGCAGGCGAACGCGGACGCAGCGCATGCTTGGCCGCAATCTCCTGGGCTTCGTCCGAATACAGGTAGTCGAGGTAGGCCTTGGCCAGCTCGCCGGAGCCCTTCTTGTTGACCGTGCGTTCAACCACAGCCACCGGGTTCTCGGCCAGCACGCTGATCGACGGGTACACCGCGTCGACCTTGCCGGCGCCGAACTCGCGGTCGATCGACAGCACTTCGGATTCGAAGGTGATCAGTGCATCGCCGATGTTGCGCTGAAGGAAAGCGGTCGTCGCGTCGCGGCCGCCGCGCGCGAGGATCGGCACGTTCTTGAACAGCTTGCCGACGAACTCGGCCGCCTGCGCGTCGGTACCACCCTTCTTCTTGACGTAGCCCCACGCAGCCAGATAAGCGTAACGGCCGTTGCCGCCGGTCTTGGGATTGACCACCACGACCTGCACGCCGGGCTTGATCAGGTCGTCCCAGTCCTTGATGCCCTTCGGATTGCCGTTGCGCACGAGGATCAGCATGGTCGAGGTGGTCGGCGATGCGTTGTCGGGAAACTTCTTCGTCCAGTCCTTGGCGACCACGCCGGCACCGGCCAGAAAGTCGATGTCGGTGGAAGTGTTCATGGTGACCACGTCGGCGTCCAGCCCGTCGGCCACGGCACGTGCCTGGGCGCTGGAGCCGCCATGCGCCTGATCGATCTTCACGTCCTTGCCGGTCGTCTTCTTGTAGTGGGCGACGAAGGCCGGGTTGTAGTCCTTGTAGAACTCGCGCGCCACGTCATAGGAAGCATTCAGCAACGTGCTGGTCTGCGCCACGGCAGCAGAGCCCGCCACGAGGGCGAGGCCGGCGAGAAGGATCTTGGTCTTGGAAATCATGAGCTAGCCAAAGGTTCGAGGGAATCGGTGCGCGCCGCCGTCAGAATCGGCGCATCGCGCAAGGATGGGTACAGCGACTGGAGCAGTGCCAGGCCCAGCGGCCAGTCGCCGTGCCCCGAGTCGACGTTGATGTGACCCGCATTCTGCATGCGGACGAATTCGCTGCCCCATGCGCGGGCATAGGCACCAGCGAGCCGCACGGGGCAGAAGGGGTCGTTGGTGCTGGCCACCACCACGCTCGGGTAAGGCAGCTTTTCGTAGGGCACGGGCGCGAAGTCCGACAGCACTGCGCGGCGCTCTGGATCGGCCGGCGCCACCAGCAACGCGCCGGCGATGCGCGCTGTCGCCTCAGCGCCCATATGCGTCGTCGCGATGCATCCCAGGCTGTGCGCCACGATCACCACCCGCTGCGGCGCGGCCAGCACCGTGCGTTCGAGTGCGGCCACCCAGGCGGCGCGCGTCGGTGTGATCCAGTCGTCCTGCACCACGCGCGTGGCCCCCGGAATGCCGTCGCACCACAGGCTTTGCCAATGGCCCGGCCCGGAATCTCGCCAGCCGGGGACGATGACGACCTGGAGGCTCACTTGTTGGGCTGCGGCGTCACGCGCAGGTAGGGGCGCACGGCGTTGAAGCCCTTCGGAAAACGCTCGGCGAGTTCAGCCGGGTCCTGGATGCTCGGCACGATCACCACGTCATCGCCGTCCTTCCAGTTGGCAGGCGTCGCCACCTTGTGGCTGTCGGTGAGCTGCAGTGAATCGATCACACGAAGGATTTCGTCGAAGTTGCGGCCGGTGCTCGCCGGGTAGGTGAAGGTGGTGCGAAGCACATGCTTCGGGTCGATGATGAACACGCTGCGCACCGTGGCGGTGGTCGAGGCGTTCGGGTGGATCATGTCGTAGAGGTCGGCCACCTTGCGATCGGCATCGGCCAGGATCGGAAAGTCGACCGTGGTCTTCTGCGTGTCGTTGATGTCTGCGATCCATTCGTGGTGCTTGCCCACCGGGTCGACGCTGACAGCGATCGGCTTGACGCCGCGCTTGGCGAACTCCCCGGAAAGCGCCGCCGTCTTGCCCAACTCGGTCGTGCAGACAGGCGTGAAATCGGCCGGATGTGAAAACAGCACCACCCACGAATTGCCAGCCCACTGGTAGAAATCGATGGGACCTTCGCTGGAATCCTGGGTGAAATTGGGGGCGATGTCGCCGAGTCTCAGTCTGGCCATGGTGATTCCTCGATGTTCGGATGGATCGGAACACCGATTGTGGAAACAACCGCTTGGATCACAAACGAATATCTACTTGTTTGGTTATGGCATTAAAGGAATAAGAGATCAACCAGGCCGCGCGCTGGAGAGTTTTTCACGGCAAGGTTCGTGCGGCTCGTCGCCGTCCAGGTGCATGGCCAGGAAATCGAGCAGCAGACGCACGGCCGGCACCAGTGCGCGCCGCGGCGGGTACATCGCGTGCGTGATGGTGGGCGGCGGCCCCCATCCTGGGAGCACCTCGACCAGCAACCCGGCCTTCACCTCTTCACGGCACATGTAGTCAGGCAGCACCGAGGCACCCACACCGCGCATGACCGCGAACTTCAAGGCCAACAGGTCGTCGACCACATAGCGCGGATGGTGTGTATGAACAAAGACGGCCTTGGCCGGCCCGGCGAGCTGCCAGCTTGAACGGCCATCTGCGGCAGACATGGCCACCGTGGGCAGCCCAGCCAGGTCCGCGGGCTGTGCCACCTTTTTTTGGCCCGCCAGCAGCGCGGGCGCGGCGACCAGCAGCCCGCGGCTCTTGCCGAAGCTGCGTGCGGCCAGGGTTGCGCTGTCCTCGATGACGGGCCGCACGCGCAGCGCGATGTCGACACCCTCCTCGACCGGATCGACCGGTCGATTGAGCGCGCGCATCTCGACGCGCACGCCCGGGTAGCGCGCCATGAACAACGGAAGGACAGGTCCCACGCTGCTTTGTGTCAGCGTGACAGGACAACTCAGCCGTACCGTCCCGCGCGGTTCGGTCTGCACCTGGGCCACGGCCTCGGCCGCAGCCTGTGCAGCATCTCGCATGGCGCTGCTGTGACGCAGGAACAGCTCGCCCGCGGAGGTGAGCGACAGGCTGCGGGTGCTGCGCTGGAGCAGTTGCACGCCCAGCCGCGCCTCCAGGTCGGCCACGCGCCGCGACAGGCGCGATTTCGGCACCCCCAGCGCCCGCCCGGCAGCGGCAAAACCGCCCCGCTCGGCCACTTCGGCAAAAAACACCATGTCGTTGAGATCCTGCACGCCGTTGCCTTCCGCCTTTGGAACTGCCCATTCGCCTCGGGATTCGATCCATGAACGGGACAATGAAACGCGATTTTAGCTACTTATCATCAATTAGACACAAAAATAGAATTCATGCCATCGGTCCCAGTGAGGGCCAGTCATCTCAAAGGAATTCATCGTGAAGCTGCTGCATATCGACTCCAGTGTCCTGGGCGCCCACTCCGTGTCACGCCAACTGACGGCCGAAGTGGTTGCGCAATGGCGCAACGCGCATCCGGACACCACCGTCGAATACCTCGATCTCGCGGCCAACGCGCCGGCCCATTTCGGCGCCGATGCCCTTGGCATCAAAGTCGGCATACAAGCCGAGCCGACGCCTGCACAGCGGGCTGAGAATGCCGTGTCGGAACAATTGATCACACAGTTCCTCGCGGCGGATGTGATCGTGGTGGGGGCGCCGCTTTACAACTTCTCGGTGCCCAGCCAGCTCAAGGCCTGGATCGACCGCCTTGCACAGGCCGGCCGCACCTTCAAGTACACCGAAAAGGGCCCGATCGGCCTGGCTGGCGACAAGACGGTGATCGTGGTGTCGACACGCGGCGGCATGTACGCGACCTCCGAAGCCGGTCAGGCGCTGGAGCACCAGGAAAGCTACCTGAAAGTCGTGTTCGGCTTTTTCGGCATCAGCGATGTGCGCATCGTGCGTGCCGAAGGTCTGGCCATGGGCGAGGCAGGCAAAACAGCCGCGCTGGCAGCCGCACGCAGCGACATCGCCGCCGTCCTGGCTGACACGCCGATCGCGCAGTCAGCCTGACGGGCGCTGGGCTCCAGCGCTCTTTCAGGCGCTGTGGGCCTTGACCCACGCCGCATAGGCGTCGACCCAGGTCTGCAGGAATTTCTGCGTCGATTCGTTGCCGACGTGGCCCTTGTCGTCGAACAGGTCGTCCTTGTTCTGGATGAAGGCCTCGGGCTGGCCCAGCGTCGGCACATCGAGGTAGGCCAACACGTTGCGCAGGTGCTGCTGCGCCAGCGCCGTTCCGATGGCGCCGACGGACACGCCGATCACGCCAGCGGGCTTCCCACCCCACACGCTCTGGCCATAGGGCCGCGACCCATGGTCGATCGCGTTTTTCAGGACGCCAGGGATCGAGCGGTTGTACTCGGGCGTGATGAACAACAAGCCTTGCGCCGCGGAGACTTCGCTCTTCAGGCGCAGCACTTCGGCCGCCTGGTGGCCATCGTCGTCCTGGTTGTAGAGCGGCAGGTCGCCGATCGCAATGTGCTCGAAAGTGAATTCAGGCGGCGCGAGATGGGCCAGCGCCAGCGCCAGTTTGCGATTGAAGGAATCCTTGCGCAGGCTGCCGACAAAAACGGCGATCTTGTACGAACTCATGGTGCGAATCTCCTGTAACGAATCAGTGGGGTACGGCGCGTGCCGGACAGCGAACGGATCATCATGGGAGCGCCCGGCGCGATGACCTGTACGCCAACGCCGCGCTTGCCTGTCGACGCAACCCGCGGCTAGCCCAGATTGGCGTCACCCAGGCACGGGTCGCCGCGCGGCGCTTTCTGCAGGCTGGCCTGTGTGACGCTGGCGCCTGCCGGCACGTCGTTCGTCACCCAGACATTGCCGCCAATGGACGCCCCCCTGCCCAGGGTCACGCGTCCGAGGATGGTCGCACCCGCATAGATCACCACGTCGTCCTCGACCAATGGGTGCCGCGGCAGCCCCTTCTGCAGATTGCCGTGCGCATCGGTCGGAAAGCGCTTGGCACCGAGCGTGACGGCCTGGTACACCCGCACGCGCTCGCCGATCACCGCGGTTTCCCCGATCACGACACCCGTGCCATGGTCGATGAAAAAACTGGCGCCGATCTGCGCGCCGGGATGGATGTCGATGCCGGTCTGCGCGTGCGCACGCTCGGCCACGATGCGCGCGAGCAGCGGCAGCTCCAGCCGGTAGAGCTGGTGCGCCAGGCGGTGATGGATCATCGCCTGCACGCCCGGGTAGCACAGCAGCACCTCGTCGACGCTGCGCGCCGCCGGGTCGCCGTGGAACGCGGCCAGCACGTCGGTGTCCAGCAGCGCGCGAATGCCGGGCAACGCCGTGGCAAAGGCGCGCACCCGCTGCTGCGCTTCGGCGCTGAGCACGGCCTGCTCGGCGAGGGTGCGGCGACGTTCGTGACGCAATTCGAGCGTTGCCTGCCCATGCAATTGGTGCAGTGCCGCGTCGAGCGTGCGAGCGACGTAGAAGTCCTCGCTTTCCTGGCGCAGGTCGGTCGGTCCGAGCCGCATCGGAAACAGCGCGCCCGTCAACGCCTGGACCACCTCACCGATCACCTCGCGCGAAGGCAACTCCCGCTCACCGCCCTCCTGCGAGCGTTGCTGCGACTCGCGCCAATCGCGCCGAACCTGATGCAGCGCAGTGACGATCTCGTCCACCTGGAATCCGGCCATCTTGTGCCTCCGTTGACTGTTGCCTGTTCCGAAAGCCCGAGCATCGCACCATTCCAAAGACTGTGCGAGGGCAAGGCAAACCGGTACGAGCAAGAAAAAGCCACCGTGAAGGTGGCTCTTGTCAGGTCGTCTCGGTGCCCCGTTTACTGCAGGAAAGCCGGCTTGGCGTAGCCCGGAAACTTGCTGTCGACCACGGCCTTGAATTCCTTCGACTGGAAGGCTTCGGCGATGTCCTTGGCCCACGGTGTGTCCTTGTCGGCACGCTTGACCGCCACCACGTTCAGGTAATGGTCCGCCGGCTTCTCCAGCGCCACGGCACCGGTCAGCTTCAGACCCGACGAGATCGCGAAGTTGCCGTTGATGATCGCGTACTCGGCATCGCCCAACGTGCGCGGCAGTTGCGCGGCTTCGAGCGGCAGGAACTTCAGCTTGCGCGGGTTCTCGGCCACGTCCTTCTCCGACGCGCGGATCGGGTCGATGCCGGGCTTGAGCGTGATCAGCTTGTTTTGCTCCAGCAGTAGCAGTGCGCGCGCCAGGTTGCTCGGGTCGTTGGGCAGCGTGACGCGGTCGCCTTCCTTGGCCTCGGCCAGGGTCTTGCGGGTGTTGGAGTACACGCCCATCGGCGCGATCGGGCCCTGCACCAGTTCGACGATGTCGAGCTTCTGGTCGGCCGCGAACTTCTTCAGATAGACCAGGTGCTGGAAGAAGTTGGCGTCCAGCGACCCCTGGGCCAGGGCGAGATTGGGCTGCACGTAGTCATTGAATTCGACCAGCTTGACCTTGTAGCCCTTCTTCTCGAGCAGCGGGACGATGCCAAACTTGAGCTGGTCGGCGTTCGAGCCGGCAGTGCCGCCGATCACCAGTTCCTTCTTGGTGGCGGGCTGAGCCTGCGCCTGGAGCGACAGGCCGCCCAGCGACAGGGCCGCGAGCGACAGGACCAGAACGGAACGGCGGAGCAAGGATGTCTTCATAGGTTCACAGAAAAAAAGAGGAAAGGAAAAAGATCAACGTTTGTCCAGGCGGCGGGCGACCGTATTCCCGACAAACTGGATCACCTGCACCAGCACGACGAGCACGGCCACCGTGAGCACCATCACATCGGTTTGGAAACGGTAGTAGCCGTAGCGGATCGCAAGGTCGCCGATGCCGCCGCCGCCCACCACGCCCGCGATGGCGGAATACGACAGGAAGCTCACCGACAAGACGGTCAGCGCCAGCACCAGACCCGAACGCGCCTCGACCACCAGCACGCGCCAGACGATCTGCAGCTCCGACGCGCCCATGGCGTGCGCCGCCTCGATCACCCCGCGTGGCACCTCGCGCAGGCACTGGTCGACCAGCCGCGCGAAGTACGGGATCGCGGCGATCGACAGCGGAACGGCAGCAGCAAGCGGGCCGATCGACGTGCCCGCGATGATGCGCGTGAACGGCACCAGCGCCACCAGCAGGATGATGAACGGGAAGGAACGCACCGTGTTCACGAGCCAGTTCAGGATCAGGAACGCGGGCTTGTTCTGCAGCGACTGGCCCGGGCCGAGCAGGAACAGCAGGATGCCCAGCGGACCGCCGATCAGCACAGCGGCCGACAGGCCGATGGCCAGCATCAGGAAGGTCTGGCCGATGGCCGTCCAGAGTTCGGGAAGGATGGGCAGGATGTTTTCAAACATAGTTCACCTCGGCCGCTCGGGCTGCGCCGGCATCCTGGGCCTCCTGGGCCTCGCGTTCGTCGCGCTCGCGGCGACGCACCAGCGCGTCGAGCTCGCGCCCGAGTGCCGACAGACGCGGCGCATCGCTTGCAGAATCGACCGCAAACCGTTCGACCACCCGGCCGTGCTCCATGATCGCCACCTGGCGGCAGAGCAGTTCGACGACCGACAGCTCGTGCGTCACGATAACGATGGTCACACCGATTTTCTCGTTGATGTCGCGCAGCGTCTGCAGCAGGGCACGCGTGGTCTCGGTGTCGAGCGCGGAGGTCGGCTCGTCGCACAGCAGCACCTGAGGACGTGGTGCGAGCGCACGAGCAATCGCCACGCGCTGTTTCTGGCCGCCCGAGAGCTGGGCCGGGTAGGTGTCGATCTTTTCGGCCAGGCCGACGAGCGCCAGGCACTCCCGCACACGCGCATCGATCTCGTTGCGCGAATGCTTGCCGTGGATCTTCAGCGCAAAGGCGACGTTGTCGAACACGCTGGCGTTTTGCAGCAGGTTGAACTGCTGGAACACCATGCCGATGTTCTGGCGCATGTCGCGCAGCTCGCTGCGCGAGAGTTGCGTGAGGTCGCGCCCGCCGACCAGCACGCGGCCCGCATCGGGCCGCTCCAGCAGGTTGATCAGGCGCAGCAGCGTGGACTTGCCAGCGCCGCTGGTGCCGATCAGGCCGAACACATCACCCTGGGCGATGTCGAGCGAGACCGAGCGCACGGCGTCGAACACCTCGCCGTTAGGGAGGGAGAAGGATTTCTGGACGGCGTCGAGACGGATCACGGGGCCATCGGCGACCGTGTCGCGGGAAGAAAGGCTCATGGGAAAGTGGTCAGGCAGAGCGCGCTCGTGGCGCGGCTGCAAAGCTGCAGGGTTGGCGAGTATGGGGAAAAGCCAAACGAAAGGGAACGAACAATTCGGCGTCTAGTTATATCCAAATATACATAAGCACTGCATGCAGGGTCCGACATATCCATATGAGGATTGCGTCGTTCCCTTTTTTGGTGCGCAATGAGACAGTCGCAACTCCTTATTTTCCCTGATTGACTTCCATGCGTATCTCTCAAGCACGCCGTACCCTGGTGCTCGCCCTTTCCGCTGCCCTGCTGACTGCCGGTGCCGCTCAGGCCCAGGACAAGAACAGCATCAAGGTGGGCGTGTCGGTCGGCAACGGCGAACAGATTTTCGAGGTCGTGAAGAAGGTCGCAGCGCGCGACGGCCTGAACGTGCAGGTGATCGTGTTCAACGACTACCAATTGCCCAATGCGGCGCTCGCCTCCGGCGATCTCGACGCGAACGCGTTCCAGCATCAGCCCTTCCTCGACAACCAGATCAAGGCGCGCGGCTTCGACCTGGTGCCGGTGGCCTTGACGATCACCGCCCCCCTGGGCTTCTACTCGCACAAGATCAAGGACATTTCGGCACTGCCCGACGGCGCCTCGGTCGGTATCCAGAACGACCCGTCCAATGGCAACCGCGCGCTGTTGCTGCTGCAGTCGGCAGGCCTGATCACGCTCAAGCCCGAGGCCGTGAAGAACAACACGGCTACACCGCTCGACGTCGTGACGAACCCGAAGAAACTCAAGCTGGTGCCGCTGGACGCAGCCCAACTGCCGCGTTCGCTCGATGACCTCGCGATCGCCGCCATCAACAACGACTACGCCGAAAAGGCGGGACTGTCCTTCACGAAGGACGCCATCCTCAAGGAAGCGCCGAAGGGACCGTATGCCAACTTGATCGCCGTGCGCCGCGCCGACAAGGACAAGCCCTGGGTACAGCGTCTGGTGAAGGCCTACCACTCGCCGGAAGTGAAGACCTTCATCGAGACCAAGTTCAATGGCTCGCTGATTCCAGCGTTCTGAACGGCGCCCCGGACGGCGCGCTCATTCGCGCGCCGGCTGGCTTTCGAAGAAGCGATTGCCCGGTCGCGGCAGCCCAAGGTTTTCGCGCAGGGTGCGGCCCTCGTAGGCGGTACGGAAGATGCCGCGGCGCTGCAGTTCGGGTACGACCTTGTCGACGAAATCGTCGAGCCCGCCGGGCAGCCACGGAAACATCACGTTGAAGCCGTCGCAGCCCTCGGTCTCCAACCATTCCTGCATCTCGTCGGCGATGGTCTGTGCGGTGCCGACAAAGGCCTGGCCGCCATAACCGCCCAGGCGCTGGGCCAACTGGCGCACCGTGAGCCCTTCGCGCAGGGCCAGGTCGATCACGCGTTCGCGGCTGCTCTGGCTTGCGTTGGTCGGAGGAATTTCAGGCAGCGGCCCATCGGGGTCGAACAGGGACGCGTCATGGCCCAGCGCGATCGACAGCGACGCGATCGCACTGTCGTAGTGCACCAGGCTGTCGAGACGGGTGCGAATGGCATGCGCCTCTTCAACGGTGTCGCCCACCACCACGAACGCGCCGGGCAAAATCTTCAGATGGTCCGGATCGCGGCCCAGCCTGCGCATGCGCCCCTTGACATCCGCATAGAAGGCCTGGGCATTGGCCAGCGTGCCGGCGCCCGCGAAGACCACCTCGGCCGTCTCGGCAGCGAGCTGGCGCCCGGCCTCCGATGCACCGGCCTGAACGATCACCGGCCAGCCCTGAACCGGCCGCGCGATGTGCAGCGGCCCGCGCACCGACAGGTGCTTGCCCTTGTGGTCGAGCACGTGGAGGCGGTCCGTGTCGAAGAACAGGCCGCTGTCGGCATCGCGTATGAAGGCGTCGTCGGCCCAGCTGTCCCACAGGCCGGTGACCACGTCGTAGAACTCGCGGGCGCGGGCATAGCGCTCGTCATGTTCCATGTGGTCGTCGCGGCCGAAGTTGAGCGCAGCGTCGGGGTTGGAGGTGGTGACGATGTTCCAGCCGGCGCGCCCTTGGCTCAGGTGGTCGAGCGACGCGAAGCGCCGCGCGATATGAAAAGGCTCGTCGAAGGTGGTGGAAGCGGTGGCGACCAGGCCGATGTGCGTCGTGTGCTGCGACAGGGCCGACAACAGCGTGAACGGCTCGAAGGAGGTGACCGTGTGGCTGCGCTTGAGCGCCTCGACCGGCATGTTGAGCAGCGCCAGGTGATCGGCCATGAAGAAGGCGTCGAAGCAGCCGCGCTCCAGCGTCTTGATGAGTTGCGTGAGGCGAGGCAGATTGAAGTTCGCATCACGCCAGGCACCGGGATAGCGCCAGGCGCCGGTGTGGATGCTGACCGGACGCATAAAGGCGCCGAGCCTGAGTTGCTTGGTGGAGGCCATGGTCCGAGGTCCTGGGAAAGATCGTTGCATTCTGCGGCGATCCTTTGAGCGAGTCCGAACGTCAAGTAAACATCCTTAGCTCAGCACAGGGCCCAAGCCAAAAACACCGCGGAACCGGCTTAGCCGGGCCGCTGGTGTTGCCCCCGGCGAGGGGGAAGGCGCAGCGACACGAAGTGCGCGAAGCCTGGGGGAGCTTAAAGTTTCGCGATCGACACCTCGGTCGACTTGACCAGCGCGACCACGTCCGACCCGGGCTTGAGCTGCAGTTCGTCGACCGAGCGCGTGGTGATCACCGAGGTGACGATGCCCCACGGTGTCTCGACATCGACTTCGGAGACGACGTCGCCGCGAATGATCTCCTTGACCTTGCCTTTGAACTGGTTGCGGACGTTGATGGCTTGGATGGACATGAAAGACTCCTAGGGTTGAAAGTGACAGATGGCAATCAGAGCGCCCAGCGCAGGGCGTGCGCGGGGCCGTCGGCCCAGCGCGTGTCGTTGGCGGGCTCGGCAGGTTCGTCCAGATCGGCACCAGGCTTCTGAAGCACGCGGTCGAGAATGCGTTTCTCGATCGCTGCGAAGGCTGGATCGCCCTGCGAACGCGGGCGTGCCAGCGCGATGTTTTCGTCGAGCGCGATGCGGCCGTCCTCGATCAGGATCACCCGGTCGGCCAGCGCGACCGCCTCCTGCACGTCGTGCGTGACCAGCAAGGCGGTGAAGCGATGGCGCTGCCACAGGTTCTCGATCAGCCGATGCATCTCGATGCGCGTGAGCGCGTCGAGCGCGCCCAGAGGCTCGTCGAGCAGCAGCAGCCGCGGGTGGTGCACCAGCGCACGGGCCAGGGCCACACGCTGGCGCTGGCCGCCAGACAGGCGCGCCGGCCATTCGTTCTCGCGGTCGGCCAGGCCGACCTGCGCGAGCACATCCCTGCCCCGCTGGCGCAGGCCCGCCGGCAGGCCGAGCGTGACGTTGTCGAGCACCCGGCGCCAGGGCAGCAGGCGCGCCTCCTGGAACATGATCCGCGTGTCGTCATGCAGGCCGGCGATGGCCTTGCCGTCCGTGTAGAGCGCGCCTTCAGACGTGGACTCCAGTCCCGCCACCAGTCGCAGGAGCGTGCTCTTGCCGCAGCCGCTGCGCCCGACGATGGCGATGAACTGGCCCGGCTCGATGGTCAGCTGTGTGTTGCGCAGCACTTCGCGTTCGCCGTAGCGCTTGTGCACGCTGCGGATCTCCAGCTTGACGCCGCCGGCAATGGCGGGGCGGTCTTCCAGTACGGCACTCATGCGTGGGCTCCCGGTTTGAACAGGTCGATGTCGAGCGCGTTGATCTTTCGGGGCAGCAGCTTTTCGGCGAAGAAGGCATCGGCGATGCGCTGCTGCTCCCTCAGGCCTTCGGCGACAGCCGGGCGCACCGCATAGCTGCGGCGGCCATTCGCCTGCTCGACCGTGGCAGCGTCGATGCCCCAGACCGGCGCGAGCAGTGCCGCCGCATCCTTGGGGCTCTGCTTGACCCACCGGCCGGCCTTTTCGAGCTCCGCGTAGATCACGTTGAGCACTTCGGGCCTCGCCTGCGCGAAGCGCGTGGCAGCCAGGTAGTAGCGCTGGTACGACGCGATCCCGGTGCCATCGGCCAGCACGCGCACCTGCGACTGGCGCTGCGCCGCCGAGAGGAACGGGTCCCAGACCACCCACGCATCGATAGCGCCTTTCTCGAAGGCGGCGCGGCCATCGGCCGGCGTGAGGTAGGCCGGCTCGATGTCCTTGAGCGACAAACCTGCCTGCTCGAGCGCAGCAATCAGCAGGTAATGCGCGCCAGCCGCCTTGGCGAAGCCGACCTTCCTGCCCTTGAGATCGGCGACCGACTTCAGCGGCGATTCAGCCTTCACCACGATGGCCTGCGCAGCCGGCGACGGTGCCTCTTGCGCCACGAAGGTGAGCTTGGCACCCGCCGCCTGCGCGAACACCGGCACGGTGTCGGCCACGTCGGCACTGAAGTCGAGGTTGTCGAGGTTCAACGCCTCGAGCAACGGCAGGCCGCTGGTGAATTCATGCCAGCTGGGTTTGACGCCCAGCGGCGCGAGTTGCCGTTCGAGCGTGCCCTGGGTCTTGAGCACCACGATCAGCGTCGACGACTTCTGGTAGCCGATGCGCACGGTCGACGACGCCTGCGCGAAGGCAGAGGCAGCGCCGAGCGCGGCCAGCGTACCGAGCGCACCGCGGCGCGTGAGGGAAAGCGATGAGGTCATGGTGTTTCTCACGGGAATCACTTGGCTTGATAGCCGGGGTGCCAGCGCAGCCACCAGCGTTCGAGTCCGCGGGCGAACAGGTCGGCGAGCTTGCCGAGCAGCGCGTAGAGCAGGATGCCGACCAGCACGATGTCGGTCTGGAGGAACTCGCGGGCGTTCATCGTGAGATAGCCGATGCCGGCCTGCGCCGAGATGGTCTCGGCCACGATCAGGATGACCCACATCAGGCCCAGCGAGAAACGCAGGCCGACCAGGATGGACGACAGCGCGCCCGGAAGGATCACCTCGCGATACAGCTGCCAGCGCGTGAGCCCGTAGGTGCGCCCCATCTCGATCAACTGAGGGTCGACGTTGCGGATGCCGTGGAAGGTGTTGAGGTAGATCGGGAAGAACACCGACACGCTGATGAGGAACAGCTTGGCCGTCTCGTCGATGCCGAACCACAGAATGACCAGCGGGATGAGCGCCAGCGCCGGAATGTTGCGCACCATCTGGATGGTCGAGTCCAGCAGCGTCTCGAAGAACTTCACCGAGCCGGTCAGCAAGCCCAGCGCGAGGCCGAGCCCGCCGCCGATCGCCAGGCCTGCCAGCGCCCTGCCCGCGCTCACCTTCACGTGCGTCCAGAGTTCGCCCGAAGCGGCCAGCGTCCAGGCGGCCTTGATCACATCGAGCGGCGCCGGCAGCACGCGCGTCGACAGCCAGCCGAGCGACGACGCGATCTGCCAGACGACAATGAGCGTGACCGGCACGAGCCATGGGATCGACCGCTGCGCGATGGAGGCACAGAGTCGTGAAATGCCGCCGAACCGGCTTTGCCGGGCCGCAGGCGTTACTCCCTGAGAGGGGGTTGGCGCAGCGACACGAAGTGCGCGAAGACTGGGGGTGTACGACATTTCTAGCTCTGGGAGACGAGACGCGATGGCGCATCGAGATTGGCGACGACTTCGCCGAACGGCCCGGTCAGCGTCTGCCCCGGCAGCCCGGGGCGCTGCTTGCGAGGCAGCAACGGGAAGACGAGTTCGGCGAAGCGGTACGACTCTTCAAGATGCGGATAGCCCGAGAGGATGAAGTTGTCCAGGCCAAGCGCGGCGTATTCCTCGATGCGCGCCGCCACCGTTTTCGCATCCCCCACCAGCGCCGTGCCGGCACCGCCGCGCACCAGGCCGACGCCGGCCCAGAGGTTGGGCGAGATCTCGAGGTCTTCGCGCTTGCGCTTGGCGCCGCCGGCATGCAGCGCGGCCATGCGACGCTGGCCGACCGAATCCATCTTGGCGAAGGCCGCCTGCGCGCGGATCACGGTCTGGTCGTCGACACGGCTGATCAGTTCTTCCGCAGCCTTCCAAGCCGCGTCTTCCGTCTCGCGCACGATGACGTGCAGGCGGATGCCGAACTTCACGTCGCGGCCCTTGCGCGCCGCCCTCGCCTTCACGTCGGCAATCTTCTTCGCGACTTCCGCGGGCGGCTCGCCCCACGTCAGATAGGTGTCGACCTGCTCGGCCGCCAGCTCATGCGCCGCTTCGGAGGAGCCGCCGAACCACACGGGCGGATGGGGCTGTTGCGTTGGCGGGAACAGCAGCTTGGCGCCCTTCACGCTCAGGTGCTTGCCCTCGTAGTCGAAGGCCTGCCCGTCGTGGCTGCGCGCGATGATCTCGCGCCAGATGCGGATGAACTCGGCCGACTGCTCGTAGCGCGCCGCATGGTCGAGGAACACGCCATCGCCCTCCAGTTCGGCCTGGTCGCCGCCCGTCACCAGGTTCACCAGCACGCGCCCGCCCGAAAGCCGGTCGAAGGTCGCGGCCATGCGCGCGGCCAGGCTCGGCTGGTGCAGGCCGGGCCGCACGGCGACCAGGAACTTGAGCTTGCTCGTCGCGCCGATCAGGCTCGACGCGATGACCCATGGGTCTTCGCACGAGCGGCCGGTCGGGATCAGCACGCCTTCGTAGCCGAGCCGGTCGGCCGCGCCGGCGATCTGCTGCAGGTAGGCCAGGTCGACCGTGCGCGCGCCTTCGGTCGTGCCGAGGTAGCGGCTGTCGCCGTGCGTGGGAAGGAACCAGAAAACTTGCATGGAAACCCTTTGGTGAATCAGGCGATGCCCGCGCCGGCCGCTTCGAGCAGGTTGATCTTTTTCGGGATCAGCTTGAGCTGGAAGAAGGTGTCGGCGATCTGCTGCTGCTCGGCCAGGATGGCCTTGGTGATCGGGGCGGTGCCGAACGCCTGGCGCCCGACGGAGGCATCTGCCACCGGCTTGGGCAGGCCCCAGATGCCGGCCAGTTCGGTGCCGAAAGCGTCCTTGTTGGCGGCACCCCACTGGTCGATGCGGTTGATCTCGTCGATGACGAGGTTCAACACGTCCTGGTTCTTTGCCACGTAGTCGAGCGACGAGAAGTAGTAGCCGCGGTTGCCCACCACGCCGGTGGCATCGGCCAGCACGCGGGCTTCCAGCGTCTTCTCGGCGGCGGCGAGGAACGGGTCCCAGATCACCCAGGCGTCGACCGAACCCTTCTCGAATGCGGCGCGGGCATCGGCCGGCGGCAGGTAGACCAGGTTCAGGTCGCTGTAGGGCAGACCCGCTTTCTCGAACAGCTTGACGATGAAGTAATGGACATTGCTGCCCTTGTTGAGCGCAATCTTCTTGCCGCGCAGGTCGGCCACCGTCTTGACGGCCGAACCCTTGGGCACCAGCACCGCCTCGGCCGCGGGCCGGGGGACCGTGGCCGCGACATAGGCCAGCGGCGCGCCGGCGGCCTGCGCGAAGATCGGCGGCGCTTCACCGACATCACCGAAGTCGATGGCGCCGACGTTGAGGGCTTCCAGTTGCACCGGACCGGCTGCAAACTCCGTCCACTTGATCGATACGTTGAGCGGTGCGAGCCGCTTCTCCAGCGTGCCGCGGCTCTTGAGCACGCTCAGCACGCCCTTCTGGTGGCCGATGCGCAAAGTGCGCGCAGGCGCCTGGGCCCACGCCCCCATGGAGGTCGCGAGGACGGTGGCAGCCGCCGCCTGGATCCACTGGCGGCGTGCCGAGGAATGAGGCGTCATGATTTCGGATGATTGATGCATGGGGACACCCTGTGAGTGCTTTGAATTCGGACGCGGCTCTCCCGCGCCGCTCGTCACGGCAGGAAGGCAGGAAAAAAGAGAAGAAATGCTGCGTGACCGCAGCAGCCGTGGCGACGGGCGCAGCGCCCGTCAGAAGCTACATCGCACCGATGAGAAGGCCACCGGCTCGAAGCCCTGCTGCGGCGCCAGTTTCAGGCCGTCGGTTGCCAGCGCTTGCGCTGCGTCGTCCAGGCGCAGTGCCAGGTCGGCGTGCACCTGGTAGGCACCTTCAGGCGTCAGCGTGACCTGCGCGTCGGTCGCGTACACGCCCGGCAGGATGTGACGCGCCGCGAGCGACTGCAGCACCGGCCGCAGCGTGTAGTCGAGTGCGAGCATGTGGTGCGGGCTCCCGCCCGTGGCCAGTGGCAGCACGGTCTTGCCGCGCAGCCCGTCCTGAGCCAGCAGGTCGAGAAAGACCTTCAGGATCCCCGCGTAGGCCGCCTTGTAGACCGGCGTGGCGACCACCACCACCTGCGCCGCGGCCACCTGGGCAATGGCGCGCTCGATGGCCGGGTGCGACCACTGGGCGTGGAGCAACGGCTGCGCAGGCAGGTCACGGATCCACAGGCGATCGATCGCGGCGCCGCGGCGCGCCAGGCGTTCACCCACGCTTTCGAGCAGCGCCGTCGAGCGCGAGGGGGCCGAAGGGCTTCCGGCAATCAGCAAAACAGTCACAAGGTGCTTTCGTTCGGACAGGCGCCGGGATGCGTCTTACTTGTTCACGTAGATCTGGTCGAACGAGCCGCCGTCGGCAAAGTGCGCTTTGTCCGCCTTGGCCCAGCCACCGAAGGCCTGGTCGATGGTGAACAGTGTCAGCTTCGGAAACTGGTTGTCGTACTTGGCCTTGGCCTTTTCACCGGTCGGCCGGTAGTAGTTGCGCCCGGCGATGTCCTGGCCTTCATCGGAATACAGGTACTTCAGGTACTCCTCGGCCACGGCACGCGTACCCTTCTTGTCGACCACCTTGTCGACCACGGCCACGGTGGGCTCGGCCAGGATGCTGATCGACGGCGCGACGATGTCGAACTTGTCGTCGCCGAACTCTTTCTTCGCCAGGTAGGCCTCGTTTTCCCAGGCCAGCAGCACATCGCCCACACCGCGCTGGACGAAGGTGATCGTCGAGCCGCGCGCGCCCGTGTCGAGCACCGGCACGTTCTTGTAGAGCTTGCCGACGAAGTCCTTGGCCTTGTCGTCACCGCCGTACTTGCGCTTGGCGAATTCCCAGGCCGCCAGGTAATTCCAGCGCGCGCCGCCCGAGGTCTTCGGGTTGGGGGTGATCACCTGCACGCCGGGCTTGATCAGGTCGTCCCAGTCCTTCAGGCCCTTGGGGTTGCCCTTTTTCACCAGGAACACGATGGTCGATGTGTAGGGCGCCGAATTCTGCGGCAGGCGCTTCTGCCAGTCGGCCTTGATCAGCCCGCCGTGCGATGCGACCGCGTCGATGTCGCCTGCCAGCGCCAGCGTGGCGACGTCCGCGTCGATGCCGTCGATGATCGAGCGCGCCTGCTTGCCAGAACCGCCGTGCGACTGTTTGATGACCACGTCCTGGCCGGTCTTGGCTTTCCAGTACTTCGCGAAAGCGGCGTTGTAGTCCACGTACAGCTCGCGCGTCGGGTCATACGACACGTTGAGCAGGTTGACGGTCTGGGCCATGGTCGGCAACGCCGTGAGGGCGAAACCGGCGCTGAGGGCGACGCCCATGGAAAGCTTGATAAAGTCGCGGCGAAGGCTCATGGGGTTCTTTCGAAAAAGGATCTGCGGTGACAAGCTGCAGATTCTGAAAGTTGCCCCTTCAAACTGGAACTACCGTTTCATCAGTTCTAAATAGCCAAATCAACTAAGGGCGCATCCCGCTGCGTCATAACCCACTACAAAGGCAATCCAAATGGCACGCATGGTCCAGTGCATCAAGCTCGGCAAAGAAGCAGAGGGTCTCGATTTCCCGCCCTACCCTGGCGACCTCGGCAAGCGCCTGTGGGAGAACGTGAGCAAGGAAGCCTGGGCCGCCTGGCTCAAGCAGCAGACGATGCTCGTCAACGAAAACCGGCTGAACCTGGCCGACCTGCGCGCACGCCAATACCTCGCACGCCAGATGGAAAAGCACTTCTTCGGCGAAGGCGCAGACATGGCGCAGGGCTACGTTCCACCGCCCGCGGCCTGAGGGGCATCGAGCGCACACACGTGTTGCGTTCCGGCTGCAGCCCCGCCGAGGCCTGGGCCGATGCGCCTCAATGGCGGATTCTCGAAACCGGCTTCGGTGTCGGCGCGCATTTCCTGAGGGTATGGCACGCGTGGCGCGGCGATGCGCGACGCCCGCGCATGCTGCATGTCGTGTCGATCGACGCGAATCCGGTCGCGCGCGATGCGCTGGTGCAAGCCGCTGCCGGCGCCGGCGCGGACATCGAGGCGCTGGCCGGGCAACTCGCTGCGCAATGGCGCGGGCTGCTGCCGGGATTTCATCGGCTGTCGTTCGAGGAGGGCCGTGTGTTGCTGACGCTGTGCATCGGCGACGTGCAGGCGATGCTGCGCACGCAGCGGTTCGACGCCGACAGCGTGTATCTTGACGGCGATGGGGCGCTGGCTTCGCCGGACACGCTCAAGGCGGTCTCCCGCTTCGCCCGACGCGGCACGCGTCTCTTCGCTGCGACGGGTGCGCGTGACATGCGCGATGCGCTCACGCAATGCGGCTTCCAGATTCAGCCGGCGACAGACATGCCCGCAGGGCAGCAGGCTCTGACCGGCATCTACGACCCGGCCTGGACCCCTCGGCGACGCGTGCCGGAAGCCCAACCCGCGGTCGCCGGACATTGCGCGGTGATCGGGGCCGGCCTGGCGGGCGCCGCGGTCGCGGCCAGCCTCGCGCGGCGTGGCTGGCAGGTCACCGTGCTCGACGCGGCGGCGCAGTCTGCCACGGGCGCCTCCGGCGTGCCGGTCGCGGTGATGGCGCCGCATGTGTCGCCCGACGATGCCCTGCTCTCGCGCCTGACCCGTGCCGGCATCCGCATGACGCGCCAGCAGCTCGCTCAATGGCTGGTCGAAGGCGAGGACTGGCGCGACAGCGGCGTGCTGGAGCGTCGCGCGCCGGACGATCTGCGCGTGCCGAGCGGCTGGACGGCAAACGGGCCGAACGACTCCTGGCCGGCGTCCGAGGCCCAGCGTTTCGCGGCCATGTGGCCCACAGGTGCCGCCGCGCTCTGGCACGCCAGCGGCGCCTGGGTCAAGCCCGCACGGCTGGTGCAAGCCTGGCTCGCGCAGCCCGGCATCACGCTGCGCACCGGCTGCCACGTCGCGCGCATGCAACGGGCGCCCGACGGCTGGGCCCTGCACGATGGCGATGGTCATTGCCTGCTTCAGGCCGACCGCGTGGTCCTGGCCGCAGGCTTCGGGAGTGGCCCGCTGGCGCCTGGCCAGCCGCTGCAACCCGTGCGCGGGCAGGTCAACTGGGGCCGTATGGACCAGGCACCCACGTTGCCCGCGACACCGCTGAACGGCGACGGCCACCTGATCGCGCAGGTGCCGCAGAGCGACGGCGCGATCTGGCTCACCGGCGCCAGCTTCGGCCGGGACCAGACCGACGTCAGGCCGAATGCGCAGGACAGCAGCGACAACCTCGCGCGGCTGGGGCGGCTGCATCCCCAGGCCGCGGCGCTGCTCGCCCCCCACTTCCACGGCCCAAGCGTGCAGGCTTGGGCAGGCGTGCGTTGTGCATCGGCCGACCGCCGGCCACTGGTGGGCCCTTTGATCGGCCCACTCGACGGCATCGACGATCCTGGCGGCGCCTGGCTGTGCAGCGCGCTGGGCTCGCGCGGGCTGAGCTTCGCCGTGCTGTGCGCCGAACTCCTGGCAGCCCGTTGGCATGCCGAACCGCTGCCGCTGCCCACGCGCCTGGCCGCCGCCCTGGACACAGGCCGCCCCCGGGCCTGAGCGCCCTGCAGTCTGGCGTGCGGGCGCCCAGGTCGTTCGCGCGGTGCCGTCCCGACGCAGGACCTGACGCCGACTTTCACGCCAATGACGCGCACCGGCCGCACAATGAGACATGCCAGTTCGTTACGCCATCACCCACACCACCGTCTACAAGTACAGCAAACCGGTGACCTTCGGCGAGCATCGCTTGATGTTCCGCCCGCGGGACAGCCACGATTTGCGTGTGTTGGCCACGGACCTGAAGGTCAGCCCCGACGCCATCGTGCGCATGTTTCAGGACCCCCATTCGAACTCGGTCGCGCTCGTGCAGCCGATCCAGCCGGCGCTGGAGCTGCGGCTCGAATGCTCCTTCACCATCGAGCGCGCCGACACGCCGATCGACCTGTCGCTGCTCTCGCCGTCGGCCGAGTACCTGCCCTTCGCCTATTCGCTGCAGGACCGGCTCGACCTCGAACATTACCTGCGGCCGCATCACGACGACCCGGAGGGCAAGCTCATTGCCTGGGCGCATCAGTTCCTCAAACATGAAGGCCAAACCCCCACGCGCGACCTGCTCGAGCGCATGAACCAGTTCATCAACCAGAACTTCCGCTACGAGGCGCGCGACGAAGAAGGCACGCAGACGCCCCTGCAGACGCTGGCCTACGGCAGCGGCAGTTGCCGCGATTACGCCCTGCTGATGATGGAAGCCGCACGCCGGCTCGGCGTAGCGACCCGTTTCGTCTCGGGCTACCTCTACGATGCCGCGCTCGACGTGGGCGGGGGCGTCGGCGGCGCCATGACCGGCGCGGGCGCGACCCATGCATGGCTACAGGCCTACTTGCCGGGCGCCGGTTGGGTCGCCTACGACCCGACCAACAACCTGCTGGGCGGCAGCCAGCTCATTCGCGTCGGCGTGGCGCGCGACCCCGCCTTTGCCGCGCCCGTTTCGGGCACTTGGTATGGGGACCCGGACTCCTATGTCGGGCTGGAGGCGACGGTCGAGGTGCACCGCCTCCCGGTGTGAGAGCCGCGAGCGCGGCACAGGCACCTCTTCGCGCGCCGCTGACCTGACAAAAAATCGTCCGCTCAGCGTCGGCGCATCGGCATGCGGTCGATCTCGGCGAACACCGCCTGCAGATCGACATCCGGGCCTTCGGTCATCTTGATCCCGCCGTCCTTGCCGATCAGCAGGAACGTCGGCGGACCTGCGGGGTCGAGTTGGAGCGCATTGAGCAGAGCGCCGGTGTGCGTCGCACTCAATGCCCTGCCGTTGCGACGGCCCTTGCCGCCCACCACGGTATATAACACCATCTCGCGGTCGAGGAAGGCCTCACGCGTGGCGGTCTGCCTGAGCGCGGACTCGACACGGGCCAGCAACGCATCGCCAGGCGCCGGCACGACCACCACCACCGGCCGAGTCTTCCAACGTTCGGCAACCAGCGGGTTGCTCTCGACGGCCGCGGCGGCCAGGGGCACGGCAAGCCAAAGGGCGAAGACGGCGAACTTGAGGCGCTTGGACATAGAGATTCACCTGCGAGGACGAGAGGGCTTGCCCTCATTTGTAGCGCGGCTGCAGCCCACCGCCTGCCGGACAGCGCCCCGCCCTGTCTTCGGAGGCGATGAATGCGTCGGTTCAGGGCGCGTCCTGTCCTGCACCCACCAGCATGCGCACGGTCTATACCGTGCGCCATGCCGTCCCCGCATCCGACCGAAGCACCCCGCCGCCTGCCATGGAGACGGTGGGCCACCCTCATCCTGCTCTTGCTGCTCGCTGGCACAGGCATGGCGCTGTATCGCGGCGCGCTCACCGTACCTGATCGCTTCAATCCCTGGGCGCCGCTCGACGTGCAGGCACCGCCCGATCTGCTGACGGGCTTCAAACTGTCGCGCGCACGGGCGGACCCGCTGCGCTGCATGCAGGCGCTTGCGCGCACCGGCATGCAGTTCGATGTTTTGCCCGATCGCGTGACGGGGCCAGGCTGCGGCTTCGAGAACGCGGTCCGCTTGCGCACGGCACCGGTGCGCCTGGGCACGCCTTTGGCGCTGAGTTGCCCGGTCGCGCTGTCCTTCTTCCTGTGGGAGCGGCATGCACTGCAGCCTGCAGCGCAGGCCCACTTCGGTGAGCGCGTGGCGTCGATCGACCACCTGGGCAGCTATGCCTGCCGCAATGTGAACCGCGGCGAAGGCGCAACGCCGGGCGCCTCGCGCAGCCGGCACGCCACTGCCAACGCCGTGGACATTGCAGCCTTCACACTGACCAGTGGACGGCGGATCAGCCTGGTGCGCGATTGGAAGGCCGCCGAGACAAGCCCCAGGGTAGACAGCGCGACGAATCCGCCGACAGACGCGGCAGCCGGCCTGCTGCACGATGCGCACAAGGGTGCCTGTCGCTACTTCACCGGCGTGCTCGGCCCCGACTACAACGCCGCACATCGCGACCATTTCCATCTGGAGACGGGCGGCTACCGCATGTGCCGCTGACCTGTCGCGCGCAGCGAGTCCCGCAACGCGCGACAATCAAGAGGCCGTCGCGGTGCCCATCGCCGCAGGCCGCCTTATCTGGAAAACGTCTTTGACCGCCCTGAAACCCGCATGGGCATTGGTGAATAAGCTTATCCGCATAAGGCGCGAACCAAAAAATAGTTTGCTTCCATAAGGCTCGGTTCTACAGTTCTCGGCTTCCTGCTGCCGGCGTGGACCCACGCTTTCTCGCCAGACACACGATGTACCAATACACAGATTTCGACCGTCAGTTCGTGCGCCAACGTGCCGCGCAATTTCGCGACCAGCTCGAACGCTGGCAGGCCGGCACGCTTGCCGAAGACGAATTCAAGCCGCTGCGCCTGCAGAACGGCTGGTATGTGCAGCGCTACGCCCCCATGCTGCGCGTGGCCGTGCCCTACGGTGAACTGTCGAGCCGCCAGCTGCGCGTGCTCGCCCGCATTGCCCGCGAGTACGACGAACCCGAAGCCGAGGTCTACCGCCGCGCGACCGAGAAGCAGGGCCTGCTGGGCACCAAGCACCTGCCCACGCACTACGGCCACTTCACCACGCGCCAGAACGTCCAGTTCAACTGGATTCCGCTGGCCAAGAGCGCCGACGTGATGGACCTGCTCGCCACGGTCGACATGCACGGCATCCAGACCAGCGGCAACTGCATCCGCAACATCACCAGCGACGAGCGTGCCGGCGTTGCGCACGACGAGATCGCCGACCCGCGCCCCTTCGCCGAGATCATGCGGCAGTGGAGCACGCTGCACCCCGAATTCGCCTTCCTGCCACGCAAGTTCAAGATCGCGATCACCGGCGCCGCCGAAGACCGCGCCGCCACGGGCTGGCACGACGTGGGGCTGCACCTGATCAAGAACGAGGCCGGCGAGCTCGGCTTCCGCGTGCAGGTGGGCGGCGGCATGGGCCGCACGCCGATCATCGGCACGGTGCTGCGCGAGTTCCTGCCGTGGAACCAGATCATGAATTACCTGGAAGCCGTGGTGCGGGTCTACAACCGCTACGGCCGCCGCGACAACATCTACAAGGCCCGCATCAAGATCCTGGTGAAGGCCGAGGGCCAGCGCTACATCGACGACGTCGAGGCCGAATACAAGCAGATCATCGAGCACGACGGCGCGCCGCACACCATCACGCAGGCCGAGTTCGACCGCGTGGCCGCGTCCTTCGTGCCGCCCGCGCTCGCCACCCGCGTGCTGCAGAGCGCCGAGCAGACCGAGGCCGCGCTGCGCCAGCACGCGGCCGACGACGTGATGTTCGCGCGCTGGCTGGCGCGCAACGTGGCGCCGCACCAGAACCCCGCGCTGCGCGCCGTCACGCTGTCGTTCAAGCGCCTGAAGCAGGCGCCCGGCGACGCGTCGGCCGACCAGCTCGACACGGCCGCCCACCTGGCCGACCGCTTCAGCGCCGGCGAGGCCCGCGTCACGCACGACCAGAACCTGCTGCTGCCCTGGGTACACGCCGAAGACCTGCATGCGCTGTGGCTGGCCGCGCGCGAGGCCGGCTTCGCGAGCGCCAACGTGCGCCTGCTCACCGACATGATCGCCTGCCCCGGCGGCGACTTCTGCGACCTGGCGAACGCCCGCTCGATTCCCATCGCGGAGGCGATCACCGAGCGCTATCAGGACCTCGATGAACTCGACGACCTGGGCGAAATCGATCTGCACATCAGCGGCTGCATTAACAGCTGCGGCCACCACCACAGCGGCCACATCGGCATCCTCGGCGTCGACAAGGACGGCAAGGAGTGGTACCAGGTGTCGCTCGGCGGCTCGGACGGCTCCGACCTGAGCGGTGCGCCGCTGGCCGGCAAGGCCGTCGGCCCGTCCTTCACCGGCGCCGAGGTGCCTGAGGTGATCGAGGCTGTGCTCACGACCTACCGCGACACGCGCCAGGTCATCGACGGCAAGCGGGAGACCTTCATCGACACGCTGCGCCGGGTCGGGCCCGACCCGTTCAAGGCCGCCGCCAACGGTGCGCGATTCAAGGCTGAAGAGGTGGCAGCATGAGCCGCCGGGCCGCTCCCAAAGCGAATATCGCAGCGCGTAGCGCGGAGATTTCCGAATGAACAAGACCCTGCAACTGATCGCCGCCGAAGACCATGTCGACGACGGCAACCCCAAGGTACTGCAGCTGGCGAACGACGCCGACCCGCTCGCCATCGAAGTGTGCCTGCAGGACATCGAGCGCATCGACCTGCACTTCCCGAAGTTCACCGATGGCCGGGCCTACAGCCAGGCCTTCCTGCTGCGCCGGCGCATGGGTTTCACGGGCGAGATCCGCGCCACGGGCGACGTGCTGATCGACCAGCTGGTGCAGATGCAGCGCATGGGCTTCACCAGCGCCGTGCTGCGCGAAGGCGTCGACGCCTCGGCGGCCCAGCGCCAGTTCGACCGCTTCGCCGCGTTCTACCAGGGCGATGCCGTGAAGGCCGAGCCGCATTTCGCGGCATCCACCGGCGCTTGAGGACGACGCCGCGTCAGTTCTTGGCTTCGTGGGCCTCGAACTCGGCGCGGTTGAACAAGCCGAAGTAGAGCACCTCGGACCAGTTCGTGAGCCCCAGGGGCTTGTCGGTCGCACCGGTTCGCGTGCTGTCGCAGTCGTCGTCGAAGCGCAAACCGAAGAAGGCGTCGAGCGGCGGCGCAGCTTCCTCGGCAGCCGCCAGCCTCAGCAACTGCGCCGCCTCGTGGAGGTCGGCCGGCAACGCGTCGAAGGCAGCGCCGACCTGGCGGCAGGTTTCGATTTCAGCCTCGACGCATTGACGCAGGCCGTCCTCCTCGCCTTCCGTCATGGTGTCGAGCTCAATGGTTTCGAGCAGCAGGAACTCGTCGCGATGCGCCTCCAGGAAAGCGACGGCTTCGTCCAGCCAGGCAGGGAAATACGCCATCGCTGCGGATGAGTCGGCGGACGCGGGGGCAGGCGTTGCGGCGCGCGAAGGGGCGTTCGAAAAGATCTGCTTGAAACGCCCCACGATGGATGCAGGTGGCTCTGGCGGCGCTGGCTGAACGGGCGGCGCAGACACCGCAAGAATCTTCAGTATCTCGGCGAAGCGCGTGACCCGCTCCAGGCCCGGTGCGAACGGGCTGCTGATCGCATACAAACGGGTTTCCTTGTCGCTTTCTTCGTCGTGGTCCAGGCCATCGGCCACGAGCGACGCGCACAACTGCGGATCGGCCGACATCAGGAGCCGGTAGATGAAGGGCACGTCGTAGGCCCATTCCGAGAGGCCCGCAATCGTCTCAGGCCGATCGTCGTATGAGGTCGGCCGGTTGCTCAGGCTGTAAAGGTAAGACCGGTTGGCCATGCAATCTCCTTGTCTTCCCGCACCGCCAATGCGGCAGGTACAGGCAGTCTACCGTTTCAACGGCCGCACCAGCCTTATCCGGATTGGCGTGGAAATCGCCCCGCAAGCCGCATGAACACTGGTGCATTTGCTTATCCGAATAAAGCGCGAACTAAAAGATCGTTTGCATTCATAAGGCACCTGCCTAAAGTTCAGTTCCACACCGAAATCTTTCGCCACATGAGCATCGACCTCGAACACGTCAACGCCGAACTCGGCCGCAATGCGCAGGGCCTGGTGGACTGGGCCATCGGCCTGGGCCAGACCCCGATCGTCACCACCAATTTCCGCCCTTTCGAGGCGGTGATCCTGCACATGGTCGCGCGGGCGAAGCCCGACGTGCCCGTCGTGTGGATGGACAACGGCTACAACACCGAGGCCACCTACCGCTTCGCCGACGAGGTGACCCGGCAACTCGGCCTGAACCTGCACATCTACCTGCCGCGCCGCTCGCGTGCGCATCGCGAAGCCGTCGAAGGGCCGACACCGGCGCTGGACGACCCGCGCCACGCCGCGTTCACCGAAGAGGTCAAGCTGGAGCCCTTTGCCCGGGCGCTGCGCGAGACGGCACCGAAGGTCTGGTTCACCGCATTGCGGGCGACCGACACGGCCGTACGCGCGCAGATGGAGCCGGTCAGCATCAACCCGGACGGCCTGATCAAGGTGGCGCCGCTGCTGCACTGGTCGTCCAAGGACCTGCACGCGTACTGCCAGACCCACGGCCTGCCCAACAACTTCGACTACGTGGACCCGACCAAGGGCGAAGACAACCGCGAGTGCGGCCTGCACATTGCGCACTGACGTCCGACACCACTCCAACGCCCTCCGATGAACGCTCGAACCGAAGCCGAACGCCTGCTGCCCGACATGCACTCCCCCGCGCGCCTCTCCAACACCCACCTCGACGCCCTGGAGGAAGAAGCCATCTTCATCCTGCGCGAGGTCGCTGCCGCCTTCGAGCGCCCGACCCTGCTGTTCTCCGGCGGCAAGGACTCGCTGGTGCTGCTCAAGTGCGCTGAAAAGGCCTTTGGTACCGGCCGCATCCCCTACCCGCTGCTGATGATCGACACGGGGCACAACTTCCCCGAGGTCACCGACTTCCGCGACCTGCGCGCGAAAGAACTGGGCGCGGAACTCATCGTGCGCAGCGTCGAAGACTCCATGGCGCGCGGCACCGTGCGCCTGGCGCATGCCGGCGAGTCACGCAATGCGCATCAGTCGGTCACCCTGCTCGAAGCCATCGAGGAGTTCCGCTTCGATGCGCTAATCGGTGGCGCCCGCCGCGACGAGGAAAAGGCGCGTGCCAAGGAACGCATTTTTTCGCACCGCGATGCCTTCGGCCAATGGCAACCCAAGGACCAGCGTCCCGAACTCTGGACGCTGTTCAACACGCGCCTGGCGCCGGGCGAGCATTTCCGCGTGTTCCCGATTTCCAACTGGACCGAACTGGACGTGTGGCAGTACATCGAGCGCGAGCACATCGCACTGCCTTCGATCTACTACACCCACAAGCGCGAAGTGGTCGAGCGCCGCGGCCTGCTGGTGCCGGTGTCGCCACTCACGCCGGCACGCGACGGCGAGCAGATTCAGGTGCGTGACGTGCGCTTTCGCACCGTGGGCGACATCACCACCACCTGCCCGGTCGAGAGCCTGGCCGCTGATGCCGGCGACGTGGTCATCGAAACGCTCACGGTCGACGTGAGCGAGCGTGGTGCCACGCGCATGGACGACATGACCTCTGAAGCTTCGATGGAGAAGCGCAAGAAAGACGGGTACTTCTGATGACCTCCACCACCCTCGAATCCAACGTTGCCGCCGACACCGGCGCTGCCCTGCGCTTCATCACCTGCGGCTCGGTCGACGACGGCAAGAGCACGCTCATCGGCCGCCTGCTGGTCGACAGCAAGACGGTGCTGCAAGACCAGCTCGCGGGTGTGCAGCGCGGCGGTGAAACCGACCTGGCGCTGTTGACCGACGGCCTGTCGGCCGAGCGCGAACAGGGCATCACGATCGACGTGGCCTACCGCTACTTCGCCACCGCGCAGCGCAAGTTCATCATCGGCGATGCACCAGGGCATGAACAGTACACGCGCAACATGGTCACGGCCGCTTCCAGCGCCGATGCGGCCGTGGTGCTCGTCGACGCGACCAAACTGCCTTGGGCTGCCGAAGTCGGCGACGGCGAAGTGGTTCGCCGCGAACTGCTCGCACAGACGCGCCGCCACACGCTGCTATGCAGTCTGCTGCGCGTGCAGTCGATCGTGTTCGCCGTGAACAAGCTCGACGCCATCGACAACGCGGCGCTCGCCTTCGAGCGCATCTCGACAGCGCTGCACGACTTTGCCGGAGCCGCGGGCGTCCAGGTCGCGGCCATCGTGCCGCTGTCCGCCCTCAAGGGCTGGAACGTAGTCACGCGCCATGCCGACTGGTGCGGCTACGAAGGCCCGAGCCTGCTCGAGCTGCTCGAACAACTGCCCGTGACCGCGCAGGACGAGGCTGTGCCCTTCGCCTTTCCCGTGCAGTGGGTCGAGAAGTTCTCGTCCTCGTCGGACACGTCTCAGGGCCGCCGCGTGTTCTGGGGCCGCGTCGCGGCGGGCCAGGTCGCACCGGGCCAGACCATCGCCGTGATGCCCAGCGGAAAGACCGCGACGGTGGCGCAGGTACTGAACCATGTGCGCGAGCCGATGGCCGTGCATGCGGGCCACAGCGCCGGCATCGTGCTCGACCGCGAACTGGACGTGTCGCGCGGCGACTGGCTGCTGGCCCCCGACGCCTTCGAGCCCGTGCGGGAGATCACGGCCACGGTTGCATGGCTCGACGACGAACCGCTGGTGCCAGGCCGGATTTACTGGGCGCTGCAAGGCCACCGCTGGGTGAAAGCCAAGGTCGCGCGCATCGTCGACCGGGTCAACATCACGACGCTGGCTTCGGAGCCTGCGACCCAGCTCGAAGCCAATTCGATTGGCGACGTGGTGCTTGCGCTGCAACAGCCGCTGGCCGTCCTGCCCTTTGCGCAATCGCGCACGCTGGGCTCGCTGGTGCTGGTCGACACGGCATCGCACAAGACCTCGGCGGCCGTGCTCGTGCGCCCCGCCGCCTGAAGCCCTAAAATACAGGGTTTCCTCTCTTCGATTCACTCTGCGCCCGCGCATCCCGGCCCCAAGAAAATGACCCACGTCGTCTCCGATTCCTGCATCCGCTGCAAATACACCGATTGCGTCGACGTGTGTCCCGTGGACTGCTTCCGCGAAGGCCCCAACATGCTGGTGATCGATCCGGACGAATGCATCGACTGCGCCGTGTGCATTCCCGAGTGCCCGGTCAACGCGATCTACGCCGAAGAGGACCTGCCGGCCGATCAGCTGGTGTTCATCAAGCTCAACGCCGAACTGGCGCTGGCCGACGGCTGGAAGAGCATCACCAAGCGCAAGCCCGCCCTGCCCGACCATGAAGAGTGGAAGGACAAGACCGGCAAGCTGTCGGAGCTGGTGCGCTGACCCCAGGCGCTGACGCCCCCATCCAGACCGACGCGCTGATCATCGGCGCCGGTCCGGTGGGGCTGTTCCAGGCCTTCCAGCTGGGCCTGCTCGAAATTTCCAGCCACATCGTCGACGCCCTGCCCCATGCGGGCGGCCAATGCGTCGAGCTGTACGGCGACAAGCCCATCTACGACATTCCCGGCGTGCCCGCGACCACCGGGCGCGGACTGGTGGCATCGCTGCTGCAGCAGCTGGCGCCATTCAAGCCGCATTTCCACCTTGGCCAGCAGATCGCGACGCTCGTGCAACGCGACGATGGTCGCTGGGCACTGGGCACCACGCGTGGCGCGCAATTCATCGCCCGCACCGTGTTCATCGCTGCCGGCGTCGGTGCCTTCGTGCCGCGACGGCTGACCCTTGACGGCATCGACGCGCTCGAAGGCGACCGCCTGTTCTATCACCCCGGAGCGCTCGACCGCTTCCACGGCCAGGCCGTGGTGGTGAACGGCGGCGACGACGCGGCGCTCGACACCGCGCTCGCGCTGACAGGCCATGCCGCCGAAGTCACGCTGCTGCACCGGCGCGACGTGTTCCAGGCGGACGAGGCCAAGGTCGAGGCGCTGCGCACCCAGGTGGCAGCGGGCACGCTGCAATTGCGGATCGGCCAGCCCACGGCCTTCGACGGCAGCCAGCTGACGGTGTCGACGCCGGAGGGCACGACCCTGACGCTGGCGCTCGACGCCCTTGTCGTCTGCAACGGCATCTCGCCCCGGCTCGGCCCGATCGCCGACTGGGGGCTCGCACTCGAACGCAAGCAGATCCCGGTCGACACCGGGAAGTTCGAAACCCAGCTGCCCGGCGTGTTCGCCGTCGGCGACATCAACACCTACCCGGGCAAACGCAAGCTGATCCTCTGCGGCTTTCACGAAGCCACCCTGGCAGCGTGGGGTGCCACCGCATACGTGTTCCCGGGCAAGGCGGTGCCGCTGCAGTACACGACCACCAGCCCACGCCTGCAGGCGCTGCTCAAGGGCGGCTGAACTTCACCACGCTTGCGCGGCGCCTGGTGTTCACCCGGAGAGGTCTTGAGAGACCGGCATCCGGCCCGATTTGGCCACGGATCGGATCATTGAGTGATCTCTTGCACGCCAAGGGCGGTGTGGCCAGCCTCTCCGCATCGCACCTGATGCCTCAGCACTTGCCGCCGAAGACGTCGATATCGGGCCAGCACTGGCAGAGCACGCCGGGCACACCGCTGATGTTGTTTCGCTTGATGCGCTGGGGCAAGCTCGCGGCGCTCCGGTTGTGGATGCCGATGGATCTGCTCATCGCGCCAAGCCCGGGCTTGCGTCAAGGCCACCTCGCGCCCGCCATGGGTGCTGAAGGCGAACGTCCTGGCAATGGCCTTGCCACCGCGCTTGAGATTGACGATCCACTTGATCGCGTGCTCGGTGACGCCGTACATCGCGTCTTGCTTACGGATCGGTCCAGACATCTGTGTCGACGGGAATAGCGGTTCTCTTGCGCGTTTTGCGCGCCGGTCCAGGCCGGGCCGTGAACCACATGCGCTCGTTCTGGCGCGTTCGTTCCTCGACATCAGACGCTCAGCCCCGCTGAAGGCCAACTCGAACTGCTGACGCGCCAGAACCGACGAAAGTTGTGAAGGTCTGCGAGTCCTCGTGGATTTCCAACGCACGACAAGCCGCGCGCGAGGCCTTTCACGCCATGCGCTAAAATGCCGCACCAGAAAATAGGATTACCAGCATCCACCAAATGCTTTCTTATTATCCACGAAAATAACAACCTGAGTTTGCATTTGTGTATTCAAGCAACAATAAATTCATATTTGGTGGAGATGCGCTGTATCGGGACGCCAGGTTGTGCCTGGCAGTGCTCGGCGCACTGTGCTTTTCGTTCTCGGCTCACGCGCAGTCCGTTTCAGCGCCACAACCCTTCGTTGAGGAGCAGCGCCAACAGGAGCGCGAGCGCGCCCTGCGTGAACAGCAGGAGCGCAGCGTGGATGCCCGCATCCCCGCCGATGCGAAACCAGCCGTTGCCCTCCTTTCCGCCTCGGAGAACCCCTGCTTTGTCGTGGACCGGCTGAGGCTGGACGGCGAACTTTCAGATGACTTCGATTGGAGCCTTGCTGCTGCCGGCGGCGATGCCGGCAAGGACTCGCCGCTCGGGCGTTGCCTAGGGGCCGAAGGCATCAACACCGTGGTTACACGTGTGCAGCAGGCCATTGTGGATAGGGGTTACACCACCACACGTGTGCTTGCTGGTCGGCAAGACCTTAGTAACAAAGTTCTTACGCTGACGTTGATCCCCGGGCGAGTTCCATCGGTCCGGTTCGCCGATGCGTCGGTCCTGCCGACGACTCTGCGCAATGCGATCCCCATCAAGCCAGGTGATCTGCTCAACCTGCGCGACATCGAGCAGGGCCTGGAGAACCTCAAGCGCCTGCCGACGGTCGAGGCCGACATCCAGATCGAGCCGTCCAAGGCGCCAGGCGCACGCCCCGGCGACAGCGACCTGGTCGTCAAGTACAGCCAGAAGGTTCCGCTGCGCACGACGCTAAGCCTGGACGACACGGGCACCGAAGCCACCGGCAAGACGCAGACGGGACTGACCGTGGCCTGGGATGGCCCGCTCGGCCTGAACGACCTGGCCTACGTCAGCCTGAACCACGATGCCTTCAATCACGAGGGTCAGGGCACCAGCGGGCAGACGGTTCACTACTCCGTCCCATTCGGATACTGGCTCCTTGGCTTCAATGGCAGCCAGAGCCGGTATCACCAGTCCGTCGCCGGCCTCAGCGAGAACTACGTCTACGCCGGAGAGACCCGAAATGCCGAGGTCAAGCTCTCCCGCCTGATCTACCGCGACCAGCGCCGCAAGACGACGGTGGCGATCCGAGGCTTCCGGCGTGCGTCGAACAATTTCATCGACGACACCGAAGTTGAAGTGCAGCGGCGTGTTGTGGGCGGATGGGAAGCGAGCCTCAACCACCGCGAGTTCATCGGCGATGCCACCCTGGACGGAACGCTGGCCTACCGACGTGGCACTGGTGCATTCGGGGCATTGCCGGCACCCGAAGAGTTCTTCGGCGAAGGGACCTCCCGTCTGAAGCTCTACACGGCCGACGTGAACCTCAATGCGCCCTTCCAGCTCGGCTCGCAGAAGCTGCGCTACACGGCGCTGTGGCGCACGCAATGGAACCGCACCCCGCTCACGCCGCAGGACCGGTTCTCCATTGGTGGACGCTACACAGTGCGCGGTTTCGACGGCGAGACCAGTCTCATGGGCGAACGCGGTTGGATCCTTCGCAACGACCTGGGCATCGCACTGGGGCAAAGCGGCGCGGAGCTCTATGCCGGGGTCGACTACGGCGAGGTCGGTGGGCCATCCACGCAGTACCTGCTGGGACGCCATCTCGCCGGTGGCGCCGTCGGCTTGAGAGGCGCCTTCAAGGGGCTGAACTACGACCTCTTCGTTGGGGCGCCGATCTCCAAGCCCGAGGGCTACCGCACGGCCAAGGTGACCGGCGGGGTCAATTTCAACTACAGCTTCTGAACGAGCACAGGGAGGCAACGCCATGAACAAGAATTTCCACCGCGTCATCTTCAACGCCGCACGCGGTGTTCGAATGGTGGTTCAGGAGACGGCCAAGAGCGCCGGCAAAGCCACCAGCGGCAGCACCGGTGCCGTTGTCAACGTGGCTGCGATTGCGGGCGCGCTGATGAGCGCTCCCTTGCATGCCCAGATCGTGGCTGATCCGAAGGCACCGGGCAGTCAACGACCCACAGTCTTGGTGGCTCCCAACGGTGTTCCCTTGGTGAACATACAGACTCCAAGCGCCGCAGGTGTGTCACGAAACGTCTACCGGCAATTCGACGTCAATAGCAATGGCGTCATTCTGAATAACAGCAGAACGAACGTCCAGACCCAGCTCGGCGGATTCGTGCAGGGCAATCCTTGGATGTCCGCCGGCTCGGCCCGCGTCATCGTCAACGAGGTCAACAGCGCCAACCCGAGCTATCTGCGCGGGTTCGTTGAAGTGGCCGGCCCACGCTCCGAAGTGGTCATCGCCAATCCCTCAGGCATTCAGGTCGACGGCGGCGGCTTCATCAACGTCAATCGTGCGACGCTGACCACTGGTACACCACAGTACGGCGCGTCGGGCAGTCTGGACAGCTACGTCGTGCGTGGTGGAACGATCGGCATCTCCGGCTCGGGCCTGGATGCGAGCAGCACCGAATCGCTGTCCATTCTTTCAAGGGCCTTCGAACTCAGCGGCGCACTCCACGCCACCGATCTCACCGTGGTCGCAGGCGCGAACCAGGTCGCTGCCGACCTGAGCGGCATCACGCCCATCGCGGGAAATGGAAGTGCGCCCTCCTATGCGATCGACGTCGCCCAGTTGGGCGGGATGTATTCAAACCACATCGCGCTCATCGTCAACGAACAAGGCGTCGGTGCGAGGAACACCGGCACCATCCAGACCTCCACAGGCTCCTACACCCTGGCGGGCGCTGGCAAGCTGACGCTCTCGGCGGACGGCGTGCTGGAGAACAGCGGGCTCATCCAGACATCCTCCGACGCCGACATCCGCGTGGCCGGCCTGGCGAACAGCGGAACGATCCAGAGTGGAGCAAGCCTGGCGGTCGCTACTCAAAGTGACCTCGCAAACCAGATCGGTGGCACCGGCGGCACGCTGGAAGGCCAGCGGGTCGAATTGAGCAGCGCAGCGGGCAACATTGACAACCGCGGCGGCACTATCCGCCAGACCAGCGCAGCCGCCCTCACAGTCACGGGACCGAACCTCAGCAACACGAACGCAGGTTTTATCGGCGCAGAACCGGTTGCGGCGTCAGGAAGTGGCAGCTCGGGCAGTAGTGGCTCGGGGAGCACTTCATCGGGCAGCGGAGCTTCGGAAAGTTCGGGCGCATCCGGGGGCACTTCTGGAACGACCACGGGTGGCAGCACCGGCGGTAGCACAACGACACCCGCAGTCGTCTCCCCTGGCTCGCTCACCGCTGCAGGCAGCATCCTCAATGACGGCGGCAAGCTCTACGCCGGTGGCGACATCGCCCTGCAGACCCCGAACGTCAACAACGACGGTGGCACGCTCAACGTCGCGAGCATGGCGCTGAGCGGCCCCTCGTTCAGCAACGCGGGCGGCACGCTCAATGTGAGCAACACCTTCACCGCGAACGTCGGCACGCTGAACAACACCGGCGGCAGTCTGAGTGCGGGCAGCATTGCCATCGTGACCACCGGTGACCTGAACAACCAGGGCGGCACGCTGGCGAGCGATAGCGCGGTGGATGTCACTGTCGGCGGCGCCGCGGACAACAGCAACGGCACCGTCTCGGCCGTCGGAGCGCTGAACGCCACCGTCTCAGGCGCCCTGGACAACACCTCGGGCAAGCTGCTCGGCAACACCACTGTGACCGTGGCGGCAGGTGCGCTGAACAATACGCAAGGTTCGGTGCAATCCAGCAGTGGCACGACGCAGCTCGTCGTCACCCATCAGCTCCTGAACGACAAGGGCAGCATCGGTGCAGGTACTGACCTGTCCGTTCAGGCCGGCAGCCTCGCCAACACCGGCACGCTGCGCGCCGAGCGCGACAGCACCGTCACCGTGGCAAGCGCGCTCACCAACGATGGGAGCGTGACCGCGGGCGGCAATACCACCGTCAGTGCGGGAAGCCTGACCGGCAATTCCAACGGCGTGCTGGGCGCAGGCATCAAGGCGGACGGCACGCTGGGATCTGCTGGCGATCTGACGATCACCACGACGGGTTCGCTCCAGGCGGCAGGGACTGTACTGGCCGCCGGGAACATCGCGGCTCAAGGTGCCAGCACCGATCTGTCGGGCAGCAAGACCAGCGGCGCCAACATCGCCCTGACCGCCGCCAGCGGCGATGTGACGACCAGCCATGCGACGGTGACGACGATGGGCACCCTCAGCGTCACAGCGAACACCTCCACAAGCCAGTCGCTGGTCAACGATGCCGGGGAGCTGAGCGCGGGCCAACTGGACCTCCATGCGTCCAACATCCAGAACACGAACGCGGGCCAGATCGTACAGACGGGCACAGGGCAGACCGCCATCGCCGTCACCGGCACCCTCGCAGCGCGGGAGCGCCTGGACATCGCAACGGACACACTGACCGATCAAGACGGCGCGCTCATCCTGAGCCTGGGTGACATGGCGGTCGGCGGCAGCCTGGACGCCAACCGCCATGCCATGGGACAGGCCAATGTGCTCACCAACAAAGCCGCCACCCTGCAGGCCACGGGCAACATGACCATTGGCGCCGGTACCCTGAACAACCTCAACGGTGGCGTGAGCTACCCGGGCAAACGCAAGCTGATCCTCAGCGCCTAGAATGACAACTCGCTAGGGGTGTTGGACCGGTTTGCCGGTTCGACTGAGAAAGTCCCTTTGAACCTGATTGAGGTAATCCTCGCGCAGGGAAGCTGGTCCAAACAGCCTTTGATCCACCACGCCTTTGCGCGTGCATCGGGTCCATGGCCGGGCCTCGCCCACCTGCCAAACGATTTGCATGGAGCAAATGGATGGCACAGACCCGTGAACTTTCCGCTGTCAACGAGGCGCTGACGCCGTTGGCGGATTCGCAGCGCGTGTTCGGCTGGCATGACCATGCCGCGCTGTGGTTCAGCCTGGGGGTCGGGCTGCTGGTGATGCAGATCGGCGCCTACCTGGTGCCGGCGGTCGGCACACGCGACGCAGCACTTGCCATCGTGCTGGGCTCCTGCCTGGGGGCCGGGCTGCTGGCCTGGACGGCGCGGTTGGGCTGCGAGAGCGGGCTGTCGAGCGCGGGCCTGATGCATGCGACCTACGGCAGTGCCTTCGCCCGCTTGCCTGTGCTGCTCAACATCGTGCAACTGATCGGCTGGACCACCTTCGAGATGGTGGTCATGCGCGAAGGCACGCAAGCCATCGGCAAGCAGGCGTTCGGCGTGGCGCTCGACGGCCCGATGGGCACCGTGCTGACCACCCTGCTCTGGGGTGCGGTGCTGCTCGCGCTCCTAGCCGGCTCCATGGTCAAGCTGGTGCGCCGCTTCGTGAGCCGTTTCGGGCTGCCGCTGGTGGTGTTGTCGCTGCTCTGGCTGACCTGGCAGTTCGCGACCCGACTGCACGCCGGTGGCTTCGCGGCCTTCTGGTCGCGCGCAGGCGATGGCAGCATGGGCACCTTCGGCGCACTCGACCTCGTGATCGCCATGCCCGTGTCATGGCTGCCGCTGGTGGCCGACTACGCGCGGCACGGCCGGCGCGGTGGCGCGGGTGCGGGCAACGCCTTCAACGGCACCTGGCTGGGCTACGGGCTGGCCAACATCTGGTGCTATGCGCTGGGGGTGATGGTGGTCAGCGTGGCCGCGCCAGGAACGCCACTGGTCGCGGCGCTGCTGCTCGCCCAGGGCGGCCTGCTGGCGCTCGGGCTGATCCTGATCGACGAACTCGACAACGCCTATGGCGACGTGTACTCGGGCGCCGTGTCCACGCACAGCCTGCTGCCGCGCTGGAGCGTGCGCCGTTGGGGGCTCGTGCTGGGCGCGGTGTGCATTGCACTGGCGATGGTGCTTCCGATGCACGCACTCGAACCGTTCCTGCTCCTGCTGAGCTCGGTGTTCGTGCCGCTCTACGGCGTGATCCTGGGCCGCCTTGGCACAGGCCGTGCGGCCCGCGTGGGTGCGCACCGCATCGACCTCGTGGCTGCGGGGCTTTGGGTGGCGGGCATCGCGGCGTACCACGCCTGCGCGGCCTGGGCTTCGCAGTGGGGCGCCGCGCTGCCGACCCTGGCGCTGACCTTTGCGCTGGCCTGGTTCACACGCCCGGCGGCAGGGGCAACCGACGCATCGGCACTGGTGCGAAACCGTGGTTGAGCGGCCCATGACCACTGCCGGTGCGGACATCGACGCCCGCACGCAAGGCGTCGAGCACGTAGGCATGTGCCAGCGCGACGGCCTCGGGCAGCGCGTGGCCGAGCGCCAGGTGAGCGGCAATGGCCGACGACAGCGTGCAGCCCGTGCCGTGCGCGTTGCGCGTGGCGATGCGCTGTGCGCCATAGCGATGCCGTCGATGTTGCGCACCGTCGCGTGTCAGCAGCACGTCTGCAACCGTGTCGCCGGGCAGGTGCCCGCCCTTGAGCAGCACACCGCGCGCGCCCAGCGCCAGCAGGGCGTCGGCTGCGGCGTCGAGCGCCTCGATGCCGTCGATGGCATGGCCGATCAGCAAGGCCGCCTCGTCCAGGTTCGGCGTGACCACCGTGGCGCGCGGGAACAGTTCGCGCACCAGCACGGCCACGGTGTCCGCTGCGATCAGGCGGTCGCCGCTGGTGGCCACCATGACCGGGTCGAGCACGACGTTCTGGAGCCGGTAGTGGTCGATGGCCCAGGCGACCACCTCGACCACTTCCGGGCCGTGCAGCATGCCCAGCTTGACGGCATCGACGCCGATGTCTTCGACCACTGCCTGGATCTGCGCCTTCAGGAAGGCCGGCGGCACCGCGTGGATGCCGGAGACGCCGCGCGTGTTCTGCGCAGTGAGCGCCGCAATCGCCGTCATGCCGTAGCAGCCCAGCGCCGCAAAGGTCTTGAGGTCGGCCTGGATGCCGGCGCCGCCACCGCTGTCGGAACCGGCGATGGAGAGCACGCGTGCGTAACGCTGGGTGGGGTTGGAGGTCATGCCGAAGTTTATCGGCGACGGTTGCGCTCGGGCCTTCGATTGCCCTTGCTTTTGGCAACCCATGGAGTCGCCAGGCCATGAGATTGCCTTTTGAATCGGTGACCGTTCTGGGCGCCGGCCTGATGGGCCGGCTGATGGCCGTGCAGCTCGCGCAGGCCGGCTGCAGCGTCGACCTGCACGAAGCCGGCAGCGCCGAGGCCGAGGGTGCGGCAGCGCGCGTCGCGGCGGCCATGCTCGCACCGCTGGCCGAATCGGCCGTGGCCCCGACCAGTGTGGTGCGCATGGGCCACCACGCGCTCTCGCGCTGGCCGGAACTGCTCGCCACGCTGGCAGCGCCTGTGTTCTTCCAGCGCCAGGGCACCCTGGTGCTCTGGCATCGTCAGGACGCGGCCGAGGCCGCACGCCTGGCGCGGGTGCTGGCCCGTACGGCCGAGGCCGTGCCGGCCCTGCCCGCGATGCAGCGCCTCGACGGCAGCGCCATTGCCGCGCTGGAGCCCGCGCTGGGCCAGCGCTTCGCGCAGGGCCTGTGGCTGCCCGAAGAGGGTCAGCTCGACAACCGCGGCCTTCTTGCGGCATTGCTGCACACCCTGGAGCAGCATCCCGAGGTCCGCATTCACTGGCACAGCGCACGCACGCCGGACGACTTCGAGCCGGGTGCCAGCGCCTGCGTGATCGACTGCCGCGGCCTGGGTGCGCGCGCGGACTGGCCGGGCCTGCGCGGCGTGCGCGGCGAGGTCGTGCGCGTGCATGCGCCCGAAGTCGCGCTCACCCGGCCGACGCGCCTGGTGCACCCGCGCTACCCGATCTACATCGCGCCCAAGCCGGACGGCATCTTCGTGATCGGCGCGACCGAGATCGAGTCCGACGACATGTCGCCGGCCAGCGTGCGCTCGACGCTCGAACTGCTGAGCGCCGCCTACGCCGTGCACAGCGGCTTCGCCGAGGCACGCATCGTGGAGATCGCCACGCAATGCCGGCCGACGCTCGCAAGCAATCTGCCTGCCATCCGCCAGCCGCGCCCGCGCGTGCTGCAGATCAACGGCCTGTACCGCCACGGTTTCATGATCGCGCCCGCGCTGCTCGACGTGGCCATGGAGCTGCTGCAAACCGGCGCATCGCCGCTCGCGCAGCGCTTCGGACTGGAGACTGGCCCATGAACGTGCTCATCAATGACACCCCCTACACGCTGGCCGAAGACGCCCTGCTGACCGACGCGTTGCAGGCCATCGACGCCACGCCACCGTTCGCGGTCGCCATCAACCGTGCCTTCGTGCCGCGCTCGGCCTATGCCACGCGGGTGCTGGCCGCCGACGACCGCATCGAAGTGATCCGCCCCGTGACGGGCGGCTGAAGGAGACCCCATGAAAACGACGCCCCTTGCCGACCACGACCCGCTGGTGCTCTATGGCCAGACCTTCCGCAGCCGCCTGTTGCTGGGCACCGCCCGCTACCCTTCGCCCGACGTGCTCGAAGCGGCCGTGACGCGCGCGCGCCCGGCCATGCTCACCGCCTCGCTGCGCCGCCAGACCGCCGCGCCGGGCGGCCCTGCCGGGCACAGCGACAACGGCTTCTGGGCGCTGCTGCGCCAGCTCGGTGTGCCCGTGCTGCCGAACACCGCCGGTTGCCACGGCGTGGAAGAAGTGATCGCGACCGCACAGATGGCGCGCGAGCTGTTCGACACACCTTGGATCAAGCTGGAGCTCATCGGCGACGACTACACGCTGCAGCCCGACACATTGAACCTGGTCGACGCCGCATCGCGGCTCATCCGCGATGGCTTCCATGTGCTGCCCTACTGCACCGAGGACCTGGTGCTGTGCCAGCGCCTGGTCGACGTCGGCTGCCAGGCCGTGATGCCCTGGGCGGCACCCATCGGCACCGGCAAGGGGCCGATGAACCCCTACGCGCTGCAACTGCTGCGCGAACGGCTCGACGTGCCCTTGCTGGTCGACGCCGGTCTCGGGCTGCCCTCGCACGCCTGCCAGGTCATGGAATGGGGCTACGACGGCGTGCTGCTGAACACGGCCGTTGCACTCGCCACCGACCCGGTTGCCATGGCCGGCGCCTTCGCCGACGCCGTGCATGCCGGCCGCACTGCCTGGCGCGCCGGCGCCATGGCCGCGCAGGACGCCGCGCAGCCGAGCACGCCCGTGCTGGGCACACCCTTCTGGCACCACGACGCACCATGACCGACCTTTCGCCTCTTTCGCTTGCCGCTGCCATCGTCGACGCACACCGGGCGCACTTCGGTGCACCGGCCCCCACGCCGACGCCGACGCCAACACCAGCCCCGACCGCCTTCACCTCCGATGCGTCGGTCTACCGCGCCGCCAAGGCGGCCTGCGCCGCGCTCGGCTTCATCGACATCGATGCCGAATGCCTGGCGCGCGCGTGGCAGGCGCAGACAGCGCGCACCGGCGCGTTCGATGCGCGGGCATGGCCCGACGCGCCCATCGATTTCGGCCTGCGCGCTTTTCCACCCGCCGAACGCGCCGACGCGTTCGCCCCCTGCCCCGAACGCCTCGGCCTCTACGCCGTGCTGCCCGATGCCGACTGGGTCGGGCGCATGGCCCGGTCCGGCGTCCCGACCGTGCAGTTGCGCTTCAAGTCCAGCGACACGCAGGCCATCGCGCGCGAAGTGCAGGCGGCGGTCGATGCGGTGCGCGGCACTCCAGCGCTGCTCTTCATCAACGACCACTGGCAGGCCGCGATCGAGGCGCAGGCTTACGGCGTGCATCTCGGCCAGGAAGACCTCGACGCGCTGGGCGCGCACGACGTGCAGCGCCTACGCGCAGCCGGTCTGCGCCTGGGCGTGAGCACGCATGGCTATGCCGAGATGGTGCGCGCCGATGCGGTCAGCCCGAGCTACATCGCCATGGGCGCCGTCTATCCGACCACGCTCAAGCGCATGGCGACAGCGCCGCAAGGCGTGGCGCGACTAGCCGCCTATGCGCGGCTGCTGCGCGGCTACCCGCAGGTGGCCATCGGCGGCATCGACGCCGCGCGCATGCCCGAGGTGCTCGCCACCGGCGTCGGCTCGGTCGCCGTGGTGCGCGCGCTGATCGCCGCAGACGACCCGCCAGCAAAAGCCGCGGCACTCATCGCAGGCATGCAATTGCACCCCATCGAATCCGCCCCCTGAACCGCCATGACAACCACTCGAAGCGCTCTCCATCGCCGCACGTCCTTCGCCCCCACAGGTCCTCTCACCCCCCTTTCGCAGGCGGTCATCGCCCTGCTGTGCCTGACGGGCATCGCGCATGCGCAGGACGCCACACTTGGCACCGTGACGGTCGATGAACGCAGCGCACCGCGCCAGGCCGACGTCACCGGCTTTGGCGACCTGCCGCTCAACCAGGTGCCCGTGTCCGCCACCGTGATCGACAGCCGCCAGATGCAGGACCGCGGCGCACGGCGCCTGGCCGACCTCACGCAGTTCGACGCCTCGGTGAGCGACGCCTACAACGCGGCCGGCTACATCGACTACCTCACGGTACGTGGCTTCGTGCTCGACAACCGCTTCAACTACCGACGCGAGGGCCTGCCGATCAATGCCGAGACCTCGATCCCGCTGGACAACAAGGAGCGCGTCGAGATCCTGCGCGGCACCAGCGGCATTCAGGCGGGCACCAGTGCCCCCGGCGGGCTGGTCAACTATGTCGTCAAACGCCCAACGGAGACCGATCTGCGCGAAGTGCGCATGGAGGTCTCCGGCCGCGGTGGTGTGCTGGGCGCGATCGATCTGGGAGGCCGCTTCGGCGAGAACCGCGCGTTCGGCTACCGGCTCAACGTGGTGAGCGAAGACTTGAAGCCGCGCGCCTTCGACCTCGATGGGCACCGCGAGCTGTTCTCGCTTGCAACCGACTGGCGCCTCACGCGCGACACCGTGATCGAGGCCGAGATCGAGTACAGCAAGAAGACCCAGCCCAGCCAGAACGGCTTCAGCCTGCTGGGCAACACCTTGCCCGCGCCGGTCGACCCCCGCATCAACCTCAACAACCAGGCCTGGTCGCAGCCTTCGGTGTTCGAGGGACTGACCGGTACGCTGCGCTTCACGCAAGCCATCGACGACAACTGGCGCTGGAGCGCACAGGTCGGCCAGCAGCGCCTGAAGACCGACGATCGCCTGGCCTACGCCTTCGGCTGCAGCGCCGAAGGCAACTACGACCGCTATTGCAGCGACGGCACCTTCGACTTCTACGACTTCCGCAGCGACAACGAGCGCCGCGTACAGACCGCCGGCAGCCTGAACCTCAAGGGCAAGGTGATGACCGGCGGCGTGCAGCACGACCTCGGCATCGGCCTCATGGAGAGCCGCGTACGCAACCGGTTCCAGGACCAGGCGTACAACTATGTGGGCACCGGCAACGTGGCGGGCACGGCCATCGTGCCAGCCGACCCGACGCTGACCACACCCACGACGAACCGGGACGAACGGTCCACCGAACTGTCGCTGCAGGACGCCATTCGGTGGAGCGAACGATTCACCACCTGGCTCGGCGTGCGCCACACCCGGCTCGACCGCGACAGCATAGGCACCGACGGCTCCCAGCCCACCAGCTATGCACAGGGAATCACCACGCCCTGGCTGGCTGCGAGCTACGCATTGCAGCCGGGCCTCATGGCGTACGCCAGCTGGGGCGAAGGCGTGGAGTCGCAGGTCGTGCCCAACAACATCGGCTACGCCAATGCGGGCCAGGGGTTGCCGGCGCTTGTGTCGAGACAGCGCGAAGTGGGTTTGAAGGGCAGCAAGGGGTCGCTGAACTGGCAGGCGGCGCTCTTCGCGATCACGCAGCCAGTGACGAACATCGACACCTGCGGCAATCCGGTCGAGCCATGCACCGCCGGCTTCGATGGCCAGGCCAAACGTCGCGGCCTCGAACTGAATGGCGACTGGACGCACGGCCCCTGGCGCCTGGCTGGTGGCATGACGTTCATCGACGCAAAGCGCGTCGGCAGCGCCGATACGGCGATCAACGGCCAGCGCGCCACCAACGTGCCCAGGGACGTGCTGCGCGCGCAAGTCGCCTACCGCGTCGCTGCGGTGCCGGGCCTGGAGATGCAGACGCAGGTCTCGTACGAAGGACGCCGCAACGTGCTGCCCGATGGATCGGTCACACTGCCCGCATGGACACGCTTTGATGCCGCGCTGCGCTACGACACCCGGCTCAACGGCGTGGCAACCCGATGGACGCTGGGCGTCGAGAACCTGTTCGACCGCCGCTACTGGAAGGAATCGCCCTACCAATACGGCCACGTCTACCTGTTCCCCGGCGCGCCGCGAACGATCCGACTGGCGGTCACCGCCACCTTGTGACACTTTCGTCACACGTGCTGGCGGAGATCGAAAAAATGACGCTATAATCTAAGGCTTGTTCCTCGATAGCTCAGTTGGTAGAGCGCCGGACTGTTAATCCGTAGGTCCCTGGTTCGAGCCCAGGTCGAGGAGCCACTACAAGCCGCAAGGCCACTGGATGCCCCGCTATTCAAAAGATAGCGGGGCATTTTCGTTTTGGGCACTTTTTTGGCAATCGCCAAATTTCCAGTGGTTCAAGCGCAGCCGGGATGCGCGTCTATCGATGCGGACTGGTGTCGCAGGCGGTGATCGCGCTTGTCGCCATTCGCTCAGGCGCTCGCCGCTGGCCCGACATCCCATTCGAGCAGCGCGCCGTGCGTAAGCGCCGGGTCGAGACCGCGCGCGCTGTGCGACACATCCTGGAACCGCAACACCAAGGCGTAGGGTCCTTCACCGCGCAGCGCCAGGCGTTGGGCCAGCGGACTGGATTGCTCGTTCGTGTCGTCGCGCGGAGACATCAGCACGATGGCACTGTCGCCCAGTTGTACGACGGCGATGCGCTCGTCGCCGGCCGGCACGGGAAACCCGATGCCGATCCGGTTTGCGTCCTCTTGCTGGCTCTCGGCCTGCGCATCAGACCGATCGGAGCGGCTCCCAAGCAGCGCACGCCAACGCGCGAGCGTGGCGTCCAGATCGCGCGTCCCAACCGCCAGGCTGGCCACGCCCAGCGCGCCGTTCGGATGCAGGCGTGCGTCACCCTCGGGCACACGCAGCGTGCGCGGCGTAAGGTCGCCGCACAGAAAAGGCAGATCCGACGAAGGCGGCCGGGCGGTCTGCCAGTGCAGCCGCGTGCCATCGGGTCGCAATCGTCCCCCATCGAGCGGCCCTTCCAGAATCAGCCCTCTCGCAGCCGCTTGGGCCACCGTGTCCGCCGTGTCTTGCGGCAGCAGGGCAAAGTCGACGATGCCCTCGCCATGCTTGTGCAACAGCTGCCACCAACGCTCGCCGGGCGCTGGCTCGCGAAACGCGATCAGCTCGAAGTAAACGCCATCGGCAAAGACGATCAGAGCGTTGTGCGTCACCCGACTTGGATGATCGCCACCACGCAGCACGTGGAAGCCGAGGGCCGTGTAATCAGCAATGCTGCGTTCGAGATCGTGAACGGCAATGACGACGTGATCGAGTTTCAAACCCATGGATGCGCTTTCAGGCCGAAGCCGATAAGAAGAAAGAAGGAGAAAAAGATCGGTTTTCAGAAGGGCTCGGCCGTGCTTGTGCTGGCCCGCCCACACAACTCCGAACGAATGCGTTCGGTCATCCGCACCAGCACCTTGCTCCGACGCAGCATCAGGTGCCCTGCATCGGTCAAGCTGACTGCGCGCGTGCTCCGGTGCAGCAGTTTGACGCCCACCTGCTGTTCGAGGTCGGTGAGGTACTTGCTCACCGTCGATTTGGACAACCGAAGCGCTTGAGCCGCCTGCGTCACGCTGCCGCGCTCGGCAACCGCCTGAAAGGCCTGCAAATGCTCGTGACTGAACATCTCAGCCGATCGAGCTCGCGCGTGGCTCGCCGAGCGACAGCATCAGCCGGTTGGCCCAGTTGAAGAAGGCTGCGCCGTGGATCACGTCGGAGACCGCCAGATCGTCCAGGCCCACCTTACGCAGGGCATGAACGTGCGACGGGCCGAAGGCGACAGGCGTCGACGACAGCGCAACCGAAGCGGCCACGATCGCGTCCCAGCGCGGATCGAGCGATGCATTGACGCCCTCATCCAGCAGCCGCTGCAGGTCATCCGACCGCGGCGAGAAATGCGAGGCGAAGCGCGCGTGGACCGACGCGCAATAGATGCAGCCGTTGAAGCGAGAGGTCGCCGCGGCCGCCAACTCGCGCTCGGCGCGCGGCAGGCCCGCAACGGGGTTGTAGAAGATGTCCTTGTCGGTACGAGTGCGCGCGCCGAGGATGTCGGGGTCGCGCGCCAGCAGCATGAAGTACGGCGACTTGGCGCGAGCCGCGTCCACGAGGCCCGCGCGGTGGCGGTCCGTCAGCTCGGCTTCAGGCAGCGGCTCCAGCCAGGGCAGCCATTCGAGCACGGCCTGCGTGAAGGCGTTCGGTGGGACGTTGTCGGGATGGGAAAGGGTCTGTGTGCTCATGGGATGGCCCGATCAGGCGGTGACCGTGGAGGTCGATGTCAGTGCGGCCAGCGTTCGCAGACCGGCGACGACACGGATCTGGAACGACAGGAATGCGACCAATTGCGACAGCGTGACGATGTCGGTGGTCGACCATCCCGCGTCGAGCAGTGCCTGCAGCGCCGAGGCCGCGGCATCGCGCGGATGCAGCACCAGCAGATGAGCATGCGCCAGCGCGGCCGACAGGCGGTCGCCCAGCAGAGCGCGGTGCGCTGCGCCCACGGCATGCACGGGGCCGCTCACGTCTTCAGCACTCAATGGTCCGGATGGATAGGCGCCATAGGGGCCGCGCGCAGCGCTTTGAGCCGCTTCGGCCGCAAGGACTTCGAGCCAGCCCGAGGTTGCGACATCGGCAGACAGCCGGGTGCCATAGAAAGCGACGAAGTCGCCCTGCCCGTGCAGGGCGGCCGTGTATGCGGCCACCGCAAAGCGCTCAGCGACAGTGAATCGCGTGACGGCCTGCAGCGACGGATCGCCCGGATGGAACAGCGCCAGGTAACTCTGCTGTGCATGCTGGCGGGCTTGCGGGCGCTGGGCGCGGATCGCGTCGAGCGCGTCGCCGGGATGGATGCCCGCGAGTTGGTCGATCACGTCTGGAATGGAGGTTGCGGTCATGCGAGGGTGAAGCGTTCGGTGAGGGAAGAAGCGCGGCTCGTCGCCGGGCCGGGCCAGCCGAGCGCCGGCGCGACTTCGGTGGCGATGAGTTCGATGGAGCGCAGGATGTGACGATGCGGCGGATCCACCGAATGCACCTGGCACACCAGGTCTGTCACCTGCGCCAGCGTGCGGTCGGCGCGCAGCGATGCGATCACGTCCGACGGCGTGCCGACATGCACGTCCTGGCGCGCGATCAGTGCATCCAGCGACAGCGCTGCACCGGACGCCGCCGCACCAGCCTGCCGCGCGAAGCTGCGACGCAGCCCCTCTTCGGCGAGCCGGCGCGCCAACGCCCGGTCGTCCGCGACGAACACCGAGCGCGAACCCACGATGCGCGGCGCGCGGCCGGCTGGCAGAGCCGCAAGGTAGGCCTCGATGATCGGCAGCTGCAGCTCGGCCAGGGTGGCGTTCGGTACCTCGGCCGTACGCGGCTGCGTGCGCGACAGCATCAGGCCGTCGCCAGCCAGGCCCGCACGCGTGCCGCCGACGACCGAGAAGCTGGCCTGCCAGATTCGGTCGAGCAACTGCGGCGAAGACGGGTAGAGCCGGTCGCCGCCCTGCACCAGCGGCGATGGGAGTCCGCCCTCCGCCGCGTGGAAGTGATGCTGGGCGACCCAGGCCGAGTCATAGCCCAAGGCCTCGGCATGGACGATCTGCGCCGTGACCAGGCGATAGCGCTCGCCGGCCGACGCATCGTCAAGAAGCCTGCTGAAGAAGCCCAGGCGTTGCAGTGAGGACAAGATCCAGATTCCTTTTGCCGGGTATGGCGTCGATGAGTTCGCGGGTGTAGGGACTGATTGGGTTGAGGAACACGTCCTCCACCCGGCCGTGCTCGACCTGGCGTCCGTGTTGCAGTACCGACACCGTGTCCGCGATCTGCCGCACCACCGCGAGGTCGTGGGAGATGAAGAGATAGGTGAGCCCGAGCTCCTGCTGCAGGCGTTCGAGCAGCCGAAGGATCTGCGCCTGCACCGTCACGTCGAGCGCGGACACCGCCTCGTCGAGCACCAGCACTTGCGGCTCGAGCACCAGCGCGCGGGCGATCGCCACCCGCTGCCGCTGGCCGCCCGACAGCGCATGCGGCCGCCGCTGCAGCACGGCGGGCGGCAGGCCCACGCGCGTCAGGATATCGGCCACGCGGCGCTGCCGCTCCGGTGCCGCCACGAGCTCGAAGTTGCGCAACGGCTCCTCGATGATCTCGAACACGGTCTGGCGAGGGTCGAGCGAGCTGAAAGGGTTCTGGTAGACCAGCTGGATGCGCCTGCGGAACTGCCGCAGTGCCTCGCCCTGCAGGCGTGCGAGGTCGACGCCCTCGACCAGGATGCGGCCCGCGGTCGGCTGACGGAAGCCGACCACGTCGCGAATCGTCGTCGTCTTGCCCGAGCCGGACTCGCCCACGATCGCATGCGTGGTGCCGCGCCGCACCTTGAACGACACCCCGTCGACCGCGCGGAACAAAGTGCCGCGCGACCCGCCGATGGCGAACTCATGCACCAGGTCCTTCACCACGATCGCGAAGGCGCCCTCTTCTTCGGCCGTCAGCGCAGGCACCAGTGCGGGCCGAAAGCCAGTCAGCGCCAGCGAGGGCGCATCCGACAGCAGCTGCCGCGTGTAGGCGCTGCGCGGCTCGCGCAGCAGCGCAGCGGTCGGGCCCTGTTCCTGGATGCGTCCGCCCTGCAGCACAACGATGCGCTGGGCGCGATCGGCCGCCACGCCGAGGTCGTGCGTGACCAGCAGCACAGCGGTGCCGTATTCGCGCCGGAGCTCGTCGATCAGGTCTAGGATGCGACGCTGCACGGTCACGTCGAGCGCACTGGTGGGCTCGTCCGCGATGATCAGCGCCGGCTGCAGCGCAATGGCGATGGCGATCAGCACCCGTTGCTTCATGCCGCCCGAAAGCTCGTGTGGATACTGCCGCGCCCGCAGTTCGGGCTGCGACAGGCCGACACGGCCCAACAGCTCGATCACCCGCGCATCGACCTGACGGCGCTCCACGCGCCGGTGGATGCGCAGGATCTCGGCCACCTGTTCGCCGATCGTGCGCACCGGATTCAGCGAGCTGGTCGGATCCTGCGGGATCAGGCTCACCGTGGCGCCGCGGATGCCGTCCAAGCGCTTCTGCGACCAGCCGGCCACGTCCGTGCCGTTGAGGCGGATCGCGCCATGCTCCAGCTGCCCGTTCTCCGGCAGCAGGCCGATCACCGCCTGTGCGGTGGTGGACTTGCCGGAGCCCGACTCGCCCACCAGCGCGACGATCTCGCCCGGATGAATCGAGAAGGACACGTCGTGCACCACGCGGTGCAGCGCATCGCGGTCGCGGTAGCCAATCGACAGGCCCTCGACCTCGAGCACCGGGGGCACCGGTGGCGCCGCCGTGTCGCCCGGCCGGAGCGCAACGAGCCTGCTCATCGACGCCCCTTCGCCAGCGCCACGCTGATGCGGTTGGCCGACAGCACGACCGCGACGACCACCAGCCCGGGCACGGTGGTGAGCCACCAGCCGGTGGCGATGTAGTTGCGCCCTTCCGCAATCAGCAGACCCCACTCGGGCGTCGGCGGCGGTGCGCCGTAGCCCAGGAAGCCGAGCGTCGAGATCGACAGGATCGCCGTGCCGAACTGGAGCGCTGCCATCGCCACCACCGAGGTCATCGAGTTGGGCAGCACATGGCGCCAGAGCACGCTGCGAAAGCGGCCGCCGCTGCCAAAAGCGGCTTCGACGTAGTCGGCGCGGCGCACCCGCACCACTTCCGAACGCACCAATCGTGCGAAGCCGGCCACCGACGCGACGCCCACCGCGAGTGCAGCGTTGAGCGTGCCGAAGCCCAGGATGATGATGATGCTCAGGGACAGCAGCAGCGAAGGCACGGCCAGCAGCACGTCCACGATGCGCATGACGATGTCCTCCACCAGGCCGCCGACCGCACCGGCGACCAGGCCGAGCAGCGTGCCCAGCAGCAGTCCCACCGTCACGGCCAGGAACGCACCGGACAGCGAATGCACGGCACCGTGCACGACGCGGGCGTAGAGGTCACGCCCCAGCCCGTCGGTGCCCAGCAGGTGCGCGGCGCCCGGCGCCAGCAAATGCTGGCCCGATGTGCCCTGCACCGGGCTGTAACCGGTGAACAGGCCGGGCGCGATCGCCCAGAGCGAGACGGCACCGATCACGAGCCAGGCCAGGATCAGGCCCGGCTGGGCGTGGCGAAGAGACCGCCACGCCCAGCCGCCGCCGACCACGGAAGCGATACGGTGGCCCAACGAGAGCCGCGTGACGCGCAAAGCATGGGATGAGGGTTCCAGAATGGTGCTCATGGTCAGTGCCCAGGTGAGGTTCTGAGGCGGGGATCGAGAATGGGATACAGGAGATCGACCGCGAGGTTGATGCAGACAAAGGCCGCTGCGGAGATCACAACGATGGCCTGCAGCACCGCCGTGTCCTGGTTGCCCACCGCCTGCTGCGTGAGGCTGCCCAGCCCGTTGAGGCCGAACACGGCTTCCGTGACCACCGCGCCGGCCAGCAGTTCACCGAACAGGATGCCGGCGATGGTCAGCGTTGGCAGCACCGCGTTGCGTGCCACGTGCTTCCAGAGCACCCAGCCGCGCGTGGCGCCCTTCGCCCGCGCCACCGACACGAAGGGCTGCGTCAGCACCTCGTCGATGTTGCGCATCAGGATCTGCGCGAGCGGTGCCGAGATCGGGATGGCGAGCGTCAGCGTGGGCAACACGAGTCCCTCCCAGCGGCCGGGGTTGATCACCGGAATCAGGCCGAGCCTGAACGAGAACACCTGGATCAGCATGATGCCCAGCCAGAACACAGGCACCGAGACAAACAGCGAGGGCAGCGACTGGATCGCCGAGCGCAGCCACGCGAAGCGCGTGAGGTTGGAAACGAAGGCGAGCGCCACCGCCAGCAGCAGGGCCACGGCGAAACCGAAGACAGCAAGTCGCAGTGTCGGCGGCAGGTTGGTCGCCAGGCCCTGGCTGACCGGCACACCCGCCTGCATCGAGTAACCGAAATTGCCGCAGAGGAAATTCCACAGCGTGTGCAGGTAGCGCTCCCACAGCGGGTTGTCGGCACCGTACGCGGCGCGGATATCGGCGATCTCCTTGGGCCCCAAGCCCATGTCCGGGTTCAGGAACTTGATAAGCACTGCATCGCCGGGCAGAGCCTGCAGCAGCACGAAGGACGCGGTAAAGGCGGCCCAAAGCACCAGCAGCGCCTGGCCCACGCGGTTGAGGAGGTATCGGTTCATGGCGGTCTCAGTGCGGTGCCAGCCAGGTGCCGTAGAAACTCGGCCGGCCGACGGCCTCGAAGGCCACGCCCCGCACCCAGGGCGCACCGGCGAAGACCTGCGGCTCCTCGAACAGCGGAATCACATAGGCCTGGTCGACCAGGTGATGCTGCACGTCCTTCGTCAGGGCCAGGCGCTTCGCCGCATCAGGCTCCTGTGCAATCGCATCGAACAGCGCGTTGAGCCGGTCGTCCTCGAAGGACTTGACCTTCTGGCTCAGGCCGCCCTTCTGCAGCAGCAGGTTGCGATTGCTCGGGTGGTAGTTGCTCTTGATCACGTCCGGATCGGCACGGCCGACCATGGCGGGGATCAGCGGCGTCTTCTGCGGGTCGAGGCTGTCGATGGTGCGGCTGCCCAGGTCGCCCGACAGCACGTTGAGCTTCACGCCCACCTGCGCCCACTGCTGCGCGACGAGCTGCAGCACTTCCTTGTTCTGCAGATAGTTGGGTGACTCGTAGGTGGCCAGCACCAGCGTCTGCCCGTCCTTGACGCGGAGGCCATCGGCGCCCGGCTTCCAGCCCGCATCGTCGAGCAGTTGCTTCGCACGGGCCGGGTCGTGGCGCAGCTTGTCCGACAGGTCGACGAAGCCGGCGGCGGTCGAGACAATCACGCCCTTGGCCTGCGGATAGTTCGACGAGAACAGCGTCTGCACCACGGCGCGCGCGTCGGTTGCATGCAGCAGCGCCTGGCGCACCCGCAGATCCGCCACCAGCGGGTTGTCGGGCCGGAAGGCCAGGCTGTCGTTGACGCCGCGCGTCGAAGACGCATAGATGGGGAACTGGCGCTCCTGCACGCGCTTCTCGTCGTAGGCCTGGATCTGCCGGATGAACCCGGCCTGGCCCGCCAGCAGCCCGCCGATGCGCACGCTGTCTTCGGGCGTGACGATGATCTTGATGGCATCCAGACGCGCCCGGCCCTGCTGCGCGAGGCGCACTGGACCCCACCGATAGTCCTTGCGCACCGTCAGGTTCACTTCCTTGCCCAGCGTTTCGGACGCGACCACGAAAGGTCCGGAACCGATGATGCGCGTCGCGTCGCCCAGGGCCTCGAAGGGCAGGTCCAGCGTGGCGGGCGACACCAGCCCCGAGCCGATCACCGAGGTGCCCTGCAGGAAGCCGGGCGACGGCTTCCTGAAATGAAAGCGAACCGTACGGGCGTCGAGCACTTCGCTGCGCTCGTAGTTGTTGATCACTTCCGACACCGACAACTTCAGCGCCTTGTTCCCTTTGCCGAAGGTGTCGTAGTTCTTCGCGACTGCCGTCGCGTCCAGCGGTGTGCCGTCGGAAAAGCTCACGCCCTCGCGCAATTTGAAGGTGTATTCGGTCGCATCGGCGTTGACCGTCCACGACTCGGCGATCCAGGGCTCGATCTCCAGCGTGGCCGGATTCTGATAGGTCAGCTTATCGGTGATCTGGTTGAGGATGCCGCCGTTCGGATAAAAGCCGCCAGCCGGCGGATAGAGGTTGTTGTGGGCCTGCTGGTCGAGGTAAACCAGCGTGCCGCCGATCACCGGCTGGCCGTCGACACCGGCTGCGCCTGCGGCGCCGGAATCGGCCGTCTTCGAGCAGGCGCCGAGGGCCAGTGCAAGCATCAGCGCCATGGCGAGCACCGCGCCACGCGGGTGGCGCTCGTTGCGAAACAGGTTCATGGCTGTCGGGCGCCGCGACTCAGTGCTTGGCCAGCCATGTCGCATAGAAGCTCGGGCGACCCACCGCCTCGTAGCTCACGCCCTTCACCCACGGTGCGCCGGCGAAGGCCTGCGGCTCTTCGAAGATCGGGATCACATAGGCCTGGTCGATCACGTAATTCTGGACCTCACCCACGAGCGCGAGTCGCTTGGGCGTATCGATCTCGGCGGCAATCCCTTCGAGCAGGCCGTTGAGCTTCCCGTCCTCGAAACTCTTTACCTTGTCGCTCACGCCGCCCTTCTGCAGCAGCACGTTGCGGTTGGTCGGGTAATACTGGCTCTTGATCACGTCGGGGTCTGCGCGTCCGACCATGGTCGGGAACACGGCGGTCTTCGCCGGATCGAGGTTGTCGACCGTCTTGCTGCCGGCGTCCCCGGTGAGCACGACGAGCTTGACGCCGACCTTCGCCCACTGCTGAGCCACGAGCTGCAGCGTTTCCTTGTTCTGGGGTTGCGGCAGCGCTTCATAGGCACGCAGCACCAGCTCTTGGCCGTCCTTGGTGCGGGTCCCGTTGGCACCGACGGTCCAGCCGGCATCGTCGAGCAGCTGCTTGGCCTTCGTCTCGTCGTAGGCCAGCTTGGCAGACAGGTTCACATAGCCGGCCGCAGTGGAGGCCAGCACCGACGTGGCCTGCGGGTAGTTCGACGAGAACAGGGTCTCGACGATCTCCTTCGTGTTCGTCGCATGCAGCAGCGCCTGCCGCACGCGCACATCGGCGACCAGCGGGTTGTCCGGGCGGAAGTTGATGCTGTTGTTGACGCCGCGGGTCGACGGCGCATAGATCGCGAAGCCTTGGTCCTTCACCCGTTTCTCGTCATAGGCCTGCACCTGGCGGATAAAGCCGGCCTGCCCCGCCACCAGCGCACCGATGCGCACGCTGTCCTCGGGCGTGACGATGAGCTTGATCTCGTCGAGCAGGGCGCGGCCCTGGTGCGGCAGCGTCGCCGGTCCCCACTGGTAGTCCTTGCGCGCGGTCAACAGCAGTTCCTTGCCCACCGTCTCGCTGGCGACGACGAAGGGGCCAGAGCCGATGATCTTGGTCGCATCGCCCAGTTCGTCAAAAGGCCGCGCCAGCGTGGCGAGCGATACCAATCCCGAACCGATGACCGAAGTGCCCTGCAGGAAGCCGGGCGACGGCTTCTTGAAATAGAACCTGACGGTGCGCGCGTCGACCACTTCGCTGCGGTCGTAGTTGTTGATTACCTCCGACACCGGCAGCTTCAGCTCCTTGTTGCCCCTGCCGAAGGTGTCGTAGTTTTTCGCGACTGCCGTTGCGTCCAGCGGCGTGCCGTCGGAGAAGCTCACGCCTTCACGCAACTTGAAGGTGTATTCGGTCGCATCGGCGTTGACCGTCCACGACTCGGCGATCCAGGGCTCAACCTTCAGCGTCTTCGGGTCCTGGTAGGTCAGCTTGTCGGTGATCTGATTGAGGATGCCGCCGTTCGGATAGAACCCACCGGCCGGCGGATACAGATTGGTGTGCGCCTGCTGCTCCAGGTAGACCAGGGTGCCGCCCGCCACAGGCGCCGACGCATCGGCCGATGCACTCGCAGCAGGTTCGGGGGCCTTGGAACACGCTGCGAGCAGCGCCATCAGAGCCACGACGGCGGTGGCTGCAGCCACCCGCTCAAACCTTCTGGAGAACACGTTCACAAGACACTTTCAATGGGAATGAAATGGGAGGCCGACGTCCGCAGCACGGTGTCGTCGGGAGCGGAATCGTAGCCAGCCGAATGCATTCACGCGCAGCTATTAAGGAGCATCGTTAGGCGATAAACAGATAAGCGATTCGCGGTCTCAAGCCCATCAGCCTCGCCGGCAGCCACCCCTTCTGACGGGCGCGCGGCGCCGCGCAGCCTCAGTGCGCGTGGACGCTCTTTGCCTGTGTCGCGGCCTTCGAGTTCACGAGTCGCACCTCGGCGCGGATCGTCTGCGGGTTGCGCAGCAAGTTCAGGATCGGGCAGTTGCGCTCGACCACCTCAAAGAGCGCGTCGATGTCCGCGCGCGGCGCGGGCGAATCGATGTGCACGGTGTAGGCGATCTGGTGCGGCCAGATCGGGGTCTGCTCGTGGCCCGGTTTGCCGCCGCGCGGATCGATGACACCGGTGACCTCCACCTCGAGGCTTTCCAGCGGCACCTGGCGCTCCGCCGCATGGATCAGGAAGATGTGCGTGACGCAGGTGCCGAGCACGCCGAGTTGCAACTCCGGCGAGCTCGGGCCCAGGTTGTAGCCGGCGAAGTCCGGCGGGCTGTCGCTGATGACCTGATGGTCGCGGATGCGCAGGCGCCGAACGCCGCTGCGGCCTTCGGCTCGCACATGCGCCTTGAGTTGTGCGGGCTGCGCGGTGCCCGACTCGATGGCGGCGCTGCGCGCCTGCACCGCGGCGCGTTTTTCGATGAGGTAGTCGTTGAGGCTCATGAGATTTCCTGGGTGGAGCGCATGCAGCACCGCCGCACGCAAAGGCCGCGACCTTAGGGCCGGCAGCAACCCTCGCCAAGAACGTATTTCGAGGATCGATATGCGTCGGCCGATCCCGTTTGGCACCGCAGGGTCCTTATCCGGCAGGCTCATAAGCAAGCACGCAAATCTTCGTTCTCCGAACCGGAGCCTTCGGCCTAGAGTGGCTGCCCGCCCGCAACGTTCGGGCTTCGGACCACCTGCCTGCCTTCATCGGCCCACCGCCCTTCCCGTCGGAGTTACTTCTTCATGCCTTCGTTCTTCAGTTCGCCCGGCGCACGCAGCCGCGCTCGCGTCGGCGCCCTGCTGCTCTCGCTCCTCGTAGCCGGTGCCGCCCAGGCGGCCGACCTGAGCGTGGGCTTCATGCCCGGCCCCTACCGCGATGCGTTCACCAAGGGCATCGAGCCACTGCTCAAGAAGCAGGGCTACACCATCAAGTACGTCGAGTTCAGCCAGGGCGTGCAGCCCAACGATGCGGTGGAGCGTGGCCAGATCGACGCCAACATCTTCCAGCACACGCTTTATCTCAACGCCACCAACAAGCAGCAGGGCTTCGACCTGGTGCCGATCGTGCACGTGCCGACCCCCCCGATGGGTCTGTACTCGCAGCGCCACAAGACGCTGGCCGCGGTGCCCGACGGCGCGACCGTGACGCTGCCAGCCGACCCGGTGAACGCGGCGCGCGCACTGAATCTGCTGGCCGCGCTGGGCTGGGTGCAGCTCAAGCCGGGCGTGAGTCCGCTGAGCGTGTCGGAGCGCGACATCGCGAGCAACCCGAAGCGCCTGAAGCTGGTGCCGCTCGACGCCGCGCAGGCGCCGCGCTCGCTGGCCGACGCCGACCTCGCCGCCGTGCAGGGCAATTTTGCCGTCGCCTCGGGCCTGAAGCTGACCGAGGCGCTGAAGCTGGAGGACATGACCCTGCCCTACGTCAACGTGGTCGCGGTCAAGCGTAGCAACGAAAACGCCCAATTCGCCAAGGATCTGGTGCTGGCCTATCAGTCGCCCGATTTCCAGCGCGTGTTCCAGTCCAACCCGGCCTGGGCCGGTTACCGGCTGCCCGACTACTTCTCGAAGTGAAGCCCTTTTCCGAACCCGGTACCCGTCCATGAGCCAGCCCCCTACGCGCGCGCCGCGCCGCCTGCACCTCAACGTCAACATCCTTCATTCAGGCTTCCTGCCTTCGGCCTGGCGCCCTGCGGGCAGCGACCCGCGCGCCTTCATCGACGTGCAGCACTACATCCGCGTCGCGCAGATCGCCGAAGCGGGCAAGCTCGATGCGGTGTTCCTGGCAGACAACGCGGCCATCGTCGACCAGATCCATTTCCGCCCGATCACCGCGCTGGAGCCGACCGTGCTGCTCGCGAGCGTGGCCGCGGCCACCCGCCACATCGGACTGATCGGAACGGCATCCACCAGCTATAACGAGCCCTACAACATCGCGCGCCGCTTCGCAACGCTCGACCACGTGAGCGGCGGGCGTGCCGGCTGGAACGTGGTGACGACGGCCGACCTGCCCTCGGCGCGCAACTTCGGTCGCGACGCCGTGCCCGACCATGCGCAACGCTATGCGCGCGCGGCCGAGTTCACCTCGGTCGTCAAGGCGCTCTGGAACAGCTGGGAGGACGATGCCTTCATCGGCGACCAGGCCGCGGGCCGCTTCGTCGATGCGGCCAAGGTGCACGCGATCGCCCATCAGGGCGAGTTTTTCTCGGTCCAGGGGCCGCTGAACCTGCCGCGCACGCCGCAAGGCCATCCGGTGCTGGTGCAAGCCGGCGGCTCCGGTGACGGCCGCGCGCTCGCCGCGCGCCATGCGGAAGCGGTGTTCTCGGCCTCGCAGTCCTTCGAGGAGGCGCTGTCCTATGCGCGCGACCTCAAGTCCCGTGCCGAGGCATTGGGGCGCGGGCCCCAGGCGTTGCGCGTGCTGCCCGGCCTGACCACCGTCATCGGCGATACCGAAGCCGCCGCCCGACGCCGCCGCGACGAACTGGTCGACCTGATTCCGTGGGACTACAGCCTCACCCGTCTGGCCGGCATCCTGGGCATCCCGCCCGATCGTCTGAAGCTCGACGAGCGCCTGCCCGAGAACCTGGCGCTGCCCGGCGGCGGCAACGGCAACCACACCTTCTTCAACGCCACGCTGGCCACTGCGCGTCGGCTCGATCTGACGGCGCGCGAACTCATTCGCGAACTCGCCGGCGGCGGCGGGCACCGCGTGATCGTGGGCACCCCGGAGCAGATCGCCGACGACATCGAGCGCTGGTTCCGCGCCGGCGCCGCCGACGGCTTCAACCTGATGCCCGACGTGCTGCCCGATGGCCTGCAGGCCTTCGTCGACGGCGTGGTGCCAATCCTGCAGCGGCGCGGCATCTTCCGTACCGCCTACGATGGCAGCACGTTGCGGGACCACTTCGGCCTCGCGCGGCCGGCGGGGCGCAGTGCGGAGCGCGCAGCCGCCTGAACCCCGTCGCCACCCACCACTCGGCCCCCCTTCATGGAACAACGCAGCGGCCCCTTGATGGCGTGGGCCTGGCCCTCGTGTCCGGCCTCACGGGCGGCATCGATCTTTCAGGCCAGTCGCTCGACGGACCGATACCGCCCTGCCGGAGACCGCATGACCCACGCTCACCACGCCATCGACCATCTTGCGCGCGAGACGCTGCGCCTGCTCGGCCCCGCGCCCGAGAACTGGGTGCCCGACACGCCAGGCATCGACCACAACGTCGCCGTGATCGGCGGCGGTCAGAACGGCAGCGCATTTGCCTTTGCGCTGCAGCGCGCGGGCATCGGGCGCACGACGGTGGTTGACGCAGCGCCCGACCCTTCGCAGGCGGGAGTCTGGCGCACGCGGGCGCGCATGCACAAGCTGCGCACGCCCAAGAACCTGGTCGGACCGGAACTCGGCCTCCCTACGCTGGGCTTCCAGGCCTGGTACGAGGCGCGCCACGGTACCGATGCCTATGCGGCGCTCGATCGCATCCCGCGCAACGACTGGGCCGACTACCTGGACTGGTACCGCGGCTTCCTAAGCGTGCAGGTGCGCTATGGCACCCGGCTGGTTCGCATCGAACCAGTCACGCACGGTGCCGCCTCACACTTCCGGCTGCACCTGCAGGTGGGTGGCCAGACGCGCATCGAGACCACGCGCAAGGTGATCCTCGCCAACGGCGTGGCAGGCAACGGGACGCCCTTCGTTCCGGCCGTGCTCGAAGAAGCGCAGGACAGCGGCTTCGTGTCGCACACCGCGGATGCGATCGACTTCGATGCCTTGCGTGGCCGGACCGTCGCGGTGCTCGGTGCCGCAGCCTCCGCCTTCGACGCGGCCGCAGTGGCGCTCGAACACGGCGCTGCAGCCGTGCACCTGTTTGCGCGTCGCGACCATCTGGCCGCGACGCCGATCGGCCGCGTGCGCGGCTATCCGGGCGTCTACGACAACTACCATGCGCTGCCCGACGCCACCCGCTGGCACCAGGCGCTGCGTTTGCGGCGGTACGGCTCGACGCCACCGGCCGACTCGGTGCAGCGCGTGCTCAGGCACCCAACCTTTCATCTGCACCTCGGTGCGACCTGGACCGGTGCGGCGGTAGCGCAAAGCCGGGTGCACACGCGCGTTCACGGCGAGGACTTTGCGTTCGACCATGTGATCGCAGGCACCGGCTACCGTGTCGATCCTGGCTCCCGCTCCGAGCTGGTCGACATCGCACCGCACATCCTGCGCTGGCGCGATCGCTTCGTGCCGCCTGACGACGAGCGCGACGACGAACTGGGTGCGGCGCCCTATCTGGGCAGTGGCCTGGAGTACCGCGAGAAGACACCCGGCAGCGCGCCGTGGCTGCAGGACATCCACCTTTACAACCCCGGTGGCTTCGTGAGCACCGGCGTGCCGCTCGGCGACGTGCCGAGCATGCGCCGCGACATCCCGGCGCTGGTGGCGCGCATCAACCGCGATCTGGTGCTGGCCGACCTCGACCAGCACGAGAAGCGCCTGCTCGGCGACGTGCCCGCCGACTTCGATGCCACGCTCTATCAAACGGCCCTTTGGTCGCCCGCACGCAAGAACGCACCCGGCGGGGCCTGAGTCATGTCCGCCGCACTCGCATCCCTTGAACAGACGCTCCCGATCGACGCCGACACGCTGCTGCACTGGCTGGAAGATGGCAAAGAGCTGGCCCTGCTTGACGTGCGTGAGCACGGCCGTTACGGCGACGGCCATCCCTTCTTCGCGGTCCACGCGGCCTACAGTCGCCTGGCGATCCCGTTCGACCGTCTGCCCTACGACGGCCAGAAGACCTTCTCGCCCGTCATCAAGGCAGTGGTGAATCCACAGATCCTCGTGGTCAACCCGAAGACCGGCATCAAGGACTTCCGCGACTACCTGGCGCGGGCCAAGGCGCAGCCGCAATCGATCAGCCTGGGCCTGCCCGGCAACGGCGGCATCGCGCATGATCGTGCAGGAAACCGGTGCCCAGGTGAACTACATCCCCTACTCCGGCGGCGGCCCGGCCACCCTCGATGTGCTGGCCGGCCATGTGGATGGCACGTTGATCACGCTGGCCGCGGTGACCGACCACGTGCGCGCCGGCAAGCTGCGCGCGCTGGCGGTGACCACAGACTACCGTTCGGCCGCGCTGCCCGACGTTCCAACGATGGCCGAGGCGGGGCTGCCCGGCTTCGCGGTCGAAAGCTGGCAAGGCTACTTCGCGCCGGCCGGCACGCCAGGTGCGGTGGTCGCCAAGATCAACCGCGACATCCAGGCCGTCATCGCCGCGCCGGAGACACGCGCCAAGCTCGAGGACATGGGCTTCAAGGTGACCGGTGGCACACCCGCCGACATGGCCCGCACGCTGACCTCGGAGCGGCTGCGCTACGCCAGGACCATCCAGACGGCAGGTATCACGTTGCGCTGAGTCTGCGACCATGCTGCGCTGGCGCCGCGGGTGCGCGACGCCGCAACGGCCGCGCTTACGCGTCGTCGGTCGACGGCTCGATCTGCTCCGGGCGGCTCGCACCGATCAATGCCGAGCTCACCCGCGCGCCGGCGTACGATTCTAGGCAGCGCGGACGGCGGATAAGGGCATCTGCCTGCGCATGTTTCTTCCATGCATGGATGGCTTTCAGATACCCATGCCATTGGGCGCCCGCGCATGAAGCGCATGTGCTTATCCCTATTCCTGCTAAGCAAAACATGGCGAGCCGCCTAAGATTTGCTGCATGTCCATTACCGCTCCCACGGCCCTGGCGGCCGAGCCTTCGCTCCGATCCCATCCAGCACTACGAGGCCGTGCTGCACCTCCGGCAGAAAACGTGTCCGTCCTTGTCGCACGCGCGGCCGCACTGCTGCCCGATATCGCCAGGGACGCCGGAGCGAGGGAACAGGCCCGCGAACTACCCTATGCCCTCGTACGCCGCATCGCAGAGGCCGGTCTCCTGACCTTTCGCATCCCGAAGCGTTACGGCGGACCGGGTGGCTCCGTGCAGGATGCGATCCGTTTCGTCATCGATCTGTCGGCTGCCGATTCGAACATCGCCCAGGCGCTTCGCCCCAATTACGGCACCATCGAGAGCCTGCTGTTCTCCGGCAGCGAGCAAGAGCGGCAACTGTGGTTCCCACGGCTGCTGGCCGGCGACATCTTCGGCAACGCCGGCATCGAGCGCGGCGGTCCGCACGGCAGCATCGGCGCGCGATTGCGCCGCGAGGGTGACGACTTCCGCGTGACGGGCACCAAGTACTACAGCACCGGCGCGCTCTATGCCGACTGGATCGCCTCCATCGCGCTGAACGACGAAGGCAAGGAAACCAGCTTCATCGTGCCGCGCGAACGCGAGGGCGTGGAACTGGTCGACGACTTCGATGCCATCGGCCAGCGGCTCACCGCCAGTGGCACCACGCGCTTCCATGACGCCCGCATCGCGTCCGAGGAGATTCGTCCGCGCTACATCCCGCGTGACCGCCGCAACCCGGTCACGCCGTTGTTCCAGCTCTATCTCGCCGCCGTGGAGGCCGGGATCGCCCGCAATGCGCTGCACGATGCCGTTCACTTTGCGCAGCACCATGCACGACCGATCCGCCACAGCAGCGCGGACCGCTCGGTCGACGACCCATATGTCCAGGAGACGGTCGGCCAGATCGCCTCGCAGGCCTATGCGGCTGAAGCGGTGGTGCTCAAGGCGGCGGGCGCGCTCGATGCTGCCTGGGAAGATCAACTCGGCGACGGCGCCCTCAATGAGGCATCGATTGCGGTGGCCCAGGCCCAGTACGTCGCGGTCGAGGCCGCACTCAGGGCCTCTGAACTTGCCTTCGACGTCGGCGGCGCGTCCGCCACCGACCGGCGGCACCACATCGACCGCCACTGGCGCAATGCGCGCACCGTCGCCAACCACAACCCTCGCCAGTGGAAGGCGGCCGCCTCGGGCGCCTGGCACCTCAAGGGCGAACCTCCACCGACCACCGGTTCATTCTGACCCCCACCCCCGACGGCAACGTCGATCAACCAAGGAAGAACGTCATGTCGAACCACGTCTACAAGACCATCGAACTCACGGGCTCATCGCCCACCAGCATCGAACAAGCCGTCGAGACCGCCATCGCCAAGGCCAGCGAGACCATTCGCAACATCCACTGGTTCACGATCCAGGAAACGCGCGGCCACGTCGAGGGCGGGAAGATCGCTCACTGGCAGGTGACGTTGAAGGTCGGCTTCACGCTGGAGTAGCCACGACGGCCGACTCGGGTGACAACCGGTGTTCCAGAGAACGCGATCGGGTGGATCCAAGGCCGCGACCTCCGGGCGACGGGTTGCCGACACCGTTGCCACGAGCGACTTCAGCGACACCTGGATCGAGCCTCGCTGAGCCTCGGCGCGGTCTCCCCTGGCGATCGCAGCGGCGCTATCGACGAATCTGCGGCGCAGGCACACCTTCGATCATCACGTTCAGGCAAGCCGGCATGCCGCTGAGCAGCGCGCGATGCACGGCCGGCAACAGCGACCCGGCCTCGGTGACGCATTCGCCGTGCGCGCCAAAAGCTTGCGCCACCAGGTCGTAGCGCGTGGGCAAAAGCTCGCAACCGATCAGCCGCTCGGCGCCATAGTCGCGCAATTGAATCTGGTGTTCTGCATTCCAGCGCGCATCGTTGCCAACCACCACGAGCAATGGCAGGCCGTAGCGGATGGCGGTGTCGAACTCTGCGATGTGGAAGCCAACGGTACCGTCGCCCATCACCGCGACAACCGGCGCATCGGGCTGCGCACAGCGCGCCGCCAGCGCATAGGGCAGGCCCGCACCGATCGATCCGGCAACCCCGTTGTTCACGCGATGCGGCGCACGCAGGCACGCCATGGCCCACTGTCCGATCTCGCCACCGTCGCAGACGAGCACGGATTCGGGATGGCTGTCGAGTACGGCCTGAAGCGGTCGCAGCACCTGCACGGGATGCAGGCGGCCCCGCATCTGCGAGGCTGCGCTGTCCCAGGCCGCAGGTCGGTAGGCCAGCTCGGCGCGCGCTTCGTCCAGCCACGCCGAGCCTGCGACAGCACGCGCCGCTTGCGTCAACGCCCGCAGCGCCGAATCCGCGTCGGCCTGTGCCGTGGCATGCAAACGATCGCCGAGCGCGCGACGGCTACGTTCGATCTCGACGACGTCCGGATCGACCTGGTGCACCTGCGTCGCAGCAGGAAAGGCCGTGCCGAACTTCAGGGTGAAGTCCAGCCGCTTTCCCACCAGTACCAGACAGTCAGCACGGGACAGCAGTTGCGCGAACACGCCCAGGCTCGCATCGCCGACGCCACGCGGGCTTTCCATCCCGATCACCGGAACGCCCGTCGCTTTTTCCAGGGCTTGGGTGAGCGCGCGCCCGGCACGCGTCATGCACGACGGCCCCACCAGAATCATCGGGCGTTCTGCTTGCGCCAGGTGCTCGATCAGTAGCGCTGCCACGCCCGGATCGAGGGGCATCGGCTCGGGTGCGAAGGCGCCCTGGGCAGGGACGCTGGCAGCGGTCATCCCTTCGAGCACGTCGGTCGGCAGGCTCAGGTGCACCGGGCCAGGCCGACCGGACCTCGCCAGGCGGATGGCGCTGGCCAGGTCGGCGGCCACGTTATCGGCATGGGCGCACGTCCAGGCCGCCTTGCAGACTGGCCCCGCCATCTCGGCTTGGCGAATCTCCTGGAAAGCACCCAGGCCGAGCTGATCGTTCGGCGCGTGTCCTGATAGCAGCACGACGGGTGCCTCGGCCATCTGCGCTGTATACAACGCAGACACCGCATTCGCATGGCCCGGCCCGCCCGTGACGAGGGCGATGCCGACCTGTCCGGTGATGCGCGACCACGCATCGGCCATGTGCACCGCACTGGCCTCGTGGCGTGTATGCACGAGTTCAATGCCGGAGCCGAAGGCGGCGTCGAACAACGACATGATGTGGTTGCCCGAGAGCGTGAAGATGCGCTTAACGCCTGCCGCTTGCAGCGACTGGATCAGCGCCTCGGCGCCTCGGCGGGGAGAGATTGGAGTCATGGATCGGCGAGCTCGGTTTTCACAGGTACCGGGCCAGTGTCGCAGGACTCGCGAGAGTGCGGCGTCTCGCCGCCGCGCAGCTCAGCGTCGTCGTTGAAGACTCTCACCTTGAGGCCCACGTCCTGCGCTTTGAGCCCGGCCCGGGCGCGGCCAGCGCCTCGAAGGGCACGCCCTGCGAGCGCGAGGCCCCGTCGAAACCCAGGCTCAGCACAACCTTGCCCGGCCGGCCCTGACGCCCCGGGTTCGTTCTTCCGGCGCGGCTGATGCAGCGCTTTACTCCATCGACGCCCTGGCCAGGATGGCCTGCCGATCTTGCGAGCTCGGCAGTCGGTCGAGAACGAAGGTCTTCGTACCAGCAATCTCGCACAGCGACGATTCGATGAAGCGCGCGCCTGCAGCCCAATGGCATCCTCGGTGACCGAATAAGCATGCGCGGAAGTCTTCGTTCTCCGCATCGGTGGGGTCATCAAGAATCGGCCGCCGCCCTCCGTGGCGCGTCACCCTGCACGACCGCTTTTTCCTCTCTTCCCGGACCTCCCGATGCCCCTGCTTCTCGACCTGCGTCGTACATCGCGCCCTCGCTTCGCGCTCTCACTTTCACTGGCTTGCCTGGCGCTGAGCGCAGGTGCCAGCCTGGCCGCTGAAACCCCGCGCCAGGGCGGCGACATCACCTTCGGCGTGACCACCGACCCCATCTGTTTCAACCCGCATCGCTCGACGCAGCAGAACTCCTACATCCTGATCCGCAACTTCATCGACTCGCTCGTGGCCAAGGCGTCGGGCGGTCGCTTCCTGCCGTGGCTCGCGCAGTCTTACGCCATCTCGGCAGACGGGAAGACCTACAGCTTCAAGCTCAAGCCAGGCCTGCGCTTCCACGACGGCACCCCACTTGACGCCGAGGCGGTGAAGTTCAATTTCGACTTCGTGCGCGACACGAAGAACACCAACGCGGCCGGCGAGCTGCTGCAGGCCGTCGACGCGGTGCAGGTGGTGTCGCCCACCGAGGTGAAGCTCACGCTGCGTCGGCCCGATTCGGGCCTGCTCGAATCGATCGCCAGCGTGCGCCTCGGGCTGGTCTCGCCCAAATCGCTGCGCTCGGGCGACAGCCTTTGCGCAGGCGGCCCGACGCTGGCCGGCAGCGGCCCCTTCGTGTTCGACAACTACACGCGCGGGCAGTCGGCCACCTTCCTGAAGAACAAGGATTACCAGTGGGCGCCGGGCTATGCCGCGCACACCGGCCCGGCCTACCTGGACAAGCTCACCGTTCGCTTCCTGCCCGAATACGCGGTGCGCGCAGGCGCGCTGTCGTCGGGTCAGGTCGACGTGATCGAGGGCGTGCAGCCGACCGATGTGGGGCTGTTCAAGGGACGGCCGGGCTTCCAGTTCCTGGTGGGACCCGCGGGTGCGCAGACCTCCTTCACGCTGAACATCAACTACACCATTCCGCCTGCGAACGACGTGCGGGTGCGTCGCGCGCTGCGCGACGGTGCCAACATCGGCGCGCTGGTCAACAGCGTCTATCAGGGCACCTACCGGCGCGCGTGGTCGAACATCGGGCCTGACAACTACTTCTACAACAAGAGCCTGGAAAACGCGTGGGGCAACGATGTGACCGGCGCCAACCGCCTGCTCGACGAAGCCGGCTGGACCGGTCGCGACACCGAAGGTTTTCGCACCAAGGACGGACAGCGCCTGACGATCGAGGTGGGCTACCCGCAACCCTTCGTCCGCGACAACCGGGAGGTGCTCATTCAGGGCCTGCAGGCACTGTTGCGCAAGAACCTCGGCTTCGACCTGCGGCTTCGCTTCACCACCGGCGGCGAATGGGCCCAGCAGCTGCAAAAGGGCACGTGGACAATCTATCCGAACACCTATCTGCCGGCCGATGCGGCGCAGGAACTGCAGGGCAACATCGGCGAGAGCGGCTTCATTCGTGCCGTCGCCGACAAGGGCGACAAGGAGCTGTTCCGGCTCATCAACGAAGCGCTGGCCTCCACCAACGCCGACGCCAAGAAGAAGCTGGTCGAAGACGCGCAACGCCGCGCGGTCGACCAGGCATTCATCGTGCCGCTGTTCTCGGCCAACTACCAGCTTGCGGCCAAGAGCGGCGTGCGCGGGCTCTCTTTCGAGACCCAGCTCGACTCGCCGTCCAACTTCCACGACGTGTGGCTGCAGGGCAAATGAACCCGGCCCTCTGGCGCCGCGTCGCGGGCCGGCTCGGTGCCAGCCTGGTGGTGGCCTGGGGCAGCACCACCGCGGCCTTCGTCGGGCTGCACGCGCTGCCCGGCAACATCGCAGACATCCTTGCCGGTGACCTGGACTATCCGGGCCTGCGCGAGGCCATCGCTGCGGAATGGGGACTCGACCGCAGCCTGGCCGTGCAGTACCTCGAATTCCTGGGGCGCATCGCGCGGGGCGACTTCGGCACGTCCTACGAACTGCGCAGCCCGGTGGCCGACGTGGTGGCGGCGCAGTTGTGGCCCACGCTCCAGTTGGCGGTGAGCGCAGGCGTGCTGGCACTGCTCATCGCCGTGGGCGTGGCGGTGCTCACCTCGGGTCGTGGGCGCATCTCGCGCGCAGTGGCGTCTTTGGTGGAGCTGGTGTTCGCATCGACGCCCGTGTTCTGGCTCGGCATCCTGCTGCTGATGGCGTTTTCGTTCACGCTGCCATGGTTCCCTGTGTCGGGCGATGCAGGCGCAGCAGCGCTTGTGCTGCCTGCCATCACGCTGGCGCTGCCCACGGCGGGGCTGCTCACGCAGGTGCTGCGCGAAGCGATGGAGAAGACGCTCGAACAGCCGTTCGTGGTCACCGTTCGCGCCCGTGGGCTCGGCGAATGGCGCGTGCGCACACGCCATGTGCTGCGCCACGCGGCGCTACCCGTCATGACGCTGGGCGGCTGGATCATCGGCGGCCTGCTGGGCGGCGCCGTGATCACCGAAAAGGTGTTCGGGCGACCGGGCCTGGGCACCGTCACGCTCAATGCCGTGCTCAGCCACGATGTGCCGATCGTGCTGGCCGTGGTTTTGCTGGCGGCCTTCGTGCATGTGGCGGCCTCTACGCTGCTCGACCTTCTTTATGTGCTGATCGATCCGAGGCTGAAAGCGCCATGACATCCATCGACCAGGCGGTGCTCGAACTGCCCGCTGCAACACCGGCATCCAGGCCGGCCGCCTCACCCGCGCCGATCAAGACCGAGCCCTCGGTACACGGCAATCTTCGCCGTGCGAGGCGATTGCCGGCCATCGCCGTGCTGCTCGCCGGTCTCTTCATCCTGGCCTTGGTCGTCGCCGCGGCTGCGCCGCAATGGCTCACGCCGCACGACCCGCTGGAAGGCGACTTCCTCGCCGTGCTGCAGCCGCCGGGCGGCGAACATCTCTTCGGCACCGATCGACTCGGCCGCGACGTGTTCGCGCGCACCGTCCACGGCGCGCGCTATTCGCTGTGCATCGGCCTGGGCAGCACCGCGGTGTCGGTGTTCTTCGGCGTGCTGCTCGGCGTGGTGGCGGGGCAGAGGAACCGGCTCCTGGACGAGAGCATTTCGCGCCTGCTCGATGTGATCTCGTCGTTCCCGGGCGTCCTGCTGGCGATGCTGGTGGTGATCTTCCTGGGCCAGGGCATGGCCAATATCGCCATCGCGGTCGGCATCGCCGGGATTCCGAAATTCGGCCGCGTGGTGCGTGCGCAGACCCAGGTCGTACGCAACGCAGACTACGTGACACACGCCTTCATCTACGGGCGCAGCCGTCTGCAAGTGTTCCTGCGCCACGTGCTTCCCAACGTGCTGGTGGCCGTTCCGGTGACCGCCACCATCTACGTCGGATCGACCATCCTCGCCACGTCGGGCCTGAGCTTCCTCGGGCTCGGCCCGCAACCGCCCACGCCCGAGTGGGGCGTGATGTTGGCCGAGAGCCGCGACGTGCTGCGCGTGGCCTGGTGGCCGGGCGTGTTCCCGGGCGCGGCCATCACGCTCACCGTGATCGCCTTCACCGTGCTGGGCAACGACCTGCAACGCCGCTTCGAAGGGCGCTCCGCATGAGCTTTACCTCCACCCTGGAGGCCACCATTGCGGCGCCCTCCGCCACACTGGCGTCCGTGCCCCTGATCGACATCGAGGGGCTCGGGATCCATTTCGACGGGCCACATGGGCGCACTACGGTGGTGGAAGGCGTCGACCTGCGCATTCGACCCGGCGAGTGCGTGGCCCTGGTCGGCGAGTCCGGTTCGGGCAAGAGCGTGACGGCGCGCTGCCTGCTTGACCTGGTCGGCCCCGGCGCCCGGGTGAGCGCCACGCGCTTTCTCGTCGACGACGCTGATGCGCTGCGCTTCGACGCAGCCACCTGGCGGCGCCTGCGCGGCACTTTTGCCGGCTTGGTGATGCAGGACGCGCTGGTGTCGCTCGACCCACTGCGCACGATCGGCCAGGAGGTCGGCGAGGTGATCAGCCACCACCACCTGCTGCGTGGGCGCGACGCCATCGCCCGGCGCACGCGGGAGACGCTCGCGCGCGTGGGCATCTCCGACCCCGACGAACGCATGGCGCAGTATGCGCACCAGCTCTCGGGTGGCTTGCGCCAGCGCGCCCTGATTGCGGCGGCCATCGCAGGCGAACCGCGCCTGATCATTGCGGACGAGCCGACGACAGCGCTGGACGCCAGCATCCAGAAGCAGGTCATCGAGGTGCTCGGGCGGCGTGTGCGCGACGACGGGGTGGGCCTTCTGCTGATCAGCCACGACCTGTCGGTGGTGGCGGAAATCGCCGACCGCGTGCTGGTGATGCGCGCGGGGCGCGTGGTCGAGGCCGGCCCGGCGCGAGAGGTGCTCTCGCAGCCGCGGCATGCCTACACGCGCCAGCTCATCGCCGCAGTGCCGTCGGCATCGTCCAAAGGCAGCAGGCTCGCCTCGGCACGTTTCGAATCGGCACCTGCGGACCCTGATCGCAACGCAACGCGCGTCGTGCGTGAACCGCTGCCGCCGCGCAGGCATGCACGCGGCACAGGCACGTCGGGGGAGCGGGTGCTGGAAGTCGACGGCATCGGCAAGCGCTTTCGCCGCGGCGGCGGCATCGGACCGGCGCGCGACGGCGATTTCGTGGCGCTGCACGACGTGTCGTTCTCCATCGCGGCGGGTGAGGTGCTGGGACTGGTCGGCGAATCGGGCTCTGGCAAGTCGACCTGCGCGAAGATCGTGCTGGGCCTGCTGGAGCCAGACGCCGGCAACGTGCGCCTGCGCGGGCAAGCGTGGTCCCACCGGCCTGAGAAGGCGCGTCGAAGCCTGCGCGCGAGCCTGCAGTACATCCCGCAGGACCCGCTGAGCAGCTTCGATCCTCGCTACACGGTGCGCGAGGTGATCGCGGAGAACCTCGGCGCCCTGTCGACGGCGCAGGCCACGCATCGCATCCATGCCCTCCTCGAACAGGTGGGTCTGGACGGTGGGCTGGGCGAACGGCGACCCCGCACGCTGTCGGGCGGGCAGCGCCAGCGCGTGGCCATCGCACGCGCATTGGCGGCCGAGCCGACGCTGATCGTGTGCGACGAGCCGGTGTCCGCGCTGGACATCTCGATCCAGGCCCAGGTCGTCGACCTCATCGGCGAGTTGCAGTCGCGCCTGGGCACTGCGCTGCTGTTCATCTCCCACGACATCAATCTGGTCCACCACATCGCCGACCGCGTGCTGGTGCTCAACGAGGGGCGCGTGGTGGAACAGGGCTCGGTGGACGACGTGTTCCTGCGGCCTGCGCATGCGTACACCCGCGCATTGCTGGCTGCGGTGCCGCCACCGCTGACCGCAGCCATTTGACGCGACCGCGTTCGGCCGCCTCGGACGCTCAGGCTGCCGCGCTGTGCCGCGGCAGCCGAGACATCTGCAGGGTCGAAAGGCCGATATGGCGCTCACGATACGCAGCGTCGGAGACCGGAACAACGAAGCTTTTCATCTACCCATATCCGGTTTGCTTCGTTGGGGCAGCGGCTCGCCATGGCGTGCGCATGAAACGCATAAGGTTTCATGGATTCCTTCTTTGCCCGATCAAGCGCCTCTGCGTACCGTGCGCAGTTACCCGAACCACAGGTGAATTCGAATGCGCGCAAGAGATCATGATGGCCGGACGCTGTCCGGCGCCGACGGCAGCCAACGCCACGACGTGGACGTGCTCGTCATCGGCGGCGGGCCGGCCGGCACCTGGGCGGCCATCAGTGCCGCAGCACAGGGCGCGCGCGTCCTGCTGGCCGACAAGGGCTTCTGCGGCACGTCGGGCGCGACGGCGCCTTCAGGCACCGGCCTGTGGCATGTTTCGCCCGACGGCGATGCGCGTGCACAGGCCAAGGCGAGCCGGCTCGCGATGGGCGGCCACCTCGCCGAGCACGCCTGGATGGACCGCGTGCTCGCGCAGACCTGGGACAACGTCGAGCGCCTCAAGGACTGGGGCTATCCCTTCCCCAGCGATGACGAAGGACGCCTGCGCTGCACCTCGCTGCAGGGCCCGGAATACATGCGGCTGATGCGCAAGCGGGTCAAGGAAGCCGGAGTCCGCATCCTCGATCACAGCCCTGCGCTGGAGCTCCTCGTCGATGCGCAAGGCACCGTGGCCGGCGCCGCTGGCGTCCATCGCCAGACCGGCGACACCTGGGTGGCGCGGGCCGGTGCGGTGGTCATCGCCACTGGTGGCTGTGCCTTCCTGAGCAAGGCACTGGGCTGCAACGTGCTGACAGGCGACGGCCAGCTGATGGCCGCCGAGGTGGGCGCCGCGCTCTCCGGCATGGAGTTCTCCAACGCCTATGGGCTCGGACCGGCCTTCTCTTCGGTCACCAAGTCGCTGTTCTACAACTGGGCCACGTTCTACGACCGGCATGGCCAGGCCATCGAAGGCGCCGGCTCCTCGCGCGGGCGCAGCGTGATCGCCGAACACCTGCAGACCCAGCCCGTCTTTGCCTGCATCGACCGGGCCGACGCGCAGATCCGCGCCTGGATGCGCACGGCCCAGCCCAACTTCTTCGTGTCCTTCGACCGCCAGGGCATCGATCCTTTCGTCCAGCATTTCCCGGTAACACTGCGGCTCGAAGGCACGGTGCGCGGCACCGGCGGCCTGAATCTCGTCGACGCCAGTTGCGCTACGTCGGTCGCCGGCCTCTACGCAGCGGGGGATGCCGCAACGCGCGAGCTGATCTGCGGCGGCTTCACCGGTGGCGGCAGCCACAACGCCGCCTGGGCGCTGTCCTCCGGCTTCTGGGCCGGAGCGGGTGCGGCCGCCTTCGGCAAGGACGCCCGAGCGCGCGCCGCGCGGCCCTTGCAGCGCACCGGCGGGGTGGCACTGATCGACGCCAATGCACCGGCCTTCGACAGCCAGGCCGTGATCACGGCAGTGCAGGCCGAAGTCTTTCCCTACGAACGCAACTGGTTCCGCCAGGGCGATGCGCTGCATGCATCGCTCGGTCGGCTTGACAACCTGTGGACGCGGCTGCGCCGCAGCGGGCCTGCGGCCACTGCCACCGAAGCGGTGCGGGCGCGGGAGGCCGCGGCCATGCTCGCGACCGCACGCTGGATGTATCGCAGTGCACTGCAGCGCACCGAGACGCGCGGCATGCATCGCCGCCGCGAACACGGCAACCTGGATCCGACGCAACGCCATCGCCTGCTGAGCGGCGGGCTCGACGAGGTCTGGGTTCGCGCCCAGCCGCTGACCGAGGCCCTCGCCGCATGATCGAACTCATCAGCCCCGACCGCTGCACGGCCTGCAACATCTGCGTCAACGCCTGCCCGACCAACGTGTTCGAAGCCGTCCCCGGCGGCCCGCCTCGCATCGCCCGGCAGGACGACTGCCAGACCTGCTTCATGTGTGAGCTGTATTGCCCAGAGGACGCCCTCTACGTCGCCCCCATCGCCGACCGCCGAGCCACAGAAGCCGAACGCGAGCCCGCCACGCAGGCGCTGATGGGCAGCTACCGCAGCGCGATCGGGTGGGGCCGCGGACGCCAGTCCACCGCATCGGCCGACGCGAGCTTCGAGCTGCTGCGACGCGCGCACTGATTCACCAGCCCGATCGCCCACCGACACCATGACCGACTCCCCGCCTACCCCCCACGCCACCACCCTTTCACGCCGGCGCCTGCTGGGCACCGCACTCGGTGCCGCCGCTGCCGTTTCGCTGCCGGGCCTCGCTACCGCGCAGGCCGGCGATACCGTGCTGCGCCTCGGCTACATCGGCCCGGGCAAGCGACCGGCCGCGGCCACCGGATGGGCGTTGCGGCAGGGGCAACTCCTGCGCGAACTCGCCCCGCTGGGCTTCAAGGAGATCGTGACGCGCAACTTCCCCAACGGGCCCGATCTCAACGAAGCCTTTCTGTCGGGTGCACTCGACGTGGGCATCTACGGCGACACGCCGGCCATCGTTGCCCGCTCGCGCGGGCTCGAGGGCCAGCTGATTGGCTTCGATGCCGTAGGCATGAATGTCTGGCTGCTGACCCCGCGCGGCGGCGTGCGCCGCGTCAAGGAGCTCGAAGGCCAGTCGATCGGCGTGGCGCGTGGCTCCTACATGCACCGCTACGTACTGGGACTGCTCAAGGAACAGGGCCTGCAGCAGTCGGTCAAGGTCATCCACATGTTCCCGCGCGACGGCGAGGCCGCGCTCGACCGCAGCGCCATCGCCGCGTTTGCCGCACAGATCGACGTCGGCCCCCTGCTCGCATCACGCGGCTATCCGGTGATCGACGAGGCAGAGCAGCATCCGACACTGCGCGGCACCTCGGTCATCGTGGCGTCGCGCAAGTTGCTGGCCAGCAGGCCCGGGCTGGCCGCGGCATGGACACGAGCGCGACGCGACGCGCTCGCCGACATCCGCCGCGACAGCCAGGCCTATTACGCCTTCCATTCGGAGGTCAGCGGCTTCCCTGTCGAGGTCGTCAAGGTCTCGCACCCGCTCTCGCATTTCCCCGATGCCGCTTATCCGCCGGAGGGTCTCGCATTGCTCGGCGAGGTCAAGCAGTTTCTGCTCGCCGAGAAGCTGATCGACCGCGACTTCGCGCTCGACGACTGGCGCGTCAACGACGCCTGAGGCACAGCGTGCAGCCGCTTATTCAGTGGCTGGCTAAGGATGCGCGAAAGCCTTCTTTGCGCATGTCGGATGGCGCACATAACCTGCGACATACCTTGCAGCACAAGGCTCATTCCAATCCCAGGAGATACGCATGAACGACCGTCTGAATCCCCTTCGCGCTTCGCGCTCTGCCGCCGTCAAGGCAGGACTTCAGCACCCGGTGATCGACACCGACGTGCATGTCAACGACTATGCGCCCGCACTGGAGGACTACATCCAGCACTACGGTGGCAATGCGCTGGTCGACGCGCTGCGCAAGGCGCTCGGCGGACGATTCGTCACGCGCAACGGTGGCGGCAAGGACTGGTACCAGCAGACGCCCGAGGAGCGCCAGTACCACCGTACGCTGCGGGCGCCCTGGTGGGCACGGGTCACGCGCAATACCTATGACCTCGCGACCTACACCCTGCCCGCGCTGCTCTACGAGCGTTTGGCCGAACAAGGCTCCGACTACTCGGTGCTGTTCCCAAACGACGTGCTTTCGCCAGCGGCCGCCGGCAGCGAGTTCCGCCAGCCGCTGCATCGCGCCATCAACCACTTCCATGCCGACCAGTACCGCAAGTACGCCGACCGTCTCACGCCGGTCGCGGGCATTCCGCTGCACACGCCGCAGGAGGGCATCGAGGAGTTGGAGTTCGCGGTGAAGACGCTCGGCCTGAAGGTCATCAACATCGCGGGCGGCGTGCGGCGCCCGATCCGTGCCATCGCCGACAAATACCCGCAGCACGAGCATCCGGAGATCACCAGGCAGACCGGCTACATCGACTTCTACGGCATCGACAGCGAGCACGACTACGACCCGTTCTGGGCCAAGGTGGTAGAGCTCGGCGTGCCGGTCACCACGCACTACGGCAGCCAGGGCTGGACCGGTCGCCAGTCGATCAGTAACTACATGAACAACCATATCGGCCATTTCGCCGATGGGTCGCAGGCCTTTGCGAAGGCGCTGTTCTTCGGCGGCGTCACGCGCCGCTTCCCGGGCCTGCGCGTGGGCCTGCTCGAAGGCGGCGCCGACTGGGGCGCGCATGTCTACGCGCACCTGGTCGATCGCTTCGAGAAACGCAACCGGACCGCAGTGCGCAACTACGATCCAGCCGAAGCCGACGTCGAGCTACTCGCCTCGCTGTTCGAACGCTACGGCGCCGATCTGACCCAGGGCCGCCCCATCGACAAGTCGACGCTGTTGCGCGATAGCCTCGGCCTCTCGGCGCTGCCGCACAGTCGCGAACCGAACGAATCGGAGATCGACGACTTCGCGCTCGCCGGCATCGAGAAGGTGGAAGACATCCGCAGCCGCTGGGTCGACAACTTCTACTTCGGCTCCGAGGCCGACGACCGCACGGTGGCCGCGGCCTTCAACACGCGCGTGAATCCGCTCGGCGCGAAGATCAACGCGATCTGGTCATCCGACGTGGGCCATTGGGACGTGCCTGAATTCACCGAGCCCCTCGCCGAAAGCTGGGACCTGGTCGAACAGGGCGTGATCACGCCTGCCGACTTCAAGGCCCTGGTGTTCGACAACCCGCACCGCTTCTACACCGAGGCCAATCCGCGCTTCTTCGAAGGGACGGAGGTCGGCCGCAAGCTCGGCCAGGCCGCCGCCTGAGCACGCCCGTACCCTTACACCGAAGAGGAGAAGAACCATGATCCACACCGCCTTGACCCGGCTGCACCGCCGCGCATGGACCCTGGGCGCCATCGCCCTTGCCACCCTCGGCGCCATGCCGGCCCTGGCGGCGCCTCCCGAGGCGATCCGCATCGGCGTGGCCTCCGCGGGCGGCGGCGAGCCGGTCACCTGGGGCGGCTCGCCGGGCGGTGTGATCCGCGTCAATCAGTGGCTCGAGGAGGAGTTCAAGGGCTCGGGCACCAAGATCGAATGGCTCTTCTTCAAGGGCGCAGGCCCGGCGGTCAACGAGGCACTGTCGAACAAGCAGATCGACTTCGCCTACCAGGGAGATCTGCCTCAGATCGTCGGCCGCTCCAACGGGCTGCAGACCAAGCTGCTGGTCGCCAGCGGCGTGCGCAACAACCTCTACGTGGTGGTGCCGCCCGCTTCCGATGTGAAGTCGGTCAAGGAGCTCAAGGACCGCAAGGTCTCGATCTTCCGCGGCACCAACGGCCACTTGGTCGCGATCAACGTGCTGGCCGCCCACGGCATGACCGAGCGGGACATCAAGGGCGTGAACCTCGACGCAGGCAGCGCGCAGGCCGCGCTGGTGTCCAACGGCGTCGACGCTGCATTCGGCGGCTACGAATGGTTCAAGGTGCGTGACCAAGGGCTCGCGAAGATCATCTACTCGACGCAGGGTCAGGACCCGGCGCTGACGCGCCAGGCCTCGCTGTTGGTGCGCACAGAGTTCGAGAAGGCGCATTCCGCCGAAGTGCAGCGCGTGGTCGACGTGTTCGTGCGCGGTGCGCGTTGGTCGTCCGACGAGAAGAACCGCGAGGCGTTGTTCGACATCTGGGCACGCAGCGGCACACCGGTCACGTCATGGGCCGCAGAGTTCGACAAGCAGTCGCTGGCCGAGCGCAATTCACCGCTGATCGACGACTTCGTGATCAGCCGCTACAAGGCGGTGGTCAGCGATGCCCTCAAGCTCAAGCTGATCCGCAACGAGGTCGCGATCGACGGCTGGTTCGACACCAGCTATCTGCAGAAGGCGCTGAAGAAGCAAGGTTTGGAGACCTACTGGACCGCCTACGACGCCAAGGGGCGCCCGAAGGACCCACAGACCGTCGCAGCCAATGGCCGCTGAGCGAGCGATGAACATCGACGACAGCGCCACGCTGGGCCTGGGCAGGCTGGTAGCGTCAGGTACACGGCCTGACGCGGCCACGCCCGCGCCGTGGTCCCGCATCGGCGACGCCGCGCTGCCCTGGTTGCTGCCTGCATCGCTGCTGCTGCTGTGGACCGTCGGCGCAACCCAGGGCTGGATTTCGCCCCAGGTGCTGCCTTCGCCTCAGTTCGTCTGGGAGACGCTGCGCGATCTGGCCGCCAGCGGCGACCTCTGGCTGCATGCAAGCGCCAGCCTCGCGCGCGTGCTGATCGGCTTTGCGGCCGGTGCTGCATTGGGCCTGGCGCTCGGCGCAGCCATGGGCCTGTCGCGCCGTGTCGAGGCCTACCTGCTTCCCACTTTCAACGCGCTGGTGCAGATTCCAGTGCTCGCATGGCTGCCGTTCGTGCTGCTGCTGGTGGGCATCGGCGAACCGCTCAAGTACATCCTGATCGCCAAGGCCGCGATGGTGCCGGTCGCGCTCAACACCCTGCAGGGTTTTCGCCAGACACCGCAGGCGCTGCGCGAAGTGGCAAAGGTCTACGGCTACACCCGACGCCAGCAGGTGCTGGAGGTCGTGCTGCCTCACGCCACACCAACACTCTTCACCGGCCTGCGCCTGGGCTTCACCAAGGCCTGGCTCTCGCTGGTGGTGGTGGAGCTGGTGGCATCGAGCGAAGGCCTGGGCTACCTGATCGTGTACGGACGCCAACTGTTCCAGCTCGATCTCGTGATGGCTGCGGTGATCGTGGTCGGTGCGATCGGCTACGCGATCGACCGCGCGCTCGATGCGCTCGAAAAGGCAGCGCACCGTCGCCGGCCCGGAGCCGCGGGATGAACGGCCCGCCGCGCACCTCCTTCGATGGGGCCGAGCTCGCCGCGGTTGCGCCGCTGGCGCCAAGCGAGCGCAGTCGCTGGCGCGGCCTGGTGCTGCCCGTCGCGGCGATCGCGCTGTGGTGGCTGCTGTCCTCGCTGAACCTGGTGAACTCCGCGCTGCTCGTCTCACCACAGAAGGTGCTGACAACCGCAGCCGAACAGATCACCAGCGGCCGGCTCTGGCGCGCGCTCAGCGCCAGTCTGGCACGCGAGGCGACGGGTTTTCTGATCGGCACATCGGCCGGCCTGCTCCTGGGCGCCCTGCTCGGCCTTTCACCGCGCTTCAACCGCATCGTCGGTCCCAGTTTCAATACTTTCAAGCAGATCTCGCTGTTCGCATGGATCCCGCTGATCTCGGTGTGGTTCGGCCTGGGCGACGTGGCGAAGGTCGTGTTCCTGTCGCTCGCGGCGCTGGTGCCGGTGGTGGTCAACACCTGCGACGGCATCCGCACCACGCCGCCCGGCCTGCTGGAGGTGGCGAAGGTCTATGGCTACACGCGCTGGCAGACGGTCTCACAGGTGGTGCTGCCCGCGGCGCTGCCGGCGATCTTCACGGGCTTCTACCTCGCGCTCATCTACTCCTGGCTCGCCACAATCGGCGCGGAATATCTGCTTGTCGCCGGGCGCGGCATCGGCAACACGCTCATCGAAGGCAGCGAACACTTCCAGATGGACCTGGTCATTTTCGGCATGTTCGTGATCGGCCTGGTCGGCTGGCTCATGAACGCCTCCGCCCGCGCGGTGGAGCGCATGCTGGCCCGCCGGACCGGACGGGTCTGAACAGGCCGGCACGTTCCCACCACGAAAGAACAACATGACATCTCACGCGACGGCTCATTCCAACGAGCTGGACATTCAGCAACTGGGCAAGCGCTATGCGAGCACGCAGGCGGCCGGCGGCGAACTGCAGGTGCTCGAAAACATCGATCTGCACATTCCCGCCGGGCGCTTCGTCAGCATCGTGGGCACCAGCGGCTGCGGCAAGTCGACGCTGCTGCGCCTGATACTCGGACTCGACGCCCAGTACGAAGGCCGCATCCTGCTCGACGGCCAGCAGATCTCCGGCACCGGCCGAGAGCGAGGCATCGTCTTCCAGGACCACCGGCTCTTTCCATGGCTCACGGTGGAACAGAACATCGCGGTCGGGCTGCGCAACGCGCCGTTCAGTGCCGCGCAGAAGCGCGAACTGGTGACTGAGCACGTTGCGCTGGTGGGGCTCGGCGGCTTCGAGAAATCGTGGCCGCACCAGATCTCCGGCGGCATGGCGCAGCGGGTGGCGATAGCGCGTGGTCTTGTCAATCGCCCGCGGGTGCTGCTGCTCGATGAGCCCTTCGGCGCGCTGGATGCGCTCACACGCTCGCGCCTGCAGAACGAGCTGCAGCGCATCTGGCAGAAGGAGCGCATCACCATGCTGCTGGTCACCCACGACGTGGAGGAAGCCGTGTTCCTGGGCGACCAGGTGGTGGTGATGCAGCCATCGCCGGGGCGTATCCGACGCACGCTCGACATCGACCTGCCGCATCCGCGTAACCGCAGCGATCCCGCCTTCATCCGGCTGCGCGACGATGTGCTGAGCGATTTCATCGATGTCGAAGTAGACCCGATCAAGGCACGGCCCAATCTCAGCGAAGAGAGCACTGCCGATGCTTCTCTTCTTCACTTGCAAGGGCTTCCGTCCGGACTGCGTCTGGCATGGTGAGACGCTGAATCCAGGTCGTCGAGGGGATGGCGCGCATCCCAGGGCAGGCGCCCGAAGGCGCTCAGGTGTACCAGGTTGGCTCGGGAATCTGGCCGCGCAACGCATAGGCGCCCACCTCGCGACGCTTGTAGGCAATAGGGTCATGCAGCGAATGCGTTCGGATATTGCGCCAGAAGATGTCGAGCCCGACCGTGTTGGCCGTGGCACGAGCGCCGGTGACCTCGAACACGCGGGTACCGATCTCCAGCCCTACGTCCACCGCCGCTTGCTTGGCAGCTGCAATGCGCACAGCCACGCGGCCGCGCGCCTCGGGCGTGAGCGCATCTCGCTCTGCGTGCAGCAGCGCGGAGATTTCGGCGCCTGCCGAATTGGCAAGCTCTTCGGCTGCCCAGAGCCGCGACTGAAGTGTGCCGTACGCCTCCAAGATATACCACTCATCGCCAGCCGAATCCTTGTTGTCGCCACCGTACGGCCAGGCACGTGTCTTTTCGCGCGTATACCCGGCCGCCGTCTTCAGCGCGCCTTCGGCGATGCCGAGGTAGAAGTTCGTGAACACCAGTTGAATGGCAGGCAGGTTGAGTGTCTCGTAGGTGCGGCTCTGGTATATCTTGTCGACATAGCCTGCGGCGCTGGCCCAGTCGACGCGAACGTCCTGGATGGACACGCCGCCCGACCCGGTCAGACGCTGACCCAGATGGTCCCAATCGTCGTGGTAAACGATGCCGTCCTGCTTGGACGGCACGATGGCAAAGATGTGCTTGTCGGTCCCCTGCAGTACGCCCTCCAGCACGGTGAGATCCGACACCTTCGAGCCGGTCGAGAACGATTTGCGGCCGTTGTAGACCAATTGCCCGTCGACTTCGGTGATCGTCAGGTCGCCGTCACGGGGGTTCACTGCGCCACCGAAGAACAGGTCATTGGCCGTATAGAGCGCTTCGACCGCATCGATCTGCTCAGGCGTGCCCACCAGACGCACTGCCCAGGCCCAAAGATAGTGGTAGCCCAACAATTGGCCCACCGAGCCGTCGCCCGACGCCACGATGCGGATGACCTTGTAGGCCGTGTCCCAGTGCTGGCCTGCTCCGCCGTGCTGCACGGGGCCCAGCAGTGTGGTGAGCCCTGCGTTCTTGAGCAGTTGCACTTCGGCGGCCGGAACCGCCTGCCGACGATCGCGCTTGACCTGGTCGATCGCGAGAATGGCAGCCACCTCACCCGCGCGAGTGAGCCATTGCAATGCGTCTGCGGGACGCGGCTTGCCCTGCCAGGGCGATTTCTTGAGCGCTTGCTCGAGTGTGAGACTCATGATGCGGACTCTTGTTGACGAAAATGGGTTCAAGCCAGGGCTTGGGCCACGGGATCGTTGCCCGCCACGCCTTCGCCGAAATAGAACGACTGAATGTCGGCGCGCTGGCGCAGTGCCTGCGCGTTGCCACCGAGAACCGCGATGCCAGCGTCGAGCACGGTGGCCCGGTCGGCGTATTGCAGCGCCACGGTCGAGTTCTGTTCCGCGACGAGGATCGATAGCCCCTGCTCGCGGTTGAGCCGTCGCAGCTGTTCGAAGATATCGCGCACCACCAGAGGGGCCAGGCCCATCGACGGTTCGTCGAGCACCAGCAACCGGGGCCGCGACATGAGCGCGCGGCCGATGGCCGTCATCTGCTGTTCGCCGCCGGAACTCAGACCGGCGAGCACGCGTCGCTTGGCCTTCAGGCGCGGAAAGATCTCGTACACGCGCGCCAGGTCTTCGGCGGCTTCCCCGCGTCGGGCGCTGCGCCCGAGTGCACCGGTCAGCAGATTCTCTTCAAGCGTGAGCGAGCGAAAGCAATGACGGCCTTCGAGCACCTGCACCAGCCCAAGCCGCACGAGATCGGCCGTGGACATCCGTCCCACGTCGTGGCCATCGAAGTCGATACGACCGGCCGTGACCTGCCCCCTTTGGGCGGGCAGCAGGTTCGACACGGCCTTCAGCGTGGTCGACTTGCCGGCGCCGTTCGCACCGAGCAGCGCGTGAATCTCGCCGGCGCCCACGTCCAGGCTCACGCGGTGCAGCGCGACGATGGAGCGCTGGTAGGCCACTTCAATCGCCTCGATGCGCAACAGGGCGGGCGCCATCTCAGCTCCAGGCATGGAACGGCGGCTTGACGCCATTGAGGAAGTAGTTCCCAACGATGGCGTACTTCCAGCGCACAGGGTCGTGCAGCGTGTGCGTGCGCGCATTGCGCCAGTGCCGGTCGAGGTTGTATTGCCCCAGCGTGGATCGGGTACCCGCGAGCTCGAACAGTTTGTTGGTCGCCAGGATCGCGACCTCGGTCGACAGCACCTTCGCTTCTGCCGTTGCCACCTGCGCTGCAGCCACGCTTTCTGCGTCGGGTTCAGTCACTGCGCGGTCGATCGCGCGGCCAGCGCGTTCCAGCAGCGCCTCGCTCGCATGCAGGCGAATCTGCAGGTCGCCCACCGCCTGGATCGAATAGGGATCTTCCCATGCGTGATCGCGCTGGCTGTCGATCCACGGGCGCGTCTTGGTGCGGATGAAGTCGACGGTCTCCGCGATGGTCCCGCGCGCGATGCCCACATCGACCGCCGCCTGAATGATCTGGAAGATCGCGCCGTCGGCCGACGGGACGCTGTAGCCCTTGTACGCAGGAATCAGGTGCGTCTTGGGCACCTTCACGTGGTCGATGATCACGGTGCCGCTGAGCGTGGTGCGTTGACCGAAGGCCGACCAATCGTCGATCACCGTCAGGCCCGGCGCATTGCGCTCGGCCACCACGTACCAGGTGTTGCCGTGCTCGTCGTTGGCCACGATAGGCACGTAGTGCGCGAGCAGCGCGCCGGTCGAATAGAACTTCTTGCCCGTGACCACCACATGGTCACCCGCATCGGTGAAGCGCGTCTCGAAGTCGGCGGCACGCTTCGAACCCGATTCGGAGAACGCGTTGCCCCAACGCACGCCGCGCAGGAAGTCCGCAAAGAAACGCTTCTGCTGCGCCGCATCGGACACGGTGCGCACCGCTGCGACGATACCCAGGTGGTTCTGCGTGATCTGTGCGAGCGAAGGGTCGGCCGCCGAGATGATCGCGATCACCTCGGCCAGCGTGGCATACGACACCTCGGCACCACCGAAGGCCCTGGGCACGTTGATCGCCCACAGGCCGCTTTGCGAGTAGGCGTCGATCTCCTCGACTGGCCACCGGCGCAGACGATCCCGCTCGGAGGCGCCAACGATCAGTTTCGCAGCGAGCGCGTGCGCCACGGTGATGGCCTCGGCGTCGTTGCGGATCACACGCGCGGGTTGGTCGGAGAGCGGCAGGCCGGGCACGGCGTCGTTGGCGGCAGCCGGTGCCGATGCGGAGGGTTGAAGAACAGCGGACATGGGGTTGCCTTTCAAGAATGTGGACGTGCGGCTCAATCGTCGATGCTCTTGCGCACCTTGACGTTCTTCTCTTTCGCATAGGCGAGCGAGGACTTCTCGATGATGGGACGCAGGAGCTTCCAGTCCGGTGCGATCCAGTCGGACACCACATTCCACTTGCTGCCGTCCCACTGCTGGAAAGCCACCCGACCGTCACCCTCGTGGTTGTCCCAGGTCACGTTGATGGAATGAAACAGCCCCTTCGCGCCGAGCTCGGCGGCACGCGTCTCGTCAATCTTCAGGTTCTCCAGGCCCCAGCGAATCTCGTCGCCGGTGAGCGTGCGCTTGCCGAACTTAGCCTGCGCGATGCGGATGGCTTCGACGTTGAGGATGCCGTTGAGAACCCCCAAGTTGTGATAAACGCTGCCGATTCGCTTGGGGTCCTGCAGGTTGCCCTTGCCGGCGCCGTACACCGTCCTGGTGATCTCCTGCAGCACCGGGTACTGCGCACCCGCGGCCACTGTGGTGATCGCGACGTAGCCCTTGGCGGCGTCGCCTGCAGGGATGACGTCCTCCTCGGAGTTCGACCAGACGTTGCCCACGATGTGGTCGACAGGGAAGCCCGTCTTCTGTGCCGTCTTGAGCGCCACCGGATTCATCACGCCCCAGCCGCGCAGCACCACGTAGTCAGGCTTCACGCGGCGGATCGTGAGCCACTGCGACTGCTGCTCGTTGCCTGGGTGCGGCACCTCGATCTGCTGCAGCGTGAAGCCGTACTTCTTGGCGAGCAGTTCGTAGATCGGAATGGTTTCTTTGCCATAAGGCGAGCCGTGATACAGCACGACGACCTTCTTGCCCTTGAGCTTGTCGGTACCGCCCTCCTTTCCCGCGATGTAGTTCACGATGCCGGAGGTCTCGCTGTAGGGGTTCAGCAGCAGCGGGAAGACGTACTTGAACACACGCCCGTCGGTGGTGTCCGTTCGCCCGTGGTTGATGGTCAGCAGCGGCACCTTGTCGGCCGTCACGCGGTCGATCAGCGCGTACGCAATGCCGACCGACAGCGGGTTCCAGGTCGCGATGCCGGGGCGCTGCTTGAGGCGCTCGTACACCTCGACGCCTCGCTCCACTTCGTACTGCGTCTCGCCCTCCTCCCAGGTGAGCTTGACGCCGCCGACGCCGCCGTCGCGCGTGTTGACGAGATTCAGGTAATCGATGAACCCGCCGAAGAAGCCGGTGCCGCCTGCCGCGTAGGGGCCAACGCGGTAGCTCTGAAGCGGAAAGAATTGTTCGTTGGCGTCCGCGTGCGCCGCCTGCAGCCCGATCGCGCTCAGGCCAGTGGCCAGGGTGGCCGCGATGGCGACGGTTTTCAGTTGCTTGATGAAGGACATGGTGTGAACTGGATTTGTTGAAACGAAGGGAAAGGCGTCAGGAAGAAAGTCGGGTCCTCGCACGGTCCCAAAGGGCAACCAACCCCTTCGGCTCCATCGCAAGAAAGAAAATAATCAGCGCGCCCAGCACGATCCGCTGGCTCATGTCGAGCACTCCGGAATCGAAGCGGCCACCGAACAGGAAGCTGCCGATACGCGAGAGCAACAGCGGAAACACCACGATCAGCGCGGCACCGAAGAAGGCACCGCGGATGGTTGCGAGGCCGCCGATGATCACGATGAACAAGATCTGGAACGAGCGGTCGAGGTTGAAGCCCGCCGGCTCCACAGTGCGCAGGTACACGAAGCCCCACAGCACGCCCGCCACGCCGACGATGAATGACGACACCGCGAAAGCGAGCAGCTTGGTGCGCAGCACCGGTACGCCGATGACGCGCGCGGCCAGTTCGTTGTCGCGCACGGCAATGAAGTGGTGGCCGGTCTGCGTGCGCACCAGACGCCAGGCGAGCGCGGTCAGAACGGTCACGACGATGAGCGAGAACAGGTAGCGACCCACCGGCGTGTCGAACACGATGCCCGCGACTTCGAGTGCCGGCGCATCGATCACGCCGGAGGCGTTGTCGTTGCTGAACCAGCTGAACTTGGTGAGCGCCCATTGCACGAAGAACTGGGCGGCCAGCGTCGACACGGCCAGGTAGAAGCCACGCAACCTCAGGCTCGGCAGTCCGAACACCAGGCCGACGGCCGTTGCGCTCAGCCCTGCGAGCGCAATGCTCACGAGCAGCGGCAAGCCCTCCACGCGCAGGTTGAAGTTGTAGGCCGAGAAGGCGCCGACCGCCATGAAGGCAGCAGTGCCCAGCGACAGCTGGCCCGCATAGCCGGTCAGCAGATTGAGCCCGACCGCCGCCAAAGACAGCGCGAGAAACGGGATGAGCAACGCATCGAACACATAGCCCGACGCGACAAAGGGCACCACACCGAACGCGATGACCAGAACGGCCAGCGGCCAGGTGAATGCCGGCCAGCGATCGGGCAGGGATGTTGATCGCATGGTTCAGGCCCTTTCCACGAGCTTCTGCCCGAACAGCCCGCTGGGCCGGATCAGCAGGAAAGCCAGCGCCGCCACGTAAGCGAACCAGCCCTCGATGCCACCGCCGACCCACGGCCCGATGTACACCTCGGCCAGCTTTTCGAGCGCGCCGATGACCAGACCGCCGACGATCGCGCCGAGGATCGAATCGAAGCCGCCGAGCACAAGCACGGGCAGCGCCTTGAGCACCACCAGCGAGAGCGAGAACTGCACACCGAGCCTGGCGCCCCACAGCAGGCCAGCCACCAGCGCGATGACGCCGGCAGTTGCCCACACTGTCGCCCAGATGCGCGGCAGGCGAAGGCCGACCGCGATGGCGGCGTAGGTATCATCGGCGACTGCGCGAAACGCCAGGCCCACGCGGGTGTAGCGGAAAAAGGCCGACAGCAGTGCGACCATCACGCCCGCCGTGGCCGCAGCGAACAGGTCGAAGGTCGAGACCATGATGCCCAGGAACTGCAGCGGCTCGTCGGTGATGCCGAGCTCGAGCGCATGCACCTGCGTGCCCCACAGCAGCTGTGCGACGCCTTCGATCACGTACGACAGGCCGAGCGTCGCCATGAACAGTGTGATCGGCGGCTGGTTCACCAGCGGGCGCAACACCACGCGTTCGATGGTCAGCCCCAGCAGCACCATCAGCGCGAAGGTCAGCCCCAGTGCCAGCGCGAAGGGCACGCCCCGCTCGACCAGGCTCACGAACGTGAGCGCCGCAAACAGAAGCTGCGCACCCTGGGCGAAATTGAGCACGCCCGAGGTCTTGTAGATCAGGACGAAGCCGATCGCCACGAGCGAATACATGACGCCTGACAGCAGGCCGCCGAGGAGCACCTCGGCGAAGAAGCCGATGTCGCCGATGTCCATCAGTCGCTCCCCGACTGCGCGACATGCGCCGCACCCAGATACGCATCGATGACGGCGGGGTCGCCGCGCACCTCGGCCGGCGTGCCATCGGCGATCTTGCGGCCGTAGTCCAGCACCGCCACACGGTCGGAGAGGCCCAGCACAACGCCGATGTCGTGCTCGATCAAGAGGATGGTGGTGCCGAACTCGTCGCGCGCGGCGCGCACGAAATTCGCCATCTCGCGCTTCTCCGTCACCGTCATGCCGGCCATGGGTTCGTCCAGCAACAACAGTTGCGGCGCAGCGACCAGTGCACGCGCGAGCTCGACCCGTTTCTGCAGACCGTAGGCCAGCTCGCCGACCAGCCTTTCGCTCACCGCACCGAGGCCCAGGAAGCCGATGATCGCGTCGGCACGCGCTCGCGCGTCCTCGCGTTCGCGTCGCGCACGCCCCAGCCCGACGAGCTGCTCGATGAAGGTGGAGCGCGCCGCGTCGACGCGGCCCAGCACAATGTTGTCGCGCACGCTCAAGCCCTTGAAGAGAGCCAGATTCTGGAAAGTGCGCGCCACACCCAGGCTTGCGAGGCGCGCCGTCGGCACCTGCGCGAAGCTGCGTGCGCCCAGCCACACACGCCCGCTGTCGGGTCGGTACAGGCCGCTGATCACATTGACCAGCGAACTCTTGCCGGCGCCGTTGGGGCCGATCACCGCACGAATCTCACCCTTCGCGATCGACAGATCCAGGCCGGCCAGCGCGCTGACGCCACCGAAGGACAGCTCGATGCCCTCCAGTCTCAACGCAGCCACCGCTGTGCCCGTAGAAGACGCCGTATTTTCTGTCGGCACGAAGGCCGCTGCGCCGTCGACGCCGAGCGGGCCTCGTCCCCCTTCGAAGAGAAAGTCGTGCATCGCCAGACTCACGCCACGGATTCCAGTACCGGCGTCACCGTCCGGCTGGTCGTGCCGGCCTGCGCTTGCTCCAACTGGCGCACGAGCGGCAGCACCTTCTCGCCGAAATACTCCACTTCTTCGATGAAGTGCAGGAAGCCCGCCAGCACCAGGTCGACGCCGATGGCCTTCAGCGCCACGATGCGCTCGGCGATCTGCTGCGGCGTGCCGATGAGATTGGTACGGAAGCCGTCGTTGTATTGCACCAGGTCCTCGAAGGTCGACTTGGCCCAGTTGCCCTCCCCTTCAGGTGAGGCCTTGCCCGCCTGCTTCGCCGCGTCGCCAAAGGCATGCACCGCCTCGACGTGTGCATGCAGGATGATGTCGGCCAGCACTGCCCGGGCTTCTTCCTCGGTATCTCGCGCAATCACGAAGGCATTCACGCCGATGCGCACCGTGTGCCCGTTTTGCGCGGCCTTGGCCTGGATGTCGTCGATCTGCGTCTTCAGTCCCTCGGGCGTGTTGCCGTTGGTGAAGTACCAGTCCGATACGCTCGCCGCGTTGTCTCGGGCCGCGCGCGAACTACCGCCCTGGAAGATCTCCGGATGCGGCTTCTGCACCGGCTTCGGGCTCAGGGTGTAGTCGGTAAAGCGGTAGAAGTCACCCTTGAAGGTGAAGTTGTCCTGCGTCCAGATGCCCTTGAGCGCGCGGATGAATTCGTTGGAACGGCGGTAGCGCTCGTCGTGCTCCAGCCACGGTTCGCCAATGGCCTGGAACTCGCCCTTGAACCAGCCGCTCACCACGTTGATGGCGATGCGGCCATTGGAGATGTGGTCGATGGTGGCGATCTGCTTGGCGACCACCGCCGGACTCCACGGACCGGGAAGGATCGCGGCCAACACCTTCAGCTTGGTGGTCGCATGCAGCAGCGCCTGGCTGAACGACACCGACTCGTGCTGGTATTCCGCACCATAGCCGGCCGTGAAGCGGATCTGGCTCAGGGCGTACTCGAAACCGGCCTTCTCGGCCGCCAGCGCGAGTCGCTGGTTGTATTCGAGGCTCCAGTCGGTGCGCTGCGCGATCTTGCTGACGACGAGCCCGCCGCTGACGTTGGGCACCCAGTAGGCAAACTTGACGGGGGCGGGTGAGGAAGATGCGTGACTCATGGGAGGCTCCTTGGTGATCAATCGAATGGGCTTCATGCCGCCAACACGACGGGCGCAGACGTGCGGGACGCGGCAAGGATGGGAACCGAGCCAACCACGGCGTCGCGCAACTGCGGGACGGCGCGCGTCACGGCCAGCGCGATGCGTTCGCGCAGCGCGGGGTTGGCGATCTCATAGCCCTCGAAATCCTGCTCGACCGCGTACACGCCGATAGACAGCGTACGAGCCTGGAAGAAGCTGAAGAGCGGACGCAATTGGTGGTCGATGACGAGGGCATGCCGATCGCTCCCGCCGGTGGCCGCGAGCAGCACGGGCTTGTCGGTCAGCGCCTCGTGGTGCACGAAATCGAACAGATGCTTGAACAGACCCGTGTACGAGCCGCGGTAGACCGGGCTCGCCACCAGCAGCAGATCGGCTGATTCGATGGCCGCGATGCTCTCCTCGGCCACGGCGGGCAACTGGTTGCGGTACAGCACGCCAGCGAACTGCGGGCCGATCTCGCCGAGCGAGATCACGCGGGCATCGATGGCCACTTCACGGCCGAGCGCCGCCAGCAGTTGGTCGACCAGCACCAGGGTGCGCGAGGGACGTTGCAGGCTGCCGGAAACGGCAACGACTTTCAGTTTTCGACTCATGTTGATATGACCTCTGTTCAGTAGCCGTAATCAATTCACGGCATGTTCGATATATGCGAATGCCGTGCCACCTTGATTTTCTTTATGAATCAATGGGTTAGCGAAACTCCAGAATCTCTGACCGTGCTGAAATGGCAGCAGGCTGCGGATCGATTGCTGTTGCAACAGCAGCTTTTCTGGCTTAGTCGTTCGGAGTACATCGGTATGCGCCCACCGCATGAACGCCACGCAGCAAGCCGCTTACGAAACTGCTTCGCAGACAGCAGTCGCGCCGTCGCCATCGCCATGAAAAAAGGCCTGCGACACCAAGTCGCAGGCCCTTGTCGACGAAGACGATGTCAGGAATAGAAGCTCGGCTTCGGCCACCGGTCGTTGAGCGCCCATTCGCCCAGTTCCCGCACCTTGTAGTCGAGCGGGTCGTGCAGCGTGTGCACGCGCAGGTTGCGCCAGTAGCGGTCCAGGCGCAACGCCGCAGTGGTGGCGCGCGCCCCGGTCACTTCGAACATGCGATGCGCCACCTCCAGGCTGGCGCGCGTGCTGGCCACCTTGGCAGCAGCCACGGCGATGGCCACCCGACCACGTTCTCGCTCGTCGAGCGACGCGCCGCGCAGCCATGCCTGGTCGAAGGCAGTCGCAGCGCTGTCGAGCAGGCTGCGCGCGCCCTCCAGCGCGAGCCAGAAATCGCCGTAGTTCGTGAGCACATAAGGATCCTCGTTCGCGGCCGACGCAGGCGAGAACAACCACGGCCGGCCCTGTTGCAGCGTGAAAGCCTTGGCCTCGGCCAGCGCGCCCTCCCCGAGCCCGAGGTAGATGTTCGCGAGGATGAGCTGCGCCAACAGCGGCCTCAGGCACGCAAAGGGCGTGGAAAGTGGCCCGGGGTCGAGCAGCAGTTCGCTCACCTTGACGCGCACATCGTCGAACAGCACGCTGCCGCTGCCGGTCTGTCGCTGGCCCATGTTGTCCCAGTCGCCCAGCACAGTGATGCCGGCGCGCTGCGTGGGTACGACGGCGATCAGCAAGCGGTCTTGGGCATCGAGTGCCGAAGCGAGCAGCACGTCGGAATCGCTCGCGCCGGAGCAGAAGCTCTTGCGGCCGGAGAACACGAAGCCATCGCCCGAGGCCCGCGCACGTGTCGACTTGTCGAGCGGGTTCAGTGCATTGCCCCAGAACCAGCGCTGCGCACGAGTCTGCTCGATCCATGGCTGCCACTGCGCCGGCTGTGCAAACAGTTGGGTGGTGGCCAGCAGCAGATGGTGAAAACCGAACAGATGAGCCACGGAACTGTCGACGCGCGCGAAGCCTCGTACCACGTCCAGCGTCTGGCACCAGCTCGCGCCCAGGCCGCCGAGCTCCAACGGCACGCTCAGCATCAGCAGGCCACTGTCGCGCAACCGATCGCGTTCGACTTTCGGCGTGCCGCCGCGCTCGTCGCGCTCGACGGCGGTAGCCCTCAAGGCCTGCGTCACGTGCTGCACTTGCTCATTCCAAGGCAGGGTATCGCCGCCTGCCTCGGCCAGGAAGTGCTTCATGCGCCGACCTCGTTGCGCGTCAATACCGGCGCTGAAGATGAATAAGGCGGCACGATGTCGTTGGCGATGATTTCGCCGAACGGGCCGGTGATGTTCGCCTGCGCTGTAGGTCGCGCAGAACCCATTGGCAGCAACGGAAAGAGCAGTTCGGCCACGCGGTACGCCTCTTCCAGATGGGGGTAGCCCGAAAAGATGAAGGTCTCCACGCCCAGCGCTGCGTACTCCTGGATGCGCGCCGCAATCTCCTCCGGGCTGCCCACCAGCGCGGTGCCTGCACCGCCGCGCACCAGGCCCACGCCGGCCCACAGGTTGGGCGACACCTCGAGCCTGTCGCGCCGTCCGCCATGCAAGGCGGCCATGCGCTGTTGACCGACCGAGTCGAAACGCGCGAAGGCTTTTTGCGCCGCCGCGACAGTCTCGTCGGTCACGTACGAAATGAGCTCGTCGGCCGCACGCCAGGCCGCCTCGCTGGTCTCGCGCACGATCACGTGCAGCCGGATTCCGAAGCGCAGCGTGCGCCCGTGCCGCGCCGCCGCGGCGCGCGCCTTCGCGATCTTGTCGGCCACGTCGGCCGGTGGCTCTCCCCACGTGAGGTAGACGTCGACCTGCTCGCCGGCCAGCGCGATGGCTGCGTCCGACGAACCACCGAACCACAGCGGCGGATAGGGCTTCTGCACCGGCGGATACAAGGTCTTCGCGTTCTCCACGCGCAGGTGCTTGCCTGAGAAATTGACCGTCTCGCCCGCCGCCACGCCGCGCCAGATGCGCAGGAACTCATCGGTCACTTCGTAGCGCTCAGCGTGCGTCAGGAAGCTGCCGTCGCCGTGCTGCTCGTCCGGGTCTCCGCCGGTCACCACATTGATGAGCAGCCGCCCGTCGGAGAAGCGATCGAGCGTGGCGGCCTGGCGCGCAGAGACCGTCGGCGAAATGATGCCCGGGCGTATCGCGACCAGGAATTTGAGTCGCTCGGTCTGCGCTGCGAGCGCGGACGCGACCACCCAAGCGTCTTCGCAGGAGCGGCCGGTGGGAATCAGCACGCCTTCGTAGCCAAGCTCGTCAGCGGCCTGTGCCACCTGCCGCAGATAACGGTGGCTCACGGTGCGCGCGCCGCGTGAAGTGCCAAGGTAGCGGCTGTCGCCGTGGGTGGGTAGAAACCAAAAAATTTGCATTGGATCGTTCAGCAGTTAGCGTGCCAGTCGCCGTGCCTGCTGCCACATGGCAAGACGCGGGATTTCTGCTGCTGGAGCAGCAGCTGACCACCACATCTGCTGCACGCTGCGCACCGCGACCCAGGCATTGCTGCCATAGAAGCAAAACAACAATGGATATATGGATCGCGTCGTTGGCCGATGGGACTGCTGCTGCAAAGATGCTTGCGACGCAGCAACCGTGCTGTCAGTCCATCACTGAGGCTTTGTGTGAGTTCTGTTCTTTCCGCTTCTTTCGGGCCGGCTTCCCAATCGCCTCGCGACCTGGCTCGCGATCTCATGGAACGCTTTGCCGCCACGGCCGTGGAGCGAGATGAGCGTGGCGGCACGCCCAAGGCAGAGCGCGATGCGCTGCGTGCCAGCGGACTCCTGGCATTGAGCATTCCCAGGGAGTTCGGCGGTGGCGGTGCCGACTGGCGCGAAACACTGGACGTGGTGCGGCTGCTCGCGGGCGCCGACAGCTCGATTGCCCACGTCTTCGGCTTCCATCATCTGATGCTTGCCACGGTCCGCCTGTTTGCGCGGCCAGCCCAGTGGCAGCCGTGGTTCGAACAGACAGCACGCCGGCGCTGGTTCTGGGGCAATGCGCTCAATCCGCTGGACGACCGCACGGTGTGCAGCGCACAGACGGGCTGGCGCGAATTCAGCGGGCAGAAGAGCTTCTGCTCGGGCGCACTCGACTCCGAGATGCTGGTCGCCTCAGCCCATGAAGAAGGCAGCGGCGCCTTCATCGTTGCGGCATTGCCCACCGGCCGCACGGGTATCTCTGTGGCGCCCGACTGGAACAACATCGGCCAGCGCCAGACTGACAGCGGCAGCGTCACCTTCGAGAAGGTACGCGTGGAGCAGCACGAGGTGCTCGCCGACCCGGGTCCGCTGTCCACACCATTTGCTTGCCTGCGCCCGTTGGTGTCGCAGTTGGTGTTGACCAACGTGTACCTGGGCATTGCCGAAGCGGCGTTCAACGATGCCCGGCACTACACGTTGAACGAGTCGCGCCCCTGGCATGCCGCCAAGGTGGCGCATATGCACGACGATCCGTACGTGCTGAGCCGCTACGGCGAATTCTGGGTCGGCCTGGAGGGCGTGCGCGTGCTGGCCGACCGCGCAGCCGACCGGCTCGATGCCGCTTGGCATCGAGGTTCCGCGCTGAAGGAAGAAGAACGCGGCGAAGTGGCCGTGGCCGTCGCTACCGCCAAGGTGGCAGCCACCGACACCGGTCTTGACATCTGTACGCGCATGTTCGACGTGGCCGGCGCCCGCGCCACGCATGGTGGCCTGCGGCTCGACCGCCACTGGCGCAACCTGCGCACCCAGACCCTGCACGACCCCGTGGCCTACAAGGTGCGCGAGCTCGGCGAATGGGCCCTCAAGCAGCAGTATCCCGTACCGACCTTCTATTCATGAACACCTTCGCCCGCCCCCTCGACGTATTGCCCCATGCCGATGTATTCGAGCCCGAGTGGGACACTCCAACGGTGCTCACGCTGCCCAATCCGCGCAAACTGACCACATCGATACGCGCCACGGCACAGGTGTTCCAGGATCCACGATCAGCCGCGTTGCTCGAGCGCGTCCGCATGGTGGCGCCCAGCGATGCCAACGTGCTCATCATCGGCGAGACCGGCACAGGCAAGGAGCTGATCGCGCGCCATGTGCATGACCTGAGCCGGCGCAGCAGCAAGCCGTTCGTGGCGGTGAACTGCGGCGCTTTTTCCGAGAACCTGGTCGAGAGCGAGCTTTTCGGCCACGAGAAAGGCGCCTTCACCGGTGCCTTCTCGGCCAAGACGGGATGGTTCGAGGCGGCCAACGGGGGCACGTTGTTCCTTGACGAGATCGGCGACCTGCCGCTCTCCATCCAGGTCAAGCTGCTGCGCGTTCTGCAGGAGCGCGAGGTGGTGCGACTGGGATCGCGCAGGAGCGTGCCCATCGACGTGCGCGTGGTCGCCGCCACCAATGTGCGGCTGCAGGACGCCGTGGCCGCGGGTCACTTCCGTGAAGACCTTTTCTATCGGCTGCATGTGGTGCATCTGGCGCTGCCCACGCTTCGTGAACGGCCTGGCGACATCCTGCCGCTGGCACGCCACTTCATCGAGGAGTATCGGCAGCGCCTGGGCTACGGCGCGGTCCGCCTCGACGCCAGCGCCGAGCGCAAACTGAGCGAGCACGGCTGGCCGGGCAACATCCGCGAGCTGGAAAACGTGATCCATCATGCCTTGTTGATCTGCCAGAACGATGTGCTCGGCGAGGCGCACCTGCACCTGTCGTCGCTGAGCATCCAGCGCCGCGCGCCCGACGGCACTGCGCCACCGGAGGCCACGCCGCAGCAGGGGCTCGAGGCCGTCCTGCGCGAGCTTTTCAACGAGCCCGCCGAGCAGCTCTTCGACAAGATCGAAGAGACCGTGATGCGCACGGCCTTCGAGTTCTGCCACCGCAATCAGGTGCAGGCGGCCAAGCTGTTGGGTATCAGTCGAAACGTCTTGCGCTCGCGCCTGATCAGGAGCCGAGAGATCTCTGCGCTGAAGTAGCACTTCGGACGAAGTGTCGGTTGGGCTGCATTTCGGTTGACGGCCGGGCCGTCTATGCGATCGGCGTCTAAGCAAGAACGAAAGGATTCTTTCAACGCGAGAGCACCGGGCCTACGCTTAAGCCCTCCGCTCTCCAGACCAGTCCCATGCCCTCTTCGACACGCCAGCTGCGGCTGGGCGCCTTCCTCATGCAAACAGGCCATCACATCGCGGCCTGGCGTCACCCGGACGCGCAGGCCGATGCCGGCAGCAACTTCCGCCACTACGTCGCGCTCGCGCAGAAGGCGGAGGCCGCCAAGTTCGATGCGATCTTCCTGGCCGACTCGGTCGGCGTACGCAGCAGCAACCTGCCCTCGCTGTCGCGCACCGCGCGCAGCGATCACTTCGAGCCGCTCACGCTGCTGTCGGCCATTGCTGCACTGACCGAGCGCATCGGCCTGATCGCCACCGTCTCGACCAGCTTCAACGAGCCGTTCAACGTGGCGCGCAAGTTCGCGTCGCTCGACCAGATCAGTGGCGGCCGCTCCGGCTGGAACCTGGTGACCTCCAGCGGCACCGGCGAGGCGCAGAACTTCAACCGCGACGAGCATTTCGAGCATGCGCTGCGCTACGAACGTGCCGCCGAGTTCCACGACGTGGTGACCGGCCTGTGGGACAGCTGGGAGGACGACAGCTTCGTGCGCGACAAGGAAAGCGGCCAGTACTTCGCCGAAGACAAGCTGCACGTGCTCGGCCACAGGGGCAAGCACTTCTCGGTGCGTGGCCCTCTCAACGTCTCGCGCTCGCCTCAGGGACGGCCGGTGGTGGTGCAGGCGGGCGCATCGGAAGCCGGCCGCGACCTGGCCGCGCGCACGGCCGAGGTGATCTTCGTGGCCCACCAGACCTTCGACGAAGCCAAGGCCTTCTATAGCGACATCAAGGGTCGCCTGCCCGCCCATGGCCGCCACCCGGACGAGGTGAAGATCATGCCGGGCATCTTTCCCGTGGTCGGGCGTACGCAGGAAGAAGCTGAAGCGAAGTTCGAGCAGCTGCAGTCGCTGGTCCACCCGGTGGTCGGCGTTTCGCTGCTGTCGAGCGTGATCGGTGGCTTCGACTTCTCCGAATTTCCGGTCGACGGCCCGGTACCCGAACTGCCCGAGACCAATGGCCCGAAGAGCCGCCAGCGGCTGCTGCTCGACCTGGCGCGTCGCGAGAACCTGAGCATCCGCGACCTGTACCTGCGTATCGCCGGCGCGCGCGGCCACCAGCAGGTGGTGGGCACGCCGGCGCGCATCGCCGACCAGCTGCAGCAATGGTTCGAGGAAGGCGGTGCCGACGGCTTCAACATCATGGCGCCCTGGTTCCCCGGCGGCCTCGACGATTTCATCGCGCTGGTACTGCCCGAGTTGCGCCGCCGCGGCCTCTTCCGTAGCGAGTACGAGGGACGCACGCTGCGCGAGCACCTCGGCCTGGCGCGGCCCCTCCACCGAAACCTCGACACCCACAGGAGCGACCATGCGCATCCACACGCCACCGCAGTCCCCCACTGAACCGCAGGAGCGCCGTCGCGCGCTGAAGACCCTCGCCTCGCTGATCGCGGTCGGCGCGGGCGGCATCGGCCTGGCCGCCTGCTCGCGCGAGGAGCGCGTCGGCACCGGCGCGGCGCCAGGAGCGCCCGCGGTGATTTCCAAGGCGGGCGACAAGGTGGCGTTCAAATACCCCGACAACCCGTCCTTCGACCTGATCTACCTTGCCGACCAGCTCGGCTACTTCGAGGGCACTGGCACGCGCCCGCAGTACGTGGGCAAGATCGCGGCACCGCAGATCATTCCGCTCGTTGGCACGGGCGAGATCGATTTCGGCTCGCGCATGGTGCCGCTGGTGATCTCGGCCATCGCCTCGGGCGCCGACCTGAAGGTGGTGGCCGCCGGCGGCAAGACGCTAGAGGAGGCGCCACACATGAAGTACTTCGTACGCAAGGACTCCGGCATCCGCACGCCCAAGGACCTCGAGGGCAAGACCGTCGGCTTCAACAGCTTCGGCGCCTGCGCGGAGTTCGTCACCAAGAAGTACCTGCGCGAGAAAGGCGTGGACGTGACGAAGATCAACTTCCTCGTCGTGCCCGACGAGCAGGCCGAGCAGAGTCTGGTCACCGGCAACACCGACCTGGCGATCATTCATGCGCCCTTCTCCGGCCGTGCAGACCGCGCCGACCAGCTGGTGCGGCTGTGGAGCGACTACGACCTCGACGGCGGCCTCGGCGGCATGGCGCCGTACAGCGCGCACGGAAAGTTCATCCGCGAACATCCCCAAGCCGTACGCGACGTGGTAGTCGCGCTTGCCAAGGCCGGCAACTGGGTCAACGCCAACCCGGAAGAGGCACGCAAGCTGGTCTCCAAGCGCATCAACATGGCGATCGAGAACGTCGACCGCTATGCCTACGTGCAGGACCTGGTGGTGACCGAGCCACCGATCCAGTACTACATCGACATCCTGCAGTCCGAGGGCAAGATCGCGCCTGGCAAGGTCGCGATCAAGGACGTCTACACGAACGAGTTCAATCCCTTCGCTGCCACCCCGGCGAAGACCTGAAGAGGAAGCCGGATGACCGTCAAGATCTCGGCGCGCGAGCTGCGCAAGGACTTTCCCGCGCGCGGCGCACACAAGCCGGTACGTGTGCTCGAAGGCGTCGACCTCGACGTGCGCGATGGGGAGTTCCTGTCGGTGCTCGGCCCCTCGGGTTGCGGCAAGTCGACCTTCCTGAGCATCCTGGCGGGACTCGCGACCCACACCGGCGGTGCCCTTCGTATCGATGGCAGAGCACTTGCCGGCATCAACCGCCACCAGGGCGTGGTGTTCCAGGGCTATGCGCTCTTTCCGTGGCGCACGGTACTCGACAACATTGCCGTCGGCCTTGAAATCCGCGGCGTCGGCCGCGATCAGCGGCGGCGCACGGCGCAGGAATACCTCGAGCTGGTCGGGCTGCAGGGCTTCGGCGACAGCTATCCGCACGAGCTGTCAGGCGGCATGAAGCAGCGGGTCGCCATCGCCCGCTCGCTCGCCTACGAACCCGATGTGCTGCTGATGGACGAGCCCTTCGCCGCACTCGACGCACAGACCCGTGAGATCCTCCAGGGCGAGTTGCTGCGCATCTGGGAGCGCAACCGCAAGACCATTGTCTTCATCACCCACAGCCTGGACGAGGCGATCTTCCTGTCGGACCGTGTGGCGGTGATGACACAGCGCCCGGGCCGCGTCAAGGACATCATCGACATCCCGCTCGAGCGGCCACGCGCGAGCGAGATCCGCAACTCACCTGCCTTCGTCGCCCTGCGCCAGCGGGCGTGGGATGTGCTGAAGGACGAGGTGCAGTTCGGCGTGCAGGGTCGCACTTCGGCGGCACGCGTCGAAGCACGCAGCACGGAGTCCACGCGATGAGCGCCGTTGACCCGACTCGCGAATCCGGGGCACTGGCGAAGATCACCCGCGCCGAGAGCGTCGGCATGCTGCGTCGGCTGGCACCGCTTGGTCGTCGTCTGCGCGATGTCGGCCGCATCGCCGAGCGGGGGTTCGGCATCCTGCTCTTGCTGGCCGTGTGGGAGGCGCTGCCGCGGCTCGGCGTCGTGAGCGATGCGTACCTGAGCCCGCCCTCGGCCGTGCTGCGCAGCATCGTCGAGCTCGCAACGCAAGGGCTTCTGTGGAAGCACGTCGGTGCCAGCCTGCAGCGCTCGCTGTGGGGCTTGTTGCTGGCCATTTCGACCGGCGTGGTGCTGGGCCTTTCGATGGGCAGCTTCCGCCGACTCGAAAACATCGTCGATCCGGTGCTGCAGCTGTTCCGCCAGACCTCGGCCTTCGCGCTGTTCCCGGTCTTCATCCTGTTCCTGGGCATCGGCGAGCTGTCGAAGATCGCAATCATCTTCTGGGCCTCGTTCTGGCCCGTGCTGCTCAGCACGATCGGCGGCGTCAAGCAGGTCGACCGGCTGCTGATCGACTCGGCGCGCTCGATGGGCGCATCCTCGCGCTTCGTGTTCCTCAAGGTGGTGCTGCCTGCCGCGTTGCCGTCCATCTTCACCGGCGTGCGGCTGGCCGGCGCCTATTGCATCACCGCGCTGGTCGCGGCCGAGATGATCGGCGCGCATTCAGGGCTCGGCTTCCTGACGCTGAACTCGCAGGAGACCTTCCAGATACCGACGATGTATGGCGGCATCCTGCTGCTCGCGCTGCTGGGTCTGGCGTTGAACTACCTGCTGGCGCTGCTGGAGGGCCGGCTGCTGCGCTGGCGCAAGGGATTGAGCCTGGAGCGATGAACCACCCCCGATGCGCCTGCGGCGCCTCCCCCTCAAGAGGGCGACACCGGCGGCCCGGCAAAGCCGGCTCCGCGGTGTCCCGGGTCTTTGTTCGCGCCGGTCTCGCAGGGCGAGGGCCGCGCGCGCGAATTTTCGGTGTCGTGATCGCGGCTTTGCTCGTTGCCGGCCTGGGCATGGTGCTACGGCCCGCGCCGGCGCTGTCGTCCCTGCCGCGTGGACCGGTGCTCGATCGGGCGGTCGAGCGGGGTGTGCTGCGGGTGGGTGTGCGCAGCTATCCGCGTCCGGCACCGCCCGAGGCGCCTACGCCGCCGGAACCCGACAGTTTCGACGCGACGCTGGCCGCCAGGCTCGCCGAGTCGCTCGGCGTGCGGCTGGAGTTGGTGGGCCTGGCGCCTGCGGCGCAGGCCGGTGCCCTGCGCGAGGGCGCGGTCGATCTGCTTCTGGCGGGCGTGCCGGCTCCCGCTGCCGGCGAAGAAGCGTTCCTTGCCGCGGGTCGCTACGACCCGGGGGGAGCCACGATCGTGGCTCTGCGCAAGGGGCGCATCCAGAACACGGACGGTCTGCGCGGCGCCACGGTGTGCACGGCGCAGGGTTCGGCCCATGCGAACCTGGTGGCCCGGCGTTACGGCGCATTGCCCAAGCCGTACCCCTCGGCCGTGCATGCGGTGTCGGCCTTCATGGCTGGCGAATGCCCGGCACTGGTCGAGGACGACGAGGTGCTGGAGCGATTGCTGCGAGACGAGCAATGGCGTTTCTACCGGCCCATCGTGCGCTCGATGACTGCCGGTAACGTGCCGCTCGCCCGCCTGCGGTCCGCCGATGAGGCGTCGCGCAACTACCTCGCCCAAGTGCTGCGGCGTTGGAGCGAGGACGGCACCCTGGACCAAGCGCGCACGGCGCGCGCGGGCAACCTGCAGCTGGAAATCACCCTGCTGAAGGACGGGTTGGTCTGCCATTCCTGAGACGCCTGCGGTGAGGCCCGAGCCGTGCCGTCTGCGCACCGGCTAGCGTCACTGCAGCAGGACCCGGCCCGCCTGAGCCGCCTCCTCCACCTCGACCAGGCGCCCCGTTTTCACGTCGTAGATGTAGCCGTAGATGGGGATGTCGCGCGCGACGAGTGGATGTTCGCGGATGCGCTGCACGTCTTCGAGCACCGCCTTGCGCGGATCGGCGATGGTGAGCCAGCGCAGGTAGCGCCCGGCCGAGGAGCCCGGCCCCTGGCCAACGTCATGCCAGCCCTGCGCGTCGATCGTGGCCGTGTCCAGGCTCTTCTCGAGCAGCCCCGAGATGATGTCGTCGGTGAACAGCAGCATGCCGCAGTCGCTGTGGTGTACGACAAAGTATTCGAGCGTGCCCAGCAGCTTGTGGGAGATCACGAGCGAGCGGATCGCGTCGTCGCTGGCGCGCCCGCCAGCGTTGCGGATCACATGCGCGTCGCCCTCGGACAAACCGGCGTATTTCGCCGGGTCGAGTCGCGCATCCATGCAGGTCAGGATGGCGAAGCGCCTTCCAGGCGGCAGCGCAAGGCTGCCTTTGTCGCCGAACTCGCAGACATAGCGCCGATTGGCGGCGAGGACTTCGGGGCGTACGGACATGGAAAGCTCCTGACGTGATGGGATGGAACGAAAAGTACGCCAAGCACGCGCCGATGGATTGAAAGGATTTCGCACTTGCTTATCTGGTTTTCGTTGCGCCGATAGCACCACAGGGACCGCTTCGCCATATCCGCCCCACACATATGCAAGCGCACAAATCTTCGTTCGCTGCGCAGGTGCCGCGGGCCTAGAGTGGCCGAACACGGTTGGGCACAGCACGCGCCCCTCCCTTCATCGATCCATGCCTTTTCGGTCGGAGCCTGCTCATGCCATCGTCCACCACTTCTCGGGTCAAGGCCACGCCGCTGCTTGAACCCGATCTCTCCGATCCGTGGGTCGCCAAGGCGGCCGAGCTGCGCCAGGCCTTTCATGCCGACGCCGTATCGCGCGACCAGGCCGGCGGCCGACCGCTCGCGCAGGTGCGCCTGCTGCGCGAGAGCGGCCTGCCAGCGGCGCGCATCGGCGCCGCGTGGGGCGGCGGCGGCGCCTCGTGGCGATCGGTACTGCGCGTGGTCCGCGAATTCGCGAAGACCGATGGCTCGCTGGCCCATCTCTACGGCTACCACCATCTGCCGCTGCATGCGGTGATCGCCCGCGGCACGCCCACGCAGCGCGACCGCCTGCTGCGCGCCTCGGTCGAGGCCCAGTGGCTCTGGGGCAACTCGGGCAACGCAATGTCACCGACGTCCAGCGCACGGCGCGACGGCGGCGCCTGGGTGGTCGACGGCTTCCGCCCGTTTTCGTCCGGATCGCACGTCGCCGACCGGTTGCTGATCGGCTGGGAGAACGAAGCCGGACAGCGCCTCGCAGCAGTCATCCCCGCCGACCGCACGGGCGTGATCATCGAAGACGACTGGGACGGCATTGGCCAGCGCCAGACCGGCAGCGGCACCGTGCGTTTCAAGGCCGTGCGGGTGAGCGACGACGAACTCCTGGGCCAACCCGGCGATCGCCTCACACCCTTCTCATCGATCACCACACTGCTGCAGCAGAGCGTGCTGCTCAACGTATTTCTCGGAGGCGCCCTGGGTGCGCTGGTGGAGGCACGCGACTACACGAACACTCGATCGCGGCCCTGGATTCATTCCGGCGTCGAGAAGCACACCGACGATCCCTGGGTGCAGCGCAAATATGGCGAACTGGTCATCCGCGCCCTGGCGGCGACCGAACTGGCCGAGGACGCTGCCGAACAGCTCGATGCCGCCTATGCGCAGGGACAGGACCTGAGCGAGGCGCGCCGCGGCGAGGCGGCAATCGCCATCGCGACGGCCAATCTCTACGCGGGAGAAGTCAGCCTTGCGGTTTCGAGCGAGATCTTCGAGGTGATGGGCGCACGCTCGGCCACCACGAGCAACGGCTTCGACCGCTTCTGGCGCAACACACGCACACACACGCTGCACAACCCGGCCGAATACAAGAAACGTCTGCTCGGCCAATGGCTGCTGACCGGCGCCCCTCCAGAGCCGGCGCTCTACCGCTGACCTGGGCATCCTGTCCTTCTACTGTCCACCAAGCAAACTCATGAGCCGCGACCGCCTCTTCCTTCTCACCCCAGGCTTCACCGACCCCAAGCGCCCCGGAGAACGGTTCGTCTGCCCCGATTGCATTCCGGTCGAAGGCCTGCTGGCCGCCGCACCGGAGCTGAGCGTCCGGCTGGACATCTCGCACCATCCGTTCGCCCGCCCACGGGAGGAGGTGATCGCCGCGCTCGATGCCGACCACCAAGGGTTGCCGGTCCTGATCCTCGGCGACGAGCAGGCGCCACCGGCCGATGCGCGCGCGCTGGGCACCACGCGCTTCGTGACCGACACGCGACGCATCCTCGACCTGCTGGCCGAGCGCCACGGCTTCCCCAAGGTTCATTGACCGGAAACACCCTTCCCAGATTGCGACATGTCCGCTTCCATCGCCTACCTCCATCCCGCCTCCGACGAGGCGCCGCCGCTGTTCGAACCCGACACGCGCAATCCTTTCCTGGCCCGCGCAGTGGTGCTGCGCGAACTGTTCGCCCGCGATGCGATCGCGCGCGACCAAGCCGGTGGTCGGCCCATCGCGCAAATCCGCCTGCTGAAAAACCACCGGCTGCTGTCGCTGCTGCTGCCGCGCGAGATCGGTGGCGACGGCGAAGCCTGGTCCACCGCATTGCGCATCACGCGCACGCTGTCGCAAGTCGACGGCTCGCTCGGTCACCTGTACGGCTATCACCACAGCAGCCTGTTGAGTCCGAGGCTGCGCAACGAACCCGAGAAGACGTTCGACCTGTGGCGCCGCTCGATCGCCGACAACTGGTTCTGGGGCAACACCTCCAACAGTTTCTCGAAAAGCCTGTTCGGCGTGCGTGAGGGCGACGGTTTCGTGCTCGACGGCTTCAGGCCCTTCACCTCGGGTTCGCACGTTGCAGATCGGCTCGCGATCGCCTGGGAAGACCCGCAGAACGGCGAGCGTCGTTTCGCCACCATCCCCGCCGATCGCGAGGGGCTCACGATCGAGGATGACTGGGATGGCATCGGACAGCGCCAGACCGGCAGTGGCCGCGTCACCTACCGCGGCGTGCGCGTGCACGACAGCGAGGTGCTTGGCGATCCGATACCACTGAACCCGACCGGCGCACCCGTCGAGGCCTGGCGTACCGTCACGCCGCTGCAGCAGCAGAGCGTGCTGCTCAACGTGTTCGTCGGCACCGCACAGGGCGCGCTGCGTGCGGCGCGCAGCTACACGTTGCACAAGTCACGCCCCTGGATCCACTCCGGTGTGCAGCGCCACACCGACGATCCATGGGTGCAGCGTCAGTACGGCGAGCTGTATGTGAAAACGCAGGCCGCCACGGCACTGGCCGACCGTGCGTTGCACGCGCTCGACACCGTCGCAGCGCAAGGCGAGGCGCTCACCCACGAGGAGCGCGGCGAGGCGGCCGTGGCCATTGCGGCCGCAAACGTGCTCGCCGGTCAAGTCGCGCTCGAAGTCACGAGCGAAATCTTCGAGGTGATGGGCGCACGCTCGGCCGTGCGAGCCGAGGGCTTTGACCGCTTCTGGCGCAATGCGCGCATCCACACGCTGCACAACCCCGCCGAATACAAGACGCGCAACGTGGGCCGCTGGTTCGTCAGCGACGCGCCACCCGAGCCCGGCACCTTTCAATGAGTCGGACCTCTGCTGCGCCACAGCACGCAGCAGGCTATGAATCCGTCTGCGCAAGATGCCCTGTCAGCCGTAGCACCTCGTCTACGAAATCGTCCATCGGCGGCAGCGGCAGCGGCAGCCCATTGCGTGCCGTCGATCGTGCGGCGGGGCGCGGCGCCTCGACGAACAGCCGCAACGCATCGAGTTCGGGCACATCGCCTGCATCGAAGCCGTAGCGTGTGCCGGCCGGCAGCGCGACCCATTCGCCCGCTTCGCAAAGCAATCCGAAAAAGCCATGAGCGGTTCGGATGTGGAACAGACCTGCTCCTTCGACGAAGCAGCGCACTTCGGCCGCGGCGACCACCGCCTCGTCACGCAGATGTCGCCGCAAGGCCTTCCAGCCGATGTCGCCAGGCGCCAAGCGGATACGTTCGATGCGATGCGCACCGAAGCGCTCACGCAACGAAGCCAGATCGCCATCGGGTGCGGCCAGCAGCACATGCAGCGACAGGTCAGAGGCGATGGCTGTTGCCGCATCCCAGCGCCCCCAGGCAATGCCGGCACGAGCCAGGTCGCGCGTGATGAGTTCATCGCACACACGCGTCTCGCCCCAGTTTGCGTTGTGGTCGAAATGCACCAGCACACCCATATGGAGATCACCCTTGCTAAAAAAAGCGGACCCGAAGGTCCGCGGAACATCGTCGGTACGACGAAGAGACACCCCCCAGGAAACCTGCGATGGCATGCCCCGAATATAGGTAGCCTGCGAGGCCACACCAACAACCCATTCGCGATAAGCGCATGACCTCGGTATCTAAGCGCGTTGCGGCGCGTCGAAATACCAGAAGGAGAGCTGAACCAGAAGCGGTGTCACCAGGGAACGAAAGTCGGGCGCCTTGACCAAGCGGCCGATCGATCAGGTTCTGCACTGCCGGCAAAATAGGCCTCTGCAGTCTGCTTGCACGCTGTGTCCGCCCCGAAGCCGCTGTTGAACTCAGTCGGATCAAGCACGCCGGACCCACGATGGACAGCCGCTCAGGCCACTCCGGAGAAAAGCGAGCCCGCAGCCGCGGTCACGCCCATGGCGAGCACACCCCACAGCGTGACGCGCCATGCGGAAGGCAGAACTTTCGCACCGCCGGCGCGTGCGGCGATCGCCCCGAGCGTGGCGAGAAAAACGATCGACAGCGCTGCCACCCAATTCACCAGATGCGGGCCACTCGCCAACGAGGCGACGACCAGCGGCATCGCCGCGCCGACCGTGAAACTGGCCGCCGAAGCCATCGCAGCCTGCAGGGGTCGCGCACTCAGGGCATCTGAAATGCCGAGTTCGTCGCGCGCATGCGCGCCCAAGGCGTCGTGCGCCATCAGCGCCTGCGCGACCTGACTTGCCAATGGATGCGAAAGGCCGCGGCCCACGTAGATGGCCGTCAGTTCGCGCATTTCCGCCGCTGGATCTTCGGCAAGTTCGGCGCGTTCGCGGTCCAGGTCGGCATTCTCAGTGTCGGCCTGCGAATGCACGGACACATACTCGCCGGCGGCCATGGACATGGCGCCAGCGATCAGGCCGGCCAAGCCGGTCATGACGATGCTGCCGTGGCTGGCGTGCGCCGCCGCCACGCCGACGATCAGACTGGCGGTGGAGACGATGCCGTCGTTGGCACCGAGCACCGCAGCACGCAGCCAGCCGATACGCGCGGTGCGATGACGTTCAACGTGTCGCCGGGCGATGCCTCTCACGACAAGGCCCCCGCCACAGAGACGGCCAAGCCCCTGGCCAGGCCGTGCAGTTCGGACGATCGAATCACCCCGCCTTGCAGCACGGACAGCATCGGCTCGACGATGGCCGCATGCATGTCGAAGGCCCCGTGATCGAACGCGTCATAGGTGGCCCACACGACGGCCGCGAGACCGGCGGCGGCGCCAAAGATCGCCAAACCGGCCAGCAGGCATGTTGCCTGCGGTTCTCGAACGCGCTTGGCCGGGGCGACTTGGGCTGGACGAGGTTGCAAGGAGGTTGGGTCGGGTCTGCCGGTGTTCATGCACTTTCCTGTTAAGTGCAGGTCGCTGCTGCACCTGCAGCCTCCAATGATCGATGACGAAGCTTGGGCCTTTCTTAAGAAAGACGACTGTCGGGAGAAGATCGACGCATTGACGGCGTATCGGAAGGCAGCCGTTTCCGGTTCACCGCGGACCTTGCGCCTTGTGTGTGATGAAAGCCAGGCTTTCCGGTGCATCGCCGCGCTCGTTGAGCCCCGCGAGCACCAGAACACCGGTGGCCAGAAGGGTCGCGACGCCAAAAGCCACCAGCTGGAGCATTTGCTTGAGCAGATGTTGACGGTGCGGCTTGGCTGCAGGTTGTTGTGAGTTCATGGTTTTTGAATGGTCGGTCCGGCGTCAAAAAGGCTGCCGTAAGGGCTGCCAAGGAACTGTCAAAGCGCCGGCCCCAGCCCAATGGGGGCGGGCACCACATTCACGATGCGCGTGAAGAGCGCGTTGTATTCGAAGTCCGCCACATGCCCGGTCAAGGGGTCGCGGTTCTGCGCAAAGGCTTCGTCCAGATCGCGCCAGTCGTCCTCGGTCAGCACGCGCTCGGCCAGTGGCAGTATCTCGCGCTCCTCCAGCGCCATGTGGCCCAGGTAGAAGTCGACGTACTCGCCGACCGTTTGTTCGAAGGCCTCGCGTCGCGACTCGCCCATCATCTCGAAGGCGAGCAGCGCATGCTCGACATCGCGGATCCTGCGCTCGCCGCGGGCATGGTCCTCGTCCAGCTTGTCCAGCAGGTCGCGCGAGATCGGCGTGCGGGCGCGCAGCCTGGGAAACAGCAGTTCGGTTTCCTTGCGGTGATGGCGCTTCTCGGGAAATTCGTCTACGTAAAAGAGCATGGCGCGCAACACCGCGAAATCGGGCAAGGTACCTTTGCGCCGGTGCTGCTCGAGCAGCTGCACGATGGAGCGGAGCATGGCCGACAGTGCGGCGTGTTCCTGGCGAATGATGCGAACAGTGGCTTGGGTCATGCGGTTTCCTCTGCAAGCCTCGAGGGTCGCTCTTTCTCCGTGCGCAGCCTTGATCGAAATCAAACCACGCTGCGTAGCGCTCCGGATACTGACGCCATCCATTCAACACACGGAGTCGCGCCATGTACCAACGAATTCTTGTTCCCATCGACGGCAGTTCCACGTCCAGCCGCGGGCTGAGTGAGGCCATCCGATTGGCCAAGCTCACCGGCGGCCGGCTGCGCCTGGTGCACGTGATCGACGAGTTGTCGTTTGCCCTGGCCATGGATGCCTACGCGGGCTACGCCGGCAACTGGCTCGAGGAGTTGCGCGCCAGCGCTGCCAAGCTGCTCCAGGCCGCGCAGGCCGAGGCTGTCGAGGCAGATGTCGAGGCCGACACCGTGCTGCTCGACCGCTTCAATGGGACGGTGCACGACCAGATCATCGCGGAGGCCGAAGCCTGCAAGGCAGAGCTGATCGTGATCGGCACCCACGGGCGCCGTGGCATCGGCCGCTGGGTGATGGGCAGCAGTGCCGAACACATCCTGCGCATCTCGCCCGTGCCGGTGTTGCTGGTACGCGCGCCCGAAAGCGCTCATACCGAGCATGAGCGCTTCGCGCTGCCCAGCGGCACCCTTGCCGGCCAGTGAGGTTTCGCCAGCTCGGTGCCACAACCGTCGGTGTGGTGATCGCCGGCAATAGGGCTGCCAGGGGCGTGTGCGTGCTACGCTCCCGGCGAAGCGGAATGCCTGCAGCATTCCCGCCCTATTTCCTTGCTCACCATGAAATCTGCCTTCCACATCGCGGTGCTCGACGACGATGTTGACATCACGCTGCTGCTGGCCAATTACCTGCAGGGCCACGGCTTTCGCGTGACCCAGGTGCACAACGGCAGCGCACTGATGGCGCTGATGGACAACGATCCCGCGGATCTCGTGCTGCTCGACCTCGGCCTGCCGGGCGAAGACGGCTTCTCGATCGCGCGCCGCGTGCGCGAGAGCTGGCGTTGCGGTCTCGTCATCGTCACGGGCCGTGGCGATGCGGTGGACAAGGTGGTGGGCCTGGAGGTGGGTGCAGACGACTATGTGACCAAACCCTTCGACCTGCGCGAACTGGTCGCACGCGTGAAGGCCGTGCTGCGGCGCACGACACCGGAGACGCCAGTTGCCCCGGCCCCTGCATCGGCAGTGCTCGCCGCAGCGCCGTCGGACAAGCTGCGCTTTGCCGGCTGGCAACTCGACACCGCCGCTCGCAGCCTCAGGAACCCGAATGGCGAAGACGTCACGCTGACCAGCGGCGAATTCGACCTTCTGAAGGCCTTTGCACGCCACCCTGGCCGCGTGCTGTCGCGCGACTTCCTTCTGGAGCAGACACGCGGACGCGAAGCCGCACCCTTCGACCGTACCGTCGATGTACAGGTCGGACGCCTGCGCAAGAAGATCGAGGCGGACTCGGACGATCCGCAGATCATCAAGTCGGTGCGAGGCGCGGGCTACATCCTGGTGCCACCGGTTTCCCATGGCTGACGCTGCGCACGACCCGCCCTCCCCGCCAGACGTGCACATCCACGGGCTGCCGTCGGGGATCGAGGAGAGCAGCGTCTTCCGTTCGCTCTTCCTGGCCTATCCCGATTCGCTGCTGCTGGTGGACCAATCGGGCCGCATCATGCAGGCCAACCCTTCGGCAGCGGCGCTGATGGGCTACACGGTGAGCGAACTTCTGGGCCTGAACGTCGACGTGCTGGTGCCCGACAGCATCCGTCCGCGTCACGCCTCGTACCGCGAAGCCTATGGCCGTGCGCCCCGTCCGCGCCCCATGGGCACACAGATGGAGCTGGTGGCCAAGCGCAAGGACGGCAGCGAAGTCATGGTCGAGATCGCGCTCAGCCCGCTGCAAGACCATGGACTGCCCTTCGTGGTGGCGGCCATCCGTGACATTGGCGCCTACCCACGCGTCAAGCGGGCGCTTCAGCGTGCCCGTTACAGCGAGCATCTGGCCCAGCTGGGGCGCCTTGCGGTGGACACACGCGACCTGGAGGTGGTGCTGCTCCACGTCCCGGAGATCATCACCACGGCACTTCAGGTCGAGGTCGCCATGGTGTGGCTGCTCGATGGCAACCGCCTCGAATTCAAGGTGGCCAGCGGCGTCGGACTGCTTGCCGGCGAGGAAATCGGTGCACGCATCGACAACCGGCCCGATACCCCGTCTGGCTTCGTCTTCGCTCAGGCGCGGCCGGTGGTGGTACCGGACTATCGCCTGGAGCACCGCTTTGCCGTACCCCGCGCATACCTCGAAGCCGGCCTGATCAGCGCACTGGACGTGCCGCTGAGTGATCGCGGGCGGGTCATCGGGATGCTGTCGGCGCGTTCGAAGGAACCGCGGCGGTTCGGCGACGAGGAAATGCGTTTTCTTGAATCGCTGTCCAGCCTGCTCACCACCAGCTTGCAGCGGGTGCAGACCGAAGAGGCGCTCAACCACGCGCAGCGGCTTGAAAGCGTCGGCCAGCTCACCGGCGGCATCGCGCACGACTTCAACAATCTGCTGACCGTCATCCAGGGCAACCTGCAGGTGCTCGAAGAGCTGCCCGCGCTGGCACCCAACGCCTTGGTGCAACAGTTGCTGAGCGCTGCCAAGCGCGCCTCGCGCCGCGGTGCCGAGCTCACCGGCAAGCTGCTGGCGTTCTCGCGACGGCAGAGGCTGCAGCCGAGCGCCGTCGACACCTCGGGACTGTTGCATTCGCTGGCCGACATGTTGCGTCGCACGCTGGACCAGCGTATCCGCATCGAGATCGACACCGCGCGGGACTGCCCACCCGTGATGGCGGACCCGGGGCAGTTGGAGTCGGCGTTGCTCAACATCGCGATCAACGCGCGCGACGCCATGCCCGAGGGCGGCACGCTGCGCTTTCGCACCGAGGCCTGTGGCGCGCTGCCCCCTGCGCTGCACAATGCATCGAACAACGACGCCACCACGCATTTCGTCGCCATCTCCATCACCGACAGCGGCACGGGCATGTCAGACGATGTGAAGGAGCGCGCCTTCGAGCCCTTCTTCACCACCAAGGAGGTCGGGCGCGGCACCGGGCTGGGCCTGAGCACGGTCTATGGTTTCATCAACCAGTCCCGCGGCGCGGTGGCGATCGACAGCACGGTGGGACAAGGCACGACCGTGACGCTCTATCTGCCGCAGCAGGCGCAGCCGCAGCCGCCGACACGGGCAGAAGAGCGCGCCGATGAAACGATCCCCCTCGGGCTGCGCGTGATGCTGGTGGAAGACGACGCGGAAGTCCGCAAGGTGATCGAGATCTTCCTGGTCACGCTGGGCTGCGAGGTGGTCACAGCCGCCACGGCAGAACAGGCCCTCACGGCGCTGGACGCGAGGACGGGGCCGTTCGACCTGCTGCTGAGCGACATTGCCCTGGGCGCCGGCATGCGCGGCACGCGCCTGGCCGCGGAAGCGCAGAAACGCTTCCCGCAGTTGTCGGTGCTGCTGATGTCGGGCTTCTCGTCGGAGCTGCTCGAGGCCGACCGCGAAGTGCCGCCGAGTTGGGAGCTGTTGCCCAAGCCTTGCACGCGCTCCGAACTGGCGCAAGCCATGGCAAAGCTGCTCGCTGCCCGCCACTGACCCACGCAGCGGGCCTGCCCTATTGGAGCATGGCGGGCGCGGGCGCCAGACAGCGCTGAACGAAGGCCGACAGCGCGCCCACGTCAGGAATCTGCACATCGCGCCGGCCCTTGGTGGCGAAGCCGATCACGTTGTCGCGTGCAAGGCGCGAGAGCGCACGACTCACGCTCTCCAGTGTCATGCCCAGGTAGTTGCCGATCTCGGCGCGTGTCATGCGCAGCGTGATCTCGTCCGTGCGCATGCCTCTTTCGGCCAAAGATTCGGCCCAGTGGCGCAGGAAGTCGGCCACGCGCGCGTCGGCGGGCAGCGTGCAGACGGACATCAGCGAGTCCCGGTCATGCGCGATCTCGCGACTCATGGCGGTGTGCAACACATGCAGCAAGGCAGGATGCCTGGTGCAGGCTTCCAGCAGGGCCACATAGGGCACCACCCAGATCTCACCCGTATCCATGGCCACTGCATCGCACGCATAACGGGTGCCTGCGATGCCATCAAAGCCGAGCCAGTCGCCGCGGAACTTGAGACCCACTACCTGCTCGCGCCCATCGATCGAGAGGTTCACGATCTTGAAGAAGCCCGAGTTCAGGATGTAGAGGTTGGCGAAGCGCTCACCGGCCTGGTAGACCACGTCGCCCGTATGCACCACGCGGCGCTGCGGCTTGAGTTGCTCGCAAAGCAGCTTCAGGGTGTCCGCAGTGTGTTGACCCGCAATGGCATTGCCTATGGCGGGCAGGACGGGTGCGGGCGTCGAAGGGGTGGCGGTATTGAGCATGTGTGGACTCCTTGAAGGTCTATCGCGTGTCGTTGGAGGGATGCTAGAAAACTGCCGACAACGCAGTGACAACAGCCGGAGTCGATCGGTAACGCTCCGTGAATGCTGTGTGTCCGGCGTGTATCAGACGCCCGCGGTGCGACAGAAGTCACGCGCGCAGCACCAGCGCCTTGACCTGCATCAAATCCAACGCCTCTTGCGTCCTTACTCTTGGCAGGTCACACATTGCCCACTGCCATGCCTCTGTATCCCAAGACCCGTGCCATCGATGCCGCACCGCAGCTCTCGCCGTCGGAGGTGACCCACCTGCTGAGCCGAGCGCGACTGCTCCAGCATGCCACCCGGGACGGCAACACCCCGCTGCCGTTGCGTGGCAAGAACCTGGGGCTGTTATGCGAAACGCAGCCCGACGAGGCACAGGCGCTGTTTCGCAGCGCAGCCGAAGAACTCGGCGCGCGCGTGGCCATCACGCACTCGGGCCTGTCGCTCGCAAGCACGGCACAGGAGGTGCAGAACACAGCCCGCATGCTCGGCCGTCTCTACGAGGCCGTGGAGTGTCAGGGGCTGGCTCCCACGCTCGTGGAATGCATCGGTCTGCACGCCGGCATTCCGGTGTTCGACGGCGCAGCCATGAAAGACCACCTGATCGATCACCTGGCGCAATTGCTCGACGACAGCACTTCGCTGGAGGACAACAGGCGCTTCGTCCTCCAGGCATTGCTGCTCGAAGCCATCGCCTGAGTCGCCTGGGCGTGGCTCAGCGGCACCAGGCGTCGAACTGGCGAATGAGGTCGGACGCCACCGCTTGCGCCGCCACGCCAGCCAGCAACACGCCGGCCAGCCGCGCGCCCCATGTCTGGTGCGCGCCGCCCGCCCGGCGAAGCCGCTGCCAGAGCCAGGGACCGAGCAGCAAGGAAGTGCCGCTGCCCAGCGCAAACAACGTCATCGACATCGCGCCCTGCAGCGGTCCATTGCCGAGGCTGGCGATCATCAGCGCCGAATAGAGCAACCCACAGGGCAGCGCGATCCACAGCAGGCCGGTGGCCAGCACGCCCCGCCATGTGCGGCCGGCGAGCGGTCGCAGACGCGATTCGAGGCCACGGCCAACGCGTTGCGCCCACAGCGGCTGCCGCCCCCATACAGCCAGCATCACCCCCCAGGTGAACACGAAAACGTGCAACAGCACCCACAACGGGCGAAGCGCCGCCACCTGGTTGCTGGCCTGGGCCAGGCTGTCGACGCTCGCCGCGGCGAGCGCGCCTGCCGTCGCATAGCTGACGATGCGGCCAAGATGAAACGCAGCCGATGCCGCGACCGCCGAGCCGGCACCCTGCCCCGCGCGTGCGAGCGGCACGATCCGGATCACCGCCGTCGATGCCGCGCCGCACATCGCCACGCAATGCGGCCCGCCGGCCAGGCCCATCAGCAGCGCGGCGCTGGCGAGCGCAACCTGCATGCTCAGACCCGCCGCAAGCAGCCCTGGCGCACCATGTGCAGCCCGGTCACGGCACGGCTTTCCGGGCCGGCAACGGCACGGCTTTCCGGGCCGGCAACGGCACGTCGTCCGCAGGCGTGGCAGCGTGGTTGCGGCCGGTCAGCGCGGGCAGGAGCTTCTTCGCGGCCAGGGTCTTGTTAATCTCGACGCCTTCGCGGTAGTAGTCCTCTGACACCAGCGCGTCAGGGTTGTGCCACGCGAGCCAGAAGGTCACGAAGCTCGCGACCACCACCGCGGCGGGCCCGCCAATCACCATCCACAACAGCGGATACCGCCACCAGGGCTTGCCGTTTGTCGTTGAAGCGTTCATATCGATCTTTCAGCGCGGCACCAAAAAGGCCGCTTTCTCTGACACCTGCGCGCCACCGCCTTCTTCGCGGATGGCGAAGTGGACCGTGTGCGAGCCGGCGGACACGGCGCCATAGGGCACCTGCAGACGCACCGCAACCCAGCGCGATTGGGCGGCATCGACCACCACCGGCTCGTCTGGCGACACACTCAGTCCCTCCAGCCCATCGGCAGTGATGCGGTAGTGCTGCGGCTTTTCGGTGGCATTCATGATCTGCAGGCGATAGACGTTCTCCAGCCGTCCACCCTCGGCAATGCGCGCGAGCGAGGCGCGGTCACGCACCACATCGACCTTGAACGGCGTGCGCGCGACCAAGCTGGCCAACAGGCCCGCCACCAACAGCGTGAGCACAGCGGTGTAGACCAGCACGCGTGGGCGAAGCACACGGTGCAGCAACTGGCGGCGCGACCAGCCGGCCTCCATGCCGTTTTGCGTGTCGTAACGGATCAGCCCTGGCGGGTAAGCCATCTTCTGCATGACGGTGTCGCACGCGTCCACGCACAGGCCGCAGCCGATGCACTCGTACTGCAAGCCCTTGCGGATGTCGATGCCGGTCGGGCAGACCTCCACGCACAGGCCGCAATCGATGCAGTCGCCCAGCCCCAGCGAACGCGGGTCCGGCCCTTTGCGGCGCGGCGCGTGGGGCTCGCCGCGCTGTGGGTCATAGGTCACGATGAGCGTGTCGCGGTCGAACATGGCGCTCTGGAAGCGTGCATAGGGGCACATGTACTTGCAGACCTGCTCGCGCATGAAGCCGGCGTTGCCGTAAGTGGCAAAACCGTAGAAGAACACCCAGAACATCTCCCACGAGCCGGTCTGCGTCTGCAGGAAGGCCAGGCCCAGCTCGCGCACCGGCGTGAAGTAACCCACGAAGGTGAAGCCTGTCCACATCGCGATGCCGATCCAGACGATGTGCTTGAACCACTTCTTGACCAGTTTTTCGACCGACATCGACTCCTTGTCGAGCCGAATGCGCGCGGTGCGGTTGCCTTCGATCTTGTGCTCGACCCACATGAAGATTTCGGTGTAGACGGTCTGCGGGCAGGCATAGCCGCACCACAGCCGCCCTGCCACTGCGGTGAATAGAAACAGCGACAGCGCGCTCACCACCAGCAACCCCGAAAGATAGATCAGGTCCTGCGGATACAACACCAGCCCGAAGATGTAGAAGCGGCGGGCCGCCAGGTCGAACAGCACCATCTGCCGGCCGCCCCACTCCACCCATGGCAAGCCGTAGAACAACAGTTGGGTGAGGAAGACCATGGCCCATCGCCAGCGCGCGAACATGCCGCGCACCGTGCGGGGGTAGATCTTCCTGGAGGCCTCGTAGAGGCCGATCTCCTCGCTGCCGGCGCTGACAATGGGAATGATCTTCCGGGTCATGGCGGGGCGCCGTCAGGGCGTTGCCGCGTTGTTCGAGAAGCCCCAGACGTAGGACGCCAGCACACGGATCTGCGCGTCGGACAGACGCCCTTCCTGGGGCGGCATCTCGTTGTGCTTGCCCGCATTGATCATCTGGACAATGGCAGCCTCGCCGTAGCCGTGCAGCCAGATCCTGTCGCTCAGATTGGGCGCGCCCACGGCCTGGTTGCCGACGCCACCGATGCCGTGGCAGGCGGCGCAGGCCGTGAACTTGGACTTTCCGAGGCCAGCGCGCAGCGAGTCATGCGGTTCCCCTGACAGGCTCAAAACGTAGTTGGCCACGTTCTTCACGTCGTCCGGCGTGCCGACCGCCGCTGCCATCGGCGGCATCACGCCGATGCGTCCCTTGGTGATGGTCTCGACGATCTTCTCTGGCGTTCCGCCGTGCAGCCAATCCTTGTCCGTCAGATTCGGGAAGCCCTTGCTGCCGCGGGCGTCGGAGCCGTGGCATTGGGCGCAGTTGTTCATGAAGAGGCGCTCGCCGATCGCCCGGGCCTGCGGATCACGCGCGACCTCCTCGAGCGGCATGGCGACGTACTTCGCATAGACAGGCGCCAGCTCCTGCGCAGCCTGGGCCATGGCGCCCTCGTACTCGCTGCGCGAACTCCAGTCGGACTGGCCCTTGAAGCTGCCGAGGCCCGGAAAAACGAACAGGTAGCCCAGTCCGAAGACGATGGTCAGCACGAAGAGCCCAACCCACCACAAGGGCAACGGGTTGTTGGCCTCGCGCAGGTCTTCGTCCCAGACGTGGCCTGTGGTGTTGTCCGCGCTGGCGACCACCCGCTTGCGGGCCGTCAGCCATAGCAGGAGCGCGCAGGCGAAGATGCTCACCAGCGAAATGATCGCCACATAGTTCGACCAGAAATGGTTGATGAAATCGCTCATCGTCGTACTCTTTCGTCAGTCCCGCTCGAACGGCAAGCGGGCCGCTTCTTCGAAGGCTTGGGTGTTGCGGCGCGAACAGGCCCAGACCACGATTCCGATGAAGACAATGAAGCAGGCGACGGTGGCCGCCACGCGCAAGGTGGTGATGTCGATCATGTTCTTGTCTCTCGCTACTTGAGCGCCAGGCCCAGGGATTGCAGGTAGGCCACGGTGGCTTCCATCTCGGTCTTGCCGCTGACCGCCGCAGCCGCGCCGGCGATTTCCTCGTCCGTGTAGGGCACGCCCACACGGCGCAGGGCACGCAGATGGGCGGGCATCGCCTCGGCATCGACCTGCGTCTTCTCCAGCCACGAATACGCCGGCATGTTCGACTCGGGCACCAGGTCGCGCGGATTGTTCAGGTGAATGCGGTGCCATTCATCGCTGTACTTTCCACCCACGCGATGCAGGTCGGGGCCTGTGCGCTTGCTGCCCCACTGGAACGGATGGTCGTACACGAACTCGCCGGCCACCGAGTAATGACCGTAGCGCAGCGTCTCGGAACGGAAGGGGCGGATCATCTGCGAATGGCAGTTGTAGCAACCCTCGCGCAGGTAGACGTCGCGGCCGGCCAGTTGCAGCGGCGTGAGCGGCTTGACGCCCAGCACCGGCTCGGTGGTCGACTTCTGGAAGAACAGCGGCACGATCTCCACGAGGCCGCCGATGGCCACCACGAAGAGGATCAGCACGATCATCAGCAGGTTGTTGGTCTCGATCTTCTCGTGGGTGAAACCGGTGGGTGTGTCTTGTTTCGGGTTCATCGTGGGTCCTCAGGCGTGGGCCATCACCGGGGGCGGAATTTCCGCACGCACCGAGTAGCCCGAGATGACGGTCATCCAGACGTTCCATGCCATCACCAGCATGCCGGACAGGTAAAGAAGGCCGCCGATCAGGCGCACCACATAGAACGGGAAGGTGGCCTTCACGCTCTCCACGAAGGTGTAGGTGAGCGTGCCGTCGGGGTCGATCGCGCGCCACATCAGGCCCTGCATGACGCCGGCAATCCACATGGCGGCGATGTACAGGACGATGCCGATGGTGGCCATCCAGAAGTGCACCTCGATGGCCTTCACACTGAACATCTCGGTGCGGCCGTACATGCGCGGGATCAGGTAGTAGAGCGACCCCATGGTGATGAAACCGACCCAGCCGAGTGCGCCCGAGTGCACATGGCCGATGGTCCAGTCCGTGTAATGGCTCAGGGCGTTGACGGTCTTGATGGACATCATCGGTCCCTCGAAGGTCGACATGCCGTAGAACGACAGCGCCACGATCAGGAAGCGCAGGATCGGGTCGGTACGCAGCTTGTGCCAGGCGCCCGAGAGCGTCATCACGCCGTTGATCATGCCGCCCCAGCTTGGCGCGAGCAGGATGAGGGAGAACACCATGCCCAGCGACTGGGTCCAGTCCGGCAGCGCCGTGTAGTGCAGGTGATGCGGACCTGCCCACATGTAGGTGAAGATCAGCGCCCAGAAGTGGACGATGGAAAGCCGGTACGAATACACCGGGCGGCCGACCTGCTTGGGGATGTAGTAGTACATCATTCCCAGGAAACCCGCCGTGAGGAAGAAGCCCACCGCGTTGTGGCCATACCACCACTGCACCATCGCGTCCTGCACACCGGCGTAGGCCGAATAGCTCTTCATCCAGCCTGCCGGAACTTCAGCGCTGTTGACGATGTGCAGCAGCGCCACCGCGATGATGAAGGCGCCGAAGAACCAGTTCGCCACGTAGATGTGGCGCACGCGGCGCATGCCGATGGTGCCGAAGAACACGATGGCGTAGGCCACCCAGACCACCGCGATCAGGATGTCGATGGGCCATTCGAGCTCGGCATACTCCTTGCCGCTGGTGTAGCCCATCGGCAGGCTGATGGCGGCCGCCACGATCACCGCCTGCCAGCCCCAGAACACGAAGGACGCGAGCTTCGGTGCGAAAAGGCGGACCTGGCAGGTGCGCTGCACCACGTGAAAACTGGTGGCCATGAGCGCGCAACCGCCGAACGCGAAGATGACCGCGTTGGTATGCAGTGGCCGCAGCCGCCCATAGCTCAGCCATGGAATGCCGAGGTTGAGTTCGGGCCATGTCAGCTGGGAGGCAATGATCACGCCCACCAGCATGCCGACCACGCCCCATACCACGGACATGAGGGCGAACCGCCGCACGACCGTGTCGTCGTATACAGCGGCGGGAGGGTTCGGTTGTTGCATCGTCGTGCCCTTGAATGAGTTGGAGGCAGTTTCGATGCACCCCTCCTCGGAGGGGTTGATGCAAATCAATCGCCGCGCAGAATGCGGTCGCCTTCGGCCTCGATGTCCTCGAACTGGCCACGCTCGATCGCCCACCAGAGCCCGCCGAGGATCGCCAGAACCAGCATCACTGACAGCGGTATGAGCAGGAAGAGGATGTCCATCAGTGGCCTGCGTTGCGGTGGATGGTGCCCCGCGCGAGGCGCGCCGCATTGAGCACCACGACGAGCGAACTCATCGCCATGCCCAGGCCGGCCAGCCACGCGGGCAGCCAGCCGACGACCGCCAGCGGCACGCACAGCGCGTTGTAGCAGGCAGCCCAGCCCAGGTTCTGGCGCACCACACGCAGCGTGCCACGCGCCTGCGCAATGGCCTCGGGGATGGTGGCGAGCCTGTCGCCCAGCACCACGAAGTCCGCACGAGCGCGTGACAGAGGTACCGACCGCCCAAAGGCGAAAGAGGCGTTCGCGCGTGCCAGCGACGGGCCGTCGTTCAGGCCATCGCCGACCATGGCGATCCGCCGCCCTTCGGCTTGGAGGCGCCAGAGCACATCGAGCTTTTTCTCAGGGGTGCAGTCGCCCTGCGCAAAGTCGATGCCCGCGCGTGCCGCCACATCCTTGGCAGCGCCGTCACGATCGCCAGAGAGCAGCCGCACCTCCAGGCCCTGCGCACGCAACGCCGCCACGGCAGCAATCGCGTCGGGGCGGAGCTCTTCGGCCAGAAGGAAGCTGGCGACCCAACCGTCTTCGTCGGACACATGCACCTGTGCCGCGTCGACCGCCAGCGGCGCGACATTGCAGAAGGTCGATGCACCCAGGCGTACGCGCCTGGCTGCCTGCACGCCCGCATTCGGCCGGCGCATGAGGCCCTCGAGCCCCAGGCCCGCCGTCTCGCTGACCTGCGCCACGTGCCAGCCGGGTGACGCGCGAAACTGCGCCTGCCAGGCATTCGTGAGCGCGAGCGCCACGGGATGCAGGGACTGCGCCGCGAGCGCTGCTGCCATCTCCAGCGCATCGCCAGGCCGCAGGCCTGGCCGGCAGTAGACCCGCTCAAGGCGGGGAATGTCGCCGGTCAAGGTGCCGGTCTTGTCGAACACCACCGTGTCGACCGTCGCCAGCGCCTCCAGCGCCTGCAGGTTCGACGTCAGCACGCCACCACGCGCCAGGGCGCCAGCACTCGCGAGCATCGCGGCCGGTGTCGCCAGCGAGAGCGCGCAGGGGCAGGTCACGATGAGCACCGCGACCGCCACCATCAGCGCCTTGCCCGGATCCGTGTGCCACCAGAAGAGCGCCGACAGCGCCGCCGATGCGAGCACCGCAGCGAGAAACGGCCGCGCCACCCGGTCGGCCAGCAGCGCCAGGCGTGGCTTGCGCAAGGCAGCGCTTTCCATCAACCGTACGATTTGCGCGAAACGCGTGCCCTCGCCCACCGATTCGACCCGCACCTGCACCACGGCAGACAGGTTGTGGCTACCGGCGAGCACGCGGTCTCCGCAAGGGTGCTCCACGGGCCGGGACTCTCCCGTCAACAGGGCTTCGTCGGCGCTGGTGGCACCGTCGATCACCGTGCCGTCGGCCGGAAAGGCTTCGCCAGGACGCACGCAAACCACGTCGCCCACGGCGAGCCTGCGTACGGCCACACGGGCCCAGCTGCCATCGGCCGCGAGGCGATCGATGCTGTCGGGCAGCCGGTTCATCAGTGCCTCGAGGGCGCCAGCGGTGCGGTCGCGCAGGCGTGCCTCGAACCAGCGGCCGGTCAGCAGGAAGAACACGAACATCGTCAGCGAGTCGAAATAGACCTCCCGCCCCAGCGCCCCGCTCGCATCGAAGGTTGCCGCGCTGCTGACGGCAAAGGTCACGAGCACGCCGAAGGCAACCGGCAGGTCCATGCCGACACGCCCCATGCGCAAGTCGCGCCACGCGCTGCGAAAAAACGGTCCGCATGAGAACAGCACGACCGGCAGCGTGAGCACCCAGGAGGCCCAGCGCAGCAACTGCGCGGCATCGGCGGTCATGTCGCCCGGCCTGGCAATGTAGGCGGGGTACGCGTACATCATCACCTGCATCATGCACAAGCCCGAGACCAGCCAACGCCACAGCGCCATGCGCAGATCACGCGAACGCTGTGCGCTTGCGAACTGGCTGCCTGAGGGAAGCAAGGGGTAGCCGGCAGCAGCAGAAGCCTCGAACCAGCGGGAAGGCCGGGTGGCTGCAGCCGACCACACCACCTGCGCCCGCTGGCTCGCCGCGTTGACCTGCACGTCGATCACGCCCGACACCTTGCGCAGCGCTGCTTCGACAGTGAAGGCGCAGGCAGCGCAATGCATGCCCTGCACCATGACCTGCGACGTCCACTCCCCGCTGGCCGCTTCGCCCTGCGCAAGCTGGCCGAACGCGGGCCATTCGGCCGGATCGTCCAGCGCCTGCCAACGCGCGTCGGCGGGCGGCGCGAACCCGGCTTGCACGGATGCGGGGGAAAGCGCAGGGAGTGGGGGAAGCGGGACGAACGCGGCTTGCATTGAGGGAGGCTAAGGGTCATCCTCGCCCGCCTCCTTGATCTGCATCAATGTGCAGCGCCGCCGTCTGCCTAAGCTCACGGCACACTTTCAAGGAGACTCTGGATGTTCAAACGTATCCTTGTCACCACCGACGGCTCCAAGCTCTCCCAAAAGGCAGTCACGACTGCCATTGCCCTGGCGGCCCAACACGACGCCAATCTGGTGGCGCTCAACGTGATCCCGCGCTATCCACGGGACTACTTCGAGGGCTCGATGGCTTTTTCAGTCGAAGACATCGGCCGCGTGGAGAAACAATGGGCAGACAAGGCGCAGGCAATGCTTGACGACGTGAGCAGCCGTGCGAAGGAGAGCGGTGTGCGTATCAAGACGGTGACGGCCAATTCCGACCTCGTGGCGGAATCGATCATTGCAGCGGCCAAGAAGCAGAAGAGCGACCTGATCGTGATGGCCTCGCACGGCCGCAAGGGGATCAAACGGCTGCTGCTGGGCAGCGAGACACAGCATGTGCTGACGCATTCGACGGTGCCGGTGCTGGTGCTCCGATAGCGCCACAGCCTGGCGGTCGAAGTGCCCTCCTACCGAATGAGACGGCGCCACCCCAGCACCAGGCCGGTCACCGACACGACCAGCCCCATCAACGACAAGGCCCACATGGTGAGGTACCACCACGTCGTTTTCAGGAACAGCGGGAAGTCCAGGCTGTGCAAGCCGTTGAAGAGCCAGCGCCGCAGCCGGCTGTCGGCGGTGCTCGTGGCCAGCAGCTGGCCGCTGACGGCGTCGACGTGGTACCACGTTGCCGACGCGTCGTGCAGCACGATGCGCCACACCGGAAGCACCACGGGCACGTGGCGTGCGTACCAGTAGCGGTCGGGCGCCGTCAGCAGCACGGGCGGATCAGCGTCCACACCGGGATGGGCAAGCCGCACGGCCTTCCACAATTCGCCGGCACGCACCGTGAGGGGCTGCCCGCTGCGCGCGTCGACGGCACGGTGCCCGCCCGGATCCGACAGCACCCACACCGGCTCGCCCGCGAACCATGTCGCCTCCACCGCTTTCACAGAGCGTGCGCCAGCCGGCATGCGCTGCAGGACCGCGATGTCATGGGTGAACACCTGTCCAGCCTGTCCGAAGCGCGCAGCCGCATCGCCAGGGGTGCTGTGCGACAGCCAGCGCCCCGGTCCCATGGACACCCAGCCGCTGAAGACCCACGTCAGGATCGCGATGCCGCCCACCAGACCCAGCAGGTGGTGCCAGGCCATCCATCCACGGTACGGCGTCACGGCAGTGCCACGGTAGCGGCGCCGCAGCCGGACCCTCAAGGTACCGACGATCAGGCCCGTCGCTGCCGACACCATCGCCAGCGCCGAGGTCCACAGCACCAGCTGGCGCCAGAAGTCGGCGTGCCGTCGAATCGGCGCGTACGTGTAGTAGTGCAGCAAGGTACCGAACACCGTCCAGCGCCGCTCGAAGGCGGTCGAGTCGCGGACCACCTCGCCCGTTCGGGCCGACACGTACAGTTCGGTTCCCGCCGCGTCGTCGAGCGCAACGCGGTGCAACGGCCGCGCCTTGTCGAAGCTGCTGGCGTTGGGAAGCGTCCACGGATCATCGACCTGCGTCTCCTGGTAGCGCGCGGTCGCACCGCCGAATGCCTGCGCAATCGCTTCGGCGCTGCGAGGCGAGAACGCGGGCAGCGCGGTACCGGAGGCGGAGACCACATGGTGGCCGCCACGCGCATCGATCACCCGCCACACGACCGCGTCGGCGCTGCGCTCCAGCGTGACCTTGCGCGGCGCGTCGACGCCAATCTGCGCCAATGCGCTGGCGGGCGAAGCCCGCACCTGTTGCAAGTCCAGCGCCGGCAGGCCTTCGAGCCTTTCCTGCGGCGTCAGCGTTGGAAAACGGACGTGCAGCATCACCAGCCCGGAGATGAACCAGAGCACGAACAGCAGGCAGCCGGCAATGCCCAGCCAGCGGTGCGTCAGGTACAGCGCGTGCCGCAGAGGCCGCCAGATCGCACGCAGCGGTGTGCGCATGTGTCGGCTGTCAGAAACGCACGTGGGCAGACAGCTCCACCGAACGCGGTCGGCCGAGGACCCACTGGTTGTTGCTGTTGTAGAGCGTCTGCGCGTACACCCGGTCGGTCAGGTTGTACGCGTGCAGCGCCAGCACCGTTCCCGGACGCACGGCCCAGCGCAAGCTCGCGTCGGCCACCGTGAACGACGGGGCGCGGCTGCTGTTGGCGTTGTCCACCTGGCGCGGCCCCACATACCGCACGCCGAATCCTGCCTCCCATTTCGGCAGAAAGGCCCAGGTGGCCCAGGCGTTGGCCATCTTCTCGGGCACACCCGGGGGCGTGTTGCCGTTGCGCGAGACGACCCGGTTGGCCACCACCTCGTTGAAATCGTCATACCTGGCGTCGAGCAGCGCGCCGTTCAGATCGAACCGCAGCCGGGACGTCGGCGCGTAGCTCAGCGATGCTTCGATGCCGCGCGAGGACTGCGCGCCGACCTGCTGGTACCGGGTGGCGTCCACCGCATCGCGGATGAGCAGCTTGTTCTTTTCGATCCGGTAGGCCGCCAATGTGAATTCGCCTTTGCGGCCGTCGAACAGCTGCTTCCATCCCACCTCCGTCTGCTTGCCGGTCGACAGGTCGAACTGGCTTTGCTGCAGCGTCGTGTTCACCACACCGCCCAGCGGGTCCGCCGCCGTGGCGTACTGCGCATAAACAGAGCTGGTCGGCGTCAAGGCATACACCGCGCCGATGCGGCCCGAGGTGTGGGTGAAATCCTTGTGCACGTCGGGATCGACGCGCTTGGTGTCCTGCTTGGCGTAGTCGATCGAATCCCAGCGCAGCCCACCGACCAGCGCCAGCGTCTCGGTGAGCTTGAACTGGTCTTCGGCAAAGAGCGAACGCGTGTCGGTCTGGGTGGTGAAGAGCTCGCCGACCGTCAAGCCCGATGTCGGAAAGCTGCCGGGAACGAAGTTATAGGGGTCCAGCGACTGCGCCGCAGCGCTGTCGTTGCGCGTGCGGTCGTACTTCAGCCGGTTGATGTCGAAGCCCACCGTCAACGTATTGGCAAAGCCGCCGATCGCGTGCTTGAGCGTGGCGTCGAAACGATTGCCCACCTGATCGAGCGTGTAGTCGATGCCGATGAAGCCCGACCGTGTGATGCGGCCCGTGGCAGGCACATAGGCGTAGTTCTCTGCGTTCTGCCAGTGGCGGTCGGAGGCGATCCGGTAAAGCGAATTGCGCAGCGTGACGGCCGACGACGGCGTCCACTCGGCATCGAGCCGCGTCCACTGGTCGCGAAACTTCAGTTCGGCATCGCTCACGTTGAAGTTGGCATTGCGCAGGGCCGGGTCGATGCGTCCGTTCACCAGGGGCATGCCGAAGTACGGCGACGGCGCCTGCTTGCCGTCGTCATGTGACAGCGTGAAATGCAGATCGGGCGTGACGTCCAGGCGCAAGGCACCCGCGGCCACCAGCGACCGGGAGGCGCTGCGGTCGACGTCGCCGTCGGAGCGGTTGCGCGACAGGTCGACACGGTAGGACCATTGCTCGTTGATCGCGCCGCCGCTGCCGAAGGCGGTGCGCACGGTGTTCTGCGAGCCGTAGGCCAGCCGCACTTCGTTGCTGATGGGCGTCTGCGTCGGCTTCTTGGGCACGGTGTTGATCGCCCCGCCAATGGCGCCCTCGCCGAAGAGTACCGACGCCGGGCCGCGCAGCACTTCGATGCGTTCGGCCTGCCAGGGATCGAATGGAAAGGTGACGGTGCCGCCCGACACGTACTGGCGCGTGCCGTCGTAGAGCCGCATGACGGAGGTGTTGCCGGCAAAGCCGCGTGCCGCCAGGGCACCGCCCGCGGACGATGACGACTGGGTGATGCCCGTCGCGCGGGACGCCGCATCGGCGATCGACTGATCGCCGCGCTGGCGAAGGGTTTCGCCTTCGATCACGTCGACCGAAGCAGGCGTTTCCATGGCGGTCAAACCCAGCCGGCTGCCCGTCGCCTGCGGGGTGGTGAGCGTCTGGGGCGTTTCGATGAAGACGCCCGATTGCACCGTGACCGGCGCCAACGTGGCGTTCTGTGCGTGCGCACCAGTGGCCACAGCCAGGGTCGCAACCGCACAAGGGACATGGGAAAGGGAGAATCGCGCGAACGCGCGCACGGCCAGGCCGTGGCGGTGGGAGTAGGTCATTTTGGATACCGGAACCATGCGTCCTCGCTGGCATCCCCGCCAGGTCTGGACATTACGGCCGATGGCGCCCTGGCAATCACGGCGCGCATCGACCACTTCGTTGGCCGGTATCCGGGCTGGGCGGAAAAAACGCCTCCGACCTTCCCAGCCATCGAAGATGGCCAGTGGTCATGTGAGAGACGCCGAATCCGAGGATTCTTCCGACGACCGTTGCGGGGGCAGCGCAGGTCAGGTCATCGACCCTCCTGCTTCCCGTTGAACTGCATTCCAGAAAAGGTCCGCGAGCACCAACGCGAGGATTCTATGGCAGCGCAGACCCGTTCACTTGTCCAGCACGACCACATCGCCAGGCACCAGCCTGCCGCCACCGGCACTCGACACCTCCAGGCGCGCGACTGGTTTTCCAGTGCTTCGTTCGACCAGCCGCGAACGGCGCTCACCCTTGCGAAAAAGATGGCCTTCGCCCCACTGCCTCAAGCTCACGATGACGGGGAAGAGCAACTGGCCCTTCGCGGTCAGCACGTACTGCTGATACGCAGAGCCATCGGCGGCGGGCTGGACCTCCAGCACACCGTCCTCCACCAACGCCTTGAGACGGCTTGCCAGGATGTTGCGCGCCATGCCCAGGCTGGCCTGGAAGTCTCCGAACCGGCTCACGCCATCAAAGGCATCCCGCACGATCAGCAGCGACCAGCGGTCGCCCACAACGTCCAACGCCCTTGCCACCGGACAGGTCGCCGTGTTCATCCGCTTTCGTTCAGCCATCGATATTGCTCCCGTGGACGTCCGCATGAACGCCTGCAAGTTGCATTTTAAAACCGATGGGGTAAGCTCCTTCTAGTTTTAATTTAAAACCAGAATCCCATGATGCTCTCATCCCACCACGACAGGACAACGACCATGCCGCGGGCATTGGTCGGTCTCTTCGCATGCACCAGTGGCGCCAGCGTTGCCAATGTGTATTTCGCGCAGCCTTTGCTCGATGCACTGGCGACGGACTTCGGTGTCGCACTGGGTGCCATCGGAGCGGTCGTGACAGCTACACAGGCCGGGTCGCTGCTTGCCCTGCTCCTGCTTGTGCCGCTGGGAGACCAGTACGACCGCCGGCGGCTCGCTCGCCTGCAACTGGCGGGCCTCATCCTCGCCTTGATGTTCGTGGCCTCGACGCAAAGCACCTGGGGCCTGATGACCGGCATGCTGGCGGTGGGGCTGCTGGGCACGGCAATGACGCAGGGAATGATCGCCTACGCAGCGAGCACCGCATCCGCCCATGAACGTGGACGCGTGGTGGGCGCTGCACAAGCCGGCGTGGTCATGGGCATCCTGCTGTCCCGGGTCTGGTCGGGCGCGGTGGCCGACCTGGTCGGCTGGCGTGGGGTGTATGCAGGCTCGGCCGCTGTCATGGCCATTCTGGGGGTGCTGATATGGCGTCAGTTGCCTGTGCAGACGGTCCAACGCTCGCGCTTGCCTTACTTCAGCCTGGTGCAGTCGACCCTGGCCTTCCTGCTGACGGACCGCACGTTGCAGGTCCGCGGCATCCTGGCCTTGCTGATGTTCGGGGCCTTCAGCATCTTCTGGAGCTCGCTGGCGTTGCCGCTCACCGCAGCCCCACTGTCGTTGTCGCATTCAGCCGTGGGGGCGTTCGGGCTGCTGGGCGCCGTCGGCGCCTTCTTCGCAGGGCGCGCAGGACGCTGGGCCGATCGCGGCTGGGCGCAGCGCACAAGCGCAGGTGCACTCGTCCTTCTGTTGCTCGCATGGATTCCCCTGCGGTTCCTGGACACCTCCCTTTGGTGGCTGGCCATCGGCATCCTGCTGCTGGACGTAGGCTGCCAAGCGCTGCATGTCACCAACCAGGCCCTGATTCTGGTGCGGCCGGCCGCAGCGCATGGTCGCCTGATCGCCTGCTACATGCTCTTCTACGCCTTGGGCAGCGGCGCGGGTGCGCTGGCATCGACCGCCGTCTATGCCCGGGCCGGTTGGTCCGGCGTGTGCATGCTGGGTGCGAGCGTGAGCATGCTGGCGCTCATCGTCTGGGCAGCGACTTCCTCTCGCCAGTGCGCGCCGGAGCCCTCAACCGGGGCGTGCCCGTGATGGGCTGCGAACGCGTGGAACCAGTTGCCGGCGAACAGGAAAAATCGACAGGCCCCAGCGTTCCTGCGCGTAGCCCCAAAGGCCCTGCTTGAAGAAGAGCGTGCAAATGACGGCCAGCAGGCCCAGCCCGAGCAGGTACCAGGTACCGTAGTCGCTGAAGAACTTGCCGAGCGCCCAGAAGATGAGCGCACCGACCAGCGGGCCTTCGATGCGGCCAATGCCGCCGATCACGACCATGAAGATGGCGAAGGCCGACCAGTTCACGCTGAAGGCCGCGTCGGGGCTGATGCGCAGGTTGCCAACGAAATACAGCGCGCCCGCGAGCCCGGCGCCGAAGGCCGCGACCACATACACCGCCAGCTTCATGCGCGCGACCGGGACGCCCTGCGATTCCGCCGCCACCTCGTTGTCGCGGATCGCGAGCAGTGCCAGCCCGCGCTTGCTGCGCAGGAACAGATAGACCAGCGCGATGGCCGCCACCACGCAGGCCAGCGCCATCCAGTAGGTCGTGCTTTCTCGTGTCGCCTTGTCGATGCCGCGCAAGGCCGTGAGCGTGGTGCCGGAGCCGCCGCCGACCGCCGAGACGTTGGCGAACGACAACCGAAAAACCTCGGCGATGACCCAGGTGCCGATCGCGAAGTACCCACCGGACAGCCGGAACGCCACGAAGGACACGGGAATCGCCACCAGCCCCGCCGCCAGCGCACCCAACGGAATCGCGACGAAGGGGTTGATGCCGGCGAAATTGCCGAGCATTAGCATGACGTAGCCACCGAAGCCGAAGAAGGCCTGCTGCCCGATGCTCACCATGCCGCCGTAACCGGCCAGCAGGTTCCACATCATCGCAAAGATGAAGTAGCAGGCGATCTCGACGAACTCGCGCATCCAGCTCGACTCGCCCCAGAAGGGAAGACTCGCCGCGATCAGGACGAGCGCAATGCCAATGCCGAGCGCGGCGCGGCTGACGCGCGTGCCGCGGATCACGTCGAACTCGGGGTGGGTCGGTGCAGTCGACAGGTTCATCGATTCAGCCTTTCGTCTTTGGAAAAAGGCCCTGCGGCCGCAGCACCAGCACAGCCAGGAACACGATGTGCCCGAACCAGATGCCCCAGCCCGGGTCGAGCCGGAAGCCGATCTGCTGCGCCAACCCGAGAATCATTGCGCCGGCCATCGTGCCCCAGAAGGAGCCCATGCCACCAATGATCACGGCCTCGAAGGCGAACAGCAGCAACAACGGCCCATCCGACGGCGACACCGTGGTGCGCATGCCCTGCAGCGCGCCCGCGATGGCGATCAGCACGAAGGCAATGGCCGTCGCCAGCGCATAGACCTTGCGGGCGTCCAGGCCCATCAGCCCGGCGATCTCGGGGTCGTCCGACACGGCGCGGAACGAGCGGCCCAGCGCCGTGCGCGCGAACAGCCATTGCAGCAGTGCGGTCGCGATGATTGCCACCGCGAGCACAACCAGCGGCAACACGCCCAGCGACATCGCGTCGCCCACCTGCACGCCCTGGGTGGCCAGCGTGCCGATCTCGACCGCGCGCGGATCGGCAGAGAACAGCTCGAGCAGCAGGTTCTGGATCACGATCGACAGGCCGAAGGTCACCACCAGCGAAGGCAGCGGGTCCTTTCCCAGCGTGCCGTTGAGCACGTAGCACTGCAGCGCATAGCCGAAGCCGAATGCGAGCGGCAGCACGGCCAGCGCGACCCAGCCGGGTTCGCCGCCCGTCAGCGCGATGCCGCCGATCACCGCAAAGGCGGCCAGGATGATGAAGTCGCCGTGGGCCGTGTTGGTGAGCCGCATCACGCCGAACATCAGCGACTGGCCGAGCGCGAACAGGGTGTAGAGGCCGCCCAGCAAGACGCCCTGGACAAGGGTTTCGATCATGGTGTGTGGTGCCGATTCAGACGCCGAAATAGGCCTGTGCGATCTGTCCGCGCGTGAGCGCATCGGAGCGGCCCTGCAGCGACACCCGCCCCTCCTGAAGGCAGTAGATGCGCTGCGACACGCGCTGCGCCATCGTCACGTCCTGCTCCACGATCACCACCGTCATGCCTTCGCCGGTGATGGTCGGCATGGCCGCGTAGATCTCGCGCACGACGATGGGCGCCAGGCCGAGCGACAGCTCGTCGCACAGCAGCAGTTCGGGGTTGCTCATCAGCGCGCGGCCGAGCGCCACCATCTGCTGCTGGCCGCCGGACAACGAGGTCGCGGGCTGCCGGCGCTTCTCCTGCAGGATTGGGAACAGCGCGTACAGGCGTGCCAGGTTCCATGGCCCCGACCGGCGCGTGGTGGCGCCCATCAGCAGGTTCTCCTCCACGCTGAGGCTCGGGAACAGGCGCCGGCCTTCCGGCACCAGCGCCAGGCCACGCCGGACGATCTCGCCCGCAGGCAGGCCGCCGATGGCCTCGCCCTTGAATCGCACGGCCTCGCGCGGTGCGCGCACCAGGCCCGCCAGGCACTTGAGGAAGGTCGATTTGCCGGCCCCGTTCGCGCCGATGACGGCGACCAGTTCGCCCACCGCCAGTTCGAAGTCGATGCCGAACAAGGCTTGCGCGTCGCCGTAGAAGGCCTGCAGGCCCTGTGTGGTGAGCAGCGCGGTCATGCGTCGATGCCCATGTACACGCGCTGCACCTCGGGGTCGTTCATGACCGCGTGCGGTTCGCCTTCGGCGAGCTTCTGGCCGAAATTGATGACAAGCAACCGATCGGCCAGCGCCAGCAAGGCATGCACGACATGCTCGATCCAGATCATGGTCACGCCCTGCGCCTTGATGCGCTTGAGTTCGTCGACCAGTTGCCTGGCCTCGTGCTCGGTCAGGCCGCCGGCTATCTCGTCGAGCAGCAGCAGGCGGGGCCGCGTCGCCAGTGCGCGCGCCAGTTCCAGCCGCTTGCGGTTGAGCAGCGTGAGGCTGCCTGCCGGCTTGTTGGCATGGGCCATGAGCCCCGTCTGGCCCAGCACGTCGTGCGCGGTCTGCCACGCCTCGTCCTCGGGCTGCTGCCCGCCGAAGCAGGCGGCGGTCACCAGGTTCTCGAACACGCTCATGTTGCCGAAGGGCTGCGGCACCTGGTAGCTGCGGCCGATGCCCGCATGGCAGCGCTGGTGCGGCTTGAGCGCGGTGATGTCGCGCCCCTCGTACTCCACACGGCCGGCATCCACGCGCACGTCGCCCGAGATCAGGTTGAAGAGCGTCGTCTTCCCCGCGCCGTTCGGCCCGAGGATGCCGAGCGTCTCGCCCTGCTGCACCGCCAGCGTGATGTCGTCGGTGACCTGGAGCGCGCCATAGGCCTTGCTGACCGCATGAAGGGCGAGAAGCACCATCTCAGAGCAGCTTCAGCGTTCCGCCGGTCGGAATGTTCTTCGCCAGTTCGTTGTTGACGATGGTCAGCTCGACCTTGTACTTGCTGCCCTTGTTCCACTGGCCCAGCACGAGCGGCGTCTTGCTGACGTTCTTCATCGGGCCCGCGCCGCCCCACTTCACCGGGCCGACCACCGAATCGATGGCCGTCGCTGCCACCGCATCGCGCACATCGGCCGGCTTGAGCGACTTGGCGCGCGACAGCGCGCTGGACGCCACCTCGAACAGCGCATGCGCAAAGCCGATCGGCTGCGTCCACTGCTTCTTCGTGCCCGCCTCGTAGGCCTCGGCCAGCGCCCTGGCGCTCTGCTTCGTCAGGCTCGACGTGTAAGGGTGCGAAGGGCTCCACCAGACTTCGGTGGACAGGCCGTGCCCGAGATCGCCCAACGCCTCGATCGCACCCGGGAACAGCAGCGCCTTGCCCAGCGTGATGACCTTGGGCTTGAAGCCCTGCTGCTTCGCCTGGGTCAGGAAGGTCTTGGCGTCCGGCGGAATCACCACGCCGGTGACGATCTCCACGCCGTCGCGCTTGAAGGCCGCGATCTGTGCCGAGAAGTCCTGCGTGCCGTTCTGGAAGCGGCCGGGGTCGGTGAGCGTGAAGCCCATCTGCGCCAGTGGCTTCGGGAAGCCAAGTTCCTTGTCGCCCCAGGCATTGCCATCGCCGTCGTTCGGAAACAGCCCGCCCACCTTCTTGTTGGTGGTCACCGTCTTCCAGCCGCTGGTGTAGGTGCCGATGACATCCTCCAGACCCCAGAACAGGTGGTACGTCCAGTTGAAGCCCTTGGCCGGATCGCCCTTTCGGCCGAAGAACCACGGCTGCCAGGGCACCACCGTCGACACGCAGGGCACCTCGTTGAGTTCACACGCGTCGCTCACCGGGTTGGCCGTCTCGGGCGTGCCGGCCGTCAGGACCAGTGCCACCTTGTCCTTGAGGATCAGGTCGTTCGCCACCTCCCCCGCACGGTTGGGGTTGGACTGGCTGTCCTTGAGCACGATCTGCACCGCGTACTGTCGGCCACCGACGCTGATGCCGTCTTTGAAGGCCGTCTTCATCTGTTCGATGACCCACTTGTCGGCCTCGCCGAAGGGTGCGAGCGGGCCGGTCTGCGGCGACACGTAGCCGATCTTCAGCGTATCGGCCGCGAACACGAGCGGGCTCGCGCCGGCCGCCACCAGGGCGGCACCGGCCTGGGTGAACTGTCTGCGATTGAGGGTCATGGCTGTCTCCTTGTTATTGAGTCTGCGAACGGGAAATGCGGAATCAACCGGGGGGCGCACCGGCCCAGGCACGCTGCAGCAGCGCACGCAGGGCGTCGCGCTCGGCAGGGCCGAAGGGTCGCGGATTCCAGTACGGGTTCTGCACCGCGATGTCGGCCGCACGATCGATGTCGTCTTCCTTCATGCCGATGTCGCGCAGCGCGATGGGTGCGCCGTTGGCACGGGCCAGGTCCTGCACGCCCTGCGGGGCGGTCGGCGTGCCCAGCGCACGGGCGATGCGCGCCATCGCCTGCGGTGCCGCCGCGGCGTTGAACGCCAGCGCATGCGGCAGCACCACCGTGTGTACCTCCGCATGCGGCAGGTTGAAGCTGCCGCCCAGCGTGTGGCACAGCTTGTGGTGCAGCGCCATGCCGACGCTGCCCAGCACGCTGCCGCAGAGCCAGGCGCCGTAGAGCGCATCGCTGCGCGCGTCGATGTCGTCGGCCTGGGCACGGATCGCCGGCAGCGCGCGCGCCAGCGCTGCAATGCCCTCCTCGGCCATCAGGTCCATCACCGGATTGCCATCCCGCGCGTAGAGCCCTTCGGCCGCATGCGCGATGGCGTTGATGCCGCTGGTCACGCTCAGGCCCACCGGCAGCGTGCGCGAGAGTTCGGGGTCGTAGATGACGGTACGCGGCAGCACGCGGACGTCGTTGCCGGTCTTCTTCAGGCCCTGCTCGGTGAGCCCGTAGATGGGGGTCATCTCGCTGCCCGCGTAGGTGGTTGGGATGGCAACGATCGGCAAGCCCGAATCGAGCGCGATGGCTTTGCCCAGACCGGTGGTCGAGCCGCCGCCAATGGCCACGGCACAGTCCGCGCCCAGACGCTGCGCCTCGGCGCGCGCCTCGCGGGCCGTCTCGATCGGCACGTGCATCACGGCGCGGTCGAACACGCCCGCCGCACGGGCGCCGAGCATGTCGGCCACGCGCTCGGCCTGGCCGCGTTGCTCGGGCGTGCAGAGCACCAGCGCGCGGCGTGCGCCCAGTGCGTCGATCTCCCGCGCCAGGTGTTGCAGCGCGCCCGCACCGAACACGACGCGCTGCGGACGGGTGATGTGGATGAAGTCGCGAGCGCTCATCGCCTGCCTATTCGAGGCTGAGCTGACGCTCGCGCACCAGCCGCGTCCACTTGGCCTGCTCCTGCTTCAACGCGGCGCCGAACTCCTCGGGTGTGTTGGCGATGCCGGTCAGGCCCTGCTCCTGCAGTCGCGCGGCAAAGGCGGGGTCGGCGACGATCTTGTGGATCTCGGCCTGCAGCCGGTCGACGATCGGGCGTGGCGTGCCGGCCGGTGCCAGCATGCCGACCCAGGAATTCACCTCGAAGCCAGGGTAGCCGCTCTCGGCCACGGTCGGCGTGTCGGCATAGGCACTGACCCGCTTCGCCCCGGTCTGCGCCAGTGCGCGCAGCTTCCCGGCCTTGACATGGGGCTGCGCCAGCACGGCCGACAGGAACATCATCTCGACCTGCCCGCCCAGCAGGTCCTGCTGCGCCGGGCCACCGCCGCGGTAGGGGATGTGCGTGACGAAGGTACCGGTCTCGGCCTTGAAATACTCGGCCGTCAGATGGTTGCTGGAGCCCGGCCCGACGCTCGCGTAGTTGTAGCGGCCGGGCTGCGATTTGAGCAGGCTGACGAAGCTCTTGAGGTCCTGGGCCGGCACCTTGGGGTTCACCACCAGCACCAGCGGATTGCTCGCGATCTGCGTGACGGGTATCAGGTCCTTCGCCACGTCGAAGCTGAGCTTGGGGTAGACCAGCGGATAGGTCGCATAGCTGTCGAACACCATCAGCAGCGTGTAGCCGTCGGGCGCGGCGCGGGCGACTTCCATCGAGCCGACCGTGCCGCCGGCGCCGCCCCGGTTGTCGATGATCACGGTCTGGCCCAGCGCCGCCTGCAGCCGCGGCTGGATCTGCCGCGCCACGTTGTCCACGATGCCGCCGGGCGGAAAGGCAACGACCAGCCGCACCGGCTTGCTCGGCCAGGCTGGCGTCTGGGATTGCGCTGGCATCGACGCGCCCACGAGGAGTGCGCAGGCCACCAGGCAACGAAGAAGAATCGAATTCATGGCGAGTTGGCTCCGGGTTCAGCGCTTGAAGTGCGGTGGAATCTGCGCATCGACATTCACCCAGACGCTCTTGACCTGCGTGTACTCGCGCATCGCATCGAACCCCATCTCGCGGCCGTAGCCGCTCTGGCCCACGCCGCCGAAGGGCGACCCCGGGTTGACGCGCTTGTAGCTGTTGATCCAGACCATGCCTGCATGCAGGTCGCGCGCCATCTTGTGGGCACGCTGCAGGTTGGACGTCCACAGCCCGCTGCCCAGCCCGTAGTCGGTGCCGTTGGCGATTTCCATCGCCTCGGCGTCGTCCTTGAAGGTGAGCACCGTCACGAACGGGCCGAACACTTCTTCCTGCGCCACACGGTCGCGGTAGGAACGTGCACGCACGATGGTCGGCTCCACATAGCAACCGCGCGCCAGTTCGCCACCCGGCGCCTTGCCGCCGACGAGCACCTCGCCCCCCTGCTTGCGCGCCACGTCGACATAGGCCAGCACGCGGTCGCGGTGCAGCGCGCTCGTGAGCGGGCCCATCTCGGTCTCGGGGTCGAGCGGGTTGCCGAGCCGGATCGACTGCGCCAAGGGAATGAACTTGTCGAGAAAGGCGTCGGCAATCTTCTCGTGCAGCACCAGCCGTGAGCCGGCGATGCAGGCCTGGCCCTGGTTGTGGAAGATGGCCCAGGCGCTGCCATTGACGGCGGCCGGCAGGAAGGCGTCCTCGAACACGATGTTCGGCCCCTTGCCGCCGAGTTCGAGCTGCACCTTCTTCAGGTTGCCGGCGCTGGCCTCGACCACGCGGCGACCGGTGGCCGTGCTGCCGGTGAACGCCACCTTCGCGATGCCCGGATGCTCGGCGATGTACTGCCCCACCACGCTGCCGAGGCCCGGCACCATGTTGACGACACCGTCGGGCAAGCCGGCCTCCTGCATCAGCTCGGCGATCCGCAGCGAGCTCAGCGGCGTGATCTCCGAGGGCTTCATCACGATGCAGTTGCCCGCCGCCAGCGCGGGTGCCATCTTCCAGCTGGTGAACATCAGCGGGAAGTTCCACGGCACGATCTGGCCGACCACGCCCACCGGCTCGCGCAGCGTGTAGTTGAGGAAACCAGCCTCGACCGGAATCGTCTCGCCCTGGAACTTGTCGGCCATGCCGCCGAAGTAGCGGAAGCAGGCAGCGGTGCGCGGCACGTCGAGCGCGCGCGAGTCACGGATCGGATGACCGGTGTCCAGCGATTCGAGCTGCGCCAGTTCCTCGGCGTTGGCCTCGATCAGGTCGGCGAGCTTCAGCAGGATGCGGCCACGGTCGGCCGCGGCCATGCGGCTCCAGGCCGGGAAGGCGCGCGTTGCGGCGGCCACCGCACGGTCGACATCGGCCTTGCCGGCCAGCGCCACATCGGCGATGGTCGTGTTGTCGTGCGGATTGAGCGTGGCCAGGGTTTCGCCGGACTCGGCATTGACGAAGCTCCCGTCGATGAAGAGCTGGTGGCGGATGGAAGCTGAAGGCATGGGTGATCCTCTCCCTCCCAGTCGGCAGGAGGGTGGCGGTGAGCGGCGATGGCGAGCGGCGTCGGCGACGCCGCAGGCGGGGGGCGTCAGAACTGGACAGGGACCTCGGGGCTCTCGCCCTTCTGGATTTCATAGACCAGCGTCGGCGAACCGTTCTCCCACACCAGCAGCATCGAACGCTTCGGGCTGTAACCTTGGTGGCGGCAGTAAGCCGGCATGGCCGACATGTCACCGGCCTTCATGATCACGCGCGCCATCGGCTTGCCGGTGCTCTTGTCGGCGCAGTCCCAATGGATCTCGTCGGTCATCTGGAAGAACCACTCCACACGATCATTGCCGTGAATGATCGGCAGGATGTGCTCCTCGGTGGTCGGGCACATGAAGCTGTGCTTCACCACCGAAGTGAAGCTCGGGTTCCACGTGACCTGCGAGCGGCTCAGGAAGCCGAACAGGCTGAACGCGTGCACGTCGTTCTCGAAGCCGGGCTCCGGGTGAAGCTCGGGCTGCGCCTGCGACACGTCGGCGAACGCCCGGTTGACCGGTGCGCCGCTGGCATCACTGCGCAGATCCAGGTCACCCTTGAGGCCGACGCAACGCGTCGCGAGTTCACGCGCGCGGGTGACCTTGGCCGTGTTGTTGCCGTTCTTGCGACCGTAGGGCGAGCCGGTCTCCTGCGGCGCCGAGAACGGGTCGAAGGTTTCATTCGTCCAGTCGTCGAGCATCGCCTCGAAGGTGGCGCGAATCTGCGCCGTCGGAAAGTTCTCCAGCAGGTCGATGCCCGCTTCCTTCATCGTGCCGTTGAAGCTGCCGGCATAAAGGTCGACCGACTGGTAGTGATTGACCGTGCCGAACACATGGTCGAAGTTGACCCAGCCATAGAAGAAGCCCCAGGCCACGTCGCGCATCAGCGCGCGCAGGTAGTTGCCGGCGTCCATGGTGTGGCTCATGGGTCGACCGTCGCGTGTCTTCCAGGTGATGTGGACGAAGTATTCGTCGCGTCGGAAGTCGAAGCTGCCGAGCGAGAAGTCCTTGTAGCCGAGCGATGCGTTCGGCTGCGATGCGATGACCTTGGCGAGTTCTGCAGGTGCGTTCATGGTGTTCGTCTCCGGTGTTCGGTCGTTCAATGCGTCTGGCAGATGTCGGCCCACTTTTCGACCGAGAGTTCGCCCTTGCAGGTCTGCAGCACGATGACGCCCGGTTCGCCGGGCGTGCGGAACTGATAGGCCGTGTTCTTGGGCAACAGGCCCTGGTGGCCGCGCGACAGCTTCATCCAGCCCATCTTCTTGCCCACCGGCTCACCCTGAACCAGGACGGCACCGTTCTTGTCGGCGTCTTTCAGGGTTTGCGACGCATCGAGCTGGACCAGGTGCACCTCGACCTCCCCGTCCATGACCAGTGCGAACTCGTCGTGCGCGCAGGTGTACCAGGGCGACGTGCCTTCGGCACGCAGCGTTTCGAGAACGTAGATCTGGTTCTGGCCAAAAACGACCTTCTCGTAGGGCGCGCTGTGGTTTGCGATCTCGAAGCAGTTGGAGAAGGCGTAGTGCCGAACGTCGTCGGCGATCGGCTCGACACGGCCTTTTTCATACTGCTTGAGCGAGCCGAACCGGGTCTGGTAAGCGATTTCCGTCATGAGTGTGTCTGCGTGGCGTTGAGCACATCGGTGTGCGATGGGTTGAACTCTAAGAGCCACGCCTGCTCGGGGGTAGGCCCCGAATGCAGACCGCATTGTTCGCGAAATCCGGTCAATCGACGGGGTTAACCCGCAAGCGACACCGTCTCAGTCGGTGATCACGTCGGGGGGCAGGATCCCTTTTGCAATCATGTCTGCGTCCCACTGCGGCACTTTGCTGAACGCGCCGGCAATGTGTTCGATGAAGAGTCGAAGCTTGAAGTCGTTGCGCGAGGTGCCCGCATAGACCGCGCTCAGCGAGAACGACGACAGCAGGTGATCCGGCAGCACCACCTGAAGGTCGCCGCGCAGGATCGCGTCGCCTGCCACCAGGGTCGGCAGGCACACGATGCCCGCGTGCTCCAGCGCGTACTCGCGCAGCAGATGAACGCTGTTGGTCAGCAGCGCCGCATTCATGTAGAGCGTGACATGCTCGGGGCCATGGTGGAACGTCCACCGGTCGCGCGTCGGGTAGCCCGAATAAAGGCCGAGTGCGTGCTTGTGCAGGTCACGCGGGCTCTTCGGCACGCCGGCCTTGCGCAGGTACGCGGGCGTCGCGCAGAACACGCGCCGCACCGGGAACAACGGGCGCGACACCAACTCGGTGGAGGCAGCAGGGAAAATCTGCAAGGCGCAATCAACGCCGACCTTGACCGGATCGACCACGGCATCGCTGACGATCAGCTCGAGCCGGATATCCGGGTAGTTCACCTGGAACTCGTGCAACAGCGCGGCGAAGTGGCCGAGCACGAAGCCCGTCAGCGCATGGATGCGCAAGATGCCTGCAGGCCCGGCGCGCGCGCCGCGCATCTGGTCCATGATGTCGTTGGCCCGCCCCACCAGATCGGTGCAGTCGCTCAAGAAGGCCTGGCCCACCTCGCTCAGCCGCACGACCCGCGTGCTGCGGTGGAACAGCGGCGCACCCACATGCTCCTCGAGTTGCTTGACGCGGCTGGTAACCACCGACCTTGCCAGACGCAGCTGCCGTGCCGCTTCGGCAAAGCTTTGGGTCTGCGCGACGCGCACGAAGATCTCGATGTTCTCAAGCCGGTCCATAAGGACCCAATGTAGCCGCAACCCCACGGCCTGGGGCGGCGAGTTCGATGCGAGGCGCGACCTCCTCTCCGATTAGGAAGGGATTTCCATAATGAAAATAAATTCCATTTCTTATAGGATGCCGAGGCCGGTTTCCTCCCTTGCGCTCTGAACGCCTTGCGGCGTCGATGGCATGCAGCCATGCAGGAAGTGCGAGACCGTGCCGTGCACTTCGTCCGCCCTTGCATCGCCCACTCCAAAGGAGACCTCATTGAAATCCCCCGCATCGTTGAGTTTCAACCTCGCCTCCACTGCTGCGCTCGCGCTGGCCCTTGCTGCATGCGGCGGCGATGGCGATGGCGGCGGCACGGCGCCTGCAGCAAGCACGCCATCAGCTACCCAGCCAGCCGAAGCAGAGACGACGCCGCCCACCACCACGCCGGTCACAACAGCCCCTACCGACCCGGTGACGCCCACCGACCCGGCCGTCGAGGTCGCCGACAAGAGCTTTGACGTGTACTACAACGTGTGCCGAGGGACGGATCCCAAGTGCTACAACAACTGGGGTGCCTTCGCCACCACGCCGGACCGCGTCCTGATCTATTCCCGGACGGCAGGACCGCGGCACGCCAACCTCGGAACGCCGATGGCCTCGGGCCTGAACCCGACGATGAATTCCGACAACATCATGCAGGCCGGCTTGGTGAGGATGCTGGGCGATGCCGGCATCACCGCAGACTGGACGGAGGACGTCGCCGTTCTGGGAAGCCGCATCAACAACTACAAGGCCGTCATCTTCGCGAGTTCGAATCGCGACACCTTGTGGAATGAGGCGGTGCCCACCAGCAACGATGCGGCACGCACGGCGCTTCGCAACTACATGCGACGCGGCGGCGGATTCGTCGGACTGCACAACGCTTTCGGTGCGGAATACAACTGGCCTTATTACGAGGGCCTGCTGGGCAATGCCAACTTCTACAACCATGGCCCGAACCGCTCGGGAGACGTGCAGATCATTGCCGACGACCCATCGACGCAAGACGTGCCTGCGCGCTTCACGTTCCAGGACGAGTGGTACAACCTCGCGCCGTTTCCCACCAACGTGAAGTTCCTGGCCAAGGTGGACACCGCCACGTTGCAACCGCTGACCGCGGCGCCTCATCCGGGTCATGCGGATTTCCATCCGGTGGCGTGGTGCCAGTACTACGACGGCGGCAGGGCCTGGCTGTCCACACTGGGCCACAACACCCATTCGTTCATTGCGAATTCGACGGGACCGGGTGCCGATGCGTTCCAGAAACTCGTCGTCCAGGGCGTCAAGTCTGCGATGGGCCTGACGCCTTTCTGCACCGAGTGATCGGCCTTGCCGAACACCGATCACGGAGACCACCATGAAACTCAAATCCCTGGCAGCGTTGCTGCTGTCATGCGGCGTTATCGCGTCACCCCTGCTGCTGCATGGATGCGGCGGCGACGACAGTCCGAGCCCGAGCGCCGGCTCGAATCCGGTCCCCGGCACGGGCAGCGAAGGCGGGGCCAGCACCAGCCCGCCATCGACGACCCCAGCCGTTGCCGCAGCGCTGAAGGACTGCTGCACGCCGGGCGATCAGGACTTCCCGAAAGTGGGTGGCAACCTGGGCAACCAGAATTATTCGATGCTCCAGAAGATCGGCAAGGCACAGGTCGGCCAGCTCGGTGGCGCCTGGGTCAACAGGATCGAAGGCGGATTGACCACGGGCACCAACCAGAGCACCACGGTCGTGGTCGACGGCGTGATCTACATCGAGTCCGCGCTGGGCAATGTGATTGCAGTGGACGGCAAGACGGGCGCGACCAAATGGAAATGGACCACGCCGCACGGCGTGGTCACGCGCCGGGGCGTGGCCGTGGCCAAGGAACTCGGCCTGGTCTACACGCTCGCCGGCGGCAATCGCCTGATCGCACTGAACAAGGACACCGGTGAGGTGGCCTGGACCAAGCAGTACCCGGGCAGCACCGAGACGGGCTTTGTCGGCGCCGTCCAGAAAGTGGCGCTGGTCTACCACGACAAACGGCTTTACATCGGCACCAACGACGGCAACCGCGGCGCCGCCTTCTCGGCCGACGCGATGAACGGCAGCGTGCTGACGGCCTTCTGGGGTGTGCCACGGGCGGGCGAGCGCGGCTACGAGACCTGGGGTGGCGCGCCGGAGTCGGACCGCACCGGTGCCACACCCTGGATCCACCCGGCGATCGACCCCGAACTCAACCTCGTGTACTGGACCTTCGGCAACACCCGGGGCGGCTCGTCCCAGAACGGGTCGACCCGGCCGGGCCAGAACCTCTTCGCCAATTCGATCGTCGCACTGGACCTCAAGACCGGTGAGTACAAATGGCACTTCCAATCGGTGCACCACGACATCTGGGACATGGACAACGTCATGGCGCCGGTACTGGCCGACGTGAAGATCGAGGGACGGGACCGCAAGGTCGTGATCTACGGCAGCAAGACAGGCATGTACTACATCCTGGACCGCAAGGACGGCAGCGCTCCACTGGGCATCGACGAGGTGGCGGTCAAACAGGACGTTCGACAGGCCACATGGCCGACACAGCCCATCCCGCGCCAAGGCGCGTGGACCGAAACCTGCGTGGTCGACCAGCCGCTGGGCACCGCCGTGCCGGGAGACCCGAACCGGGCGGTGCCCAACTATGCACTCGGCTGCCTCTACGATCCGCACTGGGACGTGCCGACACTGTCGGCGCCGGGCCATGGCGGGGGTGCGAACTGGAACCACCAATCGTTCAGCCCGGCCACAGGGCTGGTCTACACGGGCACAGGCTATGTGGCGGCGGCCCATTCACTGACCGAAGCCTCCAACGGCCTGCGTCCGCCGGGCGAGTACATGACCGGCGGCATCGTGGCCGTCGACCCGAGCACCAACCTGGTCAAGTGGAAGAAGTACATGCCCTACTCGCTCGCGCACGGCAATGGCATCCTGACCACCGCCTCGCGCGTGCTTTTCATCGGTCAGCCCGATGGCAATCTGCTGGCGATGGACGGCGACACCGGCGACGAACTGTGGCGCTTCCAGACGGGAGCGGCCATCAGCGCCAGCCCGGTCAGCTACGAGATCGACGGTGAGCAGTACATCGCGGTGTACGCCGGCGGCACCGGCATTCCCTACGGCGATTCGGCAGCGCGCGGCGACCACCTGTGGGCCTTCAAGGTGGGCGGGACCGTGCCACCCGCGGCAACGCCAACGGCGCCGGTCGTGCGTCGTCCGGTGTCGGGCAACGCGGTCGAAGGCGCAGCACTGCCCACGCCCTATACCGTCTACCTCGCCCGCGTGCAGACGGCCGCCAATGCGCCTGGCACGGCCGAATCGACGGCGGTGAATGCCATGACGCCGACCTGGATGCGGGTGCCGGTGAACACCGCCGTGACCTTCACCAATCCGGCAGACAACGCCAACACCCACTGCGCGACTCAGTTCTTCGAAGGCCGGTTCAACTTCCGATTGGCGCCGGGCGCTTCGGCGCAGCACATCTTCGATACGCCGGGCGAGTATTTCTACAACGACTGTCACAGCCCGCGGCCGACCGGCAAGATCGTCGTCTACTGAGTCCCACGACCGGCCATCGCGTCGTTCAGGCGGCGCGCTTTCTGAGCAACGCAGACGCGCCGCTCGCGCCTGCGAGCTGCTGGGTGGTTTCCAGCAGCGCAGGCGCCAATGCGAGCATGCGCTGCTCGGTCAGCCGCACCAAGGGGCCGGCTATGGTGACGACACCGATCACCGTGCCCGTGCTGTCGCGAATGGGCGCGGCCATGGCCGTCATGGCTGGTGCAAAAACCTCGATGATCATGCTGAAGCCGCGCTGGCGCGCCGCTTTCAGGTGACTGAGCAGCGCCTTGACCGAAGTGACGGCACGCGGCCCGAAGTCCTCCGGCTTGCCGAACCCCTGGCGTGCGACCAGTTCGAGCGCGCGCTCGTCGCTCATGGTGGACAGCCACGCATGACCCGCCGAGCTGCAGGACAGGTTGACCGAGAGACCCATGTCGGGGTCGTAGCGCAGGCCGCGTGTTGCGCCCTGCGCCTTGGCCACGAAGATGAGCTCGTCGCCGTCGACCACGCCCAGGCGCACCAGTTCGCCCGACTCCACGGCCAGCCGGTCAAGCAGTGGTTGCGCAACATCGACGATGCCACTCGCACTGAGAAAACCCAGGCCGAGCGACACGAGCTTGATGGTCAGCACGTAGTCGCCGTGGCTCTGGTCCTGCCGCACGTAGCCGCAGCGGATGAGTTCGGACAGCAGCCGGTGGGCGGCGCTCAAAGGCAGCTGCAGATCGGCGGCCAGCGCCGACAGGGCCTTGCCATGGGGATGGGCAGCGAGGTGCTCCAGGACCTTCAAACTTCGCTCGAGGGCACTCATCGGAATTCTTTCTGTGGATGTCTCAGATTACACCGTGCATGACAGCGACAAGCCAGGCGGCCCGCACGCCTCGCGACTGTAGCAAATGCCCAGGCCCATCGCCCCTCTGATGGAAAACATTTCCAATCAGTATCGCCAAGGGTTCCTACGCCGATCCATGTTGCGATCATTGCGCAGCGCTAAGCTATCGTTTTGCCCAACAGGACCCCGCTGCGTGAATCCCTCAGCCACGAACCCGAAGCCCGTGCCATGCGCCTGACCACATGGCGTTGTGCGCTGGCCCTGTGCATGGCCATGGTGCTGGTGCTGTCGCTGATGCCCCCCTCCTCCAGCATCCCCACCACGGGCTGGGACAAGAGCAACCATATGCTGGCGTTTGCGGTGCTCGCGCTGTTGTCGCACTGGGCCTGGCCTGGACGCACGGCAAGGGCACTGATTGCACTGCTGGCATTCGGCGGCCTGATCGAAGTGCTGCAGTCGTTCACGCCAGACCGGTACGCGGATTTCGCTGACCTGGTGGCCGATGGCATCGGACTGGCCGCAGGGGAAGTCATCGCGCGAATCGCCGTTCTCTGCAGGCCTGAATGGCGTGCGTCGGGCCGGCACGCCAGTTCCGCCCGGGACCCGGGCTGACGCATCTGCGCACTGCAGGTGTGCGTTGGCCGCATGGCTCGTCACAGCGCATCGGCATGGAGTTCGACGATCAGGCCACGCAACCACTGGCTGGCCGGGTCCTTCTGGTACTTGGCATGCCAGAAGAGGTTGATCGCGATCTGCGGCAATTTCACCGGATGCAGCACGTGACGCAAGCCAAAGGGCTGGGCCATGCGCTCGGCCAGCCGTTCGGGCACCGTGGCGATCAGTTCCGTGCGCTGGAGAATGTGCCCGATCGCCACGAAATGCGGCACCTTGAGCTTGACGCGGCGCTGCGGTGAGGCGTTGTCGAGGATCTCGTCGACCTGCCCGTGGCCGGTACCGGCTGACACCACGGCCACATGCTCGGCCGCATAGAAGTCGGCCTGCGTGATCCGCTTCTTGTCGAGCGCGTGCCCGGCTCTGAAAAGGCAGACATAGCGCTGGGCGAACAAGCGCCTTTGAAAGAAGCCCGCCTTCAACTGCGGCAACAACCCGATGGCAAGATCCACCTGCCCCGCCTCCATCGCATCCCTGAGGTTGACGGCGGTATTGCGCACCGTGCTGATCGACACCGCGGGCGCGACCACCTGGATACGCTGCATCAACTGCGGCAGGAAGTAGATCTCGCCGATGTCGGTCATGCCGATGGTGAAGCTGCGCTTGCTGGTTGCCGGATCGAACGAACTGCGCGCGTTGACGGCACCATGGATCATTCCCAGCGCATAGCCGATCGACTCGGCAAGCTGGTCCGCAAACGGCGTGGGCTGCATGCCGCTGGACGTGCGCAGGAAGAGTTCGTCGCCAAAGAGCTTTCGCAAGCGGGCCAACGCGTTGCTCACCGCAGGCTGGCCCAGCCCGAGGTTCTCGGCGACCTTGGAAACCTTGCGCTCCTTCAACAGCTGGTTGAAGACCACCAGCAGGTTCAGGTCGATGTCCTCGAGTTCCATCCATCCTCCATTGCACGCTTATTTCACTATTGATTTCAGTGATTAAGCGCATTGATCTCATTGCATTGACTGATTATCTCCCGGCACCGACGATGCATGCCGGAATCAGCCGCAGGACCCTTGACGGTCACCGGCCCGGCCCACGAAAGACAACGAGACAAGCAGAACAAAATGGACATCGTCGTGCATCCCCTGCAGCGCACCATGAGCGTTGAACCAGGCGTCAATCTGCTCGAAGCCCTGCGCGCCAACGACGTGCCCGTGTCGTACAGCTGCCTGGCTGGGCGCTGTGGCACCTGCCGCTGCCGGCTCATCGAAAGCCCTGCGCACCGGCCCGCCCTCGCGGACGACGAGGGCTACGTCCTCGCCTGCCAGACCTTTGTCACCGCGCCCTGCATCGTCGAGATTCCCGAACCCGACGAGGTGGTGGTGCACACCGCGCGGATCATCAAGGCGACCGTGGTGGCCATCGAGGACCAGAACCACGACATCAAGCGCCTAAGCCTGAAGCCGGCCAAGCCGCTGGACTTCTCGCCTGGCCAGTACGCCCAGCTGCAGTTCACGCCGGCACACATCCGGCCCTACTCCATGGCCGGGCTGCCGCAGGATGACACGCTGGAGTTCCACGTGCGACGGGTGGCCGATGGCCAGGTCACGGGCTACATCGCCGACACCCTGAAGGTGGGCGACGCCGTCCGCGTGAGCGGCCCGCTCGGCTCGGCCTATCTGCGGCGCAAGCACGAAGGCCCGATGCTCTGCGTGGCCGGCGGCACGGGCCTGGCCCCGATTCTGTCGATCGTGCGCGGCGCCATCGCCACGGGCATGCGCAACCCGATCCACCTCTACCTGGGTGTGCGTTCAGAGCGCGACGTTTATGGACGCGCCTGGCTGCACGACCTGCAGCGGCAGCACCCGGACCTGCATGTGCACGTGGTCCTTGCCGCCGGCCACGCCGCCGACTGCCGCAGCGGCCTGGTCACCCAGGCGATTGCACAGGACTGGCACAGCCTCGAAGGTTTTCGTGCCTATCTGTGCGGTGCGCCGCCCATGGTCGAGGCCACGACGCTGCTCGTGCGGCAGCTGGGCGTGAAGCCGCCACAGATCTACGCCGATGCGTTCTATGCGACCGGCCCCTGAGAACACCCACAAAGGAGACTTCCCCATGCCCGCCTCCCTCGCCACCTTTCCCGTGAAGATCCACTGGGAATCCGAAGGCACCAGCCGCATTCCCTTCATGGCCTACACCGATGCCGCGCAGCACAGGAAGGAACTCGAGCGGTTCTTCTACAACCGGCACTGGAACTACGTTGGACTCGAAGCCGAGATACCGAACGCAGGCGACTACAAGCGCACCGTCATCGGCGAGCGATCGGTCCTGATGGTGCGCGACGCCGAGGGCGACATCGGCGTGGTCGAGAACGTCTGCGCCCACCGCGGCATGCAGTTCTGCCGCGAACGCCACGGCAATCGCAAGGAATTCGTCTGCCCCTACCACCAGTGGAGCTACACGCTGCAAGGCGACCTGCAGGGCGTTCCCTTCCGCCGAGGCGTCAAGCAGGACGGCAAGGTCAACGGCGGCATGCCCGCAGACTTCAAGACCGCCGACCATGGGCTCAACAAGCTCAAGGTCGCCACGCGCGGCGGCGTGGTGTTCGCCAGCTTCGACCACGACGTCGAGTCGCTCGAAGACTTCATGGGTCCGGAAATCCTCGGCTACTTCGACCGTCTCTTCAACGGCCGCAAGCTCACCATCCTCGGCTACAACCGCCAGCGCATTCCTGGCAACTGGAAGCTGATGCAGGAGAACATCAAGGACCCCTACCACCCCGGCCTGCTGCATACGTGGTTCGTCACCTTCGGCCTCTGGCGTGCGGACAACAAGAGCGAGCTGAAGATGGACGCCAGGCATCGCCACGCGGCAATGATCTCCACGCGGGGCCAGTCGGGCAAGGCCGAACAGGTGACCCAGGTGTCCAGCTTCAAGGAAAGCATGGAACTGCACGACCCGCGCTTTCTCGACATCGTGCCCGAGCCCTGGTGGGATGGACCGACCGCGGTCATGATGACGCTGTTTCCGAGCGTCGTGCTGCAGCAGCAGGTCAACAGCGTCTCCACGCGCCATATCCAGCCCGACGGCCACGGGCACTTCGACTTCGTCTGGACGCATTTCGGTTTCGAGGACGACACACCCGAGATGACCCAGCGCCGCCTGCGCCAGGCCAACCTGTTCGGCCCTGCCGGCTTCGTCTCGGCCGACGACGGAGAGGTCATCGAGTTCTCGCAGCAAGGCTTCGAGCAGAAGCCCTTTCACCGCACGCTCGCCGAGCTAGGCGGGCGCGAGGTCGGCAACACCGACCACATGGTGACCGAGACGCTGATACGTGGCATGTACCAGTACTGGCGTGAAGTGATGGAGGCATGAACGACATGACGCCCACTCACACTCCCGCTTTGCCCGGCGCTGCGCCGCAGATCGGCTTCGAGGACTACGTTGCGATCGCTCGGCTCTATGCCGACTATGCCCAGGCCGTCGACTCCGGCGACTGGGACCTGTGGCCCGAGTTCTTCACCGAGGACTGCATCTACAAGCTGATCCCGCGCGAAAACCATGAGCGCGGCTTCCCGCTCGCCACCCTGTTCTTCGAAAGCAAGGGCATGCTGAAAGACCGCGTGTACGGCATCCGGGAAACGCTGTTCCACGACCCGTACTACCAGCGCCACGTGGTCGGCGCCCCGCTGCTGCGGGCTGCGGGCAGCGACCGCTTCGAAGCCGAAGCGAACTACGCCGTGTTCCGCACCAAGCTCTCGCAGGCATCGACCGTGTTCAACGTCGGCCGCTACATCGACGTAATCGTGCGCACGCCGCAGGGCCTCAAGTTCGCATCGCGCTTGTGCGTGTACGACAGCGAAATGATCCCCAACTCCATCATCTATCCGATCTGAGGCACCCCACATGAGCGATACCCCATGGACCGACGTGGCCGGTGAAGACGAGGTGCCCGCGGAGGACGTCGCCGGTTTTCAGGTGGAAGGGCGCGACCTGGCGCTCTACAAGGTCGACGGCAGCATCTTCGCCACAGACAATACCTGTACCCACGGCCACGCAAGGCTGTGCGACGGCTTCCTGGACGGCTACGAGATCGAATGCCCGCTGCACCAGGGCAAGTTCGACGTCCGCGACGGACGCGGCACCTGCGCGCCGATCACCGCCGACCTGCGCAGCTATCCGGTGCGCATCGAGGGCGGCCGCGTGTTCCTGCAGTTGGGCGACTGAGCGCCCGCCTTCAGTTGCCGAGCACCGTCGATATCTGCGTGACCGGACGGATGCCGGTGTAGTTGGCGACGTCCTTGGTGATGTCGCGTGCATGCGGCGTGAAAGCGGCATAGAACGCCTCGGCCGATGCAAAGTACATGTGCACCGCCGCCACGAAGGCCGGTGTACTGCCCGGCACCGGGCCGGACACGCCTTCGTCGATCTCGACCTTCTGCAAGGCGCTTCCCAGCCGTTCGCGAATCATCGCGATGTGGCGGTTCACGTAGTAGTCCATGTCGAAGTGGTACCCGTCTGCATGCGGGTAGAGCACGCTCACCTTGATCACTGCCATCACCTTTGACTTGTTGAAATTGCAGGGTCGCCGTCGCTCGTGCCGGCTTGCTTCTTCGCGACGAGCGTCAGGATGTCGTAGCTTGCCACCACCGCATCGTCCTGGTTGGTCACGGTCACGTCCCATGCCACCACGCCTTGCCCCTGTCCGTTGGCATCGCTGCGGTTGCGGTCGATCTTGCGCTTGCAGGTCAACCGCGCACGGATCGTGTCGCCGATGCCGACCGGCTTGATGAATCGCAGCGTGTCGAGCCCATAGTTGGCCAGCACCGGGCCCGGCGCCGGCGAGACGAAGAGCCCCGCCGCAGCCGACAGCACGAAGTAGCCGTGCGCAATGCGCTTGCCGAACGGCGACGCCCTGGCCGCGATGTCGTCGAAGTGCATGTAGAAATAGTCGCCCGAGATACCGCCGAAGGCCACCAGATCGGCCTCGGCCACGGTGCGTCGGTGCGTGAGCAGCGAATCGCCGATGCGCAAATCCTCGAAGTGCTTGCGAAACGGATGCAGCTCGCTTTCGTGCAGCGGCGCGCCGCGCACGTATTCACCCGTGATGGCCGACAGCATGGCGGGCGAGCCCTGCACGGCGGTACGTTGCATGTAATGCCAGACCGCGCGAACGCCGCCCAGTTCCTCCCCGCCCCCTGCCCGGCCCGGCCCGCCGTGCTTGAGCTGTGGCAGCGGCGAGCCGTGCCCGGTCGACTCGACGGCCGCCTCGCGGTCGAGCACCAGCAGGCGCCCGTGCAGCCGCGCCGCCACGGGAACCACGTGCGCAGCGATCTTCGGATCGCGCGTGACCAGCGTGCCGACCAGGCTGCCGCGCCCGCGCGCAGCCAGCGCCAGGGCTTCGTCCAGGCCGTCATACGCCATGAGCGTGCTGACGGGGCCGAAGGCCTCGACGTCGTGCACGGCATCGTGCGTCAGGGGCTGCCGGCTCAGCAGCAGCGTGGGCGCGAAGAAGGCGCCCTCGGAAACCCCTTCGCCGACCGGCACGAACCCGTCGGCAGCCCCGTAGAGCTGCTCGGCGCCCTGCAGCAACTGCGCCACGCGCGCCTGCACGTCGTCGCACTGTGCGTGCGACGCCAGCGCCCCCATGCGCACGTCCTCGCGCGCCGGATCGCCCGTGACCACCTTGGCAAGCCGCGCCCGCAACCGGGTGGCGACGGCATCGAGGTGCTGGCGCGGCACGATGGCCCGCCGGATGGCGGTGCACTTCTGCCCGGCCTTGGTCGTCATCTCGCGTGCCACTTCCTTGACGAAAAGATCAAACTCCTCGTCGTCCGGCGACACGTCGGGCGCCAGAATGGCGCAGTTCAGCGAATCGGCTTCGGCGTTGAACGGCACCGAATGCCGCACCAGGTTCGGATGCACGCGCAGCGTGGCCGCGGTGTCGGCCGAGCCGGTGAAGGTGACCACGTCGGAGCCGTCCAGGCGATCCAGCAGGTCGCCCGTGCCACCGATCACCAGTTGCAGGCTGCCGTCGGGCAACAGGCCCGACTCGACCATCAGGCGAACCGCCGCTTCGGTCAGGTAGCTGGTGGCCGTCGCCGGCTTGCCGATGCAGGGCATGCCGGCGAGAAAGCTCGGCGCGAACTTCTCAAGCAGCCCCCACACTGGAAAGTTGAAGGCGTTGATGTGCACCGCCACGCCGTGGCGCGGCACCAGGATATGGGTGCCGGCAAAGCCGCCCTTCTTGCCGAGCGACTGCACCGGACCTTCATGTACGAGGTTGCCCGAGGGCAATTCATTGCGGCCCACGCCGGCATAGGCCGCCAGCGTGCCTGCGCCACCTTCGATGTCGATCCAGCCGTCCGCACGCGTGGCTCCGGTGTGGGCAGACATCGCGTAGAGCCGCTCCTTGTGCGTCTGAAGGTACTTGGCGAGCGCCTTCAGGCGTTCCGCACGCTCCTGGAAGTCCATGCCGAGCAAGGCAGGCAGGCCCGCGCTGCGTGCGTGGTGCAACGCCTGTTCGAAGTCGAGCGCTTCGCGGTGGGTGCTGGCGACCACCTTGCCGTCGATGGCGCTGCGCAAGGGCTGGGCGGCTTCCCGTCCGATCCACTGGCCAGCGATGTAGCTTTGGAGCGTGGTTGTCATGAATGGGTTCTTCGGTCAAATATGAGGAACAGAAACAGAGACGGCGTTGTCGGCTTGGAGGCTGGGTGTGGCGGACGTGATGGGCCTTGCATCCCGGTTGCCGATGCCCAGGTAGGTGTCGATGATCCGGCGGTCATGCAGCAGGTCGGCGGCAGGCCCTTGCAGCGCCACGTGCCCCATCTCCAGCACGTAGCCGCGGTCGGCCACCTGAAGGGCAGCACGCGCGTTCTGTTCGACCAGCAGCACCGAGACCCCCTGCGTGCGCAGCGACGACACCACCTGCAGCACCTCGCGCACGATCAACGGCGCCAGGCCAAGCGAAGGTTCGTCCAGCATCAGCAGGCGCGGCCTGGCCATGAGCGCGCGTCCGATGGCCAGCATCTGGCGCTCGCCACCCGACAGCGTCGACGCACGCTGGGCGCGGCGCTCCCGCAGACGCGGAAAGATCTCGAACACCTCGGCCATGCGGGCCTTCTGGTCGCGCTGGCCTTTGCGCCAGCGGTAGAAGCCACCCAGCAGCAGGTTGTCTTCCACCGACATCTCGCCGAAGAGCTCACGCCGCTCGGGAACCAGGGCCACGCCCCGCGCCACCATGGCCTCGACGCTGGGCCGCGCGATGCGCTCTCCGTCCAGCGCGAGCGTGCCCGTGGACGGCAGCAGCCCCATGGCTGCGCCCAGCAGCGTGGTCTTGCCCGCGCCGTTCGGCCCGATCACGGTGACGATCTCGCCGGAGGCCACCTGCAGCCCCACGCGATGCACCGCCTCGACGCTGCCGTATGCGACGCTGAAGTCCTGCAGATCCAGCAGCAGCGTCATGCGGCGCCTCCCAGATAGGCGTCGAGCACGCGCGGATCGGTCTGTACCTGCGCAGGTGTGCCCGCTGCAATCACGGTGCCGAATTCAAAAACCGTGATGCGATCGGCCAGGTTCATGACGAACTCCATGTCGTGTTCCACCACCAGGATGCCGAGGCCCTCGGCGCGCAGTTGCGCCAGCAAGGTGGCGAGCGCCTGTTTTTCCAGATGTCGCAAGCCGGCGGCGGGCTCATCGAGCAGCAGCACGGCCGGCTGGCCCGCGAGCGCACGCGCGATCTCGACCAGGCGCTGCTGACCGAGCGGCAGCGACGCCGCAGGCGCATCCGCCAGTGCAGCCAGGCCGCAGCGCACGATCTGCCGATGGGCTTCGGCCCGCAGTGCCGCTTCTTCTGCGCGGTCGAGTCCCAGCATCGACGCCACCCAGCCGCGGCGGGCACGACGGTGCGCCCCGAGCGCGACGTTCTCCGTCACGCTGCGTTGACCCAGCAGCCGCACATGCTGGAAGGTGCGGCCCAGGCCGGCCGCAGCGAAGTCGCGCGACGGCAGACGGTGCATCGCCTGCGCCATGAACCGGACCTCACCCTCGGTCGGGTCGTCCACACCCGAGATCATGTTGAAGAAGGTGCTCTTGCCCGCACCGTTCGGCCCGATCAGCGCATGAATCTCGCCGGCGCGCAGGTGCATGTCGACGGCGTTGTTGGCGACCAGGCCGCCAAAGCGCTTGGTCACCTGCCTGGCTTCGAGCACCACGGTACCGGCCGCCGGCAGCGTGCGCTGCGCGAGGGTGGCGGCCTGTGCAACCACGCGCGGCGGTTCGTTCCTGAACACTCGCCGTCCCACCCGTGCCAGCGTCGGCCACAGACCATCGGCAAAGCGTTGCAGCACCAGCAGCATCAGCAGGCCGAAGACGATGACCTCGAAGTTGCCGCTGCTGCCCAGCAGGCCGGGCAGCACGTCCTGCAGCTTTTCCTTCAACAGCGTGATGACGGTGGCGCCCAGCACCGCGCCCCAGAGGTGACCGGCGCCGCCGACCACCGCCATGAACAGGTACTCGATGCCGATGTTCAGGTTGAACGGCGTCGGGTTCACAAAGCGCTGCATGTGGGCATAGAGCCAGCCCGAGATCGCCGCCAGCAGTGCCGCGAGCACGAAGAGCTTGACCCGGTAGCGCGCCGTGTCCACGCCCATCGATTCGGCCATCACGCGGCCGCCCTTCAACGCCCGGATGGCGCGGCCTTCGCGCGAATCGAGCAGGTTGTGCAGCAACCACAACGCCAGCAACAGCACCGCCCACACCACCGCGCCCAACGCCCGAGGCGAAGCCAGCGACACGCCGGCCACCACCAGCGGCGGTACACCGGTGATACCAGTCTGGCCGCCCAGGAAGTCCATGTTGCCGAACAGGTAGTAGAGGCTCAAGCCCCAGGCGATGGTGCACAACGGAAGGTAGTGGCCCTGCAGCTTGACCGTGACCGCGCCCAGCGTCCAGGCCACCGCGAAGGTCAACACCAGCCCCAGCGCCAGGCCCACCCACGGCAGGCCCTGCAGGCCGACGATGCCGCCCAGTGCGGCCACCGCCACCGGCGATGTGCAGACCCACGCGGTGGCATAGGCGCCTAAGCCCACGAAGGCGGCCTGGCCGAACGAGGTCATGCCGCCGATGCCGGTGAGCATGACCAGCCCGGCTGCGACCAGCGAATAGAGCCCGATGTAGGTGGCCACCACCACGGTGAATTCCGGCAGGAAGCCCCAGGCAACGGCCAGCAGCGCGACGGCCGCGACCGTGGCATGGCGGCGCGAAACCAAACCGTGCGCCGCGGGCGTCGGGGACACAGCTTCGCTCGCCGGTGGCGTCGGAACGGCGCTCATTCCTCGTCCTCCACATGGTGGCTGCGCAGCGACCGCCACCACAACACCGGAATGATCAGCGTGAACACCAGCACCTCCTTGAAAGCACTCGCCCAGAACGACGAAAAAGATTCGAGCTGCCCGACCAGAAGCGCACCCAGCAGCGCCATCGGATAACTGGCCAGGCCGCCGACGATGGCGGCAACGAAGCCCTTGAGGCCGATGAGGAAGCCCGTGTCGTAGTACACCGTGGTCAGCGGCGCGACCAGCAACCCCGACACCGCGCCGATCAGTGCGGCCAGCGCAAAGCTCAGGTCACCCGAAAGCTCGGTCGGAATGCCCATGAGCCGCGCACCCACCCGGTTCATCGCCGTGGCCCGCAATGCCTTGCCGATCATCGAGCGGCCGAAGAACACGAAGAGCAGCGCGACCAGTGCCAGCGTCACGCCCACCACCACCAGCGACTGGCCCGTGACCTGCAAGCCGCCCACCTCGAAACGCGCATCGGAAAACGCCGGCGTGCGGGAGCCCTCGGCCCCGAAGAACAGCAGGCCCAGCCCGACCAGCACGCCATGCAGCGCGACCGAGACGATCAGCAGCATGAGCACCGTGGCCTGGGCCAGGGGCCGAAAAGCCAGGCGGTACAGCAAGGGCCCGAGCGGGGTGATGAGGACCAGCGTCGCAGCCGCCTGCCCTGCCAAGGACGCCGGCCGCCAGGCCAGCACCATCGCCGCGGCGACCAGGGGCAGCGCCACGCACCAGACCAACGCAGATACCCAGTCGACCGTCGCGCCCCGCTTCCAGCGCCAGGCCTCGACCACCAGCACGGCGGCAGCCAGGGCCAACAGCAGCCACAGCGTCGGCGGCACGCGGCCGGCCTGCAACGCGACCATCGAGAGTGCGCCGAACGCGACGAACTCGCCTTGCGGAATGAAGATGACCCGTGTCACCGAGAACACGAGCACCAGGGCCACGGCCATGAGGCCGTAGACCGCACCGTTGACGAGGCCGTCCTGCGCCAGCAGCAGCGCGATCTGGACATCCATGGATGGAAACTTTCAAGAAGGCCAGCGGCCGGGAACCCAAGGTGCGCGAAATTGCGGCGAGCTCAAGGAACGTACTTCCAGGCGCCGTTCTCGATACGGACCATCACGCGTGCGCGCTGGTCCAGACCCAGGTGGTCGGTGGGCGACAGCGTGAAGATGCCGTGCGCGCCCGGCACTTCCTTCAACTGTTCGAGCGCATCGCGCAGTGCCGCGCGGAACTCGGGCGTGCCAGGTTGCGCCTTCTTCAGCGCCACCGGGATCGCCGTCGTCATGAGCAGCCCGGCGTCCCACGCGTGCGCGCCGAAGGTCGACACCGAACCCTTGCCGTAGGCCGCCTCGTAAGCCGCGACATAGGCTTGCGCCGCCTTGCGCACCGGGTTGCTGGCGGGCAACTGGTCGGCCACGAGGACCGGGCCGGCTGGCAGGAAAGTGCCTTCGACGTCTTTGCCGCCCACGCGCAGGAAGTCGGCATTGGCCACGCCGTGCGTCTGGTACATCTTGCCGGCGTAGCCACGCTCCTTGAGCGCCTTCTGCGGCAACGCGGCTGGCGTGCCCGAACCCGCGACCAGCACCGCGTCAGGCTTGGCCGAAATGAGCTTGAGCGTCTGGCCGGTGACCGAGGTGTCGGCGCGGCCGTAGCGCTCGTTGGCGACCACCGTCAGGCCCTTGAGCTGCGCGGCCTTGGTGAATTCCTGGAACCAGCCTTCACCGTACGCGTCGGAAAATCCGATGAAGCCGACCGTCTTCACCCCCGACGAGGCCATGTGCTCGGCAATGGCGAGAGACATCATGATGTCGTTCTGCGGCGTCTTGAAAACCCACTTGCGCTTGGCGTCCATCGGCTCGACGATCCGCGCCGAGGCGGCCATGGAGATCATCGGCGTCTGGGCCTCGGCCGCCACGTCGATCATGGCGAGCGAGTTGGGCGTGACCGTGGAGCCCAGCACGATGTCGACCTTGCTCTCGGCGATCAGCTTGCGCGTGTTGGCCACTGCGGCCGTGGTGTCCGACGCGTCGTCGAGCACGATGTAGTTGATCTTCTGGCCACCGATGGTCTTGGGCATCAGCGCGATCGTGTTCTTCTCGGGAATGCCCAGTGACGCCGCGGGCCCGGTGGCCGACAAGGTCACGCCGACGTTGATATCGGCATGGGCAGACAGGGCCACGGCAACGAGGCCGGCGAGCAGCAGGGGTTTCAGGAATGTCATTTCTTTTGTCTCCGTTGTAGTGAGTCAGGGTTGTCACGGTTCGAAAAAGGCGGGCGACCCGCGCACAGGGAACTCAGCGATCGTCAAAGGACAGCACCACGCGCTCGGTCAGCGGATGCGCCTGGCAGGTGAGCACGAAACCGTCGGCCACTTCCTTCTTGTCGAGTGCGAAGTTGCGCTCCATGCGCACCTGGCCCTCGACCACCTTGGCACGGCAGGTACCGCACACGCCCGAGGTGCAGGAGTAAGGCACCTCGAGCCCGGCGGCAGAGGCCGCATCCAGGATGCTCGGCTGACCCTTGCGAAAGGAAATCTCGCGCTGCAGGCCGTCGCGCACGATGACGATGCGCGCCTGCTCCGCGTCGCCGGGCTGGGCCTCGTGCAGCATCGCACCGCCCACGGGTGTGCCCGCTGCCACCGCTGCGCCCGCAGGCAGCGCCACGCCGAAGCGCTCGATGTGAATGCGCTCCTGCGGCACGCCCGCGGCCAGCAGCGCCGCCTCGGCCTCGTCGTTCATCTGGAAGGGGCCGCAGACGAACACGTGGTCGATCGCGCCGGCAGGCACCACGCTGGCGAGGAACTCGCCGATCTTCTCGCGGTTCATCACGCCCCGGTTGAGCGGCGCGTCGGTGTGTTCGTCGGAGAACACGTGCTGCAGCACCAGACGCGTCATGTAGCGGTTCTTGAGGTCCTCGATTTCCTCCTTGAACATCGTGGACTGCAGCAGCCGGTTGCCATAGATCAGCGTGAAGCGGCTCAACGGTTCGCGCGCCAGCACGGTCTTCATGATCGACAGGATCGGCGTGATGCCGCTGCCCCCCGCAATGCCGACGTGGTGGCGCCTGGACGCTGGGTCGAGCGGCACGAAGAAGCGGCCCTGCGGCGCCATCACATTCACCGTATCGCCGGGCTTGAGCTGCGCGTTGACCCAGTTGGAGAACACACCGCCGCGCACCTTGCGCACACCGACGCGCAGCTCGCCGTCGTCCACGCCCGCGCAGATCGAATACGAGCGCCGCAGGTCCTGGCCGTCGACATCGCCGCGCAGCGTGAGGTATTGGCCCTGGGTGAAGGCGAAGGCGTCGCGCAGTTCGGGCGGTACGTCGAAGGAAACGATGACGGCTTCCTGGGTGTCGGGCTCGACGGCGCGTACGCGCAGCGGATGAAAGAGGACGCTCATGGGGCCTTCTCGATGGGCGGAGTCAAAGAGGTTTGAAGTGCTCGAACGGTTCCTTGCATGCAAGGCAGCGGTGAAGCGCCTTGCAGGCCGTGGAACCGAAGGCCGAAAGCCGTTCGGTGTGGGTGCTGCCGCAACGGGGGCAGGCCAGTGCGGGCGCAAGACTGCGCCCGAAGAAACGCACGGGCACCGCTTCGCCCGCAGCGACCCCATGCGGCGGCGCAATGCCGTAGGCAGCCAGCTTCTGCCGACCCTCGGCGGTGATCCAGTCGGTGGTCCAGGCCGGGGCACGGCGCAGGCTGATCGTCACCGGCCCCAGCCCTGCGGCCACGAGTGCCGACTGCACGTCGTGCGCGATGACTTCCGTGGCCGGACAACCCGAGTAGGTCGGCGTGAGCACGATCTCCAGCGCGTCGTCGCGGTCCACCACGTCGCGAACGATGCCCAGTTCGCGCACCGACACGGCGGGCACTTCAGGGTCGAGCACGGTGTCGAGCACCGCCCAGGCCGCGTGGACGCGGGCCGCGCGCGTGTCTTCGGCCAGCAGTTCGCTCACCACACGCCTCCGGGAAAGGCGCGCTGCAGGTACTGCATGTCGGTGAGGATGAAGCCCATGTGCTCGCTGTGCCGGCCGCGCTTGCCATCGCTGCGGAAAGCCGACGCAGCGGGCACGGCCAGCGTGGCTTCGCCGAGGATCGACCGCATCTCTTCGTGCCACGGCGCCTCCAGCTCAGACCACAGGGGGCCAAGCCCGCTCGCGGCGGCCTCGCGGTCGGCCGCATCGGTGTCGAAGAGTTCCGGCACATAGCGCCAGGCACTGTCGAGCGCGGCCTGCATGCGGCGCCGCGATTCGGCGGTGCCGTCGCCCAGGCGCACCACCCAGTCGCCCGAATGCTGCTGGTGGTAGCGCGCTTCCTTGAGCGCCTTGCCTGCAATGGCGGCCAGTTCGGCGTCGCTCGACGTGGCCAGACGCGCCCAGAGCAGCTTCAACCAGGTCGCGACCATCGCGTTGCGCAGAACGCTGAAGGCGAAGTCGCCGCGCGGCAGCTCGACCAGCGTGAGGTTCAGGTAGTCGCACTCATTGCGCAGGAACGCCAACTGGTCTTCGTCATGCGCCAGGCCTTCGAGGTGGCCCGCATGGGTCAGCAGCGCGCGGGCCTGGCCGACCAGATCGAGCGCGATGTTGGCCATGGCGATGTCTTCTTCGAGCACCGGCGCGTGGCCGCACCATTCGCCCAGCCGCTGCGCCAGGATCAGGCAGGTGTCGCCGATGCGCAGCAGGTACTGCACGTCCGCCGTTCGGTTCAGTTCGATAGAGGCTTGCATGTCGCTCCTCACATGTGGTCGACCGACTTGGGCAATGCATAGAAGGTCGGATGCCGGTACACCTTGTCTTCCGCGGGATCGAAGTACATCGCCTTGTCGCCCGGGTCGCTGGCGACGATCTGGTCCGAACGCACGACCCAGATGCTGCTGCCCTCCTGGCGCCGTGTGTAGACGTCGCGGGCCAGCTGGATCGCCATCTTCGGGTCGGCCGCATGCAGGCTGCCGCAATGCTTGTGGTCCAGGCCCGCCTTGCTGCGCACGAACACTTCCCACAGCGGCCATTCCTGCTGCGATTGCGGCTTGTCTTGCTGCATGTCGGTGCTCATGCCGCCTCCTTCATGGGTTGCTTGCGGGCGTGTGCCAACGCGGCTTCGCGCACCCAGGCGCCGTCTTCCCAGGCGTCGACACGCGCCTGCAGCCGCTCGCGGTTGCAGGGGCCGTCACCGCCGACCACGCGCCAGAATTCGCTCCAGTCGATGGTGCCGAAGTCGTGCGACTGGCGTGCCTCGTTCCATTTCAGGTCCGGGTCGGGCAGCGTCACGCCCAGGATGCGGGCCTGCTCGACCGTGGCGTCGATGAACTTCTGTCGCAGTTCGTCGTTGCTGACGCGCTTGATGCCCCAGCGCATCGACTGCGCGCTGTTGGGCGACTGGTCGTCGGGCGGCCCGAACATCATGATCGAGGGCCACCACCAGCGGTCGACCGCGTCCTGCACCATCGCCTTCTGCGCGGCGGTGCCCTCGGTCATCATCGTGAGAAGGGACTCGTAGCCCTGGCGCTGGTGAAAGCTCTCCTCGCGGCAGATGCGGATCATGGCGCGCGCATACGGCGCGTACGAACAGCGGCAGATCGGCACCTGGTTCATGATGGCCGCGCCGTCCACCAGCCAGCCGATGGTGCCCATGTCGGCCCAGGTCAGCGTCGGGTAGTTGAAGATCGAGCTGTACTTGGCGCGGCCGGTGTGCAGCGCGTCGAACAGCTGGTCGCGCGAGGTGCCAAGCGTCTCGGCCGCGGCGTACAGGTAGAGGCCGTGGCCACCCTCGTCCTGCACCTTGGCCAGCAGGATGGCCTTGCGCTTCAAGGTGGGGGCGCGGCTGATCCAGTTGCCCTCGGGCAGCATGCCGACGATCTCGGAATGTGCATGCTGGCTGATCTGTCGCACCAGCGTCTTGCGGTAATGGTCCGGCATCCAGTCCTTGGCCTCGATGAAGTCACCGGCATCGATGTGCGCGTCGAAGCGCTCCTCGAGCCGCATTTCTTCGGCCGAGCGGACCGCCTTCTTCCTGTCCACGGCGTCGGCGCCGTCCTTGCCCATCGTGTCCATCGCTTGTGTGTACATGTGTGCTCCTGCTCAATGCGTTGATTCGGATGCGCCAGCTCAGCGCAGGCGCGTGTCGACCACGCGCCGGGCCTTGCCGGTCTGGGTGCGTTCGATGGAATCCGGGTCGAACACCCGCACCTGCGTGGAAATGCCCACCAGCGTCTTCACGCGGTGCTGCACCCACTGTGCGATGGCACTGCGGTCGGCCTCATTGATGCGGCCCGCGGCGGGCTGCAACTCGCAGTGCACCTCGACCTGGTCGAGCAGGCCGTCGCGACTCACATGCAGCTGGTACAGGCCGGACAGCTGCTGGTGCGCCAGCACGATCTCCTCGACCTGCGTGGGAAACACATTGACGCCCCGGATGATCATCATGTCGTCGCTGCGGCCGACGATCTTTCCCATGCGCCGGAAGGCGCGCGAGGTGGGCGGCAGCAGCCGCGTGAGGTCGCGCGTGCGGTAGCGGACGATGGGCATCGCTTCCTTGGTGAGCGAGGTGAAGACCAGCTCGCCCTCCTCGCCGTCGGGCACCAGCTCGCCGGTCTCGGGGTCGACGATCTCCGGATAGAAATGGTCTTCCCAGATCACCGGGCCGTCCTTGCTCTCGATGCATTCGCTGGCCACGCCCGGGCCCATCACTTCGGACAGGCCGTAGATGTCCACCGCGTCCAGTCCGGCCTTGGCCTCGATGTCGTGGCGCATGGCCTCGGTCCAGGGTTCGGCGCCGAAGATGCCGACCTTCAGCGCGCTGTCGCGTGCGTCCAGACCCTGGCGCGTGAACTCCTCGATGATCACCTGCATGTAGCTGGGCGTGACCATGATGAGCGAGGGCTTGAAGTCGCGGATGAGCTGCACCTGCTTTTCGGTCTGCCCGCCCGACATCGGGATCACCGTGCAGCCGGCCCGCTCGGCGCCGTAGTGCGCACCGAGGCCGCCGGTGAAGAGACCGTAGCCGTAGGCCACGTGGATCATGTCGCCCGGCCGGCCGCCTGCCGCACGGATCGAACGCGCCACCAGCTCGGCCCAGGTGTCGATGTCCTGCCGCGTGTAGCCCACCACCGTCGGCTTGCCGGTGGTGCCAGATGACGCGTGGATGCGGGCCACCTGCTCGCGCGGGACCGCGAACATGCCGAAGGGGTAGTTGTCGCGCAGGTCGGTCTTGACCGTGAACGGGAACTTGGCGAGGTCGCTCAGTTGCCGCAGGTCGCCCGGCTTGACGCCCTTGGCATCGAAGGATTTGCGGTAGTGCGGCACATGGTCGTAGGCGTGTTGCAGCGTGGCCTGCATGCGGGCGAGCTGCAGCGCCGTGATCTCGTCGCGGCTGGCGGTTTCGATGGGCGACAGGTCGCCGGGGGCGGGTCTCTGGACGGGCATGGAGCGTTCCTGGAGGGGGCAGGTTCGGGTTGCGTGGATGCCGCGCGCGGCGTCAGGCCGCCGGCACTGCCGGCCGGCCCTTGGCGGTGTGCGAGCGGCCGCGGAACACCGCGATGCGCTCGCCGCGCTGGTTCGTGACTTCGGTGTCGTACACGCCGGTGCGGCCTGCCTTGGACACTTCGTGGCTGTGCGCCGTGAGCAGATCGTCCACGCGAGCCGGGGCCAGGAAGTCGATCGTGAAGGCCGAAGCCACCGTGAGCTCGCCGTGCGAATTGCACGCGAATGCAAAGGCCGAGTCCGCCAGCGTGGAGATCACGCCGCCGTGGCAAGTGTCGTGTCCGTTGAGCATGTCCTCGCGCACCCGCATGTGGAGCGTGGCGCGCCCAGGCGCAATGTCGAGCACCTGCATGCCGAAGCTGCGCGTCATGCGGTCGCGGCGCAACATGCCGTCGCGCACGTGCTCGGCCATGTCCTGGGGCGAGAGATCGGTCATCGTGGGCATCCTTTTCGGCGCTTCAGCGGTCGCTGAACTGCGGCGCACGCTTGCTGCGAAACGCGTCGACGCCTTCGAGGTAGTCATGGGCACCGCCCAGGGCCGTCTGGAGCGTGGCTTCGGCGTCGAGCGCCGCGCGCACATCGAGCCCCTGCGCGATGGCCATCGCATGGCGCGTGGCGACCAGGGCGCGCGTCGGCATGGCGGCCAGCCGTGCCGCGAGTGCGGCGACGGTGCCGGCCAGCGCATCGTCGTCCACGCACTGCCAGATCATTCCCATCTGCGCGGCCTGTTCGCCTGGAATGCGGTCGCCCAGCAGCGCCAGTCCCATCGCGCGCGCCGAACCGACCAGCCGCGGCAGCAGCCACGTTCCGCCGGTGTCGGGCACCAGCCCGATCTTGGAGAAGGCCTGGATGAAGCTCGCCGAGCGCGCGGCGACCACCAGGTCGCAGCACAGCGCCAGGTTGGCGCCCGCCCCGGCGGCCACGCCGTGGACCGATGCGATCACCGGCACCGGCATCGACCGGATGCGCGCGACCAGAGGCGCGTAGTGCGTGCGGATCAAAGCGCCCAGGTCCTGGCCTGGTGCGGCCGACGGGTCGCTCAGGTCCTGCCCGGCGCAAAAGCCGCGCCCTGCCCCCGAAATCACCACGCAGCGCACCGCGCTGTCGCCAGCAGCCACATCGAGCGCCGTCCGCAATTCGGCATGCATGGCCGTCGTGAAGCTGTTGATCGCCGTCGGGCGGTTCAGCGTCAGTTCGCGCACGGCAGCCGACTGGCGGACAAGGATCAGGGGCTCGGTCATCGGGTCCTCTTTTTTTTTGGGGGGGCGGCGAGGGGCAACGGCCGATTATTACTATTGACCGACCGTTCGGTAGATTTTAAGATGGGCTTTCGCGGCGATGCAAGGTGTTTGGTGCTGGTGCAAACCCTGAGCAGGCACGTCGCTTCAACCGCATTCCCACCGCACACCCACAACAGGAAACCAGACATGCCCTGCTATTCCATCGAAGGCGTCGTGCCGGTCGTCGACCCGTCGGCGTATGTGCATCCCACCGCCGTGCTGATCGGCGACGTGATCGTCGGCCCGCGGTGCTACGTCGGGCCGAACGCGTGCCTGCGCGGCGACTTCGGGCGCATCGTGTTGCACGCTGGCGCCAACGTGCAGGACACCTGCGTCATGCATGGCTTTCCGCTGCAGGACACGGTGGTCGAGGAGGACGGCCACATCGGCCATGGGGCCGTGTTGCATGGCTGCATCGTGCGGCGCGACGCGCTCGTCGGCATGAATGCAGTGGTGATGGACGAGGCCGAGATCGGCGCCCAGTCCTTCGTGGCGGCCTGTGCATTCGTGCCCGCCGGCATGAAGGTGCCGCCGCGCAGCCTGGCCGCCGGATTGCCGGCCAAGGTCAAGCGCGAACTCAGCGACGAGGAAATCGCATGGAAACGCGAAGGGACCCTCACCTACCAGGCGCTGAGCCTGCGCTGCCTGGAGAGCCTCCGGGAAGTGGCGCCGCTCGCGCAGGTCGAGGCCGGGCGACCCCGCGTGCAGAGCACCCCGGTGCGCTCGCTGATTGCGACGCGGCGCTCCTGAGTCGCAGGCCGCTCGGGCAAGATACGTGCCTCGACACAACCAGGGAACTGACTGAATGGCACGCGGAAGAGCTTCGAACTACGAGGAACAGAGGGACATGATCCTCAGGCAGGCGGCCACGCTCTTCGCCCGGTACGGCTATCCGTCGACGTCCATGAACCAGGTGGCCGAAGCGTGCAGCCTGTCCAAAGCCACGCTCTACCACTACTACCGGGACAAATACAGCCTGCTGGTGAGCATCGCCGACGGGCATGTCTCGCGGCTGGCAGCGTTGATCGACGACGAGCAGGCGCTCGCGCTGCATGGGGAGGCGCGGCTGCGCCACCTGATCAACCGGATCGTCGAAGAGTATGCAGACGCGCAGAACGCGCACCGGGTGCTCACCGAGGACGTGAAGTTCCTGGAGGCCGAAGACCGCGAACGCGTGCTGGCCAAGGAGCGCCACGTGGTCGCGGGTTTTGCCGAGGCCGTCACCGAGATGCGCGCCGGCCAGCCCAGCACGCACCTGTCCAAGCCCTTGACCATGCTGCTGTTCGGCATGATCAACTGGATGTTCACCTGGATGAAGCCCGACGGCGAACTCGACCATGCGGCCATGGGGCCGATCGTTGCCGATCTGTTCCTGGGCGGGATCTCTCAGGTGCGGCTGCCGCCCACGTCCTAGGCCCAGCGCTTTCGACGTGATAATCCACGTCCCATGCACGCCCTGCGCCACGTTCACCTCCTGCACCGTCTGGTGCTCGCGTGGTTCGTGCTGTCGCTGGGCGTGGCCATCGCCGGCCCCGTCGTCCATCCGCAGTCGATGGAGATGGTCTGCTCGGCCGCCGGCATGATCAAGTTGATCGTCCACACCGACGAAGGCACGCAGGACCCCGGCCGCACGGCCATGGACTGCCCGCTGTGCACGACAACAGGTGCGCCGCCACCCATCGTCGGCGCGCTGCACCTGCCCACGCCGCTGCCGCTCGCGCACGCGGTGCAGTCGATCCCTTCGGCTCGTATTGCGGCCGCCACCCAGGCGCCGTTGCCCGCGCGCGGGCCACCTGCACGCTCCTGAACTGATTTTTTCATCGCCCGGCGGTGCGCGTTTGCGCGCGTCATCGGGTCTGTCCTCAGTTCACGAGCGTCGCATCCCGCACCGGCCCTTGCGCCCGGCAACGGATGCAGCGCTCGTTGCGGCCGTGCGTGCACGGCCGCGGAGTTTGCTTCATGTCCCGTTTCTTTCGCCCCCCAGCGCCTGTGCTCACCCTGGCGCTGGCGCTGCCTTTCGCCGTGCCGGTCGCGGCGCAATCGTCCGTCGCGAACCGCGACGATCCCGCACTCACGCTCGGCACGCTGAGCACGGTCGACGTGCGCGCCACCGCCACCGGTGCGCTGTCGGCGCGTAACGTCTTCAGCTCAGTCGATCTGCTGGGCGCCAGCCTGCTCGAAGACCAGCACGTCGACTTCAGCTGGGAGCTGTTCTCGCGCGCGCCCGGCGTGCAGGTCACGCCATTCCGGCAAGGCACGGACGCCGGCCGCTTCTCGTTCCGAGGTTTCAACGGCGAGGGCCGGGTCAACGCGGTCAAGCTGCTGATCGACGGCATTCCCAGCAACGACAACGCGGGTGGCATGCCCTTTCTGGACGCCGTGTCGCCGCTGGACATCGAAAGCATCGAGATCGTGCGCGGGACCAACGATCCGCGCTACGGTTTGAACAACATCGCGGGCAACGTGGACGTGCGCACGCGCATCGGCGGCAACGACGGACGTGCCAGCGTCACGCTGGGCAGCTTCGGCACCCGGGAAACGCAGATCGCCAAGGGCATCGAAAACGGCAACTGGAGCCAGAACTACTTTCTCGGCTGGCGCGACTCCGACGGCTACCGCGACCACGCCGATGCCCGCAAGATCAACTTTGCGGGCAAGTGGTTCTACACCAGCGACGACGGCCGCTGGCGCACGGGTGTGATCGCGCGCTACTACCGCAACAAGGCGCTGGAATCGGGCTACCAGACCTTTGCCGAAGCCACCCAGTCGCCGCGCAGTTCTCCGTCGTACGCGCAGGCCGACCGCAGCGAACGAGAGACACGCCAGCTGAGCGCCTACCTCGATGGCCAGCTGACCGACGCGCTGTCGTGGTCGACCCGCGCGTACTTCAACCGCTATGAAAATCAGCGCTTCGTGCGATTCTCGGCGGCCGGCCTGCAGCAGGAGCGCGACAACGACGAGACGCAGCGCGGAGCCTCCAGCACCCTCACCTGGCGCCCGAAGGTCGACTGGGCCCATGAATTCACGCTGGAGGGCGGCGTGGATGCGCAGTGGCAGGACAATGCCGCGCAGCGCTACCGCACGGTCGATCGCGTGCGGACCTCGCAGTTCCGCGCCTGGGATTTCGATCTCGACACCCAGGGCGCCTATGTCCAGGCCGTGATCCGGCCGACCGAGGCGCTCAAGATCGTCCCGGCGCTGCGCATCGACCACGTCGGTGGACACTTCACCGACCAGTTGACCGGCACCACGTCGCCGGTCTACGACTATGGACTGATCCGCCAGCCCAAGCTCAGCGTCGCCTACACGCTGGCGCCCGCGGCCACCGTGTACGGCAACTGGGGGCGTACGTTCCAGATCGGCACGGGCATCGACGCCTACCGCACGCAGGCACGCAACCTGGCGCCGTCGCTCAACGATGGCTGGGAGGCGGGCCTGAAGTTCAGCCCCGCCGCGTGGCTCGACGGCCGCGTGGCCTACTGGGAGCAACGCGCCTCCGGCGAGGTGGCGCGTGTGCTCGGCGTCAACGGCGTGGCCGATCCGGGTGGCCTGGGCAACATCGGCAAGACGCTGCGCAAGGGCTTCGACCTCCAGCTGAATGCCCACCCGAGCGCCCGGCTGACGGCCTGGGCGGCCTACTCCCACCAGGTGGCACGCGTCACTGAGCCCGACCCGAGCGCACCCGCCACGCTGGGGCGCGAGATCGAAAACGTGCCGCACTACCTCTGGTCCGCCGGCCTCGACTACCAAGCGGCCGAAAAACTCAAGCTGTCGGCCTGGGCCAACGGCCAGGGCGCCTATTACGTGGAGCGCACCAACACGCTGGGGCGATTCGGCCAGTACACGCTGCTCAACCTGGGCGCGACCTACCGGCTTTCGCCGACGGTGGATCTGAACCTGCAGGTGAAGAACGTGACCAACCGCAAGTACGTCTACGCCTGGTACGACAGCGGCTCCTCGGGCTTCTCGGCGGGCGATGGACGCGGCGTCTATGCCAGTGCGAGCTGGAAATTCTGATGATGGCGACCACCTCAGCCACGCCGACGCCGGCACAACCATCGGCGCGCTTCTACCGCGCCGTCTGGCGCTGGCATTTCTACGCCGGCCTGCTCGTACTGCCCTTCCTGGTGTGGCTCTCGGTCACCGGCGGCCTTTTTGTGTTCAAGAACGAGATCGATGGCTTCTTTCATCGCGCGCTGAAGACCGTGCCGGCCGCAAACGGCGCGGCACAGACGCCGGGTGAGATCGTGGCCGCCGCGCTGGCGGCGAATCCGGGCGAATGGTTCAAGTACACACCAGCCGCGCAGGCAGGGGCATCGGCCGAGGTCGGCGTCGTCACGCGGTCGGGCGCGCGCGTGTCCGTCTATGTCGATCCCCACGACGGCCGGGTACTGGGCAGCATCGCCGACGGCGGCTCGGTCGCATGGACGATACGGCGGCTGCACAGCCTGAAGTACTTCGGCACCATCGCGCGCGGGGCCATCGAGATGGCTGCAGGCTGGGCGGTGTTGCTGATCGCCACTGGCATCTACCTGTGGTGGCCGCGCGGGCGCCGGTTGCAGCCGGGCGGTGTGCTGACCGTGCGCGGCAAGCCGCGCCAACGGGTCTTCTGGCGCGATCTGCATGCGGTGACCGGGATCTTGGTTGGCGCCGCGCTCGTGTTTCTCGCCTTGACCGGCATGCCCTGGTCGGTGCTGTGGGGCGCCCAGGTCAACCGCTGGGCCAATGGCACGAACTTCGGCTATCCGTCAGGGGTGCGCGTCGATGTGCCCATGTCGACCCAGCGCCTGAACGAAGAGGAGCCGACCGCCTGGTCGCTCGCGCAGGCGCGCTTGCCGCAGTCGATGCCGCAGGCTTCGCCTGCGCCGGACATCGGCATCGACGCGGCCGCAGCCATTGTCGAGCGGCTGGGCATCGGCTCCGGCTACACGCTGGCGCCGCCCCGCGGCCCCACGGACGTCTACACCGCCTCGGTCTACCCCGACGACCTCGCGCGCCAGCGGGTGATCCACCTCGACCGGTACAGCGGCCGGCCGCTGGTCGACATGCGCTACGCCGACTACGGCCCGCTGGGTCGCTGGCTGGAATGGGGCATCAACGTGCACCTGGGGCAGGAGTTCGGCGTGCCGAACAAGATCGTGCTGGTACTCGCGTGCCTGGGCATCGTGCTGCTGTGCATGAGCGCTGCGGTGATGTGGTGGAAGCGCCGCCCCGCCGGCAGCCTGGGCGTCCCGCCCGCGCCTGCGGACCGCCGCACACTTTACGGCGTCGCGGCACTGCTGGCGGTTGGCGGCGTCGCTTTCCCGCTGGTCGGCGCGTCGCTGCTGGTGATGCTGGTGGTCGACCTCGCAGTCGTCGGGCGCGGCCTGACACCTTGACGCACCGTTTCAGTACGTCTCCAGGTGCAGCCGACCCTCCTTCTTCAGCGCCGCCCCCACGGTGTCCCAGTCGAGGCCGGCGCCGGTGGCCACGTCACGCAGCGCCAGCACCACACCCTCCTCCATGCTTTTCAGGCCGCACACGTAGAAGTGCGTATTGCCGTCGGCCAGCAGCGCGGCCAGGTCGGCAGCACGCTCGCGCATCGCGTCTTGCACATAGCGCCGCGGCTGGCCCGGAATGCGGGAGAAGGCCAGGTTGATGTCGATGAAGTCCTTGGGCAGCGTCTGCAGCGGTCCGAAGTAAGGCAGTTCCTGCTGGCTTCGTGCGCCGAAGAAGAGCATCAGCTTGCCGCCTTCGAACTTGCCGCTCTTGCGCAGGCGGCGTCGCCATTCGGTCATGGCACGCATCGGCGCGCTTCCCGTGCCGGTGCAAATCATCACGATGTGCGACTTCGGGTGGTTCGGCATCAGGAAGGTGGAACCGAAGGGCCCGACCACCGTCACCGTGTCGCCGACCTTCAGGTCGCAGACGTAGTTGGAGGCGATGCCCCTGACCGCGTTGCCCTGATGGTCCTGCGTCACGCGCTTGACGGTCAATGAAACGTTGTTGTACCCCGGGCGCTCGCCGTTGCGCGGACTGGCGATCGAGTACTGGCGCGGGTGGTGCGCCTTGCCCAGCGCGTCGGTGCCGGGCGGCACGATGCCGATCGATTGCCCTTCCAGCACCGGAAATGGCATCGCGCCAAAATCCAGCACGACATGATGGGTCTCGCTCTCGAAGCCGGCTTCGGTGCAGTTGAAGTTGCCGGTCACGGTCGCCCTCACCGGCCGCTTCGGCGCATAGAGGTTGGTGTAGGCATGGGCGGCGGACCACGGCGGCGTGGTCGCACCATAGCTCGTCGACATGAACGGCGCCTCGCCGGGCGTCACAACGGGCTCGACCTCGACCTTCGTCGCCGCATCGATGCCGCTGCCGGCATCCATCACTCCGGCGGCCTCGAGCTCCTCCGCGCTCAGTTCGGGCGGCAATTCCTCCCAGCCGAGTTGCTCCTCGATGGAGTAGGCCCGTTGCAGGGGCATGTTGCGCCAGTTGTCGATGGAGCCGGTGGGGCAAGGCGAGATACAGGCCATGCAGCCGTTGCAGACATCCGCCCGGACGACATAGTTGTTGTCGTCGTGCGTGATGGCATTCACCGGGCACGTGGCTTCGCAGGTGTTGCAGCGGATGCAGATTTCCGGGTCGATCAGATGCTGCCGGATGACACCGGCTTCAACGGCCATGTCCATCCCGTTCACCCGAAACGCACGTACTCGAAGTCGACCGGCTGGCGATTGATGCCCATCACCGGCGGTGCGATCCAGCCCGCAAATTTGCCCGGGTCGACCACACGGCCCATCAGCGACGCCACGAAGGCGAAGTCGTCGGGCGTCGGCAGCCATTCGCTCTTCTTGGCGGCCCATTCCGCCTCGCCCACGACCCGGCCGTCCGGCGACATCTTGATACCGGCGAGCGCACCGATCTGGCGGTTGAAGGCCTTGTGCGGCACCGTCAGGCGCGTCGGGATGCCGGCTTTCTCCAGCACCTTGTTCCAGCGGTTCACGCCAGCGACCGAGTCCTTGATGAAGTCGTCACGCAGCACCTCGTTCAGGGCATTGAGCATCGGCACGTCCTTCTCGACGAGCTGGCCGTCCTTGACTTCGAGCACCTTGTAGGTCTGGCCCTTGAGCACGTGGTCATCGGTGCGTTTGCCTTCCTCGTAGCGGCCCTTGAGGCCCGAGCTGTAGAAGATCGCCGCGTTGCTCGACTGGTCGGCGCCGAACAGGTCGATGGTCACGCTGTAGTGGAAGTTCAGGTAGCGCTGGATGGTGCCCAGGTCGATGGCGCCAGCGGCGCGCACCTTCTGCGCATCGTCGGTCTTCAGTTCGTTCATCACAGCTGCCGTACGGGTCAGCACGCGCGACACGCCGCTCTCGCCGACGAACATGTGGTGCGCTTCCTCGGTCAGCATGAACTTGGTGGTGCGTGCGAGCGGATCGAAGGCGCTCTCGGCCAGCGCCGACAGCTGGAACTTGCCGTCGCGGTCGGTGAAGTAGGTGAACATGAAGAAGGCCAGCCAGTCGGGCGTCTTCTCGTTGAACGCGCCCAGGATGCGCGGGTTGTCGACGTCGCCCGAGGTGCGCTGCAGCAGCGCTTCGGCCTCTTCCCGGCCGTCACGGCCGAAGTGCTTGTGCAACAGGTAGACCATCGCCCACAGATGGCGACCCTCCTCCACGTTGATCTGATACAGGTTGCGCAGGTCGTACATGCTGGGCGCGGTCAGACCCAGGTGGCGTTGCTGCTCGACGGATGCCGGCTCGGTGTCGCCCTGCGTCACGATGATGCGGCGCAGGTTGGCGCGGTGCTCGCCCGGCACGTCCTGCCAGGCCTTCTCGCCCTTGTGGTCGCCGAAGTGGATCTCGCGGCTGGCATCGCCGGGGTTCAGGAAGATGCCCCATCGGTAGTCGCGCATCTTCACGTGGCCGAACTGCGCCCAGCCCTGCGGGTCGACGCTGACCGCGGTGCGCAGGTACACGTCGTAGCCGGTCGAACCGTCGGGACCGACGTCGTCCCACCAATTCACGAAATTCGGCTGCCAGCCTTCGAGCGCGCGTTGCAGCGTGCGGTCTTCGCTGAGGTTGACGTTGTTCGGGATCTTGTCGCTGTAATTGACGGTGCTCATGGCGTTTCCTTGCGAGTTCGGAGGGGTCGGGATCAGACGCGATTCAGATCGAAGCCGGCTTTTTCACCGGTGCCGTAGACCTTCAGGGCGCCCTTGGCGCCGACGGCGTTGGGGCGGTTGAAGATCCAGTTCTGCCAGGCGGTGAGCCGGCCGAAGATGCGGGTGTTCATGTTTTCCTTGCTGGCGAAGCGCAGGTTGGCTTCCAGCCCGGTGAGTGCGTCGGGGGACATCGCCACGCGCTCCTCGATGGCCATGCGCAGTTCGTCTTCCCAGTCGATGTCGTCGGGTGCCGCGGTCACCAGGCCGAGCGCCAGCGCCGCATCGGCATCGAGCGCCTGGCCGACAGCAGCGCGAGCGGCCTCGAGCGGCGCGACCTCTTCATAGAAGCGGCGCTGGAGGCGGCTCTGGTCGTTCACCAGCGGATAGAAGCCGAAGTTGAACTCGTTGAGCGTGAGCTTGGGCGCACGCTCCGCGTCGTCGGGCAGCGCGAGCATGTACGTGCGGTCGGATGCGAAGGCGATCTCCGCCAGCGTACCGGCGAAGGCGGAACCCGGCTCGACCAGCGCGAAGAGACTGCGCGACGAAACGTCCAGCCGCGCCAGTGTGCGGCGCAGCGCGCCGATCGTCTCGCGCACCAGCCAGTGGTCCTGGTGGGCGAGCATCAGGGCGTCGTTGGCCAGCACGGCCTGCGCGTCGCCTTCGGTCTTCAGCAGCCAGGTGCCGATGTCCAGTTCGTTCGTGCGCAGGTTCAGGATGGCGTCGTCCAGCTGGCGGCACATCGCCAGCGGCCACCAGGCCGCACCCGCGGCCTCGATGCCCGCGATGTCGGTCGGCCGCGCGCCCGTGGGCGCCTTGACGGTGAGCGTCGCGGTGCGACGGGTGCGGTCGATGTCGACCTGCACATGCGCATAGCGCAGCGTGTCGGCACCGTCCTGACGTTCGAGGCGCGGCAGTGAGACGCCCTTGGCGCCTGCGCCAGGGCGCTTGCTGCCCTCCGCCAGCTTGGCGGCACGCTCCTGCACAGTGGCCGCGAACTGCGCTGGCTTGGCGATCGCGTCGACCAGGCGCCAGTCGACCGCGCGCTGGCCGCGCACGCCTTCGACGCTGGTGCAGAAGATGTCGGCCAGGTCATGGCGCACGTGGCGCTTGTCGGTCACACGCGTAAGGCCGCCGGTGCCGGGCAGCACACCCAGCAAAGGCACTTCGGGCAGCGAGACGGCGGAAGAACGGTCGTCGACCAGCACGATCTCGTCGCAGGCCAGCGCCAGTTCGTAGCCGCCGCCAGCACAGGCGCCATTGACCGCGGCCAGGAACTTCAGGCCCGAATGCTTCGAGCTGTCTTCGATGCCGTTGCGCGTTTCGTTGGTGAACTTGCAGAAGTTCACCTTCCAGGCATGGCTGGAGACGCCGAGCATGAAGATGTTGGCGCCGGAACAGAAGATGCGGTCCTTGCCGCTGGTCACGATGACCGACTGGACCTCCGGATGCTCGAAGCGCACGCGGTTGAGCGCATCGTTGAGCTCGATGTCGACCCCAAGGTCGTAACTGTTGAGCTTGAGCTTGTAGCCCGGGCGGATGCCGCCGTCTTCTGCGATGTCGAGTGTGAGCCGTGCGACCGCGCCCTCGACGGCAAGATGCCAGTGCCGGTACTGGGCCGGCTCGGTACGGTAGTCAACGCGGGGCGCCTGGGCGGCTGTGTCGGTCATGGGTGGTCTCCGTGGGCAGAACAGACAAGAAACATAATGCATTTCTTGCAGTTGGTGCATGCATCATCATGCATGTAAACCGGCAAGTCAATGCCTGTTGCACTTTTCTGCAGCTCCGGAAAAACCCGCGGTTGGTAGGTCGCCGGCCGCGCTTGTCAGACCGCGGTGACCATCGCCGCGCGCACGGCGGCACGCAGCGCATCGAAGCTCTGCGCCAGCGTCTGCCCGCCGGTGTCGACCGACAGGTCGGCCTTCGAATAGAAGGCCGCGCGCCCGTCAAGGATGCGATGCAGGTCTTCCATCGCCTCCTTGCTGGCGGCGATGGGGCGGATGTCGCCCTGGGCCACGACGCGCCCCATGTGCTCCTCCGGCGTCGCGCGCAGCCAGACGGTGGTGCAGTGCGCCAGCAATTCGTTGAAGGTCGCCGGGTCCGACACGATGCCACCCGGGGTGGCGATCACCACTTCGCTGTGGATCTGCACCGCTTCCTCCAACGCTCGCCGCTCGTAGCGCCGGTAGGCGTTGGTGCCATAGAGGTCGTGGATCTCGCGCACGCTGCAGCCGGCGAGCTTCTCGATCTCGCGGCTCAGCTCGATGAAGGGCACGTCGAGATCCTGCGCCAGCATCGGGCCCAGCGTCGACTTGCCCGCGCCGCGCAGGCCGATCAGCGCGATGCGGCGGTGCCGCGCCGCGTCACCGCGACCGCTGCCCAGCAAATCGCCCAGCGCAATGCGCGCCCGGCGGAGGTCGGCCTCGCTGCGGTGCTCCAGCAATTCGCGGATCAGCAGCCATTCGGGCGAACTGGTGGTGACGTCGCCCACCAGTTCGGCGAGCGAGCAGTGCAAGGCCTGCGCCACCTGCTGCAGCACCAGGATCGAGGCGTTCCCTGTGCCGTACTCGAGGTTCGCCAGATGGCGCTCCGATACGTCGGCCGCCTGCGCCACCGCCTTGCGGGTCAGGCCGCGCTGCGCGCGCAGGCTGCGAACGCGTTCGCCCAGCACCGCGAGCAGCGGATTGCGCGGCGCTTCGCCCATGGCCACATCGATCGCACCCGTCATGGCGACGCCCCGCCCTGCTTCCTCAGTCATGGAACTCCTCATTCGATGCCTCGATTTTGCGCGCTCAGGGTAAACGCGATACATGCATTATGTTGCTTGACATGATGCACTTTGCTGCTTATTGTTTGACCAAACGCAAGATACTGCAGGCTAACCGAAGCTGCAACTGCAACCTATCGAAACCCGCCCGCCAGGAAGACATGTCCAAGCAAGCATTCCATCAATTGATCGCGGACCTGAGTGCGCAGATCGCGGGCCGGCCACTGGACGACACGCTCGACCGCTGGTTGAACGCGGAACACGGCGCCGGCACGCCGACCTATGCACGTCTCAAGGATGCCTGCATCGAAGGCGTGGCCGAGGGCTGGCTCTGCGAGCGCGAAGGCGGCGGCATCCGCTACGGCCGCCCCTTCAAGCCCGAAGACGCCCTGCACCGCTTCTCGGTGGACGTGGTCGACATGGCCGACCTCGCAGGCCCGCACCACATGCATCCCAACGGCGAGATCGACCTGATCATGCCGATCGAGGGCGACGCGACCTTCGACGGACGTCCGGCCGGCTGGTGCGTGTACCCACCGGGCAGTGCCCACCACCCGACCGTCAACAACGGCCGCGCACTCGTCCTCTACCTGCTGCCTGAAGGGCAGATCCAATTCACACGGACCTGACACCATGACCGAGCTTCTTCCCAACCACGTCGGCGGTCGCTGGCAGACCGGCAGCGGCGCCGGCGTGCCGCTGTTCGATCCGGTCGTCGGCACCGAGCTGGCACGCGTCGACGCGACCGGGCTCGACCTGCCGGCGGCCTTTGACTTTGCCCGCGACATCGGCGGCGCCGCGTTGCGCGCGCTGAGCTATTGCCAGCGCGCCGGGCTGCTCGCCGCCGTCGTCAAGGTGCTGCAGACGCACCGCGACAGCTACTACGAGATCGCCACGGCCAACTCGGGCACCGTGAGGAACGACTCGGCCGTCGACATCGACGGCGCGATCTTCACGCTGGGCCAGTACGCCAAGTGGGGTGACGCGCTGGGCGACGTGCACGCGCTGCGCGACGGCGACGGGGTGAAGCTGGGCAAGGAACCTGTTTTCCTCTCGCAGCACCTGCAGGTTCCCACACGCGGCGTCGCACTCTTCATCAACGCCTTCAACTTCCCGGCCTGGGGCCTGTGGGAGAAGGCGGCACCCGCCCTGCTGTCGGGCGTGCCCGTCATCGTCAAGCCCGGCACCTCGACCGCCTGGCTCACGCAGCGCATGGTGCGCGACGTGGTCGATGCCGGCGTGCTGCCTGCCGGCGCGCTGTCGGTGATCTGCGGCAGCTCGAACGGGCTGATGGACCAGTTGCAGCCCTTCGACGTTGTCTCCTTCACCGGCTCGGCCGAGACCGGCGCGCTGATCCGATCGCATGCGGCCGTGGCGCATCGCTCGGTGCGCGTCAACATTGAGGCCGACAGCCTCAATTCGGCGGTGCTGCTGCCCGACGCCACGCCGGGCACCGACGCCTTCAACCTGCTGGTGCGCGAGGTCGTGCGCGAGATGACGGTCAAGAGCGGCCAGAAATGCACCGCGATCCGCCGCATCCTCGTGCCGGCGACCGTCTACGATGCGGCCGCCGAGGCGATCAGCGCCAAGCTGCGCGGCGTGACGGTCGGCAACCCGCGCAACGAGAGTGTGCGGATGGGTTCGCTGGTGAGCCGCGCGCAGCTGAACGCGGTGCGCGAGGGCCTTGCGGCATTGCAGCGGCAGACCACCGTGCTGCACAACGGCAGCGAGCAAGCACTGGTCGACGCCGACCCGGCCATCGCCGCCTGCATCGGCCCGGTGCTGCTGGGCGCGAAGGATGCGGACGCTGCGGACAGCGTGCACGATATCGAGGTCTTCGGCCCCGTCGCGACCTTGCTCGCCTACCGCGACGTCGACCATGCGATCGCGCTGGCGCACCGCGGCCAGGGCTCGCTGGTCACCTCGCTCTACGGCAGCGACGACGGGGCGCTCGCGCGCACCGCCGTGCAGCTCGCGGCCAGCCACGGCCGGGTCCATGTGGTCAGCCCCGACGTGGCGCAGACGCACACCGGCCACGGCAACGTGATGCCGATGTCGCTGCATGGAGGCCCGGGGCGCGCCGGCGGCGGCGCGGAACTCGGCGGCCTGCGGGCGCTGGACTTCTACCACCGCCGAAGCGCGATACAGGCCAGTCCGGCGGTGCTGGCCGGGCTGGGCCTGCACTAACCATCCCCGTACGAAACACACAAGAGCGCATCACCGCGCCGATGACACCAGGAGACACACGATGAGCTTGCCCACCGAATTCAACTTCGCCGAACACCTGTTCGCACTCAACCGCGCGCGGCCAGCCAAGCTCGCCTACATCGACGACCGCGGCACGCTCAGCTACGGCGCCCTGGAAGACCGCGCCCGTCGCTTGGCCAGTGCCCTGCAGTCGGCGGGCGTCCAGCGCGAAGAACGCGTGCTGCTGCTGCAGCTCGACAGCCACGACTGGCCGGTGAGCTTCCTGGGATGCCTCTACGCCGGCGTGGTGCCCGTCGCGGTCAACACGCTGCTCACGGCGGACGACTATGCCTACATGATCGAGCACAGCGGCGCCGTCGCGGCGCTGGTGTCCGGCGCGCTGCTCCCAGTGCTGCAGGACGCCATGTCGAAGTCGCCGCATGCGCTGAGACAGCTCTTCGTCTCGCAACCCACCGCCGCTCTGCCCAACAGCGCCAGCGACCTCGACGCCGTCATCGGCGCCCATCCTCCGCTGGCCAGGCCGGCCGCGACGGGCCCGCAGGACCACGCCTTCTGGCTCTACTCGTCGGGCTCGACCGGCCGGCCCAAGGGCACGGTCCACAGCCACGGCAACCCCTGGTGGACTGCCGAGCTCTACGGCAAGCCGGTGCTCGGCCTCACCGAAGACGACGTCTGCTTCTCCGCGGCCAAGCTGTACTTCGCCTACGGACTGGGCAACGGGCTGAGCTTCCCGCTGTCGGTGGGCGCCACCGTGGTGCTGATGGCCGAGCGCCCGACCCCCGACGCAACCTTCAAGCGCTGGACCGGCACGGGCTTGTCGGCGGCAGCGTCGGGCGTGAAGCCCACCGTCTTCTTCGGCGCGCCCACCGGCTTCGCCGGCATGCTGGCATCGGCCGCCCTGCCCGCGCGTGACCGCGTGGCGCTGCGCATGTGCTCGTCCGCGGGTGAAGCGCTGCCGGGCGAGATCGCGCAGCGCTTCAAGGCGCACTTCGGCTGCGAGATCATCGACGGCATCGGCTCCACCGAGATGCTGCACATCTTCCTGTCCAACCGGCCGGGCGACATCCGATACGGCACCACCGGGCGGCCCGTGGACGGCTACGAGATCGAACTGCGCGGCGAAGACGGCCGCCCGGTGCCGGACGGCGAAGTCGGCGACCTCTACATCAAGGGCCCGAGCAGCGCACTCATGTACTGGGGCAACCCGGAAAAGAGCCGCCAGACCTTCCGCGACGGCTGGACGCAGAGCGGCGACAAGTACTCGCGCGACGCCGACGGCTACTACACCTACGCCGGCCGCAGCGACGACATGCTGAAGGTCAGCGGCATCTATGTGTCGCCCTTCGAGGTCGAGGCCACGCTGATGCGCCACCCGGCGGTGCTCGAGGCCGCCGTCATCGGCACGCAGGACAGCGACGGCCTGACCAAGACCAAGGCCTTCGTGGTGCTGAAGTCGAACCAGTCGTGCAGCGCCGAAGACCTGAAGGTCTTCGTGAAGGAGCACCTGGCCGCCTACAAGTACCCCCGCTTCATCGAGTTCGTCGACGAGCTGCCCAAGACCGCGACCGGCAAGATCCAGCGCTTCCGGCTGCGCGAGCAGGAGCAGCACGCGTGAGCGGCGAGACGCAATGGGCCGCCATCCGCTGGCGGGAGCGGGAGGTGCGCGTCGAGTACCTGCGCATCGCGGCCGAGCGCACGGATGCGCCGCTCGTCGTGTTCCTGCACGAAGGCCTGGGCTCGGTCGCGATGTGGAAGGACTTCCCGCAGCGGCTGTGCCAGGCCGGCGGCTTCCGCGGCTTGGTCTTCTCGCGGCCCGGCTACGGCCGCTCGACGCCGCGGGACGCCGATGAAGTCTGGGACGTCGACTTCATGCACCGCCAGGCGCACGAGGTGCTGCCGCCGCTGTTCGACGCCCTGGGTATCGACGAGCCGCCCTGGCTCTTCGGCCACAGCGATGGCGGATCGATTGCCCTGCTGTATGCGGCGCGCTTTCCGCAGCGCGTGGCTGGCCTGGTGGTGCTGGCGCCGCACATCTTCGTGGAAGACGTGACCGTCGCGCACATCGAGGTGGCGCGAGACACCTACCTCACCACCGATCTGCCGACCCGGCTCGGCCGCTACCACGACAGCGCCGACTCCGCCTTCTGGGGCTGGAACCGCATCTGGCTGCATCCGCCGTTTCGCCAATGGAATATCGAGGCCGAACTCGACGCCATCGCCTGCCCGGTGCTCGCGATCCAGGGCGTGGACGACGAGTACGGCACGCTGCAGCAGATCCGGGGCATCGCATCTCACGTGCCCGGCGTGCAGCTCATGGAATTGCCCGACTGCGCGCACTCGCCCCACAAGGACCAGCCGCAGCAGGTGATCGACGCGACCGTTTCATTCATCACAAAAAGGAGACAAGCATGAGCATTCAGAACACCCGCACCGCGCTGACCGCCCTCGCCCTGGCCTGCATCGCCACCCTCGGCCATGCGCAGCAGCAACCCAAGCTCAAGGTCGGCCTGATGCTGCCCTTCAGCGGCACCTACAACGCGCTGGGCGTGGCCATCGAGAATGGCTTCAAGCTGCGTGTCGAGGAGCAAGGCGGCAAACTCGGCGGCCGCGAGATCGAATACGTCAAGGTCGACGACGAGTCCGACCCGGCCAAGGCCACCGACAACGTCAACAAGCTCATCAAGCGCGACAACGTCGACGTGATCGTGGGCACGGTGCATTCCGGCGTCGCCATGGCGATGGCCAAGGCGGCCAAGGAAAGCGGGACCGTGCTGATCGTGCCCAATGCCGGTGCCGACGCGGTGACCGGCCCCATGTGCGCGCCCAACATCTTCCGCAGTTCCTTCAGCAACTGGCAGCCGGCCTACGCCATGGGCGAGGTCGCCGGCAAGCAGGAAAAGAAAAAGAAGGCGATCACCATCACCTGGAAGTACGCAGCCGGCGACGAATCGGTCAGCGGCTTCAAGGAAGGCTTTGAGAAGGCGGGCGGCCAGGTCGTCAAACAGCTCAACGTGCCGTTCCCGAACGTGGAGTTCCAGGCGCTGCTCACGGAGATTGCGGCGGCCAAGCCCGATGCGGTGTACGCCTTCTTCGCGGGCGGCGGCGCGGTGAAATTCGTCAAGGACTACGCAGCTGCGGGCCTGGACAAGACCATTCCGCTCTACGGCCCGGGCTTTCTGACCGACGGCACGCTCGACGCACAGGGCGCTGCTGCACAGGGCATGCTGACGACGCTGCACTACGCCGATGGCCTGAACACGCCGCGCGACACGAGTTTCCGCACCGCGTACGCCAAGGCCTTCAAACTGCAACCCGACGTGTATGCGGTGCAGGGCTACGACGCGGCGCAGATGCTGGCCATCGGGCTGGATGCGGTCAAGGGCGACATCGGCAAGAAGGCCGAGTTCAGCGCCGCCATCGAGCGCGCGAAGATCGACAGTCCACGCGGCGCGTTCTCGGTGAGCAAGTCGCACAACCCGGTTCAGGACATCTACCTGCGCAAGGTCGACGGCAAGGAGAACAAGGTCGTCGGCGTGGCCGTCAAGGGTCTGGCAGACCCGGCGCGCGGCTGCAGGATGTGACCTGACTCACCCCCCAAGCTTGCCCCCTTCGTGTGGCAGCGCCAACCCCCCCTCCAGGGGGCAATGCCAGCGGCCCGGCAAAGCCGGTTCCGCGGCATTTCACGAAAAAATCAAGTAACGGGCGTCCTATGGATATTGGAACTTTCCTGGTTCAGTGCCTGAACGCGGTCCAGTACGGCTTGCTGCTGTTCCTGGTCGCGTCCGGGCTGACGCTGATCTTCGGCATCATGGGCGTGATCAACCTCGCCCACGGCAGCTTCTACATGCTGGGCGCGTACATGGCGTTCGCGCTCTCGCCGCTGTTCGGCGACCAGTTCCTGGTGATGCTGGTCGCGGGCGTGGTGCTGGCCGCCCTGTTCGGCTACGTGCTCGAATGGGCCTTCTTCAGCTATCTCTACCAGCGCGACCACCTGCAACAGGTGCTGATGACCTACGGCCTCATCCTGGTGTTCGAGGCGCTGCGCTCGATGCTGGTGGGCAATGACGTGCATGGCGTGAAGGTGCCTGCCTGGCTCGAAGGCAGCTTTGCGCTGGGCGAATTGATGCGCTACCCGTGGTATCGGTTGTTCGCATCTGCCGCCTGCATCGTGCTGGCGCTGGGCCTGTACTTCGTGGTCAACCGAACCCGCCTGGGCATGATGGTCCGGGCAGGCGCGAGCAACCGCGACATGGTGCGCGGGCTGGGCATCGACATCCGACGGCTCTATCGCATCGTGTTCGCAGCGGGCGTGGCGCTGGCCGCACTGGCCGGCATGATCGCCGCGCCCATGTCTTCGGTCTATCCGGGCATGGGCGGCAGCGTGCTGATCATCTGCTTTGTCGTGGTGGTGATCGGCGGCGTCGGTTCGATCACGGGCGCGCTGGTGGCCTCGTTGCTGGTGGGCTTCGTCGACACGTTCGGCAAGGTGTTCTTCGCCGAACTCAGCGGCATGGGCATCTACGTATTGATGGCGGCCGTGCTGATCTGGCGGCCCGAAGGTTTGATGGGACGCAAGGCATGAAGCATTTTTCGCACTGGCTGCCCCTGGCCTGCGCACTCGCACTGGCCGCCCTCGGGCCTTGGATGACCCCGTACATGGCCGACCTGGTGGTCAAGGTCATGATCCTGTCGATCTTCGCGTTGAGCCTGGAGCTGCTGGTGGGCATGACCGGGCTCGTGAGCCTGGGCCATGCCGCCTTCTATGGCATCGGCGCCTATGCGACGGTGCTCGGTGCCGGGCGCGACGGTGGCTCCATCGCCTGGCTGCTGCCGCTGGCGATGGGCAGCGCCGCCGCTTACGCCCTGGTGGTGGGTGCATTGAGCCTGCGCACGCGGGGCGTCTACTTCATCATGGTCACGCTGGCCTTCGCGCAGATGGCGTTCTTCGTGTTCCACGACACGCCTTTCGGCGGCGGCAGCGATGGCATCTACATGTATGTCCGCCCCACCCTGGGTTCGATCGACATGGAAAGCCGCTGGGTGCAGTTCTACGGTGTGTTGGGCGCGCTGGCCGGGACCTATGGGCTGCTCGCGCTGATCCGCCGATCGCGCCTGGGCGCAGCACTCGCCGGCATCCGCGTCAACGAGCAACGCATGCGCGCCGCAGGCTTCGCGGTGTACGGCTACAAGCTGGCGGCGTTCGTGATCGCCGGGGCGCTGGCGGGGCTGGCGGGCTTCCTGGTGGCGGCGCGCGACGGCGTGGTCAACCCTGAACTCATGGCTTGGCACAACTCGGGCGAGGTGCTGCTGATGATCATCCTCGGCGGCCTGGGTCACCTGCGCGGCGCGGTGATCGGTGCCGTGGCGTTCACGCTGCTCAAGGAAGTGCTCTCCACGCACGCGCTGGTCGGGCCGCTGGCCGACCAGTGGCAGCTGACCCTGGGCCTGGCCATCATCGCCTTCGTGGCGCTGCTGCCCAAGGGCCTGATCGGGCTGGCGGCCCGGCTGTCGCCGAGGGGGGCAGCATGACAGCACTGCTTTCGGTCGAAGGACTCACCCGCCGCTTCGGCGGGCTGGTGGCGGTCAACGCGGTCACGCTGGACCTGCGGCTGGGCGAAATCCATGCGGTGATCGGCACCAACGGCGCAGGCAAGTCGACGCTGATCAACATGCTGTCGGGCGAGATCGACGTCTCCAGTGGGCGCATCGCACTCGCAGGAGAAGACATCACGACGCGCGCCCAGTCGCGCCGCGCGCGCGCGGGCATCGGCCGCAGCTACCAGCGCACGACCATCTTTCCTGAGTTCAGCGCGCGCGAGAACTGCCGCCTTGCAGCGCAGGCCGCCACGCCGCGCCCGTGGGCACTCTGGCAGCGGGCACAGGACTGCGAAGCCAGCAGTGCAGCCGCCAACGAAGCGCTTGCCGCAGCGGGCCTGCAGCCGTATGCAGACCGCATGGCCGGCACGCTGAGCCATGGTGCCAAGCGCCAGCTCGAAGTGGCGATGTGCCTGGCCACGCGCCCACGCGTGCTGCTGCTCGACGAGCCGCTGGCGGGCATGGGCGCAGAGGAGACCGAACGCATGCTCACACTGCTGGTGCAGCTCAAGGGCACCCACGCGATCCTGCTGGTGGAGCACGACATGGACGCGGTGTTCCGCATCGCCGACCGCATCACGGTCATGGTCAACGGCACGGTCATCGCCACCGGCGACCCTGCTGCCATCCGCAGCAACCACGACGTTCGCCAGGCCTACCTGGGGGAGGACCATTGACATGCTGCAGATCGAAGCTATCCACACCTATTACGGCGACAGCCACATCCTGCGGGGCGTTGACGCCGTGCAGGCCAGCGCCACCTCGCTCGGCTTGCTGGGCCGCAACGGCATGGGCAAGACCACGCTGATCCGCACGCTCATGGGCTATGTGCGCCCGGCCTCGGGCCAGGTGCTGCTCGATGGGCGCAACGTGACCGGATGGGCCCCCGAAAAAATGGCGCGCCTCGGACTGGGCTATGTGCCCGAGGGCCGGGGCATCTTCCCGAACCTTTCGGTGCGAGAGAACCTGTTGATGAGCGCACGCGCGGGCATCGATGGCCGCCGGGACTGGACCTTCGAGCGCGTGATGCACACCTTTCCGCGCCTGACCGAACGGCTGCAGCATGGCGGCCAGCAACTCTCGGGCGGCGAGCAGCAGATGCTGTCGATCGGCCGCGCGCTCATGACCAATCCGCGCCTGCTCATCCTGGACGAGGCGACCGAGGGGCTGGCACCGTTGATCGTGGCCGAGATCTGGCGCACCATCGGCGCGATCCGCGCCACCGGCATTGCCACGCTCATCGTCGACCGCGACTGGCGCCGCGTGCTCGCGCACACCGACCAGGCCATCGTGATGGAGAAAGGCCAGATCGCGCTGGCCGCACCTTCGGCGACGCTGACTGCTGCGCCACAACGCCTGGAGCAGGTGCTCGGGGTGTGAACCTCAGTGGAAGTCGATCACGACGCGCGAAGGCACCTCACCCTGCTCGAGCCGCTCGAACACCTGGTTGATCGCCGAGAGTGGCTGCAGTTCAATGTCGGCCTTGACCTTGCCTTCTGCCGCAAACGCCAGCGCCTCGGCCATGTCCTGGCGGGTACCTACAAAGGAGCCCCGGATGGTGATGCAGTCGGCTACCACGTCGAACAACGGCGTCGGGAGATCGCCAGGCGGCAGGCCGACCAGCACGCAAGTGCCGCGCTTGCGTGTCATGCCCACGCCCTGCTTGAACGCCGCCAGCGATGGGGCGGTGATGAGCACGCCATGCGCCCCGCCGCCCGTCGCCTGCCTGACGGCCACGACCGGATCGCCGACCCTTGCATTGACCACGGCGTCGGCGCCCAATTGCGTTGCATGCGCGAGCTTGCCATCGTCGATATCGACTGCGCACACATGCAGGCCCATGGCCTTGGCGTATTGCACGGCCAGGTGCCCGAGCCCGCCGATGCCGGAGATCACCACCCACTGACCGGGACGAGCGCCTGTTTCCTTCAGGCCCTTGTAGCTCGTGACGCCCGCGCAGATCAGCGGCGCCGCCTCGATGGCCGACAGGCCGGCAGGTATGTGGGCCACATAGTTGGGGTCGGCCACGATGTATTCGGCGAAGCCGCCGTTCTTCGTGTAGCCACCGAACTGCGCCTCTGCGCAGACGGTTTCCCAGGCGGCCATGCAATGCTCGCAATGGCCGCACGCCGAGTGCAGCCATGGCACGCCGACCCTATCGCCCAGCTTGACGGCGGTGACGCCCTCGCCCATCGCGACCACCAGGCCGATACCTTCGTGGCCAGGGATGAAAGGCAGCTTCGGCTTGACCGGCCAGTCGCCATGCGCGGCATGCAGGTCGGTGTGGCAGACACCGCATGCCTCGGTCTTCACCAGGATCTGACCTGGGCCCGGGCTGGGAATCTCCAGCGTACGGAGCTCGAGGGGCTGGCCGAATTGCTCGACCACCGCGGCTTGCATTGTGTGTGACATATGACGTGCACTCCTTGTGGAGTCAGTATCGGGCCCGGCCCGTGACCACACCTTGATGCAGATCAGACTGCGGCGCGCAAGAACCCTGCCGTCAGTCCGGCGCCAGCAGGGTACCTCGGCAGTTCGCGGCGCCACACCGGCACGGATAGTCCGCGGCGGTGGAGCCGTCGTCCGCCTCCAGGCCGTAGTCGACCGACAGCTCTTCGCCCGCCGCCACGGCACGCAGCGTCTGGAAGCGGAAGACCGGCCGGCCCGCACGGTCTTCGTCCTCGAAGGCCTCGCAGTTGGGATCGCAGGAATGGTTGAGAAAGCGTGTCGCGTTGCCGCCGTCCGAGCCGTCGATGACCTCGCCGCTCGACAGCATGGCCAGGTAGGTGAGTTGGCCGTCCCACTGCATGGCCGCCGCCTGCGCTGCAGGATAGCGGCGCCCCTCGTAGAAACCCAGAAACGTCCGGGCCGGCAACGCGCGCGCGGCAAAGGCGCCCGTGCCATGCACGCCGCTGGGACCGACACGGATGGGTGCAGTACCCATCTGCTTGCCGTACCCCTTCTTGGCCAGGTGTTGGGGTGGGAAGGATGCATTCATGAGGAGCGGCAGGCGTGTATGCAGAGGCGGAATCCATCTTTTACCGCATTCTCCAAGCGCCCGGATCACGCACAATGTGCCCCTGTCGCGCCCGAGGTAACTTCGATTCCGTCCGTTGATGCTGCGTTTTTGCCAATTTTTACTTTTTGCCATCGGCAGAGCCCCACGCTCTCAGGCTTGGGTGCTGGCTCTACGGGTATTGGTGGGGATGCTGACCGTGCACGCGGCCCAGGTTCAGGCGCAGTCGAACGCTGCGCCCCAGGCGGCTGTTTCTGAGGCGGCGCGCGCGCCCGCGCTGCTGTCGCGCCAACCTCAGGGCCAATTGCTCGTTGACCATCTGCAGCTGTTCGAGGACCCGACACGTGCGTTGTCCATCGAGCAGGTTCGCACGCCCGCACAGGAAGCGCGCTTCGCCTATCCTGACAATCCGCTCGTCGGCAGGGAGTCTGACCGGGTGCTTTGGTTCAAGTTGCAGTTGCGGCTGGCCAATCCCGCGGACACGTCGCGCGAGTGGCTGTTGCTGGTGCCGACGGTATCCACCCACGAACTGCGCTTCTACGGCCCCTACGACACCACCGGCAAGGCACTGGCGCCGCCCGTGACCACGGGCATGCGCCACCCGTGGTCAACGCGGCCGGCCGCGTCGGAGCAGATGGCCTGGCGCTTCCAGTTGCCCGACCCTGGGGTCTACACGGTGTACTTCCGGGTCGATTCCACCTTTGCGCGAATCTACGCGGTGTCGGCCTGGGACACCGCCGACTACCTGCAATCCACCCAGGACAAGCGAATGTTCGATGGCGTGAGCTACGGCCTGCTGCTCGGGCTGCTGGTCTACGGCCTGGTGCTGCTGCTGGTCTTTGGTGAAGGCATTTATCTCTACTTCCTGCTTTCGTGCATGTGCGCATTGATGGCGCTGGCGGGCTTCAACGGCCATGTGCTGCGCTACCTTTTTCCTCACTGGCCAACGGGTGCGGGCATCGCCTACATCCTGGCACCGGCACTGTGGGCGATCTGCAAGCTTCAGTTCGGGCGCAAGCTGCTGCGGCTGCGGCATTTCGCTCCGCGACTGGACCAGGTGGTGCGGCTCATGCTGATCGCGCTCGGTGCCGCAGCGGTCTACGCGCTATGGGGTCCCCATCCGCTGTGGATGTTCCGCCTGGTGCAGTTGGCGGTGGTGGTGTCCACCGCCGTGCTGCTCGTCGGCGCGGTGGTGGCTGTGCGGGGCCGCTACTGGCCGGCGGTGCTCTACTGCATCGGCGTGGCGCTGCTGTTCATCGGCATCTGCGCCATCATCGTGGCCAGCTGGGGCTGGATTGCCTGGACGCCCGACCAGATCAATGTGACGCAGGCCGCGTTGATCGCGGAACTGGTCGTCTTCGCGGTGGCCATGGCGTCGCGACTGCGGCTGATGCTGCGCTCCGAACAGGCGCTCACCGCACGAACACAGCAGCTGGTGGAAGCGCTGGGTACCGATGCGCTCACCGGGATTGCCAGTCGTGTCGGACTGGAGGGCCCGGCGTCCATTCGGATCCGGGAGGGCAAGCCTTTCTCGCTGATGCTGCTCGACCTCGATGGCTTCAAGAGCGTGAATGACACGCACGGTCATGCGGCCGGCGATGCGGTGTTGGTGGCCGTGGGACAACGCCTGCAACGGCAAGTGCGCCAAGGCGACATCGTGGCCCGCCTGGGCGGCGACGAATTCGCGGTGCTGGTGGCCGGTCGGACGTCGCGCGAGACGCTGGCCGATCTCGCCCTGCGGCTGGTGAAAGCCGGCGAGCGGCCGGTGGACTATGAGGGCCGAACGCTCAGCGTCGGGCTGAGCCTGGGCATTGCCTGCCATCCGGACGACGGCCACACCATGCCGCTGCTGCTGCGCGCCGCCGACCGCGCCATGTATCACTGCAAGCAGCAGCGTACCGGCCCATCGTTCGCATTCGCCAGCGACTTGCCGGCGTCCACCAGCGACCGGCCACCGCTGAGCAATGCTGCGGCTACTTCGGCTTGACGGCGACGCGCAGGCGCATGGCACGCGGCACGCTCACGGCGTCTTCGGAGATCACCTCCAGGCGTCCCCTGCCATAGCGGCGCTCCATTTCCATGAGTGCCGCAGCACGGTAACGCGCCTGCGCCATCAGCGGCTGCGCATCCTTGTCGGTGCGACCAGATGCTCCGGACGCCGACGCGACAGCGCGCGCCTCCACGTCATAGAGCGTGCCAGTGCCATCGGCAGGCTGCACGGCAACCTCGATGGGATAGCCGTCGACTTGGACCACGGTGCGCGGTGCGGAGGCCAGCTGGGTGTCGCTTGGACTCGCCGCACAGCCGGCAAGCAAGGCAAGGCTCACGATGACGCTCACAGCTTGGTACTTCATGTCGGAACCCTGACGAAAATCGAAATCGAACGGCGGCCAGAGGCACCCATCAGCCAATGAACAACAAAGCGGAAAGATCCCGCCAGAGCCACACCACTACCACGAGAGCCGACGCAAACGCAGCCACCGCAAAAAGACCCAGGAGCCCGGCCAGCCAGCGCTGTCGACGGCCAGGATCGGCTGCGGGAATGGAAGCCGCTGGCCGCGCGTTGGCGGGCGCCGCCGCCCGGCGCATTGGCGCAGGCATCGGTTTCGGTGCGAGCTTGGGCTTGGACTGCGTCCATTCGGGCATCGGCAAGGCGCCCACGCCTGGGTCTTCGGCCGCTGCGGACCTTGACGGGGATCGCTGTCTCTGAACGGGAATTTCAAGGCTTGCCAATGCAAGCTCCTTTGCTGGTAAGGGGTCAAAGAGGGCAAAGAGGATTCAAAGCGCCGCCGACACCGCGCTCGCACCGTTGGCGGTACGAATGGTAACGTCCCCGGTCAGCCCGTCCAGGGCACACGCGCCACATGACAAAATGGTGCGCTGCATGCGCTGCCGGTGCACTGCACTTCCCTGCATTTCAGTACCCGATCTCCATGAACAGGCAGATTACGATGTCGAGCTCCGTGTCGCGCGCATGCGCCGTGTTTCTATGTACCGCGGTCCTTGCTGCCTGCGGCGGCGGCAGCAGCAGCGACACGGCAGACCCCAGCGCGGGGCTCAACAAAATCAGTTGCGCCACTTTCACCTATCAGGGCGACGCACAGCTCTACCTGGCGGCCAATCCCTCTGCTGCGTCGGTACTTGACGCCGATGGCAACGGCGTTGCCTGCGAGTCGCTGCCGGTCAAGGGCGGCACGACGCCGACCACCCCGACAACGCCCACCACCCCTGAGGTCGCGGCTGCCGTGGTGCCTGCAGGCAGTTGGGTCGGGACGCTGGACAACGGCGATGGCCTGCGCGGCGTCGTGTTCTCCTCGGGCGAAACCTGGTTCGTGCGTACGCAGACACGCTCGTATGGCACGCAGTTTCCGACCTGGATCGTGCAGAGCAAGACGGGCACAGCCACCGAAGGCGGCAAGTTCGCCGTGGCCGATGCGCAGGCGCTCTCGGTGATCGACTACGCAGCCACGCAGTCCGGCACGGCGACCTGGGCGGTGACTACCACGCCAGGGACCCTCATGACAGGCACCTGGAGCCAGGGCAGCGCGGTGTACGCAATGTCGGCGGCGTACCAGGCGAGTGAAGCGAAGGTACCACTGCTCGACACCCTCGTCGGAAACTACACCGATACGAAACTTGCCGCCGCCAATCCGACGGTCAGCGCGGCCGATCTGCCACTGATCACAGTCAGCGCGAACAACGGCTACAACGGCAAGATCACAGGCCACATCAACGCCACCTGCACCCTCGATGGAGAAATCTACGCGGACGGCGTGGATCCACCTGCCTTCGGCATCAACCTTCGCTATCAGGGCACCTGTCCGGTCAATCTCGCATACGGCGCGGGCATCGCGATGTATGACCAAGTCAACCGTGGGCTCTATCTGCTGACGATCAACGGTGACCTTTCCAACAAACCCGGCGCGGTGCTGTTCGGCACCAGGAATTGAGGGCATCGATCGTTTCCGTTTCGTGAACGCCGTGGTTCAGTTTCATACGGGTTTTTACCTAGTAAGCAGCGCACAATTCATTTCATCAGAGCAGCAGACCCGTTGCTCTGGGTGAACAGGGCCCCGAGCGAGGTGGCCACCCTTGACGGGTGGCATCCCACCCAAGACCGGTTCGAAGCATCCAACCTACTGAAGGAAATGAAATGAAGACCTCGAAGATCATCGCCGCTGCTGCCCTCTGCCTGATCGCTGCCGTTAGCGCCCAAGCGGAAACCTACCAGGGCGTCCTGGCGACACCCACCTTCAATAACCGTGCCACCGTGGCTGCCGAAGCCGTGGTGGCCGCACACACGGCCAACCCGTACGCCGAAGGCGCCAACGCGGGCGTGGCGCCCGTAGTCGCAGGTAACGTCGATCGTGCAAGCGTCCAGCGCGAGGCCGTGGCTGCTGCACGCGCCGGGGACGTCTATGCCGAAGGTGCCAGCGCGGGCGTTGCTCCCGTGATGGCCAGCAACGTCGACCGCGCCACCGTCCGTGCCGAAGCACGTGCTGCTGCCCGCAGCAACTTCGCCGCACTGTGACCGATGGCCCCGCCTGGAGCGGGCGGCCCTGAAAAAAATCGGCCTATGCAGCACGCATGGCCGATTTTTTTATTGGCATATGCACTTGCGTGGCAAACTTGAGATCCCCATTGGTCTGAACGCGGCGAAATCTCCATGGGTCCAGCACCCAGCGTCCAGCCACCTGCCGGCAAGGAACCGTATTGTCTTTAGCCATTTTTCTGACCGAAGACAACGCAATCGCCCGAGCGCATCTGACCCAGGCGGTGCGGGAATTCACGGGTGAGGAACTCGTCGGATTTGCCACCGGCGAAATGGATGCGCTGACCTGGCTGATCACCCATCCTGACGATTGGGGCCTTCTGATCCTCGACCTCTTCCTGAGCGACGGCCACGGCCTGGGGGTGCTCGCAGGATGTCGTGTACGCAAGCCATCCCAGAAGGTGGTCGTGGTCAGCAACTATGCGACGCCGGACATGCGCCGTCGCTGCCTCGGACTGGGCGCAGACATGGTCTTCGACAAGATCACCGAACTCGATGCGCTGATGGCTTATTGCGTGGGGCTCCAACAGCGTGCGGGCCTTGCACAAATTCACGCTTCAAGTGCAACGGATTGATACATCGTTACCAACAGACTGATTTGGTGTAGGTTTGGCAGCAGAATTCAGACGATTCGACCATCTGCTCACAATTGAACCCTTCCCCACCATGCCCCGCACCCGCGACCCCATCGACCCCATCGTGCTCGACGACCGCGGACTGTCCGTGGCGCAATTGCAGGCCAAACATGGCGCGCAGCATCCGGTCTTCACTCAGGTGCTGTGGGAAGACGCGATCGCACGCCGGCGTACCCTCGACGATTACTGGGGCTGGGTCGAATACCACGTCTGCCTGAACAACGAGAATGAATAGACCAGCGCCCGGGCGCACCGGCCTTTCCGGTCAGCCCACGCGCACAGGCACGAAGATCCGGTCCGTCCCACGCTGGATCAGCAGCGCCACGGACTTGTCGGCCTTGGCCACCACTGCGCGCACCTGATCGAGCGACTTGGCTGGCGTCCCGTTGATCGCCAGCAGCACGTCGCCTGCCTGCACGCCTGCCAACTCCGAAGGTCCCCCGACATCCTCGATCAGCAGTCCGGTGTCGACGGCCGCTTCGCGCTTCTCCTGGGGCCGCAGCTCGCGCAAGGCCAGCCCGAGCTTGCCGCCCTGGGCGGTCGCGTCATCGGCCTTGGCGACGCTGGCCGCTTTCTCGCTCGCGTCGGCGAGCTTGGCACTGAGTTCCTGCGGTGCCCCCTGACGCCAGACCTCCAGCGTGACCTTGGTTCCCGGACGCTGCTGGCCAATGATCGCAGGCAAGTCGCCCGAGGACACGATGGCTTGCCCATCGACCTTGCGGATCACGTCGCCCGTACGCAGGCCGGCCTGTTCCCCCGGGCTGCCCTTCTCCACGTTGGAGACCAGCGCGCCTTCGGGCTTGTCGAGCTTGAAGGAGTCGGCAAAGGCCTGATTCACCTCCTGCACTGCCACCCCCAGACGCGCATGGCTGGCCTTGCCGGTCGCGACGATCTGGTCCTTGACCTGCACGGCCACATCGATCGGGATGGCGAACGACACGCCCTGGTAGCCGCCGCTGCGGCTGTAGATCTGCGAATTGATGCCGACCACCTCGCCGCGCGTGTTGATCAGCGGCCCGCCCGAATTGCCTGGGTTCACGGCCACGTCGGTCTGGATGAAGGGCACATAGCTGTCGTCGGGCAATGAACGGCCCTTGGCACTGACCACGCCGGCCGTCACGGTGTTCTCGAATCCGAAGGGCGAACCGATGGCCAGCACCCATTCGCCCACCTTCAGTTCCTTGGTGCTGCCCAGCGCGATCACCGGCAGGTTCCTGGCATCGATCTTGAGCACGGCGATGTCCGTCTTCTCGTCGCTGCCGAGCACCTTGGCGCGGAATTCACGGCGGTCGGTAAGCTTGACCGTGACTTCCTTGGCGCCCTTGACCACATGGGCGTTGGTCAGGATCGTGCCGTCGGCACTCACGATGAAGCCCGAGCCTTCACCACGCGTGGGCACTTCGCGCTGTTGCTGCTGGCGTCCGTGCGGATTCATCTGACCCTGGAAGCGCTTGAAGAACTGGAACATCGGATCGTCCGGATCAATCCCCTGCATGGCCGCTGCCTCGTCGTCGCTGGGCTTCATGCTGCCGATCACGCTGATGTTGACCACGGCCGGGCCGTCGCGCGAGGTGATGGTGGAAAAGTCGGGCAGCGTGACGACCGGGGCGCCGGCCACGGTGCTCGCCACCGGCGGTGCGCCCACGGCTCGCGCGCTGGTGTAGGCGCCGGCACCGACGGCACCGATCACGCCGGCAGCCGCCAGCGCGAGGACGAGTCCCTTGGGGGAAGTCAGACGGGTGTTCATTTCGGATCCTTTCGAGGTGGGTTGAAACACGATGAAAGGGAATGTCGCCGCGCAGACTTAGTGCACGCTTAAAGGGCTCCGATGTCAGATGTTGGCGAAATGAACGGCAACCTTCAGGCCGCCCAGTTCCGCGGAGGTGCCCAGGGTCAGCGTGGCGCCGTGCAGCGTGGCGATCGATTTGACGATGGCCAGGCCGAGCCCGCTGCCAGGTGCCTGGGGTTCGCCCGAGCGGTAGAAGCGGTCGAGCACGCGCTCGTGCTCCTCGGGGGGCAGGCCAGGGCCGCTGTCCTCGACGCTGAGTTCGACGCCGTCGGCCTGCGTGCGAATGGCCACGTCGACACGCCCGCCTTCGGGGGTGTACTTGACCGCGTTGTCCAGCAGATTGCGCAGCAGCATGCGCAATGCCTCGGGCTGACCGCTGACCGTGGCCGCGTCGGTGTGCGCGAGGCCCATGTCGATGCGCCGCGCTTGAGCGGCGGCCAGGGCGTCCGAAATCGCCAGCCGGGCGACCTCGTCGAGCGCCACGGCTTGAGGGGGTGCACCCGCCGCCATGCTGGCCTCGTGGCGCGCGAGTGCCAGCATCTGCTCGACGAGCCGCGTGGCGCGGTCGATGCCCGCGGCCAGGCGTGCGACGGCCCGCTCGCGTGTCGCCTCGTCGCCCGCGCGCTGCAGGCCCTGCACCTGGAGCTTGAGCGCTGCCAGCGGCGAACGCAGTTCATGCGCGGCGTCGGCCACGAAGTGCTTCTGCGCCTCGAAGGCGTGACGTACACGCTCGAACAGCAGGTTGAGTTCGTGCACCAGCGGGCGCACCTCCTCGGGCAGGCCTGCCTCGCTGACCGGCGACAGATCGTCGGCCTGACGCGCGGCCACCTGGGCTCGCACGCGGGAGACCGGTGCCAGCGAATGGCTGACCACCCACCACACCACCAGCATCAGCAGCGGTGCCATCAACGCCACCGGACCGATGGTGCGCAGTGCCAACGCGCCGGCCATGCGGCGGCGCACTGCCATGTCCTGTGCCACCTGGATGACCAGGCCGCTGCGCGTCTGCACCGAGAACACCCGGTAGGTCGTGCCACGCGCCCGCGCGTCGACGAAGCCCAGCACCGCCAGTTGCGGCAGCGCGGCATCGGCTGCCGACTCGAAGATACGTTCCCCGTCCGCCGTCCACACCTGCACGACGAACTCGAAGTTCTCCTCCCCCCCCGCCAGTCCACCCACCGCACCGCCTGGCGGAAGGCCCGAGCGCAGCGACAGCGCCATCTGCTGCATGTGGTAGTCGAAAATGTCGTCGGCCTCGTGCAGCACCGTACGGTAGGCGACCGTGGCCTGCACGCCCGCGGCCAGCACGATGGCGATCAGGAGGAACCCGAGCAGCCGCGCGCGCAGCGACCGGATCATTGCTTGGGCACCATGTAGCCGACGCCGCGCACGTTGCGGATGAAGTCCGCACCCAGCTTCTTGCGCAGGCCGTGGATGTACACCTCGACGGCATTGCTGCTGATCTCATCCTTCCAGCTGTAGAGCTTCTCTTCGAGCTGCTGGCGCGACAGCACCATGCCCGGGCGCGCCAACAGCGGTTCCAGCACGGCCCATTCGCGTGCCGACAGCACCACCGGCGCACCGCCGACCGTGACTTCGCGCGTCTGCGGGTTGATCGTCACGCCCATGTGTTCGTACACCGGCTCGGCGCGCCCCGATGCGCGTCGCAGCAGCGCCCGGATGCGCGCGAGCAATTCATCGAGGTCGTAGGGCTTGAGCACGTAGTCGTCGGCACCGGCGTCCAGCCCTTCGATGCGTTGCTGCACGGAGTCGCGCGCCGTGGCGATCAACACCGGCATGCGCTGCTTGCGCGCACGCAGGGCCCGCAGCACCTCGAGGCCATCGCGCCGCGGAACCCCCAGGTCGAGCAGCACCAGGTCGTATTGCTGCGTGCGCAGGGCACTCTCAGCGGCGTCCCCGTCCTTCACCCAGTCAACGGCGTACTGCTCTGCGCGCAGCAGGTCGAGCACGGCCTCGCCGATCATCACGTCGTCTTCAAGCAGCAGGAGGCGCATGGGTAGCTCTCTTTTTCCAGATCAGGTTGATCACAGCAGCGCGCGCACTTCCCGCGCCGCATCGTGCAGCAGGGTCAGCAGTTCGCCGCGCACGCTTTCTTCGGTATGTCGAGCGCCGGAGATCACCACATTGAGCGCGGCCACGGTGCGCCCCTTCATGTCGCGCAGCGGCACGGCCAGCGCCTGCACGCCGAGTTCGTGCTCCTCGCTGGCGAAGCAATGGTCTTGCTTGCGTACCTGCGCAATGCGCTGGCGCAGCAAGCGTGCCTGCGTGGCGGTCTGGGGCGTGAGGCGATGGAACGTGCGACCCTTGAGCCAGCGCGTGAGCTCCGCCGGCTCCATCGCGGCCAGCAGCACGCGGCCGGTGGAGGTGGCGTGCGCAGGCAGGCGCGCACCCAGGTGCAGCCCGTACGCCAGCACGCGCGCCGGGGCGCCGTAGCTCACGCTGCGCGCGATGATGACCGCCTCCTCGCCGTCGAGCACCACGGCGGAGAACGACTCCTGCGTCTGCGCGGCCAGCCGGTTCAACGTGGGCTGCAGCGCGCGCGGCAGACGCGACGATGCCAGGTAGCTGCCGGAAAAGCGCAACACCTTCGGCGACATCCAGAAATAGCTGCCATCGCTCTCCAGATAGCCCAGGTGCGCCAGGGTGAGCAGATGGCGCCGTGCGGCGGCACGCGTGATGCCCGCGCGTTCGGCGGCCAGGGTGGCATTGAGGCGCTGGCGTTCGGTGTCGAAGCTCTCGAGCACCGCCATGCCTTTGGCAATGCCTTCGATGAAGTCGGGTTTGGCGATGGTCATGGCGGGAACGGCGCGGGTTGCTGCGCGATCATCGCACAGCCGCTACCTTCACCGCACACTGCCGTGATGCCGGTGCGCACGGCGCGCACGGGTCGTCCTACGCTCGGGCATCCCATCGAACCCAACAACAGGAGACCTTTCACCATGCGCACCCAAGTCGCCATCATCGGCGCAGGCCCCGCCGGCCTGCTGCTCGGCCAATTGCTTCACAAGGCCGGCATCGACAACGTCGTCATCGAGCGCCAGACCGGCGACTACGTGCTCGGCCGCATCCGGGCCGGGGTGCTTGAACAGATCACCATGGATCTGCTGGCACGTGCGGGCGTCGATGCCCGCGCCAAGGCCGAAGGCCTGCCGCACGATGGCATCGAACTGCTGTTCCAGGGCGAGCGCCACCGCATCGACCTGCACGCGCTCACCGGCGGAAAGCAGGTCACCGTGTACGGTCAGACCGAGGTCACGCGCGACCTGATGCAGGCACGCGCTGCCGCAGGCCTCACGACCGTTTACAGCGCCGGCGACGTTTCGCTGCACGACTTCGACGGCGAGCAGCCGCGCGTGCGCTACACGGTCGACGGCGTGGCGCATGAACTGGCCTGCGACTTCATCGCAGGGTGCGACGGTTACCACGGTGTCAGCCGGGCCAGCGTGCCCGACAGTGCGCTGCGCACCTACGAGAAGATCTACCCCTTCGGTTGGCTGGGCGTGCTGGCCGATGTGCCACCGGTCTCGCACGAACTGATCTATGCGAACACGGCGCGTGGCTTTGCGTTGTGCAGCATGCGCAGCGCCACGCGAAGCCGCTACTACGTCCAGGTGCCGACCGAGGAAAAAGTGGAGAACTGGAGCGACGATGCCTTCTGGAACGAACTGCGCACGCGGCTGGACCCCGAAGCGCGCGAGCGCCTGGTGACCGGTCCTTCGCTGGAGAAGAGCATTGCACCGCTGCGCAGCTTCGTGGCAGAGCCCATGCGTTTCGGACGCCTGTTCCTCGCCGGCGACGCCGCGCACATCGTTCCGCCCACGGGCGCCAAGGGTCTGAACCTGGCAGCAGGCGACGTCGGCTACCTGGCGCGCGCGATGGAAACGTACTACGGCGAGAAAAAGTCGGACTCGGCGCTCGACCGCTACTCCGACCTGTGCCTGCGTCGGGTCTGGAAGGCCGAACGCTTTTCGTGGTGGTTCACCTCGCTCATGCACCGCTTCCCGGAGACCGGCGAGTTCGGGCAGAAGATCCAGGAAGCGGAGCTGGACTACCTGGTGCATTCGCACGCGGCCTCTGCATCGCTGGCGGAGAACTACGTCGGGCTGCCGCTCGAGGAGTTCTAAACCGCCTGAGCGTGCCCCGGACGTCGCATCGACCGATCCGGGGTCACCGCTTGCCGCGCAGCGCGCCCCGGCTCACGCGCTCTGCGTCGCCTGCCAGACGCGCGCCGGACTCAGCGGCATCTGCAGGCGGCCGATGTTCGCCGCCAAGCCGCTGCGCGCGAATGCGTCGGCCACCGCGTTGACAACGGCCGGCGTCGCGCCGATGGTGCCGAGTTCGCCCACGCCCTTGACCCCCAGCGGATTGTTCTTGCAGGGCGTGGACTCGTCCATCTCCATCCTGAACATCTCGCCGATGATGTCCGCACGCGGCGCCGCGTAGTCCATCAGGCTGCCGGTCACCGGTTGGCCGGTTTCACTGTCGTACACCACGCGCTCGTACAGCGCCTGGCCGATGCCCTGCACCGCACCGCCCTCGAGCTGGCCGCGCACGATCAGCGGATTGATCACGCGGCCCACGTCGTTGACCGAGCTGTAGGCCACCACGCTCACCTCGCCGGTCGGTGCGTCGAGCTCGATCTCGCAGATGTGGCAACCGTTCGGCCAGGTCGGGCCAGCCACGGCGCTGGTCGAGTCGACGAAGATCTGGCTTTCGGGCTGCTTGCCGGCCAGCTCGAACAGGTCGAGCTTCAAGTCGGTGCCCGCCACGGTGAACTCGCCGTTGGCGTAGGTCACGTCGTCGGCTGCGGCCTCGAACTCCTGCGCTGCCAGCGCCCGTGCCTTGTCGATGGTGCGTTCGGCGCCGACACGCACGGCCGAGCCGCCCGTGAACAGCGAGCGCGACCCCGCACTGCCGAAGCCGTCGCCGCGATCGGTGTCGCCGAGGATCACGCGGACCTTCTCGATCGGCACGCCGAAGGTGTCGACCGCCAGCTGCGCCAGCGAGGTCGCAATGCCCTGCCCCATCGCATTCACCGCGGAGAACACTTCGATGATGCCGTCGGCCTTGACGGCCACCGTCACGCGTTCCTCGAACACATTGCCGCCCGTCCATTCGAGGAAGGTCGCCATGCCCAGCCCGCGCACCTTGCCTTCGCGCTGCGACTGCGCCGCGCGCGCCTCGAAGCCCTGCCAGTCGGCCAGCGCCAGGCCCTGGTCCATCACCTTCTCGAACTGGCCGGTGTCATAGGTCTGGTTCATCGGGTTCTTGTAGGGCATCTGCTCCGGGCGGATGAAGTTGCGCCGGCGCAGCGCGACACGGTCGATGCCCGTCTGGCGCGCAGCCTCGTCCATCAGCCGTTCCATCGTGAAGATGGCTTCAGGCCGGCCTGCACCGCGGTAGGCGCCCGTCGGCGACGTGTTGGTCAGCACCGCCTTGAAATGGAAGTCGATCGTCTGGATGTCATAGACGCTGGTCTGCACCCAGGGGCCGATCAACAACTGGATCGCCACGCCGGTGCCGGTGGCGTAGGCGCCCACATTGGCCAGCGACGCGATGCGCAGGCCGAGGATCTTGCCGTCGGCGGCCAGCGCGAGTTCGGCGGTGGAGGCCACGTCACGCCCGTGTGCGGAGGACAGGAATTCCTCGCTGCGGTCGGCCACCCATTTCACCGGCCGGCGCAGCGCGTGGGCGCAGTAGGCCACGGCGATGTCTTCGGGATAGGCACCAGTCTTCATGCCGAAGCCGCCGCCGACGTCGCCGACCACCACGCGCACCTTGTCCTTGGGCAGGCCGATGGCACCGCAAACCGAATCGCGCACGCCCGAAGGCATCTGCGTGCTCATGCGGATCGTCAGGCGCTCGGTGGCGCTGTCGAAGTCGGCCAGCACCGTGCGCGGTTCAATCGTCAGCGCCACCACGCGCTGGTTGACGATGTCGAGCTTGACGACGTGGGCAGCCTTGGCGAACGCTTCGGCGGTAGCATCAACGCTGCCATGGCGCATCTCGGCAGAGATGTTGTCGGGCGCAGCCTCGCACAACACCGGCGCGCCGGGTGCGGTGGCCACAGCCATATCGACGGCCATGGGCAGCTCTTCGTAGTCGACGAACACGGCCTCGGCTGCATTGCGCGCCTGCTCGACCGACTCGGCCACCACGGCCGCCACCGGTTCGCCGACGAAGCGTGCGCGCTCATGCGCCAGCACACGGCGATCGGGCGTGGCGCCCGGCGTGCCGTCGGCGCGTTTGAAGCCAGCCGTGCCAGGCATCGGCTGAACGCCGGCGGCCACGAGATCGGCACCGGAGAAGACCCCCAGCACGCCCGGCATGTCCCGCGCGCTGGTGGTGTCGACCGAGATGATCCGTGCATGCGGATAGGGAGAACGCACAAAGATCAGGTGCGCCTGGCCGGGAAGCGACACGTCGTCGGTGTACTTGCCTGCGCCTGCGAGCAGCGCCTCGTCTTCAAGCCGGCGAACGGCCTGGCCACTGCCGAAACGAAGGGGATTGTTGGTGTCCACGTGGTTGTCCTGCATGGTTGCACGGACCGGCGCGATGCCGGCTCCGCGTTGTCAAGGTGGGACAGCCACTATAAGGCGCCGCGGCGATCCCTGCAGCACGCCCCGGCGACACTTGCGCGTCGTCCGCGCGCGTCAGCCCGCCAGGTGATTCTTCAGCGGCACGGCCGGATCGGCAGCCACGTCGGGTGCGGGTGAACGCCTTGCTTCGAGCAGCTTGCGGCTCATCATGTGGTCGACCGGCGCGTTGACCGATTCGACGCACACCAGCTGGCCACCGACGTAATGGAGCAGCGAGAAGGCGGCCGGGTTGGGACCGGGCCGGCGCACCGTGACCAGACCCGGCGTGGCGGGCGCAGGGACCAGCCCCGCCATCTGCAGTCGCAGCCCGCCCTGGTCGGACCAGAACCAGGCCAGCGCATCGTGCGGGCGCGGCGCGCCCAGCAGCGTGGCCACCGCCGTGCGAGCCTGGTCGTTGGCGTTCTGCACCGACTCCAGGCGCAGCGCGCTCGCGGCACGGCGCTCGTGAAAGCGCGTGCAGTCGCCAACCGCCAGCACAGCCGGGTCGCTGGTCTGCATGAATTCGTCGACCACCACGCCATCGGCGCATTCCAGGCCCGCGGCCTCGGCGAGCGTGGTCTCGGGCGTGGCGCCCACGGCAATCAGCAGCAGGTCGAGCGGCAGCGATTCGCCAGCCACCTCGACCGCCACCACGCGATCGTCGGTGATCTCGAAGCGGTCAGCCTGCGTGCCCAGCCGCACGTCGATGCCCGCAGCGCGATGCACGTCCAGCACCGCCTCGGACAACGCAGGGGACACGGCGCGTGCCATCAGGCGCGGACCGGCTTCGAGCACCGTCACCTCCTTGCCCATGGCACGCGCCGTGGCGGCCACCTCCAGGCCGATGAAGCCGCCGCCCAAGACCACGACGCGCTGCGCCGCGGCCAAGCGGGCGCGCAGATGCAGCGCCTCAGGCACGGCGCGCAGCACTGCCATGTTCGCGAGCGGCGCAGCCAGCGCGGGCAGCGCACGGGCGCGCGTGCCGGTCGCCAGCACCAGGTGGCGCCACGGGAGTACCGCACCGGAGTGCAATTGCACGGTGTGCGCCTTGCGATCGATCGCCACCGCGGCATCGCCCAGATGCAGATGGATCCCTGCTTCGGCATACCAGGCCGGCGCGCGGTGCGCCTGCGGCTCGGTGTCTTCACCTTTCAGGAACGCCTTGGACAGCGGTGGACGGTGGTAAGGCAGCCAGCGCTCCTCGCACACCAGGTGGGTGCGGCCGCCTTGTCCGGCTTCGGCCAGCCCGGCACAGAGTTGGGCGGCGGCATGCCCGCCGCCGATGATCACGATGGCGTCAGTCATGCCGCGTCTTTCGATGGTTCGTTGTCATGGAGAGGCCCGGCCACTCGCCGGGCGCGAAGCCGGGGATTCTGCCATTCGGTTGCGGCGCGAGCGCTGCGTCGGCGTGCAAGGACGTCGGTCAGATCATGCGCTGCAACTCGCGCTCGCCGTCCACGAACTGGTGCTTGAGCGCGCCGCCCACATGCAGCGCGAACATCGCATAGAGCACATAGCCCGCCCATTCGTGCACGGCGCCCAGTGCGCTGTGCCACGTTTCCTTGGCGGCCGGCTCGATGTCCATGATCCAGCCGATGCGCGGCCACTCGAACAGGCCGAAGAGCTGCATTGGATGCGTGGCGGCGTCTTTCCAGGCCGAATCGTGCATCCAGCCCGACAGCGGCAGCAGGATCATCAGCAGGTAAAGCACCATGTGCGCAGCGTGCGCCCCCCCACGCTCGAGCCGCCCATAGGATGCAGGCATGGGCGGCGGCGGGTGGCCGAACCGCCAGAGGATGCGCAGCAGCACCAGGCCCAGCACGGTGATGCCGATCGACTTGTGGGTGTCGATCACGGGCCGGATCCAGTCGTCGGGAAAGCGCTCGACCAGAAGGATCAGTCCAATATTGACCGCCATGAGCACGGCAATGAGCCAATGCAGGATGATCGCAGGTCGGGTGTAGCGTTTTTCTGGGGACATGTGGGAATTCTCGGCCCGCCAGCGACTCTTTCCAAGCATCCGCGCGCAGGGCCTGCGAAATTCCGGGGCCTTTCGAAACCGCCGCATCGTCGGCCGCGTACCTGCCTGCACAGATCCGGATCTCACTTTTGAACGACGCCCTCCTTCGCGCTTTCGCCGCCGCCTCGCCGCGGGTTCTGCAGCCCGCCACGCCCTGGCGCAGTGTCCTGATCCATGGCGGCGTGTTCGCGCTGTGGGTGCTGCTGCTGAGCCGCGCCTTCACGCACGGCGACAGGATGGGTGCGACCAGCGGCGAGGTCTGGTCATGGTCGGTGGGTGTGGCCTATGTGCTGTACGACACGGTGCTGCTGCTCTTCGTCGCCTGGCAGACGCTGCCCCTGCTGCGCCATCCCGTCGCGCCAGCGGCCATCGATGCCACGCGGCGCGCCACATTGGGCGTGATCGTCGCGTCGCACAACGAGGCGGCGGTACTGCCGGTCACGCTGGGCGCATTGCTCAGCCAGTCCGACCCGCCCGACCGCATCGTCATCGCCGACGATGGCTCCAGCGACGGCACCGCCGAGTTGCTTACCAGCCACTACGGCCTGGTGGCGCCGGCGCTGGGCGAGCTGAGCGCGCCGAGTACGCTGCACTCGTCGCTGGTCTGGTTGCGGCTGCCTCACGGCGGCAAGGCGGTCGCCCTCAATTCGGCCATTCTGGGCATCGACACCGAAACCGTGCTGACGGTCGATGGCGACACCCTGCTCGACAACGGCGCCATCGCCGCCGTGCGACGCGCGTTCTCTGCCGAGCCGGCGCTCGTGGCGGCCACGGGCGTCATCACACCGGTGTGCAGCCGCACGCTGTCGGGCCGATGCTTCCAGTGGTTCCAGACCTATGAGTACATCCGCAACTTCCTCTCCCGCTACGCATGGATGCGGGTCAACGGGCTGCTGCTGATCTCCGGCGCCTTCGCAGGCTTTCGCACCGACGCGGTGCGCGCGGTGGGTGGTTTCGACACCGACTGCCTGGTCGAAGACTACGAACTCATCCACCGATTGCACCGTCACGCGCAGGCGCACGGCCTGCCCTGGACGGTGCGGGTGCTTGGCGACGCGCAGGCGCACACCGACGCACCGAGCAGCGTGGCCTCGTTCCTGCGCCAGCGCCGCCGCTGGTTCGGTGGCTTCCTGCAGACGCAGTACTGGTATCGGGCCATGGTCGGCGACCGCCGCTATGGCTGGCTGGGCACCGCCATGCTGCCGGTCAAGGCCATCGACACGCTGCAGCCGCTCTACGGCCTGGCCGCCTTCTTCCTTTTGCTGGTGTACCTGGTACGTGGCAACCTGGGCGTGCTCGCACCGGTGGCCGGCGTGATCGGCGCGAAGATCGTGCTCGACCTGGTGTTTCATCTGTGGTCCGTGCACCTGTACCGCCGCTGGATCGGCCAGCACAGCGAGGCCAACATGGCCCAGGCTTTTCTTGCGGCCATCGTCGAGCCGTTCACCTTCCAGATCCTGCGCCACACGGGTGCCGCCTGGGGCTGGTGGGTGTTTCTCACCGGCAACGGCACCTGGGGCCGGCAGGTTCGCGTCGGGCTGGTGGCCAAGCCAGATGCACAGATAACGCAACCGCCACAGCCGCCGTCCCGACGCTAGCCGCGCGCCTTCGCAGCCAGGAATCTGCCTCGCCTGGCGTGGCTGCAGTTGCACGGGTGCTTGACGGTCGATGGCGATCAACCGTTGCGAAAGAGGAAGCTGTAGGCACTCAACGCCGGCACGCCGCCGAGGTGCGCATACAGCACCTTCGAGCCCGCCGGAAACTCGCCGAGGCGCACCTTTTCGATCATCCCGTGCATCGACTTGCCCTCGTACACCGGGTCGGTCAGCATCCCTTCCAGACGGGCGCACAGGCGGATCGCCTCCAGCGTGCCATCGTTGGGCAGCCCGTATTCAGGGCCGCCGAAGCGGGTGTCGAGCACCACGTCCTTCTCGGTGATGTCGCGTCCGAGCTCGACGAGTTCGGCGGTGTTCTTCGCGATGCGCAGCACCTGGTCAAAGGTCTTCCCGGGCTTGGCCGAGGCATCGATGCCGATCACGCGGTCGGCCCGGCCATCGGCCGCGAAGCCGACCACCATGCCGGCCTGCGTGCTGCCGGTGACGGCGCAGACCACGACGTAGTCGAACTGGATGTCCATCTCGGCTTCCTGCTGGCGCACCTCTTCGGCGAAGGCCACGAAGCCCAGGCCGCCCCTCGGATGCTCTGAGCATCCCGCCGGAATCGGAAAGGGCTTGCCGCCGGCCTGGCGCACGCTCTCCATCGCGTCTTCCCAGCTCTTGCGGATGCCGATGTCGAAGCCCGCAGCGTCGAGACGCACGTCGGCGCCCATGATGCGCGACATCTCGATGTTGCCGACCCGGTCGTACACCGCATCGGAATAGTTCACCCAGTTCTCCTGCACCAGCACGCACTTCAGCCCGAGGTGCGCCGCCACCGCCGCGACCTGGCGCGTCTGGTTCGACTGGATGCCGCCGATCGACACCAGCGTGTCGTAACCGCCTTCGAGCGCCTCGGGGATGAGGTACTCAAGCTTGCGCGTCTTGTTGCCGCCGAAGGCCAGGCCGCTGTTGCAGTCCTCGCGCTTGGCATAGAGATCGACCTTGCCACCGAGGTGGGCGCTCAGTCGCTTGAGCGGCTGGATGGGCGAAGGACCGAAGGTGAGCGGATAGCGGGGAAATTTCTGCAGGTTCACGGTGGGGCTCCAGGTTCGATTCAACGATGGGTCTGGGTTGAATCTTAGGAAGGAAGCTGATTAACAGGGTTGCGAAATCAACCCATGAAACCTATTCCAGGCATTCCCGAAACTGCAAAATCGGCTTAATCTTTTGAAAAATCCCAAATGAAAGCAACAAAAGTTCTTCGCACGAGTACTCACGTGCCCGCAACGCCCAAAGATGGGCTCGACCGCACGGATCGGGCCATCCTGCGCACCCTGCAACGCGATGCCTCGATCTCCAACGTGGCGCTGGCTGGCAAGGTCAACCTCAGCGCGCCGGCCTGCCTGCGCCGGGTCGAACGGCTCAAAGCCGGTGGCTGGATTCGTGGCATCGTCGCGCTGCTCGAGCCGCGTGCCATCGATGCCGGCATGCTGGTGATGATCGGCGTGGTGCTCGACCGTTCCACACCGGAGTCCTTCGCGGCGTTCGAGAAAGCGGTGCAGAAGGTGTCGGGCTGCCTCGAATGCCACGTGGTGACCGGCGAGTTCGACTACTTCATGATGCTGCGCACGCGCGACCACGAAAGCTTCAACCGCCTGCATGCGGAGCAACTGCTCTACCTGCCGGGCGTGCGGCAGGTGCGCAGTTTCATGGTGCTCAAGGAGGTGTTGTCGACCACGCAGTTGCCGCTGCCGGCCTGAGGTCTGGGCAACTGCAGCAAATGCCCAGGCGACCCGATACGGCGCGTCGGGCTCAGCCGCCGAAACGGAAGCTCGACACCGCAAGGCCGCCCATGAACGCATCTTCGTGGTAGACGCGCTCCCCGGCATCGCCCGCTGCGGCGCCCACGGCCACCATCAGCGGAATCAGATGCTCCTCGCGCGGATGCGCGATGCGCGCAGCCGGTGCCGACGCCCAGTCCAGCAGTGCCGCATCGCGCGTGCCGCCCGTGGCGCCAACCACGGCACGGTCGAGCCAATCGTCGAAGGCCTTCGAGGGCTCGCGTGCCTGCGGGCCGAACGCGCGCAGGTTGTGGTAGCTCAGGCCGCTGCCGATGATCAAGACGTCTTCGTCGCGCAAGGGCGCGAGCGCACGGCCCAGCGCCAGATGCTCGGCGGGGTCGAGCCCGCGACGCAGCGACAGCTGCACCATCGGCACGTCGGCCGCCGGATAGATGGCCGCCATGGGCGAAAACGCGCCATGGTCGAAGCCGCGCTCGGCATCGCTGTGCGCAGGCAGGCCCGCCGCCTCGATCAGCGACTTCACACGCAGGGCCAGGTCGGGCGCGCCGGGCGCGTCGTAGCGCACCTGGTAGGTGTGGGCAGGAAAGCCGCCGTAGTCGTAGACCATCGGCGGGTGTGGATTCGCCATCACGGTGAAGGCTGGCGCCTCCCAATGCGCCGACACCATGAGGACGGCACGTGGCGTGCGGCCCAACTGCCGCGGCATGTCGGCCAGCGAGGCGGCCAGCAGGTCGTAGGCCGGGCCCATCTCCTTTTTCATCCAGGGCCAGGGGCCACCGCCGTGGGAGATGAAATAGGTGGGAAGTCGCGAGGTCGTGGTGGTCATGGAAGTGCTCCTTGATGCCAGTCTAGAGATTTCCCTTGAGGAAATCGATAGGCTACGATTCATCGATTCATTTCTCCCGAAGAAACATTGATGGACCGTCTTACCAGCCTGCGTGTCTTCCGCGACGTGGTGGAAGCGGGCAGCTTCACCGCAGCCGCCGACCGCCTGTCGATCTCGGCGCCCATGGCGAGCAAGCATGTGGCGCAGCTGGAGAAGTCGCTCGGTGCCCGACTGCTGCACCGCACCAGCCGGCATTTGAGCCTGACGGAAGCCGGCCAGGCCTGGTACACGCAAAGCGCGCAGGCGCTGGACCTGCTCGATGCAGCGCAAGCGGCCATCGGCCAGAAGAACGAGGCGCCCCGCGGGCAGCTCAAGGTGAGCGCCCCCGTCTGGTGTGCCACGCCGCAGTTCGCGCGCGTGCTGGCCGCCTACGGCGCGCGGTACCCCGAAGTGCTGGTCGACATCCACCTGGAGAACCGCAAGGTTGATCTCGTGGCCGACGGCTACGACCTCGCGTTGCGTGCGACGCAGGAGCCGTCGCCCGCGCTCATCGCGCGGCCGCTGTGTCGGCAGCAATTCCATCTGGTGGCGTCGTTCGACTACGTGGCCCGGGTCGGGCGGCCCGGCACCCCCGCCGACCTGGCGCATCTGGGCGCCATCGTGCCAAGCTATGTGAACATCGAAGGTCTGGCTTTGCGCGGACCGGGAGGCCGGATGACACCGTTGCGCCTGCAGCCTGTGCTGCGCTCGGACGACACCACCCTGACGCTGCACGCGGTGCGCGCGGGCATGGGTTGGGCCTTCCTGCCGGAGTGGCTGGTCGACGACGACCTGGCAGCCGGTCGGCTGGAACGGCTGGTACCCGATCACAGCGCCCCGCCGAGCACCCTCTTCGCGGTCTACACCAGCCGCCAGTACATGGCGCCGAAGCTGCGAAGCTTCATCGACTTTTTCGGCGAACGTCTCGGTCGCGACCAGCCACCGTCGACGCGCGCAGCACCCGCGGCCTAAACTGAACGCCAACGATCCACAGGCCCCGGCCTCTTTTCCCATGACCACAGAAACCATCCCCACCGCCCTGCAGCTGCGCTCGCTCGTCAAGCCCGAGGGCGTGCTGGAAGTGACGCTCGCCCGCGTCGACATTGCACTGCCGACCGACGACGAGGTCCTGGTGCGCATCGAAGCGTCGCCCATCAACCCGTCCGACCTCGGGCTGCTCTTCGGCGCCGCCGACATGGCCAGCGCCAAGGTGTCGGGTCCGCCCTTGGCACCGGTGGTCACCGCGCCCGTCCCTGCGGCTGGCATGAAGGCGATGGCCGCTCGGATCGGCGAGTCGCTGCCTGTGGGCAACGAAGGCGCAGGCGTGGTCGTGCGTGCAGGCAAGTCGCAGGCCGCCCTGGCACTGCTGGGCAAGACCGTCGCCGTGCTGGGCGGCGCGATGTATGCGCAGTACCGCACGTTGCCCGCCGCGCAATGCCTGCTGCTGCCCGACGGCGCGAGCGCGGCTGACGGTGCATCGTCGTTTGTCAATCCGCTGACCGCGCTGGGCATGGTGGAGACGATGCGCCGCGAAGGCCACACCGCCTTGGTTCACACAGCAGCGGCATCCAATCTCGGCCAGATGCTCAACCGCATCTGCCAGAAGGACGGCATCGGCCTGGTCAATATCGTGCGCAAGCAGGAACAGGCCGATCAGCTCAAGGCGATGGGCGCGGCCTATGTCTGCAATGCAAGCGCACCCACCTTTCTGGACGACCTGACCGCCGCGCTGGTTGCCACCGGTGCCACCATCGCCTTCGATGCCACGGGCGGCGGCAAGCTGGCCGGGCAGATCCTCGGCTGCATGGAGGCGGCGCTCAACAAGACCGCCAAGGAATACAGCCGCTACGGGTCCACCACGCACAAGCAGGTGTACCTCTACGGCCGACTCGACCTGACACCCGTCGAGTTCCCCGTGAACTTCGGCATGGCCTGGGGCATGGGGGGTTGGTTGCTCTTCCCTTTTCTGCAGAAGATTGGCCCCGAGGCCACACAAAAGCTCAAGCAGCGCGTGGCTTCGGAACTCAAGACCACCTTCGCCAGCCGATACGCCCGGGAAGTCTCTCTCGCCGAAATGCTGCAGCCCGAGATGATCGCGGTCTATGCCCAGCGCGCGACCGGCGCGAAGTTCCTGTTGAATCCGGCCAAGGATCTGGAGTCACCGGCCGACTTCTAGCCCCCAGCGCAGGCGTCTCGCCCCCGCGCAGGCGTCTCGCGCTTCTGGACCACGACCCACAGCGCGCTCAATCGGCCGGCGCCGAAGCCGTCGTGGGTATCCGCTCCAGGTCGCGCATCCACACCGCGGCCTCCGAGTCACTGGGCGCGCGCCAGTCACCGCGCGGTGACAACGAACCGCCCGAGCCGACCTTGGGCGCATTCGGCACGCAAGAGCGCTTGAACTGGCTGGTCTTGAAAAAGCGCCAGAGGAACGTGCCCAAATGCTTGCGGATGGCCGCCAGTGTGTATTCGTTCTGCGCCTCGCCATGGGATTGGGGCCATCGCCCCAGCGTGCGATCGTGCCAGGCGACGTGGGCGAGGTACGCCACCTTCGTCGGCTTGAAGCCGTAGCGCAGCGTGTAGTAGAGATGGAAGTCCTGCAGCTCGTACGGGCCGATGGTGTCTTCTGTCTTCTGTCCCGGCTGCGCGGCACCGGAAGCATCCGCCGCGTCAGAGGGGATGAGCTCCGGGCTGACCTCCGTATCGACGATGGCATGCAGCACCTGGCTGCCTTCGGCGCCGAGCAGGCCGCTGTCGGCCACCCAGCGCACCAGATGCTTGATCAACGTCTTGGGCACGCTGGCATTCACGTTGTAGTGCGACATATGATCGCCCACGCCGTAGGTGCACCAGCCCAGCGCCAATTCGCTGAGGTCACCGGTGCCCACGACGATGCCGCCATGGTGGTTGGCCAGCCGGAAAAGGTGGCTCGTTCGCTCGCCCGCCTGCACGTTCTCGAAGGTGATGTCGTACTGCGGCACGCCGTCGCCGAACGGATGCCCGAGATCGGCCAGCATCTGCTTGCAGCTGGGCCGGATGTCGATCTCGCGGGCCGTGCAGCCGATGGCGGCCATCAGTTGGTGCGCCTGCACGAGAGTGCGGTCGCTGGTGGCAAAGCCCGGCATCGTGAAACCGAGAATGTGCTCACGCGGCTTGCCCAGGCGATCCATGGCCTGCGCACAGACCAGCAGCGCATGCGTCGAGTCCAGTCCGCCCGACACGCCGATCACCAGCTTGTCGATCTGGCTGGCTTCGAGCCGCTGCACCAATGACTGCACCTGGATGTTGAAGACCTCCTGGCAGCGCTCGTCACGCCGCGCGCTGTCTGCCGGCACATACGGAAACCGCTCGACCGTGCGCAGCAAGCCGTCGGGGACGCGCGCGGGCAGTTCGATGTCGAAATGCACCGTCCGCCAACTGGCCAGTGCTGCCTTGTGGCGTTGCGCCGAGATGCCGAAGGTATTCTGGCGCATGCGTTCGCGCGACAGGCGCTCCAGATCGACATCGGCGCGAATCATGTGAGAGCGGTTGCTGAAGCGCTCGCTCTCGGCGAGCAGTTCGCCGCTCTCGTAGATCAACGCCTGGCCATCCCAGGCCAGATCGGTCGTCGACTCCCCGATGCCGGCCGACGAGTAGAGGTAGGCGGCCAGGCACCGCGCGGACTGTGAAGCAACCAGGTTGTGCCGGTAGTCGGACTTGCCGATGGTGATGTTCGATGCCGACAGATTGACCAGCACCGTGGCCCCAGCCAACGCGGCCAGGCTGGACGGTGGAATCGGCACCCACACATCCTCGCAAATCTCCACGTGGATCTTCAGCAGCGGGAACTGTGTGGCCTGGAACACCAGGTCGGCGCCGAAGGGCACGCGCTGGCCGCAAAGATCGATCTCGGTCGCCAGGGCGCTGTCGGCGGCGCTGAACTGGCGTGCCTCATAGAACTCGCCGTAATTGGGCAGATAGGTCTTGGGCGTCACGCCCAGCAAGCGGCCGCCCGCCACCACAGCGGCGCAGTTGAACAGCCTGTGATCGAGCCGCACGGGGAGCCCGACGATCGCCACGGTGCTCACTTCGGCGGACGCGTCGATCACGGCCTGCAAGGCGACCTCGCACGCGTCGAGCAGCGCAGCCTGGTGGAAGAGGTCGTCGCAGGTGTATGCCGACAGGCCCAGTTCCGGGAACGCGACGACAAGGACGCCAGACGCCGCTGCCTGTCGGTACATCGCCACGGTTTCCTCGGCATTGAAAACCGGATCGGCCACCCGGTTGCGCGGCACGGCGACGGCGACACGGGCGAAGCCGTGCCGCAAGGGGTTGAAGAACGCTAGCTCTGCCACGTTATTTCCTGTTCATGGGTGACTCATGGGTGACCCGTTCGACTGTGCCACGTTGAATGCTCGCATGTTTCACGCACGCGGTGTGCCGTGTGTGCCAACAGCGAGGATCCCAACCCGGGCATGGTGTTTTACGCTTTCGTCTGACGTGCAATTGCAAGCGGGACGGCTACATTGTGCGCAAAATGAAAGAAGCCCCTGCCCTGCGCGAACTCCCCTACGCCGACATTTTCGTGGGGGCAAGCGACATGGCGCAGCGCATGCGCGCGCACGACTGGGCGCGCACGCCACTCGGTCCACCCGAGCATTGGCCCGAAACGCTCAAAGTAGCGCTGCGCATCCTGCTGACATCTCGCTTCGAGATGTGGCTCGGCTGGGGTCCCGACGTCCTCTTTTTCTACAACGACGCCTACCGGCCGACACTCGGCGACAAGCATGAACACGCGTTGGCCCGGCCCACGCGCGACGTCTGGGCCGAAATCTGGGACGATGTAAGGGGGCGCATCGAGACAGTCTACGATCGTGGCGAGTCGACCTGGGACGCATCGCTGATGCTGCTGATCGAACGCTCCGGCTATCCCGAGGAGACTTATCACACCTTTTCCTACAGCCCGCTGTTGGGCGACAGCGGACGCCCGGAAGGCCTGTTCTGCGCAGTGTCCGAGGACACTGGTCGCGTCATCAGCGAGCGACGGCTGTCGCTCCTGCGGGAACTGGGCGCGGGACTGACGAAGGCCACGCGCCGCGATGACGTCGTGGACGTCGTTCGTGGAACGCTCCAGCAGGCTGCGCGGGACCTCCCTTTCTCGTTGCTCTATCTCTTTGAAGCATCGGGTCAGGCCCACCTGCGCTGCGCGGCAGGCGTGGCGCCCGGCCACCCTTTTGCAGCCGCGACGCTGCAGCCTGGCAAGAACGATCCGTGGCAGGTTGAGCGCCTTCTGGCGGGCGAAAGTGCCTTCGTGCTGCCGTTGCCGCCACACATCGATGCACCCACGGGGCCGTGGCAACGGCCTGCTGCGTCGGTGTTCGTTGTGGCACTGCCACCGCAGAGTTCGGCACGCTCCGAAGGTTTTTTGGTGTGTGGCGTCTCACCTCACCGTCCACTGGACGACGGCACGCTCAGCTTCGTCGAACTGCTGGCCGGCCAGATCGCGCCGAGTCTGGCCAATCTGCAGGCACTCGAGGAGCGCACCGCCGAGCGCGATCGCCTGCGCGCCCTTTTCCAGCAAGCACCGGGCTTCATGTGTGTATTGAAGGGGCCGGAGCATGTCTTTGAACTCGTCAACGAGTCTTATGTGCAACTCGTGGGGCATCGGCATATCGAGGGCAAGACCGTGCGTGAGGCGTTGCCCGAACTCATCGATCAAGGCTTTCTCGGTCTGCTCGACGAGGTCTACCGTACAGGCGTCCCCTACATCGGTCAGGGCCAGAAGGTTTCGCTGCAACGCACGCCGGGCGCCGCTCTGGAGGAGCGCCGCCTGGACTTCGTCTACCAGCCCATTTTTGACACTAACGGTGCGGTGCTCGGGATATTTGCCGAAGGCTCCGACGTCACCGAGAAGCTCAACTCGGAGCGTGAACTGCGCGAACTCAACAATCATCTGGAGACGCGAATCGCAGAGCGCACACGCGATGTCGAAAGCGCACTCGACCGCTTGCGCGAGGAATCGCGCGAGCGTGAAGCCGTGCAAGAGGCCTTGCGACAATCGCAGAAAATGGAAGCCGTCGGCCAACTCACCGGAGGGCTGGCACATGATTTCAACAACCTGCTGGCCGGGATCACCGGCAGCCTCGAACTCATGCAACGCCGGCTCAAGCAAGGGCGATTCGAGGATTTCGAGCGATATATCGCGGTCGGACAAGGTGCCGCCAAGCGTGCTGCGGCGCTGACTCACCGCATGCTGGCATTTTCACGACGCCAGACGCTGGACCCGAAGCCAACCAATGCGAACCGGCTGGTCGCGGGCATGGAGGACCTGATCCGCCGCACCATCGGGCCGGAAAACACACTGGAGGTGGTCGGTGCGGTGGGGCTCTGGCCGATTCTGATCGACCCTCATCAACTCGAAAACGCGCTGCTCAATCTTTGTATCAATGCGCGGGACGCGATGCCCGACGGAGGTCGGCTGACCATCGAGACCGCCAACAAGTGGATGGACGAACGCGCAGCACGCGAGCGCGATCTCCCCCCAGGCCAGTATGTCTCACTGTGCGTGACCGATACCGGCACGGGCATGCCTCCGGAGGTCATTCAGCGGATCTTCGAACCGTTCTACACCACCAAACCGATTGGGCTGGGCACCGGCCTAGGCCTGTCGATGGTCTATGGGTTCGCGCGTCAGTCAGGGGGACAGGTTCGTGTTTATTCCGAGGTGGGAATGGGCACCACGATGTGCATCTACTTGCCACGTCACCACGCCGGTATCGAGGAATTTGATTCGCCAGTCCCCATCGAAATTTCGCCTCCTGGAGGACATGGATTTGTCCTCGTCGTCGACGACGAAGCAGCAGTACGTGCGTTGGTGGTCGAAGTTCTTGAGGAAATGGGCTATCAAACGCTCGAGGCCGAGGATGGCGCCACAGGCATGGCGGTCTTGCAGGCCAACGCGAGAATCGATCTGCTGATCACCGACGTGGGCTTGCCTGGCGGAATGAATGGCCGCCAATTGGCCGACGGCGCACGTGCCACACGGCAGGAATTGAAAGTCCTGTTCATTACAGGCTACGCGGAAAATGCGGTGATTGGAAATGGGCACCTGGAACCCTGGATGCAGGTGCTCACCAAACCATTCACTTTGGATACGCTTGCACGCCGCGTGCGAGCGCTTATCGCTTCGCCAACGGCCTGAAGTCATCCGTCATTCCTAGGCCGAACGATAACGTTTGCAAACCCGAAGAGGATTTGCATTCCCAGAAAGCAGAAAGCCCCCGCTTGAATAAACAAGCGGGGGCAGACTGGGCTGTAAGAGCCTGACGATGACCTACTTTCACACGGGAACCCG
>NZ_JAUSRO010000002.1 GCF_030811835.1 Variovorax ginsengisoli | reverse complement strand
GAAGCCGTGTACGCCTACGCATACAAGGGCACGCGCTACGACTGCGGCGCCAAGGAAGGTTTTCTGCAGGCCACCGTCGAACTGGCGCTGGCGCACCCCGAAGTGGGCGCGCAGTTCCGTGAGTATCTGAAGACGCTCGCTCTCTGAACGTCAGTCAACAGCGCGTCAAAGGGGCTGTCGCGCCCCGATGCTGCCGCTCCAGCGCGCACGCTTTCGCCGCACGCTCTCAGCGTCGGCGCAGCACGTGGATGAAGTCGCTGCCCAGCATCTGCTGATCCACCAATTCATTGCCGGTCTGGCGCGCGAACGCCTGGAAATCGCGCATCGAGCCCGGGTCCGTCGACACCACCTTCAACAGCTGGCCACTCGCCATGTCGTTGAGCGATTTCTTCGCCTTGAGGATCGGCAAGGGGCAGTTCAGCCCACGCGTGTCGATTTCGCGGTCAATTTCCATGGCGCGGCTCCTCGGGCGGCAGGTCGAGACCGCGGCGGCGCGCCTCGTTTTCGGCGGGCGTGAAGAACACGGGTTCGTGCCCACGCGTACGCAGCCAGTCAGCCAGTGCATAGCCGGTGCCTGCGGGCCAGCACTTCAGATCGGGCAGGTCGTACAGCCGATAGTCCACCAGCTCAGGCGACAACCGCACCTCACCGTCGGCGACCACGTGGTAGGCGATGATGACCTGGTTCATGCGCTGGAAGTCGTAGACGCCCACCAGCCGGGTCGCACTCACATCCAGGTTGGTTTCTTCCTTCACCTCGCGCGCGATGCCTTCCTCGGGCGTTTCGCCAGCCTCCATGAAGCCGGTGATCAGCGCATACATCTTGGTGGGCCAAGCCGCGTTGCGCGCCAGCAGCACCTGCCCATGGTATTCGACGATGGCAGCCAGCACGGGCGTCGGGTTGTTCCAGTGCGTGTGGCCGCAGGCGGGGCAGCGCAGGCGCGCTTTCGGTCCACCGTCTTCCAGTTGCTCGATCCATTCGAGCGGGGTGGCACAAACCTGGCAGAACTTGGGGTGGGGCATGGCGAGGGGCTCGGAGCCTGTGGTTGTCTTTTTTTGGGAGGGGTCGCTCGGCTGCGCCGTATCAGGCTGGGAACACGCCAGTCGACAGGTACCGATCGCCCCGGTCGCAGACGATGAAGACGATGGTCGCATTCTCGACCGTCTTGGCGACTTCAAGTGCCACCCAGAGCGCGCCGGCTGCCGAGATGCCGCCGAAGATGCCTTCTTCGCGCGCCAGGCGGCGGCACAGCTCCTCGGCGTTCTCCTGGCTGACATTGACCACGCGGTCGATGCGGGACGCGTCGTAGATCTTGGGCATGTACGCCTCGGGCCACTTGCGGATGCCGGGAATGCGCGAGCCCTCGTCGGGCTGCGCACCGACGATCTGCACGGCGGGGTTCTTTTCCTTCAGGAAACGCGACACGCCGGTGATGGTGCCAGTGGTGCCCATCGCGCTCACGAAGTGCGTGACGCGGCCCCGGGTGTCGGCCCAGATCTCCGGGCCGGTCGTCTCGTAATGGATGCGCGGGTTGTCCGGGTTGGCGAACTGGTCGAGCACGCGGCCCTTGCCCTGCGCCACCATCTGTTCGGCCAGATCGCGCGCGTACTCCATGCCGCCACTCTTGGGCGTGAGCATGAGTTCGGCGCCGAACGCCTTCATGGTCTGGGCACGTTCGATCGACAGGTCCTCCGGCATGATCAACACCATGCGGTAGCCCTTGATCGCCGCCGCCATGGCCAGCGCGATGCCGGTGTTGCCGGAGGTCGCCTCGATCAGCGTGTCGCCGGGCTTGATCTCGCCGCGCTCCTCCGCGCGCTGGATCATCGACAGCGCGGGCCGGTCCTTGACCGAACCGGCCGGATTGTTGCCCTCGAGCTTGCCGAGAATGACGTTGCCGCGCCGGGCGTTTTCGGCTGCATCGATGCGCTGCAGTGCGACCAGCGGCGTCTTGCCGATCGCGTCTTCGATGGTGGGATAAGTCATGGGGTCATTGCCGCTGGAAGTCATGTCGTGCACTGTGCCATAATTTCGGGCTGCACTCTTCCCTGCCCGGGTGGTGAAATTGGTAGACGCAGGGGACTCAAAATCCCCCGCCGCAAGGCGTGCCGGTTCGATTCCGGCCCCGGGCACCATGGCTTGCGCCATGATCAAGGGACACCCTCCTCCCTTTTACCCCTAGAACAACACGCGGCTGCGGATCGTGCCCGACACCTGTGCGAGCTTCTCCAGCGCCAGGTCGGACGACGCAGCATCGATGTCGGTCACCACGTAGCCGACCTTTTCGTTGGTCTGCAGGTACTGCGAAGCGATGTTGATGTGATGCTCGGAGAAAATCCGGTTGATCGCCGTCAGCACGCCCGGCACGTTCTCGTGGATGTGCAGCACACGATGCTTGCCCGGGTGCGCGGGCAGCGCGACCTCCGGAAAGTTCACCGACGAGATCGACGTGCCGTTGTCGCTGTACTTCACCAGCTTTTCGGCCACCTCGCCGCCGATGTTGGCCTGCGCCTCCATCGTGGAGCCGCCGATGTGCGGCGTGAGGATGACGTTGTCCAGGCCGCGCAGGGGCGATTGGAATTCCTCGTTGTTGCTGCCCGGTTCGACCGGGAACACGTCGATGGCCGCGCCCCAGAGCTTGCCGCTCTTGACGCCTTCGGTCAGCGCGTCGATGTCGACCACGGTGCCGCGTGCGGCATTGATCAGGATGCCGCCCGGCTTCATGGCGGCAATCTCGGCCGGGCCGATCATCCACTTCGTCGACGGCAACTCGGGCACGTGCAGGCTCACGATGTCGCTCTGCGCGAGCAAGGCATGCAACTGCGGCACCTGGCGCGCATTGCCCAACGGCAGCTTGCTCACCACGTCGTAGAACGCCACATGCATGCCCATCGACTCGGCCAGCACCGACAGCTGGGTGCCGATCGAGCCATAGCCCACGATGCCCAGTGTCTTGCCGCGGATCTCGTGCGAGTTGGCGGCGGACTTCATCCAGCCGCCGCGGTGCACCAGCGCATTCTTGGCGGGAATGCCGCGCAGCAGCAGGATGGCTTCGGCCAGCACCAGTTCGGCGACCGATCGCGTGTTGGAGTACGGCGCATTGAACACCGCCACGCCACGCTCACGTGCCGCATTCAGGTCGACCTGGTTCGTGCCGATGCAGAAGCATCCGACGGCCACCAGCTTGGGGGCAGCGGCCAGCACGTCGGCCGTCAGCTTGCTCTGCGAGCGGATGCCCAGGAAATGCACATCGGCGAGCTTGGCCTTGAGTTCTTCGCCCTGCAATGCCTTGGGCAGCGTCTCGATCTGGGTATAGCCGGCGCCCTTGAGCACCTCGATCGCCGAAGGATGAACGCCCTCGAGAAGAAGGAACTTGATCTTGCTTTTGTCGAGAGAGGTCTTGCGCATGTGTGCCCCGGCGGCGGGCCTGAAAAGTTGGACGGAAATGCTAGCATGGTGCACTGCAGCACCAACGGAGCGCCAGTCGGTGCCATTGCACCAAAAGGGTTTCCCCGCTTGGCTGTCACATGACAGCTGTGCGACAACTGTGACGCGGCGGTGTCACACACACGCCCTAGCATCCACGCTTTGCGTTCTCTTCCCCATTCAGGAGTTTTCATGCGATTCAACACGCTCGCCCTGGCATCGGCGCTGGCCGCCACGATGTTCGCCCCGGCGCACGCTCAAACCGAGATCCAGTGGTGGCACTCGATGACGGCAGTCAACAACGAATGGGTCAACGATCTGGCCAAGCAGTTCAATGAAAGCCAGAAGGAATACAAGATCGTGCCGACCTTCAAGGGCACGTATGACGAATCGATGACGGCATCGATCGCGGCCTTCCGTGCCGGCAACGCGCCGCACATCCTGCAGGTGTTCGAAGTAGGCACCGCCACCATGATGGCCAGCAAGGGCGCGATCGTCCCGGTCGGTCAGGTGATGAAGGACGCGGGCGAGAAGTTCGACCCCGCCGCCTACATTCCGGCTGTCGCCGGCTACTACACCGCGCCCAACGGGCAGATGCTGAGCTTCCCGTTCAACAGCTCCACGACGGTGTTCTACATCAACAAGGACGCCTTCAAGGCCGCCGGCATCCCTACCGACAAGCTGCCTACGACCTGGCCTGAAGTCACCGCCGCCGCGGCCAAGCTCAAGGCCAGCGGCCACAAGTGCCCCTTCACCACCGCCTGGCAGGGCTGGACCCAGCTCGAGAGCTTCTCGGCCTGGCACAACGTCGAGTACGCGACCAAGAGCAACGGCCTGGCCGGCCTGGACGCACGCCTGAAGGTCAATTCGCCGCTGCACCTGCGCCACATCGAGAACCTCTCGAACATGGCCAAGCAGGGCCTGTTCGTCTACAAGGGCCGCGGCAACGTGCCTGAAGCCTCGTTCGTCTCGGGTGAATGCGCGATGATCAACACCTCCTCGGGCTTCTACGGCAACGTGGCCAAGAACGCCAAGTTCGCCTACGCCGTGGCACCGCTGCCTTACTACCAGGACGTGCCCAACGCGCCGCAAAACACCGTGATCGGTGGTGCCAGCCTGTGGGTGATGTCGGGCAAGAAGCCGGCCGAATACAAGGGTGTGGCCAAGTTCTTCAGCTTCATCTCGCAACCTGAAGTGCAGTCCGCCAGCCACAAGCGTACGGGCTACCTGCCCGTCACGCTCGCCTCGTACAAGCTGACCGAGGACTCGGGCTTCTACAAGCAGAATCCGGGCACCGACGTTGCCGTCACGCAGATGATCCGCAAGGTCACCGACAAGAGCCGCGGCATCCGCCTGGGCAACTACGTGCAGATTCGCGCCATCGAGGATGAAGAGCTCGAACAGGTCTGGGGCGGCAAGAAGACGCCCAAGGAAGCCCTCGACGCCATCGTCAAACGTGGCGATGAGCAACTCGAACGATTCCAGAAGGCCAACAAGTCCTGAGCGTGACCTGACCGGGCCCCGCAGTCCGGCTAACATCGCCCGCCCCCTCCGCATCGCGGAGCGGGCGGGATTTTTACGTACGAGGCTCCATGGAAAAACGCGTTTTCTTTCGCTCCGGCTGGCTGCCGTGGCTGCTGCTGGCACCTCAGATGATCGTCATCCTGGTGTTCTTCTTCTGGCCGGCGGCCCAGGCCGTGCTGCAGTCGCTGCAGCAGCAGGACCCCTTCGGCACGTCGGTGAGCTTCGTGGGCCTCGACAACTTCCGCCAGATCATCTCCGACCCGAGCTATGTCGAGTCGTTCAAGACCACGGCGCTGTTCTCGGTGCTGGTGGCCGGCATCGGCATCACGCTGTCGCTGATGCTGGCGGTGTTCGCTGACCGCATCGTGCGCGGCGCGATGTTCTACAAGACCATGCTGATCCTGCCGTACGCGGTGGCCCCGGCCGTTGCCGCGGTGCTGTGGGTCTTCATGTTCTCGCCCTCGCTGGGCGTGGTGGCCTATGCGCTGGGCAAGATCGGCATCAACTGGAACCACCTGCTCGACTCGGGCCATGCCATGACGCTGATCGTGATGGCCTCGGTCTGGAAGCAGATCTCCTACAACTTCCTGTTCTTCCTGGCCGGCCTGCAGTCGATCCCGAAGTCGCTGATCGAGGCCGCGTCCATTGACGGTGCGCGACCGTGGCGGCGCTTCTGGACGGTGCAGTTCCCGCTGCTGTCGCCCACCACCTTTTTCCTGCTGGTGATCAACGTGGTCTACGCCTTCTTCGACACCTTCGCGATCGTCGACGCCGCCACGCAGGGTGGCCCCGGCAAGGACACCGCGATCCTGGTCTACAAGGTCTACTACGACGGCTTCAAGGCCATGGACCTGGGCGGCTCGGCTGCGCAGTCGGTGGTGCTGATGCTCATCGTGGTCGCGCTCACCGTGGTGCAGTTCCGCTACGTCGAAAAGAAAGTCAACTACTGATGCAAACCCAACAAGAACAACGACGCGGCCGACCGGGAGCACGCACCCATGGTTGAACGTCGTGGAACCCTGGGCATCCTGGCCCACGTCGTGATGGTGCTGGGCGTGATCGTCGTCGCGTTCCCGCTGTACCTGGCGTTCGTGGCGTCCACCCACACGGCGCAGGAGATCGTACAGGCACCGATGCCGCTGCTGCCGGGCACCCACATGTGGGAAACCTACAAGGCGGCCCTCTTCGGACGCGAGAACGCTGCCGGCTCCAACGCGCCGGTGCTGCACATGATGTGGGTCAGCCTGGTGACGGCGCTGGTCATCTCGATCGGCAAGATCACGATCTCGCTGCTGTCGGCCTTTGCCATCGTGTATTTCCGCTTCCCGTTCCAGAAGCTTTGCTTCTGGGCCATCTTCGTGACGCTGATGCTGCCGGTGGAAGTGCGCATCCTGCCCACCTACCAGGTGCTGTCGGACCTGAGCATGCTCAATTCCTACGCCGGCCTGACGGTGCCGCTGATCGCTTCAGCCACGGCCACCTTCCTGTTCCGCCAGTTCTTCCTGACGGTGCCCGAAGAGCTGACCGAGGCCTCGCGGATGGACGGCGCGAGCCCGATGCGCTTCTTCTTCGACGTGCTGCTGCCGTTGTCGAAGACCTCCATCGCCGCGTTGTTCGTGATCCAGTTCATCTACGGCTGGAACCAATACCTCTGGCCGCTGCTGGCGACCACGAGCGAAGACATGTACCCGGTGGTCGTCGGCATCAAGCGAATGATCGCTGGCGGCGACGGCCAGAACGAATGGAACGTGGTGATGGCCACCGCCATCCTCGCCATGCTGCCACCCGCGCTGGTGGTGGTCCTGATGCAAAAATGGTTCGTCAAGGGCCTCGTGGACACTGAAAAATAAAATGGCAGCTCTTTCGCTTCGCAACGTCATCAAACGCTACGGCCACGGCCCCAAGGCCAATCAGGTCATCCACGGCGTCAGCGCCGAAATCGAGGCCGGCGAGTTCGTGGTCATCGTCGGCCCCTCGGGCTGCGGCAAGTCGACCCTGCTGCGCATGGTCGCGGGCCTGGAGGAAATCTCCGCTGGCGAGATCGCGATCAAGGGCCGCGTGGTCAACGACCTCGAGCCGTCCGAGCGCGACATCGCCATGGTGTTCCAGAACTACGCGCTGTACCCGCACATGAGCGTGTTCGACAACATGGCCTATGGCCTGAAGATCGCCAAGGTGCCGGTGCCCGAGATCAAGACGCGGGTCGACAAGGCCGCGAAGATCCTCGAACTGGGCCACCTGCTCGAACGCAAGCCGCGCGAACTGTCGGGCGGCCAGCGCCAGCGTGTGGCCATGGGCCGCGCCATCGTGCGCCAGCCGCAGGTCTTCCTGTTCGACGAGCCGCTGTCCAACCTGGACGCCAAGCTGCGGGCGCAGACCCGCATCGAGATCCAGAAACTGCACCGCGAACTGGGCATCACCTCGCTGTTCGTCACCCACGACCAGGTCGAGGCGATGACGCTGGCGCAGCGCATCATCGTGATGAACGGCGGCATGATGGACCAGTTCGGCACGCCCGAAGAGGTCTATTCCCGCCCTGCCACCACCTTCGTCGCGAGCTTCATGGGCTCGCCGCCGATGAACCTGCTCAAGCAGGCGCCGGGCGTGCGCGCCGGCCAGATCCTGGGCATCCGGCCCGAGCACCTGTCGCTGGCCACCGAAGGGTGGAGCGCGCAGATCGAGCACGTCGAGCTGCTCGGCGCCGAGCGGCTGGTCTACGCGCGCATCGGCGACGAGCAGGTGATCATGCGCACCGACGCAGCCGTGCTGCCCCCGTCGGCCGGCGATACCGTGACCATCGCCGCGCAGCAAGACAAGCTCCACTGGTTCGACGCCGGCTCCGGCAAGCGCGTGTGAGCACGGCGGCCTGGCCCTACCCACGCTGGATCGCACACCGCGGTGCCGGCAAGCTGGTGCCCGAGAACACGCTGGCCGCGTTCCGCGCGGGCGCCGCCCACGGCTACCGCATGTTCGAGTGCGACGCCAAGCTCAGTGCCGACGGCGTGGCCTTCCTGATGCACGATGCGGCACTCGAACGTACGACGAGCGGCACCGGTACCGGGGGCGAACACCCCTGGTCGGTGCTCTCACAGCTCGACGCAGGCGGCTGGCATTCGCACGCCTTCGCCGGCGAGCCGCTGCCCACCCTCGCCAACGTAGCGCGCTTCTGCCTGGCCAACGGCTACTTTCTCAACATCGAGATCAAGCCAACGCCCGGCGTGGAACGCCGCACTGGCGAGGTGGTGGCCAGCGAAGCCGCCCAATGGTGGGCCGGTGCCCCCGTGCCGCCGCTGCTCAGCTCCTTCAAGCCCGAGTCGCTCGAAGGCGCGCGTGCCACTGCGCCCGCACTGCCCCGGGCGCTGCTGCTCGACACGCTGTGGCATGGCTGGCTCGATGTGGCCCTCCAACTGGGCTGCGTGGCGATCGTCTGCAACCAGACCCTGTGGACACGCGACACCGTGGCCCAGGTGCAGGCCGCCGGCCTGCGCACGCTGAGCTACACCGTCAACGAAGCCACCGCGGCGGAGCGGCTGATTGCCCTCGGAACGGACGGCATCATCACCGACCGGGTCGATCTGTTCGCCCCGGGCCGCTGAAGGTCCGTCCTGTCGCTGCGGAAGCCGCCACGCTTCTATGATGCGCCGATGAACCTGATCCACCGCTGCGGCGCGCTGCTGCTGCTTTTCTTCCTGGCGTTGCATGTCCCGGTCTTTGCGCAGGGCGGCAGTGCACCCACGCCTGCATCGGGCAGCAGCGCGACGGCCCAGGAACTCGGCGTGGCCGAACTGCGCGCGCGCTTCGACCGCCTGCCCACCAAGGTGGACAACAACGGCGAACTGCGAGGCCTGCTGAGCGACATCAATGCGATCGCGGCCCAGACCGACGCCTTCATCGCTGCGCAGAGCACCCAGTTGGCCGACCTGAACGCACGGCTGGGCGAACTGGGCAATGCGCCGACCGCGCCCGGCAGCAGCGAAGACCCCGACATCACGCGCCAGCGCAACACATTGATCAAGCAGCGCAATTCGCTCGACGCCGACGTGCGCCTGGCCAAGCTGCTGGCCATCGACACGCAGCAGCGGGCTTCCGATCTGGTCAACCAGCGTCGCAAGCTGTTCGAGGCGCAGTTGACCGAGCGCGCACCGTCGCCACTGGGCAGCGAATTCTGGAAGGACATCGCCCAAGCCTGGCCGGACGATGTCTCGCAACTGAAGGCCCTGGCCGACGAAGTGCGCAGCGGCATCGCCGTCGCGCGCGCGCCAACGCATCGCACTGCCGTGCTCCTGAGCGTGCTGGGTGCGGTACTGGTCGCGTTGCTGGGCAACTGGCTGGCTGAACGCGCCCTGGTCAAGCTGGCGGTGCGCGTACTGCCGGCCGGCCGGTTGCGGCGATCGCTGCTGGTGATTGCCATCGTCGGGACCAACGTCGCGCTGGTCGGCCTGGCCGCGCAGTGGCTGCACGCAACGCTCGACGCCCATGGCGTGCTGGGCGAGCAGACGCGCAAGCTGGCCATGGGTGCGGTGCAGTCGAGCATCTTCATCGCCTTCGTCGTCGGGCTGGGGCGTGCGCTGCTGTCGATTCCGCGTCCTTCCTGGCGCCTGCCGCCCATCCAGAACGACCGCGCCGCGCAGCTGGCCCCCTATCCCTGGCTGATTGCAGCGGTCGCCACACTGGTCTGGACGCCGAGCCAGGTCAACGCCATCGTCGATGCCAGCTTTGCCGCGGTCATCGCCACGCACGTATTCACCGCACTGTGCCTGACCGCACTGATCACGGCCATCGTGCTGCGCCTGGGCATCTCGAACGCGGCGCCCCCGCCGCTGCCCGGCCACGCTTCGGCCGACGCAGCGCCACCCACCGAGCGCCCCGTCTGGGTCGGCCTGCTGCTGAGCGCCGTGCTGGTGGCCGTGGTCGTGATCTGGGTGCTGGTGGTGGTCGGCTATGTGGCCATGGCCAGTTTCCTGGCGAGCCAGCTGACCTGGACCGCCATCGTGGTGCCGGCGTTCTATGTGCTCTTCAAGTTTGCCGACGACGTGTTCACGGCGCTGGTGTCTTCCCGCAGCAGCTTCGGTGCACGCATGCAAAAGAGCTTCGGCCTGGCGCCACAGACGCTCGATCAGGCGGCCGTGGTGCTGTCGGGCATCAGTCGCATCGCGCTCTTTTTCTACATGGTGGTGGCGCTGGTGCTGCCGCTGGGCACCGGCCCGAGCGAAGTGTTCCAGCGCAGCGGCGCGCTGGGTGCGGGCTTCAAGATCGGCGAGTTCGAACTCGTGCCGGGTGCCATCTTCAGCGCCCTCGCGGTGGCGCTGGGCGGCTTCATCGCCCTGCGCGTGCTCAAGCGCTGGCTGGAAGACCACTACCTGCCGAACACCACGCTCGAGCCCGGCATGCAGAGCTCGCTCACCACGCTGCTGGGCTACGTGGGCGGCGTGCTGGTGGTCGCTTTTGCGCTGTCGGCACTGGGCATCGGCATCAATCGCATCGCCTGGGTCGCGAGTGCGCTTTCAGTGGGCATCGGCTTCGGCCTGCAGGCGATCGTGCAGAACTTCATCTCCGGCTTGATTTTGCTGGCCGAGCGCCCGGTCAAGGTGGGCGACTGGGTGGTGCTGGGCACGTCGGAGGGCGACGTGCGCCGCATCAACGTGCGTGCCACCGAGATCCAGCTGGGCGACCGCTCCACCCTGATCGTGCCGAACTCCGAGTTCATCACCAAGACCGTGCGCAACATGACGTTGACCAACGCCGAGGGTCGCGTGCTGATCCGCCTGCCGATGCCGCTGACGACCGATGCCGCGCGCGCACGCGACGTCATGCTGGCGGCCTGTCGCGACCACACGGGCGTGCTGCTCACCCCGGAACCCTCGGTGACCCTCGACGGCATCGAGAGCGGGTTCCTGATCTTCCAGGTGATCGCCTACGTGCAGAGCCCACGCGTGGCCGGCGGCGTGCGCAGCGACCTGCTGTTCACCATTCTGGACGGCCTGAAGAGCGCGGCCCTTCCACTGGTGGCCTATGCCGCGCCGCCGGCACCCACGCTGGCGTCGTCACCCGCGCCGGAACCACTGCCCGGCGTGGCGCCCACCCCACCGACGGCTGCACCAACGACTGCGCCACCGACGGCAGCTTGAGCGCCGCCTCAACGCCGGAAAGCGCGCGACATCCACCACTGGCAGGTGCCGCAGCCCACGACCAGCGCGGCGTAGGTGAGCATCTTGCCGTCGCGCCCGAAGAGGAGCAGGCCCGCTTCCAGGGCCAGCAGCCCAACGGCGGAATTCAGCGCCACCTGGCGCCAGAACGCAGGCGCCGACGGGCGGCGCGGCAGCGTGAAGCGCGAGACGAAGGCCACCACCAGTGCCACAAAGAGGGCGGGCAAGGCGAAATTGAGCAGGTGATCGACGAAGGAGAAGGCGGACATGAAGGCAGTGCGGCAGGTGAAAAAAACGCCCCGGCTTCCCGCATATCGCAGCGATAGTCTCGGTCATGCCGCCCAAACGGACAAATGGCATCCACAAATTTTATAATCTCAAGTTATGTCAGTCTGGGCCCTCGGGTTGAACCACACCACCGCGCCGCTCGATCTGCGCGGACGGTTCGCATTCGCACTCGATCAGATGGCGCCCACGCTGCAGAGCCTGCGCAGTTCCTTTGGCAGTTCACGCCATCCGCACGTCGAAGCGGCGATCATCTCCACCTGCAACCGCACCGAGATCTACTGCGCGGCCGACCACATGGCGCTGGACCACACACTCGGCTGGCTGGCCCAGAGCGGGGGCGTGGCGCCCGCTCTTCTGCGCTCGCACGCCTATGCGCTGCACGATGACGAGGCCGCACGCCATGCCTTTCGCGTGGCCAGCGGGCTCGATTCGATGGTGCTGGGCGAAGCCCAGATCCTCGGCCAGATGAAAGACGCTGTCCGTGCCGCGGAGACCGCCGGCGCACTCGGCAGCACGCTCAACCAGCTCTTCCAGCGTTCCTTTGCGGTCGCCAAGGAGGTGCGCACCGCCACCGAGATCGGCGCGCATTCCATCAGCATGGCGGCAGCGGCGGTGCGTCTGGCCGGCCAGCTGTTCGAAGATCTGCGCGAGACGCGCCTGCTTTTCGTGGGCGCCGGCGAGATGATCGATCTGGCCGTGACCCATTTCGCCGCCCGCGATCCGAAGTCGATCACCATCGCCAACCGCACCATGGCACGCGGCGAAAAGCTGGCTGCGCGCTTCGGTGCGGAAGCCATTCGCCTGGCCGACCTGCCCGCGCGCATGGCCGAATTCGACATCGTCGTGAGCTGCACCGCGAGCACCCTGCCATTGATCGGCCTGGGCGCAGTCGAACGCGCGCTCAAGCAACGCAAGCACCGGCCCATGTTCATGGTCGACCTGGCCGTGCCGCGCGACATCGAGCCCGAGGTCAAGGATCTGGAAGACGTTTACCTGTACACGGTCGACGACCTCGCCCAGGTGGTGCAGGAAGGCCAGGCCAGCCGCCAGGCCGCCGTGGCGCAGGCCGAGGTCATCATCGACAACGGCGTGCAGAACTTCATGCAGTGGCTCGACCAGCGCGGCACCGTGCCGCTGATCCAGCAACTGCATGCCCAGGCCGAGGTCTGGCGCGCGGCCGAGATGGCGCGTGCGCGCAAGCTGCTCGCCAAGGGTGAGCCGATCGAGGCGGTGCTCGAGGCCCTGTCGCGTGGCCTCACCCAGAAGATGATGCATGGCGCACTGGCCGAGCTGCATGCGGGCGACGCGCCCACGCGCGAGCAGACTGCCGCCACCGTCTCGCGCCTGTTCCTGCGCAAAGAGCGTTAGCGGCACTGGCCCGCGTCTCGGTCCGCTCGATGCGGGCTTCCAAACGCAGAGGATGTGAAAGTTGCGCGCACGACGCAAGGAAACCATCCAGCGCTTTGTCTTCTCTTTGTCTTCCTTTTGCGCCTTCTGCGAAACCTCCACGCGCTCTGCGTGCCGTCTGTGCTCCCGTTCCCGAATCCATGAAGCCATTCCTCCGTCACCAACTCGAACGCTACGCCCAACGCCTGGGTGAACTCGACTTCCTGCTGTCGCGCGAAGACATCATGTCCGACATGACGCAGTACCGCACCATTTCGCGCGAACATGCCGAGGTCACGCAGATCGCCGGCCGCTACACACGCTACGTTCAGCGCGAGGCCGACCTGGCCGGCGCGCGCGAGATGCTCGGCGACGCCGACATGGCCGAGATGGCGCGGGAAGAAATCGCTTCGGCCGAGGAAGAACTCACCAAGCTCGAAGACGAGCTGCAGCGCCTGCTGCTGCCCAAGGACCCGGACGACGCGCGCAACGCATTCCTCGAAATCCGCGCAGGCACAGGCGGCGACGAATCGGCGCTGTTCGCGGGCGATCTGCTGCGCATGTACACGCGCCATGCAGAGCGCGTGGGCTGGCGCTGCGAGATCGTCAGCGAAAGCACCAGCGAGCTCGGCGGCTACAAGGAAGTCGTGATCCGCGTGGTGGGAGACGATGTGTTTGGCCGGCTGCGCTTCGAGTCGGGTGGCCACCGCGTGCAGCGCGTGCCCGCCACCGAAACGCAGGGCCGCATCCACACCAGTGCCTGCACCGTGGCCGTGCTGGCCGAGCCCGACGAGACGGTGGCCGTGCAGATCAATCCGGCCGACCTGCGCATCGACACCTACCGCGCGAGCGGTGCAGGCGGCCAGCACATCAACAAGACCGACTCGGCCGTGCGCATCACCCATATCCCGACCGGCATCGTCGCCGAATGCCAGGACGACCGCAGCCAGCATCGCAACAAGGCCAAGGCCCTGCAGGTCTTGTCTGCACGCATCCAGGAAAAGGACCGCAGTGAACGCGCGGCCAAGGACGCGGCCGAGCGCAAGGGACTGATCGGCACCGGCGACCGTTCCGACCGCATCCGCACCTACAACTTCCCGCAGGGCCGGCTCACCGACCACCGCATCAACCTCACGCTCTACAAGCTGCTGTCAATCATGGAGGGCGACCTGGGCGACGTGCTCGACGCACTCCAGGCCTTCCGCGAGGCCGAGCAGCTTGCCGAGCTCGAATCGAGCCTGCCCGCATGACCGGCGAACGCATCGACGTGGCGACGCCCTCCACCGTCGCGCAGGCATTGCGAGCGGCCACCGCGCCGGGGGCACTCGGCATCGACCGACTTGATGCACAGTTGCTGCTGCTGCATGCGCTGGGCCGCGCGCCGCACGACCGGGCCTGGCTGCTGGCGCACGACACCGACGCGTTGCCCGAGGCGGCATGGCTGCACTTTGCAGCCGGTTGTGCGCGCCGGCGGGCTGGCGAACCGGTCGCCTACCTGGTCGGCGAGAAGGAATTCCACGGCCTGACGCTGAAGGTGGACGCGCGCGTGCTGGTGCCGCGCCCCGACACCGAAACGCTGGTCGACTGGGCCTTGGCCGTGCTCGAAGGCCAGTCGGCGCCCCATGTGCTCGACCTGGGCACCGGCAGCGGTGCGATTGCCCTTGCCTTGCAACAGGCACGCCCCGATGCCCGGGTGGTGGCGGTCGACGCCAGCGCCGACGCGCTGGCCGTGGCCAGTGCCAACGCGCGGCGCCTGGGCCTGCCGGTACAGTTCCGCCAGGCCGACTGGCTGGACGGCGCGCCGGCGGGGCTCGACCTGATCGCCTCCAACCCGCCCTACATCGCCGCAGGCGACCCGCATCTGCCGGCGCTGGCGCACGAGCCAGTGTCAGCCCTGGTCTCCGGGACCGATGGCCTGGACGACCTGCGCCGCATCGTCGACGCGGCACCCGCGCACCTGCGCCCGGGCGGCTGGCTGCTGCTGGAGCACGGACACGACCAGAGCGCTGCCGTGAAGGCGCTGCTCCAGGCACGCGGCTTCGACCAGGCGCACAGCCGCAACGACCTGGCGGGCATCGCCCGCTGCACGGGCGGTGTTTGGAACGGCACGTCCGGCACATCCGCCCGCACAGTGAAATAATCCGTCAACGAACTTTTTTCAGGAGTTACCCACCATGTCCGACGCACAGCAACGCATCGACGACCTCGTCAAGTCCAACGAACTCGTGCTCTTCATGAAGGGCAACGCGAGCTTCCCGATGTGCGGTTTTTCCGGCCGCGCCATCCAGATCCTCAAGGCCGTGGGTGTCGACACCCGCGCGCTCAAGACAGTGAACGTGCTCGACGACGCCGAGATCCGCCAGGGCATCAAGGAATACAGCAGCTGGCCCACCATCCCACAGCTCTACGTCAAGGGCGAATTCATCGGCGGCTCGGACATCATGATGGAGATGTACGAGTCGGGCGAACTCCAGCAGGTCGTCGGCGGCAGCGCCGCAGCCTGATCCGCCTGCGCGGCCGCGCCACGCCGCAACCGACCCTTCCGTTGGGCACTGCACCGGCCCGCGGCGCGGCATTCGACACACCGGCGCCACACATGGCCTTCTGGCATGGCTTATGCTGAGGCACAGTGTTCGAAACAGGAGGTGTCCATGGATTCCCGCAGTCTCGTCCCCGCCACGCCGTCGTTCCAGCTGCCGGTTGCCAACCTGCGCAGCGTGTTCCAGACACAGGACGTCGAACGCAAGCTGGCCAAGCTCCACGACAAAGAGCACGACCACCTGCGCAGCACCTACGAGCGCATGCTCGAACGCGGTCCCGACCGCTTCCAGGTCAAGCCCAGCGGGGTGCCCGAAATGGCATCGCTCTACGCGCAGCTCCCTAATTTCACTGACGTGCTGGACGACGTGCGTCGCCACGTCGCGCTGGCGCAGGACAGCCGCGACGGGCTCGAAGTCACGCCCATGCTGCTGCTCGGCCCACCGGGCATCGGCAAGACGCACTTCGCACGCAAGCTGGCCGAACTGCTGGGCACTGGCATGTCGCTGGTGCCGATGAATTCCATGACGGCCGGCTGGCTGCTGTCGGGCTCCTCGTCCCAATGGAAGGGCGCCAAGCCCGGCAAGGTGTTCGAGGCGCTGGTCGACGGCCAGTATGCGAATCCGGTGATGGTCATCGACGAGATCGACAAGGCCGGGGCCGACACCCAGTACGACCCGCTCGGCGCGCTCTACAACCTTCTGGAGCATGACACCGCGCACGCTTTCGTCGACGAGTTCGCCGAAGTGCCGATCGATGCGAGCCAGGTGATCTGGATCACCACCGCCAACGATGGGCGTCACATCCCCGAGCCCATCATGAACCGCATGAATGTGTTCGAGATCGAGGCGCCCTCGCCCGAGGCGGCACGGCAGATCGCGCGCAACCTGTATGCGTCGATCCGGGCTGAGCACGATTGGGGTCGGCTGCTGGCGCCCGAGCCGTCCGATGATGTGCTCGACGCGCTGGCCGCGCTCGCGCCGCGCGAGATGCGGCGCGCGCTCATGACCGGCTTTGGCAACGCGCGCCTCGCGCAGCGCGATACCGTGCGGGTCGACGACCTGCCGCGCCAGGGCATCGCCAAGAGCCGGATCGGCTTCATGCAATAGGCGTTGCTGCGACCGAACGCACGGGAACGCAGGCCGGCGCGCCGCCTTTTCGGCGCGACCGGGCTTTCGTCTGGCACCATGTCGGTCTTCCTGATCGACCCATGACACTCACTCAAAGCCTGCTCGTCATCGTCTTGCTGATCGCGACGAGCGCCTTCTTCTCTCTTGCCGAAATCTGCCTGGCCGCTTCGCGCCGCCTGCGCCTGCGCCAGATGGCCGACGAGGGCGACCTGCGCGCCGAACGCGTGCTGCGCGTTCAGGAGCAGCCCGGCCACTACTTCACCGTGGTGCAGATCGGCCTGAATGCGGTGGCCATCCTCGGCGGCGTGGTCGGCGAAGGCTCGCTCAGCCCCTACTTCGCGCGCATCTTCGTGTTGTGGTTCAGCCCCGAAACCGCCCAAGGTGCCGCTTTTGCGGCCTCCTTTGTAACCATCATCGCGGTCTTCCTGGTGTTCGCCGACCTGTTCCCCAAGCGCCTGGGCATGAACGACCCGGAGCGCATCGCCGTGCGCATGGTCGGGCCGATGCAAGTGCTCATCACCACCTTCAAGCCGATGGTCTGGCTGTTCACCCGCAGCACCGACCTGCTGTTCAAGTTGCTGGGCATTCCAGCGCACCGTGCCGAAACCATCACTTCGGCCGACATCCTGGCCATGACGGAGGCCGGTGCCAGGGCCGGCGTGCTGGCCGCGCGCGAACAGCAGGTGATCGCGAATGTGTTCGAACTCGACACGCGGCTGGTCAACAGCGTGATGACCTCGCGCGACCGCATCGCCTGGTTCCAGAAGGACGACCCCGAAGTGGTGCTGCGGGCGCGCATCGTGGCCGAGCCCTTTTCAGCCTACCCGATCTGCGACGGCGACATCGACCATGTGCTGGGCTATGTCGACGCCAAGGACATGTTCCAGCGCGTGCTCAGCAGCCAGCCGCTGGCACTTGACCAGGGCGTGCCGCTGCACAAGGCGCTGGTGGTGTTCGACCGGCTGTCGCTCACCGAAGTGCTCGAACAGTTCCGCCAGGCCAAGGAAGACTTTGCCATCGTGGTCAACGAATACAGCCTGGTGGTCGGCGTGATCACGCTCAACGACGTCATGAGCACCGTGATGGGCGACCTGGTCGGCCCGCAGGACGAGGAGCAGCAGATCGTGCAGCGCGACGAGAATTCCTGGCTGATGGACGGCGTGACGCCCATCCAGGATGTGCTGCGCGCCCTGGACATCGACGGCCTGCCGCATGGCGACCAGTACGAGACGTTGGCCGGCTTCCTGATGGTCATGCTGCGCCGCGTGCCCAAGAAGACCGACTGCGTGAGTTCGATGGGCTACACCTTCGAGGTGATGGACGTGGACAGCCACCGCATCGACCAAGTGATGGTCACCCGCGCGACGGCGTCCGCGTGAAGCCTCACTCCCGTGCGAAGAACGCCTCGACCAACCGCACCCAGTAGGTCGAGCCCACCGGCAGCAGCGCGTCGTTGAAGTCGTAGTTCGGGTTGTGCAGCTCGCACGGGCCCATGCCGTGGTAAGTCTCTTCGCGGTGGCCGCCGCCGCCGTTGCCAACGAAAAGGTAGCAGCCCGGCACCTTCTGCAGGTAGAACGAGAAGTCCTCGGCGCCGCCGTGCTGCGGCGTGTTGCCGTCGACCTTGTCCGCGCCGAAGGTGTCCTTGGCGACCTGCATGGCGAAGTCGGTCTGGGCGTCCCAGTTGACCAGCGGCGGGTAGGCGCGGTGGAACTTGAGCTCACCCGTGCCGCCGTGCGCCTGCGGCAGCATTTCGGCAATGCGGCGCATGTTGGCCTCGATGTCGTCCAGCACCTCGGTGCTGAAGGTGCGCACAGTGCCCTTGATCACGGCTTCGCCGGGCAGCACGTTGTAGGCATCGCCCGCATGGATCTGCGTGACGCTCACCACCGCAACGTCGATCGGGTTCTTGTGGCGCGAGATCAATGTCTGCAGCGCGCCGACCATCTGCGCGGCGATGACGATGGTGTCGACCGCCTTGTGCGGCTGCGCCGCGTGGCCACCGGTGCCACGCACGATGATGTCGAAGCGGTTGCTCGACGCCATCGTCGGGCCCTTGCGGAAGGCGAAGTGGCCGGCCTCGAAGCCGGGCATGTTGTGGATACCGTAGATCTCTTCGCAGGGAAAGCGGTCGAACAGGCCGTCGTCCATCATGGCCTTGGCGCCGGCGTTGCCGCCCTCTTCCGCCGGCTGGAAGATGAAGTTGACGGTGCCATCGAAGTCGCGGTGCGTCGACAGGTAGTGCGCCGCGCCCAGCAGCATCGCCGTGTGGCCATCGTGGCCGCAGCCGTGCATGCGACCGGGGTTCTTCGAGGCGTGCAGGAAGCGGTTGTGCTCGGGCATGGGCAGCGCGTCCATGTCGGCGCGCAGGCCGATGGCGCGTTCGCCTGCGCCGCGCGTGCCGTGCAGCACGCCGACGACACCCGTGGTGCCCAGGCCGCGGTGCACTTCGATGCCCCACGCCGCGAGGCGCTCGGCCACCAGGTCGGAGGTGCGGGTTTCCTTGAAGGCGAGTTCGGGGTGCGCGTGGATGTCGCGGCGCAGCGCGGTGAACTCCGCGTGCTTGTCTTCGATGTCGGCGATGACGGTCATTTCAGTTGGTCCTTGACGTAGTGGGCGATGTCTTGGGAGACGCCTGCAAGCGCATCTTGCAGCGCATCAAAGCCTGCACTGCGCTCGCGGGTGATTTCGTTCATGTAGAGGCCGCGATGCACCTCGATCTGCAGGCTGTGCCGACGTTCCGCCGGCCAGCCCAGGCGGGCGATCAGCGCCACGCCCTTGAAAGGGTCGTTGATTGCGACGTTGAAGCCGCGCTTCTTCAGCGCCTCGGCGACCATGACGGTGAACTCGGGCGCGGCGGTGGTGCCGTCGCGGTCGCCCAGCACGAAGTCGGCGAGCGGGTGGTCGCTCTGGATCTGCAGCCCCTCGTACGAGTCGGCGGGCATGGAGTGCAGGTTGAGGTGCCACACGGCGCCGAAGCGCGCGTAGGCCGCCTCGATGTGCTCGCGCATGGCCGCGTGGTACGGCGCGTGATACGTCGCGATGCGGCTCTGCACCTCGGCCACGGGCAACTTGCGGTCGTAGATGGCACCCTTGCCGTTCTTCTTCGCATCGCGCCAGATCAGGCCGATGCCCAGGCGCGTCTTCTCGCTGGGGCTGAGCGGCGTGGGCCAGGGTTCGGCGAGCATGCCCGCGTCGATGTCCTCGATGTCGCGGTTCGGGTCGATGTAGGCGCGCGGGAATTCAGCCGCTAGCAGCGTGGCGCCGACGGAAGGCAGCGCGTCCCACAGCACATGCACGTCGGTGTCTTCGCCGGCGCGCAGCAGGTCGAAAGGCACGGCGTAGCCGAAGTCCTCGGGGTACTTCGTGCCGCTGTGCGGCGAGTCGCAGATCAGCGGCAGCGGATCGCCCTCGGGCAGGCGCAGCGTGAAGGGCGGGAACGGCGTCGGGACGCTCGGGAGAACAGGTGTCGTAGCGGTCATGCAGAGAGATCGTTGAGATGGCACGCGCTGGTGTGGCCGGGCTGCAGGGTGCGCAGCAGCGGCGCCTCGACCTGGCAGCGCGGCATGGCGTGCGGGCAGCGCGGATGAAAGGCGCAGCCGGGGGGCGGCGCCAGCGGGGATGGCAGTTCGCCCTTGATGGGCTGGTAGGCGCGGCGCGTCGTCTCGAGCGTCGGCAGCTCGGACAACAGTGCCTGCGTGTACGGATGGTTCGGCGCGCTGAATATGGTCTCGGTCGGCGCCACCTCGACGATGCGGCCGAGGTACATGATGACCACGCGGTCCGACACATGCCCCACCACGCCGAGGTTGTGGCTGATGAAAAGATAGGTCAGGTCGAACTCGCGGCGCAGCGCCAGGAACAGGTTGAGCACCTGCGCCTGGATCGACACGTCGAGCGCCGCCACGGCCTCGTCGCAGACGATCAGCCGCGGCTTGAGCGCCAGCGCTCGCGCGATGCCGATGCGCTGCCGCTGGCCGCCCGAGAACTGGTGCGGGTAGCGCTGCGCGTAGTCGGGGTCGAGGCCCACCTGGCGCATCAGCGCGCCGACGTACTCGGCCTTGTCCTTGGCCTTGACCAGGCCGTGCACCACCGGCGCTTCGCCCACGATGTCCATCACCCGCATGCGCGGGTTGAGCGAGGCCATCGGGTTCTGGAAGATCATCTGCACGCCCAGGCCCCAGGCACGGCGCTCGGTCGCGTTCATCTCGCCGATCGGCTTGCCGAGGTAGCTGACGGTGCCTTCGGTCGGCGGGTTGATGCCGGCGATGACGCGGCCCAGCGTCGACTTGCCGCAGCCCGATTCGCCGACCACGCCGATCACCTCGCCGGGCCGGATCTCGAGGTCGACATCGGCCACCGCATGCACGACGGACGCGCGGTTGTCCGCGCCCATCAGGTTCGCGATGCGCCCGGCCAGGTCGATGTCCTGCACGAAGCGCTTGGAGATGCCCTGGAGCTGCAGCAGCGGCGTGCCGGTGCTCACTGGGCTTGCAGGGGTCGATTCGAGAAGGGTTTCCATGCGCGTTCAGGCCATCTCGGGGGTGAGCATGTGCCAGCAGCGCACCGTCTTGCCCGCTGGTGCGGGTTCGGGCTGCGGCACCGCCAGGCAGGTGTCGGTCGCGTGGCTGCAGCGCGGGCGGAAGGCGCAGCCCTGCGGCAGGTGCAGCAGCGATGGCGTCATGCCCGGGATCTGCCGCAGCAGCGTGCCATGGGTGGCGCGCGTGGGGATGGAATCGATCAGCCCGCGCGTGTACGGATGCGACGGCGCGCGGATCACGTCGGCGGTCGCACCGCTCTCGACGATGCGGCCGGCATACATCACGGCGATGCGATCGGCCAGACCCGACACCACGGCCAGGTCGTGCGTGATCCAGATCATCGCGGTGCCGGTCTCGCGGCACAGCTTCTGCACCTCGTAGAGGATCTGCGCCTGGATGGTCACGTCGAGCGCCGTGGTCGGCTCGTCCGCGATGATCAGCTTGGGCCGGTTGAGCAGCGCGATGGCGATGGCCACGCGCTGGCGCATGCCGCCCGAGAGTTGATGCGGATAGGTCTGCAGCCGCTCCTCTGGCGACGGGATGCCGACCATCGCAAGCGCATCGTGCGCCCGCGCCAGCGCGGCCTTGGCGCTGACCTTCTCATGCGCGTGGATCGCCTCGACCATCTGCGTGTCGACGCGCAGCACGGGGTTGAGCGTCATCATCGGGTCCTGGAAGATCATCGCGATCTCCTTGCCGCGCAGCTTCTGCAAGCGCTGCTCCGTGGCGCCCACCAGCTCTTCGCCAAGGTAGCGGATGTGGCCGCCGGCGATGCGGCCCGGCGCATCGATCAGGCCGATGACGGAGAAGCCGGTGATGCTCTTGCCCGAGCCCGATTCGCCGACCAGGCCGAGGATCTCGCCGGCATGCACGCGCAGGTCGACGCCATCGACCGCTTTCACCACGCCGCCGTGGGTGAAGAAGTGGGTCTGCAGGCCCTGCACGTCGAGCACGGGTGTCGAGTGGTCGGGCTTCATTTCGAGTTGTGCGGGTTGAGGATGTCGCGCAGGTGGTCGCCCACCAGGTTGATGCCGACGATCGACAGCGCCAATGCGATGCCCGGGAAGAACGATATCCAGTAGTTGCCCGACAGCAAAAACTCGAAGCCGTTGGCGATCAGCATACCGAGCGAGGGCTCGGTCACCGGCACGCCCACGCCCAGGAAAGACAGCGTCGATTCCAACGCGATGGCGTGCGCCAGATCGATGGTCGCGATCACGATCAGCGGCGGCATGCAGTTGGGCAGCATGTGGCGCAGCAGCACGCGTGGCCAGCCGAGCGACATGCACTGCGCGGCCTCGACGTATTCCTTGGCGCGCTCCACCAGTGCCGCACCGCGCGCGGCCCGCGCGAAGTAGGCCCACTGCACGATGACGAGCGCAATGATCACCTTGTCGACGCCCTTGCCCAGGATGGCCAGCAGGATCAGCGCGACGAGGATGGCCGGGAACGAGAGCTGGATGTCGACGATGCGCATCAGCAGCGCGTCGATCCAGCCGCCGAAGTAGGCGGCGGCCAGCCCGACCACGCTGCCGATGGCAAGTGCTGCGGCCACCGAGATCCCGCCCACCATGAGGCTGGTGCGCAGGCCGTAGAAGATGGCCGAGAGCAGGTCGCGCGCCTGACCATCGGTGCCCAGCCAATAGGTCATGGTGTCGGCCGCATCCCGGCTGCCCGGTGGCAGCTTGGAATCGAAGATGTCGAGCTTGCCGATGTCGTACGGGTCTTGCGGCGAGATCCACGGCGCGAACACCGCAACGAACACCGCCAGCGCGAGCAGCACCAGGCCGAACACCGCCAGCTTGTTCGCCAGGAACTCGCGGCGGAAGCGCTGCCATGGCGTCTCGGGCGGCGGCAGCTTGGCCACCGGCCCTTCGGCCACGATGGCCGGTACGACTTCGGGAAGCTGAGCCACGTGGGTGGACGCAGGAAGGGTCGTGTCGTTCATGCCTTGGCTCCCTGCAGCCGCACGCGCGGGTCGAGCACCGAATAGAGGATGTCCACCGCGAGATTGAGCATCACGAGGAAGAACACGATGAGGATGAGATAGGCCACCACCACCGGACGGTCGAGCGTGATGATGGAGTCGAGCAGCAGCTTGCCCATGCCCGGCCACGCGAAGATGGTTTCGGTGACCACCGCGAAGGCCACCACCTGGCCGAACTCCAGCCCGCCCACCGTGATGATCGGGATCATGATGATCTTGAGCAGGTGCACCCGCAGAATGCGGCTCCAGCCCAGGCCCTTGGCGCGCGCGAACTTGATGTAGTCCGTCGGCAGCGCCTCGCGCGTGGCGGCGCGCGTGACGCGGATGATGAGCGCACCCTTGGCCAGCGCGATGGTGATGGCGGGCAGCACCAGGCGCGACCAGCCGTCCAGCGTGAGCACGCTCAGGTCGAGCGGGCCGATGTGCCGCGTCGCGCCACGTCCGCTGGCCGGCAGCCAGCCCAGGTACACGGCGAACACCATGATCAGCATCAGGCCGACCCAGAAGTTCGGCAGCGAGAAGCCGAGGATCGATCCGGTCATGATGCCGCGCGTGCTGATCGCGTTCGGCCGCAGCCCGGCCCAGATGCCCAGCGGCACGCCGATGAGCATCGACAGGCCCATCGACACGACGGCGAGTTCCAGCGTGGCGGGCATCCGCTCCAGAATGAGCCCCATGGCGGACTGGCCGGTGAGGAAGCTCTTGCCGAAGTCCAGCTGCAGCGCGTGCGACATGAAGATGCCGTACTGCTGCCACAGCGGCTTGTCGAGCCCGAAGTTCGCGCGGATTTCGTCGCGTTCGAGGTCGGTCGCCTCGGCGCTTGCCATCATCGACACCGGGTCGCCGACGACGTAGAGGCCGACGAAGACCAGGCCCGACATCACGGCCATGACGAGCACCGCCTGCAGCAGGCGGCGGATGATGAAGGCCAGCACCGGCCTACTTCTTGGCAGGCACGGCGTACTGGACCATCGTCTGCTGGTCCGCGCGGCCCTTGAAGCTCACATCCTTCTTCATTGCCCACACCGAATGCTCGAAGTGGATCGGCAGCATCGCGAAGTCGGCCATCGCAACCTCGCTCGCCTTGGCCAGCGTGGCGGCGCGCGCGGCATCGTCCATCTGCGTGGCCGACTCGGCCACCAGCTTGTCCATCGCCGGGTTTGAGTAACGGCTGCGGTTGGTGGTGCCCACGCCCTTGTCCTTGTTGGGTGTGACCAGCAGCGCGTTCAGGGTGTTCGACATCTCGCCGGTCGAGGTGCCCCAGCCCGCCAGGTAGGCGCTGTAGGCGTAGCTGTCGCGGTTCTTGAAGAAGACGGCCGGCGCATTGGCGTCGATCGTGGTCTTCACGCCGATGCGCGTCCACATGGCGGCGAGCGTCTGCGCGACCTTGCTGTCGTTGATGTAGCGGCCGTTGGGCGTGCCCAGCACCAGCGTGAAGCCGTTCGGATAGCCGGCCTCCTTCAGCAGCGCCTTGGCCTTCTCGGGGTTCGGCTTGGCTGGGGTCACCAAGTTCTTGCTGGCGCCGAACATCGGGTACGGCAGCAGTTGCGCGGCCGGCGTCGCGACGCCGCCCATGGTGCGCGAGACGAGCGCCGAACGGTCAATGGCCAGCGACAGCGCCTCGCGCACGCGCTTGTCGAGCAGCGGGTTCTTGCCGTTGGTGTCGGTGATGCCCGGGGTGGTCTCGCCGTTCTGGTCGAGCGCGACATAGATGATGCGGTTCGAGGCCTTGGTCTCGACCGTGAGCTTCGGGTCTTTCTTCAGGCGCTCGAGGTCATCGGTCGGCGGGTCTTCCACCAGGTCGACGTCACCGGCGAGCAGCGCGGCCACGCGGGCGGCCGGGTTGCTGATCGGGCGGTAGATGACCTTGTCCCACGCAGGCGCCTTGCCCCAGTAGTTGGGATTGCGCTCGAAGATGATTTCCGAGCCGCGCTTCCACGACACGAAGCGGTACGGGCCGGTGCCCACCAGACCGTTGCCGGCGTTGAGTTCGGTGGTGGTCTTGCCTTCGGGCGCCGTGCCGGCGGCGGCCTTGGCCGACATGATGGGCAGGCCCACCATGTTAATCGCCAGCAGCGGGTACGGCTCCGAGGTGGTGATGCGCACCGTCAGTGCATCGGGCGCCTCGATCTTCTCGACCTTCTGCAGGTACACCTTGAAGGACGAGGGGCTGTTCGGCACCTTGGCCACGCGGTCCATGGTGAAGAGCACGTCGGCCGAGGTCATGGGCGAGCCATCGGAGAACTTGACGTTCGGCCGCAGCTTGAAGGTCCACACATTGCCTTCGGCCTTCCACGATTCGGCCAGGCAGGGCTCGACCTTGAGCTCGGCATCGCCGCACACCAGCGGATCGAACAGCGTCTGCGACAGCTGAATGTTGGGCGTGAGCGCATGGTACTGCGGGTCCATCGAGGTGGGCTCGGTCTTCAGGGCGACGACCAGATCGCGCGCGCTGGCCTGGCCAGCGAAGATCGCGGCACTGCACACCGTGAGGGTCCACAGCGATTGACGGACCGAAGGGCAGGACAGGTTGGCTCGCATGGGCAGGAGATCTCCAAAACGGTTCGTGGGGCAAGACGCAGGGCGCGCTGCCAGCAGGCGAGCAAGAAGCGCACCAACTTGTCTAGACAGGGCCACGACGCAGCATAGGGGCTCCGCCGAATGCGGCGCCCCGTGATAACCCGCTTGCCAGCCGGGCGCGCACCGGACGGGTCAACCGGCCGCGCGGTCCTCGAATGCCCAGAGCCGCTGGTTGGCGAACACGGCATCCGGGTACGGCGCGCGCCCGCGGCTGCCGTTGTAGCGGCCGAGCGTCATGAACAGATCGCCGCGCTCGCGGTCGAGGTAATGACGCAGGATGACGCAGCCAAAGCGCAGGTTGGTCTGCATGTGGAACAGCGTGGCAGGGTCACCGTCGCCGATGGCGCGGGTCCAGAAGGGCATCACCTGCATGTAGCCGCGTGCGCCTGCGCTGGACACCGCGAACTTGCGAAAATTGCTCTCGACCTGGATCAGGCCGAGCACCAGACTCACGTCGAGCCCGGCGCGCTTGCTTTCGTACCAGACGGTCTGAAGAAACTCGATGCGCGTGGCGTCGTCGGGCAGTTTCCTGTGCAGTCGCCGGCTCATCGCGGTCAGCCAGCGCAGGTAACCCAGCCGCGCCTCGGTGCTCGGGAATTCGTCGGGGACGGGCGGCGCGCTTTGGAGCACGGCGGCACGCAGCGCATTGCGCACCGCGTCCATCAAGGGTTCCTCGACCTGGGCCCCTGCCATCGCCGGCAGGCACCAGGCGCCTGCCGATGCCGCCGCACCGCCCAGCCAGAGGCGGCGCGACAGCAGGCTCATTGGCCGAGCCGAGAGAGGATGAATTCGGCGGCGGCGCCCGCGGGGACCTTCGTCGCCTCGGTATCGCGGCGGTGCTGGTACTCCAGTTGCCCTTCCTTGAGACCCCGGTCGGAGATGACGATGCGGTGCGGCACGCCGATCAGTTCCCAGTCTGCGAACATCGCGCCGGGGCGCTCACCGCGGTCGTCGAGCAGCACGTCGACGCCAGCGGCCTTGAGCTGGTCGTACAGCGCCTCGGCCGCCGTCTTGACGTCCGCGCTGCGGTCCATGCCGATCGGGCAGACCACCACGACGAACGGCGCAATGGCTTCAGGCCAGATGATGCCGCGCTCGTCATGGTTCTGTTCGATGGCGGCGGCCGGCAGGCGCGTGATGCCGATGCCGTAGCAGCCCATCTCCAGGAACTGTGGCTTGCCGCCTTCGTCGAGGAAGGTGGCGTTCATGTCCTTGCTGTACTTGGTGCCCAGCACGAACACGTGGCCGACCTCGATGCCGCGCTCGATCGCCAGCGTGCCCTTGCCGTCAGGAGACAGGTCGCCCGCAACCACGTTGCGGATGTCGGCGACGAGTTCGGGCTCGGGCAGGTCACGGCTCCAGTTCACGCCGGTCATGTGGAAGTCGACTTCGTTGGCGCCGGTGGTCCAGTCGGCCATCACGGCAACCTCGCGGTCAGCCACCAGCTTCACCGGCTTCTTCAGGTTCAACGGGCCGAGGTAGCCAGGCTTGCAGCCGAAGTGATCGTCGATCTCGGCCGTGGTAGCGAAGCGAAAGCCCTGGTCCAGGCCCGGCAGCTTGCTCACCTTGATCTCGTTCATGTCGTGGTCGCCGCGCAGCAGGAGCAGCCAGACCTGCGAGCCCACGATTTCGCCCTTGGCATCGAGCTTGTCGGTGGCCAGCACCAGCGACTTGACGGTGCTCGACAGCGGCATGCCGAGCAGTTCCGCCACGTCGGCGCAGGTGCTCTTGCCCGGCGTCGGCGTCTTTTCCAACGCTTTTGCCGGCGCCGGACGGGCCGCCGTCGGCGCCAGCGCTTCGGCCTTTTCCATGTTGGCCGCGTAGTCGCTGTCGGCGCAGTAGACGATCGCGTCTTCGCCGGTCGCGGCGATCACCTGGAACTCCTCGCTCAGGTCGCCGCCGATGGCACCGCTGTCGGCCGCCACGGCGCGGTAGGTCAACCCGAAACGATCGAAGATGCGGCGGTAGGCCTGCGCCATGTTCTGGTAGCTCGCCTTGGCGCCCTCGAGGTTGCGGTCGAAGCTGTAGGCGTCCTTCATGATGAATTCACGCCCGCGCATCAGTCCGAAACGTGGGCGGCGTTCGTCACGAAACTTGGTCTGGATCTGATAGAAGTTCTTGGGCAGCTGCTTGTAGCTGCGGAACTCCTGGCGCGCGATGTCGGTCACGACCTCCTCGCTGGTCGGCTGGATCACGAAATCGCGCTCGTGGCGGTCCTGGATGCGCAGCAGTTCGGGACCCATCTTCTCGAAGCGGCCGGTTTCCTGCCAGAGCTCGGCGGGCTGGACCACCGGCATGGTGAGTTCGACGGCGCCCGCGCGGTCCATTTCCTCGCGCACGATCGCCTCGACCTTGCGGATCACCCGCAGGCCCATCGGCATGTACGTGTAGATGCCGGTGCCCAGTTTCTTGATCATGCCGGCGCGCGTCATGAGACGGTGGCTGGCGACTTCGGCGTCGGCCGGTGCTTCTTTCAGGGTGGAAACAAAGAAACGGGAAGCTTTCATCGGTCGCGCTCGAAAGGGATAACAGAAGGGATTTCGGCAGGCTGCCGAGGAACCAGTCGCTTGCCGAGTGCAACCCGGCATGCATAATCGACTCAGTTCAAAATTTGGGGTTTGATTATGCTCGACCGGGACGGCTTCAGGCCCAACGTCGGCATCATCCTGCTCAACCAGAGAAACGAGGTTTTCTGGGGCAAACGCATCCGCACGCATTCCTGGCAATTCCCGCAAGGCGGCATCGATCGTGGCGAAAGTCCCGAACAGGCCATGTTCCGGGAACTGCATGAGGAAGTGGGACTCTATCCAGAGCATGTGCGTATCGTGGCCCGGACCCGTGACTGGTTGCGCTACGAGGTGCCGGATCGGTTCATCCGCCGTGACGCACGCGGCCATTACAAGGGCCAGAAACAGATCTGGTATCTGCTTCAGCTGGTCGGCCATGACTGGGATCTGAATCTGCGCGCCACGGACCATCCGGAGTTCGACGCATGGCGCTGGCACGACTACTGGGTTCCGCTCGATGTGGTCGTCGAATTCAAGCGCGGCGTCTATGAGATGGCGCTGACCGAGCTTGCTCGCTACCTGCCCCGGCAGGATTTCCGCAATCGCTTCCTGCGCAGCAATGTGCGTGCACGTGAGTTCGAGCGTCATCCGCTGGCTCATGGTCAGGAAGCCCACTTCGAACTTCCTCCGGGCGCCAGCTTCGACCCGGATCCCAATGCCCACTCCGCGAACGACCCCACCCCCCCCGCACCCGATGCCTTCGGCGGCGTACCGCGCTAGTCGCCCTGCCGTCCGCGCCGCCGGCATGCTTGTGGCAGCTGCCTGCATGGCTTTGGCGGGCAGTGCCTCTGCCCAACTCTTCGAGAACAAGGACTGGGTCGAGTCACCGGCGCCTCCCGCGCCAGCCTTCGATGCAAGCCGGCTGATCCCCATCGAGATGCCGACCTACCTGAGCCTGCGGTTCGGCATCGATCCGGCCACGATCGTCATCACCGGCGATGGCGTGGTGCGTTACGTGGTTGTCGCCAGCAACAAGGCCGGCGGTGCGACCAATGCGTTCTATGAAGGTATCCGTTGCGCGACGGGCGAAATGAAGACCTACGCGCGCTCGAACGGCGGCGCCTGGGAAGTGGCCAGCCAACCCGAGTGGAAGATATTCAAGCTTCAAAGCTCGACGCACACGGCGGCCCTCGCTTCACAGGCGATCTGCCGCGGTAGCGCGCCACGTGATTCGGTCAAGGACATGGTGGGCCATCTGCGTAACCCGATTCGCGAAGTCGAATAGGCAAGACCAGCCCCCCCCCCCCGGGGCGGGGTGCTGGCCACAGGCGTGCGTCCACACGCCCTGGCCGCTCAGCGAAGGCTGACGGGCATCAGCACCATGTTGTCGCGGTGGACCATTTCCGGCTCCGCCACGTAGCCGAGCAGGCGCTCGAAGTCCGACGACGGCTTGCGGCACAGCATCCGCGCTTCAGCGCTCGAATAGTTCGCGAGTCCGCGCGCGAGTTCGACCCCCTGCGGGTCACGCACTGCGATCACGTCGCCGCGCGAAAACTCTCCGTCCACGCCCGTCATGCCGATAGGCAGCAGGCTCTTGCCTTCGGTGCGGACCTTGGCCGCCGCACCGGCGTCGACGGTCACCGCGCCGCGCATCTGCAGGTGGTCGGCCATCCAGCGCTTGCGGGCCTGGTGCTTGGCCGTCTGTGCAATCAACAGGGTGCCGATCGGCTCGCCACGTGTGAGTCGCAGCAGCGCATCGGGCTCGCGGCCCCAGGCGATCACGGTGGAGGCGCCGGAGCCCGCCGCACGCTTGGCCGCCAGAATCTTCGTGATCATGCCGCCGCGCCCCAGGCTGGAGCCTGCGCCACCGGCCATCACCTCCAGCGCCGGGTCACCAGCCAGCGCCTCATGGACGAAACGCGCCTGAGGGTCCTTGCGCGGATCGGCCGTGAACAGGCCCTTCTGGTCGGTCAGGATGACCAGCGCATCGGCCTCGACCAGGTTCGCGACCAGCGCGCCCAGCGTGTCGTTGTCGCCGAACTTGATTTCGTCGGTGACGACCGTGTCGTTTTCATTGATGACTGGCACGACACCCAGCTTGAGCAGAGTCAGCAGGGTCGAACGCGCGTTGAGGTAACGCTCGCGGTCCACCAGGTCGGCATGCGTGAGCAGCACCTGCGCGCTGCCGACGCCGTTCTCGCGCAGCTTGGTCTCGTAGACCTGGGCCAGGCCCATCTGGCCGACGGCTGCGGCGGCCTGCAGTTCATTGATTTCCTGCGGCCGCGAGCGCCAGCCCAGGCGTTTCATGCCTTCGGCGATCGCGCCGCTGGAGACCATCACCACCTCGCGCCCGTCGCGCAGCAATGCGGCCAGCTGCCGGCACCATTCGCCGATGGCCTCGTCATCGAGACCACGGCCCTCGTTGGTGACAAGACTGGAGCCGACCTTGACCACGATGCGGCGCGCTTCGCGCAGGGCGGCGGAACCGGGAATCGAACTCATGGCGGCGTCAGTCTTCGTTGGCGAGGGGCTCGATGAAACGCGGATCGACGTCGACCGGCGGCTGCTCGGCCACCTGCTGGGCCTTCACATGCTTGTAGATCGCATGCACCAAGGATTCGCAACCCTCGCGCGTCAGCGCAGAGATCTCGAACACCGGACCCTTGAAGCGCAGCCGCTTGACAAAATCCTTCACGCGCGCCGCGCGCTCGTCACCGGGCACCATGTCGAGCTTGTTGAGCACCAGCCAGCGTGGCTTGTCGAACAGGCCCGCATCGTATTTCTTGAGCTCACCCACGATCGCCTTGGCCTGCGCCACCGGATCGACCGTGTCGTCGAAAGGCGCCATGTCCACGACGTGCAACAGCAGGCGGGTGCGCTGCAGATGACGCAAGAACAAGTGGCCCAGGCCCGCACCCTCGGCCGCGCCCTCGATCAGGCCAGGCAGGTCGGCCACGACGAAGCTCTGTTCGGGGCCGACGCGCACGACGCCCAGGTTCGGGTGCAGCGTGGTGAAAGGGTAGTCCGCAATGCGTGGTCGCGCGTTCGAGATGGCGCTGATGAAAGTCGACTTGCCCGCGTTGGGCATGCCCAGCAGGCCGACGTCGGCCAGCACCTTCAGTTCGAGCTTGAGGCTCTTGCTCTCGCCGGGCCAGCCGGGCGTCTTCTGGCGGGGGGCACGGTTGATCGCGCTCTTGAACCGCATGTTGCCGAAGCCGCCGTCGCCACCCTTGGCGATGGTGATCACCTCGCCGGGCACCAGCAGTTCATAGAGCACCTCGCCGGTCTCGGCGTCGGAGATGATGGTGCCGACCGGCATCTTCAGCGTGATGTCGTCACCGGCCGCGCCGAACATGTCGGAGCCCATGCCGTGCTGGCCGCGCTTGGCATCGTGGCGCCGCGAATAGCGAAAGTCGACCAGCGTGTTCAGGTTGGGGTCGGCCACGGCAAACACATGGCCGCCGCGTCCGCCATCCCCCCCATTGGGACCGCCGAATTCCTTGTACTTCTCATGGCGAAACGACACACAGCCGTTGCCGCCATCGCCGGCTGCGATGTCGATGAAGGCTTCGTCGACGAACTTCATGAGATGTCCTGTTCAGGAAAATGGGCCCGCAACGCAGGCAAAAACAAAGAAGCCCCGACAAGCGGGGCTCCGATCGGGTCGAAGTGACTGGCTTAAGCCGGGGTCACGTTGACCGTGTGCTTGTTCAGAGCACCCTTGTGGCCGAACGACACGTGGCCGTCGACCAGAGCGAACAAAGTGTGGTCCTTGCCCAGGCCGACATTGTCGCCAGGGTGGAACTGCGTGCCACGCTGACGCACGATGATCGAGCCTGCGCTGATCAGTTCGCCGCCGAACGCTTTCACGCCGAGCATCTTGGGCTTGGAATCGCGCCCGTTTCGCGTGGAGCCGCCGCCTTTTTTCTGTGCCATGGTGCCTACTCCTTAACCGGCGATCGCGCCGATTTGCAGTTCGGTGAACTGCTGGCGATGGCCTTGACGTTTCTGATAGTGCTTGCGACGGCGCATCTTGAAGATGTGCACCTTGTCGTGCAAGCCGTGCGAGAGCACGGTGACCGTGACGGATGCGCCGGACACCAGGGGCGTGCCGATCTTGATGTCCGAGCCGTTGCCGACTGCGAGAACCTGATCGATCACGATTTCCTGGCCTACGTCCGCAGCAATCTGTTCTACTTTAATTTTTTCGCCGGAAGCAACGCGATACTGCTTGCCGCCGGTTTTTATGACCGCGTACATTTTGACCTCTTTGTGAAGATGGCTCCACGGCGAATTCCGCAGAGCCTTCGATATTAGCACGCGTCGCTAAATCTGTCACGTCACTGTGTTGGCCAGCCGCCAGCACCGAGGCTCCTCCCTATAATCCACGGGAATCGGGCGCCCGCGCGGGCGCCTTTCCCCCTGTTGTATCAACGCAGCGCCCAGCGCCCCCGCTTTGCCCAGTCCCGCCGCCGACACCTCCCCCAACGCCGCCGCCGCACTCGAACTGATCGCGGCCGACATGCGCGAAGTTGACCGCGTGATCGCTCGGCGCCTCGACACCGGCGTTCCACTGGTCAGCGAGGTGTCCAAGTACATCATCTCTGCGGGAGGCAAGCGCCTTCGGCCGGCGCTGCTTCTGCTGATGGCGGGCGCGCTCGGCTATCAGGGCGACCAGCACTTCAACCTTGCCGCGGTGGTGGAGTTCATCCACACGGCCACGCTGTTGCACGACGACGTCGTCGACGAATCGACCCTGCGACGCGGACGCCCCACGGCCAACGAATCATTCGGCAATCCGGCCAGTGTGCTGGTGGGAGACTTTCTCTATTCGCGGGCCTTCCAGATGATGCTCGACGCCAACAACGTGCGGGTGATGGACATCCTGGCCGAGGCGACCAACATCATTGCCGAAGGCGAAGTACTCCAGCTCATGAACATGCATGACGCCTCGCTCGACGAAGCGGCGTACCTGCGCGTCATACGCTCCAAGACGGCCAAGCTGTTCGAGGCCAGCACACGGCTGGCTGCGGTGATCTCCGGCGCATCGCCCGCAGTCGAGGAAGCCTGCGCTACCTACGGGCAGGCGCTGGGTACGGCCTTTCAGGTGATCGACGACGTGCTCGACTACGCGGGTGATGCCAGCGAAACGGGCAAGAATCTCGGCGATGACCTGCGCGAGGGCAAGACCACGCTGCCGCTGATTCTGGCCATGCAGCGCGGCAACCCCGAGCAGAGCGCGCTGATTCGCGCCGCGATCGAGGCGGGCGACAGCGCTCAACTGACGCAAATTGTCGCCATCGTGCGCGAGACCGGCGCCCTGGAGGCCACGCGCGACGCCGCTGCTGCCGAAGCACAGCGTGCCATCGACGCTTTGAGTGGCCTGCCATCGAATCCGCACGCAACAGGTTTGCTACAATTGGCGGCTCAGCTGCTTGAGCGACGCGCCTAGGCTTTCCACGTGAGTGGAGATGACCGCAGACGTGTCCTGACGCACCATCGGGGTGTAGCTTAGCCTGGTAGAGCGCTACGTTCGGGACGTAGAGGCCGGAGGTTCGAATCCTCTCACCCCGACCAATTTATGGGAATTAAGTCGCACCGCGCTCGTTCGATTGACGCGTGCCGGCAGCCATTCCAATCGGTCCTCGGTGATCATCGTGAAGCCTTCTTCACGTGGATGCACCCAGCGGATGACCGAACCCTCACCTGTCCCCCCCGGCAATGCCGTTACGCTGCACGGCCTGGCCCGTGCATTCGTGAGTTCCGGCCTGCTTTCGATCGCAAGCGCCGAGGCATTGAGTCGCCAGGCCACCGCCCATGGCGTGAGCTTCATCGCTGAACTGAGTGCCGCCGGCGACGTCCATGCCAGCGATGTAGCGCGTACGCTGTCAACCCTCCTCGGCATCCCCCACGTCGACCTGGAGGCGCTGGATCCGGCTCAACTCCCGGCCGATCTGCTCGACCCGAAGCTGTGCCGGGAACTGCGCATCGTTGTACTGGGCAAGCGTGCCGGACGCTTGCGCGTGGCCACGGCCGACCCCACCGACGCGCAGACGCTGGACAAGGTGAAGTTTGCCTCGCAGGCGGGCGTGGACTGGGCGGTGGCCGACCATGACCAACTCTCTCGCTGGTTCGACGAGGCGGCACGGCGCACGCCTGCCTTCGACCCTGCACAATTCGATTTCAGCGACACCGACCCCACCGATGGCGCCGGACTGACCGCTGTCGAAGCGAACGCGATCGACGACAAGCCCGTGGTGCGCTTCCTGAACGGCGTGCTGCTCGACGCCTGTCAGAAGCAGGCGTCGGATGTCCACTTCGAGCCTTACGAGCACAGCTACCGCGTGCGTTTTCGCATCGACGGGCAACTGCGCGAAGTCGCGCATCCGCCGCCCTTCATCAAGGACCGGCTCGCGTCACGCATCAAGGTGCTGTCGCGGCTGGACATCGCCGAGAAGCGCGTGCCGCAAGACGGGCGCATGAACCTGGCACTGGGCACCGGACAGGCCGTCGACTGCCGCGTGAGCACATTGCCGACACTGTTCGGCGAAAAGATCGTGATCCGGCTGCTTGATGCCGGCACGGCCCGCCTGGACGTCGACGCGCTCGGCTACGAAGACGAAGAGAAGCAGCGCCTGCTGGACGCGATCTCCCGACCCCATGGCATGGTGCTGGTCACGGGTCCGACAGGCTCGGGCAAGACCGTATCGCTCTACGCCTGCCTGCACCGGCTCAATACGCCAGGGGTCAACATCGCAACCGCCGAGGATCCGGCCGAAATTCATCTGCCGGGCGTGAATCAGGTGAATGTGAACGACAAGGCGGGACTGAGCTTCGCAGCCGCGCTGCGCGCCTTCTTGCGGCAGGACCCGGACGTGCTGATGGTGGGCGAAATCCGCGACCTGGAGACGGCAGACATCGCCACCAAGGCCGCGCAGACCGGCCACCTCGTGCTGTCCACACTGCATACAAACGACGCGCCGTCCACGCTCACCCGGCTGCGGCACATGGGCATGGCGCCGTTCAACATCGCGTCGAGCGTGATCCTGATCGCTGCGCAGCGGCTGGCCCGTCGGCTCTGTGCGGCCTGCCGCGCGCCGCGTGCGCTGCCGCGCCAGTCGCTGCACGATGCCGGATTCGACGACGACATGCTGGACGGGAGCTGGCAACCCTACCGCCCGGTCGGCTGCAATGCCTGTCACGAAGGCTATCGGGGACGCATCGGCATCCATCAGGTGATGCCTGTCAGCGACGCGATCCGGGCGCTCATCCTCGCTGAACGCAGTGCCACCGATATCGCCCGGCAGGCCGAGGCGGAGGGTGTCCGCTCCCTGCGCCAATCGGGGCTGCGCAAGGTGCGGCAAGGCCTGACCTCACTTGAAGAAGTGATGGCCTTGACCAACGCCTGAGGGGCCGGACGCGAACGCAATGCCCAGGGAACACCTCTATGCCTGGCAAGGGCGTGACCGCACCGGCAAGCCCGCGCAGGGCGAGTTGTACGCAGCCGGCGCGCATCAGGCCCAGGCCGCCCTGCGCCGCCAGGGCCTGCAAGCGCTGACGCTGCGACGCCGCCGGCTGGCGTCGGGGCGCAGCATCCGCGCGGGCGACATCGCGCTGTTCGTTCGTCAGCTTGCCACGATGCTGCAAGCCGGCATCGCGTTGCTGCAGGCCTTCGACATCCTGGCGCGCAGCAACGCCAACCCGCGCCTCGCCCGGCTCCTCACCGGGCTGCGGCTGGACATCGAAAGCGGCACCGCGCTGTCGACCGCCTTGCGCAAGCATCCGCTGCAGTTCGACCGGCTCGCCTGCAATCTGATCGCCGCCGGTGAGACGGCAGGCAAGCAGCAGGAAATGCTCGACCGTCTCGCCACATGGATGGAGCAGCGCGAAGCGCTCAAGTCCCGGCTGCGTGCCGCGCTGGTCTATCCGACTGCGGTGCTGGCACTCGCCACCGCGGTGCTGACGCTGGTGATGGTCTTCGTCATTCCCAGCTTTGCCGAAGTCTTCCGATCCTTCGGCAGCACGCTGCCCGCACCCACGCTGGCCGTCATGGCCGCGAGCGCCTTTCTCGTCGACCACGGCTTGCTGCTGCTGGCCGGCCTGGTCGCGGCCACGCTGCTCATCCTGCACTTCTGGCGGCGCAGCGAACGCCTGCAGCAAGGCACCGACCACCTGCTGCTGCGACTGCCGCTGGTCGGCACGCTGGTGCGCCAGGCCTGCGTGGCGCGCTGGACACGCACCCTCGCCACGCTGTTCGCGGCCGGCGTGCCGCTGCTCGAAGCGCTGGACCCTGTCGGTGGTGCAACGGGCAACGCCGCCTTCGTCGACGGTACGCGGCGCATCCGGCAGGACATCGCCACCGGCGCGAGCCTGGCTTCGGCCATGACGGCATCCGGGCTCTTCCCGCCGATGGTGCTGCAGATGACAGCCATCGGCGAAGCCTCGGGTGCCCTGGACCACCTGCTGGACAAGGCAGCGGACTTCCACGAAGCGGAGGTCAACAACCGGTTGGCCGGTCTTTCGAGCCTGATGGAACCGGCGATCATCGCTTTCCTTGGCGTGCTGATCGGCGCTATCGTCGTGGCCATGTACCTTCCCATTTTCCAGATCGGCCAGGTGGTCTGATGCTGATGTCCCCAAGCATCGATGCCGCACTCGCCGGCCTCATCGGCCTGCTCATCGGCAGCTTTCTCAACGTGGTCGTGCATCGCCTGCCGAAGATGCTCGAACACCAGTGGGCGGCCGACACGGCCGCTGGTGACGCGCCCGCCCTGCCCTCGTACAACCTGATGACGCCGCCTTCGCACTGCGCGGCATGCGGGCACGCCATCCGCTGGTACGAAAACCTGCCGGTGCTCAGCTACGTGGCGCTGCGCGGGCGCTGCGCGGCCTGCCGGGCGCCGATCGGCGTTCGCCATCCGCTGGTCGAGCTGACGACAGCGGCCCTTTTTGCATGGTGCGTCTGGCGCATGCCCGGCCAGTGGGCCGCGCTGGCCTGGTGTGGTTTCGCGGCGGTCCTGCTGGTGCTGGCACTGATCGACTGGGACACCACGCTGCTGCCCGACGACCTCACGCTGCCGCTGCTGTGGGCGGGGTTGCTTTGCGCCCTTGCAGGCTTCACAGGGGTCGACATTGCGCAGGCCGTGCTTGGCGCAGCCGCCGGCTACCTGTCGCTGTGGAGCGTCTACTGGCTGTTCAAACTCGTCACCGGCAAGGAAGGCATGGGCTACGGCGACTTCAAGCTCTTCGCTGCGCTCGGCGCCTGGTTCGGCTGGCAGGCGCTGATTCCGATGGTCCTGATGGCATCAGTCATCGGTGTCGTGGTCGGGCTGGGCATGAAGGCCGTGGGCGGGCTGCGCGAAGGCGGCTACATTCCGTTCGGGCCTTTCCTGGCAGGCGCTGGCTTCGCGGCCATGCTCTTCGGTCCGCACGCGATCCTGCGCGTTGCCGGGCTTTGAGGAGAATTGGCATCATGCGCATCGGACTGACTGGCGGTATCGGCAGCGGCAAAAGCACCGTCGCCGCCCTCTTGGTGGCACGCGGCGCCGTGCTGGTCGACACCGACGCCATCGCACGTGCCATCGCCCAGCCAGGTGGTGCGGCCATGCCGGCCCTTGCTGCCGCGTTCGGGGCAGATGTCATTGCCACAGACGGCGGCCTCGACCGGGCCCGCATGCGCGAGATCGTATTCGCCGACACCGGTGCCAAGCGCCGCCTCGAAGCGATCCTGCATCCGCTGATCGGCGCAATCTGCGAGCAGCAGGCTGCGGCGGCCGAGCCCACCGCCACCCTCGTGTTCGACGTGCCGCTGTTGGTCGAGTCGCAACGCTGGCGCGCGATCGTCGACCGTGTGCTGGTGGTCGATGCCACCGAGGCCACGCAGCTACGGCGCGTGATGGCCCGCTCGGGCTGGTCGGCCGACGCCGTGCGCGCCGTGATGGCACAGCAGGCACCGAGAAATGCACGCCGAGCCGCCGCCGATGCGGTGATCTTCAACGAGAATCTGTCCCTTGACGAACTGTCAACCGAGGTCGACAGTCTCTGGCACCATTGGGGCTCGCACGTGCAACCTGGCTGACTTCGCCTGCACGCGGCGTACCCTGACGCCCCATCCGGTTTTTTGGCCTCGCCGCCCCTCGAAACGTCGCACCGACATGTTGCAGGCGTTACCTGAGGTAGTGCGGCCCCACCCATGCACCGTTGCGGCGGCTATGATCTTCGCGACAGGAAATCCACACGCGTGATTCTTTACGAGTACCCATTCAACGAGCGCATTCGCACCTATTTGCGACTCGAGCACCTCTTTCGCCGGCTCGGCGAGCTGGTGCCGGCCGACTCTGCCCTGTCGCACCACTACGCGCTCGTGACGATTTTCGAAATCATGGACGTGGCGGCAAGGGCAGACCTCAAGTCGGACGTGCTGCGCGACCTTGAAAAACACAAGAGCGCCTTCAACAGCTATCGCGGCAATCCCGCGATTTCGGAGGTCGCCCTCGACCAGATCGTGACGCAGTTGGAGCGGCACTTCGCCACACTCAATGCACTGTCGGGCAAGGCCGGGCAGTCGCTGACCGACAACGAGTGGCTCATGAGCATCCGCAGCCGCGCGGGCATTCCGGGCGGTACCTGTGAATTCGACCTGCCGGCCTATCACGCCTGGCAGCATCTCCCCTCCAGCGTACGCCGCAACGACCTCGAACGTTGGTCGTCCACGCTTTCTCCGCTCGCGGCAGCCATCTTTCTGCTGCTGAAGCTTCTTCGCGATGCCGACGTGCCCTACAAGGTCATGGCCGCCGGCGGCCAGTTCCTGCAGAACCTGCCCCAGGGCCGCAGCTTCCAGCTGCTGCGCCTGCGCATCGACCCGGCGCTCGGACTGATACCCGAAATCAGCGGCAACCGTCTGATGGTGTCGGTGCGGCTGATGCGCCATGCCGCGGACGACCGCCTGCATGCGAGCGCGGAAGACGCACCGTTTGAACTGACACTCTGCGCATGAGCCAGGACGTACCCGACATCGGTGAGCGCATCGTGCGCTGCCCTGCCTGCAGGCATGACTGCATTTATGCCACGCGCAATCCCTACCGGCCGTTCTGTAGCGCGCGCTGCAAGGGCGTCGACTTCGGCGCATGGGCCAATGAAGATTTCCGCATGCCCGCAGAGACGCCGCCCGACGACACGCCCTTTGGCGACCCCAGCATGCGCTGAGGCATGCCGGCTCAGTCGATGGACGCCGCGCTGGCGGCAAGGCCGCGTTCTTCGGCCAGCCAGACCAGCACCGGTTGTGCACCCGGCAGCACGGGGCGCACGTCCAGCGGCAGTTGCTGCCAGCGCATCGCCTGGCCTTCACGCATTTCGAACTCGCCGTCCCATTGGCGCACGCGGCACCAGTGCAAACGCACCAGGGCATGCGGGTAATCGTGCTCGGTGACCTTCCAGACCTCGGCATCCGCAATGGTGATGCCCAGTTCCTCGTGAAGTTCGCGCCGCAACGCCGCCTCGACCGTCTCGCCGGCCTCGAGCTTGCCGCCCGGGAACTCCCAGTAGCCTGCGTAAGGCTTGCCCTCCGGTCGGGTGGAAAGCAGCAGCGCGTCGTCCTGCGCGCGGATCAGGATACCGACGGCCACCTCGGTGTGCTTGCGCGTGCCGGTGGGGGAGGTGTTCATGCCGCACGTCCTGCATAGTCTCGGGCGAACTGGTAGGCCACCCGGCCGCTGCGCGAACCGCGTTCCAGCGCCCACACCAGCGCTTCGGGACGCGCGGCCTCGATCGCGGGCGCATCGACACCGAACGACGAGAGCCACTGCGCGACGATCGCCAGGTATTCGTTCTGCCCGAACGGGTAGAAGCTGACCCACAGGCCGAAGCGTTCCGACAGAGAAATCTTCTCCTCGATCACCTCGCCCGGATGGACTTCGCCATCGTCGGTATGCGTGTAGCTGAGGTTATCCTTCATGTACTCGGGCAGCAGGTGGCGCCGGTTGCTGGTCGCGTAGATCAGCACGTTGGGCGAAGCCGCCGACACCGAACCGTCGAGGATCGACTTGAGCGCCTTGTAGCCGGGCTCGCCCTCGTCAAAACTCAGGTCGTCGCTGAAAACGATGAACTTCTCCGGGCGCGCGGACACCACGTCGATGATGTCCGGAAGGTCGGTCAGGTCGGACTTGTCGACCTCGATCAGGCGCAGGCCCTGCGGCGCATAGGCCTGAAGGCAGGCGCGGATGAGGGAGGACTTGCCGGTGCCCCGCGCACCGGTCAGCAGCACATTGTTGGCCGGCTTGCCCTCGACGAACTGACGCGTGTTGCGCTCGATCTTGTCCTTCTGGACGTCGATTTCCTTGAGCGCGTCCAGCGGCATCGCGCCCATGTGGCGCACCGGCTCCAGTGTCCCATAGCCCGTGCTGCGCCGCCGGTAGCGCCACGCGATGGCGGCATTCCAGTCGGCAGGCGCCTGCAACGGCTGCGGCAGGATCGACTCGATGCGGGCGATGAGCTGCTCGGCGCGCTCGATCAGGTGCTCGAACTTCTCATTCATCGTCAGCGGCTCAGGACCTGTAATCGGCGTTGATCGACACGTAGTCGTGGCTCAGGTCACAGGTCCAGACCGTGTCGACCGCGTCGCCACGACCCAGGCCGATGCGCACGGTGATCTCGCTCTGCTTCATGACGCGTTGCCCGTCTTCCTCGCGGTAGTCGGGGTTGCGGCCGCCCTTGACGGCCACGTGCACCTCGTCGAGGTACAGGTCGATGCCGGTCTGGTCGAGGTCGCCGATGCCCGCATAGCCGACCGCCGCCAGGATGCGACCCAGGTTCGGATCGCTGGCGAAGAACGCCGTCTTGACCAGCGGCGAATGGGCCACGGCATAGGCCACCTGCCGGCATTCGGCGGTGTCACGGCCGCCCTCGACGCGGACCGTGATGAACTTGGTCGCGCCTTCCCCGTCGCGCACGATGGCCTGCGCCAGCTGGCGCGCGACGTTCTGCATCGCATCGACCAACGCGCGGCCGTCGGGCGAATCCAGCGCGGTGATGGTCGCGTGGTCGGCCTTCTGCGTGGCGATGACCACGAATGAATCGTTGGTCGATGTGTCGCCGTCGATCGTCACGCGGTTGAACGAGGCGTCGGCCAGCTGCAGCGCCAGCGGCTGGACCAGCGCCGGATCGATCTTCGCGTCGGTTGCCATGAAGCCGAGCATGGTGGCCATGTTCGGACGGATCATGCCGGCGCCCTTGCTGATGCCGGTGATGGTCACGGTTGCGCCGCCAATCCGAACCTGCTGGCTGAAGGCCTTGGGCACTGTGTCGGTGGTCATGATGCCCTCGGCAGCACGCGCCCAATGGTCGGGCGCCGCATCAGCCAGCGCAGCCGGCAGTCCAGCCTCGATGCGATCGACGGGCAGCGGCTCCATGATCACGCCGGTGGAGAACGGCAGGATCTGCTCGGGCGCGATGTCCAGCTCGCGCGCCAGCGCCACGCAACTCTGGTGCGTCCGCGCCAGACCGTCCTGGCCGGTGCCGGCGTTGGCATTGCCGGTGTTGATCAGCATCGCCCGGATACCGTAGTTCTTGGCCAGGTGTTCGCGGCAGACCTGCACCGGCGCGGCACAGAAACGGTTGAGCGTGAACACGCCGCCCACGGCAGCGCCTTCGTCGATCAGCACCACCGTCAGGTCCTTGCGGTTGGCCTTGCGCACGCCGGCTTCGGCGACGCCAATGCGGACGCCGGGCACTGGGTGCAGCGCGGCAGGATCAGGGGCAGACAGGTTCACGGGCATCGGAGCTTCCCTTCCATTCTCTTCATCAGAAGTACCACGGGCCGGCTTTGCCGTGCCGCAGGCGTTGTCCCCTGGCAGGGGCTTGGCCCAGCGACACGACATGCGCGCTGGCCGGTAGCGGATCATGACAACTTACCGTGACACTGCTTGAACTTCTTGCCGCTGCCGCACGGGCAGGGGTCGTTGCGGCCGACGCGGGCGAACGCAGCAGCTTCGGCATTCAACGCACCGGCAGCGACACGGCGCTGGCTTTCTTCGTCGACGCGCACTTCGACATCGCCGGTTTCGGTCGGCGCGGTGTAGGTGATGTTGGCAATCGCCTCTGCGCGGCTCTCCAGCGTTTCGGCCGCTTCCTCGAGCTGCTCGGTCGACTGCACGCGCACGGTCATCAGCTGGCGGGTGACTTCGTTCTTGACCGAGTCGAGCAGCTGGCCGAAGAGCTCGAACGCTTCGCGCTTGTACTCCTGCTTGGGTTGCTTTTGCGCATAGCCACGCAGATGGATGCCCTGGCGCAGATAGTCGAGCGAGGCCAGATGTTCGCGCCAGTGCGTGTCGATGCTCTGCAGCAGCACCATGCGTTCGAACTGCATGAAGTTTTCACGACCAATCTGCGCGACCTTGGCGTTGAAGGCCGCATGCGCCGCCTGCACCACTTTGTCGACCACGTCCTCGTCTGAAATGGCGGTGGCAGCCTCGACGTCCTTGCGCAGCGGAATCTCCAGACCCCACTCGTTGCCCAGCGTACGCTCCAGGCCGGCCAGGTCCCACTGCTCTTCGACCGATTCGGCCGGCACGAACTGGCGCGACAGGTCGGTGAAACAGCCTTCGCGCAGCGCCTCGATCTGCGGCTCGAGCTCGCTGGCATCGAGGATGTCGTTGCGCTGCTGGTAGATCACCTTGCGCTGATCGTTGGACACGTCGTCGTATTCGAGCAGCTGCTTGCGCACGTCGAAGTTGCGCGCCTCGACCTTGCGCTGCGCGCTCTCGATGCTGCGGGTCACGATGCCGGCTTCGATGGCTTCGCCGTCGGGCATCTTCAGGCGGTCCATGATCGCCTTGACGCGGTCGCCCGCGAAGATGCGCATCAGCGGATCGTCCAGGCTCAGGTAGAAGCGCGATGAACCCGGATCGCCCTGGCGGCCCGAACGCCCGCGCAACTGGTTGTCGATGCGGCGCGATTCATGCCGTTCGGTGGCGATGATGCGCAGGCCGCCGAGCGCCTTGATGGCCTCGTGGTCCTTCATCCATTCGGAGCGGATGCGGGCGACCTCGGCCTGCTTGGACGCTTCGTCGCGCGTCTCGTCCTGCTCGACGGCTTCGATCAGCTTCTCGATGTTGCCGCCCAGCACGATGTCGGTACCACGACCGGCCATGTTGGTGGCGATGGTGATCATCTTGGCGCGACCTGCCTGCGCCACGATGTCGGCTTCGCGGGCATGCTGCTTGGCGTTGAGCACCTGGTGCGGCAGATCGGCCTTGGTGAGCAGCGCGTCGATGATCTCCGAGTTCTCGATCGACGAGGTCCCCACCAGCACGGGCTGGCCGCGCTCGTAGCATTCGCGGATGTCCTGGATGGCCGCCTCGTACTTCTCGCGCGTCGTCTTGTAGACGCGGTCGAGCTGGTCGTCGCGCTTGCTCACGCGGTTGGGCGGAATGATCACGGTCTCCAGACCGTAGATCTCCTGGAATTCGTAGGCTTCGGTGTCGGCCGTGCCGGTCATGCCCGAGAGCTTGTTGTACAGACGGAAGTAGTTCTGGAAGGTGATGGACGCCAGCGTCTGGTTCTCGGCCTGGATCTCCACGCCTTCCTTGGCTTCCACGGCCTGGTGCAGGCCGTCGCTCCAGCGGCGGCCCGTCATCAGCCGTCCGGTGAATTCATCGACGATCACGACCTCGCCCTGCTGCACGACATAGTGCTGGTCGCGGTGGTACAGATGCCGGGCGCGCAACGCGGCATTCAGGTGGTGCATCAGCGTGATGTTGGCCGGATCGTAGAGCGACGCGCCCTCGGGCAGCAGCTTGAATTCAGACAGCAGCTGTTCAGCCTTCTCGTGGCCGTCTTCGGTCAGAAAGACCTGGTGGGTCTTTTCGTCGACCGTGAAGTCGCCCGGCGTGATCACGCCCTGGCCGGTCATCGGGTCGGCCTCGCCGATCTGCTTGGTCAGCAGCGGTACGACCTTGTTGATCGCCAGGTAGGTGTCGGTGTGGTCCTCGGCCTGGCCACTGATGATCAGGGGCGTGCGCGCCTCGTCGATCAGGATGGAGTCGACCTCGTCGATGATCGCGAAATTCAGCTTGCGCTGCACGCGGTCCGACGCTTCGTAGACCATGTTGTCGCGCAGGTAATCGAAGCCGTACTCGTTGTTGGTACCGTAGGTGATGTCGCTGGCGTAGGCCTGCTGCTTCTCGTCCTTGGGCGCCTGCGGCAGGTTGATGCCCACGCTCAGGCCCAGGAAGTTGTAGAGCCGGCCCATCCAGCGCGCGTCGCGGCTGGCAAGGTAATCGTTGACGGTGACCACGTGCACACCGTTGCCCGACAGTGCATTGAGGTAGACGGGCAGCGTCGAGGTGAGCGTCTTGCCTTCGCCGGTTCGCATTTCGGCGATCTTGCCGTTGTGCAAAGCCATGCCGCCCAGCATCTGCACGTCGAAGTGGCGCATCTTCATGACGCGCTTGGAGCCTTCGCGCACCGTGGCGAAGGCCTCGGGCAGCAGGTCGTCGAGCGATTCGCCCTTGGCAAAGCGTGCCTTGAACTCCTCGGTCTTGGCGCGCAGCGCATCGTCGGTGAGCGCCTCGAAACTGGGCTCGAGCGCATTGATGCGTTCGACCGTCTTGCGGTACTGCTTGAGAAGACGGTCGTTGCGACTGCCGAAAAGTTGGGTCAGGAAGTTGGTTGCCATGTGTGGAGGATCGACGCGCGCCCGTTACAGGCAGGCACTGTGACCGAAATCCCTAAGATATGGTGTGAGCAGATGGGTGCACTTCCCCGGAAAGCAAGCGGACCCGGCCAGCCCGAAAGCCGACAAACCGCCCATTTTAGCCACCTGGTACCCTTCCTCCTTGTCCGCATGAACCGACGATTCGCACCCTTCACCCTGCAGCAGGCCGCCGACGGCTCCCCGACCCTGGCAGGGCTGCTTGCCCGGGCGCGCGACACGGGCCAGCGGCTGCAGGCCGTGCAGGACCTGATTCCCGAGGCCATGCGCGCAGCCGTGCAGGCCGGCCCGGCCGAAGGCGACGTCTGGTGCCTGCTGGTCACAGGCAGCGCGGCAGCGGCCAAATTGCGCCAGCTGACACCGGCGATGGTGCTGCGGCTGCGCAACAAGGGCTGGGACGTCGCCACCATCCGCCTCAAGGTGCAGGCGCGGCGCTGAGCGCCGGTGCCCGCACCCGCAGCACGGCGAGCGACTCCGACCGGCCACGCACACTCACGTGCTCGACCGCGCCCAGTTGATCGGCCACGCCCGCCTGCATGGCCACGAACAGCGACACGACCAGCCGCGCGTCGGCTGTCTTGGCATGGTCCTGCAGGCGGCTGGCCGTGTTCACCACTTCGCCGACCGCCGTGAAGGTGGTGGTCTCCAGATACCCGACTTCGCCGATCGCCGTCCGTCCGGCGTGCAGCCCCATGCCGAAGTCGAGCCGATGGCCGAACTGGGCCTCAAAGCCAGCGCTCCAGGCATCCATGCGGTCACCAATGCATTCGGCCGCGCGCAAGGCCTGGCGGCAGGCCGTGGGCAGATCGACGTCCAGCCCGAAGATCGCCATGACGCTGTCGCCGATGAACTGGTTGGGCAGACCGCCGCTTTCGCGCACCGCCTCGCCCACGATGGCGAAGTAGCGGTCGAGCACGTAGACGAGGTCAGCGGGCCATTGCCGCTCTGCCAGCCCCGACCAGCGCCGCAGATCCACGAACAGCACGGCCACATCGCGCTCCCGCCCGAAGCGCCCGAACGGCACGCCGCCAGTTGCTTCGGGCAGTGGTGAAAACAAGGGCGTCACCTGCAGGTCGCCGGTGGGTCGCAACTGACAAGCCAGTCGCACGCCATCGGGCGCATGCACCCGCGCCAGCGTGCGCAGCTCGTCACGTCCCGGGGCGTTCATGTGCGTGGCCGGTCCCACCACGCGCACACGGCAGGTCGAGCATCGGGCACGGCCACCACAGACCGACAGATGCGGCACGCCATGCGCGCGGCTCGCCTCCAGCACCGACCAGCCCTGCGGCACGCGCAGCGCACGGGCCGGGTACTGCAAGGTGACCCACGCCGCCCCCGTGCGCCACGTCCAACGCCGCCGCGCCCACCGGCCGGCCAGCAAAGCAGCCAGCGCCAGCACATAGAAGACCTCGAAACGCTGTCCGGCCTCGTCAATGGCCACGCTTTGCGCGGGTGTCGGCGCGCGGGCGCTGTGCAGGTCGTTCCATTGGAGTTCGCGTCCCATGGAGAGAAAGCCCGCAGCAGCGAGCACCGGCAGCAGTACCGCCAGCGCAAACCACAGATGAAATCCGCGGCGGTATGCGGCCCGCGCACGCAGCGCCAGGTGCAAACCCAGGCAGCCGTGTGCCCAGGCTGCCGTCATCAGCGCCCACTGGAAGCTGACGCCCTCCACGCTCCACAGCCCCCGTACGACGCGGGTGTAGGAGCCTTCGAGTGCGAAGACTTCGTAGGCCCAGCGCATGGCCGCGAGGTGGCCGGCCATCAGCAGCGGCAGCGAAAAACCGAGCGCCATGCGAATCGCCTCGATGTACGGCATGCGCAGCGTGCGGCGCTCCCAGAGCGCAAGCAGCGCCAGGCCCCCATGGATCAGCGCCGCGCCATAGAGCAGCAGGCTGCCCGGCAGGCTGTGCCAGAAGCCGCGCAACACGGTGAGCAGCGCCTCGGCGGCGGCCAGCGAGACCAGGCCCGTCGCATGGTTGAGCAGATGCAGTGCGGCGTAGAACATCAGCACCAGGCCGCTGGTCCAGCGCAGGTTGCGACGTGTTGGCAGATAGGCGAAAAAGAGGGAACGTCGGTCCATGCGAAGCTTCAAAGCGGGACCCGAGCATAATCCGCGCCCTCTTTCAGCCTCCCGCATGACCGAACCGATCCCACGCTCCAGCCTGGCCCTGCGCCGCATCGCGCTGCTTGACGGCCTTTCAGATCAACGTCTCGACCAACTGGCGCAGCAGTGCCTGTGGCACACCGTGGACGCGGAGCGATGGCTGGTGACGCGTGCCGACGACGGCGGGGAGGTGTATTTTCTCGTTTCCGGGCAGGTACGGGTGACGACCTACTCGGCCAGCGGTCGCCAGGTGACCTTTCGTGATGGTGATGCGGGTGAGCATTTCGGCGACATCGCCGCCGTCGACGGCCTGCCACGCTCGGCCGACGTGGTCACGCTCGCGCCCAGCGTGGTGGCCAGCCTGGACCGTGAGGCGTTTCGCGCCTTGCTGCGCGAAGAACCGCTGGTGGCCGAGCGCGTGATGCTGCGGCTCGCTGCGCTGGTACGCCAGTTGTCCGAACGCGTGATCGACCTGAGTACGCTGGGCGTTCAGAACCGGCTGCATGCCGAGCTTCTGCGCATCGCGCGGCTCGCCGGTGTCGTCGACAACGAGGCGCGCTTGTCACCTCCGCCGCGGCATGCGGTGCTGGCCAGCCAGATCAGCACCAACCGGGAACAGGTCACGCGCGAGCTCAACGTACTCGCACGCGAAGGCTTGCTGCGCAAGGAAGACCAGGCCCTGGTGCTCACCGACGTCCGGACGCTCGCCGAACGGGTGGCCCTGGTTCGTGGCGAGACGCTGGACGACGCAGTCCTGCGCGCTCACAAGCTCAGTTGAAGCGGCCGGCCTTGCCGCCGATGCTCAGGCGACCAGCACCGAGCAGCACCACGGCCAGCGCACCGAACAGGAAAAGGCCCTGCAACTCCAGCGCCCAGCCGCCCTGCTTGCCGATGGTGAACAGGCTGCCCATGTGCACCAGCGCAAAGGCAATGACCATGTTGAATGCCACGACGGCCGCTGCGGCGCGTGTCCACAGCCCGACGATCATCAGCAGGGGCGCGATCACCTCGCCCACGTAAACCAGGTAGCCGATGGAGCCCGGCAACCCGGCCTTCTCGAGCATTGATACCACGAAGCCAGGTCCGGTCGACAGCTTGGCGATGCCGTGCAGCAGGATCAGCAAGCCGATGGTCAAACGCAGCAGCAGCTTGCCTGCGTCGTCGAGCCGCTCGGCGGTGTGGGGCGCCAGCACGCCGATCGGAGGGGTCGCATTGGACATCTTTGCGCCTTATTTCGCCAAGACGCCATTGTCGGCAGAAGCCTGGCGCGACGTGGCGAGTGAGCCCTGGGTGTAGGCCATCGGCACGACACTGTTCACGAAGGCCTTGCGGTCGAGGTTCTGGTTGGGTGCATGGGCAGTGGCAACTGCTTCGGCGCGCACGTCGTTGCGCGCACGGTCGACAGGCAGCGTGGCCACACCGTAGGAGCCGTCAATGGCCTCGCCGGCACGCAGCAGTTGGCCGCCGCGCTGGGCTGCGAGCAATTGGGCCTGCACGTCGGCGCGCTGCAGGGCGCCCACGAACGGGGTCTGCTTTTCCGGGGCCTGATCGCCCTCGCCGGCAGCAAAGGCGGAACCCGCGAACAGAACGCAGGCCACGGTGCCAGCAACGATGGTGAACTTCTTCATGGTCATTTCCTTCAAGGAGAGTGGGAATGACGCAAGTCTAGAAACGCACCACGGCCCTGAAAGTGCGTTTACGCACACGTTCGCGCAGAAAGGCCGCCCGCCAGCAACGGCATCCATCAGGCAACAAAAAAACCCCTGGGCGGTACACCAAGGGGTTGAGAGCTGTCCGCGGCCACGCCGGGACATGAAAGATGGTGCCGCTTGTCGGAATCGAACTGACGACCTACCGCTTACAAGGCGGTTGCTCTACCAACTGAGCTAAAGCGGCGTGGGTGCGCATTCTAGCCGCACCCGATGTGTCACTTGATGCGCTTGAGCGACGGCCTGGCCCCACCTGCCGGAGGGCGTGGGGGCTCGTCGCCGTCCGGCTTGGCCTCGCCCGCGCCGTCGGTCGCCTCATCGGCGACCAGATGAACGACCTTGGCCGCATCGCCTTCGTTTCCACGGGATGCGTCGCGCAGCGGCATGCGCGCCGGCCCACTTGCCGCAACGGGCGACGACGGCTCGCCATCACCCGATGCGGAGACTGCAGGCGGCGGCGCCGGAAAGGCCATGCCCTGCCCGTTTTCGCGCGCGTAAATGGCGATCACACGTCCGATCGGCACCTGGATCTCGCGTGCAGTGCCCGCAAAACGGGCCTTGAACTCGATGAAGTCGTTGCCCAGCTTGAGCGAACTGGTCGCATCGAAGCTGATGTTCAGCACGATCTCGCCATTCTTCACGTACTCGCGCGGGACCAGGACGGTTTCGTCGACCTGCACAGCGACATAGGGCGTGAACCCATTGTCAGTGCACCATTCATACAGCGCCCGAATGAGGTACGGGCGGGTCGAAGATGATTCGAGCGCGTTGATCATGAAATTGAAAGCAATAGGCGAAGCGACGCGAACTGTGCGCAGCCTGGGAATGAACCCATTTTATTTGCGCATGACCTTTTCGGACGGCGTCAGCGCCTCGATGTAGGCCGGGCGGGAGAAGATGCGCTCGGCGTACTTGAGCAGCGGTGCGGCATTCTTGCTGAGGTCAATGCCGTAATAGTCCAGGCGCCAGAGCAGCGGCGCGATGGCCACATCGAGCATCGAGAAGTTGTCGCCCAGCATGTACTTGTTCTTCAAGAACACGGGAGCGAGCTGCGTGAGGCGATCGCGGATGTGCGCACGGGCCTTTTCCAGTGCTTTGTCGTTGCCCTTGGCCGTGCGGTTCTCCAGCGCCGAAACGTGCACGAACAGTTCCTTCTCGAAGTTGAGCAGGAACAGGCGCACGCGCGCACGGTCGACCGGGTCGCCGGGCATCAGTTGGGGGTGCGGAAAGCGCTCGTCGATGTACTCGTTGATGATATTCGACTCGTACAGGATCAGGTCGCGCTCGACCAGGATCGGCACCTGTCCGTACGGATTCATCACGCTGATGTCTTCGGGCTTGTTGTAGAGATCCACATCGCGAATCTCGAAGTCCATGCCCTTTTCAAACAGAACGAAGCGGCAGCGGTGGGAAAAAGGGCAGGTCGTACCTGAATACAGAACCATCATGGCGAGAGACTCCTAAAAATCAAAAAGAGTGGGTCGCGTTGGCAACCCACTCTGAGGGACCAGGCACACAGGGTGTGCCGATCGGCATCGGACCGGCTACTTGACGTCTTTCCAGAACGCCGCGTTCAGCCGCCAAACGAAGACCACCGCCATCGAAAGGAACAGCAGCACCCACACCCCGATGCGCACACGGGTGTTTTGGGCAGGTTCGGCCATCCATTCCAGATAACCGACCAGGTCGCCGACGGCCTGATCGTACTGGAGTGGCGTCATGGTACCCGGCGTGACCTGTTCCCAACCCTTGAACACGTCCACTTCATGGCCGTGTTGTTCGACCTTGGTGTAGACGGGACGGCGTTCGCCTTGCAGTTCCCAGAGCGCATGCGGCATGGCCACACTGGGAAAAGCCAAATTGTTCCAGCCGGTGGCCTTGGTCTCGTCGCGGTAGTAGGTGCGCAGGTAGGTGTAGAGGTAGTCAGCGCCCGTGCCACCATGTCCGGCGCGCGAGCGTGCGACCAGCGTCAGGTCGGGCGGCGTCGCGCCGAACCAGTCCTTGGCCTGGCGCGCATCGATGTTGGCCTTCATGGTCTCCCCGACCTTGTCGGTCGTGAAAAGCAGGTTGTCCTTGATCTGCTGCTCGGTGATGCCAATGTCCTGCAGGCGGTTGTAGCGCATGAAGGCCGCCGAATGACAGCCCAGGCAGTAGTTGACGAACAGCTTGGCGCCGTTTTGCAAGGCCGCCACGTCGTTGGTCTTGTTGGGCGCCTTGTCCCAGGCGATACCGCCTTCGGCTGCATGGGCGCCCGCCAGCAGACCCAACGAAGCGATCAGCGTGAGGATGAGTTTTTTCATTCTTGTCGTCTCCCGATCAGTGGCCGGCGAAGACCACGCGGTCGGGCACAGGCTTGGGCTCGCCCAGTTGGCTCCACCACGGCATCAGAAGGAAGAAGCCGAAGTACAGCAGCGTGCCGATCTGCGAGACCGTCTGGGCAATGTCCAGCGCGAACGACCCGATGACCAGATTGCCCCACACGCCCGGCGGCTGGATGCCCAGGTAACCGAGGATGAGGAAGAAGAAGACGAACACGCCATACACGTACTTGTGCCAGCTCGGCCGATAGCGGATCGACCGCACCGGGCTGTGGTCGAGCCAGGGCAGGAAGAACAGGATGATGACCGAGCCACCCATCACCACCACGCCCCAGAACTTGGCATCGAAGGACTTGAGCAGCAAGATGGCGATGGCCGCAACGACCACCACGGCCACCTTCAGGAACGTCGCCGACTTGCCCTTGACGAAGTTGAGGATGGCAGCGCCAGCGATGATCAGCGCGAACACGTTCACCATGTCATCGGTGGTCGCACGCAGCATCGAATAGAAGGGCGTGAAGTACCAGACCGGCGCGATGTGATTGGGTGTCTTGAGAGAATCGGCCGGGATGAAGTTGTTGTACTCCAGGAAATAGCCACCTGCCTCCGGCGCGAAGAAGATCACGGCAGAGAAGATCGTGAGGAACACCACCACGCCGAAGATGTCATGCACCGTGTAGTACGGATGCGAGGGAATGCCGTCGAGCGGATGGCCGTCCGGGCCGCGATTCGCCTTGATCTCGATACCGTCCGGATTGTTGGAGCCCACTTCGTGCAGTGCGATCAGGTGGGCCACCACGAGGCCCAGCAGCACGAGCGGCACGGCAATCACGTGGAAGCTGAAGAAGCGATTCAGCGTGGCGTCGCTCACCACGTAGTCGCCGCGAATCAGCAGCGCCAAGTCAGGACCGATGAATGGAATGGCTGCGAACAGGTTCACGATGACCTGGGCGCCCCAGTAGGACATCTGGCCCCATGGCAGCAGGTAGCCCATGAACGCCTCGGCCATCAGGCACAGGAAGATCGCGCAGCCGAACACCCAGATCAGCTCGCGCGGCTTGCGGTAGCTGCCGTACATGAGACCGCGGAACATGTGCAGGTACACCACGATGAAGAACGCCGAAGCCCCCGTCGAGTGGATGTAGCGGATGAGCCAGCCCCAGGGCACGTCGCGCATGATGTACTCGACCGACGCGAAGGCCTGCGCGGCGTCCGGCTTGTAGTGCATCACGAGAAAGATGCCGGTCACGATCTGGATCACGAGAACCAGCATGGCCAGCGAACCGAAGATGTACCAGAAGTTGAAATTCTTTGGGGCGTAGTACTTGCCCCATTGATCGTTCCAGAGCTTGGTCAGCGGGAATCGGTTGTCGACCCAGTTGAGCAGCTTGTCGCCCGCAGGCGCGTTCGGCGAGATTTCCTTGAATTCGGCCATGGTCGTCTGCCTCAAGCTTTCTTGTCTTCGCCGATGAGCAGGCGCGTGTCCGACAGGTACATGTGCGGCGGGACAGGGAGGTTGTCCGGTGCCGGCTTGTTCTTGTACACGCGGCCCGCCAGGTCGAAAGTGGAGCCGTGGCACGGGCAGAGGAAGCCGCCCTCCCAGTCGGCCGGCAGCGACGGCTGCGGGCCCGACTGGAGCCGGTCGACCGGCGAGCAGCCCAGGTGGGTGCAGATGCCTACGACGACCAGCACCTCGGGCTTGATCGAACGCCCCTCGTTCTGCGCGTAGACGGGCGTGAATTCGTCAGGATGGCGCTTGGACTGCGGGTCGGCAAGCTGTGCGTCATGCTTGGGCAGCAAGGCGACCTGCTCGGGCGAGCGCCGCAGGATCCAGACCGGCTTGCCACGCCACTCGACCGTGATCTTCTCACCGACCTTGAGCGAGGCGATATCGACTTCGACCGGCGCCCCTGCCGCCTTGGCCTTTTCCGAAGGCTGGAAGGTGCTGACGAAGGGAATGGCAGTTGCCACGCCACCCACCGCACCGGCGCAGCCGGAGGCGATCAGCCATGTGCGCTTGCTGCTGTCGATTCGGGGGGCTCCGACGGGGGTCTCACTCATGGGTGTCCTCAATCTTCTCGTTGGGGTCTTCGGTCAACAGGGGATTGTACCGGAGCGATACAAGACGCTTCAACGCGGGAAGACACCTGTGCTACAGCACGGAAGTCCCGATTCTGCAGGTCCTATACTGCCGCCGGTCCAACAACGTCAATGCAGGGGGTTTTACATGAGCGTCATCAAGGAATTCCGCGAATTCGCGGTCAAGGGCAACGTCATTGACCTGGCAGTGGGCGTGATCATCGGCGGCGCGTTCGGCAAGATCGTCGATTCCCTGGTGGGCGACATCATCATGCCTTTGGTAGGGCTGGTGTTCGGCAAGCTGGACTTCTCCAACCTGTTCCTGGTGCTGGGCAGCGTGCCGTCCGGCGTGGCCCCCAACCTGGCCGACCTGAAGAAGGCCGGCGTGCCTGTGCTGGCCTATGGCAACTTCATCACGATCGCGGTGAATTTCGTGATCCTTGCCTTCGTGATTTTCGTGATGGTCAAGCAGATCAACCGACTGCGTCGCAAGGAAGAAGCCGCGCCCGCGGCGCCTGCAGCCCCGGCCGAGGACATCGTGCTGCTGCGCGAGATCCGCGACAGCCTCAAGCGCTCCTGAGCGCGCGCGGCGCGAGCGCACGCGCCATGCAGATCGCCTCGATCAGGCTCGAAGCGTCTGCAACGCCACGCCCGGCGATGTCGAATGCAGTCCCGTGATCGGGGCTCGTGCGCACCAGCGGCAACCCGAGCGTCACGTTGACGCCCTTGTCCACACCCAGGTACTTCACCGGGATGAGCCCCTGGTCGTGGTACATCGCGATCACCACATCGAACTCGCCCGGTCTGGCCGGCGTGGTCCGCGCCCGCATGAACACGGTGTCGGGCGCATAGGGGCCGTGCACGTCCATGCCCTCACCGCGGGCGGCCGCAACGGCCGGCGCAATGATGTCTCGCTCCTCGGTGCCGAAGAGGCCGCCTTCGCCTGCGTGCGGGTTCAGCCCTGCCACGCCGATGCGCGGCGCCCGCCCCAGCGCGGCATGCAGCGCGCCGTGCGCGATGCGGATCGTCGCGAGCACACCGTCGAACGTCACTGCCTCGATCGCCTGGCGCAAGGACATGTGGATGCTCACGAGCACCGTACGCAATTCGTCGTTGGCCAGCATCATGCGTACCGGCATTTGAGCCACCGGCACGCCGCCATGCGCCGCAGCTTCCGCCTGCAGCAGCTCGGTGTGGCCCGGAAAGCCGAAGCCGGCTGCAGCCAGTGACGCCTTGTGCAGTGGTGCCGTCACGATGGCGGCGATGTCACCGGCCAGCGCGGCCCGAGCGGCCCAGACCACGGCTTCGCCCGCTGCGCGCCCGGCGCTGGCACCCACCTCCCCCACCACGACGCCTTCGGGCGGCACGATCGCCTGCAGCACCGGGATGCATTGCGGCGGCGCGGCATGCACGTCGGCCACGTCATCCAGGACCGCCACGGGCAACGCGAGTCGACCCGCCCTGCCGAGCTGCTGGCTGGCAAAACGGATCGTGGCGACATCACCCGCCACGAAGCAGCCCCGCGTGAGCGCAGGGGCGTCGCGGAATGCCTTGACGATGATTTCCGGACCGATGCCGGCTGGGTCGCCCAGCGTGATGGCCATAGGGAGTGCTTGCATGCCGTGGGCCGACCTCAGGCCGGGTTGTCGATGTCGATGAACTCGTGCACCAGGCCAAGCTGGGCAGCCACATGGCCGGCCACTGCAGGCGCGCCATAGCGCTCGGTCGCGTGGTGCCCGCAGGCCAGGTAAGCCACGCCCATTTCGCGGGCGTAGTGGGCTTGGGGCTCGGAGATTTCGCCCGTGAGGAAGGCGTCTGCACCGGCGGCAATCGCCGCTTCGAAGTAGCCCTGTGCACCGCCTGTACACCAGGCAATGCGTCGTATCGGTCGTCGGGCACCATCGACCAGGGTGACCGGGCGGCCGAGCACGCCTTCGACGTGGCCGGCCAGGGCGTCGGCATCCGCGAAGGACTCGCCGCCGCTGCGTCCACCGATGCAGCCCAGTTGCTGCTCGCCGAACCTGCCCGCGGCACCCGGCTCTGCCAGCAGGCCCAACTGGAGCCCCAACTGGGCGTTGTTGCCCAGCTCCGGATGGGCATCGAGCGGCAGGTGGTAGGCGAAAAGGCTGACGTCGTCGCCCAGCAACAGGCCCAGGCGCTGGCGCATCCAGCCGGTCACGCGCCCATCCTGGCCACGCCAGAACAGGCCATGGTGCACGAAGATCGCGTCGGCCCGGGCGCGGATGGCCGCCTCGATGAGCGCACGACTGGCGGTCACCCCCGAGACGATCTTGTGCACGGTGGTGCGGCCTTCCACCTGAAGGCCATTCGGCCCGTAATCCTTGAAGCGCTCGGGCGCCAGCAGCAGATCGAAGGCGAGGAGAAGCTCGTGGCGGGTGGTGCTCATCCCCGCATTTTGAGGCCGGCCGGCGCCGGCCGCATCGCGTGGCCACGCGAAGCCATGGGCAACAACGCAAGCAGGAAACCGAGCAAGGACAAGGCAGCGACGTAATGCGCAGGCGCCATCAGGTCTTTCTGCAGCCACACGGTCAGGATGACCGGCGTCAGGCCGCCGAAGATGGCATAGGACATGTTGTAGGCGAAGGACAGGCCCGAAAAGCGCACCGGCGCCGGAAAAGCGCGCACACCCGCGATCGGCACCGTGGCGATGGTCCCGACGAACAGGCCGACCAGTCCGTAATGCCAGACCAGCGACGCTGGCGTGCCCGGCAGGCTCGTGTAGAACAGGTACGAGGCCCCGAACAGGCCGGCCCAGCCGACGAGCATGACCAGGCGCGTGCCGAGACGGTCGCAGGCCCATCCCACGATCACGCAGCCGATGGTCAGCATCAGCGTGGCGAAGGCATTGGCTTCGAGTGCGAGGGCGGCCGGCACCTGGTGCACCTTCTGCAGGTAGGTCGGTGTGTACAGGACCACCACCACGATCGCTGCGGACAGCACCCAGGTCAGCAGGCCCACGAAGAGGCTCGCGCCCCGATGGTCGCGCACCACGGTCTTGAGCGGCAGTTCGCGGGCCACGGTGCGGCGTTCGGCCAGCTCCTGGAACACCGGCGTCTCATGAAGGAACCGTCGCAGGTAGACCGACACCAGCCCGAACACGCCGCCCAGGATGAAAGGAATGCGCCAGGCATAGCCGCTGACTTCGGCCGGCGTGTAGTGCGTGTTGATGGCCACCGCGACGAGCGAGCCCAGCAGGATGCCACCCGTGATGCCCGCGGTCAGCGTGCCGACGGCGAACCCGTAACGGCGCGCTGGCACGTGTTCGGCCACGAAGACCCACGCGCCCGGCATTTCGCCGCCGATGGCTGCGCCCTGGAGCACGCGCATGGCCAGCAGGAGCAGCGGCGCCGCGATGCCGATCGTCGAATAGGTCGGCAACAGGCCGATCACCAGCGTCGGGGCAGCCATCAGGAAGATCGACAGCGTGAACATGCGCTTGCGCCCGAGGATGTCGCCGAAATGCGCAATGATCAGCCCGCCCACGGGGCGTGCCAGATAGCCCGCGGCGAAGATGCCGAAGGTCTGCAGCTGGCGCAGCCAGTCGGGCATGTCGGCAGGAAAGAACAGCGCGCCCAGCACGGTCGCGAAGAACACGTAGATCACGAAGTCGTAGAACTCGAGCGTGCCGCCCAGGGCCGACAGCGCCAGGGTCTTGTAGTCACGGGTGCCGAGCGTGCGGGCGGGCGCTGCCGCGGAGGCAGACGATGCTTTTGCAGTCATGGAAACACAAACAAACGGAGAGCAGAAGACGGCTCGGGCAACGAGTCCGACGGCAGATACGGGAGGAAGCAGACGGCGCGCAGGAATGGGGCGCGCCGCACCAGCACAGATACTGGAAGGCAATCCGCCCTCAAGACCGGCGATTTTAGGGGTTTCCCAGGGATTTCCCTGATACACCGGCCCAAGCCCCGCCGCACGGTGGCAGCACGCCCCTCATGGCCAGACGCGCTGAGGGACAATGTCGCCTCGAGGCTGCCGCGCCGCGGCACCCGCCTGTTCCTGCTCCTGCCCTACCCGTCCTCTTCATGAAACGCACCTGGCTGCTCTTCGCCCAAGCCGTGACCGTCCTGCTCGCGGCCTATTTTGTCGTCGCAACGCTCAAGCCCGAATGGCTCAACCGGCGCGGCACGCTCGGCGGCATCGTCTCCGTGGTGGAGGCCCCCGGCACCGGCGTGCCGTCGACCGCACCGGGCAGTCTGTCGATGGCGGCCAAGAAGGCCTCGCCGGCCGTGGTGAGCATCAACACCAGCAAGGCGGCGCAGCGCAATCCGCGCGCCAACGACCCCTGGTTTCGCTTCTTCTTCGGTGACCAGGGCGCCGACCAGCCGCAGGTCGGCCTGGGCAGCGGCGTGATCGTGAGCCCTGACGGGTACGTGCTGACCAACAACCATGTGGTCGACGGCGCCGACGAGATCGACGTGACGCTCAACGACGGCCGCCATGCGCGCGGCAAGGTGATCGGCACCGACCCCGATACCGACCTGGCCGTGCTCAAGATCGAGCTCGACAAGCTGCCGGTGATCGTGCTGGGCAACTCCGACGCGCTGCAGGTCGGCGATCAGGTGCTGGCCATCGGCAACCCCTTCGGCGTCGGCCAGACCGTGACCAGCGGCATCGTCTCGGCGCTGGGCCGCAACCAGCTGGGCATCAACATGTTCGAGAACTTCATCCAGACCGACGCCGCAATCAATCCTGGCAATTCGGGCGGTGCGCTGGTCGACGTCAACGGCAACCTCGAAGGCATCAACACCGCCATCTACTCCCGTTCCGGCGGCAGCATGGGCATCGGCTTCGCGATTCCCGTGTCGATGGCCAAGCAGGTCCTCAGCGACATCGTGACCGAAGGCAAGGTCACGCGAGGCTGGATCGGCGTCGAGCCGAACGACCTGTCGCCCGAACTGGCCGAAACGTTTGGCGTGAAAGCGAACAAGGGCGTGATCATCACCGGCGTCCTTCAGAACGGCCCCGCAGCGCGCGCCGGCATCCGCCCGGGCGACGTGATCACGGCCGTCGGCGAGCAGCAGATCGGCAACGTGCAGGAGCTGCTGACCGCAGTCGCCGGCTTGAAGCCAGGCCAGGATTCGCGCTTCGCCTTGCAGCGCGGCAGCGACCGGATGGAACTGAACGTGGTTCCTGGCCTTCGCCCCAAGACGCCTGTGCGGCGCAACCCAGGGGAGCCGGAGTAGCCGGCGAGCGGGCAGCCCGGTCAGCGGTTCGTGGTATCCAGGGCACGCTCTTCGGGTGCCGCACTGTGCTTGACGAAATAGCGTGCGGCAACGATGCCGATCTCGTAGAGCAGGCACATCGGAATGGCCAGCGCGAGTTGCGACACCACGTCAGGCGGCGTGAGCACGGCGGCCACGACGAAGGACAGCACCACGAAATAGCCGCGGAAGTCGCGCAGCTTCTCGATCGTCACGATCTGAAAGCGCACCAACAGCATCACGACGATCGGCACCTGGAAGGCGCAGCCGAACGCGATGTAGAGCGACAGGATGGCCTCCACATAGGACGAAATGTCCGGCGTCGCCGCCACTGATGCAGGGGTGAACCGCTGGATGAAGCCGAACATCTTGTCGAGCACGAAGAACTGCACGAAGGCAATGCCGCAGTAGGCCAGCAGGCTGCCGAAGAAAATCAGGGGCAGCGCAAACTTCTTTTCGTGGCTGTAGAGGCCCGGCGAAACGAACATCCAGATCTGGTACATGAGCCACGGCAGCGCCAACAGCACCGCCGTCATGCCCAGCACCTTGAGCGGCACGAAGAAGGGGGAAAACACGCCGATCGCGATCAGCTTCGCGTCGTGCGGCATGTGGGCGCGAATGGGCATCGCGATCATGTCGATCAGACCACTCGGGCCGGGCCAGAACGCCAGCAGCGCCGCAGCAACGGCCAGTCCGTAGCAGCAGTAAAGCAGTCTGTCGCGCAGCTCCATGAGGTGCTGCACGAACGGCTGCTCGGTACCGGCCAGCTCGTCTTCTTTGTTTTTATCGGGGGAATCGGCCATGTGGGGTCGCAGCGGGAGGCGTGGGTTCAAGCCGTGCGCGCAGGCACGCGGCCAGAGCGGGCATTGCGGCTATTTGAGGTTGTGGGGGCGAAAACGCGCGACGCGTGCGGCACCCGAAAGGGCCTTGGTGCGCACGCCGTTGCGTGCCTTGTACCACTGCGGCGTGGCACCCTGCTTGAGCCGCCAGTTCTTGCGCGGATGTCGATAGGTAGGAAAAACCGGCTCGGGGGTGGTCTCCGAGAGCGCCGACAACGTCTGGCCGCTTTCGGAGAATTGCTTTTCGAAGTCGCTCGCACCGGAATGGATGCTTTGCTCGACATCGCGTGCGGCATCGTGCACCGTGTCCTTCATCTTGCGCAGTTCGTCCAGGTCCATCGACCGGTTGACTTCGGCCTTCACGTCGTTGACGTAGCGCTGGGCCTTGCCAAGCAGCATTCCGACCGTGCGGGCAACGCGCGGCAGCTTCTCGGGACCGATGACGATGAGTGCGACCGCGCCGATCAGCGCGATCTTGGAAATGCCAAGGTCGATCACAAGCGCAGGCTTAGGATTTCTGACGCGCTTCGACGTCGATGGTCGACTTCTCGGCGGCCGGGTTGCCCGTGACCTGGGCGTTCGGGCCCGCAGGCGCGTCGGCCGAACCGTCCTTCATGCCGTCTTTGAAGCCCTTGACGGCACCGCCGAGGTCGGAGCCCATGTTCTTGAGTTTCTTGGTGCCGAAGATCATAACGACGACCAGCAGAACGATCAGCCAATGCCAGATGGAAAGTGAACCCATGGATTACTCCTGAAGAATTGTGTTGAATTTTAGACGGGGCCGGGGTCAGCCCTTGAGCCAGGGGCGCGGACCGCCCATGACGTGTACATGGAGATGGTGCACTTCCTGGCCGCCCTCGGCGCCGGTGTTCACCACCACGCGGAAACCACCGTCCGGATAGGGGCGGCAGCCCTGCTCGGCGGCCAGCTTGGGCGCGAGCGTCATGATCTTGCCCATCAGTGCCGCATCGTCTGGCGTCAGCTGGGCCATGGAGGCAATGTGGCGCTTGGGCACGATCATGAAATGCACCGGCGCCCACGGCGCGATGTCATGAAAGGCGAAAACGTCGTCGTCCTCATAGACCTTGCGCGAAGGAATCTTGCCTTCGATGATCTTGCAGAAGATGCAGTTCGGCTCAGACGACACGGTTCGGCTCCATCGATTGGCCCGCGTTCATCGCGACCATGCCCTTGATGATGCGGTACAGAAACCACAGCGAAATCAGGCCCCAGGCAATCCAGCCCGGCACCAGGAACAGCAGCCAAAGCCAGGACGTGAGGAGGTACAGCACCCCGGCCCAGAGCACCGAACGGATGCGCCAGCTGAAGTGCGAGGCCTGCCAGGTACCCGCCGCATCGCTGCGCTTGACCAGGTCGATGACCAGCGCGATCAGCAGCAGCACGATCGACGCCTGCGCGCCGGGCAGCACGGCACCGACTGCAACGATCAGGTGCAGGATGTAGCTCACCCAGCCCCAGGTCTTGAGGGACTCGTCGGGTTGCCGGCTCACGATGTCATTGGGCATGGCGTTTCTTTGGACAAAAAATCAGTCGTTCGATGCTTCACGGGCCTGCGCCTTGCGCAGGGCCTTTTCCTCGATGCCGCTGGTGCCCTCGCGGCGCTCGAGCTCCTCGATCACCGCCCGCGGCGACAAACCGTAATGCGCCAGCGCCACCATGCTGTGGAACCACAGATCGGCGACTTCGTTCACTATTTTTTGAGGATCAGCGCCGTGGTCGGCATCCTTGGCCGCCATCACGACCTCGGTGGCCTCTTCGCCGATCTTCTTCAGGAAGGCGTCCGGCCCCTTGTGCAGCAGGCGCGCAACGTAGCTTTTCTCGGGATCGCCGCCGCGCGCAGGCAGGCGGCTTTCGATCACGGCAGCCAGTCGGTCGAGCGCGTCGGTGGTCATCGTGTCCATTATTTGTAGATGGTTTCCGGGTCTTTCAAGACTGGCTCTGTGACAGTCCATCGACCATTCTCATACTTGCTGAAGAAACAACTGTGACGGCCGGTGTGGCAAGCAATGCCGGGTTCGTGGCCGCGCTGCGTCACCTTCAGCAGCACCACGTCGTTGTCACAGTCCAGGCGAATCTCATGCACGGTCTGCACGTGGCCCGATTCCTCGCCCTTGAACCAGAGCTTGGCGCGCGAACGGCTGAAGTACACCGCGCGGCCGAGTTCGGCGGTCTTCGCGAGCGCCTCGCGGTTCATCCAGGCGAACATCAGAACGTCGTTGCTGCCGTTTTCCTGCGCGATCACCGGCACCAGGCCGTTCGCGTCCCATTTCACTTCGTCGAGCCAGTTCATGGCCGCATTGTCGGGCAGAAAGCCGTCGCCACCACCCCGAAAGGCTTCACAGGCGTACAGGGATACCGCGCGCAGCCATCTGCGCCTTGGCTTGCCCGACGGTGAATTCGCCATAGTGAAAAATGCTCGCGGCCAGCACGGCATCGGCTCCACCGTTCTGGATGCCGTCGGCCAGGTGGTCCAGGCTGCCCACGCCGCCCGAAGCAATCACAGGCACGCCGACCGCGTCGCTGACGGCGCGTGTAAGGGCCAGGTCGAACCCGCTCTTGGTGCCGTCACGGTCCATGCTGGTCAGCAGGATCTCGCCGGCGCCGCGGCGTGCCATTTCGGTGGCCCACTGCACCGCGTCCAGGCCGGTGTTCTGGCGGCCTCCGTGGCTGTAGACATCCCAGCCTGCACCGCGGCTCGCGGCGTCTTCGGGGCTGCGGCGCTTGGCATCGATGGCCACGACGATGCACTGTGCACCGTACTTCTGTGACGCCTCGTCGATCACCTGGGGACGCGCGATGGCCGCGGAATTGAAGCTGGTCTTGTCGGCACCTGCGTTGAGCAGCCGGCGCACGTCGGCCACGGTGCGCACGCCGCCACCCACGGTCAGCGGAATGAACACCTGGGAGGCGACCGCCTCGATGATCGGCAGGATCAGGTCGCGGCCATCGCTGGTGGCCGTGATGTCGAGAAAGGTCAGCTCATCCGCGCCCTGCGCGTTGTAGCGCGCGGCGATTTCCACCGGATCGCCCGCATCGCGCAGTTCGAGGAAGTTGACGCCCTTCACGACGCGGCCGCCGGTCACGTCGAGGCAGGGAATGATGCGTTTGGCGAGCATGGGGTCTTTGGAAGATCAGAGAACGGTGAGTTGCTGCCAGCCCTGCCATTGGGCAGCGGGCGCGAGCAGCACGGCTTCGTCGATGCGCGCGGCCTCGACGCACAGCATGTGGCGGTAACCGTCGTCGGGCATGTCCGCCAGCTTCGCGCTGAGCGCGGCGCCGGGGTTCCAGACCACGGTCTCGGTGCAGCTGGCGCTTTGGGCGATCTCGATCGCGCCGCGCGGCTGCAGCAGGCGCAGGGGCGCGGCAGGGGCCGCGTACACGCTGTCGAATTCGGTGTCGAAACGCAGGGTGGGTGCGGCTTCGACCTGGCGCTCGTCGCGCACAGCGTCCCAGCGTTGCGCGCCTTGCAGGCCTTCGAGCTGCGCCTGTGCAATGTCATCCACTGCCAGGTAGCTGTGCAGCGCGCCGGTGAAATGCCAGGGCGTGGTGCCGGTGTTGGTGACCGCGAGCGTCAAGCGCAGCACGCCCGGCGCGAGCGTCACCGTCAGGCGCGCTTGGAATGCCTCGGGCCAGACCGCGCGTGTTGCTTCGTCATCTTCCAGCACGAACACGAGGTCGGCAGCGGATGTCACCGACTGCGCGTCGGCAGGCGCCACACGCCAGGGCACGTTGCGGACGAAGCCATGCTTGGGCAAGGAGCCGCGCTGGTTGAACTGCGGCCAGCAGATCGGCACGCCGCCACGGATGGCGCTGCGGCCGTCAAACAGCGCCTCAGGGCTCAGATAGAGGCGCTCGACGCCATCAGCGGTGGTCCAGGAGAGCACGTGCGCGCCATGCACCGCCACGGTGCACGTGTCGCCCGCTGGCAGTGCGAGGCGCACGGCGGGCTGGCCGCGAAAGACGATCGTTTCGAAGGAGGGCATGGGCCGATTCTAGGTCTGGCCTGGAGGGCCAGGCGGCCAGCGCGGGTACGCTGGACCCGGTCAGCCGATCGCCAGTTCGTCGGCGCGCGCCTGCGCTGCAGCGAAATCGAGGTCGCCCGAATAGATGGCGCGGCCGCAGATAACGCCCTCGACGCCTTCGGACTCGACCGCGCAGAGCTGGTCGATGTCGGCCATGTTCGACAGTCCCCCCGAGGCGATGACAGGGATGGTGAGCGCCTGCGCGAGCTTCACCGTGGCATCGATGTTGATGCCCGACAGCATGCCGTCGCGGCCGATGTCGGTGTAGATGATCGACTCGACGCCATAGTCCTCGAACTTCTTGCCGAGGTCGGCGACTTCGTGGCCGGTGAGCTTGCTCCAGCCATCGGTGGCAACCTTGCCGTCCTTGGCGTCCAGGCCGACGATGATGTGACCGCCGAAGGCCACGCAGGCGTCCTTGAGAAACCCGGGGTTCTTGACTGCGGCAGTCCCGATGATCACGTAGCGCAGGCCGTCGTCAATGTAGCGCTCGATGGTGTCGAGGTCGCGGATGCCGCCGCCCAGTTGCACCGGGATCTCGTCACCGACTTCGCGCAGGATCGCCTTGATCGCCGCATGGTTCTGCGGCTTGCCGGCAAAGGCGCCGTTGAGGTCGACCAGGTGCAGCCGACGCGCGCCGGCTTGGACCCACTTGCGCGCCATGGCGGCCGGGTCTTCGCTGAAGAGGGTCGATTGGTCCATGTCGCCTTGTTTGAGGCGAACGCAGTGGCCGTCTTTCAGATCAATGGCAGGAATCAGCAGCATGGCGAGGCAGCCCGAGACGGGTCAGGGGTTCCAGTGGAGAAAATTGCGGTAGAGCTGCAGACCGTGGTCCGCGCTCTTTTCGGGATGGAATTGCGTGGCGAAAATATTATCGCGCGCAATTGCAGCCGTGAATGGCGCGCCGTAATCGGCCTCCCCCACGCTGTGGCGCGCGTCGGCCGGCTTCGCATAGAAACTGTGGACGAAATAGAAGTAGCTCTGGTCGGGCACGTCAGCCCACACCGGATGGGGCTGGGCCTGGCGAACCTGGTTCCAGCCCATCTGCGGCACCTTGAAACGGCTGCCGTCGGCCTGCAGGCGCCCGGCCAGGTCGAACTTGACGACATCTCCTGGGATCAGGCCAAGCCCGTCGGTCGGCCCCTCGTGGCTGTGCGACAGCATCATCTGCATACCCACGCACACGCCGAACAGCGGCTTGGTTGCAGCGGCTTCGAGCACCGACTCCTGCAGTCCCGACTCGCGCAGCTCGCGCATGCAGTCGGGCATCGCGCCCTGCCCCGGCAGCACGACGCGCGTGGCGCGCCGCACAACCTCTGGGTCTGAGGTGACGAACACCTCCACGCCGACCGCATCGGCCGCATGCTGGACGGCCTGCGACACCGAACGCAGGTTGCCCATGCCGTAGTCGACGACGGCCACAGTGTTCTTCATCTCAGAGCGATCCTTTGGTGGACGGAATAACGCCAGCCGAACGCGGGTCGCGCTCGAGCGCCGCGCGCAGCGTGCGGCCGAAGGCCTTGAACACGGTCTCGCACTGGTGGTGCGCGTTCACGCCCTTGAGGTTGTCGATGTGCAGGGTGACCAGCGCATGGTTCACGAAGCCCTGGAAGAACTCGTAGGCCAGCTGCGTGTCGAAGCCGCCGACCATGCCGCTGGTGAACGGCACGTGCATGTCCAGGCCTGGGCGGCCGGAAAAATCGACCACCACGCGGCTGAGCGCTTCGTCCAGTGGCACGTAGGCATGGCCATAGCGGCGGATGCCCTTCTTGTCGCCCACGGCCTGGGCCACCGCCTGACCGAGCGTGATACCGACGTCTTCCACCGTATGGTGGCCATCGATGTGCAGGTCGCCCTGGCAGTCGATGTCCAGGTCGATCAGGCCATGCCGAGCGATCTGGTCGAGCATGTGGTCGAAGAAGCCGATGCCCGTGGCGAGCTTGGCGCGGCCTGTGCCGTCGAGGTTGATCCTGACCGTGATCCGGGTTTCGGCAGTGGTGCGCGAAACCTCGGCCACGCGGTCGCCCGCCGCAGCGGGGGTGGCGGGTGCGAGGGGGGTGTTCATAGGGAGGATTCGAGCGCCGCGAGCATCCGCGCGTTGTCGTCGGCGGTCCCGACGGTCAGGCGCAGGCAATTCGCCAGCAACGGATGCATTTTAGAAACGTTCTTGACCAGAACGCCGCGTGCCTTCATGCCCTCGAAGGTTTTTGTCGCGTCGGGCACCCGCACGAGGACCATATTGGCCTCGCTGGGCCATTGCCGCAGGCCAGGCAGTTTCGCCAGGCCGGCGACCAGGTGCTCGCGCTGGGTGCGCAGGTCGGCCGCCTGGTCGGCAAACACGTCGGCGTGCTCCAGCGCGAACAGCGCGCATTCGCAGTTCAGCACGCTGATGTTGTAGGGCGGGCGCACCTTGTCGATCTCGCCGATCAGCGCCTGCGGCCCCATCAGGTAGCCCAGGCGGACGCCCGCCAGGCCGAACTTGCTCAACGTTCGCATCAGCAGCACGTGGCCGTGACGCGCCACGCGGTCGATGTAGCTGCGGGCGGCGAACGGTTGGTACGCCTCGTCGATGATCACCAGGCCGCCCTGGGCACCCTGGGCCTCGACGATCTGCTCGATCGTCGCGTCGTCCCAGAGGTTGGCGGTCGGATTGTTCGGGTACGCGAGATAGACGATGGCCGGCTTCTCGGCAGCGATGGCCGCCAGCATCGCCGGGCCATCGAGTTCGAAGTCGGCCGTCAGCGGCACGCCGACGAACTTCAAGCCCTGCAGCTGTGCGCTGATGGCGTACATCACGAAACCCGGCACCGGCGCCAGGATGCTCGCGCCAGGCAGGTCGCAGGCCATCGTGACCAGCGAAATCAGCTCGTCGGAGCCGTTGCCGAGCATCAGCGAGAAGCCCGCCGGCATCTGTGCGTAAGCCGCCAGCGCGCGCTTCAGGTCGTCGCCACGCGCGCCCGGATAACGATTGAGCGCCAGCGCACCCAGACGTTGGCCGAGTTCGGCCTGCAGCACGGGCGCCAGGCCGTGCGGATTCTCCATGGCGTCGAGCTTGAGGAGGCCGGTCGCGTCCTGTACCGCATAGGCGTGCATGGACTGGACATCGGCGCGGATGCGCCGGAGCGCGGGGAGAGAGTCAGGCATAGGAGAAGTCACGGGGGGCAAAAAATCCGGGTGGTCGTTGCGCTGAGGTCAGGACGCGCACCGAAAGCTGTTCTGCAAGGCGTTCGACAACACCAGTTGCACGGGCATGTCGGCCTCGTAAAGCTCGGCGTTGCGCTTGCGCTCGCCCTCGTAAAGCGAACGCGCCATCGCAGGTTCGAGCCGTCGGCCATCGACACAGAAGAGTGGCTTCTGGCCCGTGCGCCGCGCCGCATCGCTGGCTTCGCGCAAGCCTTCGAGCACGCCGACGAGGTAGTAATTCGCGTAGGCCTTGCCTTCTTTCTTCTCCTTGACCTCGAGGGTATGGAACTCGCGGATGCTCATGGCCTGCGCCCCCGTGCTGGCTGCAAGCGCGAGCACCAGCGCCGGGAAAAGGAGATGTCGAGTCATGGGGCATGCCCTCCCTGAAACGGGTGATTGGCGCTTCAGATTTCAGACGCCGCCCAGGCGCATCCGCGCAGCCTCGGCATGCGCCTGCAAGCCTTCGCCCTCGGCCAGGGTCACGGCGATCGGACCGAGCACCTGCGCACCGGCGTGGCTGACCTCGATCAGGCTGGAGCGCTTCTGGAAGTCATACACCCCCAGCGGGCTGGAAAAGCGCGCCGTGCTGCTGGTGGGAAGCACGTGGTTCGGCCCGGCGCAGTAGTCGCCCAGGCTTTCGCTGGTGTAGGCGCCAAGGAAGATGGCACCGGCATGCTTGAGTAGCGGCTCCCAGCGGTGCGGCTCGCTGCTGCTGACCTCCAGATGCTCGGGTGCAATGCGGTTGCTGATGGCGCAGGCCTCTTCCATGCTGCGCGTGTGGATCAGCGCACCGCGGCCATTGAGCGACGCAGCGATGATCTCGGCACGCGGCATGGTCGGCAGCAGCCGGTCGATCTCCTGCTGCACGCGCTCGATGTAGTCGGCGTCCGGGCACAGCAGGATGCTCTGCGCCAACTCGTCGTGTTCGGCCTGGCTGAACAGGTCCATCGCGATCCAGTCGGGACGCGTGCTGCCGTCGGCCAGCACAAGGATCTCGCTCGGGCCGGCGATCATGTCGATGCCGACGGTGCCGAACACACGCCGCTTGGCCGCCGCCACGTAGGCGTTGCCCGGGCCGGTGATCTTGTCGACCGCTGGCACGGTGGCCGTGCCGTAGGCCAACGCCGCCACGGCCTGCGCGCCGCCGATGGTGAAGGCACGCGTGACGCCGGCCACATAAGCGGCGGCCAGCACCAGCACGTTGCGCTCGCCCTGGGCTGAGGCGTCGCCGCCCGCACCGCCGGTCGCTACGCTGCCCTTCGCCGGGGTCGGCACGACCATGATGATCTCGCCCACGCCGGCCACGTGCGCCGGAATGGCGTTCATCAGCAGGCTCGACGGGTAGGCGGCCTTGCCGCCCGGCACGTAGATGCCCACGCGATCGAGCGGCGTGACTTTCTGGCCCAGCAGCGTGCCATCGGCATCGCGGTAGCTCCAGCTCTCGCCACTGGCCTTCTTCTGGGCCTCGTGGTAGCTGCGGATGCGTGCAGCCGCATTCTGCAGGGCTTCGCGCTGCACGGCGGGCAGCGAGTCGAAGGCTTCCTTGAAGTCGGCCTGCGACAGCTCGAGCGCAGTCATGGAGGCGGCTTGCAGCCCGTCGAACCGGCGGGTGTAGTCCAGCACCGCCGCATCGCCGCGCTGTTGCACGTCGGTCAGGATGTCGGCCACGCGCTGTTCGATGGCGGCATCGGCATCGGCCGACCAGTGCAGGCGCGCCTTGAAGTCGGCTTCGAAGCTGGCAGACGCCGTGGACAGGCGAAGGGGTGAGGCTTTCAGGGTCGATGAAGTCATGGTGTCACGCAACAACGGATCAGGCCGACGGAAGGGCCGACTGGAAGGCATCGATGATGCGGCGGATCGGTTCGCGCTTGAGCTTGAGCGCGGCCTGGTTCACCACCAGGCGCGCGCTGATGTCCATGATGCGCTCGACTTCGACCAGGTGATTGGCCTTGAGCGTGTTGCCGGTGGACACCAGGTCGACGATGGCGTCGGCCAGGCCCGTCAGCGGCGCGAGTTCCATGCTGCCGTAGAGCTTGATCAGGTCGACGTGCACGCCTTTGCTTGCGAAGAACTCGCGCGACAGGCCGACGTACTTGGTGGCGACCTTCAGCCGCGAGCCCTGGCGCACGGCCGAGGCATAGTCGTAGTCGGCGCGCACGGCCACGCTCAGGCGGCAGGCGGCAATCTTGAGGTCCAACGGCTGGTACATGCCCTGGCTGCCGTGTTCGAGCAGCACGTCCAGACCGGTCACGCCCAGGTCGGCGCCGCCGTACTCGACGTAGGTTGGCACGTCGGAGGCGCGCACCAGCACCACGCGCACGTCGGGGTGCGTGGTTTCGAGGATCAGCTTGCGGGACTTTTCCGGGTCTTCTGTCACTTCGATGCCTGCCGCGGCAAGCAGCGGCATCGTTTCCTCGAAGATGCGCCCCTTGGACAGCGCCAGCGTGATCATGATGGTGTTCCCGAAATGCGTTCGATGTCGGCGCCCAGCCCGCGCAGCTTGGCTTCCATGCGGTCATAGCCGCGGTCGAGGTGGTAGATGCGGTCGACCAGCGTCTCGCCGTCGGCCACCAGGCCAGCGATCACCAGGCTCGCCGAGGCACGCAGGTCGGTGGCCATGACCGTGGCGCCGGACAGTTTTGCCCCCCCCTCCACCACAGCGACCTTGCCGTCGACGTGGATGCCCGCACCGAGGCGCACCAGTTCGTTGACGTGCATGAAGCGGTTCTCGAAGATGGTCTCGGTGACCGCCGCCGAGCCCTGCGCCACGCAATTGAGCGCCATGAACTGCGCCTGCATATCGGTCGGGAAACCCGGGTACTCGGTGGTGCGGAAGGCTTGCGCCTTGAGCTGCGTCGCGTCGCGCGAGACGATACGGACACCGCCTTCGACCGCCGCGATCTCGCAACCCGCATCGCGCAGCTTGTCGACCACCGCATCGAGATGGTCCAGGCGCGCGTGGCGCAGCGTCACATCGCCGCCCGCGGCCGCGACCGCGCACAGGAAAGTGCCGGCCTCGATGCGGTCGGCCACCACCGCGTGCTCGCCGCCATGCAGCCGCTCGACGCCCTGCACGCGGATCTGGCCCGTGCCGTGGCCTTCGATCTTCGCGCCCATGCGGATCAGCATTTCGGCCAGGTCCACGATCTCGGGCTCCTGCGCCGCGTTTTCGAGCAGCGTCTCGCCTTCGGCCAGCGCTGCAGCCATGAGGAAATTCTCGGTGCCCGTGACCGTGACCATGTCGGTCAGGATGCGCGCGCCCTTCAGGCGGGTGCGGCCGGCCGGCAGCCGGGCAATCATGTAACCGTGCTCGACCACGATCTCCGCGCCCATCGCCTGCAGGCCCTTGATGTGCTGGTCGACCGGCCGCGAGCCGATGGCACAGCCGCCCGGCAACGACACCTTGGCCTGGCCGAAACGCGCGATCAACGGACCGAGCGCCAGCACCGAGGCGCGCATGGTCTTGACCAGCTCGTAGGGTGCTTCGGGGTTGTGCAGGTCACCCGCATCGATGCGCACGGTGCCCTGCTCGTCGCGCTCGGCGCGCACCCCCATGTTGCGGATGAGCTTGAGCATGGTCGACACGTCCTGCAGGCGCGGCACGTTGTGCAGCGTGACAGGCTGGTCGGTCAACAGCGCGGCGCACAGCTCGGGCAGCGCGGCGTTCTTGGCGCCGGAAATGAGTACGTCGCCGCCGAGCTTGCGCCCGCCGCGAATCAGAAGTTTGTCCATGAAAAGTCCAGCAGGAAGGTCGGGCGCGGATCAGCGCGGTGCTGCGGCCCATTCGGCCGGTGTGTAGGTCTTCATCGAGAGCGCGTGCACCTCGTCGGTATGCATTTTCTCACCCAGGGTCTTGTAGACGCGCTGGTGTCGCTGGATGGCGCGCAGGCCGTCGAATTGCGAGGAAACGATGGTCGCGTACCAGTGACGGCCATCGCCTTCGAGGGCGATGTGCTCGCAGGGCAGTCCGGCGGCGATGATGGCTTGGAGTTCTTCGGCGGTCATAAATAAGGGGCGGTCATCCGCGGATCTTGTAGCCGATGCGCAGCAGATGGACGGCGATGGCACTCACCACGAGCCAGGCGCTGCCAACGATGCCCAAGCTCAGCCAGGGCGACGCGTCGCTCACGCCGAAGAAGCCATAGCGAAAGCCATCGATCATGTAGAAAAACGGGTTCAGGTGGCTGACGGTCTGCCAGAAAGGCGGGAGCGACCCGATCGAATAGAACACGCCTGACAAAAAAGTCATGGGCATGATCAGGAAGTTCTGGAACACCGCCATCTGATCGAACTTTTCGGCCCAGAGCCCGGCGATCAGGCCCAGCGTACCGAGCATTGCAGCCCCCAATATCGCGAACACGACGATCCAGACCGGCGCGGCGAAGTCGGGCATGGCGAAGTACATCGTGACCACGAACACGCCCAGGCCGACGGCCAGGCCGCGGATCAGCGACGAGCCGACGTAGGCAAAAAACCAGCCCCAGTGGGACAGTGGCGTGAGCAGCACGAACACCAGGCTGCCCATGATCTTGCTCTGGATGATGGACGACGAACTGTTGGCGAAGGCGTTCTGCAGGATGCTCATCATCACCAGCCCGGGCACCAGGAAGGCCGTGTACTTGACGGTGCCATACACCTTCACATGGTCTTCAAGCACATGACCGAAGACCATCAGATAAAGCACGGCGGTGAGGACCGGGGCGCCGACAGTCTGGAAGCCGACCTTCCAGAAGCGCAGCGTTTCCTTGTAAAGCAGCGCACGCCAGCCGGTGGGGGACAGCATCATCGTGCCACCTCCAGCGGCGTCTGCTCGCCCGCCATCAGGTCGAGGAAAACGTCTTCGAGGTCGGCCTTGCGCATTTCAACGTCTTCCACGGTCACGCCCGCCTCGCGCAGCGAGACCAGCAGTTGTTCGACTTCATGCGCATTCTTGGCCGGCAGCTGCACGATGCGCCCGGTGATGCGCGCATGCTGGGCCAGCGCCCAGGGCAGGTTCATGTCGGTCTTGAAGCGCAGCACATTGCTCGCCGCCGATTTCAGCAACTCGCTGGTGCGGTCCAGCGCAATCACCCGGCCCTGTTTGAGCATGGCGATGCGGTTGCACAGGGCTTCGGCTTCTTCCAGGTAATGGGTCGTCAGCAGCACGGTACTGCCCTGCTTGTTGAGCTTGGCGACGAACTGCCACAGCGTCTGACGCAGTTCGACGTCGACGCCTGCGGTGGGTTCGTCGAGCACGATCACCTGCGGTTTGTGCACCAGCGCCTGCGCAACCAGCACGCGGCGCTTCATGCCACCAGACAGCTGGCGCATGTTCGCCGTGGCCTTGTCGGCCAGGCCCAGGCTGTGCAGCAACTCGTCGATCCAGCTGTCGTTGTTCTTGATGCCGAAATAGCCCGACTGGATGCGCAACGCTTCGCGCACATTGAAAAAAGGATCGAACACCAGTTCCTGGGGCACGACGCCCAGGTGGCGGCGCGCTTGGGCATAGTCACGCTGCACGTCGAAGCCGTGCACGCTGACGGAGCCTGCCGTCGGGCGCGACAGCCCGGCCAGCATGCTGATCAGGGTGGTCTTGCCCGCACCGTTGGGGCCGAGCAAGCCGAAGAATTCACCCTCTTCGATGCGGAAGGTGACGTCGTCGACCGCGCGCAGGCCCGGTTGGCCTAGGGCGCGCTGCTGGCGGGAAGGGGGAAAGGTCTTGCAGACCGATTGGAACGAGATCGCGGGCATGAGAACCCACGATTTTACGGGGCCGTGATGGAACTAGGGAGCGGCCGGCAAAAGCCCCGCCACACCGTACAGCGTGGCGAGTTCGCGCAACCTCGGCGAAAGGCCTTTGACGGCGAATCCTCGGCCCAGCATACCTGCTTCGCGCCGGCATTCGAGAAGCACCGCAATGGCCGAGGAATCGAAGCGGGTAAGCGCACTTGCGTCGACCACGGCCGCAGAGCCGTTTTGCCCCGCCAGGCCCTGCTGCAACATGCGCATACAGGCAGGCGCGTCGTCGTGGGTCAGCTTGGCGGGCAGGACCAGCATCATCAGCCCTTTGCGTTGCTCTTGTTGCGGGTGGCCAATGCCTCGATCAGGCCATCGATGCCCTGGCTGTTGATCTGCTGCGCAAACTGGGTGCGGTAGGTATCGACCAGCCAGACACCCAGCACGTTCAGGTTGTAGACCTTCCAGCCGCCGCCCTCGCCTGGCGTCTTTTCCAGACGATAGTCGAGCTGAACCGGGTCGCCGCTGCCGCGGATCTCGGTGCGCACGAGCACGTCCTTGTCATCGGGCGAACCGCGGAACGGACGCACGGTGACCGTCTGGTCACTGACCTGGTCGAGCGCACCCGCATAGGTGCGCACCAGCAGGGTCTTGAACTCTTCCTGCAGGCGCTTCTGCTGCTCAGGCGTCGCCTGACGCCAAGCCGGGCCCACCGCCGAAGCGGTCATGCGCTGGAAGTTGACATTTGGCATGATCTTGCTGTCGACCAGCAACATGATCTTGCCGATGTCGCCGGCCTTGATCGACTTGTCGGCCTTGATGGTGGCAAGAACGTCGGTCGACAGGCGTTTGACCAGGGCGTCCGGTGTTTCATCGGCTGCGCGTGCAGCCGGGGCGACAAACATCGTCGCGGCGCCGAAAAACAGGGCACTGGCAAGAGCGAAACGGCCGAGCGTGCGGCGTTGCAAAGTCTGGGTCTTCATGATCGATACCTCTATGTCTGAAGCAGGGGTTCACACGTCCCCCGTCTGGTTTGGATGCCGACACATCCAGCCGGTTCCCTCGCACCGCGTGGCGAAAATGCAACGGGATGCAAGCAGCAGTTGTGCGCTACTTCCCTGCGTCGTCGTCGGGCGGATTGCCGTTGTACACCTCGCTCTGCCGGCGCTGCAGATAGGCATCGCGCGTGAACGAGTACTCGTCAAGGGCGGCATCGCCGATGAGCGACGTCGCGCGCAGGTACCGCGAGCGAGCATCCACGAGGTTCAAGACGTATAAGGAGTTGCGCACACGCACGTCCTGGAACCACGCCTCCAAGCCAGTGCGCACGTCCACCGGCATGGCCGCCGTGTCACGAAGGGTCGAAGGGCCCAGCAGCGGCAGCATCACATACGGTCCGCTTGGCACGCCCCAGCGACCCAGCGTCTGACCGAAGTCCTCCTTGTGGCGGTCAATGCCAAGATCGCTCGCCACGTCAATGATGCCGCCCAGGCCCATCAAGGTGTTCACGTTGAAGCGCATGAAGGTCTCGGCACTGTCCTGAATGCGCAATTGCATCAGACTGTTGGCGAAGCTCCAGACTTCCGTCAGGTTGCTAAAGAAGTTGTGCACGCCGGTACGTACCGGCGAAGGCAGCACCTTGGTATAGACCGTGGCCACGGGCACGAGCACGGCGGTGTCGACGGCGTCGTTGAACTTATAGACACTGCGGTTCAGCGGCTCGAAAGGGTCCGCCGGGTTGCGGTTGGGTCCGGTGGCACAGCCGGCAACCAACGCCAGCACGCCCAGCGCGCCTATCCAGCGTACCGCCGCGATGATCTTGGGCATGGGTATCTTGGGGGAATTGAAATTCATTTCTTATTGTCCTGCGCTGAACCTGACGGGTTGCTGCCATCGGCAGCCTTGCTGTACAGGAACTGGCTGATCAGGTTTTCCAGCACCACGGCCGACTGCGTGGCCGTGATCACGTCACCCTGCACCAGATTCTTCTCATCGGCGCCAGCCTCGATTCCCACATATTGTTCACCCAGCAAGCCGCTCGTGAGGATCTTGATCGAGCTGTCCTTCGGGAAACTGTAGCGATTTTGCAGGGCCAGTGTCACCGTGGCCTGAAAGCGCTTGTCATCGAAAACGATCGATTCGACACGCCCGACCACCACGCCCGAACTCTTGACGGCCGTCTGCGGCTTCAGGCCGCCGATGTTGTCGAAGCGTGCGCTGACCGTGTAGGTCTTCTGGAAGTTCAGGCTCAGCAGGTTCGCCGACTGGAGCGCCAGGAACAGCAGCGCAGCGGCGCCGATCAGCACGAACAGGCCGACCCAGATATCTTTGTTGGAACGTTGCATGAATTTCTTTCCTAGATGCTGAACATCATGGCGGTAAGCAGGAAATCGAGTCCCAGCACCGCCAGCGACGCCACGACCACGGTCCGGGTGGTCGCGCGCGACACGCCCTCGGGCGTCGGCTGCGCCTCATAGCCTTGCAGAAGCGCCACGAAGGTGACCGTCAGGCCGAACACCACACTCTTGATGAATCCGTTGCCCACGTCCTTCCAGACGTCGACGCCGCTTTGCATCTGCCCCCAGAACGCCCCCGAGTCCAGGCCGAGCATCAGCACCCCGACGACGTAACCGCCCAGGATGCCGACCGCACTGAAAACGGCCGCCAGCAGCGGCATCGTGATGACTCCTGCCCAGAATCGCGGCGCCAGGATGCGGCGCACCGGATCCACCGCCATCATTTCCATGGCGCTCAGCTGTTCGCCGGCCTTCATCAGGCCGATTTCGGCGGTCAGCGACGTGCCTGCACGGCCGGCAAACAGCAGCGCTGCCACCACCGGGCCGAGTTCACGCACCAGCGAGAGGGCGACCAGCAAGCCCAGCGCATCCGCCGAGCCGTAACGCTGCAGCGTGTAGTAACCCTGCAGACCCAGCACGAAGCCGACGAACAGGCCCGACACCGCGATGATCGCCAGGGAATAATTCCCCAGGAAGTGGATCTGGTCGCGCACCAGGCTGAAACGCCCGAGTGCGCGGGCGCCCGGCACCAGCAGCCGCCAGAACAGGCGGGCGCCGTGGCCCACGTCGGCCAGCTTGCGGCGCACGGCAAAGCCGATGTCCGAAGGACGCCAGAAACTCATGGCCGGCCTCCCCGTGCGCTGCCAAAATCTTCCTCGACGCTGACGCCGGGGTAATGGAAATGCACCGGACCGTCGGGCAGCGCATGGACGAACTGATGCACCAGCGGATCGTCGCTCAGGCGCACGTCCTCGGGCTTGCCTTGCGCGGCGATCCCGCCGTTGGCCAGGATCACCACATGGTCGGCGATACGAAAGGTTTCCTCGAGGTCGTGCGATACCACGATGCTGGTCAGCCCCAGCGTGTCGTTGAGCTGGCGGATCAGCCGCGCAGCCGTGCCCAGCGAGATCGGGTCGAGGCCGGCGAAGGGCTCGTCGTACATCACCAGGTCGGGATCCAGCGCAATGGCCCGCGCCAGTGCCACGCGGCGGGCCATGCCGCCAGAGACCTCGCTGGGCAGCAGGTCGCGCGCACCGCGCAGCCCCACCGCGTCCAGCTTCATCAGGACGATGTCGCGCACCAGCGCCTCGGACAGCGCCGTGTGCTCGCGCAGCGGAAAGGCCACGTTGTCGAACACGCTCATGTCGGTGAAGAGCGCGCCGAACTGGAACAGCATGCCCATGCGCCGGCGCGCGGCGTAGAGCGCCTGCGGGCTCATCCTGCCGACGTCCTGCCCGTCGAGCAGCACCTCGCCGGCCTGGGCGCGAACCTGGCCGCCGATCAGGCGCAGCACGGTGGTCTTGCCACCGCCCGATGCGCCCATCAGCGCAGTGACCTTGCCGCGCGGCACGGAAAAGGACACGCCACCGAGGATGGCGCGTTCGCCGTAGCCAAAGCGTACGTCTCGAAATTCGACCAAGGGGAGCGCTGAGGTGTCCATATCAATAAGAAAAGCCGGGCGCCTGACAGGCATCCCGGCTCGGGTTTCCCCGGATGATAAGGGACAGCGCTACTCCGCGTTCTGTAAAGACTTCAACGCGGCAGATCGCTGAAGCCCATCAGGAACTCATCGACCGCGCGTGCAGCCTGGCGGCCCTCGCGAATGGCCCACACCACAAGCGACTGGCCGCGGCGGATGTCGCCCGCCGCGAACAGCTTGGGCACGTTGGTCGCGTAGCCGCCGGTGAATTCGGTCGACGCCTTGGCATTGCCGCGCGCGTCCTTCTCGATGCCGAAGGCGTCGAGCACGTTGGCCACCGGGCTCACGAAGCCCATCGCCAGCAGCACCAGGTCGGCCTTGAGGATCTGCTCACTGCCCGGCACTTCGACCATCTTGCCGTCTTTCCATTCGACGCGGACGGTCTTCAGGCCAGTGACCTTGCCGGACTTTCCATCCTTGCCCTCGCCGATGAATTCCTTGGTCGAGATGGCGAATTCACGCTCGCACCCTTCCACGTGGCTGGAGCTGGTGCGCAGCTTGTACGGCCAGTAGGGCCAGGTCATAGGCCGGTTTTCCTCGGCCGGCGGCTGGGGCATCAGCTCGAACTGGGTCACGCTGAGCGCGCCGTGGCGATTGCTGGTGCCCACGCAATCCGAGCCGGTGTCGCCGCCGCCGATGACGATGACGTGCTTGCCGTCGGCGCGCAGCTGGCCCTTGAGCTTGTCGCCCGCATTGATCTTGTTCTGCTGGGGCAGGAATTCCATCGCGAAATGGATGCCGTCGAGGTCCCGTCCGGGCACCGGCAGGTCACGCGACTGCTCGGCACCGCCGGTCAGCAGCACCGCGTCGAATTCCTTGTCGAGCTGTTCAGGCGTGACAGTTTCCTTAGCCCAGTTGGTCACCTTGGAGCCCTTGCCCAGCGGGTCCTTGGCTGCGCCGACCATGACACCGGTGCGGAAAGTGACGCCTTCGGCCTTCATCTGCGCAACGCGGCGGTCGATGTGCGTCTTTTCCATCTTGAAGTCGGGAATGCCGTAGCGCAGCAGGCCGCCCACACGGTCGTTCTTCTCGAACAGCGTCACGTCATGCCCCACGCGTGCCAGTTGCTGGGCCGCCGCCAGGCCGGCCGGTCCGGAGCCGACCACGGCCACCTTCTTGCCAGTCTTGTGCTTGGCCACGCGCGGCGCGACCCAGCCTTCGTCCCAAGCGCGATCGATGATCGCGTGCTCGATCGACTTGATGCCGATCGCGTCGTCGTTCACGTTGAGCACACACGCCGCTTCGCAGGGCGCAGGGCAGATGCGGCCGGTGAATTCCGGGAAGTTGTTGGTCGAGTCCAGCACGGCAAAGGCGTTGCGCCAGTCGTCGCGGTAGACCAGGTCGTTGAAGTCCGGAATGATGTTGTTGACCGGGCAACCGCTGTTGCAGAACGGCGTGCCGCAGTCCATGCAGCGCGCGCCCTGCACCTTCGCCTGCTCGGGCGTGAGCCCGACCACGAATTCCTTGTAATGCTTGAGACGCTCGTCAACGGGCTTGTAGCCCTCTTCGATGCGCTCATGCTCCATGAAGCCGGTGATTTTTCCCATCGTGCTGTCCTCTGTTTTTTGTCGGTCGGGGCGGGCTCAGACGGCGGCCGGCGTGCGCGCGCCACCCGCGGCCACGCCGATCTGCGCGTTGTTGCCGCTGGCGGCGGCGCGCGCCTTGCGCTCGTGGATCTCGGCGAGCGCACGCTTGTATTCGTTCGGGAACACCTTCACGAAACGGGTGCGCGCGGTGGTCCAGTCGTCGAGCAGTGCGCGGGCACGCTTGCTGCCGGTCCAGCGGTGATGGTCTTCCAGCAGCTTCTTGAGTTGCGCCTCGTCGGTGGTGCCGCCGTGCCAGATGGCCGGCGAGACACTCGCGGTCTGCTCGGCCGTGGTCAGCACCTTCTCCAGCGACACCATCGACAGGTTGCAGCGCGACGCGAATTGGCCGTCCTCATCGTAGACGAAGGCTACGCCGCCGCTCATGCCGGCCGCGAAATTGCGTCCGGTCTTGCCCAGTACGGCGACCGTGCCGCCAGTCATGTATTCACAACCGTGGTCGCCGGTGCCTTCGACGACCGCGGTCGCGCCCGACAGGCGCACCGCAAAGCGCTCGCCCGCCACGCCGCAGAAGTACGCTTCGCCGGTGGTCGCGCCGTACATCACCGTGTTGCCCACGATGGTGTTGCGCACCGCGTCGCCGCGGAACTCCAGGCTCGGGCGCACCACGATGCGGCCACCCGACAGGCCCTTGCCGGTGTAGTCGTTGGCATCGCCGATCAGGTACAGCGTGATGCCGCGTGCCAGGAAGGCGCCGAAGGACTGGCCGCCCGTGCCTTCGAGCTGGATGCGGATCGAGTCGTCCGGCAGGCCTTCCGGATGCACCCGGGTCAGCGCGCCCGACAGCTTGGCGCCCACGGTGCGGTTCACGTTGCGCGCGACCTCGATGAACTGCACCTTCTCGCCGCGCTCGATGGCCGCACGCGACTTCTCGATGAGGCGCGTGTCCAGGTTGTGCTCCAGGCCATGATCCTGGTTCTCGACGTGGTAGCGCGCCACGTCGTCCGGCACGTTCGGCATCGCGAACAGACGGCTGAAGTCCAGGCCGCTGGCCTTCCAGTGCGACAGCCCCTTCTTCATGTCGAGCAGGTCGGCGCGACCGATCATGTCGTTGAAGTTGCGGATGCCCAGTTGGGCCATGATCTGGCGCACTTCTTCAGCGATGAAGAAGAAGTAGTTGACGACGTGCTCGGGCTTGCCCGAGAACTTCTTGCGCAGCACCGGGTCCTGCGTGGCCACGCCCACCGGGCAGGTGTTGAGGTGGCACTTGCGCATCATGATGCAGCCCTCGACGATCAGCGGCGCGGTGGCGAAGCCGAACTCGTCGGCGCCCAGCAGCGCGCCGATGGCGACGTCGCGGCCGGTCTTCATCTGACCATCGGCCTGCACCCGCACGCGGCCGCGCAGGCGGTTGAGCACCAGCGTCTGCTGAGTCTCGGCCAGGCCGATCTCCCAGGGGCCGCCGGCATGCTTGATCGACGACCAGGGTGAAGCGCCTGTGCCGCCGTCGTGGCCGGCGATCACCAGGTGGTCGCTCTTGCATTTGGTCACGCCCGTGGCCACCGTGCCGACACCCACCTCGCTGACCAGCTTGGTGCTGATACTGGCGTGCGGTGCGACGTTCTTCAGATCATGGATGAGCTGCGCCAGGTCTTCGATCGAATAGATGTCATGGTGCGGCGGCGGGCTGATGAGGCCCACGCCCGGCACCGAGTAGCGCTGCTTGCCGATGTACTCGGTGACCTTGCCGCCGGGCAGCTGGCCGCCTTCGCCGGGCTTGGCGCCCTGCGCCATCTTGATCTGGATCTGGTCGGCCGAGCTCAGGTACTCGGCCGTGACGCCGAAGCGGCCCGATGCGACCTGCTTGATCTTCGAGCGCAGCGAGTCGCCGGGGTTGAGCGACAGGTCGACCTCGACGTTCGCCTCGCCGATCACGCTCTTGAGCGTGTCGCCCTGCTGGATCGGGATGCCCTTGAGCTCGTTGCGGTAGCGCGCTGGATCCTCGCCGCCCTCGCCGGTGTTGCTCTTGCCGCCGATGCGGTTCATGGCCACGGCCAGCGTGGCATGCGCTTCGGTCGAGATCGAGCCGAGCGACATCGCGCCGGTGGCGAAGCGCTTGACGATCTCGGCGGCCGGTTCGACCTCCTCCACAGGGATCGCCTTGGTCGGATCGATCTTGAATTCGAACAGGCCGCGCAGCGTCATGTGGCGCCGGCTCTGGTCGTTGATGATCTGGGCGTACTCCTTGTACGTGCTCCAGTTGTTGGCGCGCGTGCTGTGCTGCAGCTTGGCAATGGCGTCGGGCGTCCACATGTGGTCTTCGCCACGGGTGCGCCAGGCGTACTCGCCGCCGGCATCCAGCATGCTGGCCAGCACCGGGTCGTCACCGAAGGCCGCCGCGTGCATGCGCAGCGCCTCTTCAGCGATTTCGAAGACGCCGATGCCTTCGACGCGGCTGGCGGTGCCCGAGAAGTACTTGCCGATCGTGTCGTTGTTCAGACCGATGGCCTCGAACAATTGCGCCCCGCAGTAGGACATGTAGGTCGACACGCCCATCTTGGACATGATCTTCGACAGGCCCTTGCCGATCGCCTTCACGTAGTTGTAGATGGCCTTTTCGGCCGACAGGTCGCCGGGCAGGTCCTTGTGCATCGACGCCAGGGTTTCCATGGCGAGGTAGGGGTGCACGGCTTCCGCGCCGTAGCCCGCGAGCACGCCGAAGTGATGCACTTCGCGGGCGCTGCCGGTCTCGACCACCAGGCCAGCGGTCGTGCGCAGACCTTCACGCACCAGATGCTGGTGGATCGCGCTGGACGCGAGCAGCGCGGGAATCGCCACCTGTGTGGCGCTCACCGCACGGTCGCTCACGATCAGGATGTTGCTGCCGCCCTTGATGGCATCCACGGCTTCGGCGCACAGCGATGCCAGCTTGGCCTCGACGCCCTCGCGGCCCCAGTCGGCCGGATAGGTGATGTCCAGCGTGGTGCTGCGGAACTTGCCCTGCGTGTGCTGCTCGATGTTGCGCAGCTTGGCCATGTCGGCAAAGTCAAGGATCGGCTGGGCCACCTCGAGCCGCATCGGCGGGTTGACCTGGTTGATGTCCAGCAGGTTCGGCTTGGGGCCGATGAAGCTGTTGAGCGACATCACGATCGCCTCGCGGATCGGGTCGATCGGCGGGTTGGTCACCTGGGCGAACATCTGCCGGAAGTAGTTGTACAACGGCTTGTTCTTGCTCGACAGCACGGCCAGCGGGCTGTCGTTGCCCATCGAGCCGATGCCCTCTTCGCCGTTTTGCGCCATGGGCGACATCAGGAACTTGATGTCTTCCTGCGTATAGCCGAAGGCCTGCTGCCGATCGAGCAGCGAGACCGTGCTCTCGGGAATGGGGGCGGCCGGCGCCTCGACGCTGTCGAGCTTGATGCGCAGGTTCTCGATCCACTGCTTGTAGGGCTTGGTGTTGACGACATAGGCCTTGAGTTCGTCGTCGTCGATCATGCGGCCCTGTTCCAGGTCGATCAGGAACATCTTGCCGGGCTGCAGGCGCCACTTGCGCACGATCTTGTCTTCGGGCACCGGCAGCACGCCGGATTCGGACGCCATGATGACGAGGTCATCGTCGGTCACGCAGTAGCGCGACGGGCGCAGGCCATTGCGGTCGAGCGTGGCGCCGATCTGGCGGCCGTCGGTGAAGACGATCGAGGCCGGGCCGTCCCACGGCTCCATCATCGCCGCGTGGTATTCGTAGAACGCGCGGCGGCGCTCGTCCATCGTGTCGTGCTGCTCCCACGGCTCGGGGATCATCATCATCACGGCCTGGCTGATCGGGTAGCCGGCCATGGTCATGAGTTCGAGGCAGTTGTCGAAGGTAGCGGTGTCGGACTGCCCTGCGAAGCTGATCGGGTAGAGCTTCTTCAGGTCGGCTGCGAGCACCGGCGACGACATCACGCCTTCGCGCGCCTTCATCCAGTTGTAGTTGCCGCGCACCGTGTTGATCTCGCCGTTGTGGGCGACGTAGCGGTACGGGTGGGCCAGCGGCCACTTGGGGAAGGTGTTGGTGGAAAAGCGCTGGTGCACCAGGCCGATGGCCGACACGCAGCGGGTATCGGACAGGTCGAGGTAGTACACGCCCACTTGGTCGGCCAGCAGGAGGCCCTTGTAGACCACGGTGCGGCTGGACATGCTCGGAACGTAATATTCCTTGCTGTGCTTGAGCTCCAGGTTCTGGATGTTCGCGCTGGCGGTCTTGCGGATCACGTAGAGCTTGCGCTCGAGCGCGTCCTGCACGATCACGTCGCTGCCGCGGCCGATGAACACCTGCCGCAGGATGGGTTCGGTCTTCTTGACCGCCGGAGACATCGGCATGTCGCGGTTGACCGGCACGTCGCGCCAGCCCAGCAGCACCTGGCCCTCGGCCTTGATGGCACGCTCCATCTCCTGCTCGCAGGCCATGCGCGAGGCATGCTCCTTGGGCAGGAAGATCATGCCGACGCCGTATTCGCCGTAGGGCGGGAGTTCGACGCCCTGCTTGCCCATCTCTTCGCGGTACAGCGCATCGGGAATCTGGATCAGGATGCCGGCGCCGTCGCCCATCAGCTTGTCGGCGCCCACGGCGCCGCGATGGTCGATGTTCTCGAGAATCTTGAGCGCCTGCGTCACGATGTCGTGACGCTTCTCGCCCTTGATGTGCGCCACGAAGCCGAGGCCGCAGGCGTCGTGCTCGTTGGCGGAAGAATACAGACCGTGTTCTTCCAGGTGGCGGATTTCGGCATCCGTTGTCATGTGGCGCACTCCTTCATTTTTTCGCAGGGAAACGGAGGATATTGCGTTGCACAAACAATGCCAAGCATTTTAAATGGGGTCAGGTTCCAATTAACTCTCGATCACGTGAGCTCAAGATTATTAAGGGACAGATCAAAATGCCCCACAACGCCTATGGCAGCGTTCCTTCAGCGACCGGTGGTCGTCAGCCAGGCGGTGGATTGGGCCGTCGGCCCGCACGTCCCTTGACCACGCGTCGCGGCGTGACGGCTTCGAGTTGCGCGATGAAATCCGCATCGCCCGCCGCCCAGCCCTGGAGCGTGGATTCGGTCAAAAGCCGCTGATCGCGTGCGCTCACACCGGCATGCACCAGTTCGGCGTAGGCCGCCTCCCGCGCAAAGGGCGTGTTGCCGAGCGCCCAGTACAACGGATGCGGGGATACCAGCCGATCATGTCGCAGGCCGACACAGTGCGCGTGACTCGACCAGCGAAATTCACGCGGATCGGCCACCTGCCCCGCACGCACCGGATTCAGGTCCATGTACGCCATGCAAGTGAGCAGATAACGTTCCGGCTGGATCAGCGTCGCGCGGTAGCGCCCTTCCCAGAGCGTGCCGCTGCGGCCGTGCCGGTCATTGAACCAGCGCACGTAGCTGCGCCCCACCGCCTGCATGAACTGGGGCAGGCCATCGTCGGTGGCGGGCGTGACGAGCAGGTGGAAATGGTTGTCCATCAGCACGTAGGCATGCAGCGCCACACCGAAACGCGGCGCCTGCTCGCCCAGCAACGCCAGCATGCGCTCGCGGTCGGCCGGCTCGATGAACACATCCTGGCGGTTGTTGCCGCGCTGGATCACATGGTGGAGCCGGCCGGCCAGCGTGAGGCGAGGCAAACGGGCCATCTAGAGGTCACCGCGCGTTTTCAAACTTCATTGCAGACGGAAGCGGGTATCGAGCAGCGACGACAGGCCGAACTCCGCCAGCAGGCTTTTCAACCGCTCGGCCGCACCCGCCTTCGCCTGACCCGTGCGGCGCGCGATGATCAACTCGTTCTTCATGCTGTGTTCCCAGCCGACCAGCTCGGTCACTGTGACCTGGTAGCCATGGGCTTCGAGGTACAGGCAGCGCAGCACGTTGGTGAGTTGGCTGCCGATTTCTCGCGTGTGCAGCGGATGGCGCCAGAGCTCGGCCAGCGGCGTGCGCGACAGCGCCAAGACCTTGGTCTCCCGCAGGCAGGCGGCGACTTCCGCCTGGCAGCAAGGCACCAGCACCATGTAACGCGCCTTCTTGGCCAGGCCGAAGGCGATCGCGTCATCAGTGGCCGTGTCGCAGGCATGCAGTGCGGTGACCACGTCGATCTGCGCGGGCAGCCCGTCGGCGTGGGTCGACTCGGCCACCGTCAGGTTCAGGAAGGACATGCGGCCGAAACCGAGCTGGCCGGCCAGCACACGCGATTTCTCGATGAGCTCGCTGCGCGTCTCGATGCCATACACATGGCCGCCGCGCGCCTTGAAGAACAGGTCGTAGAGGATGAAGCCGAGGTAGGACTTGCCGGCGCCGTGGTCGGCCAGCGTGGCCTGCGCGCCCTCGCCCGGCAGCTCACGCAGCAGTTTCTCGATGAACTGGAACAGGTGGTAGACCTGCTTGAGCTTGCGCCGCGAATCCTGGTTCAGCCGGCCTTCGCGCGTGAGGATGTGCAGTTTCTTGAGCAGCTCAATCGACTGGCCCGGCCGCAGTTCCTGCAGCACGTCTGCTTCGGCCTTGGCGGCCTTCAGTGCCTTGCTCATCGGGACGCTCCTCCCCGACCCACGTCCAGTGCCGTCCAGCCCTCAGCGCCAAGCGCTTCGAGCACTTCGATGTTGCGCTCGAAGATCGCATCGGCCTCGGGGAAGGCATCGACCGCACGGCTCACGCTGTCTTCGCGCAACAGGTGCAACGTGGGATAGGGCGCCCGGTTGGTCGCGTTGGCGATGTCGTCGGGCGCGCTGCCGCCAAACTGGAACCGGGGATGGAAGCTCGCCAGTTGCAGTACGCCGTCGTAGCCCGCACGTGCGAGGCGTCGCTCGGCGCGGCCGGTGAAATCGTTGAAGTCCAGAAAATCCGCCAAGGTGTTGGGTGCCATCAGAAGGGTGGTGTCGCGCTGCGAAGCGTCGCACGCAAGGAGCGCCTGCGCCTCGTCGAGCAGTGCCTCGATCAGGCCCGCCTCGTCGGCCGGCAGATAGCTTGCGTAGTGGATCTGCCCTTTCACATGGACCGCCTTGGCAAAGGGGCAGAGGTTCAGGCCGATCACCGCACGCGTCAACCAGTGGCGCATGTCGGCCTCGGCCTGAACGGCGTCGATTGTCGCCGCGATGGCGTCCGGATGCAGGGTCATGGATTTACCTTGAAGGCGTCGAGGTTGAAGCGCGCGCCGACGCATGCGCCAGCCGTGCAGCCAGCGCAGCGCCCGCCAGCGAGCAAGCCAGCGTGAGCGCCCAGGTCCATTGCCAGCCACCGACGCGGTGGGCCAGCCAGGCCACCACCGGTGGCGCCACGAATTGGCCCAGGGCAGAGGCCTGTTGCACCAGGCCGACGGTGGTCGATACCGTGGCGGGCCCGGGGGCCAGGCGCACCGCCAGCGAGAACAGCGTGGCGGGAATCATGCCGCCCGCCAGTGAAAAAAGGCAGACGGCCCCATAGCGCAGGGCGGGCGGCAGGCCGAGCGCGCCTGCCCCCTGCCCGACCTGCGCGAAGGCCGCGACGCTGCCCAACGCCATCGCGAGGTAACCCCATCGCAGCAGTCGGCCGGGCGGAATCCCGCGTTGCAGCAGCCGTCCGCCGGCCAGATTGCCCCCGATGTTCAGCGCTGCGGCCAGCGCCGTCAGCACGGCGCTCCAGCCAGCAGGCACGCCGACGCCCGCGTAGATGGCGGGCAGGAAACCAATCACGGCGATCCACTGCGAAGAGTAGACCGCAAACGCCAGCGCCACCAGCCATGGGCCGGGCGCGCCGAGCGTTTCGCGAAGGCGGGTGCGCCAGCCGGAAGCAGCGGTTTGATCGCGCCGGGCGACGTCGCGCACATCCGGCGGCACGCAGGTGCGCACCCCTACCGCGGCGCCGGCCGACACCAGCGACAGCGCCCACCACCAGCCCGGCCAGCCAATGGCGCCGATCAGCGCCGGACCGACCAGCAGGGCCAGCGCCACGCCCAATGGCATGTAGGCACCCCACCATCCCATCGCCTTTTTTTCGGTTCCGGCCGTGGCGAAGGCGCGGATCAGCCCCGGCGCCGGCATCACGACCAGCAGGAAGCCCAGGCCTTCGATCCCGCGCAGGACGAGCAAGGCATGCACGGCCGCACGGCTGCCATGCGGATCGGCCGCGATCGTGCCGGCCAGTCCACCGAGCACGCTCGCGCCGGTCAGCACCGCCAGCCCGGTCAGCATGCTGCGGCGCAACCCGAGGGTATCGGCCGTCAGCCCGACCGCCATGCCCAGCAGCATGCCCGCCACCTGCACCAGCGACAGGAGGAAACCCGCCTCGACCCACGTGATGCCCAGCGTGGCCTGAAGCGCGGGCACCGCGGGCGGCAGCTTGCCCAGGTGCAGCGATGCGCTCACGCCGGCCAGCACCACCGCCCACGTGGCAGCGGGCCGAACGCTGCGTGCGGCCGTCGGTGCGCTCATGCCGGCCAGACCTGTCCGGTCAGCCGCTCGTGTTCGCGCAGGGCGTAACGGTCGGTCATGCCGGCGATGTAGTCGGCCACGGCGCGCGACGCGTCCGGACGCGAGGCAAAGGACACGGGCATCTCGCCCGTGTCGGCCCGGTAGGCCGCAAAAAGGTCCTGCACCACCGCCTGCGCGCGCACGGTGGTCTGCATGACCTGCGGATGGCGGTACAGGTCCCGGAACAGCACGCGCTTGAGTGCGATCGACTGCGCGCGCATGGCAGGGCTGAAGCCCACCAGCGGCGGCGCGCGGCGTGCCGCATCGGCATCGGCAGGCGCGGCGGCGGCAAGGGCCGAGCGCGTGGCGTCGATCACGTCGTACACCTGCGCGCTGAGCATGCGGCGGATGGTTTCGTAGAGCATGCGCCGACCGTCGAGCTGCGGATGTTCCGCCACCGCCTCGCAGCGGTAGCGCTCGAACAGCTCGACCTCGGCCAGTTGCTCGATCCCGATCAGCCCGGAGCGAACGCCGTCATCGATGTCATGCGCGTTGTAGGCGATTTCGTCGGCCAGGTTGCACAGTTGCGCTTCCAGGCTTGGCTGCGTGCGGTCGATGAAGCGCCGGGCCACGCCACCGGGCTCGGCGGCCTCGATGCGTTCGGCGTTCGCGCGCGCGCAATGCTTGAGGATGCCCTCGCGCGTCTCGAAGCTCAGGTTCAGGCCGTCGTATTGCGGATAGCGGTGCTCCAGCGTGTCGACCACGCGCAGGCTCTGCAGGTTGTGCTCGAAACCGCCATGCCCTGCCATGCACGCGTCCAGCGCGTCCTGCCCGGCATGTCCGAACGGCGTGTGCCCCAGGTCGTGCGCGAGTGCGATCGCCTCCACCAGGTCTTCGTTGAGACCGAGCGAACGCGCAATCGAACGGCCCAGTTGCGCGACCTCCAGCGAATGCGTCAACCGTGTGCGGAACAGGTCGCCCTCATGGTTGAGAAACACCTGCGTCTTGTAGACCAGACGGCGGAATGCGGTGGAATGCACGATGCGGTCGCGATCGCGCTGGAAGTCGTCGCGCGTGGGCGCGGGCGGCTCCGGATGGCGACGACCGCGCGACTGGGCGGGCTGGCTGGCGTAGGGCGCGAGGCGCATGGCGTGACGAGTCGGGCGTGACGTAGGCTCAGGCAGCGCAGCAATGCGCCAGCACCTCGCGCACCATGGCTTCTGGCGCGCCGCGCATGACGGCCGAACCCGGTCGGTCGATCACCACAAAACGGATGTCGCCGCCCTCGGACTTCTTGTCGATGCGCATCAGCTCGAGGTACCGCTCGGCACCCAGCGCAGGCCCCACCACCGGCAGGCCGGCACGCTCGACCAAGCGCGTCAGCCGTGCGACGAAAGCCGCATCGACGCCGCCCAGGCGCTGCGAGAGATGGGCCGCCATCACCATGCCGCAGCCGACGGCCTCGCCGTGCAGCCATTGGCCGTATCCCAGGCCCGACTCGATCGCATGCCCGAAGGTATGGCCGAAATTGAGGATGGCGCGCAGCCCCGCCTCGCGCTCGTCCTGCCCTACCACCAGCGCCTTGATCTCGCAGCTGCGCTTGACCGCATGCGCGAGCGCGGCGGGCTCGCGCGCCACCAGCGCGTCGATGTTCTCTTCAATCCAGTCGTAGAAAGCCATGTCGTGGATCGGCCCGTACTTGATGACCTCGGCCAGGCCGGCGCTCAGCTCGCGCGCCGGCAGCGTGGCCAGCGTGGCCAGGTCGCACAGCACGAGTTGCGGCTGGTAGAAGGCGCCGATCATGTTCTTGCCCAGCGGATGGTTGATGGCCGTCTTGCCGCCGACCGACGAATCCACCTGCGCGAGCAGCGTGGTCGGCACCTGCACGAAGGGCACGCCGCGCATGTAGCTGGCTGCGGCGAAGCCGGTCATGTCGCCCACCACGCCACCGCCCAGCGCAAAGAGCACCGTCTTGCGGTCGCTGCCCTCCCGGAGCAACGCGTCGAATACCAGGTTGAGCGTTTCCCAGGTCTTGTAGGCCTCGCCGTCGGGCAACTCCAGCACGTGCACCTGCCGGAAGCGCCCGCCGATGGCACGCCGCACCGTCTCCACGTAGAGCGGCGCCACCGTCGTGTTGGTCACGATGAGCGCGCTGGTGGCGGTGGGTACTGCAGCCCAGCTGGCCGGGTCGTCCAGCAGACCCGTCCCGATCAGGATCGGATAACTGCGGTCAGCAAGGTGAATGTCGACGCGCTCGGTGGCGCCGGGAACGAAGGACAAGCGGTCAGCGGCGGACGGATGGGGCAATGGCATGCCCGCGAGTTTAGAGGTTCCCACCCTCGTACGAGCGCAGGAGGACAGCAGCGCCGGGGTTCAGGCGCGCGGAGCGTCGGGATCGTCCACCGGCGCCACGACGCCCGCGAGTTCGAGCTGCATGACGATGATGTTGACGATCATGGCGAGTGACGGTCGTCCGGTGTCGACGATATCGTGCGCCACCTCGCGATAAAACGGGTCGCGCGCGGCGTGCAGGTCGTGCAGCCGCGCCAGCGGGTCGGCGACCTGCAGCAGCGGCCGCTTGACATCGTGGCGCAACCGGCGGAACAGGTCTTCCGGCGTGGCACGCAGGTAGATCACATGGAAACCCGTGTGCAGGCATTGACGGTTGGCTTCGCGCAGCACGGCACCACCGCCCGTGGCAACGATGCCTTGCTCGGTGTGGGCCAGGTCGGCGATGACGGCCTGTTCGACATCGCGAAAGGCGGCCTCGCCCTCGCGCTCGAAGAAATCACGGATGGAACATCCGATGCGCGACTCGATCTCGTGATCGCTGTCAACGAAAGGGAGCTGGAGACGCTGCCCCAAACGCCGGCCTATTGCTGATTTGCCGGCGCCGGGCAATCCGACGAGTGCGACCGCCACGCGTGCCTGTGAACACCGCGCGTCAGGGCGCGGCGTAGCGTTCGGTAATCATCTTCGGCGTGATAAAGACGAGCATTTCGGTCTTGTTGTAACTACGGTTGCGCGTACGGAACAGTGCCCCCAGGTAAGGCACTTCACCCAGTACCGGCACGCGCGACTCGTCGTTATTTTCGGTGATCTCGAAGATACCACCGATGACGACCGTGCCGCCGTTGTCCACCAGCACTTCGGTCTGTATGTGCTTCGTGTTGATCGCAAAACCGGCCGTCGTGGCCTGCCCCACCGAATCCTTGTTGACGTCCAGCGACAGGATGATGCGGCCTTCGGGCGTGATCTGCGGCGTGACCTCCAGCTTGAGATTGGCCTTGCGAAAGGCGATCGAGGTCGCGCCGCTGGCCGTCGCGACCTGGTAGGGCAGCTCGGTGCCCTGCTCGATCAGCGCACGCGTCTGGTCGGCCGTCACCACGCGCGGGCTCGACACCACCTGCCCTTTGCCCTCCGCCTCCAGCGCGGAAATCTCCAGGTTGAGCATGCGCGTGAGACTGGCGTCGAAAAGCGACAGCGCCAGGCTGCCCGCCGTGTTGCCACCCACGCCCAGCGAGGGCAGGTTGACGAAATTGTTCTGCCCAAAAGACGCCGGGCCGCCTGCGGCAGACGGGGCCGGGTTGCCGATCGCGCTTCGTGCATCGACCGCCCCGCCGCCGAACTTCACGCCCAGCGACTTGCCAAAGCTGTCTGCCGCTTCGACGATGCGCGCCTCGATCAGCACTTGGCGCACCGGAATGTCGAGCTGGCGCACCAGGTCCGCCACCTGGGCCAGGCGCGCGGCGATGTCGGTGACGAAGAGTTGGTTGGTGCGCAGTTCGGCGATCACGCTGCCGCGCGCGCTCAGCAGGCGCGCAGTGCTGGCCATGCCTTCGGCGCGGCCGCCGCCGATACCGTCACCGCCGGCGTCGCGCTGACCCGGTCTGCCAGAGTTGCTCACCGGGCCGCCCGCCCACGCACCGATGCCGGCGCCCGTCAGCCCCTGTGCGATGACCGCCGCCTTGGCATAGTTCAGCTGGAACGACTGCGTCCGCAACGGCTCCAGATGCTCGATGGCGGCCAGCGCCTCGAAGTCCTGCTTCTCGCGGGCGCGAAGTTCTTCCTGCGTGGCGATCCACATCACGTTGCCATCGCGACGCATGCCCAGACGCTTGGCCTGAAGGATGATGTCGAGCGCCTGGTCCCACGGCACGTCCTTGAGGCGCAGCGTCAGCGCGCCGCTGACGGCATCGGACGTCACGATGTTGATCTGCGTGAAGTCGGCGATGACCTTGAGTACCTCGCGGATCTCGATGCTCTGGAAGTCGAGCGAGAGCAGGTCACCCTGATAGGGCACCGCGGTCGCCGAGGGCACAGAAGACGCCACGCTGCGGTTCGCCGCGGCCGCGTTCCAGGCGAAGGCCGAGGCGAGCGCGAGACCCACGAGTGCCTTCACCGCCACGCGTACAGCCCACGCTTGACGCGCTCCACCCCCGACGTCGACATGCGTCGCGCGTCTCCGGGCACACCCATTCTGGAAGGTCTTCATTTCTTTTTTTCTTTCTGCGCCACGCGCATGTGCAGCGTGACCTGCCGCTCGACCCAGGCGCCACTGGTGTCCTGCACCTGCTCGTTCACGATGAGGGTGTCGTCACCGATGTGCGCCACGCGCCCCCGGTCCGGCCCAAGGTGCTGGCCGACATGCACGACATGGAGCTTTCGCTCGACCTCGACCAGCGCCACCGTACGTCCGGCGCGCCGCATTCGACCGACCCATTCGATGGCGTCGAGCGGAACCGCTTCCAGCGGGTCGAGGCCAGGCGACGGCACGCTGGACAAGGCCGGCGCACCCTGCGCGCGCGCGAGTTTGCGGGCATCGAAGGGATCGAGTGTGTCGACGGCCAGGTAGGGCGCAGGGGTGAAGAGCGCCAGCGGCGCGACGACGACCGCTGCCCGTCGGGAGGCAGGGCTCGGCACTTTCTCCTGTCTGGGCACCGGAGGCTCCTGTGCCGCCGGATCGGGCTTGCGCGCGGCCTGCTCGACGGCATCGAGTCGCCGAAAAACACGCACTGTCCCGGTCATGGCGAGCAGGCCGTCCGGCTGCGGCTCCAGCACCATCGGCCCCAGGTTCACCAGATGCGGCAGCCGCGCCAGGTCGGCGGCGAAGGTGCCGATGTCGTGGTAACGCCCCGTCAGACGCAAGGCCACGGGCTGTTCGGCATGGTCTGCCGCCAGCATCACGGGGTCCGGCCGCAGCAACGCGAATTGCAGACCTCTGGCGGCGCCGGCCTGGTGGATGTCGGCCAGCAGCCCGTCGAGTTCAGTCGCACCCACGAGTTGCCCTTCCAACGCGTTCACCTGCCGTTGGGCCTGTGCGCGCTGCGATGCCAGAGCGGCCAGCGGCTTCACCTCGGCCCGCTTGCGCTCGTGTTCCCGCCCCAACTCGACCGAACGCTGGTGCTGGGCATCCCGGAGGTCCAGCGCCTCGGCCAGCCAGACGATGCCGAGCAACCCGAGCACCACGAGAAAGACGGCGACGCACAGCGCATGGCGCAGCACCGCCGGCCAACTGGACGGCGCGCGCACGTCGATCACCGCCAACGCGTCACGCCACGCCGCCAGATGGCGTGTCGATGCTCCCGTCGACTCTTCGCGTCTCATGGGCCTGCCGCGGGCGACGCGTCCGGCGGCAACAGACCCACCTGCAAGGTGAAGCTGGCAGCGGATCGCGTGGCCTGCGGACCTGGTGGCACGGGGGCGCCCGTGATCTCGACCAGACCCGCGCGCATGCGCCAGCCGGTAGAGGGGTCTGCGCCGTCCAGTTGGCGCAGCAGGCCGTGCACCCGTTCACTCGACAGCGCACGGCCGTGCAGCACGACCTGCTGCACGGCCGGCTGCGACGACTGCGCCAGGCGGGTGAGTTGCACGCCGTCGGGCATGCGCCGCGCGAGTTCATCGAGCAGTTGCACCGGCACATTCCGCTCGGCCTGCCAGGCCTCCAGCGCGCGCTGACGCGCCATCAGGCGTTCCAGCTGGGCGCGTTGCGTCGCCCCGGCCAGAATCTGTGCATCGAGCCCTGCGATCGCCGTCTGCAACAACCGCTGGTTGGCCCGCTGGCGCTCCGTCTGCAGGTGCACGAACGCGTAGAGAACGGTGGCAGCGCCCACAGCCAGCAGCGCCGCCGCACCCATTGCACGATGAAATCGCGCGCGCTGCGCGGCCCGGGCCTGCGCTCGGTGCGGCAACAGGTTGATCTGCCTCACGGTGGGACCTCGCGCAGCGCCAGGCCACATGCAACGGCCAGGTGGGGCGCATCGCGCACCCCATCAATGCCACCGCGTTCCAGGCCCTTGCCCAGCACCATGCCCTTGAACGGCTGCAATACGGCGCATGGCAGGCCGTTCTGAGCCGACACCCTGTCGGCCAGACCGGGCAGCAGGGCTGCGCCGCCGCAGAGGACCACGCAGTCGAGCACAGGATGCGTCGTGCTGTGTCGAAAGACCTGCAACGCCTGCGCGATATCCTGAGCCAGCGCGGCGACGGCGCAGTCAGGCCCCGGGATCTGCCCGTCCGACGCCGAGACGTCCATCTGCGTGAATGGCTGCTCGCCTTCGTACAGCGTCTCCCGGCCTCGCAGCACCTGCAGCCGGGCCGCGCCGGCGCCCAGGTCGAACAGCCCCTGGATCGCATCCGATGTCGATGGTGACGTCAATGCCCGGTCGTCGCACGCGGTGAGCGCACGCTGCGTTGCGCACGATTCGATGTCCAGGCACACGGCGCGCAGCCCCGCGGCCTCTGCCAGCGCCTGCCGATCAAGGACGCGGTCGCGCCGAGCCGCCGCGACGTGAACATCGATGCGCCCCTCTGCATCGGGCACCGCCTCGGGTGCCACGTGGAAATCCAGGCACACGTCGTCAAGCGGGAATGGCAGGAAGGAGGCCGCCAGTTGCGCGACCTGGGCTTCCAACGCGGCGCCGGTCAAGCCGCCATGCACCCGGACGGTACGCTGGATGACCGCCGCGGCAGGGAGCGCCAGCACGACATCGCGTGCACGCGTGCCGCTGCGGCTGACCGCACGCCGGGCCGCCTGCGCCACGTCATCGAAACGCTCGATCTGTCCGTCGACGATCGTGCCGGGCTCCAACGGCTCGACCGCCGCATGCACGAGCGACCAGGCACCGGCACTCAGGCGCGCCAGCGCAACCAGCTTGACGCTGGACGACCCGATATCGAGACCCATTTGCAGCGCCGACGAACGCCTCCTCCAGAAACTGAACTGCCCCATAGAGCCTCCCCAAGGCGCTTGTAAGTATTCGAAACATCTCGCTCAGATTCATGCTAGCAGCGTGCTCCGAAAATGAAGCTTTCGACCTCAACGCGCTTCGATCCGCTGCCAAAAAGTGGACATAAACGTATTTCAATGCAAGTTCGGCGTCGATTTAGCCCATTCGGCAGCACTGGTGACATGAAAGGGGCCCTGAAATCGGGGTCGGTTTTTATAATGTCCGGTTGACTCTCAAAGCACCCATGCCTGAATCCCCGCGTTCCACCCCCCCCCACAGACCCCCTGTTCCCCAACGCTCCGCGGCGGCGACATGGGTGCTGCGGATCTTCATCTGGGGTGCCGGCCTAGCAGCGGCGGCCGTGCTGGCAGCGGTCTGCGTGCTCGCCGTTGCGCTGGCAGTGGCCTACCCCAATCTGCCCGACATCTCCGAACTCGCGGATTACCGGCCCAAGTTGCCGTTGCGCGTGTTTTCATCGGATGGCGTGCAGATCGGCGAATTCGGCGAGGAGCGCCGCAACCTCACGCCGATCGCCACCATTCCCAAGGTCATGAAGGACGCCGTGCTTGCCGCGGAAGACGCGCGCTTCTACGACCATGGCGGCGTCGACTACAAGGGCATGGTCCGCGCCGGCCTGGCCAACCTGAACCGGGTCAAGAGCCAGGGCGCGTCGACCATCACCATGCAGGTGGCGCGCAATGTCTATCTGAGTTCCGAGAAAACGCTGACGCGCAAGATTTACGAGGTCCTCCTGACCTTCAAGCTGGAACACCTGCTGAGCAAGGACCAGATCTTCGAGATCTACCTCAACCAGATCTACCTGGGCAACCGCGCCTACGGCTTCGCCGCAGCGTCGGAGGCCTATTTCGGCAAGCCGCTGCAGGACATCACGATCGCCGAGGCCGCCATGCTGGCAGGTCTGCCCAAGGCGCCGGGAGCCAACAATCCGGTGAACAATCCGACGCGCGCGCGCGGTCGCCAGCTGTATGTGATCGACCGCATGCAGGATGCCGGCTTCATTACCGCCGAGCAGGCAGCCGAGGCGAAAAAGGAAGAGCTGCACCTGCGCGATGCCGCCGATCCGAACCGCCTGCATGCCGAGTACGTGGCCGAAACCGTGCGCCAATTGATGTACGCCCAGTACGGCGACAGCACCTACACGCGCGGCCTGAAGGTTTACACCTCGCTGGTCTCGACCGAGCAGGCAGCTGCCTACAAGGCGCTGCGTCGCGGCATCATGGACTACGAGCGCCGCCAGATCTATCGCGGCCCCGAGAAATTCATCGATTTACCTACCGAGCCGAAGGAAATCGATGACGCGGTCGACGACGTACTGGGCGAGCATCCCGACAACGGCGACCTGATGGCCGCCGTGGTGCTCAAGGCGAGTCCGAAGGAAATCACTGCAGTGCGCGCCAACGGCGAGGTGTTGACGATCACCGGCGAAGGCCTCAAGCCAGCGCAATCGGGGCTTTCCGACAAGGCGCCGCCGAACATCAAGATCCGCCGCGGCGCAGTCATTCGCGTGATGCGCAGCGGACCGAAGAACACGCTGGAAATCACCCAGCTGCCCGAGGTCGAAGGGGCCTTCGTGGCTGTCGACCCGCGCGACGGCGCGGTCAAGGCCATGGTCGGTGGCTTCGACTTCGGCAAGAACAAGTTCAACCACGTGACGCAGGCCTGGCGCCAGCCCGGCTCAAGCTTCAAGCCGTTCATCTACTCGGCCGCGCTGGAAAAGGGCTTTTCGCCCGCCACCGTGATCAACGATGCGCCGCTGTTCTTCGACGCCGGCACCACCGGTGGCCAACCGTGGGAACCCAAGAACTACGACGGCGGCTTCGAGGGCCCCATGTCGATGCGCCGTGCACTGATGAAGTCGAAGAACCTGGTGTCGGTGCGCATCCTGCAGTCGATCGGCACCCGCTACGCGCAGGACTGGATCACCAATTTCGGCTTCGACAAGGACAAGCACCCGGCCTACCTGCCCATGGCGCTGGGCGCGGGATCGGTCACGCCGATGCAGATGGCCACGGCCTATTCGGTGTTCGCCAACGGTGGCTACCGGGTGACGCCCTACCTGGTGACCAAGATCACCGACCACAAGGACAAGGTGCTGGTGGAAACGCAGCCGCCGCTGCTCAGTGAAGCGGTACGCGCGATCCCGCAGCGCAACGCTTTCATCATGGACAGCCTGCTGCAGTCGGTAGCCAGCGGCGGAACCGCCGCCAAGGCGCAGGCCACGCTCAAGCGCACCGACATCTACGGCAAGACCGGCACCACCAACGACTCGCTCGACGCATGGTTCGCCGGCTTTCAGCCCACACGTGCCGCCATCGCCTGGATGGGCTACGACACGCCGCGCAAGTTGGGCGACCGTGAAACCGGCGGCGGGCTGAGCCTGCCGATCTGGATCAGCTACATGGAAACTGCGCTCAAGGGTGTTCCGGTGACCGACCTGACGGCCACACCGCCGGCCGGCGTCGTGAACGTGGGCGGCGAGTGGTACTTCGACGACTACGCGCCGGGACGCGGCGTGGCATCGCTGGGCCTGGACCAGGCACCCGTGCAGCCGGTGGAAGCGCTCACGGGCGCCCCGGTGAGCCCGAATCCGCCCCCGGAAGAGCGCAACAAGATCCTCGACCTGTTTCGCAATTGACGCGGTGGCGACCGCCGGATGCGGTCAGCCCGGCGTGAATGCCAGCGGCCGGCCGGCCTGCAGGGTCGCCTCGCGCGAGAGGTTGCCAAAGAACTCCTCGCCCGTCTTGGTGTCGACCCAGGCGGTGCCGTCATGGCGGTAGTGGTAGCCGCCAGAGCGCGCGGCCAGCCAGATTTCCTGCAGCGGCTTCTGCAGATTCACGATCAGCTGGCTCCCGTTGGCGAACGTGATCGTGATCATCCCTCCCACCCGCTGGTTGTCGAGATCGACATCCAGCGCGTCGTTGAGACGGTCACAAGCCTGCTCGATGGCGGCCAATGCCGCTTCCGCGCGGTCCATGTACTCAGGGTCGGTCATACAATTTCACCATGTTGAATGTTCGTCAAATTCTAGTGACCGCAGCCGGCCTCACCGCGCTCGGGGTCGGACTCTCCGGTTGCGGGCTCAAAGGCCCGCTGTACCTGCCGACCGATCCGGCCGCTGCAAACCGCGCCACACTGCCCAGCCTGATGTTGCCGTCGCTCGGCAAGACAGAGACGGCAACGCCGGCCGCGGCTCCCGCCTCACCAGTACCAGACACCTCTTCGCCGGCCGCCGCGCCGGTGCCCGCGCCTGCCAGCAGCGCACCTGCACGCTCCGGAACCAACCAGTGACCTTGCCCGCCCTCCCCGGCCACCCCCACATCGCCCGCCACGGCGACGCGCTCCAGATCGAAGGCCAGTCGCTGGCTGCGCTGGCCGCCGAACATGGCACGCCGCTGTTCGTCTACTCGCGCCAGTGGATGCTGGACGCGCTCGCAGCCTACCAGCGCGGCTTCGAAGGCCGCAACGCGCTCATCTGCTACGCGATGAAGGCCAACTCATCGCTGGGCGTGCTGCGCGTGTTCGCCGAAGCCGGCTGCGGCTTCGACATCGTCTCGGGCGGCGAGCTGGCGCGCGTGCTGGCGGCTGGCGCCGATCCGGCCAAGGTCATCTTCTCGGGCGTGGGCAAGACCCGCGCCGAAATGCGTCAGGCCCTCGCCGCGGGCATTGCCTGCTTCAACGTCGAGAGCGAAGCCGAACTCGAAGTGCTCAACGCAGTGGCACTGGAAGAAGGCCAGCGGGCGGCGGTGAGCATCCGCATCAATCCGAATGTGGACCCAAAGACGCATCCCTATATCTCCACCGGCCTCAAGGGCAACAAGTTCGGTGTGGCCCATGACCGCGCACTGGCCGTCTACCAGCATGCGGCATCGCTGCCGGGCCTGCGCGTGCTGGGCATCGACTGCCACATCGGTTCGCAGATCACCGAAGCCTCGCCCTATCTGGACGCGCTCGAACGCGTGCTGGACCTGGTCGAAGCCATCGAAAATGCAGGCATCGCGCTGCACCACCTCGACTTCGGTGGTGGCCTGGGCATCGACTACAACCATGACACCCCCCCGGCCGCCGATGTGCTGTGGAAGCAGTTGCTCGCGCGCCTGGATGCCCGGGGCTTCGGCGACCGCAAGCTGGTGGTGGAACCGGGCCGTTCACTGGTCGGCAATGCCGGCGTCTGCGTGACCGAGGTGCTCTACACCAAGCCGGGCGAAGACAAGAACTTCTGCATCGTGGATGCGGCCATGAACGACCTGCCGCGCCCGGCCATGTACCAGGCCTTCCACCAGATCGTGCCCGTTGTCGCACGCAACGAGGTGGGCGGGGTGGCCGACGCAACGATCTACGACGTGGTCGGCCCGGTGTGCGAAAGCGGCGACTGGATCGGCCGCGATCGCGCGCTGGCCGTGCGCGCGGGCGACCTGCTGGCCGTGCTGTCTGCCGGTGCTTACTGCATGTCGATGGCCAGCAACTACAACACGCGCGGCCGCGCCGCCGAAGTGCTGGTCAGCGGCGAACGCGCCACGCTGATCCGTCGCAGGGAATCGATCGAAGACCAGCTGCGCAGCGAACAGGCTTGACCACTGGCCTGCTTTCGCGGCCACGTGCAGCCAGCGTGCCGTTCAGAGGCGGCCCTTACTTGGACGGTTGAACGCGCGCCGCCGCGGAGCGCGTCGGCGCATTCTTCTTGCGCCAGTGGTTCCACACGCGCCAGGCCAGCAGCAGGCCGATGATTCCCGCGTACACGAACACTTCATTGAAGTTGTTCTTGCCCGCGCGCATCCAGAAGAAGTGCAGCAGGCCAAGGCCGGCGATCGCATAGATCAGCTTGTGCAGCCGCTGCCAGCGGCGCACACCCATGGCCTTGATGGCCCGGTTGAACGAGGTGGCAGCCAGCGGCGTCAGCAGCACGAAGGCCGCAAAGCCCACCAGGATGAAGTTGCGCTTGGCGATGTCCTTGGCGATTTCGCCCAGCTCGAAGCCCATGTCGAACCAGCTGTAGCTCAGCAGGTGCACCACGACGTAGAAGTACGTGAACAGGCCCAGCATGCGGCGATAGCGGGCCAGCGCATTGAGCCCTGTCATCACGCGCAGGGGCGTCACTGCCAGCACGATACAGATGAAGCGCAGCGTCCAGTCGCCAGTCGCGCGGATCAGGTATTCCGCAGGATTGGCGCCCAGCCCGTCGGTGAACGCGCCATAGACCAGCCACGCGAAAGGCAGCAGGCACAGCAGGAACACGGCCGGTTTGATGGCCGGGTTCAGCAACAGTTTGTTCATCGGCGCAGGGTGGTCAGAACAGCTTTTTCAGGTCCATGCCCGCGTACAGCTGGCCGACCTGGGCTTCGTAGCCATTGAACATCTGCGTCTTGGTGCGCTTGGCAAACAGCCCACCCCCGTCGCCGATGCGGCGCTCGGTCGCCTGGCTCCAACGCGGGTGGTCGACGTTGGGGTTCACGTTGGAATAAAAGCCGTACTCGTTGGCAGCCGCCTTGTTCCATGCGGTGCCCGGCTCCTTTTCGACGAAACGGATCTTCACGATCGACTTGCCGCTCTTGAAGCCGTACTTCCATGGCACCACGATGCGCACCGGCGCACCGTTCTGGTTGGGCAGCACCTCGCCGTACATGCCGAAGCTCAGCAGCGTCAGCGGATGCATGGCCTCGTCCATGCGCAGGCCCTCGGCATAGGGCCAGTCGAGTACGCGGGAGCCGACGAAGGGCATGGTCTTCGGGTCGGCCAGCGTCAGGAACTCGACGTACTTGGCATTGCCTTCGGGTTCCACCTTCTTGATGAGTTCGGCCAGCGAATAGCCGACCCACGGAATGACCATCGACCAGCCTTCAACGCAGCGCAGCCGGTAGATGCGTTCTTCCTGGGCGCTGAGCTTGAGCAGGTCTTCGATGCCGTACTTGCCGGGCTTCTTGACCAGCCCCTCGACCTCGACGGTCCAGGGGCGCGTCTTCAGCGTGCCGGCATTCCTGGCCGGGTCCGCCTTGTCGGTGCCGAATTCGTAGAAGTTGTTGTAAGTGGTCGCATCCTTGTAATCGGTGACCTTGTCCATGGCCTGGGCGCCCGGCACGGATGACTTGGCGCCCTTCAACGGGGGGAGCTTGCCGGGCGCAGCCGTCTGGGCGAGCGCGTCGCGCGAGGCCCACGAGGCCAGCGCGGTACCGGCCGCGCCGGTGGCCAGCAGCTTGAGCATGTCGCGGCGGCCTTCGTAGGCGCTGCGCGGCGTGATCTCACTCGAAACCGGGTGCAGGAAGCCGTTGTCGCGGCGGTGAATCAGCATGGGGCGCCTTTCGATTGCGGGAAACACAGCCCGCATTTTTGCCAAACCTGTGTTGTTTACGCGGCGCGGGGGCTTTCGGTTTCAAAGCGTGCCGTAGCTGTGCAGGCCGCTCAGGAACATGTTCACTCCCAGGAATGCGAACGTCGTCACCGCCAGGCCTGCCAGGGCCCACCAGGCCGCCACCGTGCCGCGCAAGCCCTTGACCAGCCGCATGTGCAGCCAGGCGGCGTAGTTGAGCCAGACGATCAGCGCCCAGGTCTCCTTCGGGTCCCAGCTCCAGTAACCGCCCCACGCGTCGGCTGCCCACAGGGCACCCAGCACCGTGGCGATGGTGAAGAACGCGAAACCCACGGTGATGGACTTGTACATGACGTCGTCCAGCACCTCGTTGGCCGGCAGCCGGGCGGCGATGCGCTTGCGCCCCATCAGGATGCCCGCGGCGATCAGCGCGGAAATGACCGCGTAGACCACCCAGTAGCTGCCACCCGCCTCCTGCACGCGCTGGCGGAATGCCACAGGCACGAAGCACAGCGCCACACCGAGCAGCCAGATCGGTGTGAGCCTGTACCAGCGCGTCTCGTCGGCCTGCTCCTTGATGAGGTAGGCGAAGGCCACCATGGCCGCGAGGGAGAAGGTGCCGTAGCCGATGAAATTGGCCGGCACATGCAGCTTCATCCACCAGCTCTGCAGCGCCGGCACCAGCGGCTGGATCTCGTGGGCATCGCGAACCAGCGTGTACCACAGCAGGAAACCCACGGACGCGCTCACCACCAGCATCACGAAGGCCCCGATGGCACGTGTGCGGTAACGCGCTTCGAAATACAGATAGAAAGCGGTCGTGAGCCAGGCGAAGAGCACGAACACTTCGTAGAGGTTGCTCACGGGAATGTGGCCAATGTCCGGGCCGAGCTGGTGGCTTTCGTACCAGCGCACCATGGTGCCGATCAGCGCCATGGTGACGCCGGCCCAGGCCAGCCGCGAGCCGATGAGCTCCATCGCATCGCCCTGCTTGCCGCCGAAGAGGCCGAGCCAGTAGAAGGTCGTGCTCATGAACAGCAGCACGCTCATCCAGAGAATGGCCGACTGGCTCGACAGGAAGTACTTGAGCCAGAACACCGTGTCGGCGCGCGCCAGGTCGCCCTGGTAGGAGCTGACGGCCAGGATGCTGGCTGCGGCCACGACGACCGCCAGCACGCGCAGCGGCCGCCAGAACCAGCCGAGCCAGACCATGGCGGCGAGTGCGGCCAGCAGGATGGGCTTTTCGTAATAGTCCATCGACGCGCCGTAGCGCGCGAAGGCGAACAGCCCTCCGGCGGCCACCAGCGCGGCAAACACCCAGTCGAACAGGTTGCGGCGCGACAGCCAGCTGTCGTTGAGCCTGAGGGTCGTGGTGTTCATGACGCTGTCTCCTTCTTGATGGCCAGCAGCTTGTCTTTGAGATTGTCGAATTCGCGGTCGGTGTCCATGGTGCGCCTGTTCACCGAGAACGCCATCGTCGCCTGACTGCCGCCCGCGCCGCCAGGGGGGTCGGCCATGGGTTCACGCGGCGTCAGCCACACCCACAGTCTGCGCTCTCGCACATAGAGCATCGAGAAGATGCCGACGATCAGCAGCAAGCAGCCCAGGTAGACGACGTTCTTGCCGGGTGCGCGCGCCACCTGGAACACGCTCGCCTGGACCTGCTTGAAGTCCGTCATCATCAGGGCGACCGGTGCCGGGTAGAAATGCGCATCGCTGATGGCCAGCACCGCCTGCGTGAGAAAGGCCTGTGATGCCGAATCGCTGGGCAGCGCGGCCAGGCCCGCCGATTCGCGGCTCAGGTTGAGCACCTCGAACAGCACGTCGTTCAGGATGCGCACCAGCACCGTGCCCGCGCGCTCGCGCTCGGCCTCGGGCACGTTGGCTTCCATGAACTCAGCAATCGCCTGCCAACCGCCCTGGCTGACGGCGTCGTTCTTCGCGCGCTCGGCACCGGCGAACAGGTCGAGCGCCCGCGCGGCCGACACGCGCAACTGCGCGGCCAGTTCCGGACGCTTCGGATCGGTGGCGCGCGCAACATACCGCTCGACCGCACGGGCACGCAGGCCAGGGTCTGCCAGCGCCCTGCGCATGCGGGTGAAGCCGGCCATCGATCCCTGGTCGTCGGACGGCACGCGCAGATAGCGAAACGGTTCTTCCGGCCGCTCGCGCACGCCCAGCAGGAACACCGGCTGGCCGTCGCCCGTGTCGACCGGCACCATGTAGTTCTGGTATTCCCGTGCCTGTCCTGCCGCATCGCGCAGCTTGTAGCCGAAGCTCGGTCCGATGTTGCGAAGGGTCTTGGGCTTGTTCGTCTTGTTGGCGGCACCGAGGCGCGATTCGATGTCGCTGCGCAGGTCGACCTTGCGCACGTCTGCGCCGCTCGACAGCGGCCCGCCATCGGCGAAGTTCTCGACGTTGATCACCCGCAGCGCGACGTATTCCAGCGTGAGCTTGCTGCCGCCAGCGTCGATTTCGGCGCTGCTGCCGATGGTGCCGTCGATCTCGAAAGGCTTCACGCCCATGGCCATCGGCACCGCGTTGAGCTTCACGCCCGAACCGCCGTCGTCGAAGCTGGACTGGTAGATCTCCACGCCCTTGTAGCTGGCCGGATGGTTGACCTCGATGCGCGCGGGCACCTGCTCGCCGGTGGCGCGGTCGTGCAACACCACCTCGCTGGCGAACAGCTTGGGCATGCCGGTGGAGTAGTAGTCGACGATGAATTTCTTCAACTCGATGGAGAACGGCAGGTCCTGCAGCAGCACACCATCGGCCTGGTTGAGGATGGCCACGCTCGAACGGCCGCCCTCGGGCACCAGGATGTTGCCGCGAAAGGTCGGGTTGGCCGGCGACAGGCGATGCTCGGGCGCCACATCGGCGATCAACCCGCCACCGGTGTACACGCTCTTGCCGTTGAACCAGGTCTGCGCACGGACCACGAGATCCCCATCGAACAGCCCGCCCACGCAGATCAGCACGATCGCACCATGCGCGGCGATGTAGCCCAGCTTGTGGGCGCCGCCAGCGCGCGCGGCCACCATCCAGCCCTGGGACTGGCCTTCCTGCGTGCGGTGCTGCAGCTTGACCTTCCAGCCGCCGCCCGAGAGCATCCGGCCGATGCGCTGGGCCTCGGCCTGCGGTGCTGCATCCAGGGCCGCCTCGGCCCGCTGGCCGAAGGCCTTGAGGCTCTGCGCGCGAATGCCTTCCTTGAAAGTGCGCAGATCCTTCAGGATGTGCGGTGTGTTGCGCGCAATGCACAGCGACGTGCTGATCACCAGGAAGAGCAGGATCAGCAGGAACCACCAGGCGCTGTAGATCGTGTCGAGTCTGGCCGCACGGAACACCTGCGCCCAGAAAGGCCCGAACTGGTTGACGTAGTTGCCCAGCGGTTCATGCTGCTTGAGCACCGTGCCGATGATCGAGGCGATGCAGATGATCGTGAGCAGCGCGATGGCAAAGCGCATCGACGAAAACAGCTCCACCGTGGCGCGAACCGCCTGGGGACCGCGCCGAACGCGAAGACCGTGGGTGGAAACTGACATGAATGGGCTTGCGAGGGAAAAGGGAAAGCAAAAGGGCGGGCCATCCGGATGGATCGGCCCGCCCTGTTGGGATTGTTATTGGCGGTGGGTCGACGTCGCGGCACGCCGCGCGGACGGCATGCGGATCAACGCAATCCGGCGATGTAGTCTGAAACGGCCTTGATCTCGCGGTCGTTGAGCTTGGCGGCGACGCCGGTCATCGGCCCGCTGTTGAGGCGCACGCCATCGCGGAAAGCCACCAGCTGGGCGCTCGTGTAGTCGGCATGCTGACCTCCCAGGCGGGGGTACTGCGCAGGCAAGCCCGCGCCGTTGGGGCTGTGGCAGCTGGCGCAGGCCGGAATCTGGCGATCGGCAATGCCACCGCGGTAGATCTTCTCGCCCATGGCGACCAGGTCCTTCTCCTTGGAGAAACCGGTCTTGATCTTCTTGGAGCCGACGAACCAGGCGATGTTGCGCATGTCCTCCTCGGACAAGGCCGAGGCGAGCGGCTTCATGATGGCGCTCTTGCGTGCACCCGACTTGAAGTCCTGGAGCTGCTTGAGGATGTATTCCGGATGCTGCTGGGCCAGCTTGGGATTGCTCGCGATGGCTGAATTGCCGTCCGCGTTGTGGCACGACGCACAGCTCTGGCTGTTGGCGGGCGTTGCATTGAAGACGGTGTCTCCCTTGGCCGGATCCGGCTTGGCCGGCTTCGCGACGGCGGCGGCCGGGGCAGGCTCGTCGGCGGCGAAACTTGCGCTGGAGGCCGCGCCCACGAGGGCTGCAAGCATTAATTTGGCAAACAACTTCATATCGGGGGCTCGCTTTTATGGCGCAAAACCGCGCGATTCTACAATGGCCCCCCCGTTAAGAAAGTCTCCCTGATGACCACCCCTGTGCCCTCACCGGCTCCCGCATCGCCGAACGCGGCGCCTGCCCCCGACCGGACCCGCACGGCCATGGGCTGGTTGCACACCGCCCACTTCCTCACGAGCGCCCCCCAACTCGAGCATCTGCCGGCGCTCGACCTGCCTGAAATCGCGTTTGTCGGACGCTCCAACGCCGGCAAGTCCACGGCCATCAACACCCTCACGCAACAGACGCGCCTGGCCTTTGCCTCCAAGACGCCAGGCCGCACACAGCACATCAACCTGTTCGGCGTGGGCAAGCAGAAGGTCGACGACGCCGTGCTGGCCGACCTGCCTGGCTATGGCTATGCGGCCGTGCCCAAGGAAGCCAAGCTGCGCTGGCAGCGTGTGATGGGCAACTACCTCATGACGCGCGAGAACCTGCGCGGCGTGGTGCTGATGTGCGACCCGCGCCATGGCATGACCGAACTCGACGAAATCCTGCTCGAAGTCATCCGCCCGCGTGTCGAGCAGGGCCTCAAGTTCCTGATCCTGCTGACCAAGTCCGACAAGCTCACGCGCTCGGACGGCGCCAAGGCACTGTCCATCATGCGACTGCAGGCCGGCGGCGGCGAGGTCAAACTGTTCTCCGCGCTGAAGAAGCAGGGGGTGGAGGATGCCGCCGAACTGCTCTGGCGCTGGGCTCACCCCAAGGAATAGGCTCGCCCCCAGGCTTGCCCACTTCGTGTGGCCGCCCACCCCGTTCCGGGGGCAACACCGGTGGCCCGGCGGAGCCGGTTCCACGGTGTTCCTGGACAACGCGCCGAATCAAGGAGACACGACCAATGATCGAGACCTTCCAGCGCCTGCTGCCCAACGGCACGACGCTCAGCTGCCGTGCCAGCGGCACGCCCGGACGCCCACTGATGGTGTTTCTTCATGGTTTTCCCGAGGGAGCCTTCATCTGGGACGGCCTGCTCGATCATTTTTCCCAGCCCGCCCAGGGCGGGTACCGCTGCGTGGCGCCCAATCTGCGCGGTTTCGAGCACTCGAGCGCGCCAGCCGATCCGGCCGACTACCGTGCGCACCTGCTGATCCAGGACATCCAGCAACTGGCGGCGACCGAAAGCCCCGATGGCCGCATCGCCGTGCTGGTCGCTCACGACTGGGGTGGCGCCTTCGGCTGGGGCTACGCCAACGCGTTCCCGCAGCAGGTCGACCGGCTGGTGATCCTGAATTCGCCGCATCCGGGCACCTTTGCCCGCGAACTGCGCGACAGCCCGGCGCAGCAGGCTGCCAGTGCCTACATGAATTTCCTCGCCCGGCCCGATGCCGAGGCACTGTTGGCCGAAGACGACTTCCGGCGAATGTGGCCGTTCCTGCAGGGCGCTGACGCCGCTACAGGCGGTCCCACCTGGCTCACCGAGCCGGTCAAGGACCAGTACCGTGCCCTGTGGGGCGCCGGGCTGGTGGGCGGATGCAACCTCTACCGCGTGACGCCGCTCAAGCCGGCGCCCCCAGGCCAGCCGGCCGCCGAGATCCGCATTCCGCCGCGCGAACGGCTGACGGTGGACGTGCCGACGCTGGTGATCTGGGCGCTCGACGACGTCGCGCTGTTGCCCAGCCTGCTCGACGGCCTGGACGATTACGTGGGCGACCTCACGCTGTGTCGCGTGCCGGGCGCCACCCACTGGATCGTCCACGAGCAGCCCGAGCGCGTGGCGCACGAGATCGCCAGCTTCGTGCGTCTGGCGCCTCAGTAGACCGGCGGCTCGCCGTCGGGGCGCGTCTTGAAGCGCCGGTGTACCCAGTAATACTGCGAGGGCATGGTGTCGATGTAGCCCTGCAGCCGCTTGTTCATGAGGGCCGTGTCGGCCACGGCGTCGTCGCTCGGGAAGTCTTGCCACGCCGGCAGCACCTCGATGTCGTAGCCCGTCGGAGTGAGCCGGGAGACGACCGGCACCACCTTGGCCTTGCCCAGGCGCGAAAAGCGCGACAGCGACGGAATGGTGGATGCCTGGACGCCGTAGAACGGTACGAACACGGTGTGATCCCGCCCGAAATCCATGTCCGGCAGAAGGTACAGCACGCCGTTCTTGCGCAGCCCCTGGAGCACCGGCTTGATGCCATCGCCCCGGTTGAGCGTGATCACGTTGCCAAAGCGCCCGCGGCCTTCACGGATCCATGCGTCGACCAGCACGTTGCGCTGAGGGGTGTAGATGGTGTTCGACGCGCGCATCGTGCGCATAGTGAGTGCCGTCGCCGCGGCGTCCAGGCCGTAGAAATGCGGTGCGAACAGGATCATGGGCGCCGTCCCGTGCGCGATTTCTTCGATCTCGGCGGCATCACCCACCACGCGCAAACGCGACGCCACCACCGCCTTGGGCGCATGCCAGAGCCAGCTGCGGTCCAGCCAGGATTGCGCGACGAAGACGAAGGTCTCGCGTGCGATGGCACGCCGCTCGTGCGCCGACTTGTGCGGAAAGCACAGCGCCAGGTTGATATCAACGACCTTGCGGCGTGGCACGGCCACCGTATGCAGCACGTGGCCGAGGAAGCGACCGAGCCCGCGCACCAGCGGCAGCGGCGCGTGCGCCAACACCCGCATGAAGCCCAGGCCCAGGCGTGTCGTGATGCTCATGGCGCAGCCTCCCGGGGCGGCGTGCCGGCGGCATCGCCCCTGGGCTGCTTGAAGCGCGCGTAGTCCCACACGTACTGGCCCGGCAGCGCGCGCACCAGCCGCTCGATGCCTTCGTTCATCGCGGCGGCGGCGGCCTCGGGCGTGGCCTTGGGATCGTTGAGCGCGGTGCCGTCGAAGGGCTCGCAGCGAATCACGTAGCCCCGGCCGCGCGGCAGGCGCTCGCACACGCCCAGGAACACGCGCGCGCCCGTCTGCTGCGCCAGGCGCGGCAGCAGCGTCATGGTGTAGGCGGGCCGGCCCAGGAAAGGCGCCCACACGCCCTGCCCCAGCGGCGGCACCTGGTCGGGCAGCAGGCCGGTGTAGCCGCCCGCGCGCAGCACGCGCATCAGCCCCCGCACGCCTGCCACGGAGGTGGGCAATGTGTGCAGGCCCGGACGATCGCGCGAACCGGCGACCAGTTCGGTCATCCACGACTTGCGAGCGGGCCGAAAGAGTGCCGTCAACGGACCGTACTGCGCGACGAAGCGCTCGCCCAGCGCCTGGCCGTACATCTCCCAACTGCCCAGGTGCGGCGAAATGATGATCACGCCCTTGCGCGCCGCCAGCGCGGCCTCGAACGCTTCGATGCCCTCCCAGCGCACCACCTTGGACAGCACACTTTCGCCTTGCGGACGCAGCCAAAGCCACGGCAGTTCGGCCACCATGGCGCCGGCCGCACCGATGGCCGGGCGGTACTGGGCAGGGGTGAACCCCGCAGCCTCGGCATTGGCACGGAAACGGCGCCGGTAACCCGGCGAAGTCCACCACACCAGCCATCCGAACACCACGCCCAGCTGGTGCATCCATGACAAGGGCACGCGGGCGAGCAGGCGGAACAGAACAATCATTCAGGAATACAGAGGGTCTTTAGGCGCTTGACGCACGGATGCAAGGGGCATGAGCCTCGAATAGAATCGAAATTGTCGCTGAGTTATGGAACTACTTGCAGGGCGACAAAGCACAGATGCTCGATGCATTGTGCCGTGGCCGGACAGGCCATCTGCTAAAGCGTTCGCCGAAGCTCCCGGGCTGGCAACGCGCCAACCGACCGATGGAGTTTTATCTAAATGGCGAACGACTTTCTCTTTACTTCCGAATCCGTCTCCGAAGGCCACCCCGACAAGGTCGCCGATCAGATCTCCGACGCGATCCTCGACGCGATCTTCGAGCAGGACCCGCGCAGCCGTGTGGCCGCCGAGACGCTGACCAACACCGGCCTGGTGGTGCTGGCCGGCGAGATCACGACCAACGCGCATGTCGACTACATCCAGGTCGCGCGCGACACCATCAAGCGCATCGGCTACGACAACACCGACTACGGCATCGACTACAAGGGTTGTGCCGTGATGGTCTGCTACGACAAGCAGTCCAATGACATCGCCCAGGGCGTGGACCACGCCAGCGACGACCACCTGAACACCGGCGCCGGCGACCAAGGCCTCATGTTCGGCTACGCCTGCGACGAGACGCCCGAGCTGATGCCCGCGCCCATCTACTACGCGCACCGCCTGGTCGAGCGCCAGGCCCAGCTGCGCAAGGACGGCCGCCTGCCCTTCCTGCGCCCCGACGCCAAGAGCCAGGTCACGATGCGCTACGTCGACGGCAAGCCGCACAGCATCGACACAGTGGTGCTGTCGACCCAGCACCACCCCGACCAGAGCGAGACGCCGACCAAGATGAAGGCTTCGTTCAACGAAGCCATCATCGAAGAGATCATCAAGCCGGTGCTGCCGAAGGAATGGCTGCAGAACACCCGCTACCTGATCAACCCGACCGGTCGCTTCGTCATCGGCGGCCCGCAGGGCGACTGCGGCCTGACGGGCCGCAAGATCATCGTCGACACCTACGGCGGCGCCTGCCCGCACGGCGGCGGCGCATTCTCGGGCAAGGATCCGAGCAAGGTCGATCGCTCGGCCGCCTACGCCGCGCGTTACGTGGCCAAGAACATCGTGGCTGCCGGCCTCGCGCGCCAGTGCCAGATCCAGGTCGCCTACGCGATCGGCGTGGCCCAGCCGATGAACATCACGGTCTACACAGAAGGTACCGGCGTGATCCCCGACGAGAAGATCGCCGAACTCGTGCGCGAACATTTCGACCTGCGCCCGAAGGGCATCATCCAGATGCTCGACCTGCTGCGCCCGATCTACCAGAAGACCGCCGCCTACGGTCACTTCGGCCGCGAAGAGCCGGAGTTCACCTGGGAAGCGACGACGCAGGCTGCGGCGCTGCGGGCGGCCGCCGGGCTCTGATCAGGCCTCGGGTTCAGCGGCGCACGGCGACCGCTTCGATTTCGACGCGCACCGGCGCGATCAACCCCGAAATGACGGTCGATCGCGCCGGCGCCGTCTCCAGCGCAAAGCGCTCGCCCCACGCCATATTGAAGGCCGGGTAATCGGCGGCGTCGACCAACCACACCGTCGCCTTGACCACGTCGGCCAGCGTGCAGTCCGCACGCACGAGGATGGCTTCGATCATGTCGAGCGCCACATGCGTCTGGCCCGCGATGTCGGGCGCCGCGGGCTTCCCGTCTCGCATCGGCACCTGCCCCGACACGAAGACCAGCGCGCCCTCGGCGACCACGGCGGGTGAGATGGGTTGCGTCTTCCCTGCGCGGACCACCGGTGGCCCGATGTGTGTGATGGCGCCCATCGCTCAATCGGGCTTGGCGCCGGACGCCTGGACGATCTTGGCCCACTTGTCGGCCTCGACCTTGACGAAGGCCTTGAACTCGCTGGCGCTGCTGCCGCCCAGCGTGAAGCCGCGCGAGCCGAAGTATTCCTGGATGTCGGCGCTGGCCAGCGCCTTGTTCACTTCACGGTTGAGTTGCTCGACGATCGCCGGCGGCGTGGCAGCCGGCGCGAACAGCCCCTGCCACGACAGCGCCTCGAAGCCCGGGTAGCCGCTCTCGGCGATGGTCGGCACGTTGGGTAGCATCTTGTGGCGCGTCTTCGAGGTCACGGCGATCGGCTGCAGCTTGCCGGCCTCGAGCTGCGGCCAGACCACGAGGAAGTCGCCGAACATGGTGTCGATCTGTCCGCCCATCAGGTCGCTCAGCGCGCCCGCGCTGCCGCGGTACGGGATGTGGAGCATCGACACCTTGGCCGACAGCTTGAACATCTCGCCGGTCAGGTGCATCGACGTGCCGTTGCCCGGCGAGCCGTAGCTGATCGAGCCCGGCCTGGCCTTGGCGGCGGCCACCACTTCCTGCACCGTCTTCGGTGCGAAGTTGAGGTTGCGCACCAGCACCAGTGGCGACGAAACGACGAGCGACACGGGCGCGAAATCCTTCACCACGTCGTAGGGCAGCTTGGGGTACAGCGCATTGGCGATGGCGTTGCTGCCGGTCACGCCCATGAGCAGCGTGTAGCCGTCGGGCGCCGACTTGGCGACATAGTCGGCGCCCAGCGTGCCGCCGGCACCGGCGCGGTTGTCCACCACCACCGGCTGGCCCCACGCCGCCGCCAGCTTCTCGCCGATCCGGCGCGCCAGCAGGTCGGTGCTGCCGCCCGGCGGAAAGGGCACGACGATGTGGATGGGCTTGGTCGGGAAGCTTTGCGCAGTGGCCAGAGACGGCAGCAGCGCGGTGGCGGCCAGTGCCATGGCGCCGCCAAGGGCAAGGCGGCGACTGCGTTGAAGAAGGGGGGTGGATGTCATCGGTTCACTCCTGGGGGTTCGTTGCATGGGAGCCGTTCGCGGTGGCAGCGTCGATCGCGCCCCAGCCGCCGCCGCCGGCCGTCTCGATCACGAGCCGGTCGCCGGCCTGCCATTCGGTCCGGGCGCGAGCGCCCAGCGTCTCCACGTCTCCATTCGCGCGCTCGATGCGCGCGGCCGACGACGCGCCGGCGCCACCGCCCTGCGCACCGCGGGCCTGCGACACGTGCCGCTCGCCGCGGTACGACAGCGACGCGCGGCCTTCGAGCAGCCGGTACACGCGGCGCACGCCGTCGCCGCCCGCATGCAGGCCCGCGCCGCCCGAGCCGTGACGAATCGCATAGCACTCGAGTTGCAGCGGCGCCTCGCTCTCGATCACCTCGACCGGCGTGTTGCGCGCGTTGCCGATGTCGGTCGACACGCCTGGCGTGCCGGCGCCCAGCGCACTCGCACCGGCGCCGCTGGCGATGATCTCGGTGAGCATCCAGCGCCGGCCGTCGTCACGCGTGCCGCTCAGCGACATCACCGTCGCGACGCCCGCATGCGGCGCCACCGAAACGCCGGCCCCCGCCTGAGACCAGGCGCCCAGCATCGCGTTGCAGGCCATCTTCACGGTGGCCGTGCGCGCGTTCACGGCGGCGGGCAAATCGGGGTTCAGCACGCTGCCGGGTGGCAGGTGCAGCGTCAGCGGCGCCAGGCAACCGGCGTTGTTCGGTGCATCGGGCGCGAGCGTGCGCATGAAGAAAAGCGCCGCCGACAACACACTGCCGGGCGACGCGTTGACCGGCCCGCGCACCTGCGACGAGCTGCCTGTGAAGTCGATGTCGATGGCGTCGCCGGTCTTGCGGATGCGCACCGCGATGTGCACCGGGTCGTTGCTGACGCCGTCGCCGTCGAGCTGGTCCTGCCAGGCCCATTCGCCATCGGGCGCATCGCGCAACGCAGCGCGCGTCATCTGCTCAGCCTGCGCGATGAGCGCGTTGCATACCGGCAGGAACACATCGCCGGTGCGCGCGGCCAGTGCCGCGAGTTCTCGCGCACCCAGGCTCACCGCCGACCACTGCGCCGCCAGGTCGCCGCGCAGGTTGACCGGCGTGCGGCTGTTGGCGTCGAGGATCGTCTGCACGCTGGCGTCGATGCCGTCGGCCGTGCGCCAGCGCAGCGGTGGCAGGCGCAGGCCTTCCTGGTAGATCTCCGTGGCGTTCGGCGGGATCGAGCCGGGCGTCATGCCGCCCACGTCCTGGTGGTGCAGGCAGGTCGCGGCCACGGCGATCACCTCGCCGTCGCGCAGCACCGGGCGCACCACGACAAGGTCGGGCAAGTGCGTGCCACCGGACCAGGGGTCGTTCATCAGGTAGCCGTCGCCGTCGCGCATCGACGCGGCGGGGAAGCGCGCGAGCACGCCGCCGACCGCGGGGATCAGCGAACCCAGCAGCAGCGGCAGCGAGCGCGCCTGCGCCAGCAGCCGGCCGTCGGGCAGGAACAGGGCCGCCGCGCAGTCGCCGCCCTCGCGGGCGATGGACGAGTAGGCGGCGCGCATCATGCCGGTCTGCATCCGGTCGACGGCGCCCTGCAGGGCGAGGCGCAGCGGCTCCATGCGCGCTGTGATGGTTGCGTCCGTCATTCGGATGCCCTTTCACTGCGTTCGAGCAGCAGCGAATCGTCCGGAAGCCGCTGCCAGCACCAGCCTTCGGGCACACACACGGTGGTGAGCGCGGCGAAGAGGCAGGCCGGGCCGCTGCCCGAGGGCGCCAGACCGGCCCACGCGCTGGCAGTCGCTGCGGGCGGCGCCGCGAAAGGCGCGGGTTGCGGCAGCGCCGCTTCGAACACGCTGCGCATCTGGCGCACTCGCAAAGCCTGTCGTGCCGGCAGGTTCCCGCGCAGCTGCGTGTGACGCTGTTCGAAGCGTTCGGCGAGCGTCGCGACCGTGTCGGTGTCGGGCAACCACCGCACGTCGATGGCGAATTCCTGGCCGGCGTGGCACAGCGCAAGCTGCCGGTGCGTGGCCTGGCCCTGCGCGTCGGCCTGCGTGCGAAGTGCCTGCAGCTCGTCGTCGTTCAGCAGCACGTCCATGGCCTGTTCGACGGTCCGCGTCGGCGCGGCGCACAGCATGCCGAGCGCGGCGATCACGCCGGCCTGCGGCAGCACGCGCACCTGCGTCATGCCGGCCAGGTCGGCGACCTCCGCCGCGTGCTGCGCACCGCCGCCGCCGGCTGCCACGAGCAGGCTGTCGGCCGGGTCGAGCCCGCGCTGGAAGCTGCGCATCTTCAGCGCCTCGGCCATCGCCGACGCGGCGGTGCGGACGACGGCCTGGGCCGCGTCCTTCACCTCAATGCCCAACGGCACCGCGGCATCACGCTGCAACGCGGCTTCGGCCGCCGCGCGGTCGAGTGACACGCCGCCGGCGAGTTGCGCGGGCAAGCGACCGAGCACGCACAGCGCGTCGGTCAGCGTCGCACGGTTCCCGCCCAGGCCATAGGCCGCCGGGCCGGGCCAAGCGCCTTGCGAGCGCGGACCGAGCCGCAGCGCGCCGCCGGGCAGCGCACGCACCACGCTGCCGCCGCCGATCGAGAGCGATTCGACATCCGCGCAGCGCAGCCGCAGGCTCAAATCGCCGACCTGCAGTGCGTCGCCGAAGGCCGGGCGGCCCTGCTCGACGATGCCGATGTCCGTGCTGGTGCCGCCGACGTCGATGGCCATCACCACGGCCGGCGCGCCGGTGCGCCCCCCCAGGCTGGCGGCCACACCTTCGAGCGCAGCGCACGGCCCCGACATCGCCAGGCCGACCGGTCGCGCCGCCACGTCACGCCAGGCGCCGGTGCCGCCTTCCGAGCGCATCAGGAACGGTTCGGGCAAACCGCGTGTCGTGAGCGCACTCGCCAGCGCGCGCAGGTAATCGGCGACCATTGGCTTGGCGTAGGCGTCGAGCGCGCTGGTCAGAAAACGTTCGAACTCGCGCGGCTTCGGGTCGACCTCGCTCGACAGCGACACCATCAGGTACGGCAGGCGCGCGGCCAGCACATCGCGCACTTGCTGCTCGTGCGCCGGGTTGCGGTGCGCGAACAGCAGGCACACGGCCACGGCACGCACGCCCGACTGTGCGATGGCGTCTGCGATGCGGTCGAAGCCGTCGAGCGCGAGCGGCGCTGTCTCGCGGCCCTGTGCGTCGATGCGCCCTGCGATCTCGAAGCGCAGGTGCGCGGGGAAGAGGCGCTCGTCCGGCGTCGGCTTCGCGATGACCGGCAGGTACAGCTCGCGTCGCTCCTGGCGGCCGAGCGCCAGCACGTCGCCCATGCCGGCGGTCGTCAGCACCGCAACGGGCGGGGCATTCTGTTCGAGCAGCAGATTCGTGACCACGGTGGACCCGTGCACGATGCGGGCCACCTGCTGGGGAGCGATGCCGTTCTCGGCGCAGATGCGATCGATGGCGGCCAGCACGGGTTCTGCCAGCCTGCCCGCTTCACGCGGGTGCTTAAGGCTCGCCAGGCGGCCGTCATCGGCGACCGCAACGGCATCGATGAAGGTGCCGCCCATGTCGACACCGATTGCCCAGCGTGACGTGTCGGGCCCGGCCATCAGAAGCGATCGGGCCGGAACGGCGTCAGATCGACCTGCGGCGCGCGGCCGGCCACCAGGTGCGCGATCTCGCGGCCCGTGCTGGCGCCCATGCACATGCCCATGTGGCCGTGGCCGAAGGCCAACCACGCGTTGTCCGCACCGCGTGCCCGGCCGACCACCGGCAGGCTGTCAGGCATGCAGGGGCGGTGGCCCATCCAGCGCGTAACCACCGAGGTGTCGAGGTGCGGGAACAGGTGGCGTCCCTGCTGCAGCAGCGCGTCGGCGCGTTCGTAGTTCGGCGGTGCCTGCAGGCCGGCGAACTCGACCGTGCCGGCAAGTCGCAGGCCCATCGCCATCGGGTTGACCATCAGGTTGTGCTCGACCGCCATCACGGTGTGGCGCAAGGCGAGGTTCGAGCTGCGCACGGTGACGTGGTAACCGCGCTGCGTCTCGAGCGGCACGTGTTCACCCAACGCGGCAGCCAGCGGTGCCGACCAGGCACCGGCGGCGACGACCACGCCATCGACGGCCAGCGTCGCCCCCGAGTCGAGCTGCACGCCGGTCACCCGGCCGCCCTGGCGCTCGAATCCCAGCGCACTGTGCCCGTTGCGCCGCGCGCCGTCGGCCATGCAGCGCGCATGCAACGCCTTCACCAGCGCCGACGGGTCGGCCGTCGAGCCGTTGTCCGGCGCCAGCAGGCCAAAGCGGAAGCGCCCCTTCAGGTCGGGCTCCAGGGCCTCCAGCTCATCGCGCTCGACGTCGACCAGCTTCACGCCGAGCGAGCGCCGCAGGTTCATGCCCCACTGCCATTGCGCCGCAGCCTCGCGGGACGAATAGACGTAGAGGCAACCGCTGCGGCGCACCAGCGATTGCGCGTCGGCATGCGCGAGCAGCGGGTCGTAGCAGTCGAAGATGGGTTCGAGCAACGTGCGCAACGCCGTCGCGATGCGCGTGACTTCCTCGCGGCTCGAGTGCTGCAGCATGCGCACCAGCCAGGGCAGCACGACCGGTGCGTAGCGCCAGCGCACGGTGAGCGGCCCCAGCGGGTCGAGCAGCCAGCGCGGCACGCGCTTCCACATGCCGGGCATGCCCACGGGCAGGCAGGCGCTGGGCGAGAGCGACCCCGCATTGCCGAACGAGCAGGCTTCGCCCGGTTCGAGCGGATCGATGAAGGTGACCTGGTGACCGTCGCGCTGCAGCCATGCTGCGGTGCAGACGCCCACGATGCCGGTTCCGATGACGGCGATGTGCATGCGGCGCATTCTGGGAAGCGGCACCATCATCAATCAAGCCAATTCTTTTGATGTGTGGATCAGACTTTCTGATAATCGATCGCCATGCCCTTCCTCGACCATCCCAGCGTGGTGCAGCCATGAACATCAGCTTGCGCCAGATGCGCGCCTTTTCCGCCGTGGCGCGCGCCGGCAGCTTCACCGCGGGAGCCAGGCAGGTGAACCTCACCCAGTCTGCGGTCAGCATGCTGGTCCAGCAGCTGGAAGAGTCCCTGGGCGTGACCCTGTTCGACCGCGGCGCGGCCGTCACGCTCACGGAAGCGGGTCGGCAGCTGCTGCCGCTGGCGCGCCGCATCCTCGACGACGTGAACCAGGTGGTCGAAGGCGCGTCGGACCTGCGCTCGCTGCGCACCGGGCTGCTGCGGGTCGTCGCACCGCAGATGCTGGGCTGCACCTGGATCGCGACGGTGCTGGGCGAATTCGCGGCGCTGCACCCGGACATCGGGCTGCGCGTGACCGACGCAACGACCGACGACGTGGTGGGCGTGGTGCGCCGCGGCGAAGCCGAGATCGGCGTCGGCCCCGAGCGCACCGTGGGCGAAGACGTCACGCGCACCTTCCTGATGGACGTGCCCATCCGCATGGTGTGCCCCGCGACGCACCCGCTGGCTCAGCGACGCGGCGTGTCGTGGGACGAACTGCGCGACGAGCGCTGGGTCATCTATTCGAGCGAGTTCAACCGGCAACTCGAACGCATCCTGCAGTCGCACGACGCCTCGCTGTCGATGCAGACGGCCGTCGAGGTCGGCTACCTGACAACCGCGCTCGCCATGGTCGGCGTGGGCTCCGGGCTGGCCGCGGTGCCCGACTACGCGCGCATGTTCGCGGACAACTTCAAGGTGCGCTTCGTGCCGCTGCGCGGGCCGGAGATTCGGCGGCAGTTCTACATCTATCAGCGGCGAGGGATGGCGTTGTCACCGGCAGCGCAAGCGTTCGTGGCGATGATGCAGCGGCATGCCGCGCGGGGGACATCGAAGGCCTGAGGACAAGGGTTCGAGGGGTGCGTCGGCAGTGCATCTCTTTGCAGCGAGCGCAGCGATTGCGCCACCCTAAGCCCGGCAGGCGGTGCGGGCCGGGCGATCCCCTCTGCGCCGCTGAGGAGCACAGCCTGTCGCGGACCAGGGATCGCGATTGTCTGAGCGCAGCGAGTTTGAGCGAGACCCCGCGACAGGCGAGCACCGCAAGGCAGCCCGAAGGGCCGGCGCAGTGGGGTCGTTTGGCCCGCACCGCCTGCCGGGCGCTCTCTCCAGAACCAACGACTAGAACCTCAGCCCCGCCCCTTCCCCGCCACCAACCGCATCCCAGGCATCAGTTCAGCCGCCAACTCCGGCCGCTCCAACGCATAGTCCAGATTCATCCGCGCAATCTCGACATGCTCCTCACCCAGCGCCTGCGCCCGTGACCCCTGCCCGCGCTCGATCGCCTGAACGAGCGCGTGGTGCGTGCGGTGCGCCTGCCGCATCCACTGCTGCCCTTCTTCCATCGAAGACTGCATCGGCAGCATCGCGCTCGGCGACGCGAAAGGCTGGCCGTCGAGCATGTCCATCACGCGCCGCAGCGCCGAGTTGCCGCAGCCGTCCATGATGAGTTTGTGGAAGCGGTCGTTCATCTCGACATAAGCCGCGTAGTCGTCCAGCTCCATCGTCGGCTTGTTGACGGCCTTGTCGCCGTCGTCGAGACATTCGTGCAGGTCGCGCAGCAACTGGCGCGGCGCGCCGTCTTCGGCCAGCAAGCGCGCAGCGAAGCCTTCAACCAGGCCGCGTACGCGGATCGCGTCGGCGATCTCGCGGGACGTGAAACGGCGCATCTGGTAGCCACCCGAGGGCGACTGCTCGATCAGGCCTTCGTGCTCCAGGCTCGTGAGCGCGAGACGCACCGGGGTGCGCGAGGCACCGAGTTTCTCGGCCAGCGGAATCTCGGCGAGCCGCTCGCCGGGCACGAATTCGCCCTTGAGGATCAAGTCGCGCAACTGGACCAGCACGCGGGATTGTTGGGAGTCCATGGGATCGCAAGGCGCAGCAAAGAAGACCCATTCTAGGAGAGAACAGTAGGCCTGCACGCAAGAGCCAGCGATTGGTCCATTTGTTGCATACATCGCAATGGATGACCCAGGTCGGGGTGTTGGCGCACATCCAAGGTGCACCCAAAAATCCATGAATTTCCCTTACAGGTAACCCAACAGCCCACTGAATCGTAAAAATACGTTGACCTTCGCCAAAGACAGCTTCGAAAATGTATGCAATTGCATGCAATGCATGTTCGTCAAACCCACGATGGAGCTCCACGCATGATCAGCGCCGAACAGAACGATCTCATCACCCGGGTCGGCCCCGGAACGCCTGCCGGTCAGTTGCTGCGCCGCTACTGGCAGCCGGTGGCGATTTCGGACGAGCTGGCCGGGCCGCGTCCTGTGAAGCCCGTGAAATTGATGGGCCAGCACTTCGTCCTGTTCCGCGACGAGAACGGCCAGCTGGGCCTGCTCGACCGCGATTGCCCCCACCGCGGCGCGGACCTGGCCTTCGGACGGCTCGAAGGCGGCGGCCTGCGCTGCCCATTCCACGGCTGGCTGTTCGATGCCAAGGGCAACTGCCTCGAAACCCCGGCCGAGCCCGTGGGCAGCAAGCTGTGCACGCGCATCAAGCAGGCGGCCTATCCGGTCGTCGAGAAAAGCGGAACCATCTTCGCGTACATCGGCGAAGGCGAGCCGCCCGCATTCCCCGAGTTCGACTGCTTCGTCGCACCCGACACCCACACCTTCGCCTTCAAGGGCCTGTTCGAATGCAACTGGCTGCAGGCGCTCGAGGTGGGCATCGACCCGGCGCATGCGTCGTACCTGCATCGCTTCTTCGAGGACGAGGACACGTCGGAGAGCTACGGCAAGCAGTTCCGCGGCGCCTCGGCGGACTCCGACCTGCCCATCACCAAGGTGCTGCGCGAATTCGACCTGCCCGAGATCAACGTCGACAGCACCGACTACGGCCTGCGCCTGACCACGCTGCGCAAGGTGTCGGACACCGACACGCACGTGCGCGTCACCAACGTCGTGTTCCCGCAGGCCTTCGTGATCCCGATGAGCACCGAGATGACGATCTCGCAGTGGCATGTGCCGGTCGACGACACGCACTGCTACTGGTACGCCATCTTCACCAGCTTCACCGGCCCGGTCGACAAGCAGCAGATGCGCGACCAGCGGCTGGAACTGTACGAACTGCCGAACTACACGTCGCGCAAGAACAAGCGCAACGACTACGGCTACGACGTCAACGAACAGCTCACCAAGACCTACACCGGCATGGGCGAGGACATCAACGTGCACGACCAGTGGGCCGTCGAGTCGCAGGGCCCGATCCAGGACCGCACGCGCGAGCACCTGGGCACCACCGACAAGGGGATCATTGCCTACCGCCGCATGCTGGTGAAGGCGATCGAAAGCACGCAGGCCGGCGAAGGCGCGCCGATGGTCATCGGCCAGGAACAGGCCAGCGCCATGTCAGGGCCGCCGTCGATCGACGGCGTGAACGAGAAGGCCAGCGAAGGCGTCGGCCCGCAAGCGTACTGGCTGCAAGCCGACCGCGAGCGCCGCCTCAAGTCGACCTGGGCCGCCGCGCGGCTCGGCGCCTGACCGAACGCAGAGAGTACGCACGCCATGAGCAATTTCGTGAAACGCTTCGGCCTGTGGTCCGACGACCAGGACAAGCAGGCCAAGGAACTGGCCCACCGGCTCGACAGCGGCGAAGTCGACGTGGTGCGCTTCGCGTTCCCCGACCAGCACGGCATCCTGCGTGGCAAGACGCTGGTCGCCAGCGAGGCACGCGACGCACTGTGGGACGGCGTGAACCTCACGTCGACCCTGCTCGCCAAGGACACCTCGCACAAGACCGTGTTCCCGGTGTTCAGCGCCGGTGGCGGCTTCGCCATGGAAGGCTTCCAGGGCGGCGCCGACTTCACCGTGGTGGCCGACCCCGCCACCTTCAAGGTGCTGCCGTGGTCGCCGCGCGCGGGCTGGGTCCTGTGCGACGCCTACATGGCCGACGGCAAGCCCTGCCCGTTCGCGACGCGGCAGATCCTGCAGCGCGCAGTCCAGCAGCTCGACGAACTCGGCCTGGACTTCATCGCCGGGCTGGAGGTCGAGTTCCATGTCTTCAAGCTCGAGGACCCGCGCCTGGGCCTGGGCGATTCGGGCCAGCCGGGCGAGCCACCGCGCGTGTCGCTGCTGTCGCACGGCCACCAGTACCTCACCGAGCTGCGCTACGACCGGCTCGACCCGGTGATGGAGCTGCTGCGTTCCAACCTCGTCGCGCTCGGCCTGCCGCTGCGCTCGCTGGAGATCGAGTACGGCCCGAGCCAGTTCGAATTGACCTTCGGCCCCACCGCCGGCGTACTGCCGGCCGACACGATGGTGCTGCTGCGCAGCGCCATCAAGCAGATCTGCCAGCGCGCGGGCTACCACGCCACCTTCATGTGCCGGCCGAAGATCCCGAACGTGATGTCCAGCGGCTGGCACCTGCACCAGTCGCTGCGCCGCAAGAGCGACGGGGTGAACGCCTTCATGCCCGAGGCGAAAGGCCAGGACCTGAGCCCACTCGGTCTGCACTACCTCGGCGGCCTGAAGGCACACGCCTGCGGCGCCGCGGCGCTCGCGAGCCCGACCATCAACGGCTACCGCCGCTACCGCCCCTTCTCGCTGGCGCCCGACCGCGCCATCTGGGCGCGTGACAACCGCGGCGCGATGCTGCGCGTGCTCGGCGGCCCCGGCCAGAAGGCGACGCGCATCGAGAACCGCGTGGGCGAGCCGACGGCCAACCCGTACCTGTACCTCGCGTCGCAGCTCTTCTCGGGGCTCGACGGCATCCGGCACCAGACCGACCCCGGCCCCTCGGCCGATGCACCGTACGAGACGCCGGCCCAGCAGCTGCCGCTCTCGCTCGGTGACGCACTCGCCTGCCTGCGCGACGACGCCATGCTCAACGAACAGATGGGCAAGACCTTCGTCGACTATCTTTGCCACATCAAGGAAGCGGAAATCGCCCGCTTCAACCTCGACGTTTCGGAATGGGAACATCGCGAGTACTTCGACATGTTCTAGAAATGATGCTCACCCCCAGTCTTCGCGCACTTCGTGTCGCTTCGCCAACCCCCTTGCAGGGGGCAACACCAGCGGCCCGGCAAAGCCGGTTCCGCGGTGTCCCACGCTGAGACAGCGCATCCACAAGCAACCATGCCCACGATCCACTACATCCTCAAAGACGGCAGCACCCGCAGCATCGACGCCAAGCCCGGCGGCAGCGTGATGGAGAACGCCGTGCGCAACAACGTGCGCGGCATCGACGCCGAATGCGGCGGCTCCTGCTCATGCGCCACCTGCCACGTCTACGTCGACGACGCCTTCGTCGCCCTGCTGCCACCGGCCGACGACATGGAGAACGACCTGCTCGACGGCGTCGCGTCCGAACGCCAGCCGGGCAGCCGCCTCAGCTGCCAGATCACGATGACGGCCGAACTCGACGGCATCACGGTGCGCGTGCCCGAGACGCAGATCTGATGCCCGGCGCGAAGACCCTGGTGATCGTCGGCGCCTCGTACGCCGGCGTGCAGCTCGCCGCCACCGCGCGAGAACTCGGCTTCGAGGAGCCGATCACCATCCTCGGCGACGAACGCCACGCGCCCTACCAGCGGCCGCCACTGTCCAAGGGGCTGCTCACCGGCAAGACCACCGTCGACCAACTGCAACTGCGCGGCCCCGACTTCTTCACGCAGAACCGCATCGACCTGCAGCTCGGCCAGCGCGCGGCTGCGGTCGATGCCGGCGCGCGCACGGTCACGCTCGCCGATGGCCGCACGCTCGGCTATGGCTGGCTCGCGCTGACGACCGGTGCGCGCTGCCGGCCCTTCACGGTGCCGGGTGCCGAGCTTGATGGCGTCGTCGAACTGCGCACGCTCGACGACGCCCTGCGCGTGGCCGACGCCGCCGACCGCACCAAGCGCGCCTGCGTCATCGGCGGCGGCTTCATCGGCCTCGAAGTGGCATCGGCCCTGCGCACGCGCGGCGTCGAGGTCACGGTGGTCGAGGCCCAGCCGCACCTGCTGACCCGCAGCTTCCCGCCGATCATGTCGGCCTACGTCGAGAACGCCCACCGTCGCCGCGGCATCGAGCTGCTGACCGGCCGCGGCGTGCGCGCCCTGCACGGCACGAATGGGCAGGTCGACGCGGTCGAGCTGACGGACGGCCACAGCGTGGACTGCGACCTGGTGGTGCTCGGCGTCGGCGTGCTGCCGAACGTCGAGCTGGCGCAGGCTGCAGGCATCGCCGTCGACAACGGCATCGTGGTCGACGCGTTCGGCCGCACCTCGGCACCGCGCGTGCTGTCGGCCGGCGACGTGGCCTCGATGGCGCTCGTGCCGGTGCCCGGTGGCCCGACGCGGGTGCGGCTCGAATCCATCCAGGCCGCCAACGACGGCGCGCGCGCCGCGGCCTCGGCGGTGGTCGGTCGAGAACAGCCCAACACCGCGGTGCCGTGGTTCTGGAGCGACCAGTTCGATCTCAAGTTCCAGATGGCCGGCCTGCCAGTGCACGGCGACGAGGTCGTGACCCGCGGCGACATCGCCAGCGACAAGTTCAGCCTGTTCTACCTGCGCGACGGCGTGCTGGTCGGTGCGCACTCGGTCAACAAGCCGGCCGAGCACATGCAGAGCCGCAAGCTGATCGCCGCACGCGCGCAGCCCACTGCCGCACAACTGGCCGACACGTCCTTCGACCTGAAGAACGTGCCGACGGCCGCGACCTGATTCCTTCCAACCTCGGAGTTCCATGATGAAGATGACCAAGCGACGCACCCTCGCCACCCTCGCCCTCGCCGCGCTCACGGCCATGGGCGCCTTCGGCAGCGCGCACGCGGCCGACGAACCCCTGCGCATCGGCATGATCGCCACCTATTCCGGCCCGTACGCGGACTACGGCCGGCAGTTCGACGCCGGCGTCGCGCTGTACCTCAAGGAACACGGCGGCAAGATCGCCGGCCGCACGGTCGAGATCATCAAGAAGGACACGGCCGGCCCGGCGCCCGATGCCGCCAAGCGCATCGCGCAGGAACTGGTCGTGCGGGACAAGGTGAGCATCCTCACCGGCCTCGACTTCAGCCCGAACGCCTATGCGGTGGGCGCCATCGCCACGCAAGCGAAGATCCCGACGCTGGTGATGAACGCGGCGTCGTCCGCCATCACCACCAGCTCGCCCTACGTCGCGCGGCTGTCCTTCACGGTTCAGCAGGTGACCGACCCGATGGCACGCTGGATGGCCAAGCAGGGCGTGAAGGAGGCCTACACCGTGGTGGCCGACTACGCGTCCGGCGTCGATGCCGAGACGGCCTTCAAGAAGGCTTTCACCGCCGAAGGCGGCAAGGTGGTGGGCGAGGTCCGCACGCCCATGAACAACCCCGACTTCTCGGCCTACGTGCAGCGCATCAAGGACGCCAAGCCGCAGGCCGTGTTCTTCTTCTTCCCCTCGGGCGTGATGCCGCCGGCCTTCCTCAAGGTGTGGAAGGAACGCGGCATGGAAGAAGCCGGCATCAAGCTCTTCGCGACCGGCGAAGCCACCGACGACAGCTACCTCGACGCGACCGGCGACGTGGCGCTGGGCCTGGTCACCAGCCACCACTACTCGTACGCGCATCCCTCACCGAAGAACCAGAAGTTCGTGAAGGACTTCGTCGCGCAATTCGGCACCTCCCTGCGCCCGAGCTACTTCGCCGTGACCGCCTACGACGCCATGGCCGCCATCGACCTGGCGCTCGCCAAGACCAAGGGCGACGTGTCGGGCGACAAGTTCATGGAAGCACTCAAGGGCCTTAGCTTCGAGAGCCCGCGCGGCCCGATCGAGATCGATCCGGTCACGCGCGACATCGTGCAGACCGTCTACATCCGCAAGACCGAGAAGGTCGACGGCAAGCTGGTGAACGTCGAGTTCGACAAGTTCGACAAGGTCAAGGACCCGGCCAAGGAAGCCGCAAAGTAACTGGACTGTTCCATGGGCATTGTGATTTTCGACGGGGTGGCCTACGGCATGCTCCTCTTCCTCATCGCGGTGGGCCTGTCCATCACGATGGGCCTGATGAACTTCGTCAACCTTGCCCATGGCAGTTTCGCGATGGTCGGCGGCTACGCCGCGAGCGTGCTGATGAGCCGCTACGGCGTGGGCTTCTTCCCGGCGCTGGCCGCGGCCTTCGTCGCCGCGGCGCTGATCGGCGCGGCGCTGGAGTTCGTGTTCTACCGGCGGCTCTACAAGGCGCATCCGCTCGACCAGGTGCTGCTGTCGATCGGTGTCGTGTTCGTCTCGATCGCGGTCTTCACCTACTTCTTCGGCCCGACGATGCAGCCCTTCCAGCTGCCGCCGCTGCTCGACGGGCGGGTGTCGCTGGGCGGGCTCGAGGTCGGGCGCTACCGGCTCTTCCTCGTCGTCTGCGGCGTGCTGGTGCTGGCCGTGCTGCTGCTGGGCATCGGCAAGACGCGCTACGGCGCGATGGTGCGCGCGGCCGTCGACAACCAGCGCGTGGCCGCCGGCACCGGCATCCACGTGCAGCGCCTCTTCTTCCTGACTTTCTCTCTGGGCTGCGGCCTGGCGGGTCTGGGCGGCGCGCTGAGCCTCGGCATGCTGGGGCTGGAGCCGTCGTTCCCGCTCAAGTACCTCGTGTACTTCCTCATCGTGGTGTGCGTCGGCGGTGCCGGCACCATCACCGGCCCCTTCATCGCCGCGCTGCTGGTCGGCATCGTCGACGTGGCCGGCAAGTACTACTGGCCCGAAGCGGGCGCCTTCCTCATCTACGTCGTGATGATCATCATGCTTCTGCTGCGGCCCCACGGCATCATTCCGAAGCGAGGCCTGGCATGAAACGCATTGCAATTTCTCCACAGCGCCTGCGCTGGGTCGAGGTGGCCTTCTGGCTCGCGCTGGCCTCCTGCTTCTTCCTGTTGCCGGACAAGCTCACGCTGATGAGCCAGATCCTTATCTTCGGCCTGTTCGCGGTGTCGCTCGACATGGCGCTGGGCTATGCCGGCATCCTCACCGTCGGCCACGCGGCGTTCTTCGGCGCCGGCGCGTATGCGGCAGGCCTGCTCGCCAAGCACGGCTGGGGCGAGCCCTTCACGGGCTTGCTGGTGGCGCTGGTCGTCTGCGCCGCGCTCGGCTACCTGCTGAGCTACCTGGTGGTGCGCGGTGCCGACCTCACGCGGCTGATGATCACCATCGGCGTGTGCGTGCTGCTGGCCGAGTTGGCCAATCGCCTGTCGGGCATCACCGGCGGCACCGACGGCCTGCAGGGCATGGTGATGTGGCCGGTGCTCGGGCTGTTCGAGTTCGACCTGTTCGGCAAGACGGCCTTTCTGTACGCCTTCGGCGTGGTGCTCGTCCTGTTCCTGGGCGTGCGGCTGATCCTGCGTTCGCCCTTCGGCCTGGCGCTGCGCGGCATCCACGACAGCCGCAAGCGCATGCTGGCCATCGGCTCGCCGGTCGAGTCGCGCCTGCGCATGGCCTATGCGTTGTCGGCCGCGGTGGCCGGCGTGGCGGGTGCGCTGCTGGCGCAGACCACGCAGTTCGTCGGCATCGAGTCGATCGGCTTCAACCGCTCGGCCGAGGTGCTGATCATCCTGGTGCTCGGCGGCACCGGCCGGCTCTACGGCGGGATGATCGGTGCGCTGGTCTACATGGGGGTGCACGACGCCTTCGCCGACCTCAACCCGGAGTACTGGATGTTCTGGCTCGGCATCTTCCTGATCGCGGCCGTCATGGTCGGCCGCGGCGGCATCATGGGCGCGCTGTCGCGCCTCGCGAAGCGGAGCGCGCCATGAAGCCAGCACTGCAGACCCACGGCCTGGGCGTGCGCTTCGGTGCCTTCCAGGCGGTGAACGACGTGCACCTGTCGCTCGAACCCGGCGCGCGCCAGGCGCTGATCGGCCCCAACGGCGCCGGCAAGACCACCCTCATCAACCTGCTGACCGGCGTGATCAAACCAACCGCGGGCCGCATCGAGATGGACGGCCAGGACATCACCGCGTTCACCGCCGACCGCCGTGCCCGCATGGGCTTGGCGCGCACCTTCCAGATCAACACGCTGTTCCCCAGCCTCACGCCGCTGCTGTCGGTGGTGCTCGCCATCAGCGAGCGCGAAGGCCTGGGCGCGGTGTGGTGGCGGCCGCTCACGCGGCACACGGCGCTGTTCGACGAAGCGCACGCCTTGCTCGGTCGCCTGAAGCTCGATGCGCTGGCCGACGTGCCGGTGGCCGAGCTGGCCTACGGCAAGCAGCGGCTGCTGGAGATCGCGCTCGCCATGGCGGCCAAGCCCCGCATCCTGCTGCTCGACGAGCCCGCGGCCGGCGTGCCCGAGGACGAGAGCGGTGAACTCTTCGAAGCGATTGCCGAACTGCCGCAGGACATCAGCGTGCTGTTCATCGAACACGACATGAAACTCGTCTTCCGTTTTTCGCGCCGCATCTCGGTGCTGGTGGCCGGGCAGATCCTGACCGAGGGCACGCCCGCCGAGATCGGCGTCGATCCGCGCGTGCGCGAGGTGTACCTGGGTCACGCCCATGCAGGAATACATGCAGGAGTGGCCCATGGCTGAGCTGCTCGCCTTCGACAAAGTCGTCGCCGGCTACGGCAACGCGGTGGTGCTGCACCGCCTGGGCTTCACGCTGGCCGAAGGCCAAAGCCTCGCAGTGCTCGGACGCAACGGTGTGGGCAAGACCACGCTGCTCGAGACGCTGATGGGCAACACCCGCGTCACGCAGGGCACCATCCGCTGGTGCGGCGAGGACATCACGCGCTGGCCAGCGCACCGCCGCGTGCGCACCGGCCTGGGCTGGGTGCCGCAGGAACGCGAGGTGTTCCCGTCGCTCACGGTCGAAGAAAACCTGACCGTGGTCGCCCGCCCCGGCCGGTGGGACCTGCAGCGCGTCTACGGCTTCTTCCCGCGGCTGCGCGAACGGCGCGGCAACTACGGCAACCAGCTGTCCGGCGGCGAACAGCAGATGCTCGCCATCGGCCGTGCGCTCATGACCAACCCCAAGCTTCTGCTGCTCGACGAGCCGATGGAAGGTCTCGCGCCCATCATCGTGCAAGAGCTGGCCGCCTCGATCCGCCGCCTGTGCGAAGGCGAAGGGCTGGCGTCGATCGTGGTCGAACAGCACCCGGTGCTCGCGCTCGAGATGACGCACCAGGCCATCGTGCTCGAACGCGGCACCGTCGTGCACGCCAGCACCAGCGCTGCGCTGGCCGCCGACGCAGCGCTGCTCGACGGGTTGCTGGGTGTCGGGATGGCGCCGCCGCTGGCCTGACGGCGCACGGCTGCCGTCAGAAGCGGTAGCTGCCGCCCAGTCCGACCGTCCAGTTGCGGCCTGGCGCCGGCTCGTAGTAGCGCTGGTTGCCTTCATTGACGATGACGGAGCCGATGTAGCGGCGATCGAACAGGTTGTCGACGCGCGCGAAGGCATTGAGCTCCCAGCCTTCCCAGCGCTTGACGTAGCCCGCATGCAGCGCAACCACGGCGTAGCCCGGCGCCTGCGCCGTGTTCAGGTCGTTCGCCTGGATGCGGCTCAGCGCGCGCAGTTCGGCGCCCGCGCGCCAGCCTTGCGGTGGCACCCAGCCATAGGCGAGGAACAGCGCGTTCTGCGCGATGCCGGGAATGCGGTTGTCCGCCGGCACCGCCGCGCCCGCCGTGCAAGGCACGGCGCAGAAACCGTCGCGGTAGCGTGCATCCAGCCAGGTATAGGCCAGCTCGGTGCGCCAGTGGTTCGCGCTCTCGTGCTGCCAGCCGATTTCCAGGCCGTCGCGGCGCGTGCGGCCCGCGTTCTGGTAGGTCGTTCGGCCACCGCTGTTGGTGGCCGTGACGATCTCGTCCTGCGTGCGCGTCTGGAACAGCGCAGCCGTCAGCAGGCCCCCGGCCAGGCGCGCCTTGGCGCCGACTTCCACACTGTCATTCACCGATGGCTGAAGCCCGAAGTTCAGGCCGCTGCGACCGTCGGGGCGGTACGACAGCTCGTTGAGCGTGGGCGTCTCGAAGCCGCGCCCCACCGATCCGTAGAACGCCAGGTCGCGCGTGGCCGCGTAGCGCAGCGATGCCACCGGCAACACCTTGGTGTAACGCGCGCTGCCGCTGTCGTCGCCATTCGCACCGACGATGTAGTGGTCCTTGGAGTCGAAGCGCACGCTGCTGCGGCGCACCCCCGCCTCCAGCGTCCAGGCGTCGGCCAGGCGCCAGGTGGCCTGGGCATAGGGGTCGAGGTTCCAGACCTCGTTGCGCTCGTCGCGGCGCAGGCGGCCCTGCACGCCGAGCACCGGCGCCGCCAGGCTGCCCGTGTAGTTCTGGTAGCCCTGGCGCGACTCGCGCAGGCTGTCGTAGCCCAGGCCCGCGACGATCTCCAGGGGTCGGCCGGCCAGTTGCAGCGATGAGGTCCAGCGCACGTCGATGCCCGCGTAGTCGCGCTGCAGGCCGATGACGGCACCGGCGCTGGTGGCGCTCTGCTGGGCCGAAGGCGGGATCGACTGGAACTGCGTGGTCTTGCGCTCGCCGCCGTACAGCGTCAGGCGCAGCGTGTTGCTGGCGTCGATGCGCCGGTCGTAGGTCAGGCCCGCCTGGTTCTGGTCGACGGTCTTGCGGGTGTCGTACTGGGTGGCGAGCGCCGCGCTGCGCGGCGCCAGCGCATACTGGCTGGCGGTGAGGCCCAGCGGGTCCTGCGCATCGAGGTGCACGCTGTTGAACACCAGCGTGAGCCGGTCGCCGTTGTCCAGCGCGATGCCCAGCTTGCCGTTGGCCAGGTCGCGCCGCGCAGCGCTGTGGTCGCGGTAGCCGTCCGTCTGGAACCGGCTGCCGCTGAGCACATAGTCGACAGCGCCCGACGCGCCGCCGAGCTTGAGCGATTGGCGCCAGGTGCCGTCGCTACCCGCAGCCAGCGAGTAGCTCAACTTGGGTCGCCCCTCCCCATTTTCGGTGAAAGCCTGCAGCACGCCGCCCGACGAGTTGCCATAGAGCGCCGAAAACGGCCCACGCAGCAGTTCGACGTGGTCGAGCGAGCCGATATCGATGTTCGATGTCTGGCCCTGTCCGTCGGGCAGCGTGGCGGGGATGCCATCGACGTACAGCCGCACACCGCGCACGCCGAAGGTCGACCGGGCGCCGAAACCACGCACCGAGATCTGCAGGTCCTGCGCCAGATTCTGGCGGTTCTGCACCTGCAGCCCCGGCACGCCGCCAAGGCCTTCGGAGAGCTGCGCCTGCATCCGGCTGGCGCGCAGGTCGGCGCCCTCCACCCGATCGACCGACCCCGCCGCATCGAAGGGGCGGACGTCACCGCGCGGGGTGGACACGGTGATCTCGCGCAGGGTGGCGGGAGATTCGGCATCCTGCCCCTGCGCCGAGAGAGAGGACAGCAGGAGCAGGCAAGGCACGGCAATCGGAATTCTCATGCCCCAATTGTCCGTTGAAGTCGGTCAGTGCCTGCGGCGTACCCAGCCAAACCACACGCAGACCGCGACCGGGATGCCCAGCATGACCCAGGCCAGCATGTCGCCCGCGCCGCCGTCGCTGAAGAGCGCCGACACCAGCCCGACAGCCGTCATCACACCCAGCACGATCGGCCAGCCCCAGAGCGGCCAGAAGGCGTGGCGCGGCTTCACGTCTGCGCCTCCACCTTGGCTGCCGCCGGGTGGACAGCGCCGACCGGCGGATGCGACGGCGCACCGGCGGCGGCATCGCGCGCGTGCGCAGCGGGTGCGCCCTTGGCCTTCTTGAGCCACAGGTACAGGCCACTGCCCAGCACGATGATGGTGGCGATGTCCAGCAGCGCCCACAGAATCTGCATCGGCATGCCGCCGTAGTCGCCGAAGTGCAGCGGCTGCGACACCAGCAAGCCTGTCAGATACCAGGGCAGTTTCGGGCTGGCCGTGACCTGATCGGTCTTGGCGTCCACCAGCACCGGTTGCAGCAGCCGCGAGGTGAAGGGTTCGCTGCCACGCAGGAACACCGTGTGATGGTGCGGGCTGGAGAACGAAGTGCCCGGGAAGGCGATAAAGGAGACCTTCATGCCCGGAGCGCGCGCTTCGGCCGCTTCGAGCGAACGTTGCAGCGACCCACGTTCAGCCACCGGCACCGTCGGCTGGCCTTGGTAGGGCGCGAGCAGGCCGCTGAGCTGGTCGTGTTGCCAGTACTTGATGATGAGGTCGGCCCAGGTGTTGATCATGCCGGTGCCGCCGACCACGAAGGCCCACACCAGCGTCACTACACCCAGCAGGTTGTGCAGGTCGAGCCACTTCAGGCGCGGGCGCTTCTCGCGGCGCACCGTGCCGAAGTCGAGCTTGCGCATGAAGGGCGCATACAGCACCGTCCCCGAGACGATGGCCACGAGCAGCAGCAAGCCCATGAAACCCAGGAACAGCTTGCCGGGCAGTCCGGCGAACAGGTCGACGTGCAGCTTGTACATGACGTACATGAAACCTTCGTCGAACTTCGGCTGGGCCAGGATGGCGCCGGTGCGCGCGTCGACCACCACCGACTTGAAGTCATCGGTGGGCGCCGGGGTCTGCGTGAGCGTGACGAACCACATGCCGTCGTCGTCCTCGGCCTGCGACACGAACTGCACCACGCGTTCGGGGTACTGCGCCTTCGCCACCTCGATCACCCGGTCCAGGCTCACGCGCGGCGTGTTCGCAGGCATCTTGGGCGACTCGACCTCGGTACCCAGCAGGTGCCCGATTTCGTGGTGGAAGATCAGCGGCAGGCCGGTCAGGCACAGCAGCAGCATGAAGACGGTGCAGACCAGGCTGCTCCACTTGTGGACCCAGGCCCAGGTCTTGATCTGTTGGCTGTTCATCGTGGGTGTATTTTCAGAGTTGACCGTCAGAAGCGGTAGGTCGCGCTGGCCACGATGTTGCGGCGCGCGCCGTACCAGCAGTCGCCGCGCGCGAGGCAGGTGCTGAAGTACACCTTGTCGGTCGCGTTGTTGATGTTGAGGGCGTAGCGCCACTGGTCGGTTTCGTAGGCCAGCATCAGGTCGAGCAGTGCCACGGACGGCATGTTCGGTCCGGTGCTCGTCCCTTCCACATCACGGTAGGCCCCCATGTAGCGTACCCCCATGCCGGCCGAGAAACCGGTGAGGCCGGCGACGGCGAAGCGGTACTTGCCCCACACCGACGCCTGGTTGCGCGGCTCGTCGGTCAGCTTGTGGTCGACGTTGATGCGCGTGTAGTTGGCGATGAGGTCCAGGTCGCGCGCCAGCGTCGTCTTGAGCTCGAGTTCCAGGCCTTCGTTCTTCGTCGTATCAACCTGGCGCCCATAGTTCGGATTGGTGGTGTCGGAGACGGTGCGGTTCTTCTCCTTGAGCGAGAACACCGAGGCGGTGAAACTCGTGGCCGAACCGAGGGGCTGGTACTTGACCCCCGCCTCTGTCTGCTCGCCGCGCAAGGGCTTGAACAGGTTGCCACTGAGGTCGTAGCCGGTCTGCGGCGTGAAGGACTCTGTATAGCTCAGGTAGGGCGCCCAGCCCGATGGCAGCTGGTACATGACGCCGAAGCGCTTGGAGGTGGCACTCGTCGTCTCTGATTCGCTGCCGACAGTGCCGGTGGTGCTGCGGTCGCGGCGCAGGCCGGCCACGAAGATCCAGTCGTTCAACTTCATCTGGTCCTGCACATAGACGCCCGCGTTGCGTTGCGTGGTGCGAGGCTGGCTGCTCAGCGCGGGGTCGTCGACGTTGACACCATAGACCGGCGCATAGGCGTCGATCGTGCTGAAGCTGTAGCCTTCCGTCTTGTCCTGCCGCTGGTGCGAGTATTCGGCGCCCAGCAGCAGGGTGTGGCGCACTGCGCCGGTGTCGAAGTGACCTTCGACATGGTTGTCGATGCCGGCCATGCGCGTCCAGGTCAACGATTTGCTGTAGTAGCGGCCGAGCAGACGCTGGCCGTCCGGGTCCAGCGCCCAGCCGCCGGGCTGGCTGAAGGAGTCGGCGTAGTGGTAGTGCGAGTCGTTGAAGGTACGCGACAGGCGCAGGTTCTGACGGAACGTCCATTGGTCGTTGAACTTGTGCTCGAACAGCCAGCCGAAGGTCTTGCGCTCCGTGTCGTAGCCGTCGCCGGGTTCGCCAATGAAACGGCTGGTCGAGAGTTGGCCGTTGACGTTCGGCAGGATGGTGCCTTCCCACGGGAAAAACTGGGAGGTGCTGCCGGTCTTGTCCTTTTGCCACAGGGCCTGCAAGGTCAGCGACGTGGCGGCGTTGGGCCGCCAGGTGAGCGAGGGCATGACCAGCGAGCGGTCGTCGGGCACGTGGTCCACCTGCGTGTCAGCGTCACGCTTCAACGCCACCAGCCGATACGACCAGTCGCCATCGGCCGTGAGCGGACCCGTCAAGTCAGCCTGCAGCTGCTTGCGGCTCCAGGAGCCATATTGCACACCCACTTCGCGCGAAGTCTCCTGCTGAGGGCGCTTGCTGACCATGTTGATCACTCCGGCCGCGGTGCCCGCGCCGAAGAGCATGCCCGCTGGCCCGCGCAGCACTTCAAGACGCTCGAGTGTGTAGAGATCGGGCCGCGCGGTGGAGGTGTAGTAGCCGGACGAGTACATCTGCAGCCCGTCGAGGTAGAGCGTCGGCTCGCTGCCACGGATCAGGACACTGTCTGTGCGCGAATCGAGCCCATAGGCGTCCGAACGCACCCCCGCCGCGTAAAGCAGCGCATCCTGCAGGTTGGTCGCCCCCTGGTCGACGATCTGGTCGCGCGTGACCACCGTCACCGACTGCGGCGTTTCCGACAAGGGCGTGTCGGTCTTGGTGGCCGTCTGCGCGTTCTTCGCGCGGTAGCCGACCACGGGCGACGTGGCCGTTTCGTTCTCGGCGTTGCCGTCCACGCGCACCTCGCGCAACGTGGTCGCAGGACTCGAAGGCACCGGCACCTGGGCCTGACTGTGACCTTGCAGGGCCAGGCAACCCACCGCCAATGCTGCCGCCGACCGGGGAATGAACCTATTTTTCACGCGCGCTCTCACCTCATTTATTGATAGTGATTCGCATTCTAATTGTCAACATTGGTGAAAGTTAAAGACTCTTCCGCAGACAGGGAATGTCCAGCTACGATGGCGCCGGCGTTTCCACCCCCATTGAGCCCGCGTTGGTGTCTTTTCATGCTGTTGCGCCGTTCGAACGCGCTGATGTTGCGCTGCGCCGCCCTGTTGCTGGCATGTCTGCTGGCCGCCTGTGCAGGGCTTCCGCCGCGCGTTGTCGACCAGCCCATACGCTCGATCCCGCCGTCGCTGGACAACGAGATTGGCCGCGTGGCCGCCAGCCTGGACACGACGCATGACGGTTTTTCGGGCGTGCGCCCTCTCGTGCAGGCGAGCTTCGCGCTCGACGCACGGCTGGAACTGATTCGACGCGCGCAGGTCTCCATCGACCTGCAGACCTACCTGTTGGGCAACGACAAGACCGGCCGCCTGGTCTTGCGCGAACTGCGCGATGCGGCCCGGCGTGGTGTACGCGTGCGGTTGCTGCTCGACGATTTCTACACCGGCCCGATCGAACCGCTGCTGCTCGCGCTGTCGAGTGAGCCGAATGTCGAGGTGCGACTCTTCAATCCGTTCGTGAACGGCCGCGAGCACTCGCTGACCCGCTGGATCGACTTCTTCGCCGACTTCCGGCGCCTGAACCACCGCATGCACAACAAGCTGTTCGTCGCCGACGGCGCCATGGCCATCGCGGGCGGGCGCAACCTGGCGGACGAGTACTTCCTGCGCAGCGAAGGCGCGAACTTCATCGACTTCGAGCTGCTCATGGCCGGGCCGGTGGTTCCCGAGCTGGAATCGATCTTCGATATCTATTGGAACAGCGAGGTCGTCTATCCGCTGGACCGCCTGGCCAGCCGCTTGGGTCGCAACGACGACCTGCAAGACGACTTCGAGCACGCCACGTCCGAGGAGCTCACGCCGCTGCCCGACCCGACACCCGAAACCGACATGTTCGGCGACCCGCCCCTGGGCCGGCAGATGGACAGCGGCAATCTGCCGTGGATCCGCGGCGTTGCCGAGGCCTTGGCCGACACGCCCTACAAAGCCTTCGGACGCGGCGCTTACGCAGCGGCGTCGCTGGCGCAACGTACGCAGGAAAAGCTCGCCGAGGCCCGCGTGGAGGTCAACATCGTCTCGCCTTATTTCATTCCCGGCGAGGCGGGCATTGCGCGCCTGCGTACCGCCCGCGAGCGGGGCGTGCGCGTGAGCGTGGTCACCAACTCCCTGGCCGACAGTGACGAGCCGCTGGTGAACATCAACTACAACCGCTATCGCGTCGAGTTGCTGCAGGCCGGCGTCGAATTGCTGGAGATGAGCACCACGCAACTCAAACGCAGCGGCCAGATGCGAAGGCTGCTGCGCCAGGCGCGCGGCCGGTTGCACGCGAAGCTGGCGCTGATCGATCGTCGCCAGGTACTGCTCGGCTCGATGAACCTCGACCCGCGCTCCGACCTCATCAACACCGAACTGGGCGTGCGGGTGGACAGCTTCGAACTCGCGCACGCCCTGATCTATGCCTATCAAATGGACCACGTGGAAGGCGTCTACCGCGTGCGCCTGAAACCCGATGGCCAGAGCGTGCAATGGGTGGGCACCGGCGACGTCCAGAATCAGGTGCTCGACGACGAGCCCGACTCCAGTTTGCTCACCCGTTTGCAGCTGCTTTTGTTCTCCTGGTTTGTGCCTACCGATCAACTTTGAAAACGAAGCTTTTCACATTGCCCGAGGTCTGCGCAGTTTCTACATTTATTCACTAAATTTGGGTGCCTGCGGCTCGCGCGGGGATCGGGACTAATGGTAAAAATCTGAAACGAAATTATTCAGAATTAGGCACTCCTTTGACTTACATCGTTGCGCTTCTGTTGTTCGTGGCAACACTCTGCAACGCTCAGACACTCCCCATGCAGCGCTTGCGGATCGTGGGCGGTCTTGCAGGGGTGAACCAGTACACCAAGCATGAAGAACAATTCTGGACCAAGGATCTTCCCCGCCTGAGCGATGGCCGGTTCAGCGCGAGCATCGTGCCTTTCGACCGCGCTGGCGTGCCGGGCCAGGAAATGCTCAACCTCATGCGGCTGGGTGTCATTCCCTTCGGCACCGCGCTGCTCAGTCAGATTTCGGTGCAATACCCCGAACTCGGCACGCCCGACATGGCAGGCCTCAACCCTGATGTCGCCACTTTGCGCCGCACGGTTGCCGCATTTCGCCCGTATCTGGAACAGAACCTGCGCGAGCGCTACGGCGCAGAATTGCTGGCCATCTACATCTACCCGGCCCAGGCCATCTTCTGCGCCAAGCCGCTGCACAGTCTGGCGGACCTGGCGGGACGGCGTATTCGCGTTTCCAGCGCCACGCAGGCCGATTTCGTGATGGCGGTGAACGGTACGCCGGTCACCACCGAGTTCTCGGAGCTGATGTCCAACATGAACTCCGGCAACATCGAGTGTGCGATCACCGGCACCATGTCCGGTTACTCGCTGGGTCTCAACGAGATCACGCACTATCTCTACACCATGCCCTTGAGCTGGGGGCTGGCCGTCTTCGCGGCCAACCGGGAGGTCTGGACCACATTGCCCCCCGACCTGCGCGCACTTTTGCGCCAGGAACTGCCCAAGCTGGAGCGGGCCGTGTGGGCCGAGTCCGAGCGAGAGACCGGCGCTGGCGTGGCCTGCAATACCGGTGCGGCTGCATGCAGCAGGCCCCGCAAGAACGCCATGACCGCGGTGAGCCCGACCTTGCAGGACGAGGCCCGGCGCAAGGAAATTTTCGCCACCCGGGTGCTCCCGGCCTGGGTGCAGCGCTGTGGACCGATCTGCGCACGTGTCTGGGACGACACGGTCGGCCCGGTCATCGGACTTCGGGCACCGGCCGTCCAGTGAAACCTCGTCTTCCTCGCCGCGCCACGGCGATCATCTACGGCGTCGCCGCGCTGTTCGTCATCACTGTGGCTGCAGTGGCAGCCACCATTGTCTGGGACACCCATCAGAAGACGATTGCAGACAACGAGAGCCAGGCAGTGCGGTTCGTCGCCGGTTCGGAGGCCGCGCTCAACCGCAGTCTCTTGAGCATTGACATCCTGCTGGCCGGCGCCGGTGAGCTGCTGCGCGATTCCACCGCAACCAGCGTGGAACGCGATGCCATCCAGCCCGAGGTGTACATGCTGATGGACGGCGTGGTGCGCCAGAACCTGCTGGTGCGCTACGTGGCCTTCGTCGATTCGACGGGTGGGGTACTGGCATCGTCGGACCGCCGCGGTCGACACATCCAGATGTCGCTGCCGCCGACTTTCGTCAGCGACATCCTGGCGCAGCCCGTGTCCAGCCTGGCGATCAGCGCGCCGGTGTCCAGCTATGCCAGCGCCCAGAAAGTGCTGTACTTCGCGCGGGCCGTATTGCTGGCAGATGGCAGCCGCGTGGTGGCCGTGGGCGAGGTGCAGTTGTCACTGCTCGCCACGATCATGACGCAGGGTGCCGGCATCAGGGGCCTTGAAGTCACGCTCGAACGCGACGGTGGGCCCCTGCTGGCCAGCATGCCACCGCGTGATGATCTCTCGGGGCGCAGCATCCTGCCGCCGCTGCACGAGCAAACCAGCGACGGCCGCCCCACCCGCATGGCTGCGCGCCTGAGCGGTCAACCAGCCATCGTCGTGGCACGGCCCACGCTGCATCGCAACCTGATCATCGTTGCCAGCATCCCGCTGGCGTCCGCGCTGGCCGACTGGCGCCGCGAGCGCGACCTGATCGTCAGCACGACGCTGGTCTTCTGGCTGATGATTCTGTCGGTGGCCCGCTTCACCCAGCTCCAGTTGCGTCGGCAATGGCAGGCGCGCGTCGCGCTGATCCGTTCCAAGGCCACGCTGGACCAGGCGCTCGAATCCATGGTCGACGGCTTCGTGCTGCTCGACCCGCAGGACCGCGTGCTGACATGGAACCGGCGATTCCTCGATCTGTTTCCATGGGCCGCTCCGTATACCAAGCCGCTGGCGCCCTTTCGCCGGATCGTCGAGGAAACGGCAAAGTTCGTGTCGGTCGAAGGCGGACCGGATCGCCGCAACGAATGGCTCGAAGCGACCATGGTGCAGTTCGAGCGCGCGCAAAGCGAGCAGGAAACCGTCATGCCCGGGGGCCAGGTGCTGCGAGCCACGCGCAGCCGCACACCCGACGGAGGCACGGTCTGTGTCTACCAGGACATTACCGAGAAGCGCCGCCACACCGCCGCCATCATCGAGAGCAAGGCGCAACTGCAGGCCACGTTCGATGCACTGCCGGATCTGCTGCTGGAAGTCGGCCTGGACGGCCGCTGCCACAGCTACCATTCGCCGCGCGTGCCGCTGTCGGCCATCGAGGTCGAAGATCCGGTGGGCCGCCTCCTGCCCGAATTGCTGCCGCCGGAGGCCGCCGCTGAAGTGATGGCAGCCCTGCGCGAAGCCTATGCAAGCGGCTACTCGCGGGGCCGCCAGTTCGAGCGGCGCGGCAACCGTGCCAAGGCCTGGTTCGAAATATCGATCTCCCGCAAGCTGGTGGGCGACGGCTCCGATGCGCGCTTCATCGTCATCCTGCGCAACATCACCGAGAGCAAGCTGGCAGCGCGCGAGATCGAGCATCTCGCGTTCTACGACATCCTCACCGGCCTGCCCAACCGCCGCCTGCTGCTCGACCGCCTGCAACAGGCCATCGGGCTGAACGCGCGGCGCTCGCGCCAGGGGGCACTGCTCTTTCTGGACTTGGACAATTTCAAGACACTCAACGACGCCCTCGGTCACGACATGGGCGATGTGATGCTCAAGCAGGTGGCCAGCCGCCTGAAGGAGTGCGTGCGCGAAGGCGACACCGTAGCGCGCCTGGGTGGCGACGAATTCGTCGTGATGCTGGAAGACCTGAGCGAGCAGAACGTGATCGCCACCTCGCAGACCGAGGCCATGGGCGCGGCCATCCTGGCGACGCTGAACCAGCCCTACCAGTTGGGCTCGCAGCAGCACCACAGCACCTGCAGCATTGGCGTGGCGCTGTTCAACGCCGAACACCGATCCATGGAAGACCTGCTCAAGCAGGCGGACATCGCCATGTACTACGCCAAGACGGCGGGCGGCAACGCGTTGCGCTTTTTCGAGGCAGGCATGCAGACCACCATCACTGCACGCGCCACGCTGGAGAACGAGCTGCATGCAGCCATTGCCAGCGACCAGTTCGTGCTGCACTACCAGAGCCAGGTCACGGCCGACGACGAAGTCGTGGGGGCCGAGGTGCTCATCCGGTGGCAGCACCCGACGCGCGGCCTCCTGCAACCAATGGAGTTCATCGACGTCGCCGAGGACACAGGCCTCATCATCCCGATGGGCCTGTGGGTGCTGGAGGCCGCGTGCAGGCAATTGCAGCTCTGGGCACCGCATCCGAGCCTGCACCGGCTCACACTGGCCGTGAACGTGAGCGCGCGCCAGTTTCGCAAGGACGACTTCGTCGATCAGGTGCAAAAGGTGCTGGTGCGCACTGGCGCCAACCCGAGCAAGCTCAAGCTCGAACTCACCGAAAGCCTGCTGCAGGACAAGGTTGCCGACACGATCGTCAAGATGAATGCGCTCGCAGGGCTGGGCATCCGGTTTTCGATGGACGACTTCGGCACCGGCTATTCATCGCTGTCGTACATGACGCAGTTGCCGCTCGACCAGATCAAGGTCGACAAGTTCTTCGTGCACAGCATCGGCCTGAATCCGAAGGTCGAGCTGATCATCCAGACCATCATCGGCATGGCGCGCAACCTCGATCTGGAAATCGTCGCCGAAGGCGTCGAAACCCAGGGGCAACGCAGCTTCCTTGAAAAGCATGGCTGCCGGATATGCCAGGGCTACATGTTCGGACGGCCGCAGCCGGTCGCGGCGTTCGAGCGAGCGATGAAAAGCGGACTGCGCGCGACCACTGTGCCGCGGGACTGAAGGCGCTGTGTCGCCTATCCGGCCTATGTGGCTTCACTGCGCATCCGGCCGGGCCTTCAGTCGCATTGATCAATTCCCCCGCGGCTTCGAAGCGGAGCGACATCGATCAACGCCTGAAGCTCCAATGGCAAATGCGCAAACGCGGGCGCCGCCCGGCCATCGCTGGGCTCATCGGGCCACTCGTCTTCCAACGCGACCTGGCTGAAGTAATACTCGCTGCGCCCCATGAGATTGCGACCGCCGATCGCGGCTGCAAGGCCGGCCAACTCATCCGCTCGCAGCAGAAAATTCGTTCCACCCGAATGCATGACGACCAGTCGGTTGTCATTGGCGTCGCTCCCTAGCGAATCCTTGCGCAAGGCGATGTCGAGCTCTACGATTTCATCGCCATGGGAACTGCGGGCCATCGCGTAGCGCCCGCTGTAGAGGCGTTTCTCGATGCGCTCGAACGTCTTGTGATGGATGCGCCAGAAGAGCAACTGGTACCGACCGTCGGGTTGCAGCGCCAGCAGTCGGTACCAGTCGATATAGGACGAGAGATACAGGCCGACCCAATGCTGGCCTCTCGTGATGTCCTTGAACAAGGGGTGATATTCAACCGGAAGCGCATCAGCGACGGTGGTGGGCTCCGCCGCTTTCGCTGGAGGTGGGTCGACGGCCTCGCGAAGGCGACGGTGCATCTCAAGTGCATCCACCTTCGCACTGCGCAGCATTTGCATGGACAACAGCATTTCATCGACTTCATAGACCTCGCCGTTCACCAGTGCGCCGCATTGCTGGCGAGCGGACTGGGCCAATGCAGGCGAGACGATCTCTTCAAGCAGTTCCTGTTTGCAAAGGACCTGATTGAAGAATTCATCCAGGCTCCAGGCCAGTTCACCTGTCTTCTTCGACACGGGATCGATGAACGCGACATCCTCATCCACAGGTGTCAGCTTTCGATAGTAAAGAAGCACGCCCAAGGGTGTCAGCGCAATCGGGATGCGTCGCACGGCGTCGGGTGGCGAGATGATCCATCGGTCGAGAACGGGTTGCCACAGGCGGGGGTCAATCAGCGCAAGCTGCTGGTCACCATAGAACCCCAGCCCCTTTCGCCGCCACAAGTCGAGAAGGCTCGGGGGAAGAATGCCGTCATAAGCGCGGATCAGCTCGCGGGAAGCGGGAACACACTGCCGCGAAGGCGGATGTGTCTTGACGAAATCTTGAAGAATCAGGCGCCGAAAAAAGACCATTCAATCACTCCGTTCATCAGGAGCATCGGCCCCTTCTGCCCGTCACTCGCCCAGCGCGAGCAGTTCATTCTTTCACATCCACCGAATGTCCAATGGGCGATGAACCTCCGCGACCACGTTTCCGTTGGCTGCAAGGACTCGGCAAAGATCTTCAGGCGAGGCGCGCGGACAGCCGTTGGGCCGCTGCGGTCACAAGCCCGACGAGCTTGTGGGTGTCCACGATCGACAGGCGCTGGATGTCCAGAACGACAGAAATCGCGCCCCAGGTACCGCCTTCGCCCTTGAGGATGGGCGCGGCAACAGCGGCGAGCTGCGGCTCCAGTTCGCCGACCGACAGGTAAAAGCCTGCGTTGCGGATCGCGGCGAAGTACCGCCGGAACGCGGGCCACTCTGCTGGCAGGCCGTTGCGCACGAGCTCGTCGCGCCGCGCATCGAACAGTTTGTGCAGCTGCGGCGGCGTGAACTGCGCCAGGATCACCTTGGGCGCTGCGCCCTGGAACAAAGGGCGTGGCCGTCCGCGGCCATAGGCCAGCATGGTCGGAACACCGCCCGTCTCGCGGTGCGTGTCGAGCACCTGGTCACCGAAGAGGCCCGAGGCCACGCAGTCGAAGCCGGTCGCCTGCACCAGCTCGCGCATGATCGGAATGCCCTCCCGCAGCACCGGGTCGGCCTTGCGGATGTAGTGGTCGAGCACGATGATGCGCGGCCCCAGCGTGTAGTGCGAGTTCTCAGCGCGCTGCAGCAGGCCGGCTTCCACCAGCAATCGCACGTAGCGGTAGGCCGTCGGCAAGGAAACGTCCAGCGCACCGGCGATGTCGTCGGTGGTCCGGGCCAGCACCGTGTCGTCGAACAAGTCCAGCACATCCAGCATTCGCCCCAGGCTCGAGACCGATTTTTCCGTCACGCTGCGTCGCTCCGATCGTTGAAAGGCGCCGGCGCACCTGCGCCGGCGAGCTCCGACGATAGCCGCTCCGGGACGTGCCGGAGGGGCGCCGGACGCGCGTCACTCTGCGCGGACGCCGTTGCGCAGGATGCCGATGGCGTCGACCTCGACCTCGACCACGTCGCCGGCCTTCATCCAGACCGGTGGTGTGCGCTTGGCGCCGACACCGCCGGGCGTGCCCGTGACGATCACGTCGCCCGGTGCCAGCGGCATGAACGCCGAGATGTGCGCGATCTGCCGGGGGATGCTGTGGATCAGCTTGTCGGTGGTGGTGCGCTGCATCTCCTGGCCGTTGAGCCGGGTCACGAGCGTCATCACGCGGTCGTCCGCGATCTCGTCGCGCGTGACCATCCACGGGCCGAAACCACCGGTGCGCCAGAAGTTCTTGCCGGCCGTCCACTGCGGCGTCGCGGTCTGCCAGTCGCGGATGCTGCCGTCGTTGTAGCAGGCGTAGCCGGCAATGTGGCCCCATGCATCGGCTTCGGCGATGCGGCGCCCGCCGGTGCTGATCACGATGGCGATCTCGCCTTCGTAGTCGAGGCGGCTGGATTCGGGCGGCAGCACGATGTCCTCGCCATGCGCGACCTGCGACTCCGCCACGCGCAGGAACAGCGTGGGCTTCTCGGTGATTTCGCGGCCGGTCTCGCGCACGTGGTCGCCGTAGTTGAGGCCAACACAGACGATCTTGCCAGGGTTGGGGATGACGGGCAGCAATGCCACATCGGTGAGCGCCAGCGTTTCGGTGGTGGCGGCGGCCGCCTTCGCGGCCTCGCCGAGCAGGTCGGCGGCAATGAGCGATTTCAGGTCGGCCGCGCGCGCGCCAAACACGGCCCGCAGATCGACGACGCGGTCGCCCTGAAGTGCGCCATAGCTGTTCTGGTTCTGATAGCGATAGGAGATGAGTTTCATGGATGACTCGGGTTGGAAGGGAGGAGGAACAAAGGGGTCACGACAAGACGGGCAGGTGCTGCGAGATGCGGTCGAGCTCTGCGGCCGTGTTGGCTACGCCGGCGATGTAGCGGTCCGGCCGCAGCACCACCGCCTGCGCGGCGTTGAGTTCGAGCCAACGCGAGATCGCGGCGCCGGGCCGGTCGATCACGACCGCGCCAGCATCGCGCCAGCGCGCGCCGGTGGCACTGTCCACCGAGGCGAGGATGCCTTGGTGGCCAATGACGGCACTGCGCGTGCCGAGCAGTTCGTCCAGCAGCCGGCCGTCGTCGAGCCGCGGTTGAGGGAACGGCCGGCCGACGGGTGCGCCTTGTGCGCTGTCGAGGGCGCCCTCCCCAAGCGTGGGTGCCGGAAACTCGAAGATCTCCGGCTGGCCCGCACGAAAGCGCGCGTCACGTTCCGCGGCTTCGATCGGGTCGGTGGTCTGGATGATGTTGCCGAGCCGGACCGCCAGTTCGATGAACGCGCGGACGTGCGGCAGCCGTTCGCTCGCATAGGTGTCGAGCAAGGCATCGGGTGCGTTGCCGCGCAGCACGGCTTCGAGTTTCCATGCCAGGTTGGCGGCATCGCGAATGCCTGCGCACATGCCCTGGCCCAGGAAGGGCGGCGTCTGGTGGCAGGCATCGCCGGCCAGGAGCAGCCGGCCCTTGCGCCAGACATCGGCGATGACCGACTGGAAGGTGTAGATCACCGCGCGCTCCATGCGCGCATCGGTCGGCGTGATCCAGGGCGCGACCATGCGCCAGAGGTTGTCCGGGTGCACCAGTGCGGCCTTGTCGTCACCCGGCAGGATCATGATCTCCCAGCGCCGGCGCGCACCGACCACGTTGCAGTAGGTCATGGGCCGGACCGGGTCGCAGTACTGCACGGTGTAGGCAGGCAGATCGACCTCACGTTCGAGCACGGCGTCGAACACCAGCCATGGCTGGCGCAGGCCGAGGTCGTGCATCGTGCTGCCCATCGCAGCGCGCACCGGCGAGCGCGCGCCATCGCAGCCGATGACATAGCGCGCCCGGGCGGTGCGATCGACGCCGTGCTCAAGATCGCGCACAGCCAGCGCCACGCCATCGCCCCCATCATCGAAGGCGATGGCCTCATGGCGCAGCAACACACGGACATTGGCAAAGCGGCGCACGCCTTCGCGCAAGACCGCTTCGAGCTCGGGCTGGTGGAAGTAGTAGTTGCTCGCGCAGCCATGCGGGCCGAGTTCGGCGGTGCCGCCACGGATGAGCAGTGTCTCACCAGCGGCATTGACGAAGTGCATGCCCTGCGTGCCGGGGCGCGACACGGCCTCGACCGCCTGCCGCAGGCCGACGCTCTGGAACACGCGCATCACCTCGCCATCGAAGTGGATCGCGCGGGGCATCGGGTAGATGCCAGCCTCCTTCTCGATCACCAGCACCGAAAGACCGGCCTGCCCCAGCAGGTTGGCCAGCATCGCACCGGTCGGGCCGAAGCCGACGATCGCGACATCGACAAGGGTGTCTTGGACGCGATCAGCCACGCTGGTCCTCCGCCATGCGCCGCGCGACCTCGGCCTGCCAGTCCTCGCGCTTCATGAACTTGGGCAGGCGCGTCGCGATGGCTTCTGCGCGCGCCATGATCTGTTCGTCGCTCTCGCTGAAGTCGATCGGCTCGCGCAGGGGCTGGTCGCAGTACCACGGCGTATCGAGGAACAGTTCGAGCCGGTTGCCCTCCGGGTCGCGGCAGTAGATGGAGATCGCGTTGCCGTGCGTCACCGGATGCATGTCGGTCGCGCCATGCGCGAGCAGGTGGTCGTGGAAGTCGCGCAGGGTCGGCAGGTCGGGCACGCGGAACGAGATCTGGTTGACCACGTTGAAGGCCATGTCCGCCGGGCGGCCCGTGGCCAACACGATCTGGTGGTGCTCGGCCGGGTCGCGGCTCAGGAAGACAAGCTGCGTCGTTCCCAGGTCGCCGAAGTCGGTCTGCGTGAAGCGCAGCGCCTCCTTGTAGAAGCGCGCGACCTTCGACAGGTCCGTCACGTAGAGCCCGATGTGGCTGAACTGGAGTCCGCCCGCGCCCATGGCGGTCCGACTTGATTTTTCCATCCCGCTGTCTCCTTGAGAAGTCACGCCTCGATCGGGCGTCGAACAGCGCTGAATATTATCTTGATTATCTTATTTTGACAATTTCATTGTTTAATCATTAACATAAGGACAGAACAAAACAAGCGTTTATCACCAGGAGACACCATGAGCACCTTGAAGAAATGGATATCGATCGGCGTCTGCGGCGTCGCGGCCCTCATCCCGCTGAGCGGGGTGGCGCAGAACTACCCCAGCAAACCGGTGCGGATCATTGCCCCGTTCCCGCCGGGCAGCGGCCCCGATACCAATGCGCGGGAGATCGCGGCGGAGCTGACGAAGATCCTCGGTCAGAGCTTCTTTGTCGAGAACCGGCCGGGCGCGTCGAACATCATCGGCACCGAGGTCGCCGCGAAGGCGCCGGCCGACGGCTACTCGCTCTACATCGGGACCACGAGTTCACTCTCGGTGGTGCCGCACCTGTACTCGAAGCTGCCCTTCAATGCAGAGAAGGACTTCGCGCCGATCAGCCTGCTGGGCGTGCTCAACACCGGCCTGATCGCCCACCCTGCCCTGCCCGCGAACGATGCGCGCAGCCTGATCGCGGCACTCAAGGCCAAACCCGATTCGGTGACGGTCGCCACGGCAGGCATCGGCAGCTACTCCCACCTGTCGGCCGTGTGGTTCAACAGTTCGGCGGGCGTTGCGACCAACCTTGTGCCGTACAACAGCACCAGCCCCTACACCGACCTGATGGCCGGCCAAGTGCAGGCGATGTTCGACGGCCTGCCTGCCGCCGCCGGGGGTATCCGCGCCGGCCGACTGAAGCTGCTGGCCCTTACCGGCAGCAAGCGCCACCCGAGCTTTCCAGACGTGCCCACCTTCGCAGAGGCAGGGCTGCCCGACTACGCGCCCATCGCCTGGCAAGGCATTCTTGCGCCGGCCGGCACGCCCAAACCGATCCTCGACAAGCTCAGTGCCGCGATGCAGAAGGCCTGCCAGTCCGAAGAGCTCGCGAAAAAGTGGCGCGACTACGGCGGCGAACTGCGCTGCAACACGCCGGCAGAGTTCGCTGCCTTCATCAGCGCCGACCGGCAGATGTGGGGCAAGGTGATCAAGCAGGCGAACATCAGGCTGGATTGATGCACCATCGGCGCTTGATCGAGGAAACCCCAATGGCCCAGATTCCCTACGCCGATATTTCCGCACCCGCCGTGCAACCGCTCGTCAAGCGCATCGCAGCGGAGCGTGGCTCCGTGCTCCATCTGTACCAGATGCTGCTGCACAGCGTGCCGCTGACCGAAGGCTGGCTCGGTCTGCTGACGGCGGTGCGCCAGAAGTTCAGTCTCGACGGCGCGATTCGCGAGCTGGTGATCATGCGCGTCGCGGTCCTCAATGGCGCGCAGTACGAGGCAGACCAGCACGCGCCGATTGCGCTCAAGGAAGGCATCACGCAGGCACAGATCGATGCGCTGGACGATTGGCGCCACAGCGGCCTTTTCGACGATCTGCAGCGCGCGGCATTGCAGCTGACCGACACGATGACGCGCGATGTCCACGTACCAGGCGAACAGCTGGATGCCGTCCGACGCCACCTGGACGACGCAACGACAGTGGAGCTCGTGGCCACCATCGCGGCTTACAACATGGTGTCGCGCTTCCTGGAGGCGCTCGGCATTCACTCAGGGGATACGCCCGTGGGGCCAGCCTGAAGGGGTTCAGCCGCGAACCTCGGTCCCGCGCGATTGCGCCCCTTGCTCCAGCAGCCAGGTGCGGAAAGCATCGAACCCGGGCATCGTCAGCCGGTCGGGCCGATAGCACAGGTAGTGACCCTGATCGACCATGACGGGAGCACCGCAAGGCATGACGAGCACGCCCTCGGCCAGCTCGCCCTCGACCAGGATGCGTGGCACCAGCCCGACGCCCAGGCCGTTGACCGCCGCCTGAATCAGCGAGGCGTACTGCGCAAAACGCGGCCCTGACAGGGTGTGGTTCTCGGCCATGTCGTGCTGCGATGCCCATTGGCGCCATGCCGTGGGCGCGCCTTCATGATGCAGCAGCGTGTGGCCGATCAGATCAGGGGGCTGCACGATGCGGTGCCGGTCTTCCACGAGTGTGCGTGCGGCGATCAGCACGAATTCGCGACCGGCGATGTATTCGGACACCACGCCGGGCCAGCCGTCGGTCCCGTAGCGGATGGCGGCGTCCACCCCGGGGGGAATGCCGTCGGTGGGCTCCAGGTGGCGGCTGAAGCTCAGCGTGACCTGCCGGCTCTTCTGGCTGAAGGCCGGCAGCCGCGGGATCAGCCATTTGGTGAGGAAGGTCGGTACGCTCGCCAGCGTGAGCAGCCCGGCGCCGGCATTGCCCGAACGGGCCTCGAAGGTCGCGGTCTCGATGGCACGCAGGCCACTGGCGATCTTCTGCCAGTAGACGCGGCCTTGCGGGGTGAGCCGCACACCGCGCCCATTGCGCTGAACCAGTTCGCGTCCACCCAGAAAAGCTTCCAGTCCCGCGATCTGCTTGCTGACCGCACTGACGGTGATGCACAGCGCACCGGCGGCCAGCGTGATGCTCTCGTGCCGCGCGACGGCGTCGAAGGCCAGCAGTTCCTGAATGGTCGGGCAGTCGCGCTTCACGTGATGCCCACGCAGGTCCACATGAAAGTGCGATGACAAACACTTTCCAATTGCTCAATAGACGTCATCCAATATTCACCCATCTCAGGCGCCTCTCTTCCTAGAATTTGCATGGTCGGTGTTGGCGAGAAGGTCAACACTGGCGCAGCCGGAAAGTATGCCGGCATTCACGGGATAACGGAGACATCATTGATTCGCGGCGTCGCCCTGGTCTACGGGCTTTACCTGTTGCTTCCGATCGTCCTGCTGATGGTGGGCAGCGCCGGCGACAGCTGGACCAACACCCTGCTGCCGACCGGCCTGACCGGCCGCTGGTATGTCGAACTGTGGCAGGACCCATCGTTCCGCAAGGCCTTCGTCAACAGCCTCGTCGTGGCGCTGGCCGCCTGCGTCATCAACACCCTGCTGGCCATGCCGCTGGCCTATGCGCTGTACCACGGCGCACGCCGCGGCGGCAGCCTGACCGCGCGCATCGTGAGCGCCATGCCGATCGCTGTGCCGACCATCACCCTGGGCTTCGGCTACATCATCGTCTTCAACAGCGACTTGCTGCCCTGGCTCGGCTCGATGCCGCTGCTGATCGCCGCGCATGCCATCTACACGCTGCCTTACCTCACGAACACGCTGCTGACCGACCTGCGTCACCTCGGGCTCGAGCGGCTGGAGCAGGCGGCCGCGACGCTGGGTGCGTCGAACTGGCAGCAGTTCACCAGCGTCGTGCTGCCCAGCCTGCGCCAGAGCCTGATCAGCGGGCTGGTGATGGTCGCGGCGCTGTCGGTCGGCGAGTTCGGCCTGTCGAACCTGCTGACCAGCTTCCAGAACCGGACCTACCCGGTGGTGCTGTTGCAGGCCTTCTACGGCGCCACAGGCTTCGCCTGCGCGGCCACCGTGATCCTGCTGCTGCTCGCGGGCGCCTCGGCGCTCCTGTCCTCTTCCCTCGTCAAGACCCGTTCATGAGCCTCGTCCTCGATCACGTCAGCTACAGCTACCCCGGCACCACGCAGGGCCTGCACGACCTCTCGCTGGACGTGCGCACCGGCGAACTGGTCGCGGTCATCGGGCCGAGCGGCTCGGGCAAGTCGACCCTGCTCAAGCTGGTCTCCGGGCTGGAGACCGGCCACACCGGGCGCATCGCGCTCGACGGCGAAGACCTGTCGCGCACACCGGTGCACCAGCGCCACATCGGCATGGTGTTCCAAAGCTATGCGCTGTTCCCGCACCTTAATGTGCTCGACAACGTGGCCTACGGCCTCAAGCTGCGCAAGGTGCCGGCCGCCGAGCGACATCGGCGCGCCCAGGAACTGCTCGACGTGGTGGGCCTCGGCGACTACGCGCGACGTGCCGTCGCTCAACTGTCGGGCGGGCAGCAGCAGCGCGTCGCCCTGGCCCGCGCGCTGGCCATCGACCCGCGTGCGCTGCTGCTCGACGAGCCGCTGTCCGCCCTCGACGCCAGCGTGCGCGGCCACCTGCGCGACCAGATCCGCGCGATCCAGCAGCGCTTCAACGCCACCACGCTGCTGGTCACGCACGACCAGGAAGAAGCCCTCACCATGGCCGACCGCGTGGCCGTGATGCAGGACGGGCGGCTGCTGCAGATCGCCACCCCGCGCGATCTCTACGAACATCCGGCCAGCCGTGCGGTCGCGCAATTCGTCGGCCTGTCGACCTTGCTGCCGGGCACCGTGTCCGCCAGCGATCGCGTGAACCTCGGCTTCGCGGAGCTGGCCGCGCCGACCGGCGCGCGCACGCCCGGCACTGCCGTGCACGTGCTGATCCGTCCCGAACACATCGAGGCCGACCCGCCGGTGGGCAGCGTCAACCGCCTCGCGGGACGCACCGGTGCGCAGCGCTACCTCGGCGCCCTCACCCGCTACGACTTCGAGGTCGCCGGCGCCGGCGCGCCCTTCCTTGCCGAATCGGCCTGGCCGGCGCGCGAGGCGATCGGCATCGCGCCCGCGCATGTGCGGCTGCTGGACGACTGATCCGGCCCCGCATCGATCCTTTTCCCACTCATCGCACCCAAGGAGTTTCTCCATGCAACGCAGACATCTGATCCAGGCCGCAGGCGCGTTCCCGCTGGCCACGCTCGCAGCACGCACCGCCTTCGCCTTCGACGGCCCCGAGCTCTACGCCGGGGAGAAGGCGCTCTATGCCGAAGCCCAGAAGGAAGGCCTGTGCGTCTCCTTCGACACCGGCCCCGAATGGGCCAACTGGAAGTCGCTGTTCCGCGACTTCAAGAAGCGCTACCCCGAAATCGAGCTCACCTACAACGACATCGGCTCGGCCGCCACCGTGGTCGCACTGGACAAGACACGCCGCCGCCCGCAGGCCGACACGGCCTACTACTTCGCCGCCTCCGCCGTCGACGCGGTGAAGAAGGACGTGGTCGCGCCTTTCAAGCCCGTCAACTTGGACAAGCTGCCGCCGGTGTTCCGCGAGGCCGAGGGCCGCTGGTTCACCATCCACACGCTGAACATCGCCTTCCTGGTCAACAAGAAGCTGGTGAAGAACACGCCCACCGGCTGGGCCGACCTGCTCAAGCCGGAGTTCAAGAGCTCGGTGGTGTACCTCGACCCGCGCTCCACCGGCATTGGCCAGGTGCTGACCTTCGCCGCGGCCTATGCCAACGGCGGCGATGTCGACAACGTCAAGCCCGGCACCGACTACCTGGGCAAACTGCATGCGACCGGCAACGTGCTGCGCGTGGAAGGCACCACGCCGTACGCCAAGTTCCTCAAGGGCGAGATCCCCGTGTGGATCAGCTACGAGAACGACGGACTCAAGGCCAAGCACGTCGACGGCATGGGCGATGCGGTCGAGGTCGTGATCCCCAAGGAGGCGAGCGTCGCGGCGCCCTATGCCATCAGCCTGGTGAAGAACGGACCGAACCCGAACGCCGGCAAGCTGTGGCTCAACTTCATCATGAGCGAGGCCGGCCAGTCGCTGTTCGCGCAGGGCTTCGTGCGCCCGTCCGTGCCCGGCATCACGCTGTCGGCCGACGTCGCCGCCAAGATGCCGCCGGCGCCGCAGGTCCGGCCGCTCGACGTGGTGAAGGCGTCGGAACGCAAGGCCGAGCTCGACCAGCTCTGGGCGCAGGCGACGGTGGGCAAGTAGGCCATGCGGCGTTTCGGTGCCTGGCCCGCCTGGGTCTTCATGGCGCTGTTCTTCGCGGCGCCGCTGGCGGCCCTGCTGCCCGAGGCCTTCGCGGACGGCGGTAGCGCCTTCGGGCGGCTGTTCGGCCAGCCACTGTTCCTTGGCGCGCTGCGCAACACGCTGCTGCTGGGGCTGGCGGCGGGCACGGTGTCGGCCGTCGTGGGCACCTGCATCGCGATCGAGCTCGCGCGGCAGCCTGCGCACCGGCGCCAGTGGATGATGACGCTGCTGGGCCTGCCGCTGGCCTTCTCCGGCCTCGTGATCGCCTACGGCTTCATCCTCGCCTTCGGGCGCGCCGGCTTCGTGACCCAGCTGCTCGCGGGCCTGGGCGCCGACCCGGCCGTGATCGGCAGCTGGATCTACAGCGTGACGGGCCTGGGCTTCGCCTACGCCTACTACCTGATCCCGCGTGTGGCGCTGTCGTTGTACCCGGTGTTCGCCAACCTGGACCTGCGGCCGGCGCTGGCGGCCCGCACGCTGGGCGCCTCGCGTGCGCGGGCGTTCTGGGACACCGTGGTGCCCGAGGTCGCGCCTTCCGTGCTGGCCAGCGGCTGCATCGTGGCCGCTCTGGCGATGGGCACCTATGGCACGGCGCTGGCGCTGGTCGGGACGCAACTGAACATCCTGCCGCTGATGCTGCTCGCGCAGGTCAGCGACGGCGGGTCGGATTTTCCGGTGGCATCGGCGCTGTCGCTGGTGCTGATGGTGGTGTGTGTGATCGTGATGGGAGTGGGTGATGTCGTTACACGCAGGCGTGAACGCGGTGCCGTCGGCGCCGGTCATTGAGGCGCTCGCGCGCCTGGCGGAAAAGCAGAAGCGTGCCGATCGGCATCGGCGGCCGGTCTCGGTGATCGGGCCGGGCGACGGCGGAGAACGCGAGTGCGACGCGGCGCGCACCGTCGCCTATCACCTCGCTGGCGCCGGCATGGCCGTGATCTGCGGTGGCCGGGGCGGCGTGATGGCCGCTGCCGCGCGCGGTGCGACGGAGGCCGGCGGCATCGCCATCGGCATCCTGCCGGAAGAGGACGACCGCAACGCCAACGAATGGCTCAGCGTCGCCGTGTCGACGGGCATGGGCGAACTTCGCAACGGCATCGTCGCGCGCAGCGGCGTCTGCCTGGTGGCCATCGGCGGCAACATGGGCACGCTGTCGGAGATGGCGATGGGCCTGAAATGGGGCACGCCGGTGTTCGTGCTCCACGGCGACGTCGCGCTTCCCGGCGCCGTGGCGGCTAAGGATGTGGATGACTTGCTGGGGAAGGTGGTGGGTTGCCTGTTGATGCCGTCGGTCGGGCCTCTGCTGGGGTAGGCATGACACCGCAAAAAAGCGATGCGTCTTCAGGCGTTTCAGAAATCGCTGGCACGCCCCCTCTAGCGTTCACGGTCAGTCTGAAACGGCGCCCATTGCGCTTCGCGTCTCCCATCTCAATGGCAATGCGTGCCGCCGTTTTTGTGGTCACGATGGCAACCGTTCTTGTCGGTACCTCCGGAATGGGCGAGCGCCCCGCAACTCATGCATATCGCTGCTATCAGCACCGCCATCTTCTTCGTCATGTGTCTCCTCGGTGGGTGGAGGTCGAAGTGTGGTGCCGGGGTCGAGTGACTGAACGAGGGTTTGCGAGCGCCCTCCCATGATCGTGGGATGAAAGGGCCACTGTCAGGTGCCGGGTCGCTGCGCTGCGCGGCGCGAGCAGGATCTGTCAGGCCGCGAGGCGTATTGAAGGACAAGCCAAGTGGCGGAGACTGTGAGATTCGAACTCACGGACGGTTTCCCGTCGGCAGTTTTCAAGACTGCTGGTTTAAACCACTCACCCAAATCTCCTGGTGGCCTGGCCGCTTGCGCTGGAGGCCAGGAGCCGTATTTTAGACGCTCTGCGCGCCCGTCCCCACGCCGGGCCTATCGAAAGCTGTGCCGTTGGCCAGCGGCGCCCACCCCCGCAGCATCAGGTCGACGATGTCTTCGGCCCAGGCGCGGCGTTCGGCGCCGCCGGCCAAGGGCTTGGAGATGAAAAAGCGCACGCCGCCGAAGGCGAGCGTGGAGAGTTGCACGGCGGCCAGCTCGGGCGACGGCACGTGCAGTCTTCCGCTTCGGTGCGCCTCGGCCAGGTAGGCGACCACCGGGGCGAGCACGTAGTGGTTCTCGGCGTAGAGCGACTTGGCGAGTTCGGGGAAACGCACCGCCTCGGCGATCACCAGGCGCAGCAAGGCCAGCGTTGCCGGCTCGGTGGCCGACAGGTACATGCGCTCGACCAGGTCGAGCAGCGCGCTGCGGACGTCGGCGTTGTCGCGCACCAGCGTGGCCTGCATGGTGGCGCGCGCGTTCTGCACGGCGCGGTGCACCACCTCGTGGAAGAGCGCTTCCTTGTTCTCGTACTGCCGGTAGATGGTGATCTTCGCCACGCCTGCATCGCGCGCCACCGCCTCGATGCTGGTGGCGGCATAGCCGCGTTCGAGAAAGGACTGGAGCGCGGCGCTCAGGAGCGCCTCGCGCAGTTCGGCGGCCTGCTCCGCGTTGGGCCGGCCGCGCGCACGCCGCGGCGACGGCAGGGGGAGGTCCGGCGGTGCGGCTGGCTGCATGGTGATGCTCAGGTGTCTGGCAGGAAGATGGTCTGCAGGTCGCTCAGGAAGTCGAGCCCGCGCTCGGTCGGCCACACGTGGCGCAGGTCGCGCGCGAGCAGGCCCTTGCCTTCGGCCTCGTCGAGGCCACGCTGGATCGCGGTGGTGGCCAGGCCGGTGCGTTCGCCGAACTGGGCCAGTGAAAAGCCTTCCTTCAGCCGCAGGGCGTTGAGCATGAATTCGAAGGGCAGGTCGGCAATGGCGACCTCCTCGCTCTTGGCGACCGCCGTGCCGGCGAGCGCGCACTCCATGTAGCGCGCTGGTTCGCGAAACCGCACCTGCCGCACCACGCGATGCGCAAAGCTCAGCTTGCTGTATGCACCCGCGCCGATGCCCAGGTAGTCGCCGAACTGCCAGTAGTTCAGGTTGTGCGCGCAGCGGTGGCCGTCGCGTGCATAGGCCGACACTTCATAGCGGCTGAAACCCTGCGCGGTGGTGCGTTCGGTGAGCCGGTCGAGCATCGCGTAGGCGGTGTCGTCCTCAGGCACCACTGGCGGGAACTTGGCGAAGTAGGTGTTGGGCTCGATGGTCAGGTGATAGACCGACAGATGCGGCGGCGCCAAGGCCAGCGCTTGGTCGAGGTCTTCATCGAGTTGCGCGAGCGTCTGGCCCGGCAGCGCATACATCAGGTCGAGGTTGAAGGTGTCGAAGGCGCCGGCAGCCTCTTCCACCGCGGCGATGGCCTGTGCCCGATCGTGCACGCGGCCCAACGCCTTCAGGTGATCGTCGTTGAAGCTCTGCACGCCCACCGACAGGCGCGTGACGCCAGCGGCGCGGTAGGCACGAAAGCGGTCGCGCTCGAAGGTGCCGGGGTTGGCTTCCAGGCTGATCTCGCAGTCGGGCGCCAGCTTCAGGCGTGCGCGCAGGTCGCTCAGCAACCGGTCGATGGCCGCGGGCGAGAACAGGCTGGGCGTGCCGCCGCCGATGAAGATGGTGTGCACGGTGCGGCCCCAGATCAGCGGCAGGGCCGCGTCGAGGTCGGCCACCAGCGCATCGAGATAGCGCTGCTCGGGCAACGCGTCGCCGCCCGCCCGCCACTCATGCGAATTGAAGTCGCAGTACGGGCACTTGCGCAGGCACCAGGGCAGGTGCACGTACAGCGACAGCGGCGGCAGCGCGGCGAGTTGCAGCGGGCCGGGCCGCATCAGGTGCAGTACGTCGTTGGCATGCGGCGCGCCGGCTTCGGCCACCGTCGCCTCATCGACCACTGCAATGGGAACGACGATGCTCACAGCCAGCGTTCGCGCATCAGCGCCAGCATGGCGCGGGCCGCCTGGCCACGGTGGCTGTGCGCGTTTTTCTCGTCGGCCGGCAGTTGGGCAAAGGTCTTGCCGAACTGCGGCAGGAACATGACCGGATCGAAGCCGAAGCCGTAGCTGCCGATGGGCTCGCGCGTGATCTCGCCAGCGGCGCGGCCCACCGCGATGAGCGGCTCCGGATCGTCGGCGCTGCGCAGTGCGACCAGCGTGCTGACCAACGCGGCGCGCCGGTTGTCCAGGCCGGCCATCTGTTCGAGCAGTGCGCGCACGTTGTTGGCATCGCCCTTGTCGTAGCCGAACTGGGTCGCGTAGTAGGCGGTGTCGACGCCGGGCAGCCCGCCGAAGGCGTCGACGCACAGTCCGGCATCGTCGGCGATGGCGGGCAGGCCGGTGGCGGCAGCCGCGTGGCGCGCCTTGGCCAGCGCGTTCTCCACGAAGGTGCGAAACGGTTCTTCGGCTTCGCCGACACCCAGTTCGGACTGGCGCATCAGCTCGACGCCCAGCGGCGCAAACAGCACCTGCAGCTCGGCCAGCTTGCCCGCGTTGTTCGATGCGAGTACCAGCTTCATGGCGTCAGCCGGCGAGCGCCTGTGCCTGCATTGCGATCAGTTCGCCGATGCCCTTTTCGGCCAGGCCGAGCAACTGGTCCATTTCGGCGCGTGAAAACGCAGCGCCTTCGGCCGTGCCCTGCACTTCGACGAAATGGCCGGCGCCGGTCATGACCACGTTCATGTCGGTGTCGCAGGCGGAGTCTTCGGTGTATTCGAGGTCGAGCAGCGGCGTGCCCTGCACGATGCCCACCGAGATCGCAGCCACATGGCCACGGATGGGCGAAGCGGCGATCTTGCCGGCCGCCAGCAGCGTGTTGACGGCGTCCTGCGCGGCCACGAAGGCGCCGGTGATGGCCGCGGTGCGCGTGCCGCCGTCGGCCTGGAGCACGTCGCAGTCGAGGTGGATGGTGCGCTCGCCCAGCGCGGCCAGGTCGAACACCGCGCGCATTGAACGCCCGATGAGCCGCTGGATTTCCTGGGTGCGGCCGGTCTGCTTGCCCTTGGCGGCTTCGCGGCTGCTGCGGGTGTGGGTGGCGCGCGGCAGCATGCCGTACTCGGCGGTCACCCAGCCTTCGCCGCTGCCCTTTTTGTGCGGCGGCACCTTTTCTTCGACCGACGCGGTGCACAGCACGCGGGTCTGGCCGAATTCGATGAGCACCGAGCCTTCGGCATGGATGGTGAAACCGCGGGTGATGCGCACGGTGCGCATCTGGTCTGCGGCGCGGTTGCCGCTGCGAACGAAGGCTGTCATGGATGTGGGGAAATGAGAAGGAAATGCGATGCCCGCGATGGTGGCGGAGGCCATCGACAAGGGAGCGTCGTGGACCTTTGCCATAATCCGGGAGTTTCGCCCGAAGGCGATGGGTCGGCAAGCGAACGCCGTGCCGTCACCTCGGCGCGTGCAAACACGAACACAGCGAGGCGCAATGCCAGTTTACAGCATGACGGGCTATGCCAGCGGCCAGAACGGCCCCTCTGGAAGCCCCCCCGAAACCGACGTCCGGCCCCTTTTCACCGGGCGGCTCGGCGTCGAAATCCGCTCGGTCAACAGCCGTTTCCTCGACCTGACCTTCAAGCTGCCCGAAGAGTTGCGCCAGCATGAGCCGGCGCTGCGCGAGCTGCTCACGGCCAAGCTCAAGCGCGGCAAGGTCGAGCTGCGCGCGGCCATCGAGAACACGGCGCAGGCAGGCATCACCGAGCCCTCCACGCGCCTGCTGCAGCGCCTGAACGGTGTGCAGGACGGCATCCGGGCCTGGCTGCCGGGGGCGCGTGAACTCAGCGTGGCCGACGTGCTGCGCCTGGCCGGCGGCGACACCGCCTCGCGCGGCGACTGGGGCCCCGACCTGCTCGACGTGACCCGCAAGGCGCTCGACGGCCTGATGGCCGCCCGCGAGCGCGAAGGCGCGCGGTTGGCGACGATGCTCAAGGACCATCTGGCCCAGCTTGGCAAGCTTGCCAAGCAAGCCGGGCCGCTGGTGCCGCAACTCGTCGAGCAGCAACGCACGCGCTTTCTGGAGCGCTGGCAGGAGGCCATGGGCCTGACCGGCGGCACGCTGCCCGAAGCCGCCCAGGACCGCGCGCTGACCGAAGCCACCGCTTTCGCCATCCGCATCGACGTGGCCGAAGAGCTCACGCGGCTCGCCTCGCACCTCGACGAAATCGAACGCCTCGTGAAAAAAGGCGGCGAGATCGGCAAGCGCCTGGACTTCCTGATCCAGGAACTGCACCGCGAAGCCAACACGCTCGGCTCGAAGTCGGCCGCACTCGAACTCACACGCATCGGCGTGGACATGAAGGTGCTGATCGAACAGATGCGCGAGCAGGTCCAGAACATCGAATAAGAGCACGCGCATGGACTACCCAGGCAATATCTTCGTGGTCGCCGCGCCCAGCGGTGCCGGCAAATCCAGCCTCGTGAAGGCGTTGATGGAACTCGACACGGCGGTGCAGCCGTCGGTGTCGCACACCACCCGGCCGCCGCGCGGCCAGGAAAAGCACGGGCGCGAGTACTTCTTCGCCTCGCACTCCGAATTCGACGCCATGGTGGCGGCCGACGGTTTTGTCGAATGGGCGCATGTGCACGGGCAGCGCTACGGCACGTCGAAGAAGGCGATCGAGGAACGCGTGGCGCAGGGCGCCGACGTGATTCTGGAAATCGACTTCCAGGGCGCGCTGCAGATCCGCAACACCTTCGCCAACGCCGTGCTGATCTTCATCCTGCCGCCGAGCTGGGAAGAACTGCGCTCGCGCCTGGAGCGGCGCGGGGAGGACAGTGCCTCGGTCATCGAACTGCGCCTGCAGAACGCAGCCACTGAAATGGCCCGCGCAAGCGAATTCGACTTCGTTATAATCAACGAGTTATTTGAGCGGGCGCTTTTTGACCTGAAAGCCATCGTCCACGCTCAACGGCTACGGTATTCAGCTCAGCGCCGCGCTCGCGCCGACACCTTTGCCGCATTGAACATCCCCTGACATCCCGCTCAACTGCTCGAAAGATCATCATGGCCCGCATCACCGTCGAAGACTGTCTCCTGCAAATCCCCAACCGCTTCCAGCTCGTGCTGGCGGCAACCTACCGCGCGCGCATGCTCAGCCAGGGCCACGCGCCCAAGATCGAAAGCAAGAACAAGCCTGCCGTGACCGCGCTGCGCGAAATCGCAGAGGGCAAGATCGGCATCGAAATGCTCAAGAAGGTGCCGGGTTGAGTCTTTCTTGACGCAGTCCTGCAACAAAAAAGCACCGCATCGCGGTGCTTTTTTTGTGGCTGAATACCCCTTCCAGCGCGCCACGCTACAGTGGAAGCCATGAGCGCGGTCATTAAGCCACAGTCCAACGCCCCTCGCGGCACGCCCCGGCCCAGCCCGGCGGCGTTGAATGCGGCCGCCGCCAGCTTTGCCGCACTGACGGCGCGGCTCGACTACCTCAGCCCCGAAGACACCGACCTGGTGCGGCGCGCCTATCGCTTTGCCGACGAGGCGCATCTCGGCCAGCTGCGCAACAGCGGCGAGCCCTACATCACCCACCCGATCGCCGTCGCCGCGCAGTGCGCCGAATGGAAGCTCGACGCGCAGGCACTGATGGCCGCGCTGCTGCACGACGCCATGGAGGACTGCGGCGTCACCAAGTCAGAGCTGATCGAGCGCTTCGGCGCACCAGTGGCCGAACTGGTCGATGGCCTCACCAAGCTCGACAAGCTGCAGTTCAATACGCGCGAGGAGAATCAGGCCGAGTCCTTTCGCAAGATGCTGCTGGCGATGGCGCGCGACGTGCGCGTGATCCTGGTCAAGCTGGCCGACCGCACGCACAACATGCGCACGCTGGCCGATGCGCCACGCGAAAAATGGGCTCGCATCTCCAACGAAACGCTGGAGATCTACGCGCCCATTGCCTACCGCCTGGGCCTGAATCAGACCTACCGTGAACTGCAGGAGCTGTCGTTCCGCCATCTGCGCCCCTGGCGTTACACGATCCTGGCCAAGGCCGTGGCCAAGGCGCGGGGCCGACGCCGCGACCTGATCCAGAAGGTCCAGCGCGAACTCGAAACGGCGTTCTCGGCGGCCAACATCACGGTGCGCATCGCGGGGCGAGAAAAGACGCTCTATTCCATCTACCGCAAGATGGAAGACAAGCGGCTGAGCTTCGCGCAGGTGACCGACATCTACGGCTTCCGGCTCATCGTGTCGAACGTGATCGCCTGCTACACCGGCCTGGGCATCCTGCACCAGATGTACAAGCCGCTGCCGGGCAAGTTCAAGGACCACATCGCGATCGCCAAGCTCAATGGCTACCAGTCGCTGCATACGACGCTGGTGGGCCCATCGGGCGTGAACGTCGAGTTCCAGCTGCGCACCGAGGCCATGCACGTCGTGGCCGAGTCGGGCGTGGCCGCACACTGGCTCTATAAAGCGGCCGAGCCGAGCGCGAGCAATGGCGACCGGCTGGGCACCAAGTGGCTGCAGTCGCTGCTCGACATCCAGGACGAAACGCGCGACGCGGCCGAGTTCTGGGATCACGTCAAGGTCGACCTGTTCCCCGACGCGGTCTATGTGTTCACGCCCAAGAGCCAGATCATGGCGCTGCCGCGCGGCGCGACCGTGGTCGACTTCGCCTACGCGATCCACAGCAACATCGGCGACCACACGTCCGCCGCGCGCATCAATGGGGATCAAGTGCCGTTGCGCACCGAGCTCAAGAACGGCGATGTGATCGAAGTGATCACCGCGCCGGTCTCCACACCCAACCCGGCCTGGCTCGGCTTCGTGCGCACCGGCCGGGCACGCTCGAAGATTCGGCACTACCTCAAGACACTGGCGCAGACCGAATCCGAAGGTCTGGGCGAAAAGCTGCTCGCGCAAGCGCTGCGCGCCGAAGGCCTGGGCAATCTGCCGGCCGACGATGCCGATCATCAGCCGATCTGGGACCGGCTGCTGCGTTTTACCGGCAGCCGCAACCGCGCCGAGTTGCTCACCGACATCGGCCTTGGCAAGCGGGTGGCAAGCATCGTCGCCAAGCGCCTGATGGCGCTGCTGGCCGAACGGGGCGAGAAACCCGATGCGCTGATGCTCAGCCGTGAACGTTTCACGGCCCACGAAAACGTGTCGCAGGGTGCCGTCACGCTCGACGGCAGCGAGAATTCCTCGGTGCGCTTCTCACTGTGTTGCCGACCGATTCCGGGCGACCCGATCGTCGGCTACCTGGGCCACGGCGAAGGGCTGGTGGTTCACACGGAGGCGTGCGGCGTGGGCCAGCGCCTGCACTACAAGGACAGCGAACGCTTCTTTGCGGTCGAGTGGGCCGATGAGCCCGTACGCAATTTCGAGACCGGCGTGGTCATCACCGTGCGCAACGACAAGGGTGTGCTCGCGCGCGTCGCGTCGACACTCGCAGCCGCTGAGGCCGACATCACGCACGTCGAGATGGCCGAGGAAACGCCGCAGGACTCCACCGACCTGCGCTTCGTGATCTCGGTGAGCGACCTGTCGCACCTTGAAGCAGCGCTGCGCGCGGTCAAGCGCTCGCCGTCGGTGCTTTCCGCCTCGCGGATCGTGCCGCCAGCCTGAGTCTGCGCTTTCTTCGACGTTACGCGGCCCGCGCGTCGATCGGCCCCTCCCTCAGGACGTGGGGGACGGCGGCGCGGGGTAGCGCACCGACAGCACTTCCACCTCGTGCGCGCCGCCGGGCGTGACCAGCTTGACCACGTCGCCCTCACGCGCCTTGAGCAGTGCGCGGGCGATCGGCGAAATCCAGCTGACCTGGGACTGTGCGCTTTGTGCCTCGTCGATGCCAAGAATGGTGACGGTGCGTTCCTCGCCCCCCTCGTCCACATAGCAGACGGTCGCGCCAAAAAAAACCTTATCGCTGCCCTGGTGCACGGACGGATCGGTGACCTCGGCAATCTCCAGGCGCTTGGTGAGAAAACGAATGCGACGGTCGATTTCGCGCAGGCGTTTCTTGCCGTAGAGATAGTCGCCGTTTTCCGAGCGATCGCCGTTCTTGGCGGCCCAGTGCACCGCCTCGACAACCTTCGGACGCTCCTCGTCCATCAACTGGAGCAACTCGTCGCGCAGTCGCGCATAGCCCTGCGGCGTGATGTAGTTCTTCGCGCCTGCGGGAATGGGGGCGGCAACGCCGCCAACGCCGTCGTCATCCTCGTCGGCGTCGCTTTCCTTGGTGAATGCCTTGCTCATGGTCGTGGCCACTCCAAAAGAAAAAAGCCCGCAACTTTCGTTGCAGGCTTTTCTGATTATGGTGCGGCTGGCAGGAATTGAACCCACGACCCCTTGGTTCGTAGCCAAGTACTCTATCCAACTGAGCTACAGCCGCACAGCTTGCAAGTATAGCACGCGATTTCCGCGATGCCGTTCCAACGGCCCGGCGACAACGCAAATAGTTGCCTGCTCCGTCTGCTCGACAGGCGCCATGCAGGACGCCTCGCGGACCGGGCGAGATAAAGAAAAACCCCAGTTCGCATGAGCAAACTGGGGTTTCATTTTGGTGCGGCTGGCAGGAATTGAACCCACGACCCCTTGGTTCGTAGCCAAGTACTCTATCCAACTGAGCTACAGCCGCGAAGCCTTCGATTATAGGCTATTTTCAGGCACGGGTGGCCGATGCGATTTTTTACGTCAATGCATCAGCTTCTCGACGGCGCCTGGCTTGTCGTGCGTCGCAAAGCGGTCGACCATCGTCGCACTCGCTTCATTCAGGCCGATGACCTCAACCGAAACACCTGCTCGCTTGAACTTCAACACGACCTTGTCGAGGGCACTCACGGCGGTGATGTCCCAGAAGTGCGCAGCCGTCAGATCGATTCGAACGCCGGGCACATCCTCCTTGAAGTCGAAGGCCGAAATGAAGGTCTCACAGGAGGCGAAAAACACCTGGCCGACGATGCGGTACGTGCGCACGCTGCCTCCTGCATCGCGGCTGCGATCGATGCGGAGGAACCGCCCGACCTTGTGAGCGAAAAAAATGCCGGAAAGCAGCACGCCCACAAACACCCCCTTGGCCAGGTCATGGGTCGACACAGTAACGGCCACGGTGGCGATCATCACCAACGACGAACTCGGCGGATGTTCGCGCAGCTTGCGGATCGACTCCCAACTGAAAGTACCGATGCTGACCATGATCATCACGGCCACCAGCGCAGCCATCGGAATCTGCTTGACCCAGGCCCCCAGGAAGACGATCAAAAAGAGCAGGTAGACGCCCGCCATCAGGGTGGACAGTCGACCACGACCGCCCGACTTCACGTTGATGACCGACTGCCCGATCATGGCGCAGCCCGCCATGCCGCCGATGAAGCCCGTGGCGATGTTGGCGACACCCTGGCCGACGCATTCGCGGCTCTTGTTGCTGGTGGTGTCCGTCAGGTCGTCGACGATGGATGCGGTCATCATCGATTCCAGCAGGCCGACCACAGCCAGCGTGAGCGCATACGGAAAGATGATCTTCAGCGTCTCCAGATTCAGCGGCACGTCGGGCAACAGGAAGACGGGCAGGCTGTCGGGCAACTGGCCCATGTCACCCACGGTCCGGATCTGCAGGCCCATGACCATGGACACCCCGGTCAGCACCACGATGCAGATCAGCGGCGATGGCACTGCCTTGGTCACATAGGGGAACCCATAGATGATGGCCAGGCCCGCCGCCGTCATCGCGTAGACCACCCAGCTCACGTTCGTGAGTTCCGGCAACTGCGCCAGGAAGATCAGGATGGCCAACGCATTCACGAAACCGGTGATGACCGAGCGCGACACGAAGCGCATCAAGCTGCCCAGTTTGAACAGCCCGGCGACGATCTGCAGGACGCCCGTCAGCAGCGTGGTGGCGAGCAGGTATTGAAGGCCGTGGTCCTTGACCAGCGAGACCATCAGGAGCGCCATGGCGCCCGTGGCGGCGGAGATCATGCCCGGCCGGCCACCGGTGAAGGCGATGACGACGGCAATGCTGAAAGAGGCATACAGGCCGACCTTCGGATCGACCCCCGCAATGATGGAAAAGGCGATGGCCTCTGGAATGAGCGCGAGTGCCACGACGATGCCCGCGAGCAGGTCGCCGCGGACGTTGGAAAGCCAGTCCTGGCGGATTTTTTGAAAGTTCATGGAATTGCATGCGATGACCACTGCAGCCGCAACAGGGCTGCAGAAGTGCAGTAAACACAACGCCGGCGTACCGGCGAAAAGGCCACGGAAGTGGCGTCTACTGCCGCGCGCTCAAGGCGGGGTCAATCGCGAGCATGCCGACTGGCGTCGAAAGCCAGCCCGTGCGATGCGTGCCAACGTGTAGGCCAGGTGGCGAGCGCAAAGCAAGCATTCCACATCCGCGTCGATGACCGACGGACTTGGTAGGAATGCGCTCACCGGGGCTTGCATCGGCGCAATTGTAGGAAAGGGACGGTTGCTGCAACGTGCACCCCCGACAAACCGCAGCGAGCAGGTGGGGCATCAGGCTGAGCTGGCAACGAACCACAGGTGCCGGGAGCAATGCCGCTTCGCCTTGACCCACGGCAACCGTCAGGACATGATGCCGTCGCATACCAAGACATGTGTTGATATCTCAAACACTCCAAGGCGGATGTCCTGTGACCCCCCATCTTGACCCGTTCTCAGGATTTTCAGCGACACGGCGCTCCGCCCTGATGTTGGCAGTTGCCGCGTTGTCGGCATGCGGCGGCGGTGGATCATCCAGCGACAGCGCGCCACCGTCGACTGCCCTCGGGCAGGTCAGCAGTTTCACGCTGAAATCCGATGCCAACGGATACACCTATGCACTTCAGGTGTTCGTTCCTCAATCCTATGCAACCGGGTCGACCACGTTGCCAGTGATCTACGTGACCGAAGACGATGCGCCCTACGGTGCCAGCGGCTCTGGCGCCTTGAGGTTCGACACCTTCAAGCAGGCCATGGAACGGCGCGGCACGCAGGCCATCCTGGTGGGCATCAGCGGTACGCAGCGACGCGCCACCGATTTTCTTCTTCCGGGAGCGGAGAGTTACCTGCGATTCATCACCAAGGAGTTGATTCCGGCAGTCGAACGTCAGTACCGAGCCGATCCCCGGCGCAGAGCGCTTTCAGGCCTCTCCCATGGAGGTTATTTTGTGATTGCGGCCCTTGTGCTGGAAGGTCTCGCAGGAGGTCCGCTGAGTTTTTCATACTATCTGTCGACCGAGTCGAGCTATGGTGGTCATGCCAACCCAGCCGAATACCGGCTGTATGAAAAGCAGATCGACGGCAAATCCTTGTCAGCCACCGTCTTTCTCGCCGGGGCAAGTCGCGGAAACGGGCCGGTGATCGTCAACGACCTCTACACCCAGATGGCCGCTCAGAAGAACCCGGGCCTGACCGTCATCAAGGCGGACTTTGAGACTGGACATGTGGAAGCCGACGTGCCCGCCTTCGAAGCAGCTCTCACGCGTTTCTTTGCTTGAGGACACAGGCCACCTACCTCGGCTCCCGGGTATTCTTGCCGCATCCGTAGTTGCAGCGCGAACGTTGCTTGCATGCGTTCTATGACCTGCTCCCCCACGCCACGGCGACATGAAGCGGCCGCTGAAAGATTCCGTGCGCATCGAGTCGTTGAGCGACGTAGGCGTATAACTCGGCTTCGATCATGTAGTGGAACGACAGCGGGACTTCTTCCCACAAGCGCATGGACCGGACGTGCGCGATCGTCTGTTCTGGCGAAAGATGCTCGACCACTGGGATGACAGATTCCTCCACGGCATCAAATCCCAATGCGCTCAATATCTTCGCGGGTTGGTAATGGAGCTTCGGGCGGGCATGGCGCAGCGGAACATGGCGACTGACCACCTCGACGATTGATTCGCGGAAATCACCTGAGTCGTTCTTGTTGATCACTTCGTTGGCATACGGCTGGCGGGCGTTGTCGTAGATCGCTGCAGATTCGCCAAATGACATGTTCGCTCCGGAGGCAGCCTGCGTGGCCCGCCATGATGCTTTGCAAAGACGAAAGCCTCGCAAGCAAAAAATCTTTCCAGATCAATTACTTACGAGGTTCATGTCGGTGGTAGGCCGTGATGGGCTTGAACCATCGACCAACGGATTATGAGTCCGCTGCTCTAACCAACTGAGCTAACGGCCCACTCGGCCTGGATTCTAGTGGCTGATCGCCGCGCAGGCGCCTTACTTGCGGTGGCTCAGGGCGTTGGTGACCAGGCGCGAGGTGATGTCGACGATCTGGATCATGCGGTCGTAGGGCATGCGGGTCGGGCCGATCACACCCAGCGTGCCGACCACCTGGCCATCGACCTCGTAATTGGCGCTCACCACTGACAGTTCCTCGAAGGGCACGACCTTGCTCTCGCCACCGATGAAGATGCGCACGCCTTCCGCCTTGCTCGACACGTCGAGCAGCCGCATGATCTGGGCCTTCTGCTCGAACAGTTCGAACGCGCGGCGCAGCTGCCCCATGTCACTGGAGAAGTCGGTCACGGCCAGCAGGTTGCGCTCGCCGGCGATCACCACGTCGTCCTGGGCTTCGGTCATCACCTCGGTGCTCGCATCGACGGCCGCCTGCATCAGCGAGGCGATCTCCCCGCGCAGCTGGTCGACCTCCGACTTGAGCCGATCGCGCACCTGTTCGATCGACAGGCCCGCATAGTTCGCATTGATGTAGTTGGCCGCTTCGACCAGTTGCGACTGCGAATAGTCGGCCTCCGGAAAGATCACACGGTTCTGCACGTCACCATCTGGCGAGACGATGATCACCAGCAGCCGCCGATCGGACAGCCGCAGGAATTCGATCTGGCGAAAGACCGATGCCCGGCGCGGTGCCATCACCACGCCCACGAACTGCGACAGGCTCGACAGCAGGTGAGCCGCGTTGGCGATCACCTTCTGCGGCTGGTCGGGCGCAAGGCTCTGCGTGGGAAATTGCTCGCGCTGCGTGGTCAGCATCGTGTCGACAAAGAGCCGGTAGCCACGGGCGGTTGGAATGCGTCCGGCAGAGGTGTGCGGGCTGGTGATCAACCCCAGCGTCTCCAGGTCGGACATCACGTTGCGGATCGTCGCGGGCGACAGTTCGAGGCCCGCGGATCGAGAGAGCGTGCGTGACCCGACGGGTTGCCCCTCGGCGATGTACCGCTCGACGAGTGTCTTGAGCAGCAACTTGGCACGGTCGTCCAGCATGGCTTGATTTTAATGTTGTAATTTGTAGATGACTTCCCGCTTTCGGCGCGTCGCGCTCATCGGCAAATACCAGGCATCCGGCGCCCGCGCCCAGGCGGGTGCGCGCGATGGCGTCATGGAAGCCATCGGCGCGTTCCTGGAATCGCGCGGCTGCGAGGTCGTTGTCGAACGGTCCGAGGCCGAGGATACAGAGATCAGCCGCTACCAGGCGCTCAGCGTCGAGGAAATCGGCGAACACTGCGACCTGGGCCTGGTGGTCGGCGGGGACGGCACCATGCTGGGCATCGGCCGCCAGCTCGCCTGCTATGGCGTGCCGCTCATCGGCATCAACCGCGGGCGCCTGGGTTTCATCACCGACATTCCGCTCGACAACTACGAAGCCACGCTCGTTCCGATGCTGGCCGGAGAGTACGAGGAAGACCATCGCAGCCTGATGCATGCGCATGTGATGCGCGACGGCGAATGCGTGTTCAGCGCGCTGGCCATGAACGACGTGGTGGTCAACCGGGGTGCCACTTCCGGCATGGTGGAGCTGCGCGTATCGGTTGGCCGGCACTTCGTGGCCAACCAGCGCGCCGACGGGCTGATCATCGCGTCGCCCACGGGCTCGACCGCCTATGCGCTGTCGGCCGGCGGCCCGCTGATGCACCCGTCGATTCCGGGGTGGGTGCTGGTGCCGATCGCCCCGCACACGCTGTCGAACCGCCCGATCCTGCTGCCCGACGTCGACGAGGTCGTGATCGAACTCGTGTCCGGCCGAGGCGCCAGCGCCAACTTCGACATGCAGTCGCTCGCCTCAGTGGAAATCGGCGACCGCGTGGTGGTGCGGCGCTCCGACTTCCGCGCGCGGTTTCTCCACCCCAAGGGCTGGAGCTACTTCGACACACTGCGCAAGAAACTGCACTGGAACGAGGGCGGATCGTGATGCTCCTGTCCTTCCCTCACGTCGTGGAGAACTGAGATGGCCTTGCGACGCATTGCGCTGCGCGACTTCGTGATCGTGCGTGCGCTTGAACTCGATCTGTCCACCGGCTTTTCGGTGCTCACGGGCGAGACCGGCGCGGGCAAGTCGATTCTGATCGACGCGCTTCAGCTCGCCCTGGGCAACCGTGCCGACGCAGGGGCCGTGCGCGAAGGCGCCGAACGCCTGGACGTGAGCGCCGAATTCGATGCCGACCCGGCACTGGCCGACTGGCTCGACGCCGGCGGCTTCGAGCCCGGCGATGCGCTGCTGCTGCGCCGTACGGTCGACCTGCAGGGCCGCAGCCGCGGCTGGATCAACGGCAGCCCGGCCACGGCCACCCAGCTGCGCGAGCTCGGCGACCGCTTGCTGGACATCCACGGCCAGCATGCGTGGCAAAGCCTGACCCGGCCCGAAGCGGTGCGCGGCCTGCTCGACGCCTATGCGGGCGTGGACGCTGGCACGCTCGACGAGGTCTGGCAGCTGTGGCGCCAGGCGCTCGGTGCCCTGGAGACCGCACGCGCCGCGCAGGACACGCTGCAGCGCGAGCGCGAACGCCTGCAATGGCAGATCGCCGAAGTCGCCAAGCTCGCGCCGGGCGCGGACGAATGGGACGAACTCTCGACCAACCACCAGCGTATTTCCAATGCGCAGGCGCTGATCGACGCGGCCGAAGGCGCGCGCCATGCACTCGAAGACGACGACGGCGGTGCGCTGGCCGCGCTCACGCGCGCGACCACCCTGCTGCAGAACTGCGAGCACATCGAGCCTGAATTCAAGACGCTGGGCGAGGTGCTCGCGTCCGCCGTGGCCCAAGCCGCCGATGCGGCCCATTCGCTGCACGGTTACCTGCGCCACGCCGACGCCGACCCGCGCGACCTGGCCGAGCTCGATGAGCGCATGGGCCTGTGGATGTCGCTGGCGCGCCGCTACAAGCGCACACCCGCCGACCTGCCCGCGCTGCTCGCCGGCTGGCAGGCCGAACTGCAGACCCTCGATGCGCAGAGCGACCTCGACGCACTGGAGCGCGCCGAGCGCGCCGCCGAACAGCGCTACATGAAGGAAGCCAAGGCCCTCGGCAAGACCCGCAAGCTGGCCGCGCCCCGGTTGTCCCAGGCCGTGACGCTGGCGATGCAGGACCTGGGCATGCAGGGGGGGCGTTTCGAAGTCACCCTGCAGCCCCTCGCACAGCCCGGACGCGCCGGCCTGGAGGACGTTGCCTTCCTCGTGAGCGGCCACACCGGCAGCACGCCACGGCCCATCGGCAAGGTTGCCTCGGGCGGCGAACTCTCCCGCATCGCACTGGCGATCGCCGTGACCACGAGTGAACTCGGTGCGGCGCAGACCCTGATCTTCGACGAAGTGGATTCGGGTGTGGGCGGTGCCGTCGCCGAAACCGTCGGGCGGTTGATGCAGCAACTGGGGCGCGATCGCCAGGTGCTGGCCGTCACCCATCTGCCCCAGGTCGCCGGCTGCGCCGACCACCATCTCCTGGTCGCCAAGCACCAGACCCGGGGTGCGACGGACGGCGGCGCGCGCACCGAAAGCAGCGTGACCGTGCTCGACGGCGAGGGCCGCGTGCGCGAGATGGCCCGCATGCTCGGCGGCGAACGCGTGTCGGCCACGACGCTTGCGCACGCACGCGAGATGCTTGGCAAGCCAACTGCAGGCGTCACGCCATGAACCTCGAACTGGTATTGATCACCGGCATGTCCGGCTCCGGCAAGTCCGTCGCGCTGCACGCGCTGGAAGACGCGGGCTACTACTGCGTCGACAACCTTCCACCCGAACTGCTGACCGCCTTCATCGACCTGCAGCGCCAGCAGCAGACTCCGCGCGTGGCCATCGCCATGGACGTGCGCAGCGGCATCTCGCTGCCGATGGTGCCGCCGCAGCTGGAGAACCTTCGCCGCCAGGGCGTGTCGCTGCGCTCGCTGTTCCTCGACGCCACCACCGACGCGCTGGTGCGCCGCTACTCAGAAACGCGGCGGCGCCATCCGTTGTCGCGCCAGGAAGGCCGCACCGACGTGCCGGAGCAGCACCGGGTGCTGGTGCATGCGATCGAGCTCGAACGCGAGCTGCTGGCCGAGCTGCGCGACCGCGCCGACGTGATCGACACCAGCATCATCCGGCCCGCGCAGCTGCAGAGCTACGTCAAGTCGCTGATCGAGGCGCCCGAGAGTGCGCTCACGCTGGTCTTCCAGTCCTTCGCCTTCAAACGCGGGGTGCCGCTCGATGCCGATTACGTGTTCGACGTGCGCATGCTGCCCAACCCGCACTACGTCCCGCTGCTGCGCCCGCTGACCGGACGCGACGAGCCGGTGATCCAGTGGCTGCGCGGCCACGACGACGTGGCGCGCATGTTCGACGACGTCGAGCAGTTCCTGGGCCGCTGGCTCGACGCGCTGGCGCTCGACCACCGCAGCTACGTCACGGTCGCCATTGGCTGCACGGGCGGCCAGCACCGCTCCGTGTTCCTGGTCGAGCAGCTCGCGCGCACCTTCGGCCCGCGTTGGGCCACGCTCAGGCGCCATCGCGAGCTGGACGCTGGCTGAGCACCAGCAGCTTGCGCACCGGCGCGGGCAGGCCGAGCGCCGACCAGCTCTCCGTGGAAAACCAGTCGCCGCGCGGCCCTGGAATCAGCCCCTCCGGCACGTCGACACGCACCGGATGCAGGTGCAGATCCTTGTGGGTGAGCACATGCAGGAAAGCAGGTGCATCCTGCGCCGCGGTGTGCAAGCGCTCAGGCAGCGCCTCGGCGAGTGCCTCGCGGCTCTCGTACACCGGCAGGCAGTAGAGCCCGGCCCAGATGCCCTTGGCAGGGCGCTTGTCGAGCCAGATGCGGCCTTGTGCATCCTGCGCCTGCAGCATCCACAGCGACTGCGCGGTGCGTTTGAGCTTGCGCGTCTTCACCGGGTATTTTTCAGGCTCGCCTTGGTGCAGCCCAGCGCACAGGTCGTTGACGGGACACAGCATGCAGCTGGGCTTGCGCGGCAGGCACACCGTCGCGCCCAGGTCCATCACGCCCTGCGTATAGCGTGAGATGTCGCGCGGCGCGTCGGCCGGCGGCAGCATCTGCGTGGCGATGTCCCAGAGTGCGCGCTCCTGCGCCGCAGAAGACATGTCGCCCGCAAAAGCGAGCACGCGCGTCAGCACGCGCTTGACGTTGCCGTCGAGAATCGCCACGCGCTCGCCAAAACAGAAGGCGGCAATGGCCGCGGCCGTCGATCGGCCGATGCCGGGAAGCGTCGCCAGCTCGGCTGCAGTGCGAGGAAAGGCGCCGCCGAACCGAGCGACGACCTCCTGCGCGCAGCGGTGCATGTTGCGGGCCCGGCTGTAGTAGCCCAGGCCGCTCCAGAGGCCCAGCACCTCGTCCTCGCTGCCCGCGGCCAGGTCGGCGACGGTCGGAAAGCGGTCGAGAAAGCGTGCAAAGTAGCCCAGCACGGTCGTGACCTGCGTCTGCTGGAGCATCACTTCGGACAGCCAGACGCGGTACGGGTCCTGCGTGTTCTGCCAGGGCAGCGTGCTGCGGCCGTGGGTGGCCTGCCAGGCCACGATGTGCGCCGCGAAGCCTGGCGCACAGGCCTCTGGAGCCGCAGGACGGCCCTGCGTGGGATGGGTCATGGGGGATCTCGGTGTTCCGGCGGTGGCGCCGCTCAGTATTTCTGGCAGACGGGGCAGAAGTAGGTCGAGCGCTGGCCCTGCTTGAGCAGGCGTATCGGCGTCGCGCAGACGCGGCAGGGCTCGCCCGCGCGGCCATAGACCGTGGCTTCGAGCTGGAAGTAGCCGCTCTGGCCGTCGATGTTGGAAAAGTCGCGCAGCGTGCTGCCGCCGCGCTCCACCGCCCGCGCGAGGATCTCGCGCACCGCCGCATGCAGGCGCAACGCGCGCGGCCGGCTGATGCGTGAGGCCGACACGGTCGGACGGATGCCCGCCAGGAAAAGTGCTTCCGAGGCATAGATGTTGCCCACGCCGACCACCACGTCGCCCGCCAGCAGCACTTGCTTGATCGCCGCCTGGCGCCGCTGCAGGCCGGCATGAAAGGCGTCGAAATCGAAGGCTTCGCCCAGGGGCTCCATGCCCAGCCGGCCCAAGAGCTTGATGGCCAGCGGCGATGCTTCATCCTCCACGAACACGACGGCGCCGAACCGGCGCGGGTCGTTCAGGCGCAGCGTGCCGCGGCTGGTGACCAGGTCGAAATGATCGTGCGCGCCGGGCGACGGCGGCGCCGCGTCGAAGCGCAGGCTGCCCGACATGCCCAGGTGCATCAGCAGCAGACCCTCGTCCAGATCGAGCAACAGGTACTTGCCGCGCCGACGCACGGTACGCACCGTGCGTCCGACCAGCCGTGCCGGATCAACCGCCAACGCCCAGCGCAGCGGTTTGCCGACGCGCACGGCCTCGATGCGGGCGTCGCTGATGCGGTCGACGAAACCGCGGCGCGTGACTTCTACTTCAGGTAATTCAGGCATGGGGAGAATGAAGGCGACATGAAAACGCGCGGGAACCTGACGCCCTGGCAACGCTCTGACAAAAGCCTTGGATTATTATGAGTTCAATGACCCCTCCGCCTCGCCGACTCCGCCTTGCGGCGGCCATTCCCCTCGTTGCCCTGGCGATTTCCGCCTACGCGCAGCCTGGGCCCACCGTTACGCCGCCTGCAGCCCAGGTCCAGAAAGCCGAGGAAACGCCCAGCCAGCCGTCGGCATTGACCGCCTCGCTGTTCTACGAAGTGCTGCTCGGCGAGTTGAACGTACGCACTGAGGACCCGAGTGCGGGCTACGCGCTGATGCTCGACGCGGCACGCAAATCGCGTGACCCGCTGCTCTTCCAGCGCGCCGTCGAGATTGCACTGCAGTCGCGCTCCGGCGACGCTGCGCTGGTCGCCGCCCGCGCCTGGAAAGAGTCGGTGCCTGACTCGCGCGAGGCGCGTCGCGTGGAACTGCAGATCCTCATCGCGCTCAACCGCATCAACGAGACCGTCGAGCCCTTGCGCGCCGAGGTGACCGCCACGCCGCTGCCCGAACTCCCGCTGCTGATGGAGCTGGTCGCCCGCAACTATGCGCGCGCCACCGACAAGAAGTTGGCTGCGGCGGTCGTGGAACAGGCGCTCAACGACCAGATCGCCAATCCGACGACGGGCGCGCTCGCCTGGACCACCGTCGGACGCCTGCGCCTGTTGGCCGGTGACTCCTCCGGCGCGCTCGACGCCGCGCTCAAGGCGCAGCAGATCGATGCCACGTCCGAGGGCCCGGCATTGCTGGCCATCGACCTGATCGACCCGGCCCAGCCGCTGGCCGAACCCATCGTCAAGCGCTACCTCGCCACGCCCAAAGCACTGCCCGAACTGCGCGTGGCCTATGCCCGCGTGCTGGCCGAAGCTCGCCGCTACCCCGAAGCCACGGCCGAACTCACCGCGGTCACCACCGCACGTCCCGATCTGGCCGAGCCCTGGCTGCTGCTGGCCAGCCTGCAGATGCAGGCGCGTCAGGACACGCTGGCAGAAGCCTCGCTGCAGCGTTATGCGAGCCTGGTCGAAAAGCAGCCCGCCGACACCGATTCCGGCGCCACCGCCGACCGCCCGACTTCCACCCTCACGCCCCAGGCGCGCAAGCGGGGCCTGAACCAAGCGTACCTGATGCTCGCGCAGCTCACTGAACGCCGCAAGGACTACAAGGCCGCCGAGGGCTGGCTTGCGCGCGTCGACAGCAGCGACGATGAAGCCGGGGCACAGATCCGAAGCGCCGCATTGCTCGCGCGCCAGAACAAGCTGCCTCAGGCACTGGCACTGGTCCGCGCCATTCCCGAGAAAGATGCGGACACTGCGCGCCAGAAGTTGCAGGCCGAAGTGCAGTTGCTGCGCGATGCCAAGCAATACCAGGCAGCCTACGACCTGCTCGCCAAGGCCCGGACGGCCACGCCCGATGACCCGGACCTGATCTACGACCAGGCCATGCTCGCCGAAAGGCTCAATCGGTTCGACGAAATGGAGCGCCTGCTGCGCAGCCTGATCGCGCTGCGCCCGGACAGCCAGAACGCCTACAACGCACTCGGCTACTCGATGGCCGATCGCAACGACCGCCTGCCCGAGGCGCGCACGCTGATCCAGAAGGCCGTCCAGCTCGCGCCGCAAGACCCGTTCATCGCTGACAGCCTCGGTTGGGTCGAGTTCCGCATGGGCAACACGGCCGAGGCGTTGCGCATCTTCGAGGACGCCTACAAGCGCCGCCCTGATCCGGAAATCGGCGCGCACTTCGGCGAAGTGCTGTGGACGCTGGGGCAGCGCGACCGCGCCCTGGCAATCTGGAAGGAAGCCAGCCTGGTCGAAGCCGACAACGAGACCTTGCAGGAAACGCTCAAGCGCCTGCGCGTGAAGCTGTGAGTGCCGCGTATCGGCAGCCGCGGTCGCTGACCATCGGGCGGCGGTCGCTGCTCGCCGCGACCGCCGGTCTGGTCCTATTGGCCGGGTGCGCATCGCCCGCCGGACCCGGCGCCCAGCCGCCTTCTGGGCAGCCACCTACGCACTGGAGCGGCCGTCTGTCGCTGCGCGTCGAAGACAGCAGCACGCAGAGCTTCGCGGCAATGTTCGACTTGCGTGGCGCGCCCGAAGCTGGCGAACTCACGCTCACCAGTCCGATCGGCAGCACGCTCGCGGTGCTCCAGTGGTCGCCCGGCGAAGCGCTGCTCAAGAATGGCAACGACGTGCGGCGGTACGCCTCGCTCAATGCCCTGATCGAGGCCGTCACGGGCGCCGCCATTCCTGTGGCCGCGCTCTTCGGATGGCTGGAAGGCCGCGATGAGCCAGTGACCGGCTGGCGCCCCAATCTGGCTCAAGTCACTCAGGGCCGGCTGCAGGCCACCCGCGAATCACCGCAGCCGCTGGCCGACCTGCGCATCGTCTTCGAACGGCAATGAAGGCGCTTTACGACCTGCCGGCACCCGCCAAGCTCAACCTCTTCCTGCACATCACCGGACGGCGCGACGACGGGTACCACCTGCTGCAATCGGTGTTCATGCTGGTCGACTGGTGCGACACGTTGCACATGGAACTGCGATCGGATGGCAAGCTGAGCCGGGAGGACCTCACCACGCCGCTGCCGGCCGACGACCTGGTGCTGCGCGCGGCGCGCGCCCTGCAGGCGTTCGCGGCCCCCGGCCAGGGCGCGCACATCGGTGTGGCCAAGCGGGTGCCTGCTCAGGCGGGCATGGGTGGCGGGTCCTCGGATGCGGCCACCTGCCTGCTCGCGCTCAACCGCCTGTGGCAGCTCGACCTGCCGCTGGACACGCTCGCCCGCATCGGCCTGACACTCGGCGCCGATGTGCCCTTCTTTCTCTGCGGACACAACGCCTGGGTCGAGGGCATCGGAGAGAAAATCACACCCATTGCCCTGCCTGCGGCACGGTTCGTGGTGGTCAAACCACCCCAGGGCCTGGACACCGCGCAAATTTTTGCGGCGAGCGATTTGAATCGCTCAACTTCTGTGGCTATAATCACAGGCTTTGCTGCAGCAAGCAAATCTGAAGTCTACGGCTTCGGGCACAACGATCTGCAGCCAGTTGCTCAACGGCTTTGCCCCGCTGTCACCGACGCCATCGATTGGCTCGGCACACAGGGATTGCAAGCAAGGATGACTGGCTCCGGAAGCGCGGTGTTTGCAGTGCTGGCAGCAGATTTGCAGGAAAATTCGCAGGAAATGACACTGGCTCCATCCCCCGTAGGTTGGCAGGTTCATCAGTGCGATAATCTCGGCGCTCATCCTCTCCAGGGTTGGGCAGTCTAGATAAAAGTCGGAATGTTTGGCATTTCGGCGCGACATAACGGTTGGCGACTTTGGTCGTCGACCCGTGTAGGGGAGTCGCCAAGTTGGTTAAGGCACTGGATTTTGATTCCAGCATGCAAAGGTTCGAATCCTTTCTCCCCTGCCAAAACATGATGTGCCAGCCTCAGGCTGCACACCAGGCAGTCAAGGCCTCTTGGCCCTGACGCCGTATCGATCGCGACGTCAACATCGCGGCCCACGAGTTTGCAGCCGCCGGCTGCAACGATGACGAGAACACTGGTAGCCCCCTGAAGGGCTCATTGCATTGCTGGACGCACTCATGCAGGCTCAAGCTCCTGATTTCATGGTTTTCACCGGCAATGCCAATCCGGGTCTGGCTGCGGATATCGCACATCACCTGGGCACCACACTCGGTGCAGCCCGTGTGGGCCGATTCTCCGATGGCGAAGTCACGGTCGAGATCAACCAGAACGTGCGTGCCCGTGACGTGTTCGTGGTGCAGTCCACCTGCGCGCCGACCAACGAAAACCTGATGGAGCTGCTGATCATGGTCGACGCGCTCAAGCGCGCCTCGGCCGAACGCATCAGTGCCGTCATCCCCTATTACGGGTATGCCCGCCAGGACCGCCGTCCGCGTTCGAGCCGGGTGCCGATCTCGGCAAAGGTCGTGGCCAATCTGTTGCAGACCGTGGGCGTGTCCCGCGTGCTGACGATGGACCTGCACGCCGACCAGATCCAGGGCTTCTTCGACATTCCGGTCGACAACATCTATGCGTCGCCGGTGCTGCTGGGCGATCTGCGGGCCAAGAACTACGAAGACCTGATCGTGGTGTCGCCCGACGTCGGCGGCGTGGTCCGTGCGCGTGCACTGGCCAAGCAACTGGGCACCGACCTGGCCATCATCGACAAGCGCCGCCCCAAGGCGAACGTGAGCGAAGTGATGAACGTCATCGGTGAGATCGACGGCCGCAACTGCGTGATCATGGACGACATGATCGACACGGCCGGCACGCTGGTCAAGGCAGCCGAAGTGCTCAAGGAGCGCGGCGCAAAGAAGGTCTATGCGTACTGCACGCACGCCATCTTCTCCGGCCCGGCCATCGAACGCATCGCCCAGGGCTCGGCCCTGGACGAAGTGGTCGTCACCAATACCATTCCCCTTTCCGACAGCGCCAAGGCCTGCGGAAAGATTCGCCAGCTGTCCGTGGCGCCGCTGATCGCAGAGACGATCCAGCGCATTGCCAAGGGCGAGTCGGTGATGAGTTTGTTCTCGGACCAGGACAATCTCTTCTGAGATTGACCGGTCTGGGCAAAGAAGCGGGCGCCCTTCGTGGCGCCCTTTTGAAATCGGAGTCGCACTGGTCGCGGTGGACTTCCACAGGAGTTAATTATGCAATTCGTCGCTTTTGAGCGCGCCAAGCAGGGTACGGGTGCGAGCCGCCGTCTCCGCATTTCGGGCAAGACCCCCGGCATCGTCTACGGTGGTGACACCGCGCCCCAACTGATCGAGATCGATCACAACGCACTGTGGCACGCCCTGAAGAAGGAAGCCTTCCACGCCTCCGTCCTCGAGATGGACCTGGGCGGCACCGTGAGCAAGGTCCTGCTGCGCGACGTGCAATACCACCCGTTCCGCCAGCTGGTGCAGCACATCGACTTCCAACGCGTCGATGCCCGCACCCGCATGACCATGAAGGTGCCGGTCCACTTCAAGGGTGAAGAGGAATCGGAAGCCGTCAAGATCGAGCTGAACCTGGTCAACCACGTGACCACCGAACTCGAAGTGAATTGCCTGCCCGCAGAACTGCCTGAATTCATCGAAGTCGACCTGTCGGGCCTGAAGAAGAACGGCACCGTCACGCTCAAGGACATCAAGCTGCCACGCGGCGTGAAATGGGTGAGCCACGGCAAGTCGAACCTGGTGCTGGCCTCGGCCACGTCTCCGGTGGTCGAAGAAGAAGACGCACCGGTCGTGGAAGAAGCTGCTGCAGCACCCGCCGGCAAGGGTGGCAAGGCCGCCGCCAAGACGCCTGCTGCCAAGGCACCTGCTGCCAAGACCGCCAAGAAGTAATCGCTGCTTCGCGGCTGCCTCGCAGTCTCTCGACGGCCCGCCTCGTGCGGGCCGTTTTGTTTTCATCGGCTCCTCGATAATCGGCACCATGATCAAGTTGTTCGTCGGCCTGGGCAATCCGGGCCCGGAATATGAAGCCACGCGCCACAACGCGGGTTTCTGGTGGATCGATGCCCTCGCGCGCGATTGGAAGCTCACCCTGTCGCCCGAGCGCAGCTACCACGGCCTCGTGGCGCGCACGCAGGTCGGAGGCCGGCCGGTCTGGCTATTGGAACCCCAGACGTTCATGAACCTGTCGGGCAAATCGGTCGGTGCGCTCGCGCGCTTCTTCAAGATCGAGCCGGCCGAGATCCTGGTGGTGCATGACGAGCTCGACGTGGTGCCCGGCCAGGCGAAGCTGAAGTTCGGCGGCAGCCATGCCGGCCATAACGGCCTGCGCGACATCCATGCGCAACTGGGGACCGGCGATTACTGGCGCCTGCGCCTGGGTATCGGCCATCCCGGCGTCAAGGCCGAGGTCGTGAACTGGGTGCTGAAAAAACCGCTCAAGGAGCAACGTGACGCGATCGACGACGCCGTCATGCGCACACTGCACGCGGTACCCGCGCTGCTGGCCGGCGAAATGGACAAGGCGATGCTGCAGATCCACACCAGCAAGCCGCCACGGCCGAAACCGCCGCGTCGCGACCCTGGCGAAGGCAGTGGCGGCGGCGAAAGCGGCGCTGCAGCTGCGCCCTCAGGCGCGTAGCGCGGCCTTCCGGGCTTCGAGGCGCTCGAACTTCTGCCAGAGCGTCTCGTGCGCCTCGACGTGCGCCGGATTCACCGGGATGCAGGCCACGGGACAGATCTGCACGCACTGCGGCTCACTGAAATGACCGACGCATTCTGTGCATTTGTGCGGGTCGATCTCGTAGATCTCCTGACCCATGTAGATGGCATCGTTCGGGCACTCGGGCTCGCAGACATCGCAATTGATGCATTCGTCGGTGATCATGAGTGCCATGCCCCGGATTATCCCCGTTTGGGCATGGTCGTTGCGAGAGACAGGTTATGCTGCGCCCCGCCCCATGAGTCTCTTTCTATTCAAACGCTTCGCGACCCTGATCGGCACGCTGATCGGTGCCTCCATCATCGTGTTCCTGGTCCTCGAGATCCTGCCCGGTAACGCCGCGCAGATGCTCATGGGGCCGGACGCGTCCCCCGACGCCGTCGCTGCCCTGGCCACCAAGCTCGGTCTCGACCAGCCCGCCTGGACGCGCTACTGGCACTGGGTGGGCGGCATGCTCACCGGCAACCTGGGTGACAGCTACGCCTACAGCTCGCCGGTGCTCGACCTGATCCTCGAACGACTGGCGCTCACGGTGCCGCTGGCCCTGCTGGCCATGACGCTGACCACGGTGCTCGCCCTGCTGGTCGGCGTGACCGCTGCGGCGCGCCACAACAAGATGGGCGACGTGGGCCTCATGGGCCTCACGCAGGTGGGCATCGCCATTCCGAATTTCTGGTTCGCGATCCTGCTCATCCTGGTGTTCTCGGTCAAGCTGCAGTGGTTCTCCGCTGGCGGCTTCGACGGCTGGGGCGAAGGCGTGGGTGCCGGCCTGAAGGCGCTGCTGCTGCCGGCACTGGCACTGGCCGTCGTGCAGGCTGCCATCCTCGCGCGCATCACGCGATCAGCCGTGCTGGAGGTGATGCGCGAGGACTTCGTGCGCACCGCGCGCGCCAAGGGCGTGTCGCAGCGCGCGGTGCTCTGGACGCACGTGCTGCGCAACGCGTTCATCCCGGTCATCACCGTCATGGGCATGCAGTTCTCCGAACTGCTGGCCGGCACCATCGTGGTGGAGAACGTGTTCTACCTGCCCGGCCTCGGCCGCCTGATCTTCCAGGCCATCAGCAACCGCGACCTGATCGTGGTGCGCAACTGCGTGATGCTGCTCGCTGCGCTGGTGGTCATCGTCAATTTCGTGGTCGACGTGTTGTATGCAGTGATCGACCCGCGCATCAAGGCGTCGGACATATGAGCGCCCTCCCCGTTCTCGCACCCCACGCCGCGGCCCTGAAGGTGCCCGGCTTCTGGCGCCGCGCGCTGCAGCACCGCAGTTTCGTCATCGGCGGCGTGCTCACGCTGCTGCTGCTGCTCGCGGCCGCCGTGTCGCTGGTCTGGACGCCGTGGTCGCCCTACGAGATGGACATGCAAGCCAAGCTGCAGTCGCCCAGCTGGTCGCACTGGCTGGGCACCGACAGCTTCGGGCGCGACGTGGCGTCGCTGCTGCTGGTGGGCGCCCGCGCATCGATTCTGGTGGGCGTGATTGCCGTGGGCATCGGCCTGACGGTGGGCACGGCGCTCGGCCTGCTGGCCGCAGCGCGGCGCGGCTGGGTCGAAGAAGTCATCATGCGCTTTACCGACTTCTCGCTGGCTTTCCCCGCCATCCTCTCGGCGATCATGATGACGGCAGTGTTCGGTGCGGGCATCGTGAACGCGATCGTCGCCATCGGCATCTACAACATCCCGACCTTCGCGCGCATCACGCGCGCCTCAGCCAACGCGATCTGGTCGCGCGAGTACATCGCTGCGGCACGCGCCTGCGGCAAGGGCGCCTTCTCCATCACGTTCCAGCACGTGCTGCCCAACATCTCGGCCGTGCTGATCGTGCAGATCACCATCCGCTTCGCCATCGCGATCCTTGCCGAGGCCGCACTGTCGTACCTGGGCATGGGCACACAGCCGCCGCAGCCTTCCTGGGGTCGCATGCTCAGCGAGGCGCAGACGCTGATGTTCCAGGCGCCGCTGCTGGCCGTGTTTCCGGGCATGGCCATTGCGCTGGCGGTGCTGGGCCTGAACATGCTCGGCGATGGCCTGCGCGACCTTCTCGATCCACGCCTGGCCCGGGCACGCTGAACGACCGACATGGCACTCCTCGAAGTCAACGACCTTCACATCGGCCTGCAGACGCAACGCGGCCCCGCCGAGGCCGTGCGCGGCATCGGCTTTTCTCTTGAACGCGGCGAAACGCTGGGCATCGTGGGTGAGTCCGGCTGCGGCAAGTCGATCACCGTGCAATCGCTCATGGGCCTGCTGCCCGCGAGCGCCAAGGTCACAGGCAGCATCCGCTTCGACGGCCAGGAACTCGTCGGCGCCAGCGAGCGCACGCTGTGCGACATTCGCGGCAACCGCATCGGCATGATCTTCCAGGAACCGATGACGGCGCTCAACCCTGTGCACACGATCGTGCGCCAGGTGGGCGAACCGCTGCGGCTGCACCGTGGCCTGTCGCAGGCGGATGCGCGCAAGGAAGTGCTGGCTCTGCTCGACCGCGTGGGCATTCCCGACGCGGCCTCGCGGCTGGACGCCTACCCGCACCAGTTTTCGGGCGGCCAACGCCAGCGCATCGGCATCGCGATGGCATTGGCCTGCGGGCCCGACCTGCTGATTGCCGACGAGCCGACCACCGCGCTGGATGTGACCATCCAGAAGCAGATCCTCGAACTGATCCGCAGCCTGGTGGCAGAGCGCGGCATGGCGCTGATCCTGATCTCGCACGATCTGGGCGTGATCGCCCACACCGTCTCCAAGATGCTCGTGATGTACGGTGGCAGCGTCGTCGAGAGCGGCCCGACCGCCGCCGTGTTCGCCGCGCGCGCGCACCCCTACACGCAAGGCCTGTTCGCCGCGCGTCCGGTGCTCGGCGCGCCGCGCGGCGGCCGGCTGGCCACCATCCGCGGCAGCGTGCCCGAACTGGTCGACATGCCGCCGGGTTGCCCGTTCGCCGGGCGCTGCAGCCACGCCGTCGATGCCTGCGTGACCACGCGGCCGCCGGCCACCTGGCTGCCGCACGACCATGCGGTGCGCTGCATACGCCTCGACGAGATCGTGCCCGAAGGAGTGGCCGCATGAGCGCGACACCTTCGACCGCGCCGTTGCTCCAGGTGACCGACCTGGTGCGTCACTACGCCATGCCGCGCGAGACGCTGTTCGGCCCCGTGCCGCTGGTCAAGGCACTCAACGGTGTGAGCTTTTCCGTGCAGGCCGGCCGCAGCATGGGCATCGTGGGCGAATCGGGCTCCGGCAAGTCGACCATCGCGCGCCTCGTGATGGCGCTGGACTCGCCCACTTCGGGCCGTGTCGAGCTCGAAGGGCGCGACCTGCACAAGCTGCCGCGGGACGCGTTGCGCACCGCGCGCCGCGATTTCCAGATGGTGTTCCAGGACCCCTACGGTTCGCTCGACCCGCGCCAGACGGTGGCCCGCATCGTGGCCGAGCCGCTGGAAGCGCTGGCGGAAATCAGCCGCGCAGAGCAGCGCGAACGCGCGGGCGAATCGCTCGCAGCCGTCGGCCTGCGCAGCACCGACATGGACAAGTACCCGCACGAGTTTTCGGGCGGCCAGCGCCAGCGCATCGCCATCGCACGCGCGCTGATCACACGCCCCAAGCTCATCGTGGCGGACGAACCAGTGAGTGCGCTCGATGTATCGGTGCAGGCCCAGGTGCTCAACCTCATGCAGGACCTGCAGCAGCAGTTCGGCGTGAGCTATCTGCTCATCAGCCACGACCTCGCCGTGGTCAACCACCTGTGCGACGACGTGTGCGTGGTCTTCAAGGGCCAGATCGTCGAACAGGGGCCGCCCGAGCAGCTGTTCCGCGCGGCGCAGCACCCGTACACGCGCACGCTGCTCGATGCGGTCATGGCGGCACCAGGTGGCAACGTGCTGCACGGATAGGGCGCGCAGGCATCGGATGATTCGGTCATGAGCATCTGGTTGCGCGCGAAGGCGCCAGCCTTCAAGATGGGGCCATCGTTCTCTGAAGGACTTGACGCTTGATCCATCGACGCACCCTGCTGGCCACCGGCGCAGCCTCCCTGGCGCAACTCCCGCTGCTCACACCACTCGCACTGCCGCTGAACGCACTGGCCCAGAGCCGTCGCAAGGACACGCTGGTTCTCGCGCTCACGCTCGAACCCTCCGGCCTGGACCCGACGGCCAAGGCCGGCGCCGAGATCGCCGAAGTGGTGCTCTACAACGTGTTCGAGACGCTCACCAAGATCAACGGCGACGGCAGCGTGACGCCGCTCCTGGCCGAACGCTGGGAAATCTCGCCCGATCTGCGCACCGTCACCTTCCAGCTGCGCCGCGGTGTGAAGTTCCATAACGGCGAGCCCTTCGATGCCCAGGCCGTCAAGTACAGCTTCGACCGCGCCGCCTCGACCGACAGCACCAACAAGGACAAGCGCACCTTCACGAACCTGCGCACGCAGGTGATCGACAGCCACACCGTGGTGCTGATCACGCAGGAGATCGAGCCCGACCTTCTCTTCCTGCTGGGCCAGGCCTCGGCCATCATCGTCGAGCCCAAGACGGTGGAGACCAATGCGACCAAGCCAGTGGGCACCGGGCCTTACCGCTTCGACAGCTGGGCCAAGGGGTCGACCATCGGCCTGGTGAAGTGGGACGGTTTTCGCGAGCCCGAGGCCGCGCAGATCCGCAAGGTCACCTTTCGCTTCATCTCCGAGCCGGCGGCGCAGGTGGCCGCGCTGCTGTCGAACGACGTCGACCTGTTCCCGCACGCCTCGGTCTCGCGCAGCCTGCCGCAGTTCCAGAACGACAAGCGCTTCCAGGTGCTGTTCAACGCCTCGCGCGGCAAGGTCATCCTGGCCATCAACAACAAGCGCAAGCCGCTGGACGACGTGCGCGTGCGCCGCGCCATCTCGGCGGCAATCGACCGCAAGGCGGTGATCGATGCGGCGTCGGACGGCCGCGGCGTGCCGATCGGCAGCCACTATGTGCCGGGTGCTCCGGGCTACATTGACACCACGGGCATCAACCCCTACGACGTCGAGAAGGCCAAGCGGCTGCTGGCCGAGGCCGGCGTGAAGACGCCGCTGGAACTGAGCCTCGTGCTGCCGCCACCGCCCTACGCACGCCAGGGCGGGGAATTCATCGCGGCGCAGCTCGCGAAGATCGGCATCGTGGCCAAGATCCAGAACGTCGAGTGGGCGCAGTGGATCAGCGGCACCTACGGCAACAAGAATTACGACCTGTCGGTGATCCTGCACGTCGAACCCTTCGACCTGGTGAACTACACCAAGCCCGATTACTACTGGGGCTACCAGTCGCCGCGCTTCGACAAGGCGTTCAGCCAGGCGCGCAACGCGCCCACGGCGGCCGAGCGCAACAAGTACCTCGGCGAGGCACAGCGCGTGCTGGCCGAGGACGCTGCCAACGTGTTCCTCTATCAGCCGCAGCTCATCACGGTGGCCGCGCGCGGCCTGCGCGGATTGTGGAAGGACGCGCCGATCTTCGCCAACGACATCGCGGCCATCCGCTGGGGTTGACGCCCAAGCAGTGCTGGGGCAAATACCTGCCCCGCACCCGCCCGGGACGCGCTGGCCTGCGCGAGAATGCGCAGGCACATGGCATCTTTCGTGCTGTGTCTGTCGAATGGCGCGCGCCCTGCGGGGCCGAGCGCGCCGGTCCCTGCAGTTTTTCGGAGTGAACCTCGTATGTTGAATCGTCGCACCGTGCTCGCCTCTGCCGCCCTGGCCACCGTTCCCCTGGCGCTGCCTCAGACCGTCTTCGCCCAGAACCGCAAGGACGCCATGGTGCTGGGCATGACGCTGGAACCCACCGGCCTGGACCCGACGACCAGCGCAGCGTCTTCCATCGCCGAGGTCGTGCTCTACAACATCTTCGAGACGCTCACCAAGATCAACGCCGACGGTTCGGTCACGCCACTGCTGGCCGAGAGCTGGGACATTTCCCCCGACCTCAAGACCTACACCTTCCGCCTGCGCCGCGGCGTCAAGTTCCAGAACGGCGAGCCCTTCAACGCACAGGCCGTCAAGTTCAGCTTTGAGCGCGCAGGTGGCGAGAAGAGCACCAACAAGGACAAGCGCACCTTCGCCAACGTCGGCGTGCAGGTGATCGACGAATTCACCGTCGTGCTGCTCGCCAAGGAAATCGACCCCGACTTCCCGTTCGTGCTCGGTCAGGCCACTGCCATCATCGTCGAGCCCAAGAGCGCCGACACCAATGCGGCCAAGCCCGTGGGCACCGGTCCGTACAAGCTCGACAGCTACAACAAGGGCGCCTCGCTTGTGCTGAGCAAGTGGGACGGCTACCGCGCGCCGGCCCAGGCCAAGATCAACAAGATCACCTTCCGCTTCATCTCCGACCCGGCAGCCCAGGCCGCCTCGCTGCTGGCCGGCGACGTCGACGCGTTCCCCCGCATCGCCACGCGTGTGGTCGCGCAGTTCAAGAACAACCCGCAGTTCCAGGTGATCCTGGCCGGCTCGCGCGCCAAGACGATCCTGGCCATCAACAACGCGAAGAAGCCGCTGGACGACGTGCGCGTGCGCCGCGCGATCCTGGCTGCGATCGACCGCAAGGCCATCATCGAAGGCGCTGTGGATGGCCTCGGTGTGCCGATCGGGAGCCACTACGTGCCTGGCGCGGCCGGCTACGTCGACACCACCGGCGTCAACCCCTTCGACGTCGAGAAGGCCAAGAAGCTGCTGGCCGAAGCAGGCGTCAAGACGCCCCTCGAACTCACGATGACACTGCCGCCACCGCCCTACGCACGCCAGGGCGGCGAGATGGTCGTGGCCCAGCTGGCCAAGATCGGTATCGTGGTGAAGGTGCAGAACGTCGAATGGGCCCAGTGGCTCAGCGGCACCTACGGCAACAAGAACTACGACCTGTCGATCATTTCGCACGTCGAACCCTTCGACCTGGGCAACTACGCCAAGGCCGACTACTACTGGGGCTACCAGTCGAAGGCGTTCAACGCGCTGTTCGACAAGATCAAGACCACCGCCAATGCCACCGAGCGCAACAAGCTGCTGGGCGACGCGCAGAAGATGCTGGCCGTCGACGCGGCCAACGGCTTCCTGTTCCAGCCACAGTGGCCCACCATCGCCAAGAAGGGCGTCAAGGGGCTGTGGAAGGAATTGCCGATCTTTGCGAACGACCTGTCCGCACTGTCGTGGTGACCGCAGGCGATGTCCTCTGAACTGCACGATCTCCCCGCCCGCGAACTCGCATCCCACTACCGCGACGGCAAGCTATCGCCCGTCGAAGTGACCCGCGCGGTGCTCGCGCACATCGAGCGCTGGGAGCCGCACCTGCAGGCCACCTGGCTGCTGCGGCCCGAGGCCGCGCTCGAACAGGCGCGCCAGTCGGAGGCGCGCTGGAAGCGCGGCGAAGCCATCGGCCCGCTCGACGGCATCCCGACGACCATCAAGGAAAACATCGCCACGCGCGGCGATCCGCTGCCTGCGGGCACGGCGGCCGTCACGCTCAAGCCTGCTGCGGCCGACGCGCCGCCGGCCGCACGGCTGAAAGAGGCGGGCGTGGTGCTCGTGAGCAAGACGACCATGCCTGATTACGGCATGTTGTCGTCCGGGCTGTCGAGCTTCCACACGCTCGCTCGCAATCCTTGGGACCTGAGCAAGACGCCCGGTGGCTCCAGTGCCGGCGCCGGCGCGGCAGCCGCGGCCGGCTACGGCCCGCTGCACATTGGCACCGACATCGGTGGCTCGCTGCGGCTGCCAGCGGGTTGGTGCGGCATCTTCACGCTCAAGCCGAGCCTGGGGCGCGTGCCGATCGACCCACCCTACATGGGGCGTGCGGCCGGCCCCATGACGCGCACCGTCGGTGACGCCGCGCTGATGATGCAAGTGCTCGCCCAGCCCGACGCGCGCGACAGCATGAGCCTGCCCGCGCAGGACATCGACTGGGACGCCTGCGACGTGAGCCCGGACCACCTGCGCGGCCTGCGCATCGGGCTGCTGCTCGAAGCCGGCTGCGGGCTGCCGGTCGAACCCGAAATCCGCGAAGCCATCGAACATGCCGCACGGCTGTTCGAGAAGGCCGGCGCCATCGTCGAGCCGATGCAGCCTTTCATGACGCAAACCCTGCTCGACGGCATGGACCATCTCTGGCGCATGCGCTCGATGGTCGATCTGCAGGCCCTGCCCTCCGCGCAACGCGACAAGGTGCTGCCCTACATCCGGGCCTGGGCCGAAAGCGCTGCCGGCTTCAGTGGCGAGCACGTGTTCCGGGCCTTCAGCCAGTTCCACGCGACACGCGTGGTCACGGTCGATGCCTGCGCCGACTACGACTACGTGATTTCGCCGACCGCGCCCAATTCACCGGCACCGGCTGAATGGGCCGGTCCGACCAACGACCCGATGCGGCCGCTCGAGCACATCGGATTCACGGTGCCCTACAACATGTCGGAACAGCCTGCATCGTCGATCAACTGCGGCTACACCAGTGCCGGCATGCCGATTGGCCTGCAGATCGCGGGCCGCCGTTTCGACGACCTCGGCGTGCTGCAGGTCTCTCGCGCCTTCGAGCAGATCCGCGAGCCGCAGCGCCACTGGCCCCACCCACCCGGCGCGCGGTAGCAGCCGCCGATCGCGGCCCACCGCGCGGCTAGAACATCCGGCCGTCGAGATAGGGCTCCGGATCGACGGCCGTGCCCTGCTTGCGAATCTCGAAGTGCAGCTCGACGCGGTTGTTCGTCGCGTTACGGCCCATCTCGGCGATGGGCTGACCCTGCTGCACCTCGTCACCCTCCTTGACCAGCGCCTTGCCGATCTGCGCATAGGCGGTGATGAAATCGTCGTCGTGCTTGACCACGATCATCGTGCCGTACGTCGACAGCGCACTGCTGACCAGCACCACACGCCCGGCGCGCGCGGCGTGGATCGGCTCGCCCAGATTGCCGGCGAAATCGACGCCCTTGTTGGTGTCGTTGTTGAAGCGTCCCACCCGCGCGCCCGGCACCGGCGGCACGAAGCTGCGCGGGCCGGTCACCACTGGCGGTGCAGCGGGCGCCGTGACGACCGGGCGCGGCGGCGCGGGCATGGGCGCAGGAGCCGGCGCATCGGTACTGCCCAGCGGACGCAGCGGCGGCATCGGGGGCAGTGGTGTCGACACGCAGGCGGCCAGACCGGCAAGCGCCAGGGACGCCGCGACAGCGCGAACGCCTCGCGAGGCCACGGTGGGGGGAATGTGCTGATTCATGCGCCGTAGGATGCACGCAAAGGCGCCGGGTTCCCAGCGGGGATCACCCGCCCTCTGTGCGGGCATGCGCCCAGCATCAGCGTAGGTGAGAAGCCAACAGCTCGCGCGCCCTGCGCACGAAATCGGTTTCACCCGCACGCGGCGGCAGGAATTGAAAGGTCACGCGCGGCAAGGCGGGCAGTCCATGGGGCGGGGCCAGGCGGCTGACGCCCTCGACCAGGGCCGAGGTGTTGAGGCAGGCGACACCCAGTCCGGCCGCCAGGGCAGATTGCAGTCCAGCCACGCCAGAGGCCACGTGCGCCACGCGATACGGCACCTTGCGCTCGCGCAGCAACCCGACAGTGAAACGATGCAGCGAGCAGGTGTCTGGCAGCACCAGCAAGCGCACGGACTCGCCCCTCACCAGACGCATGCCGTTCGCCGCCATCCAGACCAGCGGCTCGCGCGACAGTGCCAACGCACCCGCAACGGGCGGTGTCGGCGTGCCCTTCCCCGCGCCCGCGCCACCGATGCGCATCGAAAGGCCCAGGTCGAACTCACCACGCGCGCAGCCCGCCTCGATGGCAGCGCTCTTGAGGATGCTGACATGCAGGCGGACCTGCGGGTAACGCTCGTCCAGCCGTGCCAGCAGACGCGTCACTTCGGCGGGCCGGAAGTAGTCGGTCACAGCCAGCCGAAGCTCCCCTTGCAGCGATTCGCCGCGCAGATCGCGCATCGCCTCGTCGCTCAACGCCAGGATGCGGCGGGCGTGTGCGAGCAGGCGCTCGCCGGCTTCCGTCGGCTGCACGCCAGCCTTGCTGCGCAACAGCAACGGCTGTCCCGCCAGCGCCTCGAGCTTGCGCATCTGCTCGCTCACTGACGACTGCGACAGGAACACGCGCGGTGCGGCGGCCGTGAGGCTACCGGCCTCGGCCACCGCCACCAGCGTGCGCAACTGCTCTACGTCGAAGACCTGCATGACCGCTCATCCATTTTTTATCCATCCGTTATTCCGATGGTACTCATCATATCTTCCCGCTTTTCCGATGCTTTTGATACTTCCAGAATCGAGGCCTCTTCAATCCTCTCTGCAAGATCGCCATGCCTCACATCGCCCTCCTTCTCTCCGGACCCGCCGATCCCCTGCTGACCCGCCGTGCAGTCGACACCTTGGCGGCACTGACCCAGGCGACGCTGGGCAAGCAACCGCAGGTGATCGCCGTCACCGTGCAGTACATCCCGGACGACGCGTGGTTCGTCGGTGGCCAATCACTGGCCACGCTCGGCCTGCATGCCTTCAACCTGGAGATCAGCGTGACCGACGAAACCAACACCAAGGCCGAGAAGGCGCGGTTTCTGCGCGAAGTGCATGCGGCCATGGCGCAAATGCACGGGCCGCTGCACGAGGTGTCGTACGTGCATGTGGTCGATGCACGCGCAGCCGCCTACGGCTACGGCGGCAAGACCCAGGAGCACCGCCACCAGCAAGCCGGCGTCTGACGGGGCATCGCGCAATGGCGCGGACCGTGGCACCATCGGCCCCATGACCGCCGTGCCCTTGCTCGCCGACGCCCTCGGCAACCCCCTGACACTCGACGATCCGGCCAGCCTGCCGCGGGTCGACGACTTCGTGATGGGCTTCATTGCCTGCGAAGCCCGGGCCGGTGCGCTCATGGAATTGATCGACCGCGACATGAGCCCCATCGTGCAGGCCTACGGTGCCGCGCTGCACCTGTTCGCCGAGTCGCGCGAGGGGCGCATCAACGCCCAGCCCTATCTGGCACGCGCACTGGCCGGCGCTTCGCGCACCACGTCGCGCGAGCAACGCTTCATCGCCGCCGTCGCGGCCTGGGCCGAGGGCGACATCCTGCGCGCCATCGCGCTGCACCATGAGCAGGCCGCGGCACATCCACGCGACCTCGCCGCCCTCAAGCTGGGCCAATACCACTGCTTCAACACCGGCGATTGCCCGGGCATGCTGCGCCTGGCGCTGACCGCGCTGCCGGCCGCGGCCGACGTGCCCTACGTGCACGGCATGGCGGCGTTCGGCTACGAGCAATGCCACCTGATGCGCGAAGCCGAGGCCAGTGCGCGCCAGGCCATGGCACTGTGCCGCAAGGAGCCCTGGGCGCATCACGCGCTCGGCCACGTGATGCTCACCGAAGGCCGGCTGGCCGAGGGGCTGGCCTTCATGCAGGACGTGAGTGACACCTGGACGGGACTCAACTCGTTCATGGTCACGCACAACTGGTGGCACGTCGCGCTGTTTCTCATTGACCTCGACCGCGCCGAAGAGGCGCTTGCCATCTACGACCGCCAGGTGTGGGGCGTGGTCAAGGACTACACGCAGGACCAGATCAACGCGGTGTCGCTGCTGGCGCGCTTCGAATTGGCAGGCATCGACGTGGGCAACCGCTGGAACGACGTCGCCAGCTACCTCGGCCGACGGCTCGACGACCATGTGCTGCCTTTCCTCGACCTGCAGTATCTCTACGGCCTGGCCCGCGCCGGCCGGCCCGAGGCCGATACGCTGCTCCATCACATCGCGCAGTACGCACCCCACGCACCGGCTGCCACGCGCGCAGCCTGGCAGCAGGTGTGCGTGCCGGCCGCACAGGGTCTGCACGCCCATGCACGCGGCGATTTCGCGGGGGCGATCGCGGGCCTGGGCACCGCCTTGCCCCACCTGGTCGCCATCGGCGGCAGCCATGCGCAGCGCGATCTTTTCGAACAGGTCTACCTCGATGCGCTCGTCCGCAGCGGCACCGAGGCCACGCTGGCCGGCGCACAAGGCATCCTTCAGCAGCAGTGCAACGGCCAGCCCGAGTCGCTGCGCCTGCGGCGCCAGACGGCTGCGGTGTATGAGAAGCTCGGCCTGCCGGTGTCGCTCGGCAACGCCGTCTTGCCACGGGCCTGAACCGGGTACGCTAAGCCGTCACGCGCAGGTCACCGCTGCGTGCCAGCATCACCCCCGTTGCAAAGGAACATGACGATCATGGGCAGGCCTCTTTCCGGCATCTCGGCACGCGGCAGCAGCTCAGCACGCAGCAGCAGCTCAGCATTCAGCAGCATCGCCGCCGCGCTGCTTGCGCTGACGCTGCTCGGCGCGTGTACCGCCCCGGCCACCCCGGGCGCGCCAGGGGAGCTTGTCGACGCACCGCCGCCCGGCATGGTCGACGTCACGCTCATCGCCTTCAACGACCTGCACGGCAACCTCGAGCCGCCCCTCGCAACGGTCAACGCACCCGGACCGATGGGCCGCACGGTGCAGGTGCCTGCCGGCGGCGCGGCCTACATGGCCTCGGCCATCGCCGCGCTCAAGGCGCGCAACCCGAACCATGCGGTGGTGTCGGCCGGCGACATGATCGGCGCGTCGCCGCTGGTCTCGGCGCTGTTCCTGGACGAGCCGACCATCGAGGCGGTCAACGCGATGCACATCGATTTCAACGCGATGGGCAACCACGAATTCGACAAGGGCCGCGCCGAACTCGTGCGCATGCAGCAAGGCGGTTGTGTGCAGCACACGCTGCTGCAGCCCTGCCGCCTGAACCCGGCCTTCGCAGGGGCCAACTTCGGCTTTCTCGCGGCCAACACGGTGCGAGAGGACGGCGGCACGCTGTTCCCTGCCACCGGACTGAAGACCTTCACGCAGAACGGCGCCACGGTGAAGGTCGGCTTCATCGGCATGACGCTGCGCGCCACGCCCAGCCTGGTGACGCCCGCGGGCGTGGCCGGCCTGCGCTTCGACGACGAGGCCGACACCGCCAACGCGCTGGTCGCCCCGCTCAAGGCCCAGGGTGCCGACGCCATTGTCGTGCTGCTGCACGAGGGCGGCAGCACGCAGGTCGGCTACAACGACAAGCGCTGCGCCGGGCTGAGCGGCGACATCGTGCCGATCCTCTCGCGCCTGTCGCCCGAGATCGACGTGGTGGTCTCAGGCCACACCCACCAGGCCTACCTCTGCGACCTGCCGACCAGCGATCCGTCGCGGCGGCGCCTGCTCACCAGCGCCGGCCTGTACGGCACGCTGCTGACCGACATCCGTCTGCGCATCGATGCGCGCACGCACCGGGTGGTCACCCGCAGCGCGGACCAGGTGATCGTGCAGGGCGAGCCCTTCACCCGCGCCGGCCAGACCGTGGCGCTGAACGACCGTTATCCGGTGTTTTCCAAGGACCCTGACGTGGCCACCCTCGTGGCGCGCTACGCTGCGGCGGCCCAGCCGCTGGCGCAGCGGGTGGTCGGGCGGCTGGGTGCGCCGCTCGACCGCCGCCCGAGCGCATCGGGCGAAAGCACCTTGGGCAATTTCATTGCCGATGGACAGCTGGCCGCCACCCGCGCGCCCGAGGCGGGCGGTGCGCAACTGGCATTCACCAACCGCGGCGGCATGCGCGAAGACCTGGTGCCTGCGCCCGACGGTACCGTGCGCTATGGGCAGCTCTTCAGCGTCCAGCCGTTCGGCAACAGCATGGTCGTCAAGACCTTCACGGGCGCACAGATCCGCCGTGCGCTGGAGCAGCAATTCGACAGCGGCACCAACACGGTCCAACGGCCCCGGGTGCTCATGGTGTCCGAAGGTTTCCACTACGCCTTCGATCTGCAGCGCGCGCCTGGCGAACGCATCTCGGAGCTGCGCCTCAACGGCGTCGCGCTGCAGGCCGACGGCCGCTATCGCGTCGCAATGAACAGCTTCCTGGCCGCAGGCGGAGACAACTTCACTGTGTTCACCGAAGGCACCGAGGTGCTCGGCGGTGCACCGGACCTGGAGGCGCTGGAGCGCCACATCCACGCGCAGGACCGCGCGGGCCACGGCGCCCCAGCCCCTGCGACCGACCGCATCCTCAATCTCACGCGCGGGACACCTTGACCCCAAGGGCGCTACGGCGGTACCCACCACCTGCCCGATGCAGGCGACCGAACACGGCTAGGATAGTGGGGCTGCCTCGCAGCGCGTGCAGCGGCCTGTCCGCCACGCGCGACCCGGTACCGCCGGCGACCCTGCTGTGGTCGCCATCTTCCAGGCGCGTTCGCGCGCCCCTCCTCAAGGACTTCACATGACCTCTACCAGCTATACCGACACGCGCCTCCTGATCGACGGCAAATGGTGCGACGCCGCTAGCGGCAAGACGCAGGACGTGATCAATCCGGCCACCGACAAGGTGATCGGCAAGGTGGCGCACGCCGGCATCGTCGATCTCGACCGCGCACTGGCCTCGGCCCAGCGCGGTTTCGAGGCGTGGCGCAAGATCCCCGCCAATGAACGCGCCACCACGATGCGCAAGGCCGCAGCGCTGCTGCGCGAGCGGGCGGCCGACATCGCCCGCCTGCTGACCCTCGAACAGGGCAAGCCCTTCGTCGAAGCGCGCGGCGAAGTGCTTGCCGGCGCCGACATCATCGAATGGTTCGCCGACGAAGGCCGCCGCGTCTACGGCCGCATCGTGCCCTCGCGCAACCTGGCTGCGCAGCAGCTGGTGCTCAAGGAGCCGCTGGGCCCCGTCGCGGCTTTCACGCCGTGGAACTTCCCGATCAACCAGATCGTGCGCAAGCTCGGCGCGGCACTGGCCAGCGGCTGCTCCTTCCTGGTGAAGGCACCTGAAGAAACGCCCGCCTCGCCGGCCGCGCTGCTGCAGACCTTCGTCGATGCCGGCGTTCCGCCCGGCACCGTGGGCCTGGTCTACGGCGATCCGGCCGAAATCTCGAACTACCTGATCCCGCACCCGATCATCCGCAAGGTCACCTTCACCGGATCGACGCCCGTGGGCAAGCAGCTCGCCGCGCTGGCCGGCGCGCACATGAAGCGCGCCACCATGGAACTGGGCGGCCATGCACCGGTGATCGTGGCGGCCGACGCCGACGTGGCCCTGGCCGTCAAGGCCTCGGGCGGTGCCAAGTTCCGCAATGCCGGCCAGGTGTGCATTTCGCCGACCCGCTTCCTGGTGCACAACAGCATTCGTGACGAATTCGCACGCGCGCTGGTCAAGCATGCCGAAAGCCTGAAGCTCGGCGACGGCCTGGCCGAAGGCACGACCCTCGGCCCGCTGGCCAACCCGCGCCGCCTGAACGCCATGGCCAAGGTGATGGACGACGCGCGCGCCAAGGGTGCCAAGATCGCCACCGGCGGCGAACGCGTGGGCAGCGACGGCAACTTCTTCGCACCGACCGTGCTGACCGACGTGTCGCTGGACGCCGACGTGTTCAACAACGAGCCGTTCGGCCCGGTGGCCGCGATCCGTGGTTTCGACACACTGGAGGAGGCGATCGCAGAAGCCAACCGCCTGCCGTTCGGCCTGGCCGGCTACGCGTTCACGCAGTCGATCAAGAATGCGCACATGCTGGCGCAGCAGGTGGAAGTCGGCATGCTGTGGATCAACCAGCCCGCCGCACCTTCTCCGGAAATGCCTTTCGGCGGCGTCAAGGACTCGGGCTACGGCTCCGAGGGCGGCCCGGAAGCCATGGAAGCCTACCTGGTGACCAAGGCCGTGTCGATCATGGCGGTCTGAGCCACCTTCGACGCCGTGGCGAGCAGGGCCGGGACGGGAACACGCCCGGCCGGTCCTGCCGGTACCTTCAGTTCTGTGCCACGGCCAGCACGCCGTCGATCGCCTGCACGATGTTCTGGCGTGCGTCCAGGCCGACTTCGCCTTCGGCCAGCAGCGTGCGGATCAAGCCCAGCGTACGGATCAGCTCCGCCTCCATCTCGGTGAGCAGCGGAATGACTTCGTAGCGCGGATACTTCCCTTTGGCGCCCAACGGGCGGCCGGGTCCGGACAGATCGACGTCGTAGCCTTCTTTGATGGCTGCAGCCTGGGTCTTCATGATGGTGAACGGCTCTGAGTTCCAAAGCCGCATTGTGCCTGCGCCACTGTCGCGGCGTCGATCACTCCGGTGCCACCACCATGCTGCGCAGGACGTTCTCCGGGCGCAGCACCGCCTCGATCGGCTCGGGCCGGTGCAGCAGGAAACCCTGCGCGAAGTCCGCGCCCATCTCACGCAGCTTCAGCAGCACCTCCTTGTTGTCGACGTACTCGGCCACCGTTTTCACGCCGACGATCTGCGCCACGTCGATGAAGCAGCGCACGGCGGCGCTGTCGAGCGGGTCGTCGAGGATGTCCTTGACGAACTGGCCATCGATCTTGAGCACGTCCACCGCCAGCGACTTCAGATAGCCGAACGATGACGCGCCGGCGCCGAAGTCATCGAGCGCGATGCGCACGCCCAGCGCATGCACCTGCTCGATGAACAGCGACGCGTCTGCCAGGTTGGTGATGGCCGCCGTCTCGGTGATCTCCAGGCAGATGCAGCGGCACACGGCGCTGCCCGCGTCGCGAAGCATCTGCGTGGCCTGCCGATGAAAGGCGCGGTCGCCGATCGACCGGCCCGACAGGTTGATGCACAGCGAATCGATGTGCCCGTGCGTGGGCAGCGCGGCCAGCAGATCGATGGAGCGGCGCAGCACCCAGCGGTCGATGCGCGAGGACAGGTTGAAGCGCTCGGCCGCCGGCAGGAACGAGCCGGGCTGGATCAGCGTACCGTCGGTCTCGACCATGCGCAGCAGCACCTCGGCATGCAGGCCCTGCGGCGCGTCGTCGATCATGAAGATGCGCTGGGCATAGAGCGCAAATCGGTTTTCGTCGAGCGCCAGCTCCAGCCGGCTGGCCCACTGCATTTCGCCGTGGCGCTCGTGCATGGCCGCGTCGGTGTCGAACCAGGTGTGGCAGCGGTTGCGGCCGGCCTCCTTGGCCGCATAGCACGACGTGTCCGCGGCTTGCAGCAGCGATGCCGTACTGGCCCAGCGCCGGTCTACCGGTACCAGGCCGATGCTCGCGCCAATGCGAAAGCGCCGGCCATCGTGCGCAAAGCGGTAGTCGTCCATGCGGTCGCAGATCTGTTGGGCCGCGCGACCGGCCTGCTCGCTCGTGCAGTGCTCCAGGATCACCGCGAACTCGTCACCGCCCAGGCGCGCAAGGGTGTCGCGCGAACGGACGGTCTCCGACAGCAGCTTGGCCACCTGCTGGAGCAATTGGTCGCCGGCCGCATGGCCGCAGGCGTCGTTGACCAGCTTGAACTGGTCGAGGTCGATGAACATCAGCGCATGTTCGCGATGGTCTTCGTGGGCACTGTCGAGCGTGCGTTGCAGGCGCGCCTCGAACTCCGAGCGGTTGATCAGGCCGGTAAGCGCGTCGTGCGTGGCGCGAAAGGTCATCTCACCGCTCAGGCGCCGCTGTTCGGTCACGTCGTGGAACACCAGCACGGCGCCCAGCAGTTCGCCCTGCTCGTTGAGGATGGGCGAAGCCGAGTCTTCGATGCCGAACTCCAGCCCGTTGCGCGAGATCAGCATGGTGTTGCGTGCCAGCCCCAGCACACGCTTCTCCAGCATGCAGGCACGCACCGGCACCTCGGCGGGCATGCGGGTCTCGGCATGGACGATATGGAACACCTGCTCGAGCGGCCGGCCCATCGCCTCGCCCACGAGCCAGCCCGTCATGCGTTCGGCCACCGGATTGAGCCACGCGACCGCGCCGTCGGCGTGCGTGGTGATGACTGCGTCGCCAATGGACTGCAGCGTGACGCGCAGCAGCTCGTGCTGCTCGCCGAGTTCGGCCATCAGCGCACGCCGCTCGGTCACGTCCTGGAAAGCGCCGGCCAGCCGCGCTGCCACGCCATCGACGAGGTCGACCGTGCCCACCACGTGCACCCAGCGCGTGGCACCGTCGCGGCGGACCATTTCGAGCTCGACGTCGAAGCCGGTGCACTCCGCGATCGCCAGGCCCATGGCGGCCTCGATGATCGGGCGCGCCTCGGGCGTGAAGAAAGCAAGCGACTGCTCGAGCGTAGGCTGGTAGCCGCGACGCATGCCGTGGATGCGGCAGACTTCGGGCGACCAACGCACGCTGCCGTCGTGCAGATCCAGCTCCCAGCCGCCCACGCCGGCGAGCGCGCCCGTGCGTTCGAGAAAGTCCTGGGAGCGCTTGAGCTCGCGCTCGGCGCACTTGTGCTGGGTGATGTCCTGCGCGGTGCCATGCACCAGCCACACGTCGCCGCTGGCATCGCGCACGGCCTCTCCGCGCCCGTCGATCCAACGGTGTTCTCCGTCGACGCGCACGATCTCCAGCTCGACTGAAAAGCTCGCGCCGAAGCGCACCGAGATATCGATGGCGCGACGCAGGCGACGCCAGCTCTCGGCCACGTAGTAGCGGGCACGCCGGCCGGCACCGGGCGGCGGCAGGGTCGGATCGCAGCCGAACAAGCGGTAGAGCTGCGGCGACCAACTGGTGACGTCCACCCCCACCTGCCACTCCCAACTGCCGATCTGCCCTAGCTCCTGCGCCTTGTCGAGCGCCATGGCGCTCTGGCGCAGCAACTCATGGATGCGCTCGCGGCTGTCCATTTCGTCGCGCAGGTCGGCTTCGATCCGCTTGTGGTCGGAGATATCGCTGACCTGCATGAGAAAGCCGGCCACGCCGCCGGCGAACAGGTCGGGCGCGTAGTGCGACAGGCCGTAGCGCACGGCACCGTCGGGAGCCGTCATGCTGCGCTCCTCGGTGCGCGCTGCACCTCGCAGCACGGCCTCGATGTGCGGCAGCTGTTCCTGGAACCAATCTGGGCCCTGCAGGTCGCGCAGGTGCATGCCCACGAGTGAGCCGGCCTCGACGCCGAACCAGTTCTCGTACTGACGGTTGGCGAAGCGGCACCGCAGGTTGCGGTCCCAGTACGCCATCATCGACGGCACGTTGTCCACCACCAGGCGCAGGTCGGCCTCGTGGCGCGCGAGCTGGGCGGCGGCGGCCTTCTGCGCGCCGATGTCGCGCAGGAACTGGGTGGCTGAGGCCAGCTCGCCGTCGTCGTCGAATTCCGGCACCAGCGTGAGTGCCACGTCGACCAGCGACCGGTCCATGTGCAGGCGCACCGACTCGTAGTGTTGCGGCCCGCCTTCGCGCAACGAGCGGAAGGCGTGCGCCTCCTGGGCCTGCTCGCCCGCGGGCACCAGCATGCGCAGGGGTTCACCCAGCGCCGTGGTCGCGGTGTAACCGAACATGTGCTCGGCCGCGGGGTTCCAGCGCTCGATAAGACCGAGCGCCGACACGCCGATCACGGCGTCCGCGCTGTGTTGCATCAGGAGCGCGGCATGTTCGGCAGCGCGCATGTCGCGCCGTGCATGGCGCAGTGCCCACCGGCCTTCCAGGGCACGCGCGACGGCCACCGCCAGCTGGCGCAGCGTGGTGCGCTGCCGGTCGTCGAGCCGCCCCGGCACGCGGTCGAACACGCAAAGCGTTCCGATGCGCGTGCCATTGCTCAGGCGCAGCGGCGCGCCGGCATAAAATCGAATCTGTTGTGCGCCCGTGACCCAGGGGTGATCGAAAAAGCGCAGGTCGAGCGTGGCGTCCATCACCTCGAGCAGGTCGTCGCCGAGCACCGCATGCGCGCAGAACGACAGGCTGCGCGGCGTCTCGGTCAGACCAGCCAGCCCGATGTTGGCCTTGAACCACTGACGCTCGGAATCAATAAGGCAGACCAGCGCGATCGGCTTGCCGCATACCAGGGAGGCCGCCTGCGCCAGGGCCTCGAACTCTGCCTCTGCGGCGCTGTCGAGCACGTCCAGCGCGCGCAGTGCGGCCAGGCTCTCGGATTCATTGTCGCGCTTGGGTGCGGCTTTCACGGACGGGTTCCTCATTCACCGACAGATGCGCCAGTGAGAACACTGTGCCTGCACGCCCGCCCTTCCAAAGCCGCCATCAAAGCGGCATTGGCCCGCCAGTTCAGACCTTGCCTGGCACCGGCCCGGCCATCGTCTCCAGGGGATTGACCTCCACGGTGATGTGCACCAGTTCCTCATGGATGCGCAGCTGGCGCTTGAAATCGTCGGGCGTCGCGCGGGTCTGCGTGGCCAGCGACACGATGCAGGCGTACTTGCCCTTGCCGACCCGCCAGACATGCAGATCACACAGCGTGGCGGGAATCGGGCTCGCGGCGATCACCTCCCGGATTTCAGCCACCACCGGCGCGTTCATTTCGGCATCGAGCAGCACGCGCCCCGCCTCGCGCAGCAGACTCCAGGCCCATGCGGCGACCAGGCCCGCGCCGAGAATGCCCATCACCGGGTCGAGCCAGCTCGCACCCCAGAGCTTGCCGCCGACCAGGGCCGCGATGGCCAGCACGGAGGTCGCCGCATCGGCGACCACGTGCATGTAGGCCGAGCGCAGGTTCAGGTCACCGGAATGGCTGTGGTCGTGGTGGTGCCCATGGGCATGCCCGTGCCCATGTCCGTGAGAATGCCCGCCGCGCAGCAGCCAGGCACACACCAGGTTCACCAGCAGGCCCACGGCGCCGATGGCGATGGCCTCATCGTAGTGAATGGCCGTGGGCGAAAGCAGCCGTTCGGCCGACTGGAAAAGCATGAACCCAGCCACCATCACGAGCAGGATGGCACTCGTGTAGCCGCCCAGCACCTCGATCTTCCACGTACCGAACGCGAAGCGCTTGCTGCCCGCCAGCCGGCGCGCCACGACGTAGACCAGCACCGACAGTCCCAGCGCCAGTGCGTGCGAACTCATGTGCCAGCCATCGGCCAGCAGCGCCATCGAGTTGAAGGCCCAGCCGCCGGCGATCTCTACCACCATCATGGCCGCGGTCAACAGGGCCGCCCACAGCGTGTTGCGCTCGGCCAGCGGGTTGCCTTCGTCGAACACGTGGGAGTGTTGCCAACCCTGCGGGTCGGCGTTCGGGGAAAGAATCATCGCGTCGTCCTCCATACTCCCCCCCAGTATAAGACAGCGTACGGGCCAAGAGGGCCTTGTCGTGGGCATCGCACCCCAGGCCGGCCGTCGCACTGACTAGAATTTGGGCATGGCACACACCATCCAACACAAGAAACCGCTGCTGACCCGCGTGCGACGCATCCAGGGGCAGGCCGAGGCGCTGGAACGCGCGCTCGAAGACAGCGTCGATTGCATGGCCGTGCTTCAGCAGATCGCCGCCCTGCGCGGCGCCGTGAACGGGCTGATGTCCGTGGTGCTCGAGGGCCACATCCGCGACCACCTTGGCGCCGAGGGCCTCTCGCAAGCCGAGCGTGACGAAGCCACCGACCAGGTGGTGGCCGCGTTGCGCTCCTACCTTCCGCGCTAGCAGAGGCCGGCGCGCGCCGCCACCTGCCCCCCCCCCCCCGCGCACCGCGCCGGTATTGGCGCGGGCCTTGCATGCGCCTCGTCCGCTGCAACCGTCCACACCGTCGTCTTCTCAGCCCTCTTCACTTCTCAACGCATCCAATGAACTTAATCCCGCACCAGACCGCACCCGCCATCCCCTTCGGTACGCAGCCATGAGCGCGGGCGCAAGCAACGTCATCGGATGGATCGAAGCTGCCGTCCTGGGCGTGGTGCAGGGCCTGACCGAGTTCCTGCCGATCTCGTCGAGCGCGCACCTGCGCATCCTCGGACCGCTGTTGCCGTCGGGCGCCGATCCAGGCGCCGCTTTCACGGCCATCACGCAGTTGGGCACCGAACTGGCCGTGCTGATCTATTTCCGGCACGACATCCTGCGGATCGCACGGGCATGGGCGGCGTCACTGACCGGGCGGGGCGGCGCGCTCGATCCCGACGCACGCATGGGCTGGCTGATCATCGTCGGCACCCTGCCCATCGCCGTGCTGGGCCTGCTGCTGAAGGACTTCATCGAAGGCAGCCTGCGAAATCTCTACATCACCGCGACGATGCTGATCGTCTTCGGCCTCGTGCTGGGCGCGGCCGATCATTTCGGACGCAAGCGGCGGGAACTCAGCGAGCTGTCGTGGCGGGACGGCCTGCTGTTTGGCTTCGCGCAGGCGCTGGCGCTGATTCCGGGGGTGTCGCGCTCGGGCGGCACCATCACCGCCGGGCTGCTGCTCGGCTACCGGCGCGAAGCAGCTGCGCGGTACTCGTTCCTGCTCGCGGTGCCAGCGGTCATGGCGTCCGGTTTCTACCAGCTGGCCAGGTCCTGGGGGCAGCCCGGACCGGTGGCTGCCGGCCCCACCCTGCTGGCGACGGTGGTTGCCTTCGCGGTGGGCTACGGCGTGATCCTGGGTTTCATGCGCTTCATCTCCACCCGGAGTTTCAGGCCCTTCGTGTACTACCGGCTGTTACTGGGGGCGCTGGTGCTGGTGCTGCTGCAGACGGGGTTCCTGTCCGCGGTGTGAGGCGGCCCGGGCGATCGTTCTTCTCGCTCTTTTCCTTCTCCTCGCGCCGCTGCACCCACCAGGCGACCGCGTACAACCCGCAGAATACGACAGCGAGCAACAGCACGTCGCTGGCCCATGAGGTGGCGGGGTTGTTGCGACCCACGAAGGACAGCACCAGGAACACGGCCACCAGGTGCGCGCAGAACACCGGCAGCGACGCCGAGCCCATGGCTTCGAGCACACGTGGCCGCCATGGCAGCCGGTTCAGCAGAGGTGGGCCGAACCGGATGGCCACGATGCACAGGGCCGCCAGGTTCACCAGCCGGAGCGGCCCGAGGTGCCACTTGTCGAACAGCAGGTTCAACCCCGCATCGTCGCCGAACGGCGCCTGCCCGGTCGGCCCGAAATGGCGCCAGCCCAGGCAGAACCCCGCCACCACGATGGCGCCGCCTAGAAGCCAGCGCGGGAATGTGAAAGGTTGCGCGTCCGGCGCATTGCGGCTCGCGCCCATCCACATGCCCACGAACCAGAGAAACTGCCAGGTGAAGGTGTCGAAGGAGCCGGTTTCGTCGTAGGGCACGGGGACGTGCAGACGGCTGCTCACCACGGCATACAGCCATTGGGTCGAGCCGAACTGGGCCACGGCCCACAAGGTCGCACTGACCGCGATCGGCCACTGCCACCCGTGACGCATGGCAAAGGCGATGACCCACGGGCTCATCAGCATGAACAGGATGTACATCGGCAGGATGTCCAGGAACGCGGGCTGGTAGACCAGCAGCAGCGAGTAGGTCAACGCGTCGTGCGGATGGGCCAGGTAGTACCTGACCATCTCCTTGATCTCGGTATGGTCCACCCGCAGCCCGACCGCCGTGATGACCGTGAACACGAACAGCAGCAACGCCGCCTGGATGAGATAGATTTTCAGCGCGCGCCGCCAAAAGGCGCGACGCATCACGTCGACGCCCTGCGCATAGCCGATGCGGCTGTAGACCAGCCCCGACACGAAGGCCGACAGCAGCACGAAGCCCTCCGCTGCAGAGACAAAGCCGAATGGCTGGCCGACCGGATCGGTGAAACGCGACGGCACGTGCGTGATCGTCATCAGGACGAGCATCAGCCCGCGCGCCACGTCGAGTTCCCAGAGTCTTTTCATGATGCGGCGCCCAGTGAGGTCGTGTGATCCCGCGGTGAGAAGAATGCCTCCCGCAATCATTCATCCTGTCCTGACGCCATCGAAGCGCAAAGGTTCCAGCGTTTGGAACCCGCGGCGGCCCATGCCGCGCGTGACTGTGGGTCATTTCCTACATTTGGAGGATGCTCCCTGTCGCGCGTGCACGCTTGCGAGCTGCCAACTCGTCGCGCCGTTGCGCAAGCAGACGTGTGCGCAAATCGTCGATCAGGGTGCGCGCCGGCAATGACAGTGCACGGTCCTTGCGCCACACCAGGTGCCACTGCCGCCTCAGTGGAAAGCCCGCGACCGGCAGCACGGCGAGTCCATCGACGGCCGGGTCGCGCGACAGGGTGTGACGCGACAGCACCGCCAGGCCCAGACCGGCGCGCACCGCATGTTTGATAGCCTCGTTGCTGCCCAGCGCCATGCGCGGCGGCCAGCTCACGCCTTGCTGTGCGAAGGCTTCTTCGGCCACGGCGCGGGTGCCCGAGCCGGACTCGCGCACCAGCAAGGGCTCGCCCGTCAGGTCGGCGAGCTTGAGCCGGCGCCGGTTGGCCAGCGGATGGTCGAGCGGCGCAATGAGCACGAGCGGGTTCTCCAGAAAGGGCCAGCGCTCCAGCGGCAGATGCACGGGCGGGCGCATCATCGCGGCGAGCTCGTCGTCGCCTCGTTCCAGACGCGCCACAACGGCGTCGCGATTCTCCACTGCCAGCTCGATCTGGATACCCGGGTACTGACGCGCAAAGGGGCCCAGCAGGTCGGGCAGGAAGTACTCGGTGGTCGTCACTGCAGCGATGCGCAGGCGGCCACGCCGCAAGCCCTGCAAGGCGGCGGCGTCTTCTTCGAACTGCTGCCAGCAGGCGCCTAGGGACCGTGCCGTTTCCGCAAGCCGAAGCGCCACCGCAGTCGGCGCCAGGTTGCGCCCGTGCGGCTCGAACAGCACCAGTCCGAGCGCGGCCGACAGTTCCTTGATCTGCGTGGACACGGTGGGCTGGGCCAGGTGCAGCGCCTTGGCCGCGCGGCCCACACCGCCAAGGCGCACGACTGCTTCGAGGCTGCGCAACTGCACGAGGCTGGCGCGCCACGCCTTGTCGAGGCCGGGGGGTGATTCCTTTTTCATAGAGATATCCGATGTGTTGTATCGGAACATATCACTTGTTTGCATGAGCGCAAACCCGGACCATCGGCGCCCATCATGCAGAACTTCCTCGACCCCGCCATCCTCTTCTTCGTCTTCGGCCTGTTGGCCGGTGCGCTTCGTTCCAACCTCGAAATTCCGCCGCAGATCGCGCGCTTCCTTTCGCTCTACCTGCTCATGGCGCTGGGTCTCAAGGGTGGCTTTGCACTGGCGAAATCGGGTCTCACTGCCGAAGTGCTCGTCAGCCTGGGCTGCGCGATCGCGCTGGCCGTGGCCGTGCCAGCCATCGGCTACCTGCTGCTCAAGCGGCGCCTGTCGCGCTACGACGCCGCGGCCATTGCCGCGACGTACGGCTCGGTGAGCGCGGTCACTTTCATCACGGCCTCGCAATACCTGGAATCCAGTGGATTGCCTTTCGGCGGGCACATGGCAGCGAGCATGGCGCTCATGGAATCGCCCGCCATCGTGATGGCGGTGGTGCTGGCCACGCTGGCGCGGCGTCGGGATCCGGCGGTGCGGCTCGCCACATCGGATGCGTCGCCCCACGGGCTGGGCAAGGTGCTGCACGAATCGTTCACCGACGGCGCGCAGTTGCTGCTGCTGGGCGCGATGGTGGTCGGCATCGTCACAGGCGAAACCGGCCACAAGGCGATGCAGCCGTTCTCCGGCGATCTGTTCCAGGGCATGCTCGCTTTCTTCCTGCTCGACATGGGACTGCTGGCGGCACGCAACTTCGGCTCGCTGCGCACGGCATCGCCTTGGCTGCTGGCCTATGCCGTGTGCGGGCCGCTGGTGCATGCCAGCATCGCCTTGGCACTGGCAGCAGCTTGCGGCCTCTCGGTGGGCAACGGTGCACTGCTGATGGTGCTGGCGGCCAGCGCGTCGTATATCGCCGTACCCGCGGTGTTGCGCGTGGCCATTCCGGAGGCGAGCCCGTCGCTGTACTTCGGCATGTCGCTGGGGCTGACGTTTCCGTTCAACATCCTTCTGGGAATCCCGCTGTACGTGGGAGCGGCGCAACGGGTGCTGTGAGCGGCCGACGCACCATGGTGCTCGGCGCAGGTTCTACCCGGGCATTCGGTCCCCGTCGAGGTCGACTGGAGATACCGCGCGGCCCTTCAATAGGAACACCGCCGCGCATCCCCCAAGCGCTACGACGGCGAGCGCGCAAAGAAAGGTGTGGCTGAACGCCAGCCCCAGCCAGGCCGGCGCGGCGTGACCAGGTTCCGCGAAGAACGCAGATCCTGCGACGCCGCGGCCCTCTGGCGCGAGGCGAGCCATGCCGCGCGTCAGAACGACGGACAGCAAGGCCGCGCCGAGGGCGCCGCCGGCGCACTGCAGTGCATTCAAGCCACTGGTGGCCCGCGCGATCTCATGCTTGCGCAGGCTGCTCATCGCCGCACTGGTCGCAGGCATCATCGTTGCACCCTTGCCAAGACCCAGAATGAAGAGCGCGAGCTCGATGATCCAGAGCGGCGTCGTGCTCTCGAGCGCGCTGAGCATCAAAACAGCGACTGCGATGCACGCAATGCCCACCAGCACGACCCGCCCTGCCGCGATCCGGTCTGTGAGGATGCTCGCGATCGGCATCGCGAGCATCGCCCCCACGCCTTCAGCGGCCACCAGCATGCCGGTGGCGAATGGTGAATACCCGCGAAACATCTGAAGATACAAGGGCACCAGCAGCGACAGCCCGAAGAATGCAGCACCCAGCAGAAAGCTGGTGAGCGCGGCCGCGCCGACAGTGCGGCGCGCGAACAGGCGGACGTCGATGAGCGCGCCTTCGAAGCGCCGCGCGTGAAGCACGAAAGCACTGATCATCACAACGCCGAGCAGCACACACGCATTCGCATCGATCGAGCCCAGGCCTCCAACCGCCGTCGCCTTTGCCATGCCATAGACGAAAACCGCCAATCCCGGAGAGAGGAGCAGCAGGCCGCGCCAATCCAAGGGGCGAAAGCTCTTGGGTTGATCGGCTGTGAGCACCCGGTAAGCGGCGTACAGCGCCAAGGCGCCTATGGGCAGGTTGATGAAGAAGATCCAGCGCCAGGACGCTTCATCGACCAACCATCCGCCCAGAGACGGGCCCAGGACAGGACCGATCACAACGGGCACGCCAACGATTCCCATCACTCGCCCCATGCGTCGAGGGCCTGCCGTCTGGCTCAGCAAGATCATGCCCGCGGGCAGGATCATGCCGCCACCCAGCCCTTGAAGCACCCGAAACACGATGAGTGCAGGCATCGACCACGCGCAACCCGACAGCGCGGAGCCCACCAGAAACAGAACGATCGAGACCATGAAAAGGCGCTTGGTGCCAAAGCGATCGGCAGCCCAACCCGAGAGCGGGATGACGGCGGTCAGTGAGAGCATGTAACCTGTCGAAATCCACTGGGCGGTCTCCAGGGGCGATTCGAAGGCCTTCGTCAGCCCTCGAATCGCGACATTGATGACTGTCGTATCGAGAGTAGACATCAAGGCGCCCAGAACGATGACGCCCATCACCCGCAGCAGGTGTGGATCCAGCCTCTGCACCGATGGTGAGTTCGAGTCGACGCCCGAAGCGTCTTGAGAGAGGTTCACGAGACGCCTGCCCTCTTACACCGGGCGCCGCCATTGGCATCGGGCACCGATTTGCTTCGTTGGATCATGTTTTTCCCCAAGTGTTGGACATGCGCAGGCAGTGTCGAGCACCCAGCAAAAAAACGAAGTCGCAGCAGGTGACGGCGCTGGCGTGACCTTGTTCTCCTCCAGCACCAGGCCAACGCCCTCCCGGGGCTCCAAATCCGTCACCTGCTGTGACCTGTTCACCCGTGGCACCAGTGGCACGTCTGACTAAACTGAATAAAATGGATCGATTGGGACGAAATAGGTGCGGGCAAACGATGGCTCCAAGCGAAATCACCTCCCTTTATCTGCAGGAAGAGCGCATCAACGCAGCGGTTCATGCGCTGCTGCAGAGCGAAACCTTTCGGCGTGCAACGCGCATGCGGCAACTGCTGCAGTACCTGGTAGCCGAAACCCTTGCAGGCCGGGGCGAACGGCTGAAGCAGTTCAATATTGCGGTGGAAGCGTTCGGATATGGCAGCGACTTCGACCCGCAGGTACTGACCAGTGTGCGCACCGAAGCGTATCGACTCCGATCCCGGCTCGAATACTATTATCGAACCGAGGGTGCGACGGACCCATTGAAGATCTCGGTGCCGAAGGGTGGATTCATGCCCACATTCGAGCCCAGGAAACCCAGCATGATGGCGACTGAAGCACGCGCAGTCGCACGCATCGAATCCCCTCCTCGACTGCTGATCGTGCCCATCACCGGGCTGAATATCGCCGATGCGGACATGCTCGCCGCGTTTCACGACGAGATCAGCCTCCATATGGCCAGTCTTCCCCTGGTGGCGGTGTTGTCGCGCAGCACCAGCTCGAAACTCCGGCAGGCAGGCGACGGCCTGCGGCAAGCCGCCAGCGAATCTCAGGCCGCCTACGTCATGGAAGGCAGCCTTTTTCGCCAGGACCGGACCTATCGGCTGATTGTGCGCATCGTCGATCCACAGCAGGACGTCGTGGTCTGGTCGAACCGCCATGAGCAGCACGTCGAGGACATGATTGCGTTCCAGCGTCAGGTTGCCGCCGACGTGGCGGGATCCGTTCGGTCGTGGCTCGACAGCGCGATGGCGCCCCGCCGGGTGTTCAGCGACAGCTTGCTGCTGCGGGAATACCTGCGCAGCGCCATTCGCGACCGGACGGACGGCGAACTGGTCGCGCTCGGCCTGGGTCACCTCACGTCCGGCGGTACCGCGGATGCGACGTCGGTGTTCAACGAGGCCATCATGTCCAGCCCGGATGAGGGCCTGCAGCACACAGCGATGGGGCTGTGCCATCTCCAGTCCGGACGTCTTCAGGAGGCCCACAGCGCCGCCGAACGCGGCATCGAACTGGCGCCAGACTCGGCGTTTGCCCATTCGTCGCTGGCCGCGATATGCCTGCACATGCGTGACTTCGACGGCGCCATCATGTTCGCGCAAAAGTCGGTCGCCCTCGCTCCGGAGTTCGATGCCGTGAAGCTGCTGCTGGGCGACTGCTATCTCTACGCGGGGTTTCACAAGACTGCGATCACCCAATTGGAGGAGGCGCGCCACCTCATGCACGAACATCCCGCAGCGCTGGCGCACCTGGGCTACGCGTATGCCCGCACGGGCCAACAAGGCAAGGCACGGCGCCTGCTGCGCATGCTCCAGGATGGCGCCGACAGTGCGGACGGTCCCAATGCCGCAGCCATGACCTTGATCCACACCGGCCTGGGTGAAGTGGAGCAAGCCTTCGAATGGCTGAATCGCACACTCATGTCGCGCCCCCACTCGCAGCAGTTGTTGCTGCTGTCGTCACCGGCCTATGACAGCCTTCGCGCATATCCCCGCTTCAATGCGCTGGCCGGTCGCGCCCACGTTGTGTAGCAATCCTCGCCCGGCCTTCCCGCCCCAAAGCCCTAAGAGGTGGCGGTGTCGATGCGTCTTTCTCCCAGCACGGACAGCCCATATCCCGAGACGGCAACCAGACTGTGCCGATGGTTCGACAGCAGGATCACCTGCTGGATGCCGAGCTCGGCCAGCACCATGGCGCCAACGCCGTAGTCACGAAGCTCCTTGACCTCCGCGTCCTGGTCGTTTTGTCCACGCAGTCGCACTGCCGCGGTGAATGCATCAGCGCGCGGCTTGTTGATGATCACCACGACGCCCGCCCCTTCGTCGGCAATCATCTGCATCGACCGCGCGAGATAGGAAGATGGCTCGCCGATCTCGCCAAAAGCGTCGGCGAAGATCGACAGCGCATGCATGCGCACCAGCACCGGCTGTCCAGGGTCGACGACGCCCTTGACCAACGCCACCTGCTCGGTCTTGCTCGCATTGTTCCAGAACACGTGCGCCTGCCACAGTCCGCCCCACTGGCTGTGGAAGGGCACCGCCGCTCGTCGTTCGAGGGGGTGGTCGTGAAGCAGCCGGTACGCAATCAAGTCGCGGATCGTGCCGATCTTCATGCCGTGCTTGCGCGCAAACACGATCAGATCATCCAGGCGCGCCATCGTGCCGTCGTCCTTCATGATCTCGCAGATGACCCCGGACGGATGGAGCCCGGCCAGGCGTGCCACGTCCACCGAGGCTTCCGTGTGGCCCGCGCGAACCAGCACACCGCCGTCACGTGCGCGCAGCGGAAAGACATGCCCCGGGCTCACGATGTCCGCCGGCCCCTTGGCCGTATCGATGGCTACGGAGATCGTTCGCGCCCTGTCCGCCGCCGAAATCCCGGTGCTTACGTCCTCACGCGCCTCGATCGAAACGGTGAACGCAGTTTCGTGGCGCGTTCCGTTCGAGCGACTCATCGGCTCCAGCCTGAGTTGGTCGACGCGCTCTTCGGACAGCGCAAGACAGATCAATCCCCTGCCATGCGTTGCCATGAAGTTGATTGCTTCCGGCGTCGCCATCTGCGCCGGGATGACCAGATCGCCCTCGTTCTCGCGATCCTCGTCGTCCACCAGGATGAACATGCGCCCGTTGCGCGCCTCGTGGATGATCTCCTGCGCAGAGGAGATCCGTGTTTCGGCCTCGCGGACCTGTCTGATTCCGTCGTTGATCATATGAAGTCTCTCCTCAGGGCAGCGCCGGCAAGGGACTCTTCCGACCATGGCATCGTGTGAATGCCGATCTCCAGGCTTCGGCCAAGGCTCTTGAATTTCATGTTCAACCTAGAACTTGTAGCGAAAGCCAACATAGATGGAACGCGGTTGTCCAATGCCCTGCGCACGAGAGTCTGTTGCGCCAGGCGCCAGCGAGATATGTTGACTGGTCGAGGCCAGACCACCCGTCACCGCGTATCGGGTGTTGAACGCGTTTTCCACAATGCCAAACACATCCCAATGGTTATCGATGCGATATTGGAAGTTGAAGCTCGCGACAACGTATCCGGGCACCTTTCCCATGGCGTTGATTTCGTCACCGAAGTAGTAAGAACTCGATACGGCTCGCAGCGAGGTCCCAACGACCCATTTCGGGGTCACGTTGGTTTTCATGCTCACGACCAACTGGTGCTTTGGCTCGTTCGGCAGAACGTTCCCCGGCTTCACATGGATGTAGCCATTGGCGTCTGCCGAGGTGTTCAGCGGCTGAAAGAGTGAGAACGACGACTGGAAGCGGGCATCGGTGTAGATGTAACCGACAGAGGTCGTCACCGCACCGACGACCATCTCCGCCCCCAGTTTCACACCCTGCCGACGTACCGTCCCGACGTTGGCCAGCGACGGCCGGCCGGTACTTGCGGCGACATAGGTATAGTCAGAAATGTCGGTGCGGTACAGGGCGGCGTTCCAGGCCAACTGGGCGCCGGCTATCGGCAATCCCAGGTTTGGCAACTGACCGCGGAGGCCGATTTTGTAGGTGCGGTAAACAGATTGGTCAGTGATCGTGTCGGAAACAAACCAGGGCGGTACCGAATTGCATGCCGATTCCCTGTCCTCACAGAATGTTCCTGAAGGCGCGAGCACGCGGGCCGTCTCTGAATAGCCACCATAGGCGATCAATCCCGGCGTCAACGCATAGGTCGCGCCGAGCGAAGGAGCGAAATGGGTGAACGTGCGATTCTCGTTGAAAGACGGGCGCGTTCCTCGTAGATCACGCGACTCCACATTCGAATAGCTGAAACGCCCACCGAACGCGACTTTCAGCTTATCGGTGACGTCGATAGAATCAGTCGCGTACAGACCGACATAGTTAGCGATTGCGCTGGCATCTTCCGGCCGACCTACCGGCGGGGAGTCGGTGACACCCAGATCGGTCCCGTATCCTCCATCTTCGGTCATGGTGCCAATATTCTGTCTGTAACTGGCGCGCGCTCGCGCTCGGTTGTAGTCCACACCCATGGTGAAATTGTTGAGTCTGCCCATAAGCTGTCCACGATTGGACGCGCTTGCCGCCGCCCCCCATGCGGTCGTCTCGCTCGTCAACGTTTGTTTATAGGCATAGTAGTCAGCGCCGGGAGAGCTGAACTGATTGCCATGGATGTCCATGTATGGCGTCGTGCCGCTGCAGAGCAAGGCCGGGTTGCTCGGGCAATCGTTGACCAGCGCGCCGCCAAGCGTGATCACCTGCTTGCTCTTGAATTTTCCGAATGAAAGTTTGCTCTCGGCAGTCCACCCGTCATTCAAGGCGTAGCTTCCAGTGAACTTGATGTGCGTGCTGTCCGTGCCGAATGAAGAGGGATAGTTGAGTTGTGCCGTTTGATCTGCCGCGATGAGCTCCACCGGAGATAGCAACGCCCCCTTGTTCATGCTCGACACGCTATGCAAGATGACATGGTATTCGTTGCCTCCATTCCGCCAGCCCAGGTCACCGTGAGCCTGCCGCATGCGGGCGCCGGCATGCTGTTGCCAACCATCGTCCTTGACGTCGCTGTAGGCTCCGAATAGAGCAAAGTCACCCATCAGTCCACCTGCCTGCACGAGTCCCTGCGTACGCCCATAGGAACCACCCATCAACCCAATTTCGGCTCCGTGATACGTAAAGCCATTTGGAAGAGGGGGTGCACCCAGCAATGCGTCAAATCCATCGAGCACAGAAACAGGGCCAATCGCGGCAAGGGCAGGGCCGGGCATGACGCGGGTATTCGATATTTTGAAGTCGGGCTCGCCAGCCCCAATGGGTATGGGAAATACAGGTCCGGCCTCCGTCTTGGGCAGGTCCATCATCGGCAGGTCGGAGGCGCCCGATGGCGGCGGCTCTCCAGGACCAAACGATGGGGGTGCCAGCGTGTTGGAAGCGCTGTCTGGCCCGGGAATCGGGCTGGGGGTGGGGCTCGACGCAGTGGACTCGGGCGGTGCACTTGCGGCGTCTGCTCGCCCCATCGTGAGGGCGAGCGGCACGCTGGCCGCCAGCAGAAAGGGGAGCCACGGCGATCGGCTCGGTGTATTCATGTTTTTGTCTCCTGTAAACAAAGCTTTTCTCCGTCCGGCATGGGGCTCTAACGGCCTGTTCCGGACGGGTGCTCTTGTGTGCGCTCCTACCCAGAGCGCCTCCTTCTTCGATTCACCTTTCGCGCAGGCTGGAAAGGCGTCGATGAGGATCGGTCCAACGGATGGGGTTGCCCCCTCTGCGTCGCGCGTGCGCTGACGATCTGAAATCCTTCAGCTGCGAGGTCTGTCCATCTTCGGTTTCGCGCTTCGTTCGGGCACTGCGCCGCCGAACATCGCAAATGGCGGATGACCAAGGAGCCGGCGTCCGTTGACCTCTGCCTGCGGGTCGAGGCGAATGGCACCATGCGATGTCAGGACGCGGGCGTCCCGGACGAAGCGCTGAATCGGGTTGCTGAGGCTGACGGTGGACGAACCGATCGTTTTCTGAAGGAGGTTGATCGCGTCTTCGCACAGGTTGGCGACATACGCCACACTGAGGCTGATTTCGCTCTCCTCCTCACGCGAGAAATCGCGACCCGCCGCCGTTCTTGCGTCGACCTGATCAGCGATGCCTTCGAGCGTTGCCGCGGAAACATTGATCATCGCCAGCGCCTTGCCTGCGGCGACCTGAGCGCTCGCCATGTCACCGATCGTCGGGTACGGCAGGCTGAAGGGCTGGCGCTTCTTGGCTTGCTCGGCGAAGCAGGAAAGCGTGCCGCGGGCCATGCCCAACACGATCGCAGCGTCGGCAATCGACACCGTGATGAGCAGCGCGGTCCCGTGCTGCTGGTAGCCAGGCCCGCTGTAGCGCCGGTGCATCTCGCCGAACCTCATCGGGTATTCCGCGAGGTCGAGGAACCGATGCTCGGGAACGAAGGTCTCGGTGGAGACCCGGATCGAGTTGCTCGAAGTTCCCGATAGGCCGCTGACATGCCAGTCGTCAACAACCTCGTAGTCCGGCTGCCGCAACACGACCACGCCGCGACCGGTTCCCGGGTGAGTTGCCGGGTCGTATTCGATACCGACCATGGCCCAGCGAGCGTGCTTGCTGCCGCTACCGAACGCCCATCGTCCTTCAATCATCCACCCGCCCTCGACGCGACGGCCGCGGCCGACATTCGTGGCGAACACCGAGGCTCCGACCACAGCGGGTCCCACCCATCCTTGCGCGTCGGCACGAACCTCGTCGACGATCTTCGAGTCGAGGGCCAACAGGTTCTTGACGCCGATTCCCACGAAGGCGGCCCATCCCGCCGAGCCGTCGGCCTCACCAAGCACGCTGATGATCTCAAGCAGGTCACGCGTGCCAAGCCCATACCCACCCCACTCGATGGGCATGGTCATCTTGTAGACACCCGCATCATCGAGCGCCTTGAGAACCGGCGGCGTCAGGGCACCGATTCGCTCACCTTGCTGAGCCTGTTCACGAATGAGCGGCATCAGCGAGCGCACCTTGGCGGCGATGGCGCGGCCTGCGTCGGTGAGCCAAGGCGATTCGACGGCACCCGTCGGCGCAGACGGGGGAAATGGCGGATGACCATCCAGCCCCAATGGGGGTGGCAACGGTTGATCCTGAATTGATTTATTGGGAAGTGACATGGCAAGTTCTCGTAGCAAACGTTGAAGTGGTTTCAATGGCGTGGCTGGCTGCACGGGGCGCTGAACGGGCAGCAAATTCGACGACTTGGCGGCCGACCAGATTCAACTGGCTGGCCGCGGCCTGGTTCTGACAGACGCCATCGAAGAAAACCCGCTCGCTCGTATTGATCGCGGCTCCCATCGGAGTGGGCCACCCACGCAGCGCATGGACAATCGAGCGCAGAGAACTGAGCGTTCCGCCCGTCGCCTGCCAGCCATAGGCCGTGGCGATCAAGCCGACGGGGACACCATCCAGATAGACCCGCTCGTCCTTGGCCATCTCTTCGAAATAGTCGATCGCGTTCTTGACGAGCCCTGAAATGGTTCCGTGATAGCCGGGGCTTGCAATGAGGAGACCGTCCGCGGCACGGACGGCTTCGATCAATTCGTGCCCATGGCCATTGCGCACGGAGCTGCCGGGCACATAGTGAGGCAGTGCGAGCAGGTACTCTCCGCCAAAGAGCTGAGTCCGACCGCCTGCCCCTTCGGCGACCGCGAGCGCAGCAACCAGCGCCTGCTCGGTGGATGAGCCTTTGACGGCCGTACCACCGATGCCCACGATGAACGGTTTGGCAGAGGATGTCTTCATGGCCTGAACAACCCCTGCATCACCACCTCATCGACGGGCCGTCGGGTATTGGGCTGCTCGCGCTCCTGGAGTGGCGGAGGCAGTACGCTCTTGTCCCCCAGCCGGCCGATGGCAATGATGGTTTCGACCCGGAAACCGTCTGGCACGCCCAGCACGCCGGGAGCTTGCTGAACGTCCCAGCCTGCCATCGCATGCGCGTACCAACCCAGTTGCGTCGCCTGCAGCGCAAGATAGCCCCAGGCTGCGCCAGCGTCGAGCGAATGGCTGTACGCCGGCATCGGACCGGGAGCCCCGGGCATCTGTGCCGTGGTCGCCGATACCAGCACGACCAATGCGGATGCGCGCACCGCCCAAGCCTGGTTCATCGGGACAAGAAGATTGAAAATGGGCGACCATTCCGGCGTGCCCCGACGGGCGTAGATGAAGCGCCAGGGTTGCGAGTTGAAAGAGGATGGCGCCCAATGCGCAGCCTCGAAGATGGTCATCAGGTCCTGCTCGGAAATGACCGCCTTTTCATCAAGGGCGCGCGGCGACCAACGATTCAGAAAGATCGGATTGACGGCGTAAGTCGAGACGCGGTTGTTAGAGGAAGTGGACATATGGAAATTTCTCCTTTGAAAATAGTCAGCGCTGCGCCAAGCCGCCGGCAAACATGTTGAACGGCGGCATGCCAAGGACATGCCGCCCCGCGATTTCCGCAGCCGGATCCCGGCGGATGGCCCCATGGGTCAGCATGACGCGCACGTCTCGGGCAAAACGTTGGATAGGGTTGCGCAGGCTGACCGATGAAGAGCCAATGCAAAGTTGCATCTCGTCGATCGCCTCGCCGCAGAGGTTCGCTGCATAGACGAGCGTCATCGTGGCAAGCGATTCCTCGCGAGGCGAGAAATCCTCTGCGCGGCGGGTGCGCGCATCGACCTCTTCGGCCGTCTGCATGATCAATGCCTCGGCGGCCTGCACCATGGCATAGACCCGCCCCGCCACGACCTGAGTCGAAGGCGTCGCCGCCACCGTTTCATAAGGCAGGTTGAATGGAACGCGCTTGTTGGCCTGCTCGACAAAGGCGTCAAGACAGCCCCTGGCCATGCCAAGCGCAATCGCTATGTTGGCGAGCGCCGTCGATAGCATCGTTGCCAAGGGCCCCATGCGATAGGTCAATCCCTCGTACTTTTGCGGCAGCGCGCCCAGGGCGAGGGGCAGGTCCGCGTGGCGCACCACACGGTACGCCGGAACGAAGACTTCGGTGCGGGTGACGATGCTGTTGCTCGAACTCGCTGCCATGCCCATGACATGCCAGTCGTCCAGGACCTCGTACTGGTCTCGCGAGAGCAGCGCCAGGCCGCGCACTGGCTTGCCATCTTCCTGCCACTCGATACCGACGACCGCCCACGCGGCGTAGCTGCAGCCACTGCCGTACATCCATTTGCCCGTGACCTGGAACCCATCGTCAGTGCGCCTAGCCTGCCCGACGATGGTGGAAAAGATAGACGCCCCAACCGCCGCCGGCCCGACCCAGTTCGGGAGCTTCGCGCTGACCTCAGCGACCGCCTGCGGACTGAAGGCGAGCACCATCCGGATACCGGACGCAGCGAAGCCGCTCCAGCCCGCAGACCCATCGGCATAGGACGCGGCGGCGATCACCTCGACCAGGTCGCGCGCACCAAAAGCCGAACCGCCAAACTTTTTCGGCAGGGTGATCCGGAAGAAGCCGGTTTTATCCAATGCACGTAACGCCTCCGGCACGAGGGCTGTCGCCTTTTCGCTTTCACAGGCGGTGTCGCGCAGAAGAGGCGTCAGTGCCTTGATCGCGTCGCGCATTTTCACCGCTTCGGAGCTCGGGCCCTTGGCACCGACGGAGGCTGCACTGTCTGCACTGTCGCCGACGTCGAAGTCTGCCGGCTTGCTGAGTTGGTTCATGTCGTTTTCGTTGGGTTGGAGACGCCTGGGTAGTGTCGCCAACGCCATAGGAAAGCGAAGTCTCGGAGGGTCACGGTCCTGATGGAGCAGGTCTCCGGCTGGTTCGCGGAATCCGTGACGTAATGTGACCTGGCCACCGGTATATACCCGCTACTTCGAGAGACGGGAAAGTGAATAGATTCGGTCTCCAGCGTTAGGAGATGCGACAAAGCCATGCTTTCAGGTTCCATTGACTCTCTCGAGCTGCAGGAAGAACGCATCACCGCAGCACTTCATGCCGTGGTACAGAGCGAAACCTTCCGTCTGGCCAAGCGCCTGCGGCAGTTATTGCAGTACCTGGTGACAGAAACCCTGGCTGGCCGCGGCAAACGGCTGAAACAGTTCAATATTGCCGTGGAAGCCTTCGGTCACCACGAGGACTTTCACCCGCAAGTCCAGACCAGCGTGCGAACCGAGGCGTGGCGCCTGAGATCTCGTCTGAATCTCTACTATCAGAACGAAGGATTGAACGACGAGGTGAGAATCTCATTGCCGAAGGGTGGCTTCATGCCGGTCTTCGAGTTGGAGAGAAAAGACAATGAGCCGGTGGCGCTGCAGCCGCTCGCCCGCCGGGGCGCTGCGGCACGGCTGCTGATTCTTCCTTTCTCAGGCTTGAGCACTCACGATTCAGACATCGTGACGGCGTTTCACGACGAGATCAGCCTGTCCATGGCAAAGCTACCGGGCATGACGGTGCTTTCTCGGGGCTCCAGCGAGAGCTTGGGTCAGACCGCGGAAGAGCTTTCCCCTGTCCTGCGCGCATCCGAAGCCACCTATGCGATGCAAGGCAGCCTGTTTCGCCAAGGGCAGACCTATCGACTGACCCTGCAGATCATTGATTCGAAGCAGGATGTGATTGTCTGGTCTGCACGTCGTGAACAACACGTGGAGGATGTGATCGCCTTTCAGAGGCAGGTCGCCGCAGACGTCGCGGCTTCGGTGCAATCCTGGCTGCGTTCCAAACCGCCATCGATCACCGTGGAAGACGACATGGCACCACGGCATGTACTGCGCGACAACGTGCTGCTGCGCGAGTATCTGCGCGGCGCGATTCGAGACCGCACGGCGGGCGAGCAAGTGGCGCTCGGGCTGGGTTGCCTCGCGTCCGGCCACACCGGTGAAGCGACGCGCATGTTCAGTCAGGCGATCATGGCCAGTCCTGCAGACGGTCTACCGCATACCGCCATGGGATTGGGATACCTTCAATCCGGCCGATTGCAGGACGCGTTCCAAGCCGCAGAGCGCGGGGTGGAATTCGCTCCCCGATCCGCATTTGCGCATTCGTCCCTGGCTGCCATCTGCATGCACATGCGCGACTTTGACGGCGCAATCATGTTTGCCCAGAAGTCAGTGGCCTTGGCACCCGAGTTCGATGCAGCCCAGCTGCTGTTGGGCGATTGCTTTCTCTATGCAGGACTCCATAAGACAGCGATCGCCCAACTGGAAGAGGCATGCCGCCTGGCGGATGAGCATCCCGTGGCTTTGGCGCACCTCGGCTACGCCTACGCGCGCAGCGGTAAAGAAGTCGAAGCGAGACGTCTCTTGCGCATTCTGCAGCAAGGCCACCCCCGCCCGGATGGCCCCAACGCCGCGGCCATGACCTTGGTTCACGCAGGACTCGAAGATCTCGAGCAAGCATTTCGATGCCTCGATTGCGCATTGACGTCACGCAACCAGATGCAAGAACTGCTACTGCTCACTTCCCCTGCTTATGACGACCTCCGGGCGCATCCGGGTTTCAACTCCTTTGCGAACCGCCTGAACACCTCCTAGCCTCGGCAAGCGACTGACTGTGCCAGCTCTATGGCCCCTGCACGGCCAGCCCGAAAGCCCTGCACGCTGGCCTCTCCCATCCATTGAATGTCCCGTCTTGCGACGCACGAGCATAGCGGCGCCACAGTTCACCGGTTCACCGGAGGTCACGGAGTCCGCGCGACCTTTCGAGACTTCGTTTTCCTGCTGCATTGGCGACACTGCATGGGCATCTGCAAACCACACCACCAAGGTCGTGGCGCGCCCATGCGCTTCATCCAATTCAACCAGGCAACACGAAAAAGAAGATGACCGATTCAGTTCAGCTCTCCAGCCAGGAAGCACGCAACCGTCAAGTCGTGATCGACTTCTATCGCCATGTCTTCGACGCGAGAAATCCAGCAGCGGTCAAAGACTTCGTGGCGGAAGATTACCGTCAACACGCCTCCCATGTTTCTAGCGGGCGCGCAGGCCTGGAGGCTTTCGTTGCAGAGACGTTTCACGGTTTGCCGCAGCTTCCGGTTCAACCGGATCTGATGATTCCTCCGGCGTTCATCGTCGCAGAAGGCGACATGGTGGTGATTGCGGGAGAGTTCCCCCAACCTGAGCCGGAAGACCCAACACGCACCTATCCGTTCTTCGTTTTCGATGCCTATCGCGTCCGTGACGGAAAGCTGGTCGAACATTGGAGCGGCATCAACAAGATTGCGCCGCCCAAGCCGCCCCGGTGATGGCGACTGAGCCAAGCACACGCGCAGTGACCACAGGACCGGTCGATCAAAGGATCGACGTCAGGAAGTGCCCCATGCGCTGGTGTTTGGTCTGCAGGTAGCGCCGGTTGTGCGACTGTGCTGGCACCTCGTGTGGACTGCGCTCCAGCACTTCGATGCCGGCTGCTTCCAGTGCTGCCACCTTGCTCGGGTTGTTGCTCATCAGGCGCACGGCGCTCAAGCCGAGTTGCTGGAGGATCGCGACGGCAACGCCGTAATCGCGCGAATCCACCGCATGGCCGAGCGCTCGGTTGGCATCCACCGTGTCCAGGCCCTGGTCCTGCAGTTGGTAGGCCGCCAGCTTCTGCGCCAGACCGATGCCGCGGCCTTCATGACCACGCAGGTAGATCATCAGGCCCCGCCCTTCCTTGGCAATACGCTCCAGGGCGAGCGTGAGTTGCATGCCGCAATCGCAGCGCAGCGAGCCGAAGAGGTCGCCGGTGGCGCATTCGGAGTGCATGCGCAGCAGCACACCCGCAGGTGGGCCGGCTACGGCCGGCTGGTCGAGCCCACGGCTGAGAACGATGTGTTCGAGGGCATCTCCCTCGCGTTGGTAGACCTGGGCGAGGAACTCGCCATGAGCCGTGGGCAGCGGGGCTTGGCCGGTGCAGCGGATGCCTGGAATCGATGGGGCAGAGGCCGCCTGGGTCGTTGGAACGCAGGGCTTGTTGCCCCACGCGACGGTGACCTGACGGGCACGCAATCCGATGCCGGCGTTGCGATGCGCGATGCCACCTTCGATCACGAAAGTGAATCCCCGCTCTGGACCCCGCCCACCCACGGCCTCGGGTACTTCGGGAGCAGCGCCGCAAGGATGACGGCGATCAAGCCAATGCCGATGAGCATCAGGAGAGGAATGGCGTAGCTGCCGGAGGCAGTCTTCACCACGCTGACGAGCAAGGGGGACATGGCCAGAATCGGCGACGTGATCGCAAGGGTCAGACCTTGCAACGCTGCGAAGGACTTCAATCCGAAGTACTTGGCGATCAATGTCGGGCCGAGTGTGGATTCGGCGCCGCTTGCGAAACCGAGGAACGCCATGGAGATGTACAGGAGCGCCACGGAACCGGTATTGACGAGCGCCAGCACCAGACCGACGGGCACCGTTACCAGGAGCGCTGCGACGATCCATGGTCGGCTCGCTCGATCCAGAACGGCCCCAGTGGCGAGCAATCCAATGACCGATGTACTGAAGAGCACGGACAGCGCGAGGGATACCGTTGCCGGATGGATGCCATTCTGACCGTAGAAGTCCACTGCGATCAGGCGCATCGCGATCGGCCCCCCGGCCGAGAACGCGACGAACAGCGTGATGAATATCCACGCGCGAGTCCGGATGGCCTTTCCGAAAGGCACGCCGGGCAGATGGGCATCCACCGTCTTCGGCATGGCCACAACGGATGCCGCCTTGGGTTCTGATATGAGCCAGAGCACAGCCGGGATACCAATCAAGGCAATCGCCATGGCGATCAAATAATAGGCACCGTCCCAGCCCAACCCCGTAAAGACACCCGGATTGGCAGTGGAAGCTGCTGCCCCGTGCAACCCAGAAAGATGGTCGTCCAGCAGTGGACGTGCACCCGCTGGCGCTCGGCATCATCGAGAGCGACACCGCAGCATTGCCGTTGACCAGCCACTGGAACAACGGTGAGAAGACCGCACTGAAGAGACTGGAGGCCACGCCGATCAGGCCGAATCCGACCCCACGGTGCTCGGGAAACCACTCAGAGATCACTTTGAACGCGATCCCCAGGCTTGCGCTGAATCCAAAGATCGACGCGACCACGAGGAGCGTTCCCAGCAGCCAGGTCGTACCCGCCACAAGGGGGATGATCCCCGTGATGATCGCGTACAGGACGATCGCGGGAAGCGCCACGCGCCGAGCACCCAGCCGATCGGCCCATCGTCCGGCGAAAGGCAGAACCAGCGGGCCGATGATCAGCGGCAAGGTAACGAAAAGCAGGATCGCGACCGGCAGCGGCGCCCCTGTCTTCATCGCGAATGCCGGTACCACGAACGGGGTCAGTGCCGACAGGCCGGCGGGGCCCATGGCCACGAGCAGAAGACTGCCGATGAGTGCTGCCTTGGCGCGGCCCGACGCCCTCATGAAGTCGGCGACGTACTGCTTCAAACTGATCTTCGGCGGAGCGCCCTCACCTGTTTTTCTCGTCCCGCTTCGGGACTGGGCGCCCCTGGCAGCCAGGGATGTGGCCCTGGAACCGGCGTCGAAGTCTGCCGACTTGCTGAGTTGGTTCATGTCGTTTTCACCGGGTTGGAAAAGCGGAGGCCATGTCGCCAACGCGCGCGCGCCCTGGCTGCGGCACCGGTGGTCGGTCCGCATTCGCTGCGGGGGGCGAACTGAGTGCGGCGATCATCGGGAAAGGATCGAGGCCGAACATGTCTCGCCCGCTGATTTCGGCCGCAGGATCGATGCGGAATGCACCGTGCGTCGCCAACACATGGATATCGCGTACCGCGCGCTGGAGCGGATTGCTCAGCACCACAGCCGATGAGCCCAGTGCGAGCAGCAAGCCATCGACCACGCGGAGGCACTCGTGGATGAGGTGGACCAGGTCTGTCGTGATCTCTGGCTCGTTCCATGGGAAGAACTCTTCCTGCGCAAGCGCCCGCCGATCGATCTCGTCGGCGTGACGCCAGAGGACCGCATTGGCACTGTTGATGACCGCCCGTGCCTTGCCAGCGACGACTTGGATCGACGCCATCTCCGACATCGTTTTGTAGGGAAGGTTGAACGGCGGCCGCTTCGTCGCCTGTTGGACAAACGAGTCGAGGGCACCCTGTGCGATACCGACCGCAAGTGCCGCGAACGAGCACGTCGTGGCCACCATGCCGCCGATCGGACCATGTTTGAAGGCCAGTCCGGAGTACTTCCCGCGCAACGCCTCTGTCAGACGTGGTAGATCGTTGGTGTGGACGACGCGGTAGTCCGGCACGAAGATCTCCGTCTCCGATCGAACACTGTTGGAGCTCGTCGCCTGCAGGCCCATGACTTTCCAGTCATCGACAATCTCGTACTGGTCGCGGGAGAGTATCCCCATCGCGCGCCGACGTTCTCCGCTGGCCTGGTCGTCATATTCGAAGCCGACGGCTCCCCAGGCTGCATGTTTGCAACCGCTGCCGAAAGACCATTTCCCTTTCACCATATAGCCACCGTCGACTTCGCGGCCGTCACCGACCTTCGGTGCGAAGACGGTGGCGCCGAACATGATGGGCCCCACCCAATCGGCGATGCTGGCAAAGACCTCGTCGCGGGCTTTCGAGTCGAAGCCCAGCGCGTTCCTGGCGGCACTCGAGACGATCACGAGCCAGCCGGCCGACGCATCGCCCTGGCCGAGCGCTTTGACGATCTCCGCGGAGTCGCGTGCGCCAAGGGCGGACCCTCCAAGCTCCGTCGGGATCGTGATCTTGAAGACACCTACGCGATCGAGGGCCTCCAGCGTGGCGGGCGCCAGGGCTCCGAGTTGCTCGCCTTCGGCCGCGTTCTTGCGCAGCAGCGGCAACATCTCGAGAACTTCATCACGCATCCGACGCCCAACCTCGCTGAGGTACGGCGATTCGGGAAACTGAGGCTGCTGGGGCGCAGGCCCTCCCAGCGGCGGAAATCCCGAGGGGGGACCGCCTGCGGGCGGTTTCATTTCCAAGGTCATTGGTTGTCCTTCTATTGTTATGTGGTCCAGCGTCGGGCCAGGTCTGGAGATAAGGTCCTGGCGGCACGCCGAGGTGGACCTTGGCGATGGCTCGCCGGTGAACCCGATCGACGGCAAGCTGCGTCAGGTGGCGTTCTCAATTTCCCATGGGGTTCTGGCCGGGCACCACTTTGCGAAAGGTGCTCCAGTGCTCGGCGATCTTGCCGTTGTGCACCCGAAAGACCGTGAGGATGTTCCACTCATAGGTCGCGCCAGGCACCACGGGATCAGGTGCAAGTTCGCGCATCATGAGACAGCCGACCTCGCCATCGAGAATGACGCTCACGACGGGCGGCGGCGTCGTGCCGGTGATGGGCACCAACCGAAATTGCTCGATGAGCTTGTCACGGCCGTGGCCGAATGCGTTGGGATCGTGCTGGATATAGTCCTCGGCGATGTACTTCGTCATCACCTCAGCGACCCGCTCGGAGATCACATTGTCACGAACGATCCGGGAAAGGTCGGCTTCAAACTCGATCAGTAGCCGTTTGACTGCGGTGCGCTCGGGCGAAGGGTCCGCCGCAACGGCGGCCTTGAACTCGTCGTTGTCAAGCCAGTTCTTGTAGATGGCGGGATCGCTGATTTCAGCGACGCCGTTGACGATTTTGAATCCGCTCATTGTTGGGCTCCTTCGTTCGTTTTCATTGGGTTGGAAACACCGAGGTAGTGTCGCCAGCGCCATAGGAAAACGAAGTCTCAGAGGGTTACGACACGCTCGCATCACCCCTTCAACCCCGAGCACAACAAAGGTCCTGAGATACCTGCGGGCGGAATGCCCTTGATCGGTCTACCGATCGCGATCGTCAGCAATCACCCCATTGCTGGCGCTCACACCGCTCGAAGCACAGTCGCGCCGACAGAATCAATCGAGGCCCAGGCCTGTCCCCCGATACAGCCCCTCACTCCACCGTCACACTCTTCGCCAGATTCCGCGGCTTGTCCACATCCGTCCCCCGTGCACACGCCGTGTGATACGCCAGCAATTGCAGCGGCACCACGTGCAGCAAGGGTGACAGTGCGCCGTAGTGCTCGGGCATGCGGATGACGTGGATGCCTTCGCTGTTCTCCAGGCGGGTGTCGGCGTCGGCCAGCACGTAGAGCACGCCGCCGCGGGCGCGCACTTCCTGCAGGTTGCTCTTGAGCTTTTCCAGCAGTGCATCGTTGGGCGCGACGGCCACCACCGGCATTTCGCTGGTCACCAGCGCCAGCGGGCCGTGCTTGAGTTCGCCGGCGGCGTAGGCCTCGGCGTGGATGTAGGTCACTTCCTTGAGCTTGAGCGCGCCTTCGAGCGCGATCGGGTAGTGCAGGCCACGGCCGAGGAACAGGGCGTTTTCCTTGCGCGCGAAATCCTCGGCCCAGCTGATGACCTGCGGCTCCAGCGCCAGCACCGACTGCAGCGCGACGGGCAGGTGGCGCATGGCCTTCAGGTAGCCGGCTTCGGCCTCGTCGCTGAGGCGGCCCTTGGCCTGGGCCAGTGCCAATGTCAGCAGGAACAGACCCGCGAGCTGCGTGGTGAAGGCCTTGGTCGACGCCACGCCAATCTCGACGCCAGCACGCGTGATGTAGGCCAGCTTGCATTCGCGCACCATGGCGCTGGTCGCCACGTTGCAGATGGTGAGCGTCTGCTCCATGCCCAGGCTGCGCGCGTGCTTGAGCGCGGCCAGCGTGTCGGCGGTCTCGCCCGACTGGGTGATGGTCACGACCAGCGTCCGCGGGTCGGGCACCGAATCGCGGTAGCGGTATTCACTGGCGATCTCGACCTGGGTCGGGATCCTGGCGATGCTTTCCAGCCAGTACTTGGCGGTGCAGCCGCTGTAGTAGCTGGTGCCACAGGCCAGGATGAGCACCTGGTCGATGTCCTTGAACACGCGGTGCGCGCTCGCCCCGGTGGCGCCGTTCTGGCCGACGCCATCGAACAGCTCGGGCACGATGCCTTCCACGCCTTCGAGCGTGTCGGCAATGGCGCGCGGTTGCTCGAAGATTTCCTTCTGCATGTAGTGGCGGTACGGGCCCAGTTCGGCCGCACCGCTGTGCGCGAGCACCGTGCGCACCGGGCGCTGCGCGGCCGACAGCGGCTTGTGCGCGCCGTCGACGATCCAGTACTTGCCCGGTTGCAGGTCGACCACGTCGCCCTCTTCCAGATAGACGATCTGGTCGGTCACGCCAGCGAGCGCCATCGCGTCGCTGGCGAGGAAGTTCTCGCTGCCATCCTTGCCGACGCCCAGGATCAGCGGTGATCCGGCGCGCGCGCCAATGACGCGCTGCGGCTCGTCGCGGCAGATCACCGCAATGGCGTAGGCGCCATGCAGCTGCAGCACCGCGGCCTTGACGGCATCGAACAGATCGCCGTCATAGAGGCTGTCGACCAGGTGCGAGATGACTTCGGTGTCGGTCTGGCTGGCGAAGACATAGCCCTTGGCCTGCAGCGCTGCGCGCAGCGCCTCGTGGTTCTCGATGATGCCGTTGTGAACCAGCGCGATGCGCGCCGGCCGCGCGCTGTCGGCGCCCTCGCCCGGTCCGTGGCTGAAGTGCGGATGCGCGTTGTGCACCACGGGCGCCCCGTGGGTGGCCCAGCGCGTGTGGGCGATGCCGGTGAGGCCTTCGAGATGGTCATCGGCCACTTGCGTGAGCAGGTCGGCGACCCTCGAAGTGGTTCGCGCACGCGTCAAGCCGCCCGCATGCACAGCCACGCCGCAGGAGTCATAGCCGCGGTACTCCAGCCGCTGCAGACCCTGGACGAGGACGGGAACGATGTTGCGATGGGACGCTGCGCCGACGATGCCACACATGGGAGACCTGCCTTTTGGATGAGTGATGGGCCTGAGCCCGGGAACGAACCGAATCGTAGAACGCCTCCCCGCGCAATGGATTTCTCATTTCATCATTTAGTGAAACAAAAATTCAATCCGCTGATATAAAGAACTTTTATTCCATAATTCATGGAATTATGGAATCTGTATCACTCGATGCCATCGACCTTCGCCTGCTCGACGCGCTGCAACGCGATGCGTCAGAGACCAACCAGCACCTGGCGGCCCGCATGGCGATCTCGCCGCCCACCTGCCTGCGCCGCGTCCAGCGCTTGCGCCAGGCCGGGTTGATCGAACGCGAAATCGCGCTGCTGTCGCCAGGCCGCATGGCGGCGGTGCAGGGGCATGGACTGGAAGCGGTGGTGGAAGTCTCCCTTGACCGGCAGGACGAAGCCTCGCTCGCCGCGTTCGAGACCCGCGTGGCCGACGACGACGCCGTGCAGCAGTGCTATCGCGTATCGCCGGGTCCGGACTTCATCCTGATCGTGGGCACGCGCGACATGCCCGGCTATCTGGCGTTGGCGCAGCGCCTCTTCCACAGCGATGCGAATGTGCGCAACGTGAAGACCTTCTTCAGCGTGAGGCGCGCGAAGTTCGCGCCGCGGGTGCCGCTGGGTTGAACGGCTGCCGCGCAAGGCCGCGACCGCCAGGCCCGCGCCGGATCAAGGCTGGTTTTTCTTCGGACGCTGCCAGTTCGCAAAGCTCACCTGCCGCGCACGCCCCACGGTCAATGCGCCCGGCTCCGTGCTCTTGGCAATGGTGGAGCCTCCACCAATGGTGCCGCCTGCGCCGATGGTGATGGGTGCGACCAGCACGCAGTTGCTGCCCACGTGCACATCGTCGCCGATCACGGTGCGATGCTTGTTGGCGCCGTCGTAGTTGGCGGTGATGCTGCCCGCGCCGTAGTTCACGCGCTCGCCCACCGTGGCGTCGCCCAGGTAGGCCAGGTGATTGGCCTTGGCACCCTTGGCCAGCGTCGCGTTCTTCACCTCGACGAAGTTCCCGATGTGCACCTCCGCGCCCAACTGCGCGCCCGGCCGCAGTCGCGCAAAGGGGCCGACCAACGCGCCGGCACCCACCGTCACGCCGGCCTTTTCGCCGTCGATGTGGGTGAACGGGTGGATCACCGCGCCCGCCTCGATGCGCGCATTGGCGATCACGCAGTGGGCGCCGATGCGCACGCCGTCACCCAGCGTCACGGCGCCCTCGAACACGCAGTTGACGTCGATCTCCACGTCAGCGCCACAGTCCAGCGTGCCGCGCAGGTCGAAGCGTGCCGGGTCGGCCAGGCGCACGCCGGCTTCCATCAGCGCATCGGCCTGGCGCGCCTGCCAGGCACGCTCGAGCGCTGCCAGTTGCGCGGGATTGTTGATGCCGGCGACCTGCAAGGCATCGGTCGTCAGGTGCGCCACCACCGGCACGCCGTCGGCCACGGCCATCTTGACGACGTCGGTCAGGTAGTACTCGGCCTGCGCGTTACGGTTGTCCAGGCGTGCAAGCCAGCCCTTGAGCAGCCGGGCCGGCACGGCCATCACGCCGCTGTAGACCTCGCGGATCGCGCGCTCGGCCTCGGTGGCATCCTTCTGCTCGACGATGGCCTGCACGGCACCGCCGGCTGCATCGCGCACGATGCGGCCATAGCCCGCCGGGTCGTCGAACACGATGGTCAAGAGCGCCAGGCGCTCGCCCGCGCTCGCGGCCAGCAGTGCCTGCAGCGTGTCGGCACCGATCAGCGGCACGTCGCCCGACAGCACCAGCACCGTGCCGTCGTCCGGCAGCACCGGGGCGGCCTGCTGCATGGCATGGCCCGTGCCCAACTGCGGCATCTGGCGCACGAACTGCAGGGGTAGCACGCCCTGCGCACCTGCGCCGAGGGCCGCTTCCACGGCCTCGGCGCCATGGCCCGTCACCACCACCACACGGCGCGCGCCCACCCGCGCGGCGGTATGGATGACATGCATCGCCAGCGCACGCCCACCCAAACGGTGCAACACTTTGGGCAATGTGCTCTTCATCCGTGTGCCTTTGCCCGCGGCCATGATCACGACATCCGTCGCCACCCCCGCGCCTTGCGCGTCTCGTATTTGCTGTGGAATCTGCTTCATGTTTCTTTCCCGAATGCGTTTCGCCTGGCTGGCAAAGATTATCGGCGCGGTGCTGGTGGGCGTTGCCCTGGCTTCGTGCAGCGCGGTCAAGCTGGCGTACAACAACCTGCCTGAATTCACCTACTGGTGGCTCGACGGCTACATCGACTTCAATGGCGCGCAGACGCCTCGCACCCGCGACGAGCTGACGGCCCTGCTCGCATGGCACCGCCGCAACGAGCTGCCCAAGCTCATCGCGCTGCTGCAGAAAGCCGAAGCCATGGCACCCAACGACGTGACACCCGCACAGGTCTGCGCGCTGGCCGACGAGGTGCGCGCCCGCCTGGTCGCCGTGGGCGAGCAGGCGGCGCGCCCCGGCACCGAACTCGCCATGAGTCTGGGCGAGGCGCAACTGCAGACGCTGGCGCGCAAATACGCCAAGAACGACGCCAAATTCGCCGACGAATGGATCGACCGGACGCCCGAGCAGGTACATCGCAAGCGCTACGAAGAGTTCCTGGAGCGCAACGAAGACTTCTACGGCCCGCTCGACGTCGAACAGCGCGCACTCATGCGACGCCTGACCGACCAGTCGCGGTTCGACCCGCGTCGCATCGACGCCGAACGCCGCAAGCGCCAGGCCGAGTCGATCGCCCTGCTGCGCCAAGCCAGCACGACCGCGATGGCACCCGAGGACGTCCGTCGCGCCATCGTCGGCTATGTAAGGCGCGTGGCCGACCCGGCGCCGGGCCCGTGGCGGGACTACCAGCAGGCGCTGACCCAGGAAGGCTGCAGCAATGTCGCAACGCAGCACAACGCCATGCGCGCAGCGCAACGCGAGCGCGCGGTACAGCGCCTGCGAGCCTACCGCGACGACCTGCGCACCCTCGCCCTGCAGGACAGCGGGGTGCCCTGAGCGACGCCGGCCCGATGGACGCGCGCCAAGCAAATCAGGCGCGTCAGATCAGCGGCACCGCGCGCAGCGGTCGCTCGAAGTAGTCGCCCAGCGCTTCCAGCGCATGCGGCTCGAGGATGCGCAGCCAACCGTTGTCCAGTTTGTGCAGGCCCAGCCGCTGCAGCCGACGCAGCGTCTTGTTGGTGTGCACCAGCGACAGGCCCAGTGCATCGGCGATGTGCTGCTGGTTGAACGGAAATTCCACCCAGCCGTCCTTGATCATCCCGGCGCGCTCGGCACGGCGGTACAGCTGCATCAACAGCATCGCCACCCGCTCGCTCGCATTGCGACGTCCGGCCGTGACCAGGTTGTCGTCGATGAGCTTTTCCTCGCGCGCAGCCAGCCATGTGATGTCGTAGCCCAGCTTGGGCTGCGCCTTGAACATCTCCCAGAGGCGGTCGCGGCTGAACGTGCACAGCGTGGCGCCGGTCACTGCCTCCACGCCGTGCGTCTGGCCATCGGCAAATTCGTCCTGCAGGCCGATGAAGTCGCCCGGCAGCAGAAATCCGAGGATCTGGCGACGGCCGTCGCTGAGCGTCTTGTAGCGAAAAGCCCATCCCGAGTAGAGCGTGAAGAGCTGCGTGCTGCGCCGGTGTTCGTGGATGATCGCGCCACCGGCGTCGACTTCGCGCTCGCCGGTTCGAAACGCCTCGATCAAGCGCAACTGCTCGTGCGCCAGCGGCAAAAAAGCAGGGTTGTTGCGCAGGCCACATGCGTCGCAGGGATGTGCGCCGCGCGGTGGGCAAACGGGTGCCGGATAGTCCTCAGGTTTCACGCGGCAACTATAGGCGCAACTGTCATGTCTTTTGACATTCACTGCGGGAAATGGCGTACCTACACTCCATCGCCTTGACCGATCTTCACGAAATTCTCTACTGCAGCGTCCTGGCGAATGGCCAATCCCCCACGGTGGTGGGGCAAATTGTGTCCGAGGCCCGCGCCCGCAATCCCCTGCGCGGCATCACCGGCTTGCTGGTGTTCGACGGCATTCGTTTCTGCCAGCATATCGAAGGCCCGCGCGAAGCCGTGCTCACGTTGGCATCGTCGATGGAAATGGACGTGCGCCACGCCGACATGCGCGTGGTGTACGACGGTGCGTTGTTCGAGCGCCGCTACCAGCGCTTCGACATGGGCCTGGCCGAGGGCGACGACGTGACCGGCCTGGCCGAGATCTACACGCTCGACGGACAGGTCGCGCTCGACCGCTTCCTGGCGCTGCGCAGCGGGTTCGACGTCAACGGCTGATCAACTCGCGTCGCTCGGGGTGGCGACGTCCCAGCTGCAGGTCGCGCCGTAGCCGTCCCACGGCTCGAGCACCAGGCGCTGGCCGGCCGCCACGCGCAACGACTCGCCCGGAGCGAGCACCAGGTCCTCGCTGCCCCAGGTGGCCGTCGCGTCGCAGGTGACCCAGATGCGACCCTGCCGCACCCGCAGAATGCTGGCACTGGTGGCCCTGAGCGTCATGGCATCGCCGAACTCGATTCGCCATGCACCGTTGCGCACGGCCGGCGGCACGGCGGCAGCGCGCGTGGGTAACGACAGGGACGGGAGGGAAGAGAATGCGGCGGACATCGGAAACTCCAGTGGCGTTGTGACGAAACGCAATGGCGCGGTTCGGGAATGAATGATCTGCGCAGGCCCGTTGGCAGTCCAATGAAAAGGAGTTAGCCTACTGATTCCGTTTCCGCATCAATCCATGCAGCACTCCCAAACCCACCTGCGCTCCCGGCCGATCAGCGCCGGACACCTGCGCGCTTTCGAGGCCGTGGCGCGGCACCTGAACTTCCGCGCCGCTGCCGAAGAAATGGCGCTGACCCAGTCGGCAGTGAGCCGACAGATCCAGTCACTGGAAGAAGAAGTGGGTGTGGGTCTGTTCCTGCGCCATACGCGCGCAGTGGAACTCACCGGTGCGGGCGCCCAACTGCTGCTGGCGGTGCAGCAGTCGCTGCCACGCATCGACGGGGCGGTACGCCAGATCCGGCAGAGCGCGGGGCGCAAGAGCGTGGGACTGACCACCTTCGCCTCCTTCGCATCAATGTGGCTCATTCCGCGACTCGAAGCTTTCCAGCGCGACAACCCGGACATCGACATCCGCATCGACGCGAGCGACGCGGCGCTGGACATGGAGGTGGCCGACGTGGACATCGCATTGCGCTACGGCCCGCGCGAGAACATGCCGCTGGGCGCGCTGCGGCTCTTCGGCGAGACCATCACGCCCGTGGCCAGCCCTTGGCTGCTCAAGAGCAATCCCGCCATCAAGGGACCGGCCGACCTGGCCCGCTTCACCCTGATCGAGGCTGGCGACGCCCACCGCACGCACCTCGAATGGCTGACCTGGCGCCGCTGGTTCGAAGACAACGACATGAGCCGCGCGCAACCCAAACGCTGGCTCTACTTCAACTACGCCTACCAGATGGTGCAGGCCGCGCTCACCGGCCAGGGCGTGGTGCTGGCCCGCAGCTCGCTCATTGCCGAAAGCCTGGCCAACGGCGACCTGATCGAGGTCCTGCCGCGCCACCGCATGGATTCCCCCATGGCCTATTGGCTCATCACCGGCCCGCGCAGCGCGCTGCGCCCGGAGATCAAGGCGTTCTGCGAGTGGTTGCAGACCCAGGCCGTCACCACGCGGGAAACCATCGGCGAGGTGCCCGATCCGGACACCGTCGACGACCTGAGCTGAGCGTGCCAGTGCAGGAGTGCCGGGGCCTCAACCCACCGGCCACACCACGCCGTTGTCGTTGAGGATCGCGTCGAGCGGCACGTCATGCGCTTCGGGTTCCAGGTTTTCCAGGAAGCCGTTCGTGAAGCCCAGGCCGACCGTGAACGGCCGCGGCTCCAGCGACGCCAGCGTCCGGTCGTAGAAACCGCCGCCGTAACCCAGCCGGTAGCCGCCGGCGCTGTAGCCCAGGCAGGGCACGAACAGCAGCGTGGGCACGATCAGCTCGGTGTCCTTGGGCTTGGGAATGTCGTAGGCATCGTTCTCCATCGGGCAGCCGGGATACCAGGAATGGAAGGTCATGGTCTTGTGCTCGCGGTTGACCACGGGCAACCCGATGCGCCGGCGGTGCGGCTCGTCGAGCAGTTCACCGTCTTCCTTCCAGCGGTGCAGCGCCGGCAGCGGATCGAATTCGCCCTTGATCGGCCAGTACGCGCCGATGACCGTGTCAGGCCGGCCGACCAACCAGATGCGCATGACGCGCTGCAGCAGATCCGCACGCTGCTGGCGATCGGGCAGCGCCAGGCGTTGCTCGATCAATGCAGCACGCACCTGCGATTTGAAAAAGGCAGCCGTCTGGGCATGACCTTTTTCCTCGTTTCCTTCGTGTGGCTTGTCCATAATCACCCGATGCAGTTTTCAGGCATTTTGGCACCCCGGCGCCACCTTCTCGGCGCAATCACCCTGGCTTTCGCGGTGCTCGCCCAGCCCGCGTGCGCGCAGACCCCCAACGACGACGTGCTCATCCAGATGAAGCAGGCCTTCCAGCGCGGCGACAAATCGCGCCTGAGTGCGCTGCTGCCGCAGGCCCGCGGCCATGCGCTCGAACCCTGGGCGGCCTATTGGGAACTCAAGGCCCGGCTGCAGGAAGCCAGCCCGCTCGAGGTGCAGGACTTCCTCGCACGCTATGCCGGCACCTACCAGGAAGACCGCCTGCGCAACGACTGGCTGCTGCTGCTCGGCCAGCGCCGTGACTGGGACGGCTTTGCCGCCCTGCATCCGGGCTTTCGCATGCGCGACGATCCGCAGGTGGCGTGCTACGCCGTTCTGGTCAATGCCTTGCGCACCGGCATCTTCGCCAAGGCGCAGGCCGACGAGGTGCGCGACAACTGGTTGCGCCAGCGCGACGCCGACGACGGCTGCCTGACCGCCGCCGACCGCATGATCTCCGAACGCCTCATGACGCCGGCCGACGCGTGGAAGAAGGCACGCCTGTCGATCGAAGCCAACCGGCCCCAGGCCGCCCGTGGCGCCATCACCATCGTCGCGCCCGAGGCGCTGCCGATGTTCGACCAGCTCAATGCGAACGCGCCGAGATTCCTCGGCAGCGCCGTGGTGGCAGCGTCGAAGGCGCGCAAGGAAATGGTGGTGCTCGCACTCATCAAGATCGCCATCGCCGACCCCGACATGGCGGCCGCCCAGCTCGACAGCAAGTGGGCGTCGATGCTCAGCGCCGAAGAACGCAACTGGCTCTGGGGTGCCATCGGCCGCCAGGCGGCAACCAAGCTGCAGCCACAGGCCAACGCGTACTTCGCCAACGTGACCAAGAACACCGACCTGTCCGACGACATGCTCGGCTGGAAGGTGCGCGCTGCACTGCGCGCCGGCCAATGGAAGGACGTGCAGGCCGGTGTGCTCGCCATGAGCCCCGAGGCCCAGCTCGACCCGACCTGGGTCTACTGGCGCGCGCGCGCCATGACCGCGCAGGGCGGCGAGGCCCAGCGTGCGCAGGCGCGCGTGCTGCTGGAAACCATTGCCGGCACGCGTGGCTTCTACGAGCTGCTGGCACTCGAAGACATGGGCCAACGCGCGCAGGTGCCCACGCGCCCCGCCCCCCTCACGCCGGAAGAGAAGAGCGCGGCGCGCGCCAACCCGTCGCTCGCGCGCGGGCTCTACGCCATCGCCATCGGCCTGCGCTCCGAAGGCGTGCGCGAGTGGAACTACGCCACCAGCCTGCACGACCGAGGCGGCCTGGGCGACCGCGAGCTGCTCGCCGCGGCCGACATGGCCTGCCAGCAGCAGGTATGGGACCGCTGCATCAACACCAGCGAGCGCACCAAGGGCGTGATCGACGTGGACCAGCGTTATCCGATGCCCTTCCATGACACCGTGCTGCGCAAGAGCCAGGAGATCGGCCTCGACCCGGCCTACGTCTACGGCCTGATTCGCCAGGAAAGCCGCTTCATCATGGACGCGCGCTCCGGCGTGGGCGCCTCCGGCCTGATGCAGGTGATGCCGGCGACCGCGCGCTGGACGGCGCGCAAGATCGGTCTCGCCGGCTTCACCGCCGACCAGATCAACGACCGCGAAACCAACATCACCATCGGCACCGCCTACCTCAAGCTCGCGCTCGACGACTTCGACGGTTCGATGGCGCTGGCCGCCGCTGCCTACAACGCCGGCCCGGGCCGCCCGCGCAGCTGGCGCAACGGCCCCGTGATCGATGCGGCCATCTGGGCGGAAAACGTGCCCTTCAGCGAAACGCGCGACTACGTGAAGAAGGTGCTGGCCAACACCACCAACTACGCGGCGCTCATCAGCGGCCAGCCGCAGTCGCTGCGCAGCCGACTGGGCAACATCGGCCCTCGCAACGCCGCCGAACCCGAGCCGAACAAAGACCTGCCCTGACGCGTTGCATGGCGTCGCGCTTCGCCGCGCATCAATCGACACGCCTTTTGGCATCAATGCGTGCGCGGCGGATCGCTACGATGGCGGCCTCCCCATCACGGGCACATTGCCTGCAGGTACACGACCATGCCCCAGCTCTATGTCGGCAACAAGAATTACTCGTCCTGGTCCATGCGGCCCTGGGTGCTGCTGCGGCAAGTCGGCATCCCCTTCGACGAAGTGTCGGTGCGCTTCGACTCCTTCGAAGCCGACTCCGATTTCAAGCGTACCGTCGGGTCCGTGAATCCGACGGGCACGGTGCCGGTGCTCATCGACGACGACCTGGCCGTCTGGGATACGCTGGCCATCGCCGAGTACGCGGCAGAGCGGTGGCCCGATGCCCAGCTCTGGCCCGCCCACCGCGCGCAGCGCGCCCGCGCGCGCAGCATCTGCGCGGAGATGCATGCCGGTTTTCGCAGCCTGCGCTCGCATTGCCCGATGAACATCGAAGCGGACCTGTCCACGCAAGGCGCGCTGATCTGGCGCGACCAGCCGGGTGTGCGTGCCGACGTGACGCGCATCGTCGCGATGTGGAGCGAACTGCTGGCCGCGCATGCATCCAGCCATGCAGACGGCATGCTGTTCGGTCGCTTCGGCATCGCTGATGCCTACTTCTCACCGATCGTGATGCGGCTCACGCGCTATGCGCTGCCAGTGCCGCCCGAGGTGGCCGGCTACATGGCGCGGGTCGAGGCCCTGCCCGGCGTGAAGGCCTGGGTGGACGGCGCCCTGGCCGAGCAGGATTTCCTCGATTTTGAAGAGCCCTACCGGCTCGGACGCTGACCTGTCGGCGTGACCACGCTCAGAAGGTGTAGGTGAGCGCCAGGTACGGCACGATCGGGTTGAGCTTGATGCGCGCTTCGCTGGTCGCCACCACATTGCCACGCACGGAGGTCGTCAGCTTGGCCGTGGTTTTCAGCGGAATGTAGGACACCGAGAACGACATGCCCCAGTGCTTGTCGAACTGGTAGGCGGCGCCCACGTTGAACACCGGCGCAAAAGAGCTGTCGAGCTTGGCCGACGTCGAACTCAATGCAGACGGTGCGCCGATCTGCCCAGCGATGGCTCCCTGCAGCCCTTGCGTCAACTTCACGCTGCGGTAGAACACGTAGGTGGCACCGAAGCCTACAAAGGGTCGGAACTGGGCGGACCCCTCGTTGAAATAGTACTTGGCCAGCAGCGTGGGGCTGTACTGGCGCGCTTCGCCCAACTTGCCAAGGCGCCCGAGCGAGCCCTCGCCGTAGAGATTGAACTTGGGCGGCACGCCCACCACGGCTTCGCCTGCCCAGTGGCTGTCGAAGAAATAGGTTGCATTGAAGCCCAGCGTGTCGGCATTGCCAACGCCTGCGCCCGAGCCCGGTACCTGGCGATTCACAGGCGAGGTGAAGGTCAGCGGCCCGCTCGAATCCTGTGGCGAGAAATGCAGCCAGCCCGTACCAACCTGCCAGGCCCCCGCCTGCTGGGCCAGGGCGCCCGTGGATGCACACATGGCCACGGCCGATGCCGCCAGCGCGATGCTTGTCTTGATGTTTTTCATGAAGGCTCCTGAGTGGTGAGCCTCCGGCACAAATCACCGGAGGCGTTTATATCTTACGAACGCTCGTGCTTTTTCAGGGAGAGGGCTATCCCGGAGTCGGGCGTGCCTACACTCCCCGCATGAAGACCTATCTCGTCGGTGGCGCCATCCGCGACGCCCTGCTCGGCCAGCCTGCAGGCGATCGCGACTGGCTCGTGGTCGGCGCCACGCCGCAGGCCATGACAGCCCGTGGCTTCCTGCCCGTGGGACGCGACTTTCCCGTATTTCTGCATCCGCAAACCCGGGAAGAGCACGCGCTCGCACGCACCGAACGCAAGAGCGCACCCGGCTACCGGGGCTTCACCATCCACGCCTCGCCGGAGGTCACGCTGGCCGAAGACCTGGCCCGGCGCGACCTCACGATCAACGCAATCGCCTTGCCGGCCGCGCTGGCCGAGGGCGATCTGCGCACCCTCGACCCCGCGCAGCTCGAGGACCCTTTCCACGGCCAGCGCGACCTGCAGCACAAAGTACTGCGCCATGTCACCCAGGCCTTTCGCGAAGACCCGGTGCGCATCCTGCGTGTCGCCCGCTTCGCCGCACGCTTTGCCGATTTCGGCGTGGCGCCCGAGACCCTGGAGCTGATGCGCTGCATGGTCGAGGATGGCGAGGTCGATGCGCTCGTGCCGGAGCGCGTCTGGCAGGAGCTGTCGCGCGGGTTGATGGAAGCCCGGCCCTCGCGCATGTTCGAGGTGTTGCGTTCCTGCGGCGCGCTCAAGGTGCTGCTGCCCGAGGTCGACCGGCTCTGGGGCGTGCCCCAGACGGCCGTGCACCATCCGGAAATCGACACCGGCGTTCATCTGATGATGGTGCTCGACATGGCCGCCCGGCTGGACGCCACACTGCCGGTACGCTTTGCCTGTCTCACGCACGACCTGGGCAAGGGTACGACGCCCGCCGACGTGCTGCCGCGGCACATCGGCCACGAGCAGCGCAGCGCGCGGCTGCTCCAGAACGTTTGCGAACGCTGGCGCGTACCGGTGGAGATACGCGAGCTGGCCGACGTGGTCGCGCGTGAACACGGCAACATCCACCGCAGCGGAGAACTCCAAGGCGCGGCACTCGTGCGGCTGCTCGAGCGGTGCGACGCTTTTCGCAAGCCCCAACGCTTCGACCAGGTGCTGCAGGCCTGCGAATGCGATGCGCGGGGTCGCCTGGGCTTCGACGACACACCCTATCCCCAGCGCGCGCGCCTGCGCACGGCCCTGGCCAAGGCACAAGCGGTCGACACCGCCTCGATCGCCGAAGCGGCCCGGCGCGAAGGCGCGGCGGGTCCGAAGATCGGCGAGGCCATTGCCCGTGCCCGCGCCCAGGCGCTGGCCGCTGTCGACTGAGGGCAATGTGCGGCGTTGGCCGACGCGGCATCAGCCGCGCGCCTGTTAAGGTCATTTGTTGATGCCAACGCTTCCAACGCCCCCCCAACTCACGCCCGACGTCGCCCTGTTCCTCGATTTCGATGGAACGCTGGTGGCGCTCGCCGAGACACCGGAGGCCATCGAGGTTCCGCCTGCGCTGGTTGCCCTTCTGGGCGACCTGCATCACCTGCTCGGTGGTGCCGTCGCGGTGGTCTCGGGCCGCCAGATCGACGTGCTCGACCGCTTCCTCGCGCCGCTTCGGCTGCCGGCAGCCGGCGAACACGGCGTGCAGCGCCGCAACGCCGAAGGACAGATGAAGGAAGTGCAGCCGCCCGACCTGGGTACGGTGCTCGATGCCGCCAATGCCCTGGCCGGTGTACACGAAGGTTTGCTGGTCGAGCGCAAGCATGGCGCCATCGCGCTGCATTACCGGCTGGCCCCGGGCCTGGAAACGGTCTGCCGCGACGTGATGGCGCGTGTGATCGAAGGACAGCCGCAGCTTGAATTGCTGCATGGAAAGTTCGTGTTCGAGGTCAAGCCTTCGAGCGTGAACAAGGGCCTGGCGATCGAGGCCTTCATGCAGGAGGCACCCTTTCGCGGACGCCAGCCGGTGTTCGCCGGCGACGACACCACCGACGAGAGCGGCTTCGTGGTCGTGCAGCCGATGGGCGGCATCGGCATCAAGGTGGGGTCCGGGCCGACGCATGCGATGCACCGCCTCGACTCGACCCGCACGGTCTATGAATGGCTGGTTGCCACCCGCGACCTGCTGGCTCGGCAGTCGAATGGGGAGGCTGCGGCATGAGCCGCCTCGTCGTCGTATCGAACCGCGTGGCCGACCCGCGCAAGCCCGCGGCAGGCGGACTGGCCGTGGCGCTGGGCGAATCGCTGCAGCAGACCGGCGGCATGTGGTTTGGGTGGAGCGGCACCATCATCGAGGACGGGCCGACCGGTGAGGGCGAGCTGCACAAGCAACAGGCCGGCAAGGTGACGCTGGCCACCCTCGACCTGAGCCGCGAAGACCACGACAGCTACTACCTTGGCTACAGCAACAAGGTGCTGTGGCCCGTGTTCCATGACCGGCTGGATCTGGCGAACTTCGACGCCGGCTTCATCACCGGCTACCGGCGCGCCAACCAGTTGTTCGCGCGCAAGCTGCTGCCGCTGCTGCGCGACGACGACATCATCTGGGTGCACGATTACCACCTGATCCCGCTGGCGGCCGAGTTGCGGGCCATGGGCTGCAAGCAGCGCATCGGCTTCTTCCTTCACATTCCACTGCCGCCGCAGATCATCATGGCGGCAATTCCGCAGCACGAATGGCTGATGCGCTCGCTGTTCGCCTACGACCTCATCGGCTTCCAGGCGCAGCAGGACGTGCAGCACTTCGAGCGCTACGTGCTCAATGAAGCGCACGGCCAGGCGCTGGGCAACGACATGTTCCGGGCGTGGAACAACACCGTGCGCGCGAGCGCCTTCCCCATCGGCATCGACGTCGACGAGTTCGTGGCACTCACCCATGCCAAGGAAGCGCGCGACATGTACGACACGATGAAGAAGGAGTATTCGACGCGCCGCCTGCTGCTGGGCATCGACCGCCTCGACTATTCCAAGGGCATTCCCAACCGGGTGCGCGCCTTCCGCGAACTGCTGGCGAACTACCCGGAGAACCGACGCAGCGCGACGCTGATCCAGATCGCCTCGCCCACCCGCGAAACGGTCGACGCGTACGGTGACATCCGGCGCGAACTTGAGTCGCTGTGCGGCGCCATCAACGGCGACTATGGCGAGCTCGACTGGATGCCCGTACGCTACATCCACCGCATGGTCGCGCGCAAGCGTGTGCCAGGCCTGTGCCGCGCGGCCGCGGTCGGCCTGGTCACGCCTCTGCGCGACGGCATGAACCTCGTGGCCAAGGAGTACGTGGCGGCCCAGGACCCGGCCGATCCGGGGGTGCTGGTGCTGTCGCGGTTCGCGGGTGCCGCCGAGCAGTTGAAGGAAGCACTGCTGGTGAACCCGTACGACACGCACGGCACAGCCGAGACCATCCAGCAGGCCCTGCAGATGCCGCTGGACGAGCGCAAGTCACGCCATCAGCGGCTGCTGCAGCGCATCCGCGAACATGACGTGCACTGGTGGCGCGAGACCTTCCTCGAAGCGCTCAAGGAAGTGCCGAGCGAACGGTCCTGAGGGTTCCGAGCTCAGTCCAGCAGCGCCAGGGCGGCGTAGTCACCGACCTTGTCGCCCAGCCCTGCCGCGACCAGGGTGGCGCCTTTGGTCAGCGCTGGCAGCTTGCCATCGAGCTGCGCCTGCAGGCGCGCAAGCAGGAATTCGCGGTTGTGCCAGAACACGCTGCCGCCCAGGCTGATGCGCTGCAGATCGAGCGTCACCACCAGGTTGTAGAGCATGCGACCCATCACGCGGCACAGGGCGTCGGTGGTCGCCAACGCTTTCGCATCGCCGGCCACGGCAGCCGCAAACAGGTCTGCCGCGGGCTGCGAGAAACGGCGCTCCAGCGCATTGCCCGCCACCAGGCCTTCGACGTCGCCGATGTTGCCGCAGCCGCACAGCGCATGTTCGTTGTCGTCGTCCGACACGAAGCTATGGCCGACATGGCCGGCATTGCCGTTCTTGCCACGCAGCACGTGGCCGCCGACGCACAGGCCCACGCCCACGCCGGTGCTCCATGTGACGTAGGCGCAGTCGTCGATGCCCTTGAGCGCGCCCCAGTGGCGTTCGGCCTCCAGCGCGGCGACCGCGTCGTTCTCGACCCGCACACGCTGGAAACGCTCGCGCAGCGGCGCTTCCAGCACGGCTGTCATCCAGTCGTTGGGCAGGCCACGCGCCGGGCCGGCCAGGCCGCCGCAGATGTTGGGCGTTGCCAGCTCGACGCAGCCGCCCTGGAGCACGAAGGGCCCCGTCGACGACACGCCGACGCCATCGATCGACGACACGTCCACGCCGGCTTCGGCGCAGGCCGCATCGATCAGGTGCAGGACCTGCCGGGCGACTGCGTCGTTGCGGCCGGTCTTGGCCGTGGGCTCGGCCTGCCGCGCGATCAGTTTCTGGCTGCCGGGTTCGGCCAGACTCACGGCCACCTTGGTGCCGCCGATGTCGACGCAGGCTTTCATCAGGGACTACTTTCTTTACGTGTCGGTTGAAACAACGAAGGGCACTCCACCCGTCAGATCAGCTTGGCCACCAGTGCCGCGATCATGCTCAGCAGCACCGTGCTCGCCAGCGGGATCTGCCACTCGCGGCCGAAGGCGCGAAAGGCGAAGTCGCCGGGCAGGCGGCCGAAACCGAAGCGGCGCAGCCACTGCGTGAGCCCGCTCATGAGCACCAGCGCAAGCACGACGACGCTGAGCCAGCGGATCATGGCGCCAGCTTAAACGGCCAGCGCCGCCAGCGCCTGTCGGTGAAGTTCGGGTGTGGCCGCTGCCACCACGCGTCCGTCGGACTGCAGGCCGAGCGGCTGGCCCTGCCAGTCGGTGACGACGCCACCGGCCGCCTCGATCAGGCCGGCCGGACCGAGGTAGTCGTAGGGCTGCAAGCCGGTTTCGACCACCAGGTCGATGGTGCCGCCAGCAAGCTGCGCATAGCCGTAGCAGTCGCCGCCGAATCGGCGCATCGCGCAGCGCCTGCTCAGCGCGTCGAAGGCCTGCCAGTCGGCGGCGTTGAAGATGTCGGGCGAGGTGGTGACGATGCGCGCCTGGTCGATGGCCGTGCAGGCGCTCGCGCGCACGGCGAGCCCGTTGCGCGTCGCGCCCAGCCCGGCCTGGCCGACCCAGCGTTCGCCAAGCACCGGCATGTCGACCATGCCGAGCGTGACGCGCCCGCCTTCGAGCACGCCGATGAGCGTGCCCCACAGCGGCGAGCCGGTGATGAAGCTGCGCGTGCCGTCGATCGGGTCGAGCACCCAGATGCGCCCGGCGTCCAGCTGCGTGGCGCCGTGTTCTTCGCCATAGATGCCGTCGGCGGGCAGTGCGCGGCCGAGGATTTCGCGCATGGCCGTCTCCGCGGCACGATCGGCCAGCGTGACCGGGCTTTCGTCGGCCTTGGTGATGATGTCCAGCGGCTGGCGGAACCAGGCCATCGACTGTGCGGCGGCCGCATCGGCGAGCGCATGCGCGTGGCGCAGGAGGTCGGAGGGAAATGTCATGGCAGCGTGTTTGCGGGTTCGACTAGGGTTCTGCGGGATGGAACTCGATTAGAACCGAGGCGCGTTCGAAGCGCCCTGGCGCTACAGCGTGTGCGAACGGTCGCCTTCCCTGAACCCGATGGCGTCCCACGGCTCGCCGACCGACAGGCCCACCACCTTGAACAGCTCGCCCATCTCGTGCTCGTGGATCAGCATGCCGACGCTCGCTCGCTGCGCCACGCTCGCCTGGTCCGACAGCGTGAGCAGCCCACAATTGAGCAGAAAGCGGCCCTGGCTGCAGTAACCCATGACCGACAGGCCCGCATCCTGCGCGGCCAGCGCAATGCCGGTGAAGTTGACATGCGCCGTGATGTCCTTGAGGCCCACATCGACCAGCGGATCGGCGTCGGCCTGGTGCGCGCGGTGGCACATCACGGTGCCCATGTGGCGCTGCGGGTGGTAGTACTCGCTCTCCGGAAACCCGTAGTCGATGAAGAAGGCCGCGCCACGCGTCAGGCGGTCGGCCAGCGTGGCGACGAAGGCTTCGGCCTGCGGATGGATTTCGGTGAGGTAGTCATGCGGACCGTCGATGTCCAGGGGCGGCCGGCGATCGGTCGGTCGGTCTTCCCAGGCCCAGCCTGCCGGTGGGGTGGCACCGTCGGACGGCCCGGGCAGTGCCACCACGCCGCGCTCGTACCACTGGCCGCCCACGCGCGCGATCAGGTTCACCGGCATCGCGTCGAGCACTTCGTTGCCGACGACCACGCCCTGCATCTGCTCGGGCAGCGCATCGAGCCACTCGACCTTGGCTGCATGCCGTGCCAGCGTTTGCTGCTGGCGCGCGCGCAGCGTGCCTGACAGGTCGACGATGCGGTAGTGCTTCACCTGGTCGCCCAGCGTGTCGAGCAACTGCAGCGCGAGCGCACCCGAGCCCGCGCCGAACTCCCAGACCGTGTCGGTGCCGGTCTGCGCGAGCGCCTCGCCAACCTGCACGGCCAGCGTCTGGCCGAACAGCGGCGACAACTCCGGTGCGGTCACGAAATCGCTGCCCGAATCGGGCATGGCGCCGAACTTGCGGCTGCTGTTGGCGTAGTAGCCCAGCCCCGGCGCATAGAGCGCGAGGGCCATGAAACGGTCGAAGCCGATCCAGCCTCCCGCGCGTTGAATGGCCTCGCCGAGGAGTCGATCGAGGGCGGTCGTTAAAATTTCGGGTCCTTTGGTCACGCTCCCGATTGTCTCTCCGATGTCCCCACCCTCCCCCGCGCCGTCCCTGCGCACCGTTCTCGTCACCGGCGCCGCCAAGCGGCTGGGCCGCGAGATCGCACTCGCGCTCGCCGACGCCGGCTGGCAGGTGGCGGTCCATTACCGCCATTCGGCTGACGAGGCGCGCCAGACCGCGGCCGACTGCGCGGCGCGTGCCGGCGCACCGGCCGCCCTGGTCGGTGCCGACCTGGCCGACGAGGCGCAGGTGCGCGCACTGGTGCCGCAGGTGGTCGAGCGCTTCGGCCACCTCGACGCGGTGGTCAACAGCGCCTCGCTCTTCGAACACGACGACGCAGCGAGCTTCGGCTTCGCCTCGCTGGAGGCGCACCTGCGCAGCAACACGGCTGCGCCCATCCTGCTGACGCAGGCGCTGCATGCCCACATGCAGACGCGGGGCGACGACGCCCAGGGCGCGGTGGTGAACATGCTCGACCAGAAGCTCTGGAACCAGAATCCCGACTTCCTGAGCTATACGCTCTCCAAGGCCGCGCTGGAAGCCGCCAACACCATGCTGGCCCTGGCGCTGGCGCCGCGCATTCGCGTGGTCGGTGTGGCGCCGGGCCTCACGCTGACGAGCCACATGCTCAGCGAAGAGAAGTTCCGCAGCCTCCATTCGGCCAGCCCGCTGGGCCGCTCCTCGACCGCTGCCGACGTGGCGGCGACCGTGCGCTTCGCGCTGGAAAACCGCTCCATCACCGGCACCACCCTGCTGGTCGACGGCGGCCAGCATCTCATGAAATTCGAACGCGACTTTTCGCTGATGTGACGCCATGCTCACCAAAGGCACCCAGATCCTCACGCTGAGCAACCTGCGCTTCGACGCCAGCCTCGGCATCCTCGAACAGGAAATCGACAGCCCGCAGCAGATCCAGGTCGACGCGGAACTCAACCTCGGCACACAGCCGCTGCTGCCGTCGGACGACGACATCACGCACGTGCTGGACTACCGCAAGGTGCGCCGCATCATCATCGACGAGTGCAACGCGGTGCACATGAACCTGCTCGAGAGCATGATCGGCAAGCTGGCGAACCGCCTCATGCAGTTGCCGGGCGTGCTGGGCGTGCGCGTGAAGATCGCCAAGCTGAAGATCTTCGACGACTGCGAAGTCGCAATTCGCGTGGAAACGGGGCAATGGTCATGAGCGTGATATGGAATGAGCAAGAGGCCGTACCGGCCGACAAGGCCCTGAAGATCGAGCGCGAGACGCACAAGCTGGAAAAGCGCCTGTGCCGCGAGGTCGGTCGCGCCATCGTCGACTACAACATGATCGAGGAAGGCGACAAGGTCATGGTCTGCGTGTCCGGCGGCAAGGACAGCTACGCCATGCTCGACATCCTGCTCAAGCTCAAGGCCCGCGCCCCGATCCATTTCGACCTGATCGCAGTCAACCTCGACCAGAAGCAGCCCGGCTTTCCCGAGGACGTGCTGCCGAAGTACCTGAGCGAACTGGGCGTGCCCTTCCACATCGAGAACCAGGACACCTACAGCATCGTCAAGCGCGTGATTCCCGAGGGCAAGACGACCTGCGGGCTGTGCAGCCGGCTGCGCCGCGGCATCCTCTACCGCGTGGCCGACGAACTCGGCGCCACCAAGGTCGCGCTGGGCCACCACCGCGACGACATGCTGCAGACCTTCTTCCTCAACATGTTCTTTGCCGGCAAGTTGAAGAGCATGCCGCCCAAGCTGGTGAGCGACGACGGCCGGCACATCGTGATCCGCCCGCTGGCCAATGTGGCCGAGAAAGACCTCGTGCGCTGGGCGCAGCACCGCGAATTCCCGATCATTCCTTGCACGCTGTGCGGCAGCCAGGAAAACCTGCAACGCAAGCAGGTGGCCGAGATGCTGCGCGAGTGGGAGAAGAAGCACCCCGGACGCATCGAGAACATGTTCACCGCGTTGCAGAACGTGGTGCCTTCACACCTGCTCGACGGAACCCGCCACGACTTCAAGGGTCTGAAGGCGACGGGCGTGGCCGACGAGGACGGCGACAAGGCCTTCGACGCGCCCGATTTCCCTGCAACGTCCGCCATGGCGTCCGCACTGCGCATCGTGCAGCTCTGAGCGCCGCGCATGCACGCATGCCTGGTGGCCTGGAGAACCATATGAAGCGTTGGTTGCTGGTTGTTTTTGCCCTGACGGCACTGTCAGGCTGTGCGACTTCCTGGGTGGTCGACAGCGACGTGCAGAGCTTTTCCAAGCTGGGCACGGTGGCTCCGGGCGCCACCTACCGTTTCGAGCGCCTGCCCTCGCAGCAGGCCAGCGACGCGGCGCAGCAGCAGCTCGAAGCCATGGCGGCGCCGGCGCTCGAACGCGCAGGCCTCCGGCCGGACAACGCCGCACCGCGCTACAGCGTGCAGATCGGCGCGCGCGTGACCGCTGCGCTGTCGCCCTGGGCCGACCCATGGCTGCGCGGTGCCGGCTGGGGCGCCTGGGGACCCGGTTGGGGCGCGGGCTGGGGTCCAGGCTGGGGGCCGGGCTACTACCGGCATGGCTATGGCTGGTACGGCCCCATGCCGCTGGCCGACAACCCCTGGTATGCACGCGAGGTCAGCGTGGTGCTGCGCGAGCTGCCATCGAACACGGTGGTCTACGAGACGCGGGCGCACAACGACGGCCCCTACCCGTCGAGCGACGCCATCCTGCCGGTCCTGTTCGATGCGGCGCTGCAGGGCTTTCCGAATCCGCCGCAAGGCCCGCGGCGGGTCGACATTCCGCTGACGGCCCGACAACCCTGAACCTCGAAAGACACCCCCAGCGATGGACGCCACGCGACTGATTGCCGTACGCCACGGCGAAACCGAATGGAACGTGGACACCCGCATCCAGGGCCAGCTCGACATCGGGCTCAACGCCACAGGCCACTGGCAGGCCACCCAACTCGGCCGCGCACTGGCCGACGAGCCGATCGGCGCCATCTACGCGAGCGACCTGTCGCGAGCCTGGCAGACGGCGCAGGCGATCGCCGGTGCGCACGGGCTGCAGGTGGTGGCCGAACCGCGGCTGCGCGAGCGGGCCTTCGGCCAGTTCGAAGGCCGCACCTTCGCCGACATCGACGCCGAACTGCCTGAAGAAGCTCGCCGCTGGCGCACGCGCGACCCGCACTTCGAACCCGAAGGTGGCGAGTCGCTGCTGCGCTTTCGCGGGCGCATCACCGATGTGGCCGCCGAGCTGGCCGCGCGCCATCCGAACGAACTGATCGTCCTCGTCGCGCATGGCGGCGTGATGGACGTGCTTTACCGCGCTGCCACCGGCCAGGAACTTCAGGCGCCGCGCACCTGGCACCTGGGCAATGCGGCCGTCAACCGGCTGCTGTGGACGCCGCAGGGCTTCGCGCTGGTCGGTTGGGGTGACACGGCCCATCTCGACCAGGAGCGGCCGCTGGACGAGACCACGGCCTGACGGGCCCGCTCCCAGCCCTTTTGCGTTTCATGCGCTGGACGCCTGCGCCGCCGCCTCGCGCAGCAGCGCGATGAAGGTCTGGCGCGCCACCGAGGGCTCGGCATCGCTGCGCATCAGCAGCCCGACCGGCTCCTCGGTTCCGCCCGTGTCCACGTCCAGGCGCATCAGCGTGCCGGATGCTAGGTCGTCGCGTGCGGCGCCGAATGGCGTGAACCACACCGCGTCCGAGCGCACCAGCAGCGCACGTGCCACGGCCAGGTCGAGCGTCTGCGTGGCAGCGGTGGGCAGGCTCAACCCCAGGCCCGACAGAAAGCTTTCCGTGTGGTGGCGCGGGATCGTGCCCTCGCTGTAGACCACGAGCGGACAGGCGAGCACATCCTGCATCGACGGCGATCCGGCCCGGGCCAGCGGATGACCGGTGCGCACGACCAGCGCCAGCGGCTCGGTGTAGAGCCATTCGAAAGTCAAGCCCGCCATCAACTGCGGATCGCTCATGCGACCGGCGACCAGGTCGAGCTCGCCAGCGCGCAAGGCATCGAGCAGGCCGGTGTTCGTGCCGGTCTGCACCCGAACCTGCAGCGCCGGCATGCGCGTGCGCAGCGCCGTGAGCGCATCGGGCAGCAGCGACGGCGCGACGCTCGGCAAGGCGCCAATGCGCAGCCGCTCCAGCCGCTCGCCGCCACCCGGCAGCACGGCCCGGGCGCTGGCGTCGACCGCCTCCAGCACGCGCAGCGCATGCATCAGCAGCTGCTCACCCGCGACCGTGAAGCGCTGGATGCCGCGCCGCCCGGCGGTGCCGCGTTCGACCAGCCGCGTTCCCGCCAACGCCTCGAGCTCGGCCAGGGTTTTGGACATGGCCGGCTGGCTCAACGCCAGCCGCTCGGCTGCGCGCGCCAGGTGGCGCTCTTGGGCCACGGCCACCAGGCAGCGCAGATGGCGCAACTGCACGCCGCGCACAAACTGCGCCGGACTCGCCGTCATCGAATTACTCCTGGTTATGAAAATTCATGGATTGGTCAATTTACATCATCATTTCGCATGAATACAGTATCGGCTTCCACGATGAAGGAGACCGCCATGTCCAAGCCCTCAGGCCAAGCCCTGCCCACACTCGATCCGCGCGACTGGGACAGCCATCCCAAGCACATCTACGAAGGCTACAAGTCGACCGTCAAGCGCGGCCCGACGCAGTCACTGATCCCGCTGAAGGCCTCGCTGGGCGAACTGCGCCAGCCGGTCTACGGCCACAGCAGCATCGGCGAGCTCGACCATGACCTCACGCGCAACGCCCGCCGCAACGGCGAGCCGCTGGGCGAACGCATGATCCTCACCGGCCAGGTGCTCGACGAGCGCAAGCGCCCGGTGCGCAACACCCTGGTCGAGCTCTGGCAGGCCAATGCCGCCGGCCGCTACGTGCACAAGGTCGACCAGCACGATGCGCCGCTCGACCCCAATTTCCTGGGCGCCGGCCGCTGCCTGACCGACGACGAAGGCCGTTACCGCTTTCTCACCATCAAGCCGGGCGCGTACCCATGGGGCAACCACCCGAACGCCTGGCGTCCGCAGCACATCCACATGTCGCTGTTCGGCCAGCATTTCGGCAGCCGCCTGGTCACCCAGATGTACTTCCCGGGCGACCCGCTGCTGCAGTACGACCCGATGGTCACGGGCACGCCCGAGAAAACCCGCAACCGCCTGATCGCCGACTTCAGCCTCGACGTCACCGAAGACGGCTATGCGCTGGGCTACCAGTTCGACATCGTGCTGCGCGGCGCAGACGAAACGCCTTTCGAGAACCGCTGAGGAGACACCCACCATGATGAGCTCGCTTGAAACCAACTTTGGCCAGACCCCTTCGCAGACCGTCGGCCCCTACTTCGCCTATGGCCTGACGGCCACGCAGTACGGCTACGACTTCAACCAGCCCTTCGACGGCGCGGTCGCGCTGGACAACGCGACCGGCGAACGCATTCGGCTCGAAGGCCGGGTGATCGACGGCGACGGCAACCCGATCAACGACGCGATGGTCGAGATCAGCCAGGTCGATGGCAGTGGCCGCTACCCGCAGTCGGTCGAAGAGGCCGCAGCCATGGGCTTTCGCGGCTTTGGCCGCATGGGCACGGGCACCGACGCGCAAAACCGCTTTGTCTTCGACACCGTCAAACCCGCCGCCGAAGCCGCTGGCGAGGCACCGCACATCAATGTGATCGTGACCATGCGCGGCCTGCTGGTGCATGTGTTCACGCGCATCTACTTCAGCGACGAAGCGCCGGCCAATGCAGCCGACGCGGTGCTGCAAAGTGTGCCGGCAGCGCGGCGTGCCACGCTGATCGCCGAACGCAGTGTGCAAGGCGGCCAGGTCAGCTACCGCTTCGACATCCACATGCAGGGCGCCGCAGAAACCGTGTTTTTCGACATTTGAGTTGGAGAGGATGCAGGGCAGGCGCCGCGCACGGAGCGCCTGCTGCCCTCCTCAGTTGCTGGAGGCAGGCGCGTGGTGCAGGCGCGACTCCGGCACCGTCTTGACCTCGCCCGGCAGCGAGCCGATGTAGCTGGCCAGCGTCTTGAGCTCGGCATTGCTGAACTTCTTGGCAATGCCGCCCATTACGCCATTCGAGCGGCCGACCTGCGCGTTGTTCTCGACCTTGTACGACTTGAGCGCCACGTACAGGTAGTCCGAAGGCTGGCCAGCGAGTTTGGGCACCGTGCCGTCGTTCGGCGTGTTGAAGTTCACGCCGTGGCACTTGGTGCAGGCGTTGGCTGCGTCGCGCGAGATCAGTGCCTGGACGCGCTCGCTCGGCTGTTTGGACGGCGCAGCCGGCGGCGCGTCGCCCTCGCGCACGCCCAGCTTGCTGTAGTAAGCCGCGAGATCGGCCATGTCCTGTTCGCTGAGCGAATCGGCAATGGCGCGCATGGTCGGGTGCTTGCGGTCGCCCCCCTTGTATGCGGTGAGCGCTGCCACGATGTACGTCGGACTCTGGCCCGCGATCATCGGAACCTTGTGAATCTCCGGAAAGCTGGCCTGGTAGCCCGGGATGCCGTGGCAACCCACGCACATCTGGTTTTTCTTGGCGCCGTTGTCCGCATTGCCCGTGAGGGTCTGGGACTGGGCGGAAGCCGTCACGCAAGCGACAGCCATGGCAAACATCGTGGTCAACAACTTGTTCATTTTGCGCGCACAATCCCGTGGAGATACAGTTACAAGCCAACATTTCATTATATGCAGGGGCTCTTTGCGGGCCATCCGGGGAGTCACCTAAAGCACCTGCGGCGCCCGGCCTCCGACTGCATGATGGAATCTGCCGATTCAACCTTCCTGCTCGACGCCATCCATGAAATTCCAGGGTTCAGACAACTACGTTGCCACACGGGATCTGATGCTTGCGGTGAACGCCGCCATCACCCTCCAGCGCCCACTGCTCGTCAAGGGCGAACCCGGCACCGGCAAGACCATGCTGGCCGAAGAGGTGGCGCAGGCCCTGGATCTGCCGCTGCTGCAGTGGCACATCAAGTCGACCACCAAGGCCCAGCAGGGACTCTATGAGTACGATGCGGTCAGCCGGCTGCGCGACTCCCAGCTGTCGGACATCGACGGCGGCGAGCGCGTCAAGAACATCCAGAACTACATCGTCAAGGGCGTGCTGTGGCAGGCCTTCACGGCGGACCGCCCGGTGGCGTTGCTGATCGACGAGATCGACAAGGCGGACATCGAGTTTCCGAACGACCTGCTGCGCGAAATCGACCGCATGGAGTTCTACTGCTACGAAACGCGCGAACTCATCCGCGCCAAGCACCGTCCGGTGGTGTTCATCACCTCGAACAACGAAAAGGAACTGCCCGATGCATTCCTGCGCCGCTGCTTCTTCCATTACATCAAGTTCCCCGATGCCGAAACCATGCGCAGCATCGTCGACGTGCATTTCCCCGGCTTGAAGCAGGAGCTGCTCACCGCAGCCATGAAGACCTTCTACGACGTGCGCAACCTGCCCGGCCTGAAGAAGAAGCCGTCGACCTCGGAATTGCTCGACTGGCTCAAGCTTCTCGTGGCCGAGGACATTCCGGTCGAGGCACTGCAAAGCAAGGACGACAAGGTGGCGGTGCCGCCGCTGGTGGGCGCGCTGCTGAAGAACGAACAGGACGTGACGCTGTTCGAGAAGCTCGTGTTCATGCAACGCAACAACCGCTGAGGCCGCGCGCATGAGCGAAGGCCCTCATCCGCCGCGTCAGTTGTTCAAGCTCGGTCTTGCACAGGCCATCCTGTTCGTGGTGGGCGCGCTGCTCGGCCGCGGCGTCGGTCTGCTGCTCGGGCTGGACGCCTTTGGCAGCGCGGGTTACGGCAACAAGGAAATGTTCGGCATTCTGCTGATTGGCCTGGGCGGCGGCGCCGGTGCCCAACTGGGCCGTCTCTGGTACGTGCGCAAGTACGGCCCTTCGAGGAGCTGAGCATGGCATTCGTCGAACCCGTCACGCTGTCGGCACCAGGCATCGCGCTGGTTCCACTCGCGCTCGCCCACGAAGACGGACTGCGCCAGGCCGCAGCCGACGGCGAGCTGTGGAACCTGCGCGTGACTTCGGTACCCGAACCGGACCAGACACGCACCTACATCGAATCCGCCCTCAAGATGCGCGAAGAAGGCCACCGCTTCGCTTTTGCCGTGACCGAGGCGGCGAGCGGCACCGTGCTCGGCACGACCAGCTTTCACGACATCCTGCCGGCGGTCCGGCGCGTGGAGATCGGCTACACGTGGTACGCCCGGCGCTGCCAGCGCACGCACGTCAATACGACCTGCAAGCTGCTGATGCTCACGCACGCCTTCGAGACGCTCGGATGCGCCACGGTCGGCTGGCGTACCGACAACTTCAACTTCGCCTCGCAGCGCGCCATCGAGCGCCTGGGCGCCAAGAAGGATGGCGTGATCCGCGGCCACGCCATGCGCCGCGATGGCACGGTGCGCGACACCGTGATGTACAGCCTGAGTGCCGGCGAATGGCCGGAGGTCAAGGCCCAGTTGCGCTACCTGCTCGACAGGCCGCGCACCGCCCGCGAGTAACGCCATGCTCATCGACTTCTTCTACACCCTGCGCGCAGCCAAGCTGCCGGTGTCCGTCAAGGAATATCTCACGCTGCTCGAGGCGCTGAAGGCCGATGTGGTCGGCCCGAACTCCGATGGCAACTTCGCGCTCGACGACTTCTACTATCTGAGCCGCACCGCGCTGGTCAAGGACGAGAAGCACTACGACAAGTTCGACCGCGCCTTCGCGGGCTACTTCAAGGGCGTGGACATGCTCACGGACTTCACCAAGGAAGTCCCGCTCGACTGGCTGCGCAAGACGCTGGAGCGCGAGTTCTCGGCTGAGGAAAAAGCCAAGATCGAGAAAATGGGCTGGGACGAGCTCATGGAGACGCTCAAGAAGCGCTTCGAGGAACAGAAGGAACGCCACGAGGGCGGCAACAAGTGGATCGGCACCGGCGGCACATCGCCCTTCGGCCACGGCGGCTACAACCCGCAGGGCGTGCGCATCGGCGGTGCGGGCAAGAACAAGAGCGCGGTCAAGGTGTGGGACCAGCGCGCCTACAAGGACTACGACGACACGCAGGAACTGGGCACGCGCAACATCAAGGTGGCGCTGCGCCGGTTGCGCAAGTTCGCACGCGAAGGCAATGTCGAGGAACTGGACCTGGACGAGACCATCAGCAAGACGGCCGCCAACGCGGGCTACCTCGACATCAAGATGCGGCCCGAGCGCCACAACCACGTCAAGGTGCTCCTGCTGATGGACGTGGGCGGCACGATGGACGAGCACATCCAGCGCGTCGAGGAACTGTTCTCGGCCGTCAAGACCGAGTTCAAGCACCTGGAGTTCTATTACTTCCACAACTGCGTGTACGACTTCATGTGGAAGAACAACCGGCGCCGCTTCTCCGAGAAATTCGCGACCTTCGACATCCTGCGCAAGTACAACAAGGACTACAAGCTCATCTTCGTCGGCGATGCGACCATGAGCCCGTACGAGATCCTGCAGCCCGGCGGCAGCGTGGAGTACAACAACGAAGAGGCGGGCGCCGAATGGCTGCAGCGCCTCACCCATGCATTTCCCAAATTCGCCTGGATCAATCCCGAGCCACAGGGCGTGTGGCAATATCGCCAGAGCATCGCGGTGGTGCAGCAGCTGATGTCCAACCGCATGTACCCGCTGACCCTCCGGGGGTTGGAGGAAGCCATGCGCATGCTGTCAAAGTAGGCCAGAGCGGCGGTATGTAAGCCTTACGCCCTACCCTTGGCCCTGCGCCTACAGGCCACGCGCCAGCGTGCTGGCACAATGCCGCGATGTTCAGGGTGGAACCGTTTTTGTCATCGGCGTGGCGGCCGACGCTGCTTGTCGCGAGTGTCTTGCTGGTGCAAGGCTGCAGTCTGCTGCCTAAGAAGGATGCGCAAGCAACGCCGGGCGGACGTCCGGTGGCCGCCGAAAACACCTCCGATTCCGCCAAAGCCGAAGACGATGCTGGCAAGCGCGCGGCCTTCACCGTCGAAGTCAAAGGCCCCGACAAAGTGCGCGAATACCTCGCGCAGAACCTCGAAATCCAGCGCTACAGCCGCATTCCCGACCTGGGCACCACCGAACTGTCGCGGCTGATGGTGGCCGCCGAGGCGAATGCCCGTGAGTTGCTGGCCACGCTCGGCTACTTCACACCGACGCTCACACTGGAACTCAACGAGACGCCGACCAGCGACAAGGCACCGCGCGCGGTCGTGGTCACCGTCGAGCCTGGCGCGACCACCCAGGTCACCAGCGCGCAGATTCTGTTCAACGGCCCGATCGAGAGCGACCCGGGCGCCGCCGCGCAGCGCGAGGCAATTCGCAAGGGCTGGTCGCTGCCGCCGGGCCAGCCGTTCACCCAGCAAGGCTGGGACAACGCGAAAACGGCGGGGTTGCGCAACCTCACGGCCAAGCGCTATGCCACAGCCAGCGTGGTCACCAGCCGAGCCGACGTCGATGCCGATCGACACGAAGCGCAGCTCGGCATCACCTACCAGTCAGGCCCGGCGTACCGCTTCGGACCGCTGAAGATCAGCGAAAGCAAGCGCTACAACCCCGACGCCATGCGGCGCGTCGCCCGCGTACCCACGGGCGAAGACTACGACCAGCAGAAGCTGCTCGATGCGCAGCAGCGCATGGCCAGCAGCGGCTACTTCGATTCCGTCTTCCTCACGCTCGACACCGCGGCCGACGACCCGCAGACCGCGCCAGTGCTTGCGCAGGTGCGCGAGGCACCGCTGCAGAAGGTGGTGGCAGGCGTGGGCTTCACCACCGACAGCGGCGCGCGCCTGTCGCTGGACCATACCCATAACCAGGTGCCGCTGCTGGGCTGGCGCGCGGTCTCGAAGCTGTCGATCGACAACGACACCCGCTCGCTGGGCACCGAACTCAATTCCATTCCGGACGACAACGGCTGGCGCTGGGTCAACTCGGCCCTCGTCAAGCGAGAGAATGCCGGCACCTACGACGTCGACAGCGGCCGGTTGCGCAGTGGCCGCAGCAAGTCCGAAGACCACATCGACCGCAGCTACTACCTGCAATACGACTATGCAAAGAACCGTGGAACGGACGCCCCACAGTCGGCCGCAGCCGTCAGCGGCAACTGGGCCTGGACCGCACGCTATTTCGACAACAACGCCACGCCTTCGCGCGGCTACGGCATCGCGCTGGAACTGGGTGCGGGCTACACGCTCATTGGCGAGCGCCTGCCGTTCACTCGCACCTTCGTGCGCGGCCTGGGCTTCATCCCGCTGGGCGACGTCACGTCCTCCGACGGCAGCCAGGCGCGCAACAGCCGCATCCAGTTGAGAGGCGATCTGGGTGCCGTGGTGGCCAAAGACGCGGCGCAGATCCCTTCCACGCTGATGTTCCTGACCGGCGGCGACACCACGGTGCGCGGCTATGGATACCAGAAGATCGGCAGCGAGCTCACCGACGGCTCCATCGTTGCTGGCCGCTACCTGGGTGTGCTCAGCGCCGAATGGCAACGCCCCTTTGTCTGGAAGGGCAAGCTCACTGAATGGGAGAGCGCAGTGTTCGTAGACGCGGGCGCGGTGGGCAACACACCGAGTGAGCTCAAGACCAAGGTCGGCGTCGGCGTCGGCGCTCGTTGGCGCAGCCCCTTCGGGCCGGTGCAAGCCGACATCGCGTATGGCGAAGCCACGCGCAAGTTCAGGCTGCACCTGCGCCTGGGCTTTACCTTCTGACCCGCGCTGTGCATGACGCCTGAAGATCCGAATCCACCTTCCGCGCCCGCTTCGCCTGCCGCCCCGGCCGCCGCGCCTGCACGGCGCTCGCGCGGACGCCGCATCGCACGCGCCGCCGCATGGACGCTGGGGATCCTGCTGGCGCTGGTTCTGGTACTGGGCGCCGGAAGCTGGTGGTGGCTGGGTACCAACCAGTCATTGGCTTTTGCGTTGAACCAGGCGGCCAACTACCTGCCCGCCGGACAGACCCTGCAAAGCCGCGACGTGAAAGGTTCACTGCGCGCGGGCGGCCGCATCGGCTACCTGCGCTACGAAAGCCCGGGCCTCGCGGTCGAGGTGAAGAACGCCGACATTGGATGGCTGCTCAAGCCCTTGCTCAGCCGCAAGGTCGAACTCGGCAAGGTGAATGCGTCCGACGTGTTGATCGAGCGGCGCGGGCCGGTCGAAGACAAGCCGACGCAGCCGCTGGAGCAACTCGCGCTGCCGGTGGACATCGAATTGCCCTTTCACATCGACCGCCTGCGCTGGGCCGGCCCGCCCGTGCTCGAAGCCACGCAGCTCGAAGGGCACTACCGCTATGCCGACACCCACCACCAATTGGAGGTCAGGGGCGTCGATATCGCAGACGGCCACTACAGCGCCCGCGTGCGGCTGCAGGGCCCGGCGCCCATGGCCCTCGACGCGTCGCTGGACGGCCGCGTGAAGGCGCCACTCGCCGAAGGCCGCAGCATCGACGTGATCGCCGACGCCACCGCCAAGGGCACGCTCGCTGGGGAGGCCGCGCGCCTTCAGATCGCGGCTCACCTGAAGCCTGCCGAAGAAAACGTCGACGCCCCGATGCGTGCCCAATTGCAGGCGCACATCGCGCCCTGGCTGGCGCAGCCGGTCATCGACGCCAAGGCCGATCTGCAGAACGTCGACCTGGCGAGCCTCGTGCCCACCGCGCCCGCCACGCGCCTGAGCGGCGAGGTGCTCGCCGGCCCCGGTGCGGCCGGCAGCGGCATCACGTGGCAGGCCAGCGCGGACATCCGCAACGCGCTGCCAGGCCCCTGGGACACCGGCAAGCTGCCTGTGCAGCAGGTTGAGGCGCGCGCGCAATTCGATGGCGGTACCTGGACCATCCCAGAGGCCACCGTGCGTGCGGGCGGTGGCCGCATCGACGCGGCAGGTGCCTGGCGTGCAACGCCCGCGCCGTGGAAGATCGACGCGACCGTGCGCGATGTACGCCCCGGCGAGCTGCACACCCAACTTGCCGGGGCCGCCGTGAGCGGCACCGTCACCGCCGAGCAACGCGACGCGGCGCTTCGTTTCAACGTGGCGCTGCAGGCCGCGCGTGGGGGCGCCGGCAGCCCGGCACTGCCAGGCATCCAGCTCGAGCGCGCCCTGGCCAAAGGCCAGTGGAAAGACGAGGTGCTGGACCTGGACACGCTGCGCGTTGACGCGGCGCAAGTGCGCATCGACGGCACGCTGCAGCTTCGCGTGGCCGAACAGGCCGGCAGCGGCAAGCTCAGCGCGGTGCTGCCTGGTGCCACGGCCCAGGTGCAGGGGCGCATCGCGCCGACACAAGGTGCGGGCGAGGTCCGGGCCACGGTGGCCGACGCCGCCGCCCTGCAGCGCTGGGTCGAGAAGCTGCCGGGCCTGGCCCGGGTGTTCGAGGGCACGACGGCGCAGGGCAACGCGCAGCTCGATGCGCGCTGGCAGGGCGGCTGGAAGGCCGTGCAGCAGCGGCTGCAGAACACCGGACAGCCGGCACCACGCGGTGTCAACGAACCCACTGTCAAGGCGACGCTGAGTGCACCCCGGCTCGATCTGCAGTTCCCCCCGTCCGCATCGGGCGCGGCGGCCACGCCCATCGGCCTGCGCGGCCTGCGTGCAGAACTCGACGGCAGCCTGGCCCAGGCCAACCTCACCTTGCAGGGCGAAGCCACGCTGGGCACGCAGAAGCTCACGATCGACACCCGCGCCAGTGGCGGCCTGGAACGTGCCAACCAGTGGCGCGCGGCCATTGCCAGCCTGAGCGTGCAGGCACAGGACAGCACCCGCCCCGGCCCCTGGACACTCACGCTCGCCGACCCGCTGACCGCCACCGTACGCTCGGGCAAGGCGCAGCTCGACGTCGACACGTCTGCCGGCAGCGCGTCGCTGCAAGGCCCGGTACCGGGCACCGTGCGCCTGTCGTGGCAACCGATACAGCTGCGCCAGGCGGGCAGCGGAGCCACTGCAGGCCTGCGGCTCCAGTCCAAGGGCAGCCTCAAGGGCCTGCCGATGGCCTGGGCGCAGGCACTCAGCGGCAACACGACGCTGTCGGACGCCGGCATCACCGGCGATCTGCTGTTCGACGGCGAATGGGACATCGATGCCGGCGACACGCTGCACGCCAGTGCCCGGCTCGCACGCCAGAGCGGCGACATCCGCGTGCAGGCGGGTGAGGCCGCGCTCGTCACGCGCATCCACAGCACCGGCACGGGCACCGCGAGCGAGATGAAGCTGGAGACCGCCACTGGCAACGCGGCCACCGGCCCGGCAACGCCCGCCGGTCTGCGCCAAGCCGAACTGCGCATCGACGCCAACGGCGATGCGGTGCGCGCCAACCTGGTCTGGGACAGCGAACGTGCCGGCGACATCCGGGCCTCCATCGACACACGCCTGCAGCAGCGCGACGGCGCATGGCAATGGGCCGAGGACGCGCCGTTGAACGGCCGCATCAGCGCCCGGCTGCCAAGCCTCGGGGTCTGGTCGATGCTCGCACCGCCGGGCTGGCGTATCGCTGGGACGCTCAATGCCGATGCCACGCTGTCGGGCAACCGCGCCGCACCGCGTTGGAATGGCACGCTGGGTGCCGACCAGCTCGCCCTGCGTGCGCTGGTCGAAGGGCTCGATCTGCGCGACGGTCGGCTGCGCGCCACGCTGTCGGGCGACCGCGTCGAGATCACCGAATTCACGCTCAAGGGCGGCACCGGCAGCACAGCCCGCATTGCCGGTCAAAGCGGCAACCGCAGCACCGTCTCCAGCGAAGCCGCGCGCGATGGCGGATCGCTGTCGGTCACCGGCAACCTGAGCTGGGGCGCGGCGAGCGCCGGCGCCTCAGGCATCCGCATGGCGCTGCAGGGGCAGCTGCGCGCGCTGCGCTTGCTGGTGCGCTCGGACCGCCAGGTGACGATCTCGGGCAATCTGACTGCGCGGCTGGAAGCCGGGCAGATCACCGTGCGCGGCGACCTGAAGACCGACCGCGCAGTGATCATCCTGCCCGACGAGACGGCGCCCAGCCTGGGCTCGGATGTGGTGGTGCGCTCGGCGGCCAAGGACAAGGAAATTGCGGCGGCGGCACAGCGCGAAGCAGCGCGGACCAACGAACAGGTCATGAAGCCTGAGACCGCCAAGGCACCCGACATCGCGGTCAAGTTCGACCTGGGCGACGACTTCGCGGTGCAGGGCCGTGGCATCACGACCCGACTTGAAGGCGTGCTGGACATCCGCACGGCGGCATTGAATGCGCCACCGCGCATCACCGGTGAAGTGCGTACGGTCAAGGGCCAGTACCGCGCCTACGGCCAGCAGCTCGACGTCGAGACCGGCATCGCGCGCTTCAACGGCCCTTACGACAACCCGTCGCTCGACATCCTGGCCATCCGGCCGAACATCTCGCAGCGTGCGGGTGTGCAGGTCACGGGCACGGCCCAGGCGCCGCGCGTCAAGCTGTACTCCGACCCGACGCTGTCGGACGCCGAAACGCTCTCTTGGGTGGTACTGGGCCGCGCCTCGGCCACCAGCGGCGGCGAATCGCAGCTGCTGCAGCAGGCCGCGCTCGCCGTGCTTGGCGGCTTGGGCAAAGGCGGCTCGGGCGGCAGCCTGGCAAGCCGGTTCGGCCTGGACGAAGTCGGCTTCAAGGGCCCGGGCAGCGGTGGCGACGTGCGCGAGTCGGCCGTCACGCTGGGCAAGCGCCTGGCCAACGACTTCTACGTGACCTACGAGCGCAGCCTGTCTGGCACCTTCGGCACCCTCTTCATCTTCTACGACCTGACGCAGCGCCTGACCCTGCGCGGCCAAGCGGGCCAGCAAAGTGGCGTCGACCTGATCTACACGGTGAAGTACGACTGAGCGAACGGGTCATCGCCCATCGCCACTGTGCAGCCCTTGGAATGGGGCCCATGAAACGGTCGGGACGGCATGCCCCGGGCATGCGTGTTGAATAGGGAAAAATGGTGCCCCCGGCAGGAATCGGACCTGCGACCTATCCCTTCATCCCACTTCGGCTTTCGCCGCCACGTGAACGTGTTCGTGGGCTGGACTATGCCTTGGCCATGAACCGCCGCGAAGCGGTCATGCAGGCCTGAGCCGTCTAGTCTCTACACCTTCCCACCCAGGGTGGGCTTGGCTCGGCGTTGCCACGGGCTGAATGCCCAGAGGGTTCACCGAATTTGACTCAATTCACGCAGGCGCTTTCGCAGCCTGGTGCCCAAAAAATCTAGGAGGGGATCGCTCTATCCACTGAGCTACGGAGGCACGGCTCGCAGTGTACCAAGAGCCGGGACGATGCTGGGCATGAGACGCCAGAATCTCAACCAGCCGAGGCAGAAAAAGCCAGCAGCATCGGTGGTCTCGGGCACCTCTGAACTCCGCCGCCTGTTCAACGAATGCCGGGAGAGTCGGCAAGCCGAAATCGCAGGCGAATCGGCGTCCACGGGTTGCGGAATTCGCAGGTCCATGGTTTATTTTTCCCAACGGAACGTTGATCTTCGTCAATGGCATGCGAGGTTTTCCAGCACGTCGGCGGCGCATTCGATGAGCGGTGGATTTTTGCATCTTGGACACAAATCATTTTTGCTTCCCATGCTTAATTCATGGGTTCAACATGTCCGGTCCATATTGCGCGGCGACCTACCTTCCTGGCGCAATGCGCGAGGTAGTATGAAATGAAAAAAAATTCCAGTTTCGGCATCGCCAAACGGCTCTATGCCGTTTCCTTCCTTCTGATTGTGGCTCTTCTGGGAATGACGTTTGCCACTTGGCTCAAACTGGCAGACTTGAGCGAGACGGCAAGACGTGCAGGCAATATTCGGACACAACAGCTGCAGCGAATTGCGAGCACCGAACTCAGTCTGGTAAAAATAACGTCGCAGCTGCGTCAGACGTTGCTGGATGCGACGACCGAAGGCATACGTGATTCGATTGCAGACATTCGCATGAAGCGCAAGATCATTGATGGCAACGACGCCGCCTTTCTGAATGACACGCCAGTGGAATTGCGTCCCGCATTTGGCGTATGGGGCAAATTGGAGGCCGAATACTGGCCGTTGCTCGAAGACTGTATTCGCCTGATCGAGGCGGGCGACGCTGCCGCAGCCTACAAGTCCATGACGGAGACCGCACGGCCCGTGAGCACGCGACTCGCGACGTGGCTGTCCGAGGAAAAGCAGCGCCAGGAGGAAGGCCTGCGGGCCGATATCGGGGTCATCGAGGAACAGGCGAAATCGACCAGCACCCAATTGATCGCACTCGTGAGTTTCATCGCAGTGGGCCTGATCGCGTTCTCGATCTACATCTCCTCGCTGCTGCGGCGGCGTGTGGCGTTGTCGCTGGCGGTGGCCGATCGGGTGAGCGAAGGCAACCTGTCGGTCACGGTGCGCGACACCGAACGCGATGAGTTCACACCGCTGCTCGTGGCCCTCGGCGAGATGCAGCAGTCCCTGCGCACCGTCGTTTCCAGTGTGCGCGACAACGCGCAGACCGTTGCCACCGCCTCCAGCGAGATCGCAGCGGGCAATCAGAACCTGTCTTCCCGCACGGAACAACAGGCCAGCTCGCTTGAAGAGACGGCCGCGTCGATGGAAGAGCTCACCAGCACGGTCAAGCAGAACGCGGAGAACGCCCGCCAGGCGAACCAGCTGGCGGTGTCGGCGTCGGACGTCGCCGTGCGCGGCGGGGGCGTGGTGAACCAGGTGGTGCACACCATGGGGGCCATCAACACGTCCTCGCGCAAGATCGTGGACATCATTGGCGTGATCGACGGGATCGCGTTCCAGACGAACATCCTGGCGCTGAATGCGGCGGTGGAGGCCGCACGCGCAGGCGAACAGGGCCGAGGCTTCGCGGTGGTGGCGGCGGAGGTGCGCAACCTCGCTCAGCGCTCGGCCGCAGCGGCCAAGGAGATCAAGGGCCTGATCGACGACTCGGTGAGCAAGGTGACCGAGGGCAGCCAGCAGGTGGCCGACGCGGGCCGCACGATGGAAGAGATCGTCGGCAGCGTCAAGCGCGTGACCGACATCATGGGCGAGATCACCGCGGCCAGCCAGGAGCAGACCACGGGCATCGAGCAGATCAACCAGGCGATCGCGCAGATGGACCAGGTGACGCAGCAAAACGCGGCGTTGGTGGAGGAGGCCTCGGCAGCGGCCGGGTCGCTGCAGGAACAGGCCGGTAATCTGGTCAAGACCGTGGCGGTATTCAACCTGGGACAGGGCGGCGCCAGTGAGACGAGCCAGCCCATACCAGCCAAGACGCAAGCGCCCGTGGTTGCCGCAAAGCGTGCGGTCGCCGGCCGGAACAAGGTTTCGTCAACGCCTGCAGCCAGGCGGACTGCACCCGACAGCTCGGCGCGTTCGGCGAGTTCAACGGCAAAGACCACTTCGGCCACCGACGACTGGTCGGAGTTCTGAACGACGGGAATCTCGATTCCTGTCGGAGCGCCCATCGGCTTTCGCCTGCGGGCCTCACTCCCCCACCCGCGGCATGCGGAACTCTCCTCCTTCGTGCAGAACCAGCGCAACCACCTTGCCGCTGGCGTCGCGCTCGAACTGCAGCTGAATGCGCGCATTCTCGTAAACGAAGCGGTCCGGCCGGTCCGCCATCGGAAATACCGGCCGGCGCTCCCAATTGGCCGAGCGCACACCCAGCTGGCCGGCTTCCGACGTCACGTCGAAGTCCAGGTTGCGTCGCAGGGTGCGGCCCAGGTGATAGTGCCCCACGTAGTCGGCCTCCCGGTCCGCCGCCACCACTGCCACGGTGGGCGCCGCCTTGTCGGTACGCGTGGCCCGAATGCGTCCCCCGCCCTGGGTGAAGTCCACACGGGCCAACGCACCGTTCTCGCGGCTGAAGACGTACACAGCGCCCACGTCGCCGTCGAAGAAGGTATCGTTGCCCGCAAACTGCAGCGCCCGGTAGCCGCCACCGGTGATGCGCCGGTAGAGCTTGCCGTCCTGGGGCACGAAGGTGAACGACGTGCTGCGGTCGATCTGGTAGACGCCCGCATAGGCGGCCAAAGGCGCGGCATCGATCGCGGCCGACTCCAACGCCACGGGATAGCGGCTGGCCGCGAGGCCGACGAAGACGCGACCCGGCTGCGCATGCGCGCTGCTGGCGAGCACGACCGCCGCCTCCTGCGTATCGGGCGCGATCATCCACAGCGTGCGAAATCCTGCGGTCACGCCGAAGTGGAAGTAGGTCCGCTTCTCCGGTGGGCCGCGCATCATCACCGCATAGCCGATCTCGCTTTCGCGGTAGCGTCCCAGCGGCGTGAGCAGGCGTTCGACGGCCGGGCCGAGGGGGCCGCTGCGCCCCGCCATCAGTGCGCGGCTGAAGACCAGCAGGTCTGACGGGGTGGAGCGCAGCGCGCCGGCCGCCGCCAGCGCATCGAAATCCCACAACGGCGCGGTGACCCGGTGATTGAAGGCCGGCGCCATGCGAACGGCCTTGTCACCCAGGTCCTGCACCGTGTCCTGCATGCCGAGCGGGCCGGTGATGTTCTCGCGCACCAGTTGCTGCCACGGTTTGCCATAGCGCTCGGACAGCACCAGGCCGACCACGCCAAGGCCGAAGTTGCTGTAGGCCGCAGCACACGGCGGCGCGCTGGCCAATGGCTGGTTGGACAGCGCCGCCAGCAGGCGCCGCCGGCTGAACCTGGAAAAAGGGTCGCCCGAGGCATAGCCTTCGAAATCCGGCGGGTCCCACGGCAGGCAGGCGCTGTGCGTGACGAGCTGGCGCAGCGTGATCGCGGCAACCTCGGGTGAGAGCGTGGCTTTGTCCTGAAGCAGCATGCCGAGGTTGTCTTCCAGCGCAAGATCGCCGCGCTCCACGCTCTGCGCGAGCAGCAGGCCGGTGAAGACCTTGGTGATCGACCCGATCTCGTAGAGCGGCTGCGAGGCCGCATCGACCGACGGCGACGACCCGCTCGCCGCACCCTGTCCTCCGTTTTGCAGGAATGCGAAGCGTGCCTTTCCTGCGTGCCACAGGCCGACCGACACCGAGCCGCGTTCGTCCCGCAGCGCCATGCGCGCCAGCACCGCCGGGTCGGTCGCGAAGCTCGGCGGTTGAGCAACCGCGTAGCCGAAGGCCAGCAGGCCCGCCAGCCCGAGCAGGGCGCGACACCACAGCGCGCCGACGTTGCCAATCTTGCTCATGGGGCTCGCTCCTCGTTCTTGATTCTTGCTCTGTCAGCCAGCGCGAAAATCCGCATTCGGCACGCTGATCCGAAAGCCGACGCCGCGGCCCTCCAGGCCCGCCGTGAGCGTCGCATTGCCGCCCATGCCCTGCGCGGCCTGCCGCACGATCGCCAGGCCGAGGCCCGAGCCTGCCACGTCGATGTGACCGCTGCCGCGCCAGAAGCGCTGGAACGCGCGTTCGCGATCGGCCGCGGCGATACCGGGGCCGTCGTCACGCACCAGCAGCGTGAGGCGTTCACCTTCGTCGAGCAGATGCACGACGATGCGGCCATCGGGTCGGCCGTAGCGCACCGCGTTGTCGACCAGGTTGTCGACGATGGAAGCGAGCGCGGCCTCGTCGACCGCGGCCATCAGCGCGTCGGGAGCGTCCAGTTCGAGCTCGATGCCGCGCGCCATGGCGACTGTCGCCATCGGGGCGAGCCATTGGCGCAGCGCTTGCGTGACATTGCTGCGCTGCGGCGGAGGCCGCCGGCCTTCGTCCAGCGAGGCCAGCAACAACAACTGTTGCGCCAGGTGCGACGCGCGCGAGACGGCATGGTTGAGGTGCTGCAGGGCTTCTTCACGCACCTGCAGGCCGTCGGCATGCGCGAGCACATGCGCCTGCGCGGTGATCACGGCCAGTGGCGTGCGGATCTCGTGGGCGGCATCCTGAACGAAGAAGCGTTCGCTCTCGACTGTGTGCTTGAGTCGTGCGAACAGGTGGTCGAGCGCCTCGGACAGCGGCCTGAGCTCGCGGTGCCGCACCTGCAAGGCGAGCGGGCTGAGGTCGCCCGGCGCGCGCTCGGCGATGCTGCGGGCCAGTTGCTGCAGCGGCATGAGGCCGTTGCGCACCGACAGCCACACGCCCCCCAGGATGATCGGCAGCGCCAGCATGAGGTATGGCATCAGCCAACGGCCGTTGTAGGCCAAGAAGGCGGCATCGGTACGCAGGGGCTCGATGACGCGCAGCGTCCACCGGGCCGAACGCGATTCGTACACGTTGTGCGCGATACCGCCCACCTCCAGCGGCGTGAGGCTCGGGAATGCGCTGGGCAGCACGATGCCACGCAGCGGCGGCGATGCCCACACGCGACGGCCCTGCGAATCCAGCAACTCGTACAGCCTCAGGCCGGGCAGGCGGCCCTCGGCCTGGCGCCGCACGTTGAGCCACTGGCTCGTGGCTGCCATCACAGCCTGCGCTTGCGCCACGTCAGCAACAGGTGCCAGCGCGTCGCCGAGCGCATCGCTGAACTGATCGAGCCCTGGTGCACTGGTATCGATGCGTCGCGACTGCATATACACGTAGCCCAGCAGGACGAACCAGATGACCAGGAAGGCAATGAGCACCGAGGCCACGCCCCGTCGCTGCAGGGTGGGCTCATCCACACGAGCGCGCAACGCGTGCAGCAGGGTTGGCAAAGAGCGCGAGGGCCGCGAAGACAAGGCCGCGCCATTCATGGCGCCACCAGCAGGTAACCGACACCCCGCACGGTGCGGATGCAATCGGCGCCGATCTTGCGTCGCAGGTTGGACACGTGGACTTCGAGCGCGCTGGCATCGAGTGCGTTGCCCAACGGGGTCATGCGCTGCGCCAGCAGGTGTTTGGGAATGACTGCACCCGGGTCACGAGCGAGTTCGAGCAGTATCTGAAATTCGCGCGGCGACAACGCCACGGGTTGCCCGTCACGACGCACACCATGACGCCGCGGCTCGATCACGAGGTCGCCGATGACCCAGCGCTCACTGGCCTGCCGCGCGGCCCGGCGCGCAACCGCGTGAATGCGGGCGATGAGCTCCAGCGTCTCGAAGGGCTTGACGACGAAGTCGTCGGCACCGCCGTTGAGCCCGGCCAGGCGGTCTTCCACCGCGCCACGCGCGGTGACCACGATGATCGGGGTCAGGCAGCCCTGGCCGCGCCAGCGCGCCAGCAGGTCGAACCCGCTTGCATCGGGCAGGCCCAGGTCGAGCAGCACGCAGTCAAAGGCTTCGGCATCGAGCCGCACCGGTGCATCCGCTGCGCGCCGCAACCACTCGCTGGACAGCGCCTCCACCTTCAGCGCCGACTGCAGCGCGCGGCCCAGATCCATGTCGTCTTCGATCAACAGCAGGTGCATGCACGTATTGTGGCGACCCCTGCAGAGGATCGGGAGCGACCACGCACGACCTTTGGCTGGCCTTCAGCCAGACGCGAAGGCGCACCCTCCTCGCCTTGCCGTCCTGCGGCTCGACCCGATTTTGCAAGCACGCCACACACCCCGACCGCAAGGCGCCTACAAACACAGTCATGAGCACAAACGACAAGACGATGGCGCGGTTGAACATGGCCGCGGGCAAGCACCAGGCCATGCGCATCGCCTTTCTCACCCTGCTTCGATGCCTGCCGCCCGACGCACGGGCCGAGTTCGAACGGGCGTACCCGCTCAACGTGGAGACGGTGCGCGGCAACGCGATCAGTTCCCCGCTCGCCGACGAATGGCTTCAGGCGCTCGAAGACGAGGCGGGCTCCCTGCTTCGCTCGCTGACGCAAGGCACACTTTGAGCGCTGGCGCTGCGCGCCAGTTTCACCGTCTCGATCCGCTCGGCCAGGTACACCGCGTCCCGCGCGACACCCGAGAAACGCCCTGATCCCCACGTGTGCAGCCATGGCAGACCCAGGAAGTAGAGCCCTTCGACACCGGTCACTCCGCGCAGGTGCACCGGCTCGCCGCGGCCGTTGAACACCGGGGCCTCGACCCAGGCAAAGTCCGGCAGGAAGCCGATGCACCACACCACGCTGGTGATGCCCGATTCGCGCAGGCTCAGGGTGGTGCGCTCTTCCTTCGGTGCCCATACCGGCTCGTAGACGCTGCCGCCCGGCGCCTCGATGCCGTTGGCGGCGATGAACTTGTCGATCGACGCGTTGATGCCGTTGAAGATCTGGTCGGCATGGTCGAGGTTCGCGCGCAGGTTGGGCTGGAACTGCAGCGTGTCACCGTCGAGCCCGGTCATCAGGCCGTAGAGTTCCATGCCTTCGAGCGCGAAGCGGCGCAGGTCGATGTCGCGGCCGCCGTCGCGGCCGGTCACGTAGTGGTTGGTGTTGTCGCGCACGCCTTCGCGCAGCGGGTGCTGCGTCACCGGCATGTCGTAGTAGTTCATGTCGGCCAGCCAGTCGACCACGTCCTTGCCGCGGTAGAAGCGCGCGCAGCGCGGCGCGTTGCCAGTGGCCAGGTAGACCTTGCGCCCGGCCAGGTGCAGGTCTTCGGCAATCTGCGCGCCCGACTGGCCGCAGCCCACCACCAGCACCGCGCCCTCGGGCAATTGCGCCGGGTTGCGGTACTGCGCGGAGTGGTACTGCACGATTGAGGCCGGCAGCTTCTCGGCCATCCGTGGCACCACGGGCTTGTGGTAGCCGCCCGAGGCCACCACCACCTGGTCGGCGGTGAAGCGGCCGGCGCTGGTGTCGATCGTGTAGCAGTCCGCTTCGCCAGCCTTCGACACTTTCTCGACCGTCACGCCCTCGAGCGCCGGCGCCTGCACTTGCTCGACGAAGCCGGCCAGCCAGGCGTTGATCTCGTCCTTCACCATGAAGCCGTGCGGATCGCTGCCGCTGTACGACCAGCCCGGCAGGTTGCACTGCCAGTTGGGCGTGACGAGGCAGAACGAATCCCAGCGCTGGCTGCGCCACGAATGCACCAGCGTGCGCTTCTCGATCACGAGGTGGTCGATGCCGCGCTGCTGCAGACAGTGGCTCAGCGACAGGCCGGACTGGCCGCCGCCGACGATGACGACGCTGTAGTGGGTGGTCTTGGGGGTCATGTGAAAGTCCTCGGTGGGGTCAGTCGAAGCGCAGGACGGTGACCTGCGCCTGCGGTTGTTGGTGGAAGCGCTGCGCGATCTGCTCGATCTCCGCGAGCTGGTCCATCGCCTGCGAGCAGGCGAAGCCGAACTTGGCGCGCACCCGCTCCGAGGCGATGCCCAGCGCCTCGCGCGTGCGGCCCAGGAAGTCGGGCAGCAGATAGGCTTGGCCGGGTGTCAGGAAGTCCTGCACGACGAGCGACGGCGAATAGCAACGGGTCTCGCTCTGGTCAGGCCAGCGGACGTGGAAATGCATGACGGGCATGGGAGGGTCCTCAACGCAGGTGGGTTCGTGCAACGGCCGCGGTGGCGCCTTGCGACAGGCCCTCGCGGTAGAGCTGTACATGGCGGTCCGCACTCGCGGTCCAGCTGAAGGTCTCGCCGAGGCGCGCGGCGCTCGCGGCGATGCGCGCGGGCGAACGCGATGCCAGCGCGGCTTGCAGCGCTTGGGCGATCGAGGCTGACTTCAACGGATCGGCCCAGTGGCAGTCAGCGTCGCGCAGGTACTCGGTGAAGGGCGCGATGCGCGAGACGACGATCGGCACGCCGCTGGCCAGCGCTTCGAGCGTGACCAGCCCGAAGCCTTCGTTGAGCGACGGCATCGCGACCACATCGGCCAGGCGATAGAGCGCAGGGATGTCGTCGTCGGGCAGCGCGCCGGTGAGCACGATGGCGCCGCCGGGGCCGATGGGTAGATCGCTGGCCTGGGCGAGCGCTGCGAAGTCGCGCCCGTACTGCGCATGGTCGAGCAGGCTGGCGCCGCCGGCGATGACGAGCTGCGTGTCGGGGTGCGACGCGCGCAGCAGCACGAAGGCCTGCAGCAGGCGCAGCGTGTTCTTGCGTTCTTCTACGCCGCCCAGCGCCAGCACTACGGGTGCACCAGTGCGCACGCCCAGGCGCTGCACCAGCAACGCGTCGCCGGGCTGGCGCTCGGGGCTGAAACGCCCGCGCTGTAGGCCATTGCGCACCTCCGCAGCCCGCACGCCATGTTTCGTCGCCAGCAGGTGCTGCCACAGCCGGCTCACGCAGAACACCTGCCGCGCGGCCCGGAAGCCGCGCGCTTGCCAGCGCATGAGCTGCACGTCGGCGAACACCTCCAGGTGGTGCACCGTGCGCACGAAACCGTCGATCAGGCCACGCTCCTGCAGGTTGGCGAGCGCATTGCCACCGATGGGGTCGTGCGTGTGCAGCAAGTCGAAGCGGGTGGCCTGCAACAGTTCAGTGAGTGACGTCGTGAACGCATCGATGCGCGTGCCGACCATCTCGACCATGTCGCGCGGCGTGGGGCCGACGGGGATCAGGCGCGTGGCGCAGCGCACCGGGCGGAAGAACTGCTGGCCAGCCGATGCGGGTGCCATCACCGTCACGTCGTGGCCCGCGTCGTGCAGCGCGTGCGCGAGTTCGAGCGTGTGCACCACGCCGCCGCGCGGGTTGACGGAGTGGGTGAGCAGGCCGATCTTCAGCGGCCGCGAAGCCATGGCTTCATGCATGGTGGACCTCGCCGTCCTCGATAGCCTCGCAGATGAACGCGTCGGTGTTCAGGTCCCACAGCAGCTGCCGACCGTCGCCCTGGCGCAGCATCAGGGTGCGGCTGTCGTCGACCTGGCCGACCACGTTGCAGGCGATGTCGCGCGCCGAGAAACGGGTGAGCACGTCGCCCAGTGCCTCGGGCCGCACGCTCAGCACGAAGCCGAAGCTGGGGAAGGACGTGAGCCAGCGCAGCAGCGGCACGCCCGCCGGCCGCGGGATGGCATCGACGTCGATGGTCGCGCCCGCCTTCGAGCATTCGAGCAGCATCAGCGCCGTGCCGATGGCACCGGCCATGCTGATGTCCTTGGCCGCGTCGCACAGGCCGGCCTCGGCCAGCGTGGGCAGCACCTCGAGGTCGGCACGCAGGCGCGCGCCGGGCGCGGCGGTCGATGCATTCCAGTATGGAAAGGGCTCCTGGTAGGCGCCCCGCAAATCGACCGCCATCACCAGCAGGTCGCCTGGCCGCGCGGTGAAGCTGGTCAAGAGCTTCTTCGCATGGCCCAGGATGGCCACGGCCAACTGCGGGCGCGCGCTGCGGTTGTTGCTGTGGCCACCGACGATCGGCACGCCGTACTTCCGCGACGCCTCGGCCATGCCCTGGAGCATCTCGTCGGCCGGCTGCATGCCGGCGCTCCACAACGCGTCGACCACCGCGGTCGGCCGGCCGCCCATGGCGTAGATGTCGCTCACGTTGACCATCACGCTGGAGTAGCCGGCGAACCAGGGCATGCGCTCGATGAAGTCCTCCACCAGGCCTTCGATCGCGAAGAGCAGGTAGCCGCCATGGCCGTCGGGGATGGCTGCGCAGTCGTCACCGACCGGCACGGCCTGCGCCAGATCAGCGCCGCCGCCGGGCAGCGAATGGCCGAGCGCAGTGACGATGTCGCTGATGTCGCGCTTGTGCGCGAAGCCACGGCTGTCGCGCAGGGCGGCTGTGAGTTCGGCGAGCGTCATGCGCGGCTCCGTGCACGCGACACGAAACCGCTCACCGGGTCGTGGCACGGCGGGTAGTGCGCGAAGGCCGGTTGCATCTCGACGTGTGCGCGGCCGTGGATGGCGAGCGTGCCGGTCGTGCGCCAGTGCAGCTTGTGGAACAGCGCCTCGTTCTGCGCCTGCACGTGCGCCATGAAGGTGTGGGCGCCCTGCGCATGCGCGCGCGTCACGGCCAGCCGGATGAGCGTTGCGCCCAGATGGCCCTGGCTGCGGAAGGCCGCGTGCACCGCCAGCCGCGAGCCCCACCACACGCCGGGCGAGGCTTCGTGGATGCGCACGGTGCCCACCACCTGGTCGGGCATGCCACCCATGCAGGACATCGCGACCAGCAGCTGGGCGCGCTCGTCGATGGCATCGCGGTCGTCGCCGACAAAGAGGCCCTGCTCGATGCAGAACACCGCGCGGCGCAACGCGTGCGCCTCATCACGCTCCCACTGCTGCGCGGCCTCCCGCACCAGGAACTCGACCGGCGCGTAATGCACGACCGGATCGACGACGTCATCGATGCAGCTCATGGCTCAGCTTTCGTAGACGGAAAGCGACGAGCACGCGCCGCACTTGCCGCAGCCCGCCTTGATGTCGCTCGAGCGCAGGTTGGCCGCGGCCACGCGCTGGCCCAGCGGCTCGAGGATCGACTTCATGAACTCAGGCGTCGGGGCCGGATGGTCTTCCAGCGGCGTACCGCTGATCGGCACGAAGGGCACGACGAAGGGGTACACGCCCAGCGCCAGCAGCTGGTCGCAGATGGCGAGGATGGCTTCGCGCGTGTCGCCCAGCCCCGCCAGAATGTAGGTGCTGACCTGGCCGCGGCCGAACACGCCGACGGCCGCCTCGAAAGCGCTCATGTAGCGCGAGATCGGCACGCTGGCCTTGCCCGGCATGATCTTCTCGCGCACCGATGGCGTCACCACCTCGAGGTGCATGCCCAGCGTGTCGATGCCGGCCGCCTTCATGCGGTGGAACCACTGGTCGTCGTCCGGCGGCTCGCACTGGCCCTGGATGGGGATGTCGACCGCGGCCTTGATCGCGAAGGCACTCTCGCAGAGGATCTGCGCGCCGCGATCGGTGGCGTTGGGCGTGCCGGTGGTCAGCACCATGTGCTTCACGCCGTCGAGCAGCACGGCGGCACGCGCCACTTCGGCCAGTTGCTCGGGCGTCTTGCGCGCGATGGTGCGGCCGGCCGCGAGCGACTGGCCGATCGCGCAGAACTGGCAGGTCTTCCGGCGGCTCTCGTAGCGGATGCAGGTCTGCAGCACGGTCGTCGCCAGCACGTCGCTGCCGTGCAGCGTGGCGATGTGCGAATACGGCACGCCGTCGAAGGTCTGCATCTTCGTGAAGCGCGGCTGCTTCGGAAAGCTGATGCTGGCGATGGGAATGGTGCCGCGCGTGATGGTGCTGTGGCCCGTCGCGTCCGGCGCCTGCGCCGTGAAGGGCGAGTTCCAAGCCGTCGACGTGTGCACCGGCACCATGATCGTGTGGCCGTCGACGGTGACAGCCTTGTGGTCCGACGGACCGGCGCCGCCGCGGCGGCTGGCCGCGCCGGCCGACGGGTCAACCAGCCGCAACCCGAAGGACTGCAACTCGGTCATCAACTGGCGGCTGGACGGCGAGGCTGTCGTGGTCATGGGAGGTGCTTCCGTGGGGGGTGGTGGGAACAGGTCCGCCTGAACTGGCGTGTGATGGCATCGCGAAGGTGGTTGCGGCGGGCCGTTGGTTGATGGCCAAGCTCAGCAGTTCGGGCCGCGCGTAGTGGCCGACCGAATCCATCATTCGCTTGCGCTTGGTGATCAGCGCCATGTCGAGATCGGCGACGACCATGCCTTCGCCCTCGGTCAGCGGCGGCGCGAGGTGCTTGCCTTCGGGCGACACGATGGCCGTGTGGCAGCCGCCGCGCAGCGCCTTCTGCAGGCCCGCATCAGGCGTGATCGCGGTGATCTGCGCGTCGGTGAGCCAGCCGGTCGCGTTGACGACGAAGCAGCCGGATTCGAGCGCATGGTGGCGGATGGTGACTTCCATCTGCTCCGCGAAGATCGGCCCGACCAGCGAGCCAGGGAACTGCGCGCAGTGGATCTCTTCGTGCTGCGCCATCAGGGCGTAGCGCGCCAGCGGGTTGTAGTGCTCCCAGCAGGCGAGCGCGCCGACGCGCCCGACCTTGGTGTCCACCACCTTGAGGCCGGCGGCATCGCCCTGCCCCCAGATCATCCGCTCGTGATAGGTCGGCGTGATCTTGCGGCGCTTGAGCAGCAGGCTGCCATCAGCGTCGAACACCAGCTGTGTGTTGTAGAGGCTGCCGTGGTCGCGCTCGTTCACGCCGAGCACGACCACCATGCTGTTGGCACGTGCCCGTTCGGCCACGGCCAGCGTGACCGGCCCCGGCACCATCACCGCGCGCTCCATGAGGCGGATGTGGGCAGGACCCTGCAGCACCGGTGGCTGCACGAACGAGAAGTACGGGTAGTACGGCAGGAAGGTCTCCGGGAAAACGATCAGCTGCACGCCCTTGGCGCCGGCCTCATCGATCGCCGCGCACACCCGGTTCAGGGTGCCGTCGACGTTCTCGAAGTCGGGCGCGATCTGGACCGCGGCGGCGCGAATGATTCGGCTCATTTCAGCAACTCCCCCACAGCGCCCGCTCTTCACAGGAGACACCGCGGAACCGGCTTCGCCGGGCCGCCGGTGTCGCCCCCGGCGAGGGGGTTGGCGAAGCGACACGAAGTGCGCGAAGACTGGGGGAGGACATGATCAAAGTGTCCAGGTGTCGAGGATGACGGCGCCGGCCTTCTTGTGCAGCAGCACGATGTCCAGCACGTCGAGCGGGTTGATCGGCGTGATGCCCGGGATCAGCGCGCCTTCGCCGTGGCCGTACAGCGCCTGCAGCGCGAAGCGGCAGGCGTAGACCTTGCCGCCCTCTTCCATGAACTTGACGATCTGCTTGTTGAAGTTCTGGTGGCCCGGGAAGGCTTCGTCGCCCAGCGTGGGGAAGCCGCGCTGCACGCCGAGCGTGACGCCGGGGCCGTAGAGCAGCACCGAGGTCTCGTAGCCCTTGCGCTTGAGGCGCGTAGCCTGCAGCAGGTTGACGAAGCCGATCGAGCCTTCGAAGGCCACGGTGTGGAAGGTGACCAGCGCCTTCTCGCCGGGCTCGGCCTTGACGTCCTCGAAGACTTTTTCTTCGTAGTCGACGAGGTGTTCGCCGGCGACGTTCGGGGCTTTGGTGACTACGGGCATGGGGTGACTCCAGTTGAAAAACGTTGAGATGGGTGGATTGCGCGCCCTTGTCTTTTGCATGCGATGTGCCACCCCGCCGACGCTTGGATGCGATCAATGCGCGATCAAGCAACAGCGATGCGCCACGCAGCCACGAAAAAATATTTGCAACGCGCTGTAGCGCCCGCGCCGACCGCCGTCGAGGCACGACGGCGCACCCGATTGATGCATTTCTCATGCGATCAATGCACCCGATCAATAGGCCTGAATGCACGCGATCAAGGCATGGCCCCTCTGTGCGATCGGCATGTTTCATGCGTCCATCCACTCGCACACATGCAATCAATGGATGCAATCAAGTCACCATGATCAAGATCACCCAGCCCTGGCAGAAGCGCCTCGAGGCCAGCGACAAGCCGGCCTACCTGCTGCTCGCCGACCTCATCGCCGAGGACATCCGCACCGGCCGCCTGACCGCACGCGACAAGCTGCCCACACTGCGCGACCTGGCGGCCGAACTGCGGCTGAACTACACGACGGTGGCACGCGGCTATGCGGAGGCACGCAAGCGCGGGCTGATCGACTCGCGCGCGGGCACCGGCACCTTCATCCGCGGCACCAGCCCGGCCGTGCCGCTGCGCGGTGGCGGCGGTGCCGAGATGACGATGAACCTGCCACCCGAACCGCAGGACGCCGGCCTGCTCGACCGCATGAAGGAGAGCGCGGCGCGCGTGATGGCCGACACCGACGTGTACGACCTGCTGCGCTACCAGGACTTCGGCGGCACGGTGCGCGACCGCGAGGCCGGCATGCAGTGGATCCGCCCGCGCATCCCCGACTGTCGGCTCGACCAGATGCTGGTGTGCCCCGGCATCCACAGCGTGCTGGCCGCGCTGTTCTCGCAGCTCGCGCGGCCCGGCGAGCTGATCTGCGTGGAGGCGCTGACGTACCCGGGCGTGAAGGCGATCGCCACACAGCTCGGCGTGCAGCTGCATGCGCTGCCGCTCGACGAGGAAGGGCCGATGGGCGAGTCCTTCGAGCATGCGTGCAAGACGCTCAAGCCGAAGGCGCTGTACATCAACCCGACCATCAACAACCCGACCACCGTGACCATCTCCCGCGCGCGTCGCGAAGCGCTGGCCGACATCGCGCTGCGCTACGCCATCCCCATCATCGAAGACGATGCCTACGGACTGCTGCCGCGCCAGATGCCGCCGACCCTCGCATCGATGGCGCCCGACCTCACCTACTACATCACCGGCTTCTCGAAGACGCTGGGCGCGGGTCTTCGCAATGCCTACGTACGCTCGCCCAGCGCGCGGCAGTCGCAGCGGCTGGCAGGCGCACTGCGTGCGACGACCGTGATGGCCTCGCCCATCACCAACGCGCTGTCGACGCTGTGGGTGGAAGACGGCACGGCCGACGCGATGCTGCAGGCCATCCGCACGGAATCGAATGTTCGACAGGCCATGGCGCAGAAGCACCTTGGCACCTACGGCATGGTCGCGCCGAGCGAGAGCTTCCACCTGTGGCTGCCGCTGTCGTCGGCCTGGAGCATGGTCGAGTTCGCGTCATATCTGCGCACGCAGAACGTGGGCGTGGTCGCCAGCGCGGCCTTCTCGACCGACGGCAACCCGCCCGAGGCCGTGCGCATCTGCCTGGGCGGGCCGATGTCGCGCGACGATTGCGACCAGGCGTTGCGGCTCATAGCCGACACGCTGGCACATCCGCTGCACCCGCACGCGACCGTGATGTAGCGGGCTGCAGGTGTAGGCAGGGGCCCACGCCATCGGATAGCGTTCTCCCGCATGGAAGGCACCCGCCGCAGCCTTAGGCTGCAAGCACATTCCATTCAACACATTCAATCAACGGATCGGAGACATTCCATGAAAAGCATCATCCTGTGGCTGTGCGGCGTACCCGTCGTCGCCATCATCGCGCTGAAGATTTTCGGCATCCTCTGACCCTCCATCGGCTTGCAGGTTTCCTCCTCGCGGCGCCGCAAGGCGTCGTTCTACAGCGCCCTTCGGGGCGCTTTTTTTGCATTCGCTGGATGCAGGCCCTGCGCGCCGGACTGATGGATGGCGAGATCCACCTAGGCGATAGCGCCAGGCAGGCCTGACGCGGCACCGGCCTGCTCGAACACGAGCACCGCCGCCGCCAGGTCTTCCAGCGCCGTGCCCACCGACTTGAAGACAGTGCGGCCATCGCCATCGCGCCGCCCCGGCACGCGCCCGCTGCACAGGTCGGCCAGCGTGCCGGCCACGTCACCCGCCGCGAACACACCGCGCGCCATCGGGCCCAGCAGTTCGCCGCTCTTCTGCAACGCCTCCGCAGTGTCCACGTACAGGCGCGCACCACCGCCGAAGCAGGCGTCATCGGCCTCGCGCATCGCTGGCGTGAAGCTGCCGATCAGGTCGAGATGGCTGTCGGCGCGCAGACAGGCGCCGTGCACCACCGGCTCGGTCGCGAGCGTGGCGCAGCTGACGATGTCGGCCTCGGCCGCAGCGGCCGGCAGGTCGGTGGCTGCATGCGCATCGATGCCCCCGGCGCGCCACTGCTGCGCCAGCGCCTCGGCCTGTGCGGTGTTGCGCGCCCAGACGCTGACGCGCTCGATCGGCCGCACGGCGCGGTAAGCCGCGGGGAGCAGTGCGGCGACACGGCCCGCGCCGACCACCAGCAGGTGCCGTGCTTGGGCCCGCGCCAGGTACGACGCGGCCAGCGCCGAAGCCGCCGCAGTGCGGCGCGAGGTGATTTCGTTGCCATCGAGCTGCGCCAGGGGCATGCCGGTCTGCGCATCGAACAACAGGTAGGTCGAGTGCAGGCCCGGCAGCCCGCGCTGCGCGTTGCCCGGAAAGATGCCGACCGTCTTGATACCCAGGTAGGCGCCCGGCTGCCACGCCGGCATGATGAGCAACGTGCCGGCGGCATCGCCGCGTGCACCTGCCAGCGTGTGCGTGTGCCGCAGCGGCACCTCGCAGCCGGCGACGAACATGGCGCGCAGCGCGGGGATGAGGCGGTCGAAGCCGAGCGCTCGCCGGGTGGAATCGCTGTCGATGAAACGCATCGGGCCGCCGTTGGCCATGGGCAGGTTGTCGGACGGGCAGACGATGGTGTGGTCCGGCATGGCGGTCTCCTGTGTGGTGGGCCCCCACCGGCTGTGTGCGATAGCGCACAGCCGGCGGCGGCGAAATCTATACTAATCGGCGTTGTCGTGGCATCCATGTGGTGATGGCCCCGCGCCCGAAGGTGGAGTCCGAGATGGTTGCAGTCGTTGATGCCGAGGCCAATCATTTGCTCGCCGCATTGCCCGAAACAGAATTGCGGCGCTGGCTGCCCCGGTTGGAGCCTGTGGACCTGCCGCTGGGCCATGTGCTGTACGAGTCGGGCGCCACGCTCAGCCATGTGTACTTTCCGACCACGGCCATTGTCTCGCTGCTGTACGTGCTGGAGAACGGCGCGTCCGCCGAGATCGCCGTCGTCGGCAAGGAAGGCATCGTCGGCATCTCGCTCTTCATGGGCGGCGAATCGACGCCCAACCGTGCGGTGGTGCAGAGCGCCGGCAAGGGCTACCGGCTCGGTGCGGAGGCGCTGAAGTCGGAGTTCAACCGGGCCGGCCCGGTGCTTCACCTGCTGCTTCGCTACACCCAGGCGCTGATCACCCAGATGTCCCAGACGGCCGTGTGCAACCGCCACCATTCGCTGGACCAGCAACTGTGCCGCTGGCTCCTGCTCAGCCTGGACCGGCTGTCCGGCGACCAGCTGGTGATGACCCAGGAGCTGATTTCCAACATGCTGGGCGTGCGCCGCGAAGGCGTGACGGAGGCGGCGCAGCAGTTGCAGGCGGCAGGCCTCATCCGCTACGCCCGGGGACGCATCACGGTGCTCGACCGCAACCGGCTGGAGCAGCGTTCGTGCGAGTGCTATGCCGTGGTGAAGAAGGAATACGACCGCCTGCTTCCAGACAAGCAGGCGAAATAAGCCGCACCGCGGCCCACCGGGGCGCATACTGGCTGCATCCACTCGATACGGCCCCAGCGTTCTACTCCTGTTCGCCCCGCATTCGGAAGCACGAACACCATGGGAGGCCGATGGCCATTGTCCAGAATCACCTGATCGAGCTGCTGCCGCGCGCCGATCGCCGGAAGTTCCTTGCGGCTTGCGAAGAAGTACAGCTGGTCCTGGGCGACGTGCTCTGCATGCCCGGTGAGCCGACGTCGCACGTCTACTTCCCGGTCGATGGCTTCATCTCGCTGGTGGCGACGACCGACGGCGATGCACACATCGAAGTCGGCATGGTCGGCCGCGAAGGCATGGTCGGCGCTCAGGTGGCGCTGGGCGTTCGCATCGCACCGCTGCGCGCGGTGGTGCAGGGGCCTGGCATGTCGTGGCGCATCGGCAGCGCAGCTTTCCAGAATGAACTCGGAGCCATCGAGGCCCTTCGGCCTGTGCTCGACCGTTACGTGTGTGCGCTGATGGCACAACTGACCACGTCGGCGGCGTGCCTGCGTTTTCACGAGATCGGCCCCCGGCTCGCCCGCTGGCTGCTCATGAGCCAGGACCGTGCGCACGCCGACAGCTTCCACATGACCCATGAATTCCTGGCCTACATGCTCGGCGTGCGCCGGGTCGGCATTACCGCGGCGGCAGGCCTGCTGCAGCAGAACGGGCTGATCGAATACACGCGCGGCGAACTGACGGTGCTCGATCGCCCCGGGCTCGAAGCAGCGGCGTGCGGCTGCTATGCAGCCGACCGCAAGGGCTACGCCGATCTGCTCGAATAGACGCCGGACGAGATCCACAGAAGCCGGACGCTTCGAAATCTTTTTGCTGTTCTGTTCGCCGCCGCACAGAACGAAGAACATCACTGGGATAGGGTAGGCCACCCGCTAGCGCGGGGAGGAAACCTATCTCATGCGGATATCCAAAGCTTCAGCGAAGATGCTGGTGCACGCCTACCTCGATGGCAGGTCGATGGATGCGTTCATGTTCGACGCCGTCGTCTGGATGGCGCAAGAGCGTCTGACGCACGCCCAGGTGCCGACACTGGACCAACGGCTGCGCGATGACATCGACAGCCAGGCCAGCGGCGTCCGCGGCATTCGCACTGAACCTTGCACGGCGGCGCCTTTCAACGTTCCGAATTCCGATGCCGCGCGACCGTCCGGTCTGCATCCATCGCCATGAGCGCTACGTCGCCGACCCCTTCGCTCAGTGCGTCTCGCGCCGCAATGCCTGCACGTCGGCGTGCAGCGACTGGGCCCAGCTGCGGCGCTCGCGGGCGAAGGATGACTGGGGCTCCCCGAAACGCACGATGGCGAGCAACGGCGCCGCCTTGAGCGTGCTCCACAGGGAGAGCGCCAGATTGTCGTCGTCGATGTAGCGCGGCGCCTGGCTGGTCTCGCCTGTCGCGGCATCGGCATAGCGCAAGGCGGTCGGCATCACCGGCGCGCCCGACGAAATGGCGGCCTGCAGCAGATTGGCATGAAAAGGCAGCAGGCCACGCCCGTCGCTCGTCGTGCCCTCGGGAAACACCGCGATCAGGTTGCCTTCGCGCAGTGCCTCGGTCATGTGGTGCACCACGCGCATGGCGTCGCGGCGACGCTCGCGCTCGATGTAGAGCGAACCCGCACCGTCCGACAAGGTGCCAATCAGTGGCCAATGGCGCACGCCCGACTTGGAGACGAAGCGCACGTGGCGCGCTGCATGGATGGCGAGGATATCGAGCCATGACAGGTGGTTGCTCACCAGCAGCAGCGGCCCTTGGGCGGGCGGCGTGCCCTGCACCACCAGCTGGATGCCCATGATCTCGAGCATGCGCAGGGCCCAGCGCTGCACGCGGGCCTCGCGCTCGTCCATCGGCATGGCAGCGAAACTGCGGCGGATCGTCCACCAGCCGACGAACGCATGCGCCAGGGCACGGATCAACCTTCCTGCAGCGGTCAGTGCCTGCATGGCGTTGCTCGCTCAGCGCTCGAACACGACCCGGCCGCCCACGACCGTGACGCGCGCACGGCCCTTGAGCGGGTAATCGGCGAAGGGCGTGTGCTTGCCCTGGCTGAACAAGGCTTCGGGCAAGGCCTGCCATTCGACCGCGGGGTCGAGCACGCACAGGTCGGCAACGCCGCCGGCCATCAGCCGGCCGACCCCGGCCGTCGCTGCGGGCTCGAGCAGCGCCGCGGGCGCGGAGGTGACGACTGCAAGCGCCCGCGCCAGGCCGGCGCCGCTGCGCTCGCCCCACTGCAGCGCGAGCGGCAGCAGCAGTTCAAGGCCGGTGGCGCCCGGTTCGCTCTCGGCGAAGGGCAGCGTCTTGGCATCGGCATCGACCGGCGTGTGGTCGGACACCAACACATCGATGGTGCCGTCGGCCAGTGCGGCCGACAGCGCATCGCGGTCGCGCTGCTGGCGCAGTGGCGGGTTCAGGCGCGCGCGGCTGTCGAAGAAGCCGATGTCGGCGTCGGTCAGGTGCAGCGAATTGATGCTGACGTCGCACGTCACCGGCAGGCCGTCGGCCTTGGCTGCGCGCACCAGCGCGACGCCGGCCGCGCTCGACAGGCGGCAGAGGTGCACGCGTGCGCCGGTGCTCTTCATCAGTTCGAAGATGGTGAAGAGCGCGATGGTCTCGGCCGCGACCGGCACGCCGGCCAGGCCCAGGCGCGTGGCGAGCGCACCGCTCGCGGCCACGCCCTTGCCCAGGTCGCGGTCCTGTGGGCGCAGCCAGACCGTGTAGCCGAAGGTGGCGGCGTACGACAGCGCACGCTGCAGCACCTGCGTGTTGGTCAACGGCACGTCGGCCTGGCTGAAGCCGACGCAGCCGGCTTCGGTCAGCGCGACCATCTCGGTGAGCACCTCGCCGGCCAGGCCACGCGTGACGGCGCCCAGCGGGAACAGGCGCGCGCGCTGCAGCTTCTCGGCGCGGAACTTCAGCATCTCGACCAGCCCGGACTCGTCGAGCACCGGGTCGGTGTCGGGCGGGCAGACCAGGCTGGTCACGCCGCCGGCCACGGCCGCGGCCATCTCGCTGTCGAGCATGCCTTCGTGCTCGTAGCCCGGCTCGCGCAGGCGCGCAGCCAGGTCGACCAGGCCGGGGGCGACGATGCAGCCCGATGCATCGAGCGTGCGCTCGGCCCGGAAATCGCTCGGCGTATTGCCGATGGACAGGATCTTGCCGTCCGCGATGGCGAGGTCGCCCTGCCGGTCGAGACCGGAGGCCGGGTCGATCACGCGGCCATTGGTGATGAGGATGTTCATGCTTCGTTCCCGGCCACGATGCTCATCACGGCCATGCGGACCGCGATCCCGAAAGTGACCTGCGGCAGGATCACGCTCTGCTTGCCGTCGACCACCGCCGAGTCGATCTCGACGCCGCGGTTGATCGGCCCCGGATGCATCACGATGCAGTCGGGCTTGGCCAGCTGCAGCTTCTCGGGCGTGAGGCCGTAGGTCTTGAAGAATTCCTGGCTCGACGGCAGCAGCGCGCCGCTCATGCGCTCGTTCTGCAGGCGCAGCATGATGACGACGTCGCAGTCCTTGATGCCCTCTTCGAGCGTGTGGCACACGCGCACGCCCATGCCGGCCATGTCGCCGGGCACCAGCGTCTTGGGGCCGACCACGCGCACCTCGGCGCAGCCGAGCGTGGTGAGCGCATGGATGTCGGAGCGCGCCACGCGCGAATGCAACACGTCGCCGACGATCGCGACCGTGAGGTTCGCGAAGTCCTTCTTGTAGTGGCGGATCGTGAACATGTCGAGCAGCCCCTGCGTCGGGTGCGCATGGCGGCCGTCGCCGGCATTCACCACGTGCACGTGCGGTGCGACATGCTGCGCGATCAGGTAGGGCGCGCCCGACTCGCTGTGGCGCACGACGAAGATGTCGGCGGCCATCGCGGAAAGGTTGGCGATGGTGTCGAGCAGCGACTCGCCCTTGCTCGCCGACGAACGCGCGATGTCGAGGTTGAGCACGTCGGCCGACAGCCGCTTGGCCGCGATCTCGAAGGTGGTGCGGGTGCGCGTCGAGTTCTCGAAGAACAGGTTGAACACGCTCTTGCCGCGCAGCAGCGGCACCTTCTTCACTTCGCGGTCGCTCACGCTGGTGAAGTTGGCGGCCGTGTCGAGGATGTGCGTGAGGATGCTTTTCGGCAGGCCCTCGATCGACAGCAGGTGGATCAGCTCACCGTTCTTGTTGAGTTGCGGATTGCGCTTGTAGAGCACGTCAGGACTCCTTGACGTCGAAGCTGAAGGCACCGGCGTCGCCGCGGGCCAGCGCGAGTGATCGCGTGGGCAGCAGCGTGAGTGTCGCGGCCGCGAAATCGGCCGCCACCGGCAGCTCGCGCCCGCCGCGGTCGACCATCACCGCCAGCCGTACGCAGGCGGGGCGGCCGAAGTCGAACAGCTCGTTGAGCACGGCGCGGATGGTGCGGCCAGTGTAGAGCACGTCGTCGAGCAACAGCACGTCTGCGCCGTTCACGTCGAAGGGCAGCGCGGTCTGTGCGCTCGACGACAGGCCGCGCCGCGCGAAGTCGTCGCGGTGCATGGCCGAGGAGATGATGCCCGGCGCGCCGGCCAGGCCCAGATCCTTCTGCAGGCGCTCGACCAGCCAGGCGCCGCCGGAGGTGATGCCGACCAGGCGGGTGTCGGGCCGCATCAGCGCTTGCACGCCGCGCAGCAGGTCGCGGTACAGCGACTCGGCTTCAGGGATGGAGTTCAAGGAAGGCTCCTCAGGAATTGTTCAAGGATGATGCAGGCCGATGCGGCGTCGGCGTCGCGGGCACCGGAGGCGAGCGCCTCGGTCGTGCTGTAGCGCTCGTCGACCTCGTACACCGGCAGGTTGAAGCGGCCGCGCAACTGGCGCGCGAACTTCTGCGCCGCGCGGGTGTTGTCGTGGGCGGCGCCGTCGGGATGGAAGGGCACGCCGATCACCAGCGCGTCGGGCTGCCACTCCTTGATGCGCGCGGCCACCTGCACGAAGCGCGCGTCGCCCTCGGCCTTGATGGTCGGCTGCGGCGACGCGGTGCCGAGTAGCCGGTTGCCGGTGGCGACGCCGGTGCGCTTCTGGCCATAGTCGAAGGCCAGGAAGCTTTGGAAGTGCGCGGGAACGGGGGTGGCTTCGCTGGTCAAGCGTGCCCCGCATCCGGCGAGAGTGTCCAGGCCTCCAGGCCCAGCAGCAGCAGCGCCTTGTCGTAGCGCTCGCCAATGGGCGTATCGAAGATCACGGCCGGGTCGGCGCCGACGGTCAGCCAGCTGTTTTCGGCCAACTCGGATTCGAGCTGCCCCCCGCCCCAGGCGGCGTAACCCAGGGAAACCAGCACACGGCGCGGGCCGGAGCCGGTGGCCATGGCTTCGAGCACGTCCTTGGACGTGGTCATCTCCAGGCCGCCCGGAATGGTCATGGTCGAGGCGTAGACCGATTCCTCGGGCTTGTCAGCGTCGGCAAAGACCGGCTCGTGCAGCACGAAACCGCGCTCGGTCTGGACCGGGCCGCCCTGGAAGACCGGCGAATCGCCGAGTTCGGGTCGGGAGAGATGCAGTTCGATTTTCTCGAACAGCACCTTGAGGTTGATGTCGCTGGGTTTGTTGATGACGAGACCGAGCGCACCCCGCTCGCTGTGTTCGCAAAGATAAACGACGCTGCGGTGAAACGCCTTGTCCTCCAGCCCTGGCATCGCAATCAAAAAATGGTGCGTGAGGTTCATCGGGGCAGAATCGGAAGCCATGCCGCCGATTTTACTTGCCGTCGACAAGACTTACCCCAAGGGACTCATGTGGTTCCGCCGCGACCTGCGCATCGACGACAACGCTGCCCTCTGGCAGGCGTTGCGCGCGTGCCGCCAGGTGGTTTGCGTGTTCATTTTCGACAAGGCCATCCTCGATGCGCTGCCGCGCGCAGACCGCCGGGTCGAGTTCATCCGCGAATCGCTGGTCGCGCTCGACACCGAACTGCGCGCACTCGGTGGCGGGCTCATCGTGCGCCATGCCGTGGCCGAAGACGAGATCGCCGCGCTGGCCAAGACGCTCGACGTGCAGGCGGTGTTCGCCAACCGCGACGATGAGCCCGACGCGATGGCGCGGGACGCCCGCGTCTTCGGGGCGCTGGCCGACGTCGGCGTGCTGCTGAACGTCGTCAAGGACAAGGCCATCTTCGAGCGCGACGAGGTGCTGACCCAGGCCGGGCAGCCCTACACCGTGTTCACCCCCTACAAGCGCGCCTGGCTGGCCAAGGTCGACGACTTCTACCTCAAGCCCTATCCCGTTCGCGCCTACGTGGACGCGCTGGCGCCGCCACCCGCGGACCACCGCGCGCCAGTGCCGACGCTGGAGGCGATCGGCTTCAAGCCAACCAACCTCGCGAGCCTGGAGATACCCACCGGCGCCCAGGGCGGCGCAGCCCTGTTCGACGACTTCGTCGAGCGCATCGACCGCTACGACACCGCCCGCGACTTTCCGGCGGTGCGCGGTCCCAGCTACCTGGGCGTGCACCTGCGCTTTGGCACCGTGTCGATCCGGCAGATGGCCGGCACGGCGCACCGGCTTTCGCGAGAGGGCAGCGCCGGTGCGGCGACCTGGCTGAGCGAGCTGATCTGGCGCGACTTCTACTTCCAGGCGCTCGCACATCGCCCGGACGTCGCCCGAGGCAAAAGCTTCAAGCCTGAATACGACAAGATCATCTGGCACCACGGCAAGCACGCCGATGGGCTGTTCGCCGCCTGGTGCCAGGGCCGGACCGGCTACCCGCTCGTCGATGCGGCCATGGCGCAGATCAACCAGAGCGGCTACATGCACAACCGCCTGCGCATGGTGGTGGCGAGCTTCCTGTGCAAGGACCTGGGGCTGGACTGGCGGCGCGGCGAGGCCTACTTCGCCACCCACCTCAACGACTTCGAGCTCTCGTCGAACAACGGCGGCTGGCAGTGGGCCAGCTCGAGCGGCTGCGACGCGCAACCGTATTTCCGGATCTTCAACCCTGTCACCCAGAGCGAACGCTTCGACCCCGAGGGCAAGTTCATCCGCCGCTACCTGCCGCAACTCGCCAAGCTCGACAACAAGGTGATCCATGCGCCGTGGACGGCCACGCCCGTGGAACTGGAAGCGGCCGGCCTGAAGCTGGGCGAGCACTACCCCAAGCCGATCGTCGACCACGCCGAGGCGCGCGAGCGCACACTGCAGCGCTATGCGGTGGTGCGCAAGGTGGCGGCAGGCGCGTGATGCAAAAAGGAGCCTGCCAAGGTATCAGGCCCATGCGGCGCCAAACTTCAGATTTCCACCATCTCGAAGTCTTCCTTGCGTGCGCCACATTCCGGGCAGGTCCAGTTCATCGGCACATCGGCCCAGGCCGTGCCCGCTGCAATACCATCTTCAGGAACACCGACGGCTTCGTCGTAGATCCAGCCGCAAATCAGACACATCCAGGTTTTCGTATTCATCGCAAACTCAACGCCTCCGTGGAGAGGCAAAAATTGTATTCAGGTGTATCAACTTTCGGACGACACACTGGCACGAAACCATGAACGCATCACCCCCCGAGACCACCGACCCATCCCGCGATCTTAGCGACCCGACGGACACCGAGGACATCGCCGCCGAAATCGAACTCGACCCGCCCTGTGTCCTCGTCTTCAACGCCAGCGACCCCAGCGGCGCGGGCGGCCTGGGAGGCGACGCATTGGCCATCGCCTCGGTGGGCGCGCACATGCTGCCGGTCGTCACCGGTGCCTATGCGCGCGACACGGCCGAAATCTTCGACCACTTCGCGTTCGACGAGGAGGCCGTGGCCGAGCAGGCGCGCGCCATCCTGGAAGACGTGGAGGTCAAGCTGATCAAGGTCGGTTTCGTGGGCTCGCCCGAGGTGCTCAGCACCATCGCCGAGACCGCCACCGACTACCCCGACGTGCCGTTGGTGGCCTACATGCCCAACCTGTCGTGGTGGGAAGAAAACCAGATCGACGCCTACTTCGACGCCTTCCGCGAATTGCTGTTGCCGCAGGCCACCGTGCTGGTGGGCAACCACAGCACGCTGTGGCGCTGGCTGCTGCCCGACTGGCAGGGCGACAGGCCGCCGTCGGCGCGCGACATCGCCCGTGCGGCCGGCGAATTCGGCGTGCCCTACACGCTGGTCACCGGCATCGTGCTGCCCGAGCAGTTCATCGACAACGTGCTGGCGTCGCCCCAGTCGGTGCTCGCCAGCGAGAAGTTCGAGCGCCTGGAAGCCGTGTTCTCCGGCGCCGGAGACACGCTGTCGGCCGCGCTCGCCGCCCTCCTGGCCAGCGGCACCGACCTGCCCGCCGCCGCGTCCGAAGCGCTGAGCTACATGGACCGCTGCCTGGACGCGGGCTTTCGCCCGGGCATGGGCCATGTGCTGCCCGACCGCCTTTTCTGGGCCCAGCCCGAAGACGACGACAACGAAGAAGACGACGGCCTGCCGCCCGAACCCATCGACTTTGCATTGCCTCCCCATGACACACGCCACTGACCACAACGACATCCTCTTCGAACGCGCCCGCCGGGTCATCCCCGGCGGCGTCAACTCGCCCGTGCGTGCCTTCAAGGCCGTGGGCGGCACGCCGCGCTTCATCACCCGTGCCCAGGGCGCCTACTTCTGGGACGCCAATGACCGGCGCTACATCGACTACATCGGCTCCTGGGGGCCGATGATCCTGGGCCATGGGCATCCGGCCGTGGTCGACGCAGTGCAGAAGGCCGTGACCGAGGGCTTCTCGTACGGCGCGCCGACCGAGCGCGAGATCGAGCTGGCCGAGGCCATCCTCGCGCTGGTGCCGTCGATGGAGATGGTGCGCCTGGTCAGCTCGGGCACCGAGGCCGCGATGAGTGCGCTGCGCCTGGCGCGCGGTGCGACCGGCCGCAAGTACATCATCAAGTTCGAGGGCTGCTACCACGGCCATGCCGACGCGCTGCTGGTCAAGGCCGGCTCCGGCCTGGCCACCTTCGGCCACCCGACCTCGGCCGGCGTGCCGCCCGAAGCGGTGCAGCACACGCTGGTGCTCGAGTACAACAACATCGCGCAGCTGGAAGAGGCCTTCGCGCTGCACGGCCACGAGATGGCCTGCCTGATGATCGAAGCCATCGCCGGCAACATGAACTTCGTGCGTGCCACGCCCGAATTCGCCCGGCGCTGCCGCGAACTGTGCACCCAGCACGGCGCGCTGCTGGTGTTCGACGAAGTGATGACGGGCTTTCGCATCGGCCTGCACGGCGCGCAAGGCGTGCTGGGTATCACGCCCGACCTCACGGTACTCGGCAAGGTGATCGGCGGCGGCATGCCACTGGCGGCCTTCGGCGGACCGCGCGCCATCATGGAACAGCTCGCGCCGCTGGGCGCGGTCTACCAGGCCGGCACGCTGTCGGGCAACCCGGTGGCGACGGCTTGCGGGCTGGCCACGCTCCAGGAAATCGCCAAGCCCGGCTTCTACGAAGCGCTGTCGGCGAAGACACGCACGCTGGTCGAAGGACTGAAGGCCGCCGCGGCGGCCGAAGGCGTGCCCTTCAGCGTCGACAGCGAAGGCGGCATGTTCGGCTTCTTCCTGTTCAACGAACTGCCACAGAACTACGCCACAGTCATGACCACGGACAACGCCAGGTTCAACACGTTGTTCCATGGCCTGCTGGACCGCGGCGTCTACATCGCGCCGGCGCTGTACGAAGCGGGCTTCGTGAGTGCGGCGCACAGCGACGACGACATCGCCGCGACCATCGACGCGGCCCGGCAGATCTTCAAGACCCTTTAGGCCTCACCACCATGCGACTGCGTACCCTGTTGCCGCCAGCCCTGGCCCTGTTGGCGGTCCTGCCGGACGCGGCGACCGCCCAGTCCGAACCCAGCCGGCTCTGGCTGAACCCGGGCTTCTATTCGTACCACTTCGATCGCCACAAGGGCCTGGAGGACGCGAACCCGGGGCTCGGCGTCGAGTGGACACTGGATTCCACCTACTCCCTGACGGCCGGTATCTTCCGCAACAGCGACCGCGATACCTCACATTACCTCGGCCTGTATGTGATGCCCGTCGAGCTCTACGGCGTGAAGCTCGGCGCGGTGGTCGGCGCCTTCGACGGTTATTCCAACTACCGCCACGGCGGCTGGTTCCCGGCACTGATCCCGACCGCGGCTATCGAAGGACGGAACTGGGGACTGAACATTGCGTTCATTCCCAGCTACAAGGACCGCCTCTACGGCGCTTTGAGCTTTCAGCTCAAGTACCGTTTTTCGGAGTAGCGCGCCCGTCGAATGGCCCCGCCGACCGCCAGCGCGCAGCGCCGAACCCGGCTACCGCGCGGGCGGCGGCGAAGGCTGCGACAGCACCCAGCGCGCCAGCACCTGGGCGTCTGCATCGCCCACCTGGGTCTGCTGCGGCATGATCAAGCGGCCCCAGGTGCCAACGCTGCCGTTACGGATCTTCGCAGCCAGGCGGCCGGGCGCGTCGGCATCGTTGCGGTAACGCTCGGCCACCTGCGCAAAGCCTGGCCCGACCTGCTTGTGGACGATGCCGTGGCAGGCCATGCAGCCATTCTTTCGCGCCAGGTCCTGCGGCGTCATGACCGTCTGTGCCGTCACCTCCAGCGCGCAGCCGGCCAGCAAGGCGACCGCCGCCACGTACCACCAGCGGCTGACGCGATGGCGACGGTGGGATACACGGAGTGCCCGCACGTTGTCAGTGCCGGAAGTGCCGCACACCCGACAGCACCATCACCACGCCGCGCTCGTCCGCAGCGTCGATGACTTCCTGGTCGCGCATCGAGCCACCGGGCTGGATGACGCAGCTCGCGCCCGCATCCACCACCACGTCGAGACCGTCGCGGAACGGGAAAAAGGCGTCGCTGGCGACGGCCGTGCCCTTGAGGGACAGGCCCGCGTGTTCGGCCTTGATGCTGGCAATGCGGGCGGAGTCGAGGCGGCTCATCTGGCCCGCGCCCACGCCCATGGTCATGCCGTCGGCGCAGAAGACGATGGCGTTGCTCTTGACGTACTTCGCGACCTTCCAGGCGAACAGCAGGTCGTCGAGCTGCTGCGGCGTCGGCTGCTTCTTGCTGACCACCTTGAGGTCGCTGGCGGCGAGCTCGTGGTTGTCGGCGGTCTGGATCAGGAGGCCCGAGCCGACGCGCTTGACGTCCATCATGTTGCGGCCGTTGTCCCAGTCGCTGGCACCGCCCTTGGGCAGTGCAATCTCCAGCACGCGCACGTTGAGCTTGGCCTTCGTGGCCTGGAACACTTCGAGCGCCTCGGGTGTGTAGCCCGGCGCCATCAGCACCTCGACGAACTGCTTGGCGATGGCCTGTGCGGTGTCGGCATCGACCGGCCGGTTGAAGGCGATGATGCCGCCGAAGGCCGAGGTCGGGTCGGTCTTGAAGGCCTTCGAATACGCCTCGGCCGCATCCTTGCCGATGGCCACGCCACACGGGTTGGCGTGCTTGACGATCACGCACGCGGGCACGTCGAAGCTCTTCACGCATTCCCACGCAGCGTCGGCGTCGGCGATGTTGTTGTAGCTGAGTTCCTTGCCCTGCAGCTGCTTGGCCGACACGAGCGAGCCCGGTGCCGGATACAGGTCGCGGTAGAACGCGGCCTGTTGGTGCGGGTTCTCGCCGTAGCGCAGGTCCTGGATCTTCACGAAGCGGCCGTTGCTCTGCGCAGGGAACAGCGTGCGCTTGGGCGCGCTCTGGCCGATGCTGGCGTCGAAGTCGATGGCCGACAGGTAGTCGCTGATGGCGCCGTCGTAGTCGGCGATGCGGTTGAACGCGGCCACGGAGAACGCGAACTTGGTCTTGTCGCTCAGCTTGCCGTCGGCCTTCAGTTCGGCCAGTGCGACGGCGTACTGCGAGGCGTCGGTCAGCACGCCGACGTCCTTCCAGTTCTTGGCTGCGCTGCGCACCATGGCAGGGCCGCCGATGTCGATGTTCTCGATCGCGTCCTCCAGCGTGCAGCCGGGCTTGGCCACGGTGGCTTCGAAGGGGTAGAGGTTGACCACCAGCAGGTCGATGGTGTCGATGCCGTGTTCCTGGATCGCCGCCACGTGCGCCGGCAGGTCGCGCCGCGCCAGCAGGCCGCCGTGGATCTTCGGGTGCAGCGTCTTCACGCGGCCGTCGAGCATTTCGGGGAAGCCGGTGTGGTCGGCCACCTCGGTCACCGGGAGGCCGGCGTCGGCCAGCAGCTTGGCGGTGCCGCCGGTCGACAGCAGCTTGATGCCCAGCGCGTTCAGCGCCTGGGCGAATTCGAGGATGCCGGTCTTGTCGGAAACGGAAAGGAGTGCGGTCAGTGCCATGGGGTTCTTCGTCATTTCAAAAGTTTGTGTTCGACCAGCTTCTTGCGCAGCGTGTTGCGGTTCAGGCCCAGCCACTGGGCGGCCCTCGACTGGTTGCCTTCGGCGCGCGCCATGACCACGTCAAGCAACGGTTTCTCGACGACGCGCACGAGCATGTCGTACATGCCGTCAGGCTCGGTCCCGCGCAGGTCGCGGAAATAGCTGTCCAGACTGGTCCTGACGCAGTCCTCGATGTTTTTCTTGCTCATGGCTTTCTCTTCTCAATGCGCGGCCGATGCCGCCTCCTCGTCTTCTTCTTCCCCCTGCGCGCCTGCCGCGGCGGCATTGCCTGCGGGCATGCGCTGGGTCGTGGCGGCGAGGACGTCGAAATAGTCCCCGACAGCGCGCAGTTGCAGCGCGCAGTCCTCGATGCCGTTCATCTGGCTGCGAAACGCCTCGCCGCCTGGCAGGTCGCGTACGTACCAGCCGATGTGCTTGCGTGCCGTGCGCACGCCGCTGAACTCGCCGTAGAGCGCATAGTGCTCCTGCAAGTGGTCGAGCAGCAGCCTGCGCACCTCGGCCACCCGCGGCGGCGCCCGGTGCGTGCCGTGGTCCAGGAAATGGGCGATCTCGCGAAAGATCCAGGGCCGGCCCTGGGCGGCGCGACCGATCATGACCGCGTCGGCACCGGTCGCAGCGAGCACGTCGCGGGCCTTCTCGGGCGAAGTGATGTCACCGTTGGCCACCACCGGCACGCGCACGGCGGCCTTCACGGCCGCAATGGTGTCGTACTCGGCAGCGCCCTTGTAGCCCTGCTCACGCGTGCGGCCGTGCACGGTGAGCATCTGAATGCCTGCGGCCTCGAAATCGCGCGCGAGCTTGACGGCGTTGCGATGGTCCTCGCTCCAGCCGGTGCGCATCTTGAGCGTCACGGGCACGCCGTGCGGCGCTGCAGCAGCCACCACCGCCTGAACGATCGCGAGCGCCAGCGGCTCGTCGCGCATCAGCGCCGAACCGGCCCACTTGTTGCAGACCTTCTTGGCCGGGCAACCCATGTTGATGTCGATGATCTGCGCGCCGCGGTCGATGTTGTAGTGTGCGGCCTCGGCCATCATGGCCGCATCGGTGCCGGCGATCTGCACCGAGATCGGGCCAGGCTCGCCGGTGTGATCGGCGCGGCGCGAGGTCTTCAGTGTCTTCCAGAGGTCCTTGCGCGACGTCACCATCTCGCTGACCGCGTAGCCTGCACCCAGCGCACGGCAGAGCGTGCGGAAAGGCCGGTCCGTCACACCCGCCATGGGGGCGACGAACAGGCGATTCTCCAGCGCGATGGGGCCGATCTGCATGGTCGAGAGAAAACGGATGGAGGGGCGCGAGCGCTGGCTGCTGAAAAATGAGGCACGATTGTAGCGAGGCCGGGCACCTTGCGCTGAAACCATTTGCACCTGTGGCGCCGACGAACGCTTGCGGCGCTTTTTCCGACGCGACATCCGACGCGCACTTCCTATACTCCAGCCCACATGCAAGCCTGGCTCGACTCCCTCATGGCGCTTCTCGCGCTGCCCCAGTACGGGCTTTCGACACTGTTCATCGCGGCCTTCGTCTCAGCCACGTTGCTGCCTGTCGGCTCCGAACCCATCCTGTTCGGCCTGCTCAAGCTCAACCCGGAGCTCTTCTGGCCCGCGATCGCCGTCGCCACGCTGGGCAACACGCTGGGCGGCATGGTCGACTGGTGGATGGGCTACGGCGCCCACAAGGTGGCCGACAAGTACGCGAACTCGAAGCACCACGTGCGCGTGCTCGGCTGGCTGGAGCGGCTCGGGCCCAAGGCGTGCCTGCTGAGCTGGCTGCCGATCGTGGGCGATCCGCTGTGTGCGGTGGCAGGCTGGCTCAAGCTGCCGTTCTGGCCCTGCACCTTCTACATGGCTGTCGGCAAGTTCGCGCGCTACGTCACGATGACGGTCGCACTGCTCTACATCTGGCCGAGCTGAAGCGGCCGACGCTCGCTCAGCTCAGCAGCCCGTAGGGGCCGCCACGTTCCAGCGCCCGCTGATAGGCCGGCCGTGCATGGATGCGCTGCAACCAGGCCATGAGCTTCGGATGCTTGGCGTCCAGGCCGCCGCGGGCGGCTGCGGCTTCCACCGGAAAGCTCATCTGGATGTCGGCGCCGCTGAACGCGGGGCCGGCAAACCATTCGTTGCTGGCGAGCTCGCGCTCCATGTAGTCGAGGTGCGCGTTGATGTTGGGCATCACGAAACTGGCCTTGGCCTTGCCCGCGATCGCCTTGGCAATCGGCTTGGCGAAGAAGGGCATCTTCGTGTTCTCGATCTTGTCGAACACCAGCTTGAGCAGCAACGGCGACATGGCCGAGCCTTCAGCGAAATGCAGCCAGTAGCGGTAGCGCAGCGCCTCGGGCGTACCCGCCGCTGGCGCCAGGCGGCCCTGGCCGTAGCGCTCGATCACCGTCTCGACGATGGCGCCGGACTCCGCCAGCGTGAGCCCGTCGTCGGTGGTCACCACCGGCGACTTGCCCAGCGGGTGGACCTGACGCAGGGCCGCAGGCGCCAGCATGGTCTTGGGGTCGCGCTCGTAGCGCACGACCTCGTAAGGCAGGTCGAGTTCTTCGAGCAACCAGAGCACGCGCTGCGAGCGGGAGTTGTTGAGGTGGTGGACGGTGAGCATCGCGAAGGACCTGTTGTGCTGTTGAAAACATCACGGCCACTTCGCGAAACACCGCGGAACCGGCTTTGCCGGGCCGCTGGTGTTGCCCCCGGCAGGGGGTTGGCGAAGCGACACGAAGTGCGCGGAGACTGGGGGCGAGCTTAACTACTGAACAGGAAATTCATCACGTCGCCATCCTTGACGACGTAGTCCTTGCCTTCGGCGCGCATCTTGCCGGCATCCTTGGCACCCTGCTCGCCCTTGAAGGCGATGAAGTCCTCGAAGGCAATGGTCTGGGCGCGGATGTAGCCCTTCTCGAAGTCGCCGTGGATCACGCCGGCGGCCTGCGGGCCGGTGTCGCCGACATGGATGGTCCAGGCGCGCACTTCCTTCACGCCAGCGGTGAAGTAGGTCTGCAGGCCCAGCAGCTTGTAGGCCGCGCGAATCAGGCGGTCAAGGCCCGGCTCGTCCTGGCCGATCTCGGCGAGGAACATCTTCTTGTCCTCGTCGTCCATCTCGGCAAGTTCGGCCTCGATCTTGGCGCAGATGGCCACGACCGGTGCGTTCTGCTTGGCGGCGTACTCGCGCAGGCGGTCGAGGTAAGGGTTGTTCTCGAAGCCGTCCTCCGACACATTGCCCACGAACATCGCCGGCTTGGCCGTGATCAGCGTGAACGACTTGACCAGCGGCTGCTCTTCCTTCGTGAACTCCAGCGCGCGCACCGGGATGTTCTCGTCGAGCGCCTTCTGGCAGCGCTCGAGCAGGGCCACCAGCTTCTGCGCATCCTTGTCGCCCGAGCGCGCGACCTTGGTGTGGCGGTGCAGCGCCTTTTCGACCGTGGCCAGGTCGGCCAGGCAGAGTTCGGTCTGGATCACCTCGATGTCGGAGATCGGGTCGACCTTGCCGGCCACGTGAATGACGTTGTCGTCGTCGAAGCAGCGCACCACGTTCACCGTGGCGTCGGTTTCCCGAATGTGCGCGAGGAACTTGTTGCCCAGGCCTTCGCCGGTGCTGGCGCCGGCCACCAGGCCCGCGATGTCGACGAATTCGACGATGGCCGGGACGATGCGCTCCGGCGTGATGATCTGGGCGAGTTGCTGCAGCCGTGGGTCGGGCACCTCGACCACGCCGGTGTTGGGCTCGATGGTGCAGAACGGATAGTTTTCCGCTGCGATACCGGCCTTGGTCAACGCATTGAAAAGGGTGGATTTACCGACGTTGGGCAGGCCGACGATGCCGCATTGCAAACTCATGGAGGTCCTCTTGGGTCAACCGGGCATTTTAGGCGAGGACGCCATCCCGGGGAAAACCCTGATTAGCAAACGTTTGCGCAAACGTTTGCTTTCGCTAAGAATCGCGGTCCCGGCACAGACCCGGCACTGTTCAATTCCTTGGAGACACCATGAAATTCACCCGTCGCGCACTCCAGAGCGCCATCGCCCTCACCGTTCTCGGCGCCATGGCCGGCACCCCCGCCCTGGCCCAGGACAAGCCCAAGGTCGCGCTGGTCATGAAATCGCTGGCCAACGAGTTCTTCCGCACCATGGAAGACGGCGCCAAGGCCCACCAGAAGGCCCATGCGGCCGAGTACACGCTGATGGCCAACGGCATCAAGGACGAGACCGACACCGCCGCACAAATCAAGATGGTCGAGCAGATGGTGGCGCAGAAGATCAACGCGCTGGTGATCGCACCGGCCGATTCGAAGGCGCTCGTGCCGGTGATCAAGGCCGCGATCGACAAGGGCATTCTGGTGGTGAACATCGACAACCAGCTCGACGCAGCCGCGCTGCAGGAAAAGGCAATCCAGGTGCCCTTCGTCGGCCCCGACAACCGTGCTGGTGCCAAGCTGGTGGGCGACTTCCTGGCCAAGGGCCTGAAGTCGGGCGACAAGGTCGGCATCATCGAAGGCGTGTCGACCACGTTCAATGCACAGCAGCGCACCCTGGGTTTCCAGGACGCGATGAAGGCCGCCGGCGTGACGGTGGTCGGCGTGCAGTCGGGCCAGTGGGAAATCGACAAGGGCAACACGGTGGCCGCCGGCATGATGCGCGAGCACCCCGACCTCAAGGCCCTGCTGGCCGGCAACGACAGCATGGCGCTGGGCGCAGTGGCCGCGGTCAAGGCTGCAGGCAAGACCGGCAAGGTGCAGGTCGTCGGCTACGACAACATCAACGCCATCAAGCCGATGCTCAAGGACGGTCGCGTGCTCGCCACGGCCGACCAGTTCGCCGCCAAGCAGGCCGTGTTCGGCATCGAGACCGCCCTGAAGGCGCTGGCCGAGAAGAAGCCGCAGTCAGCCATGCCCGCAACGGTGAAGACCGACGTGGTGCTGGTGACCAAGGACAGCAAGTAACCGGCTGCTGAAACGGACACTGCCTTGCGCCATTCCACCCTCCCCGCAGGCGCCGCCCTGCCCGTCCTGAAGATCGATGCGGTCGGCAAGGACTACGCGGCGCCCGTGCTCGACGGCGTCACGCTCACCCTGCGTGCCGGAGAGGCGCTGGCGCTCACCGGGGAGAACGGTGCGGGCAAGAGCACGCTGTCGAAGATCATCTGCGGGTTGGTCACGCCGACGCGCGGACACATGTCGCTCGGCGGCCAGGCCTTTGCACCGACCTCGCGCCGCGATGCGGAACGCCAGGGCGTGCGCATGGTCATGCAGGAACTCGGTCTGGTGGCCACGCTGTCGGTGGCAGAAAACCTGCTGCTCGACCGGCTGCCCCATCGCGCCGGCTGGCTGCGCCGCGCCGAACTCCATGCGCTGGCCGCGCACCAGCTCGCCAAGATCGGCATGCAGGGCATCGACCCGGGCACGCCGGTTTCAGCGCTGGGCATCGGCCAGCAGCAGATGGTGGAGATCGCCCGCAACCTGCAGGACGACACCCGTGTGCTGGTGCTCGACGAGCCCACCGCCATGCTCACGCCCCGCGAGACCACGCACCTGTTCGAGCAGATCGATCTGCTCAAGGCGCAGGGTGTCGCCATCATCTACGTGTCGCACCGTCTGGAGGAACTCCAGCGCATCTGCGACACCGTGGCCGTGCTGCGCGACGGCCGGCTCGTGGACGTGCGGCCGATGGCCGGCGTGCGCGAGGCCGACATCGTCGAGCGCATGGTCGGACGTGCCGTGCACGAACACGAAGGCCGCCCGCGCCGCCTGGCCGGCCCGGTGGTCATGCAGGCGCACGGCATCGGCCGCGCGCAGGTGGTGCGCGACGTCGACCTCAGCCTGCATGCCGGCGAGGTGATGGGCCTGGCCGGCCTGGTCGGCTCGGGCCGCACCGAACTCGTCCGCCTGCTCTTCGGCGCCGATCGCGCCGATCGGGGCGAACTCACGCTGCACGCGGGCACGGGCGACGCCGCCGGGGTGCGCCGCATTCCCAAGGGTTGGCGCTCGCCGATGCAGGCCATTCGCGCGGGCATCGGGCTGGTCACCGAAGACCGCAAGTCGCAGGGCCTGCTGCTGGCGCAATCGATCCGCGTGAACACGACGCTCAGCGACCTGGGCGCGGTCTCGCGCGGCGGCTGGCTGCGGCCGGCCTTCGAGCGCGGCATCGCACGCCGCTTCGTCGAGCGCCTGCGCGTGCGCTCCAGCAGCATCGAGCAGCCCGTGGCGACGCTGAGCGGCGGCAACCAACAGAAGGTGGTGTTCGCCCGCTGGCTGCACCGCGAATGCCGGGTGCTGCTGCTCGACGAGCCCACGCGCGGCGTCGACGTGGGCGCGCGCGCCGACCTGTACGCCGAGCTCGACCGCATGACCGACGCGGGCCGCGCACTGCTCATGGTCTCGAGCGACCTGCGCGAACTGATGGCCATGTGCGATCGCATCGGCGTCATGAGCGGCGGCCGACTGGTCGCCGTGTTCGAGCGCGGCCAGTGGACCGAGCAGTCGCTGCTGGCCGCAGCGTTCAGCGATGCGGCCGTGCTGCCACCCACAGCGACCGACGCCCCCTCTTTCTCCCCGCCGCCCGCCGCGGCCTCCACCGATTGCGCCTCCTCATGAGCCAGACTGCCACTCCCCTCCACGCGCCCGACGCAGCGCCCGCGCCGCGCTCGGCCCTCAAGGGCCAACTGGGCACCTACCTCGGCCTGGCCGCGGTGCTGATCGGCATGATCGCGCTGTTCGGCAGCCTGAGCGACTACTTCCTCACGCGCGAGACCTTCGTGACCATCGCCAACGAAATCCCGGCGCTGGCCGTGATGGCGGTGGGCATGACCTTCGTGCTGATCATTGCGGGCATCGACCTGTCGGTAGGTTCCGTGCTGGCACTCAGCGCCGCGGCCACGGCCGCCGCCATCCTGCAATGGCAGTGGAGCGTGCCGGCCGCAGCCGCGCTGGGCCTGGCGACGGGCCTGCTCTGCGGCGCAGTGACCGGCGCGGTGTCGGTGGCCTGGCGCCTGCCTTCGTTCATCGTGTCGCTGGGCATGCTGGAAGCCGTGCGCGGTGGCGCCTATCTGGTGACCGACTCGCGCACCCAGTACGTCGGCGACGCGATCTCCGGTCTGGCCGCGCCATGGATCGGCGGCATTTCGGTCGCCTTCCTGCTGGCCGTGGTGCTGGTGATCATCGGCCAGGCCGTGCTCACACGCACGGTGTTCGGCCGGCAGGTGGTAGGCATCGGCACCAACGAGGAGGCCATGCGCCTGGCCGGTATCGACCCGCGGCCGATCCGCATCATCGTGTTCGCGCTGACCGGGCTGCTCGCCGGGCTGGCCGGCCTCATGCAGTCGGCGCGCCTGGAGGCGGCCGATCCGAATGCGGGCGTGGGCATCGAACTGCAGGTGATCGCCGCCGTGGTGATCGGCGGCACCAGCCTGATGGGCGGGCGCGGCTCGGTCATCACCACCTTCTTCGGCGTGTTGATCATCGCGGTGCTCGAGGCGGGCCTGGCGCAGATCGGCGCGAGCGAGCCGAGCAAGCGCATCATCACCGGCGCCGTGATCGTGGTGGCGGTGATCATCGACACGCTGCGCCAGCGCCGCGCCGACCGCCGCGGCCACTGACCGCTGCGCGCCCCATGGCCACCATCAAGGACGTTGCGCTGCAGGCCGGGGTGTCGGTCACGACCGTGTCGCACGTCGTCAACACCACGCGCCACGTGAGCACGGCGGTGCGCGAACGGGTGGAGCTGGCGATCCGCGAACTGGGCTACGTGCCCAGCGCAGTGGCCCGCAGCCTCAAGAGCAACACCACCCGCACGCTGGGCATGCTGATTCCGAACAGCTCGAACCCGTATTTCGCCGAGATCGTGCACGCGGTGGAAGCACGCTGCTTTGCAGCGGGCTACACGCTGATCCTCTGCAACACCGACGATGCGCCCGCGCGCCAGAGCGTGTACCTGAAGGTGCTCGCCGAACGTCGCATCGACGGGCTGATCGTGGTGTCCACCGGCGACGACGATGCGCTGGTCGCGCAACTGCATGGCCTGCAGATGCCCGCAGTGCTGCTCGACCGCGAGATCGACGACCCCGGCTGCGACCTGGTGGAAACCGCCCACAAGGACGGCGCACTGCTGGCCATGCAGCACCTGCTGGCACTCGGCCACCGGCGCATCGCCTGCATCGGCGGGCCGGCCCATGTGATCGCCGGCGAGTTGCGCGTGCAGGGCTGGCGCCAGGCGCTGGCCAACGCCGGTGTGCTGCCCGAAGGCGATGCATTGCTCTGGCGCGGCGGCTTCACCAGCCAGGGCGGCCACGAGGCGATGCGCGCCATCTTGAGCAGCCCCGGCGCACGGCCTTCGGCCGTGTTCGCCTGCAACGACCTGATGGCCATGGGCGCACTGCGCGCCGCGCACGAGGTCGGCCTGCGCGTGCCCGACGACCTGTCGGTGGTGGGCTTCGACGACATCGAACTCTGCGCCTACACCAGCCCGCCGCTGACCACCGTCGCGCAGCCCAAGGCGCGCATCGGCGCGCTGGCCGTCGACATGCTGCTCGAACGCGTGAGCGGCCAGCGCCACCAGCCACACCAGATGGTGCTGCCGGCCGAGCTGCGCGTGCGTGCCTCGACGGCGCCCCCTTTTGCCCTATCTCCTACCCTTGCCCTTGACCCCGTCCCGCTGCTCCGCCAGCCCTGATCGCAGAACCGCTCCCGTGAACCCGACGCTTTCCTCTCCCCCACCCCGCATCGTGGTGCTTGGCAGCCTGAACATGGACATCGTGCTGCGCGTGCCGCACGCGCCGGACGCCGGCGAAACCCTGCAGGGCCGCTCCATCACGAACGTTCCCGGCGGCAAGGGCGGCAACCAGGCCGTGGGCTGTGCCCGCCAGGGCGCGCGCGTGCAACTGGTCGGCTGCGTGGGCGACGACGCGCATGGCCGGGCGCTGCGCGACGCGCTGGCCGGGGACGGCATCGACACGGCCGCGGTGCGCGTGGTTCCGGACGCACCCACCGGCACGGCGCTGGTGATGGTCGACGACGCCGCGCAGAACCGCATCGTCGTCATCGCGGGCGCCAACGCACAGCTGGAAATCGACGAAGCGGCGCTTGCCACGCAGCTCGCTGGCGCGGCTTTCCTCGTGACCCAGTTCGAAACGCCGCTCGCCCAAGTCGGGCGCGCGTTGCAGGTGGCGCAGCGCAGTGCCTGCAAGGTGATGCTGAACCCGTCGCCCATGCAGCCGGTCGACGACGCCTGGTGGCCGCTGATCGACACGCTGGTGGTCAACGAAGTCGAGGCCCGCATGCTCGCCGGGCTGCCGGCCGACACGCCCACCGAAGCGGCTGCGGCCGGCCAGGCGCTGCGCGCCCGCGGCGTGGCGCGCGTGGTGGTCACGCTGGGCGCGCAGGGCGCCGTGGCCGTGGACGCCACCGGTGCGCGCCACCACGGCGCGCCAGTGGTCAAGGCGGTCGACACCACCGCCGCCGGTGACACCTTCCTCGGCGCGCTGGCGGTGGCGCTGGGCAGCGGCAACGGCTTCGACGCAGCCGTCGGCCTGGGCATCCGCGCCGCCGCGCTCTGCGTGACGCAGCCCGGCGCGCAACCTTCGATTCCGCAGCGCGACGCCGTGCTGCGCCACACCTCACCGACCGACTGGACCGTCCTGTGAAGCGCACCCCCCTCCTGCACGCCGAACTCTCCCACGCAATTGCCATGCTCGGCCACGGCGACATGATCGTCATCGGCGATGCGGGCCTGCCCGTGCCGGACGGCCCGCGCCGCATCGACCTGGCGCTGACACCGGGCATTCCGCGTGTCGAAGACGTGCTCAAGGCCGTGCTCTCGGAAATGCAGGTGGAGCGCGCGGTGATTGCGCAGGAAGCGCTCGACCGCAACGGTGGCGCGCTGCCCGCGTGGTGCGCCAGCGCGCTGGACGCGCTGGGCCAGGGACCGGAAGCCATCTCGCACGAGGCGCTCAAGCAGCTCAGCGCCCGCGCCAAGGCGGTGGTGCGCACCGGCGAATGCACGCCTTACGCCAACATCGTGCTGGTCTCGGGCGTGTGCTTCTGAGCGCCCGCCCGGGTCAGTCGAAGCGGTAGTTCGCGCCGACCGGCTGGCCGATCTTGAGCAGGTGGTCGATGCCGTCGACCACGATGCAATTCATGCCGAAGGTGCTGGCGCCGTTGACGCGCGGGTTCGCACGGTAGCTGCGCAGGGTGTCGCCGACTTCCGGCGAGGACGCGGCGGTGGCCGGGTCGATGTCCGGGATCGGGCAACGCGTGCAGGGCTTTGACGGCTCGATCCGCGCGCCGCCCTCGGCGGTGGCAATGTGCATCGTCTCGACGCGGTCCTCGTCCTGCGCCTCGATGCCCGCGAGCACGATGTTCGGGCGGAAGCGCTCGATGCCGACGGGCGCATGACCTGCGGCCTCCAGCCTGACGTTGAGTTCGTCGAGCGACGCTTCGCTTGCCACCAGCAGCGCAAAACCGTCGGCGAACTGGTGGGGCGCGGCCACGCCGTTCGTCCACGCCATGTTCGACAGCCGCTGGTGCTCGGGGTCGAAGCGCACCATGCGCAGCGTCTGGGGCCGGCCGGGCTCCGAGAGGAAGTCGCTGAACCACTGGGCCGCAATATCGCCCATGTCATAGGCGGCCACCTCGTCGCGCCACACCTTCACGCGCACGGGTTGCTCGACACGGTCGAAGGCGATGTGGAGCGCCAGCATGCCGGGCGCGCGCAGCACCATCTCCAGTTGCTTGAGTTGGGGCCGGATCAGCGCCATGCGCGGCAGTTCGCGCTGGCTCACGAACACACCCTCGGCATTGACCACCATCCAGGCACGGTCGAACTCCAGGCCGGTTTCGGTCAGCAGCACCTCGGGCACTTCGACCCCTGCGCAGGATTTGACGGGATAGACGAACAGGCGGGAGATGGTGGCCTGCAGGTCAAAGTCACTGGCGAGAGCGGGAACAGGGACGGGAAAGGGGACGGGAGCGGTCACGAGCGATATTCCTTTGCGGCGATGCGGGATTGTCTCCTGCACGCGCGCCGCGGGGCCACATGGACGGCTCTCTACAATGGGCCGATGGCCCTCCCTCCCGAAGTTTGCATCCGCGGCGCCGGCATCGTCGGCCGCACGCTGGCCCTCTTGCTGGCACGCGAACGTGTGCGCGTGGCGCTGGTCGCGCCCGCGGTCGCCTCCCCGAACGACAGCGCAGTGCGGCAGGACGTACGCGCCTACGCACTCAACAGCGCCTCGCGCACGCTGCTCGAATCCCTGCGCGCCTGGCCCGACGCCGCGCACGCCACTGCCGTGCGCGAAATGCGCGTCTACGGCGACGACGGTGGCCATGTCGCCTTCAGCGCGCTGCAGCAGAAGGTCGACGCGCTGACCTGGATCGTCGACGTGCCTGCGCTGGAACGCCAGTTGGCCGACGCCGTGCGCTTCCAGCCGATGATCGAGGTGGTCGCCGAGCCCGTGGCGGCACCGCTGACGGTGGTCTGCGAAGGCAAGGCCAGTGCCACCCGCGAAGCGCTGGGCGTGAGTTACGAGGTGACGCGCTACCCGCAGCACGCGATTGCCGCGCGCCTGGACACCGAGCGCGGTCACGACGGCATCGCGCGCCAGTGGTTCAACGACCGGGGCGAGGTGCTCGCGCTGCTGCCGCTGGGCGGCGAGCAGGGCCGCTCGGTCGCGCTGGTGTGGTCAGTCGAACAGTTCCGCGCGCCGGAGGTGATGGCTCAGGACGCCGACACCTTTGCCACGGCAGTGGGCGAAGCCAGCCACGACGTGCTGGGTGCGCTCACGCTCGCCAGCGAACGCACGGCATGGCCGCTGCAACGCGCCATCGCCGATCGCTGGACGGGCCGCATGCCCGTGCCGGCCGGTGCGCCCGCGCATCACACACCGGGCGCCTGGGCGCTGGCAGGCGACGCTGCGCACACCGTGCACCCGCTGGCCGGCCAGGGCCTGAACCTGGGGCTGGCCGATGCGGCTGCGCTGGCCGAGGTCCTGCGCCAGCGCGACTACTGGCGCAGCGTGGGCGATGCGCGCCTGCTGCGCCGCTACGAACGCGCGCGGCGCACCGACGTGCTGTCGATGAGCCTGGCCACCGACGGCCTGCAGCAGCTCTTCTCGCACACCACCGAACCGTTGCCCGCCCTGCGCAACTGGGGCATGCGCGGCTTCGACCGCACCCGGATGCTCAAGCACTGGGTCACGCGGCAGGCGATGAAGTCATGAGGCTCGCGCCGCCGTCCGACACGATCTGTTTTCCTTTCGAGATGTACCGCCGATGACATTCGCCCGCACCCTCCTTGCCGCCGCCTTCGGTGCCACCTTGATCGCCAGTTTTCACGCGCAGGCCGGCGAAGCGGAAATCCGCAAGAACCTCGCCGCCCAGATTCCGCAGTTCGCGAAGATCGACGAGATCAGCAAATCGCCTGTGGCCGGACTCTATGAAGTGCGCATCAACGGCACCGAGATCTTCTACACCGACGAGCAGGGCAACTACCTGCTGCAGGGCAGCCTGATCGACGTGAAGGCACGCAAGGACCTGACGGCCGCGCGCATCGAAAAGCTCAGTGAGGTCGCCTTCGACAAGCTGCCGGTGCAGGACGCCTTCAAGATCGTGCGTGGCAATGGCAAGCGCAAGCTCGCCGTGTTCGAGGATCCGAACTGCGGCTACTGCAAGCAGTTCGAGCGCGACCTGAAGAACGTCGACAACGTGACCATCTACCTCTTCCTCTACCCGGTGCTCGGCCCCGATTCGACCGTCAAGGCCCGAAACATCTGGTGCAGCAAGGACAAGGCCAAGGCGTGGAACGACTGGATGGCCAGCGAGGTCCGCCCCGACACCGCAGCCGCCAGTTGCGACGTGACGGCCCTGCAGCGCAACATCGACTTCGGGCGCAAGTACAACATCACCGGCACGCCGACGCTGATCTTTACCAACGGCACGCGCACGCCGGGCGCGATTCCCGCGGCACAGGTCGAAAAGCAACTCGCCGCAGCTGCCAGCTGATGATGAGCACAACCGCTGCCGTTCATTACCGCGTCGAGTGCGCGGACCGTCACGCCCATCTGTTCGCCATCACGCTGACCGTCGCGTCCCCGGCTGCCCTGCAGCGCGTGTCGTTGCCGGTGTGGATTCCTGGCAGCTACCTGGTGCGCGAGTTCGCAAAGAACCTGCAGGGCCTGCGGGCCACGCAGGGCCGCCGCAAGCTGGCCCTGGCCCAGCTCGACAAGCACAGTTGGCAGGTTGCCTGCGACGCTGGCAAGCCACTGGTGCTGCGCTACGAGGTCTGCGCGTACGACCCTTCGGTGCGCACCGCCTGGCTCGACAGCGAACGCGGCTTCTTCAACGGTACCAGCCTCTGCCTGCGCGTCGACGGCCAGACTGAGAGCCCGCATGCGGTGGACATCGTCGCACCTGTGCCGCTGCGCGCCGGCGATGCGCGCTGGTCGTGCGCCACGGCGCTCATGCCCGTCAAGACCGACCGGTACGGCTTCGGCAGCTACCTGGCCGCGCGCTACGACGAACTGGCCGACAGTCCGGTCGAGCTGGGCGCCTTCTGGAGCGCCGAGTTCGAGGCCTGCGGCGTGCCGCACCGCTTCGTGGTGGCCGGCGCGACCGCGGCGTTCGACGGCGAACGACTGATTGCCGACACCCGTGCCATCTGCGAAGCGCAGATGCGCTTCTGGCATGGCGACAAGGTCGGCAAGCGCGGCGGCCCCAAGGCGCCGCACAACCGCTACGTGTTCATGCTCAACGCAGTGGACGACGGCTATGGCGGGCTCGAACACCGCCACTCGACCGCGCTCATCTGCACGCGCCGCGACCTGCCGCAGCTCGCCGCCAAGAAGCAGCCCGAGGGCTACGTCACGCTGCTCGGCCTGATCAGCCACGAGTACTTCCACACCTGGAACGTCAAGCGCATGCGGCCGGCCGAGTTCGCAAGCTACGACTACGCGCAAGAGAACTACACGCAACTGCTGTGGTTCTTCGAAGGCTTCACCAGCTACTACGACGACCTGCTGCTGCGCCGTGCCGGCCGCATCGACGACGCGACCTACCTGCGGCTGATCAACAAGACCATCAACGGCGTGCTGCAGGCGCCGGGCCGGCAGGTGCAATCGGTGGCCGAGGCAAGCTTCGACGCCTGGGTCAAGTACTACCGCCAGGACGAGCAGACGCCCAACGTCACCATCAGCTACTACACCAAGGGCGCGCTGGTGGCGATGTGCCTGGACCTCACGCTGCGCAGCGAAGGCAAGGGCACGCTCGACGACGTGATGCGCCTGCTGTGGGCGCGCAGCCAGGGCGGACCGATCACCGAAGCCGACGTGGCGGCGGCAATCGAGACCGTGGGCGGCCGCTCGTACGACAAGGAACTCACGCAGTGGGTCCATTCCACCGCCGAGCTGCCGCTGTCGGAGCTGCTGCGCGCGCATGGCGTCGCCACGCTCGACGATGCAGCGCAGCGCGCGCAAGAACTCGGCCTGCGCGTGGCGGAGTCGAATGGCAGTGTGGTGGTCAAGGTCGTGCTGCGCGGCGGCGCGGCCGAGAAGGCCGGCTTCGCGACCCACGACGAATGGATCGGCATCGAAGTACCTGCACCCAAGCGGCAGCCGGTGCAGGCCTGGCGCATCACCAAGCTCGACGACCTGGCGCTCTACCTTGGTCCGCACAAGAAGATGACTGCACTGGTCGCGCGCGACCGGCGCCTGATGCGCCTGCCGCTGACGCTGCCCGCTGGCGTGACCACGTGGCGGTTGTTCGCGCAGGATGCGGGCAAGCTGTCGGCCTGGCTGGCTGTACCTTCGGCAGCCGCGTCCTCGGCGCCATCCTCAGCCGCCGTCGCCCGCAGCAGCCTCTGAGGCCACCGGCGCCTCTGCGCGCCTGACGAAATGCACGGGCTGTGTGCCTGCCGCGTCCACCAGCACGCAGGGCTTGCCCGTGCGCTTGCAATGGTCCTGCACACGCCAGTAGGCACCGTGACTCACGCAGCCGGTCTGGCAGATCACCAGATCGGCCGCGCGCAGGCTGGCTTCGAGGTCGGCCGCCTCCAGGCCCGGCTCGTCCCGGCCGTCATGGTGCAGGTAACTGCCGCCCGAAATCTCCACCAGCTGGCGCGCGAGCGCAGACGCTTCATCGGCACGGCCCACGCACAGCACGGCTTTCACCCGCAGGTCGGGCAACGGGGCCGACGGCGGTGGCACACGGCGCTTGCCGGGCGTCAGCAGGCCCAGCAGCCTCCGGGGCGGTTGAAAGCCCTGGTGCGCCTGGTCGGCGAGCGCCTCACGCGCCAGCGCCAGTGCCGAATCGCGCACGATCAAGGCCGCCCGCAGACGCATGATCTGCGCGGCCTGATCGGCCAGCAGGCGAGAGCAACGTTCCTGCGCCTTGGCATAGGCGCGCAGCAGTACCGCGTGTTCTTCCATGGCATCTCCGTTCGATCGCGCCATTCTAGATGAGAACAATTCTCAAATGAAGAGGTGAAGGCGACAAAGGTTTTGCGCGCGCCTCGGTATAGTGGACCGCGTCCCCTTTTCCCTTGTTCACCCTGTTCCCTTCCCTCATGGAGACACCAATGAGCTACGACAACATCGAAGTGCGCACCGAAGCCGGCAAGGTCGGCATCGTCACGCTGAACCGCCCGAAGGCGCTCAACGCGCTCAACGATGCGCTGATGACCGAGCTGGGCGCCGCCCTGCGCGCCTTCGACGCCGATGACGCCATCGGCTGCATGATCATCACCGGCAGCGAGCGCGCCTTCGCTGCAGGCGCCGACATCGCCGCCATGGCAAAGTACAGCTTCGTCGACACCTACAAGGGCGACTACATCACCCGCAACTGGGAAACCATCCGATCGATCCGCAAGCCGGTGATCGCCGCCGTGAGCGGCTTTGCACTGGGCGGCGGCTGCGAACTGGCCATGATGTGCGACTTCATCATCGCGGCCGACAACGCCAAGTTCGGTCAACCCGAAATCAAGCTGGGCGTGATCCCCGGTGCCGGCGGCACCCAGCGCCTGCCGCGCGCGGTCGGCAAGAGCAAGGCGATGGACATGGCGCTGACCGGCCGGATGATGGACGCGACCGAAGCCGAGCGCGCCGGCCTCGTCAGCCGCGTCGTGCCCTTCGAGAAACTGGCCGACGAGGCGCTGGGTGCCGCGCTGGTCATTGCCGACTTCTCCCAGATCGCCGTCATGGCCGCCAAGGAGTCGGTCAACCGCGCCTTCGAGGGCAGCCTGAGCGACGGCGTGATGTTCGAGCGCCGCCTGTTCCACGCGCTGTTCGCAACCAACGACCAGAAGGAAGGCATGGACGCGTTCCTGGCCAAGCGGACGGCGAAGTTCACGCACCAGTGATGAAGCCGGCTGGCCCCCGACGCTAAAAAATTTCCCCAGGGGGTTGAGCACGCGTCCAACCACGCTATAATTCGAGGCTCGGCTCTTTAGCTCAGTCGGTTAGAGCGATGGAATCATAATCCACAGGTCCGCGGTTCGAATCCGTGAAGAGCCACCAGTCAAGAAAGCCTTGTAAGTCAACGACTTACAAGGCTTTTTGTTTTTCAGGGGTGCCACTTGAGGGTGCCACCATGGGATTTTCATCCCCGCGCTTACACCGCAAAAAACGGGCGTTTACTTCGTCCGAGTGCTCCTAGGCAAAAGTGTTTTCCCTAGTGAGCTGCGCAGCTCCCTTCGAACAAAAGACCTTTCCCAAGCCCGCAGACTTGTGGCAGTGCTCAACGCGTTCATCGAGGGAGTTCCAATGCCGCACCGCCCGTCTGCCTTCAAAGATTTCCGAAACACGATCAGTACGTGGACCATCGGCAATGTCTCCGTTGCCGACGACGACGATCAGGATCGACTCGGTCGGTTCTTGGCCGAACTCGATCGACGTCCGACATGGAAAGCCACCTTCCTCGACATCCTCGGGCGCAACGTCAATGTCGTGGAGGCGATTTCTGGATGCCACCAGCCCGCGCAGATCGAAGTGCCGGCGGCCCCTGTAACGCAAGTTGTTGCTGTCGCACAGCCACCAGCACCTTCGCAGTACAGCAGCAGCCCGGTGCTTGCCGCAGATCTCGCCCAGATCGCCCATGTCCAGGGTGAGCTTGCGGTAGCCGTACACGCCGCCGCTCTCCAACCACGCGTGCTTGAGCAGGCCCAGCAGCCGTTGATCGTCCTGCGCACGTGGGCTCATCGGATCGACCTTCCAGGCGTAGTAGCCGCTGGGGTGCACCTGCAGACACAAGCACATGCGGCGCACGCTGTGCTCATGTTCATGCCGCTCGATAAATGCGTACTTCACCCGGACTGCTTGGCAAAGTACGCTGCGGCCTTTTTTAAGATGTCGCGCTCCTCGGTCACACGCTTGAGCTCAGCCTTCAGGCGGCGCATCTCGTCGGCTTGCGAGCCCTGTGCCTGGCGCTGGTCAGGCGACATCTGACTGGCCTTGATCCATTGATACAGGCTGTGCTGGCTGACGCCAAGCCTGGCCGACACATCGGCCACCTTGTGGCCTCGTTCCGTGATCTGCTTGACCGCTTCGATCTTGAATTCTTCGGGGTATCTCTGCTTGCTCATGGCACCTCCTATTGGGCCTCAGGTTTGGGGCTCAGAGGTGTCTAGAAAATCCGGGGCGATTCAGACTCCGGCCAAAGGCTGATGGTGATCTGAAGGAGTTCGGCAGTTCGTCCCACAATTCTGGTCGCGTTAGCAACGGCGGAAGTTTGGGGGCTCCATTAAAACGGCGGCTGATGCGGCGTCCAGCCAAGTCGCTCCTCAAAGGCAGTTCGAAATGCAGTACGGACCTGAGGCGGTGCCTTGCGCACGTACTCCTCGGCTTGGGCGAAAACCGCGAGCGGTCTTGAGCGCAGGTACTCCACTGCCTCCTTTGCAGAGGCCGGCTGTCTTCCATTCTCATTCATGAACTTTGGGCCCAAGGCAGTCCACAGCACATGGTCGAAGCCTTTATTTTTCGCCCACTTCGCGATAGTGTCGCCCCCAAGTCGCTTGTGCTCATCGGCCCCTGGCCAAACGCCTACTCCTTGTGGCAAGCACCCTTCCCTGACTATGAGTGCTTTACGAGCGTCTTCCAGGCTTTCGTAGTCCAAGAGCGCCCAGAGCGATTGAACCTCGGGAACGCCTGGGGTGACAACCAACGTCAGGCGCCCCTTGCCCATGTCCGACGCCCGCGTGAACTCCAAAGGGAGCATCGGGCCATCTGACTGCCAACCACCGATCATCCGCAACTCTTTCGGCTGCCAACACAATGAGCCCCAGCCCAAACATGCAATCTTAGGTGACTCTGACCTCATGACATGAGCCTTCTGAACGACGCGGGATAGTCCATCGGGAAGCCTGTTCCGACATTTGAGGAGATGTTTAGGAATTTTTTCGGTCGGCACCACACACGACACCGCACATGACGCCCAGCGCACTAATTCCGCGAAAAATTTTAGTTTAGCCCCATCATTAAAATTCGGTATTTAACATCGCCTAACATTCGTTGAATGGAAACGGAAAAATCTGGCTCGATGGAAAGGGAGAATGACAGCAAGCCACGAAGTTTTCCAATTTGGGGCGCATCTAATCGACCTAAAGAGAAATGATGCGCCATTGATCGAATTTCTCTCTTTTTTTCTCGGCCGAGAGAAACCTTTCCATCATTCGTTAGAGTTAATCCCGTAAGTTGGCGTTGAAACTTTTTCGAAGTAAATACTGTCTTTTCTTCGTTCAATCTTAGCCTGGGAAATACGATTTTTTCGCACAACAGCCTAACAAAATTCTGAACCCGATCCAGTTCATGAGGTACATCGGTTGAAAATGCTAAGTCATCGGCATAACGTGAGTAAGTTATGTTCCGCGAGCCACAATACTCCGCAACAATTGAGTCAAACTCATACATTATAGTATTCGACACGAATGGAGAACTCGGCGCGCCAATGGACAAAATTAGCGCTCCGACTTCCTTTTCATATCGAAATAGAAGACGCGAAACGGCTCGCACATCATCTTCATTCAACTTTGAATACAAGACCAGATGCTTCTGAAAATCTTCAACCCTTATCGAAGGAAAGAAGTTTTCAAAGTCAAGTTTCAGCAGGTATTTTTTTGCTGCATGCAACTCCGCATGGTTTCGAATTCCTATTTTTGGGCGATACGCCATTGCGGCGGGATGGATTGGCAATCCTCGCAACAATGTTCCCATCAAAAATTTTTGGATCGCCTTCAACTCTGCGGTTGGCTGTGCAATTATTCTTTTACCACGCCCATTGCGCTTCTCGATTGAATGAACTTTGTATCTGCGCGGGGCCGTTCGTATCAACAGCAAGGCTTCACGATCTGAAATCGGGAAAGCGGCAGTAAGTAACTCAATTACTTGCATGTGGCAGCTTTCCATGTACTTGCTCGTACGCCTTCTTTCGAGCAGTTTCTTTCTTCAACTGCTCGAACGCCGAGAACTTGAACCGGGTCCTATCAAATTTTTTATCCGCCTGCCCAATCTGAACAGACGTGTAATCCATATAGGACTGACGACCATTATGCGGTGCGATCAAGAATTTTTGAGTGTACTGCTGTTTTTCAGAAATCAACTCAAAGAGTTTTAAAAGCCCCGCCATCCGTCTAAAGGCATTTCTATCCAAACTAACGCCCATAAATTCCAGCAAGGAAATTACTTCGGTCTCGGTTACGGCACCAAACAACTCGACCAAATCCGCAATCAACAAAAGTTGATCTTGCGTCCGACCTTCGATAAAAACTTTAGTTCGAGGTTTTTCGTCAACTTTAATCCTCAACGCTTCAGCAACAATTTCAGCTTCAAGATAAAAATCTGAAGGTTGTTTTGACTCTATTACACAGACTGAAGCGTCGGAATGACTACCGCGCAGCTTCAGAAGTGGGCCGTGAACTAGAAACGAGTCGGCACTGTAGTGCGCTTGATTTACAACGACTAGAAGGCGTTCGGACAAAACTTCGTCCATGCAGAACGCGCCCAATTCCACTAATGCTCCGGTACCTTCGGAGAAAAGAAGAATTGCATTTGAAAGGGCGCCGGCGTCTCTCTCAAAATCAATTAGATTTTGATAGCCCTCGAAATTATTCCATTCTGGAAAGCTTTCCGGCAATCGAAACTGCGACGTAAGCGAGTGACTGTTCTCGCTCGTCCAGTTCAAAAAAACGTTCCGGAATGATGAGGAGCGATGCTCGTCGCTGATCCCGATTGGGCCGCTGCCAAAAATCAAAATTATCTTTGGCAAACGGCATAGTCGGGTTTTCGCCGGGTCGACGCTCGATTTAAATAGTTCTAAAGCGTCCAGCAAATCAATTACCTAGAATTTAGGCACGAAATCGGCATGCGCCGAATCGGGACCAACTGGACACGGATTCGGCGCATGCCGATTTCGTGCCGTTGATCCACTCCACTACAGCTCAGTCTGGCGAAGCGCCCGACATTGATAGCAGAAACAGAACCGCTACCGTACGCGTAATTGAAGGTTCCATTGTGGCAGAGCTTACTTAGCTCGGCAACGGCACGTTACATCTGAACTTATGGCGCCATCAACTTCCATGACGTGCAGGATCACGCGCTTGTCAAAAAAACGGCGCTGGCCGCCAGAAGAGCTACATCGCGGGGTGCCACTTGCCGGATCGCTCATGGCACCCCTGACGAGCGTTGCAAGTTGTTGATTAATATAGGTTTTTCGACCTCTCGCAAGAGGTTAACTGGCTCCTCCGTGAAGAGCCACCAGACTAAAAGTTCAAGTAAGTCAACGACTTACGCGAACACAAAAAACCCGCCTAGTGCGGTTTTTTGTTGCCCAAAATTTCTTACGCAACACTGCAACACGGCAGCACGTTGCCTAGCCGCCACAAACCTGCGCGCTTAGGGGAGGCAGTTTTCTACGAGCCGATGGCGATGCACCAACCCTCGCCGGGGCTGAAGCGGCCCGCATTTTTCACATCGTAGATTCTCATCGAGTTTTACGGGTTTTCACCGGACAAGACGTGCCCAAGATCACTGAAGTTTCGCCGTCTGGCAGATATAACGGAAGGTATCAAAAAAAAGAGGAGAAGGAAATGCGCTTGTCGCAAGTCGTTGTTAACAATTTTTGCTCATGCCAGTCAGTGGATGTCCCACTGGCTGCTTTCAACCCAATCGTCGGATATAACAACTCCGGAAAGTCCAACATTCTTCGTGCCATAAGCTGGCTGTTGAAGAAAAGCGCCTTGCCAGCCCATAGATTTTTTGACACTGCGCGACCGGTGACGGTTGAAGGCGTGATTGAGAACGTTAATTTGGCCCTGCTGCCGCAAAACCAAAGACAGGCGGTCACACCGTTTGTTAATGGCGGCGCCTTACGAGTCAGACGGCGGCAGGATAGCCCCACCACGACTGCTGCTCAGATCAAGCTCGATGTTTTTAACTCTGCAACAGGAGCGTGGGTGGACAACCCGGCCGGCTTAGACACGGCACTAGCGGTACTTTTCCCAGAGCCTTTACACATCGAGGCGATGGAAGATGCGGGTGAAGACGTCGGAAAATTCGGCGCAAAAAATACTATCGGCCTTCTGCTGAAGCACGTCCTTGCGAAGATCAATGCACAGAACGCGGCGGCAATCGCTGCGATGCGAGCGGCGCTCACGCAAGTGTCAGGGCACTTAAACGGCGCAACTCGCATGGCTGAGCTGGGCGCCTTTGAAGTAGATGCGACAGATGCGATCACATCATTTTTCCCCGGACTTTCTTTGCATCTGAATTTCGAGACTCCAGCAATCGACGATTTATTCAAATCTTCGACTGTTACGCTGTCCGATGCCCAAGGTCTTCCCAGGCCATTCACATCCTTCGGGCATGGTGCGCAGCGCAGCGCACACATGGCCCTAATCAAGCTATTAGCGGATCTCACCGTGGCTGGAGCGGGAAATGCTGTTGGAACAACAGTTCTTCTTATCGACGAGCCAGAGCTATACCTACACCCCCAAGCCGTTGAGCTCCTACGTGAGTCTCTTGTTCAGTTATCCAAACAGAACTTCCAGATAATATTTTCCACTCATTCTCCGCTCCTGATTGGTCGAGCACATGCGCTTAACACACTGATGATCTACAAGAGCGCGGCAAACTCTACTGTCGCGCGGAATAAGCTTCAGGCGGCAGCGGTCGCCTTGCAAACACTTGGCCATCATGCTGAAGCGTTGTTCTCGCTGCAGCACGCCTCGCATTTTTTATTTTCAGAAAGCATCCTTTTAGTGGAGGGTAAGACGGAGCAAATGCTGTTGCCTCTGCTATATCAAACTGTCCGCGGGCATACATACGCCCATAACAAGGGCTGCATCGTACCGGGGTCGAGTAGCTCAGCGCTGCTGCCGATGAAGCAAATTCTTGCTGCTGTCGGCTTTGCACCCAAAATCCTGGCGGACCTCGATTTCGCTTTCAAGATCGCGCCAAGAGAAGGGCTGGTTAATTCAGCAGCACAGGAGTTTCTGGACTGCAAAGCGTGGTTCGCTGCCAACGCGACAGCGCACGGCTTTTGCCTCGATGCGTCCGGCCTTCCGGCCAGAAAAGATCAGCAAGGCAACCAGGCAGTCATAACGCCCGCAGAGGCTTTTGAGAAGATGGCAGCGGCCATGCAAGCCCAGGTTGCGCAAATCGGCGCGGCGCTCCTTGGCCAAGATATTTGGGTGTGGCCCGGCGGAGCCATTGAAGCGCACCTCGGCATCGGAAAGACTGACACGGACCGAGTCAGCTTCTTAAACACTGCGACACAGTCCGGCAATTTGAACCACGCAACAACCCCGCTGGACCTGTCTGCGGTTCTGCACTGGATGGGATAAGGCACTTGAAACGGCAGCGACACACTCTCCGCGAAGTCCGATTTCGGCCCTTCACTGAAAGTCCTGCACATCGCCTGAGACGAGCTTTTCATGCGAGCGTCTCAATACGCTGTTAATCGCAGCGCTGATCGGAGCCGTAATCATTTATGTGACCAGCGCTGTCTCAAAACCGCTAGTTACTCACACTACAGGTGACGGTCGTGATTAAACACTGGGCGTCCCCCAGTCACCACGAACGCCTAGCCGTGAGCACCACAACAACCAGCACTCGCGCCTACCGCACGCGAGGCAAGATCACTGGCGCTCGTCGAGGTTCTTGAGAAGTTCAAATTCGCGGCCATTTGGAGGCAAACTAGAAGCCAGGCAACTGAACTGCAGGGCTACTTCACCAGCTCCGATGCAACGTTTGCTCCATTCCTACAAAGAGACATCGATGAAACTTTCCACCCTGGCGTTAGCAGTCTCCTTTTCTCTGTCCTTCGCCGCCGACCAGGCAGATGCGCAAACCAAACCCAAGCACGATGAATTCTTCTGGCTGGGCGAGATCAACAAGGCAACGGCCGTCATCAACACCGACGAGGGCCTGCTCGACAAGTCGATCACGCCGCTGGCCTACGCGGGCATCACCAAGGTGCTGGCCGATGGCGACAAGCCGGGCGGCAAGCGGCCCACGCTGGTCATCACGTTCGAGCCGTTGCTGATCGAGGCGGTAGGGCCACAGATCACGCTTCTTCATGCAGGGCGCTCCAGTCAGGACATGCTCTCCACCGTGCGCTCTGCGATGCTGCGCGACGAAATGCTGAACCTGGCCGATGCGCTTAACAAGGTATCGGGCACGATGGTGCGGCTCGCCGATAAGCATCGCGCCACCATCGTGCCCAACTACACAAACGGCGTGGCTGCGCAGCCCAACAGCTACGGCCACTACCTGCTGGGCCTGACGGCGGGGCTGGATCGGGATGCGCAGCGCATCCGTGAGGCCTATGCCCGCATCGACCGCTCGCCCATGGGCACCACGGTGCTCAACGGCACCAGTTGGCCGCTCAATCGCAAACGCATGGCCAACTATCTGGGCTTCGCTTCCACGGTGGACAACGCCTACGACGCGGCACAGGTGTCGGCGGTAGATCAGCCGGTGGAGGCTGGCGCCATCGTGATGGCGATCGCGCTGCATGCCGGCACTTTCATCGAGGACGTCATGACGCAGTATGCGCAAGCCCGACCGTGGATCTTGCTGCAGGAGGGCGGAGATAACACATATGTGAGCAGCGCAATGCCGCAGAAACGCAACCCGGGTCTGCTCAACAGCACCCGACGCGATGCATCGCAGGCGCTCACCCTCGGTATGGGCGCAGCGATCCAGGCGCACAACATCCCACCGGGTATGCAGGACCCCAAGGACGGTCGCAACAACACCGCAATGCTTCAGAGCGCGATCACCGTGCTCAACAACTGGGACCGTATCCTGAATAACCTGGTGATTGACCCCAACCGCGCGCTCGAAGAGCTCAACAGCGACTGGACGGCCTCGCAGGAACTCGCCGACGTGCTGATGCGCAACTACAAGCTGCCGTTTCGCGCCGGGCACCACTTCGCCTCCGAAGTGGTCGAGTACGCCAAGGCCAAGAACATCAAGCCGCTGGACTTCCCGTATGCCGAGGCGCAGCGCATCTACGCCGAAACGGCCAAGGGTTCGGACTTCGCCCAGGTGCTGCCGATGTCGGAGTCCGAATTTCGCTCCACACTCAACCCGATCGCGATCGTTCAAAACCGCCAGACCGCCGGCGGACCGCAGCCAGCCGAGATGGAGCGAATGGTGAAGGAGGCGCAGCAGCGCGTCGTGCAGCAGGACGCCTGGATCCAGGGCAGCCGGGCACGCATTTCTTCATCGCTGGCACGGCTGGACAGTGATTTCGACAAGCTGGGCGGTACTGCACGCTGATGGCGATCGCAGTGCGGGGCTCGGTATCTGCTCATCTTTCCGGCATTGCCAGTGGCCTGCCGGCGCCGCCCGCCGTCAGCGCAAATGGTCCACCCGCACGCCGAGGCAGTAGTTGCCACTTTGCAAGACGTTGCTTGGGGCGCTTAGCAACCTCGCGTGCTGCGGCCGCGACCATGAATGCGACGAGCAGCAACGTGATCGCGGGCGATGCCGCTTTGAACACGAAGCGAACAACGACGCGCGCTACGCGCTTTCGGTAGGTCTGTTCGGCACGGTGGGTTCTCATTGCCGTCGAGTGTGCCGCGACCAGGGCTGCGGCACTTAGCCGACTTTGCGCAATGGCATCATCAAAGTGACTGACCGCACCCCAAGGCCAAAGCCACCATCTCCGCCTTCAATCGCCAGCTTCAGGCAGACTACCCCCACAAATAACAAGGAAATACCCATGGGGAAAAGTAAAGCGGCCCGGCGGCTGCTCTGGGGCGGCGCGTGCGTCGTCGCGGGGTTGGTCGGGTTCACCGCCTGGGCGATCAAGCCCGCCATTGCACCGGTCACGCCACCGGCTCCCATCTCCTTCGACACGACGGAGATCCAGCGGGGCGAAAAACTCGCTGCCGCGGGCTACTGCGTCACCTGTCACACGGCTGCGGGCGGCAAGCCCTTCGCCGGCGGGCTGCCAATGGTCACGGGCTTCGGCACCATCTACACCACCAACATCACACCCGACGCCGCGACCGGCATCGGCAGCTGGTCGCTGGCCGCCTTCACCCGTGCCATGCACGAGGGCGTGGCGCGCGATGGGTCCCATCTGTTTCCGGCGTTCCCGTACGACCGCTTCACGAAGACGTCCAACGAGGACGTGAAGGCGCTCTACGCCTACCTGATGAGCCAGCCGGCCGTGAGCCAGGCGCCCAAGGCGCCCGACATGCCCTTCCCGCTCAACGTGCGTCTGTTGCAGGCAGGCTGGAAGTTGCTGTTCTTCAAGGAGGGCCGCTACGAGCCGGTCACCACCCAGACCGCCGAATGGAATCGCGGCGCCTACCTGGCCGAAGGCCTCGCGCATTGCGCCTCCTGCCACACGCCGCGCAATGCGCTGGGCGCCGAGAAGACGGGCGATGCACGCTATGCGGGCGCGGTGGTCGACGGCTGGTTCGCCCCGGCGCTGAATGCGTCGAACAACTCGCCCGTGCCGTGGAACGCCGACGAACTCTACAGTTACCTGCGCAAGGGCGGTACCGCCTACCACGGGGTCGCCGCAGGTCCGATGTCGCATGTCGTGTACCAGGGCATGGCCTTGGTGGATGACAGCGACGTGCATGCCGTCGCCCACTATTTCGCCAGCATGAACGGCTCGGCGAGCAGGAACGTCGACGTGGCGCAAGTCGTCGCCGGCGCGCTGGCCCGGTCGCGCTTCGATGCCAGCCAGACGGTCGAACGCGGTGCCAACGTCTATGCGGCGGCCTGCGCGGCCTGCCACTACAACGCGCTGTCCGGGCCCCAGGCGGCGCGGCCCGAGCTGGGTCTCAAGAGTTCGCTGAGTGCGGCCGACCCGACCAATCTCGTCAACGTCATCCTGCACGGCGTGAGCCTCAAGGAAGGCCTGCCCGAGGCCATGATGCCGGCCTTCGGCACGGCACTGACCAACGACGACATCGCTGCCCTGGTGACCTATCTGCGCAAGACGCGCACCGACCTTCCGCCCTGGCAGGGCGTGGCGCAACTGGTGGCCAAGCAGCGCGACGACGCCAAGAAGAACTAGAACCATGATCAATTTCGAACTCAACGGCAAACCCATGTCGGCCGACGTGGCCGACGACACCCCGCTGCTCTGGGTCATCCGCGAGCACGCCAATCTGACCGGCACCAAGTTCGGCTGCGGCATTGGCATGTGCGGCGCGTGCACGGTACACATCGCCGGGCGCGCCACCCGCTCGTGCATCACGCCGGTCAGCCTGGTCGCGGGTGCATCGATCACCACCATCGAAGGGCTCGCGCCGGCCGCGCAGCCGCATCCGCTGCAGAAGGCCTGGGTCGAATGCCAGGTGCCGCAGTGCGGCTACTGCCAGTCGGGACAGATCATGCAGGCCGCAGCGATGCTCAAGGACATTGCGCAGCCGAGCGACGCAGACATCGACGGCGTCATGCAGGGCAGCCTGTGCCGGTGCATGGCGTATGTCCGCATTCGCAAGGCCATCAAGATCGCCGCCGCCGAAATGGCGGGCACCACGGCACCCCAGCCGGAGGCAGGCAAACATGTTTGATCGCCTGAACCGCGCCGGCGCCGCCGCCACGTCCGTGCTCTCCCGGCGCGGCTTCCTTGTCGCGTCCGCATCGACCGGCCTCGTGCTGGCCTTCGCGCGCAATGCGATGAGCGTCGACAACCCGGCCGAGGCCGCACAGAGTGGCAATTTCGAGCCCAGCATCTGGTACGGCATCGATCCGCAAGGCATCGTCACCGTCAACATCATCCGTGCCGAGATGGGTCAGCACGTGGGCACGGCGCTCGCACGCATCGTCTCCGACGAACTGGAGGCCGACTGGGGCCAGGTGCGCATCAACCATGTGAACAGCGATCCGAAGTGGGGGCTGATGGTCACCGGCGGCAGCTGGTCGGTGTGGCAGAGCTTCGAGCCCCTGAGCCAAGCCGCTGCGGCCGGCCGCCAGGTGCTGCTGGCCGCGGGCGCGAAGATGCTGGGCGCCGACGTGGCCCAGTGCGAGGCGCGCAGCGGCCGCATCCATGCCGGCGCGCGTTCGGCGAGCTACGGCGACATCGTCAAGCAGGGTGGTTTCAGCGCGAGCTTCACGGCCGACGAGCTCAAGAAGATCCCGGTCAAGAAGCCGGTCGACCGCCGCCAGATCGGCCTGCCGACGCAGGCCCTCGACATTCCCGCCAAGACCGATGGCCAGGCCATCTACGGCATCGACGCCAAGGTCGAGGGCATGGTCTACGCTGCACCGAAGATCCCGCCGACGCGCAACGGCTCGAAGGTGATCTCGGTCGACGACAGCAAGGCCAAGGGCGCGCCGGGCTACCAGGGCCATCTGGTGCTGCAGGATCCGAGCAACACCGTACCCGGCTGGGTGCTGGTGCTGGCCGACAGCACCTACAACGCGTTCCGCGCCGCATCGCTGGTCAGCGTGCAGTGGGAATCCGATGACACGGCCAAGGTGTCGGAAGAGGACATCCTGGCCTTCGGCCGCAAGCAGATCGACGCGAGCGAACCGGGCTCGCTGGTGGTCGACGACGCCGGCGCCGAGGACAGGTTCAAGGCCGCCGCGAACGTCGTCGAGGCCACCTACACGACGTCGAGCGTGCTGCACTTCCAGCTCGAGCCGGTGAATGCGCTCGCCTTCGAGAAGGACGGCATCTGGCAGATCCACACGGGCAACCAGTGGCAGTCGCTGATCCTCCCGACGCTCGCCAAGGCGCTGGGCGTGGACGCGAAGAAGATCGTCATGTGGACGTACCTGCTCGGCGGAGGCTTCGGGCGCCGGCTCAACGGCGACTATGCCGTGCCCGCCGCACTTGCGGCCAAGGCGCTGGGCAAGCCGGTCAAGGTCGTGTTCACACGCCCGGACGACGCGCACTTCGACTCGTTCCGCTCGCCTTCGATCCAGAAGGTCCGCATGGCCTTCGACTCCGATAACAAGGTGGTCGCCATGGAGCACGCCGCATCGGCGGGCTGGCCGACCGAGGTCATGGTGCCCGCGTTCATGCCCAAGGGCAAGAACGGCGTGCCCTACGATCCGTTTGCCATCTCCGGCGCGGACCATTGGTACAGCGTGGGTGCGCAACGGGTGCGCGCGCTGTCGAACAGCCTGGCCAACCGGGCCTTCCGTCCGGGCTGGCTGCGTTCGGTGGGGCCGGGCTGGACGAACTGGGCCGTTGAGTCGTTCATCGACGAAGCGGCGCACGCGCGCCAGATCGACCCGGTCGCCTTCCGTCTGAAGCTGCTCGACGGCGCAGGCCGCAACGCGGGCAGCACGCCGTCGACACTGGGTGGCGCGCTGCGACAGGCCGCGGTGGTCAAGCGTGCGGCCGAGAAAGCCGGCTGGGGCAGCAAGCTGCCCGCCGACACCGGCCTGGGCATCGCGACCACCTTCGGCCAGGAACGCGACATGCCGACCTGGGTCGCCTGCGTGGCACGTGTGCATGTCGACCGCACAACGGGCTTCGTCAAGCTGGAGAAGCTCACGGTCGTGGTCGACGCGGGCACGCTGGTGCACCCCGACGGCGCGCTCGCTCAGACCGAAGGCGGCGCGCTGTGGGGCGCCAGCATGGCGCTGCACGAAGGCACCCGCTTCGTCAACGGCGCGGTGGCCGACAGCAACCTCAACACCTACACGCCGCTGCGCATGGGTGACGTGCCGGAGATGGACATCGAATTCATCCAGAGCACGCAGATGCCAGTCGGCCTCGGCGAGCCGGCCACGACCGTGGTCGGCCCGGCCATCGGCAATGCGATCTTCAACGCCGTGGGCGCCCGCGTGCGCGACCTGCCGATCCGACCGGCACACGTGCTCCAGGCACTCAAGCGCTGAGCCTCTGCCACGCGACCGGGTCAGCGCGCCGCTTCGATGCGGGTCACAGTGAACTTGCCGTCGGCCTTCTCGGCTTGGAAGCGGACGCGGTCGCCGGGCTGCAGCGTGTCGAGAACGGCCTCGTCCTGGACCGTGAAGATCATGGTCATGCCGGGCATGTCGAGGTTCTTCAGCGGGCCGTGCTTGATCGTGAGCTTCCTGTTTTCCTTGTCGACCTTGCGGATCTCGCCTTCGGAGAGGTCCGCCGCGTCGGTCTGCGCCAGAGCGGCATGGCTGACGGCGAGCGTCGCCAGCACAGCCAGAACGGCCCTGCGGCCCCGCACCGACATGCGCACTCCCCGTGCGCCGGTTGGACGGGCCGTGCTCATTTCGAAGCCTTTGCCACGCTGACGACGCCCTTCATGCCCGCGTCGTAGTGACCGGGCTGCAGGCAGGCGAAGTCGACCTTGCCGGCAGCGAGCGTGACCATGTTCGGGTCCTCGGTCGCATCGGCATGGTCGTGGCCGCCTGCGTGCTGGCTGGAGGCGAAGGTACTGGCGCAGGCCAGAACGGCGGCGATGAACAGAGTGGAATGAAGCGTTTTCATGGGTTTCCTCGAGCTTGGGGGTGATTGAAAAAAGTCAGAGCGCACGGGGTGGCGTCAATGTCCGGTGTGCGTGCCGGGCTTGCGGACTTGCACTTCGATGTTCCTGGTCGGCGTGTGCTGCGCGGGCATGGCCGCCGAGCCCGCGTCGCGCGTGCGCGCCGGTGCCGCCAGCGCGCCATCGAATTCGCGGGCGACCGTGCCCGGCGGGTGCTTGAACCAACCGGGGTTCGCGTAATCGCCCGGCTTCTGGTCGCGGCGTACCTTGAGCACGCTGAACATGCCGCCCATCTCGACCGACCCGAACGGCCCCCGGCCGCCCATCATCGGCGCGGTGTTGTCGGGAATGGGCATCTGCATCTCGGCCATGTCGGCCATGCCGCGTTCGCCCATGACCATGTAGTCGGGCACCAGGTTCGTGATCTTGCGGGCCAGGTCCTTGTGGTCCACGCCGATGAGCGTCGGGACGTCGTGGCCCATCGCATTCATCGTGTGGTGGCTCTTGTGGCAATGCACGGCCCAGTCGCCCTCCTCGTCGGCCACGAACTCGAGCTGGCGCATCTGGCCCACCGCCACGTCGGTCGTGACCTCGGGCCAGCGCGCGCCGCGCGGCACCGGCCCGCCGTCGGTGCCGGTCACCTCGAACTCGTGGCCGTGCAGGTGGATCGGGTGGTTGGTCATGGTCAGGTTGCCCACGCGGATGCGCACCCTGTCATGCAGCCGCACGTTGAGCGAATCGATGCCCGGGAAGATGCGGCTGTTCCACGACCACAGGTTGAAGTCGAGCATGGTCATCGTCTTGGGCGTGGCGCTGCCGGGCTCGATGTCGTAGGCGTTGAGCAGGAACACGAAGTCGCGGTCCACCTCGGCGATCAGCGGATGGCGCGCCTTCGGGTGCGTGACCCAGAAGCCCATCATCCCCATGGCCATCTGCGTCATCTCGTCGGCATGGGGGTGGTACATGAAGGTGCCCGGGCGCCGGGCGACGAATTCGTAGACAAAGGTCTTGCCTGGCGCGATGCCCGGCTGCGTGAGGCCGGTGACGCCGTCCATGCCGTTGGGCAGGCGCTGGCCGTGCCAGTGCACGCTGGTGTGCTCGGGCAACCGGTTGGTCACGAAGATGCGCACGCGGTCGCCCTCCACCACCTCGATGGTCGGGCCAGGCGACTGGCCGTTGTAGCCCCACAGGTGAGCCTTGAAGCCCGGCGCCATCTCGCGCACGACCGGCTCGGCAACCAGGTGGAATTCCTTGACGCCCTGGTTCATGCGCCAGGGCAGCGTCCAGCCATTGAGCGTGACGACGGGGTTGTAGGGACGACCGGTGGCGGGCGCGAGCGGCGCCATCGTGTCGGGCGAGGTCTGCAGCACGGGTTCGGGCAGCGCGGCCAAGGCCACCTTGCTGACCGAGGCCGCGGCCAGCGCGCCGGTGAGGGCGCCTGCGCCGCCGAGGAAGTTTCTTCTGTGGGTGTTCATGTCGATGACCGTGATGGGGGGGATGGCGCTCAGTGCGCAGCAGATGGGGTGGGTGCGGCAGACGCGATGGCCCCCACGCCGACAGGACGGCCGATGACGGTGGCGGCCAGCGCGGCATCGGCCAGCCAGAACTGCTGCTGTGCATCGATGGCGCGGCGCACGCTCGCGATCTGGTCACGCGCCTCGGCCAGCAGCTCGAACACGCCGATGAGCATGCCGTTGTAGCGGAGCACGTTCTCGTCGGCCATGGCTTGGCGCAGCGGCGCGATCTCGTCACGGTAGTGGCGAGCGATGTCGTACGCCGTGCGGTAGGCCGAATAGCTCTCGCGCAGCTGCGATGACGCGTCGCGCACGGCAGCGTCGTAGCGGTGCGCAGCGGCCAGCGCCTGTGCGTTCATGGCGTCGCGCTGCGCATCGCCCCAGTCGAACAGGGGCAGCCGGATGGCAAGTTCGAACCCACGGCGCGTGCTGCGCGTGCCTTCGGCGTTGTCGAACACCGTGTCGCGACGCCCGCCGACTTCCACGTCGGTGAAGGAGCCCAGCAGGTTCAGGCCCTGCGCGCGGCCGGCCAGTTCGAGCTGCGTGCGGGCGAGTTGCACATCCAGGCGCTCGGCACCTGCGGCTGCGGCTACGTCCTGCGCTTGCCGCGGCGTCTTGGGCAACTCGGCCAGGCGCTCAGGCAGGCGCAGCTGCGCGGCCTGCACGTCGTCGAGCCCAAGGCTGCGCACCAGCGCTTCGCGCGTGGCCGTCGCCGCATGGCGCGCCACGGCGAGTTCGGTGGTCGCGTCGGCATAGAAGACCTGCTGGCGCGCGCGCTGCAGCCGGCTGAAGTTCCCCACGCGCTGCATGCGCAGCGCCAGCTCGGCGCTGGCCTCGGCCGATTGCTGCACCTGCTCGGCATACGACAGCGACTGCTGTGCGGCCACGGCACGCACCCAGTCCTGCCGCACGCGCGTGACCTGGTCGACCACGGCGCCGGTCAGCTGCAACCGGGCCTGCTGTGCCTGGCGCTGCCCGAGGGCCGCGCGTTGCGGCAACAGCAGCACATCCAGCAAGCCGAAGGAGAGCAGGCGCCCCAGTTCCAGTTCGCTGCCCAGACGCAGGCGCTCGAAGGCCAACACCGGGTTGGGCAGGCGCGCGGCCTGCCCCGCCGCGGCAACGTCGGCCGCACCCTGCGCCATCAGTGCCTGGACGGCCGGGCTGTTGGCCAGCGCCAGCTGCACGGCAGCGTCCTGGGTCAGTGGCTGGGCCAGCAGGTCGCGGCTGAGCGCGGCGGAGCGATCGCGGTCGGCCGGGGTGCGGTCCAGCGCCAGCGTGCCACCGGTAAAGGCCGCGGCACGCAAGTGGGTCTCCTGGAGCGCCTCGTCGATCCCGGCAGAGGCACAACCTGCCAGCGACACTGCGGCGGCCAGGGCTGCAGCGCAGGCGGCAAGGCGCGGCGGGTGCTTCATGGCCGCCCCTTCGCGTCATCCGTCGCTTGTGGCGTGTTCGGCATGTGCGGCGTGCTCGGATTCAGCACCGCATGCCCGGCATGGCCGTGCGCCTCGTTGCGATCCTCGGCCGCCCCCGACGTTTCGGCCTCCGTCGCATAGGCCTTCCAGCCACCACGGCGGTGAACGATCTCGTTGGCCTCTTTCCAGGGAACCGGCTTCTCGTCGGCAAAGCTGCGGTAGCCGGCCATGGCCGAACGGTAGGTCGACAGCGGCGGTGCGGCCTGCGCGAACGCGCCGAATGCCGAGCTTGCCAACGGAAGGGTCAACAGCCAACGGGCTGTCGTGATGTGGGACATGGGATCCTCGCGAAGTCATGAACGGGGTGCGTCGGCCGACGCGCCCGTGTTCAGGGCGCAAGGCAGACGTGCGATGCATGGGCGTGCGCCGACACCCGTGACTTTTCACGGGCGTGCGAACGCATCGTCAGACGCGAGGAGGCTTGTCGAGAAGACGTGGCGCGACGCTGGCCACGGGGTGGAAAGGCTCCACCAGATCGGCGGGCGGCAGCACGTGGGGCACGAACTGCAGCAGCGCCGAAGTCAACCCAAGCGCGTGGCAAGCCCCGCAGTTGCCGCACTTGTGCGCGGCGCCGCCATCGGCATGGGCGTGATGGCCATCAGAAACATCGGCCGCGGTTTCGGCGTGCTGCGCATGGGTACCGGTGTGGCCGGCGTGTGTGGCATGCGCGCCATGGTCCGGCGCCGCAGCATGGCCGTGGTTGCCGTGATCGGCCTGCGCCACAGGCTGCAGTGTCGTCCCGGCGGCGGCTGGAGTGCCCGTGGGCGCGCAGAAAGCCATGGTCGCCGCCGCATAGCCCTGCAAGGGGACAGCGAGCATGACGGCCCACAACATGACCAGACGCAGCCAGGACAACATGCGCAGGAGTTTACCCAATGCGCGCCACGTCGCCACCGCCAGCCGCGCTGGCGCGTGCCTTCATGCCGCGACGGTGTCCCGGTTCGCGGCCTTTTCCTTCTTCGAGCGCACCATCCGCGGCATGTGCTCGGACCAGTGCAGGATCTCCAGCGTGCCGTCCGCACGCTCGGCCAGCGCCGTCAGGCTCTCGACCCAGTCGCCGTCGTTGCAGTAGAGCATGCCGTCGATGTCGCGCATCTCCGCATGATGGATATGGCCGCACACCACGCCCTGCACGCCACGCTTGCGGGCCTCGCGCGCCACAGCGGTCTCGAAGTCGCCGACGTAGCTCACCGCGCGCTTGACCTTGAGCTTGAGGTACTTGGAGAGCGACCAGTAGGGCAACCCCATGCGCGCGCGCAGCGAGTTCAGGTGCCGGTTCAGGCGCAGCGTGAATTCGTAGAGCGAATCGCCCACGTGCGCCAGCCATTTGGCACACTGGATCACGCCATCGAACAGGTCGCCATGCATGATCCAGAGCTTGCGACCGTCGGCGGTCTCGTGGATCCAGTCGTCCGCCACGTCGATGCCGCCGAAGTTGTGGTTCAGGTACTTGCGGGCGAACTCGTCGTGGTTGCCGGGGATGAAGATCACGCGCGTGCCCTTGCGGGCCTTGCGCAGCAGCTTCTGCACCACGTCGTTGTGCGCCTGCGGCCAGTACCAATGGCGCTTGAGCTGCCAGCCGTCGATGATGTCGCCGACCAGGAACAGCGTCTCGGACTCGGTGTGCTTGAGGAAGTCGAGCAGCGCGCGCGCCTGGCAACCGGGCGTGCCCAGATGCAGGTCGGAGATCCACAACGTGCGAAAGCGCTGCGGCGCACGCGTGGGTTCATCGTCCGCGTCGGTAGACGAAGGACCGGAGGTGTCGCGCCATGCGCGAAGAAAGGCGTCGTCGCGTTGCATGAGGCCGAAGCTTGCGCCGCGTGCGTGACGCTGGCGCGGCGGTGGCATGACGCAACAATGACAGCGCCAGTGACAGCGCCTGGCTCCGGTTCGGCTCAGGCCCCGAACAGATCGCCGTCGCGCGTCGGCGGCGCCACACCCAGGTGGCGGTACGCCGCCAGCGTGGCGATGCGACCGCGCGGCGTGCGCTGCAGGTAGCCCTGCTGGATCAGGTAGGGCTCGATCACGTCCTCGATCGTGCCCGACTCCTCGCCGATGCTCGCAGCAATGTTGTCCAGCCCGACCGGCCCACCGTCAAAGCGATGGATCACGGCTTCGAGCAGCTTGCGGTCCATCAAGTCGAAGCCCTGCGGGTCGACGTCCAGCATGGCGAGCGCCCGGTGCGCGATGTCCTCGGTGATGCGGCCGTCGCCCTTGACCTCGGCGTAATCGCGCACCCGGCGCAGCAGGCGGTTGGCAATGCGCGGCGTGCCGCGCGAGCGGCGCGCGATCTCGAAGCCGCCGGCCGCGTCCATCGGCACGTTCAGGAGCCCGGCGCTGCGCGTGACGATGCGCGCCAGTTCTTCGGCCGTGTAGAACTCCAGCCGCGAGACGATGCCGAAGCGGTCGCGCAGCGGGTTGGTCAGCATGCCCGCGCGGGTGGTCGCCCCGACCAGCGTGAACGGCTGCAGGTCGAGCTTGATGCTGCGCGCAGCCGGGCCTTCGCCGATCATGATGTCGATCTGGTAGTCCTCCAGCGCGGGGTAGAGGATTTCCTCGACCACGGGCGACAGGCGGTGGATCTCGTCGATGAAGAGCACGTCGTTGCGCTCGAGGTTGGTCAAAAGCGCCGCAAGATCCTTGGGCTTTTCCAGCACCGGCCCGGAGGTCTGGCGCAGGTTCACGCCCAGCTCGGCCGCGATGATGTGACTGAGCGTGGTCTTGCCCAGTCCGGGCGGGCCGAACAGCAGCACATGGTCGAGCGCCTCGCCGCGCTTGCGGGCCGCGCCGATGAAGATCTCCAGTTGCTCGCGCACCTTGGCCTGGCCGACATACTCCTGCAGCAGCTTGGGGCGCAGCGCGCGCTCGATCGCTTCCTCGTTGGGCGAGGCGGGCGCGGCAGACACCATGCGCGGGAGGGGCGGTGCAAAATCGTCGGTCTGGATGGTCATGTGCAATAAGGCAACGTTGGCAGAGTTTAGTTCGCGATGACGGCGCTGCGGACGACAGGATCGCGCAGGGCGGCGAGTGAGAATCGCCGCTCTTACAAGAACAGAGGGGATAAGTTTGTCGATCTACGAGCTGAAGCCGCGCTTTCAGGCCCTGCTGAGACCGCTGGTGCTGCGCCTGCATCGGGCTGGGGTCACCGCCAACCAGGTCACGATCGCCGCCTGCGGGCTCTCCGTGGCGCTGGGCCTCTGGCTCTTCTTCGCAGCCCCGCCGCTCGGCGCGTTCGCGCTGGTCCCGCTGTGGATGTTCCTGCGCATGGCGTTCAACGCCATCGACGGCATGCTGGCGCGCGAACATCACCAGCAAAGCGCACTGGGCGCCTTCCTCAACGAGCTGACGGACGTCGTCTCCGACGCGGCGCTCTACCTCCCCTTCGCGCTGGTGCTGCCCTTCAGCCCCTTCTGGGTCGGCACGGTGATCGTGCTGGCAGGGCTGAGCGAATTCACCGGCGCCCTTGGCCCGACCGTTGGCGCGTCACGCCGTTACGACGGCCCGCTCGGCAAGAGCGACCGTGCCTTCGTCTTTGGCGCCCTCGGACTCTACGTGGCCCTCGGCGGGCCGTTGCCCGCATGGACCGCATGGCTGATGCCATTGCTGGCCCTGCTGGTCGCCTGGACCATCGTGAACCGGGTCCGCCGCGCGCTGGCCGAGATCAGCGGCCCACCCATCATCTGAGACAGGGATTTCATGACAGAACCACGCGTACCGCAAGAACACCATTTCGAGACCCACGACCACGTTTCCCTTTTCTACCGCCACTGGCCCGCGACGACCCCCCACCGACGGGGCGCGGTCGTGCTCTTTCACCGCGGCCATGAGCACGGCGCGCGCATGGCGCACCTGGTCGACGAGCTCGACCTGCCCGACTTCGACTTCTTCGCCTGGGACGCTCGCGGCCACGGCCTGTCGCCCGGCCCGCGCGGCCACAGCCCGAGCTTCGCGACCTCGGTGCGCGACGTGCAGACCTTCATCGACCACATCGGCAGCGTGCACGGCGTGCCCGAGCAGGACATCCACGTCATCGCCCAGAGCGTGGGCGCGGTGCTGATCGCCACCTGGGCGCACGACTACGCCCCCAAGGTGCGCGGCCTCACGCTGGCTTCGCCGGCCTTCAAGGTCAAGCTCTACGTGCCCTTTGCGCGCGCCGGCCTGGGGCTGATGCACAAGCTGCGCGGGCTGTTCTTCGTCAACAGCTACGTCAAACCCAAGTTCCTCACGCACGACCCCGAGCGCATCGCCAGCTACGAGCGCGATCCGCTGATCTCGCGGCCCATTGCGGTCAACATCCTGCTCGACCTGTACGCCGCCGCCGACCGGGTGGTGGCCGACGCCAACGCCATCACGCTGCCGGTGCAGTTGCTCATCTCTGGCGCCGACTGGGTGGTGCACCACAAGCCGCAGCACCGGTTCTTCGAGCGGCTGGGCAGCGCCGTCAAGACGAAGGTCGAGTTGCCGGGCTTCTTTCACGACACGCTCGGCGAACGCGACCGCGCAGCCGCCGTGCAGGGCGTGCGCGCTTTCGTGCTGGAGCGCTTCGACACCGCGCCGCAACCGGTCGACCTGCGCGAGGCGCACCTGCGCGGCGACACCGCCGAGGAGTCGCGCAGGCTGGCCGCGCCACTGCCGGCGCTGTCGCCACGCGGCATCTACTGGGCACTCACGCGCGCCAGCCTGCGGCTGGGCGGCCGCCTGTCGGAGGGCGTCAAGCTCGGTCACGCCACCGGCTTCGATTCGGGCAGCACGCTCGACTATGTCTACCGCAACCAACCGGCTGGCCGCGGCAGCCTAGGGCGGTCGATCGACCGCACCTACCTCGAATCGATCGGCTGGCGCGGCATCCGCCAGCGCAAGATCCACGTGGAGGAGTTCCTGCGCGATGCCATGGAACGCCTGGTGCGCAAGCACCGCGAAGTGCGGCTGATGGACATCGCTGCCGGCCATGGCCGTTACGTGCTCGACGCGGTGGTCACAAGCCCGGTGCGCGCCAGTTCGGTGCTGCTGCGCGACTACAGCGAGATCAACGTGCGCGACGGCCGGGCGCTGATCGCGGAGAAGGGCCTCGAAGACGTCGCCCAGTTCGTGCAGGCCGACGCCTTCGACCGAATGAGCGTCGGCAGCGTCGTGCCACGCCCCACGCTGGCCGTGGTGTCGGGCCTCTACGAGCTGTTCCCCGACAACGAAATGGTCAGCCGCTCGCTCGCGGGTGTGGGCGATGCAGTGGAAGATGGCGGCTACCTCGTCTACACCAACCAACCCTGGCACCCGCAGCTGGAGATGATTGCGCGCGCGCTCACCAGCCACCGCCAGGGGGAAGCGTGGGTGATGCGCCGCCGCACGCAGGCCGAGATGGACCAGTTGGTCGAGGCCGCGGGCTTTCGCAAGATCGCCCAGCGCGTCGATGAGTGGGGGATCTTCACCGTGTCGCTGGCGATCCGCACCGGTCACTAGACGCTGCGATGCAGGCGCCCGCCCGACACCGACCGTGGCAGCGTGCCGCCGCCTGGCTGCTGCTGCTCGGCCCGCTGTTCTACGCCACCTACGGATTCGCGACCTGGTGGGCGGCATCGCGCCCCCAGGTGCCGACGCTGGCCTTCGGGTGGGAGCGGCAGATCCCCTTCTGGCCCTGGACGATCTTTCCGTACTGGACCATCAATGCCTTCTATGCGCTGTCGCTCTTTCTCGCACGCGACCGCCACACGCTCGACCGCCATGCCTGGCGACTGCTGACCGCCACCGTCATTGCCGTCACTTGTTTCCTGATCTGGCCGCTGCGTTTCAGCTTTGGGCAACCGGTGGTCGAAGGCGCGCCCGCGTTCCTGTTCGACGCGCTGCGCGGCTTCGACAAACCGTTCAACCAGGCGCCGTCGCTGCACATCGCGCTGGCCGTGATCCTGTGGGACTTCTACCGGCGCCTGCTCGCCGCACGCTGGGCGCGGGCGGTGCTGCATGTGTGGGCGTTTGCCATCTGCGCGTCGGTGCTCACCACCTGGCAGCACCACTTCATCGACATCCCGACGGGCGCGCTGCTGGGGCTGTTGTGCGTGTGGCTCTGGCCGCTCGAGCGCGTGGTCTCGCTGCCGCGCGGCTGGCGGTTCACGGCCGAGCCGTCGCGCTGGAAGCTCGCGCTCGCCTATGCGAGCGGCGCAGCGCTGTGCCTGGCCGTGGCGCTCAGGTGGGGCGGCCTGGCGCTGTGGCTGGGCTGGCCGGCGGCCTCGCTGGGACTGGTGGCACTGAATTACCTCGGCTTCGGCGCGCGGGGCTTCCAGATGGACGTGCACGGCCGCATGCGCTGGGCGGCACGCTGGCTCTATGCGCCTTATCGGGCTGCGGCCACACTCAATGCATGGGCCTGGACCCGGCGCCTGCCGGCATCGGTCAGCGTGGCGCCGGGCCTGCGGCTGGGCCGGCTACCCACGCAGGCCGAATGGCTGGCGGCCGGCCAGCCCCGGCTGGTGAGCCTGTGTGCCGAACTGCAGCCGCCGCGCGCGGCCGATGCGCGTTGCGTGCCGATGCTCGATCTGGTTGTGCCGTCGCGGGCTCGGCTGCAGCGCGCGATCGAGTTGGTGGACGGCCAGCGGCGCGCCCATCCGGCCCGCGAAGTGTGGGTCTGCTGCGCACTCGGCTTCTCGCGCAGCGCCGCGGTCACCGTCGGCTGGCTGCATCTGCATGGCGGCCCCGCCAGCCTGGCGGCCGCCGAGGCGCAGGTGCGCAGTGCACGGCCGCAGATCGTGTTGCGCCCCGCCTGGCGCAACTTGCTGACCCGCATTGCCCGACCGCATTCGGCCTGACACGCTGCCACGGAAACCCCATGACCGACAACGACCGCGCCTTCTGCACCGCCACCGCCAGCCTGCTGCGCGCCTCGGGCACCATCGCCGCCTGGGGCCTCGCCCTCAGCGGCATTTCGATGACGGTGCTCGCCCTCACCGGTCGCTCGCTGTCGCTGACGTCCTGCATGGGCTTTGGCGCCGTGGTCATCGTCGGCGTGCTCGAGCGCTATCTTGCGTTGCGGATCCGGCTGGACATCGGCCTGTTCGATGCGCTGGCGCAAGGCACCCTGCCCTCGCTGGCCTCACTGGACGGCGCGCTGCACCGGCTTGGCGTGCTGGAGGTGAGCCAAGCACCCGCGACACCACGCGCGCTCGACGCCCGTGTGGTCGGCGCACGCCACCTGATGCGCCGCCACGGCATCGCCGTGGTCTGCCAGAGCGCCTTGTTCCTGCTGGCGCTGCTCACCCAGGATCTCCAATGAAATCCAACGCCCTGATGCATCCGGACCTGCGCAAAGTCGCCGCGGTGGCGGTCGCCTGGCTCATCGTCACCGCCGCGCGCCTGCTCACCGGCGTGCGAGCACTCTGGGCAGGCACCGGCCCGAAGGCCGATCAGACGCTCTATTTCGCCAACCACACCAGCCATGGCGACTTCGTGCTCCTGTGGGCCACGTTGCCGCCCGACCTGCGCGCGCGCACTTGCCCGGTGGCCGGCCAGGACTACTGGGAAGCCTCGCGGTTGCGGCATTTCATCGGCCAGGACGTGTTCAATGCGCTGATGATCCGGCGCGACGGCGCCGCGAGCCCGCAGGCCCCCGCCAGCAATCCTGTCGATCAGATGACCGAAGCACTGAACGCGGGCGACTCGCTCATCATGTTCCCCGAAGGCACGCGCAACACGGGCGAAGAGGTGCTGCTGCCGCTCAAGAGCGGGCTCTACCATCTGGCACGCGCCTGCCCGCAGGTGCGCTTGGTGCCCGTCTGGATCGAGAACCTCCAGCGCGTGCTGCCCAAGGGCAAGCTGGTACCGATCCCGCTGGCCTGCACCGTGCGCTACGGTGCGCCGCTGGTGCTATCCGACGGCGAGGACAAGACCAGCTTCATGACCCGCGCCCGCGCTGCGATGCTCGACCTGCGGCCCGACTACGACAAGGCCGAGGACTGAGCCCATGAACACCGCATCGTCCACCCACACCACCTTCATGCTCTTCGGCGGCGTTGCCGCCGTGCTGGTCCTCGCGTCGGCCATCGGCTGGCTGCTGAAGTGGCGCGTGGCGCACGGGCAGCCGCACACCGTCATCGACAACCTCAATGCGCGCGTGAACGCCTGGTGGGTGATGGTGGCGGTCATCGGCCTGGCCTTCGCCTTCGGCAAGGGCGGCGTGATCGTGCTCTTCTACCTGATCTCGTTCTATGCGCTGCGCGAATTCATGAGCCTGGCCTACACGCGCCGGGGCGACCATGCCGCCATCGCGGTGGCCTTCTTCATCGGGTTGCCGGTGCAGTATTTCCTGATCTGGATCGACTGGTACGGGCTGTACGCGATCTTCATTCCGGTCTACGCCTTCCTGGTTCTGCCGATCCTGTCGGTGGTCGGAGGCGACACACGCCGCTTTCTGGAGCGCACCTCCAAGATCCAGTGGGGCCTGATGATCTGCGTGTTCTGCATCAGCCACGTGCCTGCGCTGCTCACGCTGCAGATCCCCGGTTTCGAAGGACGCAACCTGCTGCTGATCGCCTTCCTGGTGATCGTGGTGCAGGGCAGCGACGTGCTGCAGTACGTCTGGGGCAAGCTGCTGGGCAAGCGCAAGGTCGCACCGGAGCTCTCGCCCTCCAAGACCTGGGAAGGCCTGATCGGCGGCGTCGCCAGCGCCACCCTGCTGGGTGCAGCGCTCTACTGGGCCACGCCCTTCACCCCCTGGCAGGCTGGCCTGCTTGCCTTCACCGTCTGCATGATGGGCTTCTTCGGCGGCCTGGTGATGTCGGCCATCAAACGCGACCGCGGTGTCAAGGACTGGGGCACGATGATCGAAGGCCACGGCGGCATGCTCGACAGGCTCGACTCGGTGATCTTCGCCGCGCCGGTCTACTTTCATGTGCTGCGCTATTGGTGGGTGCTCTGACGGCCGGCGCGGCAATGCACTCTGGATTCAGTCGTCGGACAGGAATCCGGAGCGCCCCAGTACCAGCCCGGTGACCATGCCGACGCTGGCAAACCCGATGGCAATCCACAGCCCCAGGAACGTATAGACGTTGTGGCGCCCCGGGTCCTGCGCCAATGCCTGGACCAGCGCCTCGTCATGCAGGCCGCCCAGCCCGCGCGCTGCGGCGAAATCGTAGGCTGCGGAGCCGAGGTGGCTCAACACCACCAGCAGCGGCACGATCAGCGCAAAGGGCAGCCAGGCGCCCTTGACCTTGCGCCACGACAGAAAGTAAGCCAGCGCGAGCAGGGCACCCCCCGCGCCCATCAACCCCAGCCCGAAGTGATCGTTGGCCAGCGGCAGCAGCCACGGCCAAACCCATTGCAGCGGATAGAGCGGCCACTCCGCGCGCGGCGCGAGTCCGCTGGCCCACGACACCGGCTGCATGCCCAGAGCCAGCAACGCGCGCCCCGCCAGCGCCGACGCGAGTGCGATCGCTGCGACCAGCAGACTGCAGGCACGCAAGCGCTGGTAGAACGAGAACGCCACGGGCGCCGCCGCTGGCGGCAAGGTGGTCTTCACTTCGACCCGGCGCAGCGGCCGACCGGGCGCCCGCCAGAGGGTGTGCGTGGTGGTCACGGTGCGCGGGCCGGGCGGCGGCGGGCGGCGATCGCCCCCGGCCAGCCAGTCAACGAGCGCCAGCGCGATCGCCAGCGTGGCGATCACCACCAGCCATGCACAAGCGCCAGGCATGTCGATGAAGCCCACAGGCGTCAGCAGCGGCAAGCACCCGTACACCGCGCCGGCGCCCGCATAGGCCAGCAGGAGGGGCACCATGGCAATGGCCGCGATCCGCAGCAGCCAGGCGTTGCCCTCGGGCGAATCAGCGGTCGGGTCGACATGGTCGCGCCAGGTGCCCAGGCGCCGCGCCAGCGCCTGAAGAGGACGCGGCGGCGGCACCGGGGTCATTTCGCGAGAGCCTTCAGCGCCAGCTTGATGCCCTCGCTCACGCCCACGTCCTTGGGCAGCGCCTTGAGCGCCAGTGCAGCCTCCTTGTCGCTGTAGCCCAGCGCGACCAGGGCCTGCAGGATGTCGCCCTGTGCGTCACTGGCGGCATGGGCCGGCAACGCGATGTCGGCGCCCAGCTTGCCCTTGAGTTCGAGCAGCAGGCGCTCGGCGGTCTTCTTGCCGATGCCGGGAATCTTCACCAGCCGGCCCGCGTCCTGCAGCGTCACGATCTGCGCGAGCTCGCTCACGCTCAGCCCCGAGAGCACGCCGAGCGCCATGCGCGGGCCCACGCCCGAGATCTTGATGAGCTGGCGGAAGGCCGCACGCTCCTCGTGGGTGCCGAAACCGTAGAGAATCTGGGCATCCTCGCGCACCACGAAGTGCGTGAGCAGCGACACACGCTCGCCGGTATGCGGCAGGTTGTAGAAGGTGCTCATCGGCACGTCGACCTCATAGCCGACGCCGTTGCAGTCCACGACCACCTGCGGTGGGTTGCGTTCGGCGAGCGTTCCGGTCAATTTGCCTATCATGGGTGTCCCTTCTCAAGAGCCGGAATTATCCTTTGATCGTTCGCCACACCTTCACGCCCCTCAACAACGCGCGCCTGGGCCACCTGTGCGGGCCGATGGACGCCCACCTGCGCCGCATCGAGGACACGCTGGGCGTGAGCATCGCGCACCGCCACGAGCAGTTCAAGGTCGACGGGCCCAAGGCCATCGCCCACCAGGCGATCGAGGTGCTGCAGGCGCTCTACGAGCTGGCCGAGCGGCCGATCGACCCGGCCGTGGTGCAACTCACGCTGGCCAGCGATTCGGGCATGACCGACGACGGCGAGGCCGGCCCGATGCTGGTCACGCGCCGCGCCGAACTGCGCGCGCGCACGCCCACCCAATCGGCCTACCTTCAGAACATCGCAAGCCACGACATCACTTTCGGCATCGGCCCGGCGGGCACCGGCAAGACCTACCTCGCGGTGGCCTGTGCGGTCGACGCGCTCGAGCGTGCGGCCGTGCAGCGCATCGTGCTCACGCGGCCGGCGGTGGAAGCCGGCGAGCGCCTGGGCTTCCTGCCGGGGGACCTCACGCAGAAAGTCGACCCCTACCTGCGCCCGCTCTACGACGCGCTCTACGACCTGATGGGCTATGAAAAAGTGCAGAAGGCCTTCGAGCGCAATGCGCTGGAGATCGCGCCGCTGGCCTTCATGCGCGGTCGCACGCTCAACAACGCCTTCGTGATCCTCGACGAGGCGCAGAACACCACGCCCGAGCAGATGAAGATGTTCCTCACGCGCATCGGCTTCGGTGCCAAGGCGGTGGTGACGGGCGACGTGAGCCAGATCGACCTGCCCAAGACCCAGCTCAGCGGTCTGATCGACGCCGAGCGTGTGCTGCGCCGGGTCAAGGGCATCGCGATCACCCAATTCACCAGCGTCGACGTGGTGCGCCATCCGTTGGTGGCACGCATCGTCGATGCCTACGACGGCCGCCGCAAGCGCGCGGACGCCCGATCGGACGCGCTCTGACATGGCCCTGCCCGACCTGACCCTGTCGCTCCAGTTCGGCCGCTTCGCGGGCGTGGACGCGCACCGCAGCGCACTGCCCCGGCACAGCGTCGCGCGCTGGATCCGCCATGCGCTGGACCTCGACGGCGAGATCACCGTGCGCATCGTCGACGCGGAGGAAGGCCAGCAGCTCAACCGCGAATTCCGCGGCAAGGACTACGCGACCAACGTGCTGACCTTCGACTACACGCAGAGCCCGATCGTGATGGCCGACCTGGTGCTGTGCGCCCCCGTGGTCGCGCGCGAGGCCGAAGAACAAGGCAAGACGCTCGCCGCGCACTATGCACATCTGCTGGTGCACGGTGCGCTGCATGCGCAAGGCTGGGACCACGAAACCGGCGAGGAAGACGCCGAGGAAATGGAAGCGCGCGAAATCGAGATCCTGGCGCGCATGGGCATCGCCAACCCGTACTGACGGCGCCAGCGGCCAGCGAGCCCCAGCCGCCAGCCGCCAGCCGCCAGCGGCTCAGCGCGACCAGCCGAACCACCGTCCAGGCGTGTCCCACAGCAGCTTTCGCCGGTCCTCGGCGGCCGGGAACAGCCGCTCGATCAGCTTGAGTTGCGCGCCGTAGTCAATGCGCTGCGTGGCGCGCAGGTAGGGCCAGTCGGAACCCCAGACGCAAGCGTCGAGCGTGAACGCCTCCACCAACGCCCGCACGTACGGCCAGACGTCGGCATGCGGATGCGGCTCGTGCGAGAACTTGGCAAAGCCCGACAGCTTGACGGCCGCCCGCCCGCTGCGGCCCAGCGCAAGCAGGGCCTCGAAGCCCGGCTGATGGAGGCCTGCAAGCGGTTCGGGCTTGCCGCAGTGGTCGATCAGCACGGGCAGGCTGGGCGCGGCGTCCAGCAACGGCAGCAGATCGGGCAACTGGTCGCGCTCGACCTGCACCTGCAGCAACATGCCCAGCTGCTGCAGCCGGTCGAGCAACGGACCGCTGTCGAGGTAGTGCGCCACGCCCAGGAACGACGGATTGAAAGCGACGCCGACGATGCCCTGGGCCTGCAGGTCTGACAGCACCTGGAGGCTCGCGTCGTGGTCCACCACGGCCACGCCCTTGAGCCGGCCGGCCCCTTGTGCGATGGCATCGAGCAGGCAGCGGTTGTCGTTGCCGTAGCCCGAATTCGGCCCGACCACCAGCGCCTGCTGCACGCCATAGGCATCGAGCACCTGCAGGAAGAGCGCGGCAGAACCCGTTTCCTGGCCGGCCGGACGGTAGTGCGTGTCGTCGCGGTATGCGAAGCGTGCCGGGTCGAAGACATGGTTGTGGCAATCGACCTTGGGCTCGTCGTAGATGGACATGGCTGCGTCCTCAATTCATCTGCATCGGGATCGTCACCGGGCCGTCGTTGACCAGGTGCACCTGCATGTCGGCCGCGAACACGCCGGTGGCAACCACCGGATGCGTGCGGCGCGCCTGCGCCACGAAGTGGTCGTACAGCCGGCGTCCGTCGTCGGGTGCGGCCGCCTGGGTGAAGCTCGGCCGGTTGCCACCGCTCACGTCGGCCGCCAGCGTGAACTGGCTCACCACCAGCAGCCCACCCCCCACGTCCTGCACGCTGCGGTTCATCTTGCCGGCGTCGTCGGCGAAGATGCGCAGCTTCAGCAGCTTGGCCAGCAGGCGGTCGGCCACGGCATCCGTATCGCCACGCTCTGCGCACAGCAGCACCAGGAGACCTTCGCCGATGGCGCCGACCGTCTGGCCGTCGATGTCGACGCGCGCCTCGCACACGCGCTGGATCACCGCCTTCACGGCCGGGCCCGCACCGCGGATTGCACGGCGCGCGCTTCCAGGTTAAGAGGCAGCAGCTGGATGGTCACGCGCAGGCCGTCGACCTCGTCCATGAGCGCCTGTTCGAGTTCATCGCGCAGGGCGGCGGCATGCTGGAGTGTCCACTCGCCCGGCACGTGCATGTGCAGATCGGCAAAGCGGCGCTGGCCGGCGCGGCGGGTAACCAGGTCGTCAAAGCGCAGCATCGCGCCGTCGCCCGGCCGTGCGGCGAAACGGGCGAGCGTCGCCTGGAGCACCGCCAGCGCCTCGGGCTCGAGCGCCTCGTCCATCAGGCCCTGGGAGGAGCGCCACACCAGGGCCGCACCTTCGCGCAGGATGTTGAGGGCCACGCCGATGGCCAGCAGCGGATCAAGCCAGAGCCAGCCGGTGAAATGCACGGCGATGATGCCGATCACCACGCCGGCGGAGGTCCATACATCGGTGACCAGGTGGCGCGCATCCGCTTCGAGGGCGATCGAACGGTGCGCGCGTGCCGCGCGAAACAGCACCAGCGCAAGCGCCGCGTTGAAGCCCGAGCTCACGATCGACAACGCCAGCCCCCAGCCGAGTTGCTCGAGCGGCTGCGGCGACATCAGCCGCAGCACCGCCACCCAGACGATGGCCAACGCGGCGCCGATGATCAGGATGCCCTCGAAGCCCGAGGAAAAATACTCGGCCTTGTGATGCCCATACGGATGGTCGTCGTCCGCGGGGCGCGCCGCGATCGTGACCATGGCGAAGGCAAACATCGCGCTGGCCAGGTTGACGAAAGACTCCATGGCGTCCGAGATCAGACCCATGGAGTGCGTCACGGCGCCGGCCCAGCCCTTGAGGACGATGGTCAGCAGAGCCACCGCGATCGAGAGCCGCAGCAACGCGCGCGGATTCCAGGAAGCAAGAGAAAAATAGGACATGGCGAAGGTCTTTGCGGGCCGCAGCGCAAATTGAACGCCCTGCGGCAGCGGATTATCGCGATACGTGACCAAGTAAGATCGCTGCGCCTGACTTTCAGCGAGGATCGCCATCTTGAGAAATAAAACGTGCGTCGCACTGTGTGTGCTGGCACTCGCCGGCGGCCGCGCCTGGGCGCAGAACGCCGCCACACCGGCGCCTCACGCGGGCATCGTGAAGGCGGTGCGCGGCGACGTGCAACTGCTCGACGGCGTCGGCGCATCGCGCCCCGCGCGTCCGGGCGACGCGCTGGCCCCCATCGACCGCATCGTGACCGGCCCGGACGCCGGGGCCAGCGTGGTGATGCGCGACGGCACCACGCTCATGGTCGGCCCGTCTTCGCGGCTCGACGTGAAGGAGTACCACTTCGACGCCACCACGCAGGAAGGCGGCCTGCTCCTCGCCCTGATACAGGGCTCCCTGCGACTGATCACCGGCCTGATCGGCAAGACCCATCCCGAGGCGATCCGCGTCGAAACGCAGACGGCCACGATCGGCATTCGCGGCACCGATTTCATCGTTCAGGCGGATCCCCAGCCATGACCCACCCTCGCCTCCTCGGCCTGCTGGCGTTGGCTGCGCTGCTTGCCGCCTGTGCCGCACCGCCCGCCACCCGCGTGGTCCTGCTACCACAGGCCGATGGTCGCCCGTCGGCCGTGGTCGTGAGCGCCAAGGGTGGCAGCGAAACGCTCGACACGCCCTACCAGCGCGCTACTGCCTCCTCGCGCGCCACCGGTGCGCCGGTGGTGGACCGGGCCGATCCGGCCCAGGTGCGCGCCGACAACGCGGCACTATTCGATCTGGCACCGCCACCCGCGCAGCGCTACACGGTGTTCTTCGAGACAGGCGGTACGGTGCTCACGATCGCCTCGATCCAGACCATGACCGACGTGGTGTCGGCCGCGCTCGCCCGCAGCGGCGGCGAGATCCTGGTGACAGGCCACACCGACACGACCGGTATGGCCGCTCAAAACGACGCGCTGTCGCTCCTGCGTGCCCAGCAGGTGCGTCAGCTGTTCATTGCACGCGGCTTCCCGGCAAATCGGATCGAGGCCGTGGGACGGGGCGAACGTGAACTGGCCGTGCCGACGGCCGACAACGTCGACGAACCTCGCAACCGGCGCGTGACCATCGAAGTGCGCTGACGCCGAGGCCCCCCGGAACCGAGGTGCTCAGGCGCCGAGCGTCACGCGCGCGAACTTGCGCTTGCCGACCTGCACCACATAGGAGCCGTCGGAGAGTTTCAACCCCTTGTCGCTGATCACCGTCGAGTCGACCCGCACACCGCCACCGTCGATCAATCGATTGCCTTCGGACGTCGATGCGGCCAATCCCGCCTGCTTGAGCACCTGCGCAATGCCCAGCGGCGCGCCGGACAGCATGACCTCGGGAATCTCGTCGGGCACGCCGCCCTTGCTGCGGTTGACGAAATCCTGCTCGGCCGCATCTGCGGCCGCCGCACTGTGAAAGCGGGTGGTGATCTCCCTGGCCAGCGCCACCTTGGCCTCCTTGGGGTTGCCGCCCGCTTCGATCGCGGCCTTGAGCGCGGCGATCTCTTCAATCGAGCGGAAGCTCAGCAGCGTGTACCAACGCCACATCAGCGTGTCTGAAATCGACAGCACCTTGGCGAACATGGCATTCGGCTCCTCGGCCACGGCGATGTAGTTGCCCTTGCTCTTGGACATCTTCTGCACGCCGTCGAGGCCCTCGAGCAGCGGCATCGTCAGGATGCACTGCGGTTCCTGGCCGTATTCCTGCTGCAGGTGGCGACCCATCAGCAGGTTGAACTTCTGGTCGGTGCCGCCGAGTTCCAGGTCGCTCTTGAGCGCGACGGAATCGTAGCCCTGCATCAGCGGGTAGAGGAATTCGTGCACCGCGATCGACTGGCCGCCCTTGAAGCGCTTGGTGAAATCGTCGCGCTCCATCATCCGCGCCACCGTGTACCTGGATGCCAGCTGGATCAGACCCCGGGCGCCCAGCGGGTCACTCCATTCGGAGTTGTAGCGGATTTCGGTCTTGGCCGGGTCCAACACCAGGCTGGCCTGCCGATAGTAGGTTTGGGCGTTGGCCTCGATCTGCTCACGCGTGAGCGGCGGACGGGTCGAATCGCGCCCCGACGGGTCACCGATGGTGGTCGTGAAGTCGCCGATCAGGAAAATCACCGTGTGGCCGAGATCCTGCAACTGGCGCATCTTGTTGAGCACCACCGTATGGCCGATGTGGATATCGGGCGCGGTCGGGTCCAGCCCCAGCTTGATGCGCAGGGGCGTGCCGGTGGCTTCCGAGCGCTGCAGCTTGCGCACCCATTCGTCGTGCGGCAGCAGCTCGTCGGTCCCCCGTAACGAGATTTCGAGGGCGCGTCCTACACTGTCGGAAAGGGTTTGCTGTGTAAAGAGATCGGCATTCATTGGGCTTTTTGCCTTGTTTTTGGGTCGCCGAAGCTATACTCAGCCCGACATTTCAAGCGCCGGATTCTAAGCGGCGCGCCTTCCGCACTGTCCTGCCACCTCGTTGCTCGAGGTCCTACAGCACAGATCTGCCGAACCGAATTTGGACCTTCAGACGTTGATCAACGCCATTCTTGCCGCTGAGGAGTTGCTAGCCTCCCGCGTGGCCCATACCTTCCGGACGTACCCCAAGCACATCGCAGGCGCCATTGGCGCGATGCTCCTGTTCGCAGGCGGCGGTGCGTTTGCAGTCGCCTCCCTGGGGCCCGACGCCTCCAATCTGCCGGTGCAACAGGTGCTCGAAGCCGTCAAGCCGATGGCTTTCGAAGATCAGGCCGAGGCACTCGACGCCCACGCCATCACCCTGTTCCGCACGGAAACCACCCGCTCCAGCGACACGGTCGAGGCGCTGCTCAAGCGCCTGGGCATCGCCGATCCGGCCGCAGCAGAGTTCATCAGGGGCAATGCGGAAGCACGCACGGCCCTGCTGAGCCGCGCCGGCCGTACGGTCACGGCCGAAGCCGACCGCGACAACACCATGCAGCGCCTGAGCGCCCGCTGGATTCCTGCGGCCGATGGCAGCTTCAAGCGCCTGGTCGTCAGCCGTGCCGGCACGGGCTTCACCGTGCGCACGGAAAACGACGCGCTCTCGACGTCGAGCCGGCTGGCCAGCGGCGTGGTGCGCAGCACCCTGTTCGCCGCCACCGACGATGCACGCATCCCCGACGCCGTCGCCAGCCAGCTGGCCGATATTTTCGCGGGCGACGTGGACTTCCGCACGCTGCGCAAGGGCGATCGCTTTGCCGTGGTCTACGAAACCTTCGACGCCGACGGCCAGTCGCTGCGTACCGGCCGTGTGTTGTCGGCCGAATTCGAGAACGACGGCAAGATCTTTCAGGCCCTGTGGTTCCAGGAGCCCGGCAAGAAAGGCGCCTACTATCGCCCGAACGGCGACAGCCTGGTGCGCGCGTTCCTGAGCTCCCCCGTGGAGTTCTCGCGCATCTCCAGCGGTTTTGCGATGCGCATGCATCCGATCATGAACACCTGGCGCAAGCACAACGGCGTCGACTTTGCCGCGCCGACCGGCACTGCCGTGCGGGCCGTGGGTGATGGCGTGGTGGAGTTCGCGGGCCAGCAGAACGGCTACGGCAACATCATCATCCTCAAGCACCGCAACAACCAGGAAACCGTCTACGCGCACCTGAGCCGCATCGACGTCAAGCCCGGCCAGAGCGTCAGCCAGAGCCAGTTCATCGGCGCGGTCGGCGCCACCGGCTGGGCCACCGGTCCGCACCTGCACTTCGAATTCCGCGTGAACGGCGCCTACACCGATCCGACGAACATCGCCAAGCAGGACGGTGGCTCGCCGCTCAGCGCCTCCGCACGCCCGGCCTTCGACCGCCTGGCCCGCAGCACCCGCACCGAACTTGCCGCGGCCTTCTCGGTCGTCCAAGCCAGCGCCGACTGAGCGGCGCCCGGCCCGCGCCCGCCTGATGGCTGCCGAACGCTACATCGGCCTGATGTCGGGCACCTCGCTCGACGGCGTCGACGGCGTGCTGGCCGACTTTTCCGACGGCTGCATCGCGGTCACGCATCACGCCACGGCGCCCTTCCCCCCCGACCTGCGTGCCGAACTGCTCGCGCTGAACACACCGGGCGACAACGAACTTCACCGTGCCGCGCTGGCGGCCAACGGCCTGGCTGGCGTCTATGCCGACGTCGTGCAGCAATTGCTGGCGGCGGCTGGGCTCGCACCGGCGGATGTCCAGGCCGTTGGCGCACACGGCCAGACCGTGCGCCACCGCCCGGGCGAATTCGACACCACGGGCTACACCCTGCAGCTCAACCATCCCGCCCTGTTGGCCGAACGCATCGGCATCGATGTGGTGGCCGACTTCCGCAGCCGGGACGTCGCAGCAGGCGGCCAGGGTGCGCCGCTGGTGCCGGCTTTTCATCGAGCGCTGTTCGGCCAAACCGATGCGGCGGTCGCCGTGCTCAATGTGGGCGGCATTTCGAACCTGAGCCTGCTCCCACCGACGGGCGATACCGGCGAGCACGACGTCGGCCCGGTGCGCGGCTTCGACTGCGGTCCTGGCAATGCCCTGATGGACCACTGGTGCCAACTGCACACGGGCCAGCCCTACGACACGGCCGGCCGCTGGGCCGCGAGCGGCACGGTGCAACCCGCGCTCCTGGCGCGCCTCATGGACGAGCCCTTCCTGGCCAAGACGCCCCCCAAAAGCACCGGCCGCGACCTGTTCAATCCGTCCTGGCTCGCGGCCCGGCTGGGTGACACGGCCCTGGCGCCAATCGACGTGCAGGCCACCCTCACCGAACTCACGGCACGCGCCTGTGCGGCCGACGTGCTGCGCCATGCGCCGCAAAGCCGCGCGTTGATCGTCTGCGGCGGCGGGGCCTTCAACACGCATCTGATGGCGCGCCTGAGCGCACTGTTGCCCGGCATCGAGGTGCTGTCGTCCGCCGACCGCGGCCTGCCGCCACAGCAGGTGGAAGCTGCCGCCTTCGCCTGGCTGGCGCGCGCCGCGGTGCAACGCGCCCCCGGCAACCTGGCCAGCGTGACCGGCGCACGCGGTGCACGCGTGCTCGGCGCGATTTACCCCGCCTGATCGACGTCATGCAGGAGCGCAGCGCGCTTCAACCCTGACCCGACACCTCCGGCGGATTGGGTTGCACGGCCCGCGCGTCCGGCGGCAGATTCCAGAAAATCAGCGCCGAGGTCAGCGTGATCAGCCCCATCGTCGCGAAAGTCGCCTGAAACGCATGCAGCGTGTCCAGTGGCTGGGCATTGCCGAAGATGCCGGTGTAGCCGCCCAGCACCGCGCTGGCGGCCGCCACGCCCATGCTCATGGCCAGCATCTGCACCATCGACAACAGGCTGTTGCCGCTGCTGGCCATGCCTGCATCGAGGTCGCGCAGCGTTACCGTGTTCATGGCCGTGAACTGCAGCGAATTGACCGCGCCGAACGCCAGCAGTTGCAGGATGTGCAGCGCCAGCGGCTGGCCAGGCGCCGTGAGGCAGAAGCTGGCCATGGTGAGTCCGACCAGCGCGGTGTTGACCACCAGCACCTTGCGGTAGCCGTAACGCTGGATCAGCCGCGTGGTGAAGCGCTTCATGAGCATGCCGGCCAGTGCGATCGGCAGCATCATGAGGCCCGCGCGCATCGGCGAGTAGCCCATCGATACCTGCAGCAGCAACGGCACCAGAAAAGGCATGCAACCGCTGCCCAGGCGCGAGAAGAGGTTGCCGATCAACCCGATGCTCAGCGTCGGCACCTTGAACAGCGTGGGCGAGAACAGCGGGTCGGCGCGCCGTCCGGCGTGCAGCCAGTAGGCCGCCAGGGAGGCGAAGCCGAACACGATGAGCACCAGCACGCTGACCTGCCGCAACCCGACCTCGGCCACCCCGTCGAGCGACAGCGAGATGGCGACCATGCCGAAGGCCAGCAACGCATAGCCGACGCCGTCGAAACGCCGACGCACATCGCCACGCAGGTCCGGCATCAGCCGCAAGGTCGCCAGGCAACCCAGCACACCCACCGGCACGTTGATCAGAAAGATCCAATGCCAGGAGGCGTATTCCACCAGCCAGCCACCCAGCGTCGGCCCCAGCAACGGGCCGATGAGCCCCGGAATGGCCACAAAGCTCATCGCCTGCAGGAACTGGCTGCGCGGCACCGTGCGCAACAGCGACAGCCGCCCCACCGGCAGCAACAGCGCGCCACCGAGGCCCTGCACCACCCGCGCGGCCACCAGTTGGCCCAGCCCATGGGACAGGGCACAGGCGACCGAACCGAGCGTGAAGAGCACGATGGCGCTGAAGAATACCCGCCGCGTGCCGAAGCGATCGGCAATCCAGCCCGACGCCGGAATCAGCATGGCCATCGTCAACGCGTACGCCACGATGACCGACTGCATGCGCAGTGGGCTCTCGCCCAGGCTGGCAGCCATCGCCGGGAGTGCGGTGTTGATGATGGTCGCATCCAGCGTCTGCATGAAGAACGCAACGGCCACGAGCCACAAAAGGCTTTTGCGGACGGGGGCGAGAGGAAGGACCTGGGAATCGGAAACCATGGCGGCGCGAAGAACGTGAAAGGCGAAAAAAAACCGCCCTCAGGCGGTTTTCGGAGACGGCGCGCATTCCATGCGGGGCGCGCGTCGCAAGCGAAGGTCAGGCGGAAAAGCTCGAACCGCAGCCGCAGGTGCTGGTGGCGTTCGGATTCTTGATCACGAACTGCGCGCCCTGCAGGTCTTCCTTGTAGTCGATCTCGGCACCCAGCAGGTACTGGTAGCTCATCGCGTCGATCAGCAGCGACACGCCGTTCTTGGTCATGGTCGTGTCGTCTTCGTTGGTGATCTCGTCGAAGGTGAACCCGTACTGGAAGCCGGAGCAGCCGCCGCCCTGCACGAACACGCGCAGCTTGAGCTCGGGATTGCCTTCTTCGGCGATCAGGTCGGCCACCTTGGCAGCCGCGCTGTCGGTGAAGACGATCGGCTCCGGCATCTGGGTGGGGGTCTGGATGGTTTCGGCAACAGCGCTCATGGGCGGAACTCCTGTAAGGGGTGGGCCGAAGGTGCGGCCAATGGAAGAGATGCTACTTCAACAAAGCAAAAGCCGCCCGGAGGGGCGGCTTTCGGCAACGTCCGAAGTGCGGATATTCGCAGCACAGCAGCGAAGACCCGCGCCTGGGCGAAGATCAGCGCTTGGAGAACTGCTTGCGGCGGCGTGCGGAATGCAGACCGACCTTCTTACGTTCGACTTCACGCGCATCGCGCGTCACGAAGCCGGCTTGGCTCAGGACGGGCTTGAGCGTTGCGTCGTAGTCGATCAGGGCACGGGTGATGCCGTGGCGCGCAGCGCCGGCTTGACCCGATTCGCCGCCACCGGCCACGTTGATCATGATGTCGAAGGTTTCGACGTTGTTCGTGAGGAACAGCGGTTGCTTGGCGATCATGATGGAAGTTTCCCGGCCGAAATAGGCCTGGATGTCCTTGCCATTGACCGTGATCTTGCCGGTGCCCTTCTTGATGAACACACGGGCGACGCTGGATTTGCGACGGCCGGTGCCATTGTTCCATTCACCGATCATTTGGCGGCCTCACGTTGGGCGTTGGTGGACAAACCTGCGATTTCCAGAACCTTGGGCTGTTGCGCGGTGTGCGGATGTTCCGCACCGCCGTACACCTTGAGCTTCTTGATCATGGCGTAACCCAGCGGGCCCTTGGGCAGCATGCCCTTGACGGCCTTTTCCAGGGCGCGGCCCGGGAACTTGTTCTGCATGTCGCGGAAGTTGGTGGCACTGATGCCGCCCGGGTAACCCGAGTGACGGTAGTACACCTTGTCGATCGACTTGGCGCCGGTGACACGGAGTTGCGATGCGTTGATGATGACGATGAAGTCACCGGTATCGACGTGAGGCGTGTAAATGGCCTTGTGTTTGCCGCGCAAACGGAGAGCAACTTCGCTGGCTACTCGTCCGAGGACCTTGTCGGTCGCGTCAATCACAAACCACTCGTGCGTCACGTCAGCGGGCTTGGCGCTGAACGTTTTGGTCATGAGTTTTTCTTCCTGGGAAGGGTTTGGCGGGCCCTTTTCCACGGTCGGCGTTCCTCTGATGGGAATCTCTTAGGTGGGGACACCCCGGACGGCATGCGCCCGGCATACTTCGCCGCGGGGCCACAAATGCGCTGCGAAGCCCTCGATTATATAAAGGAACGCGTCACCAACGCAAATTGCCCCCTTCATCCCGCGCGCCGGGTAATATCGCAGCATGTTCAGTTACCGCCACGCCTTCCACGCCGGCAACCACGCCGACGTGCTCAAGCACCTGGTGCTGATTGCCACGCTCGACTACATGCTCGAGAAAGATGCCGCCCTCACGGTGGTCGACAGCCATGCCGGCGCCGGCCTTTACCGCCTGGACGGCGACTACGCGGGCACCAGCGGCGAAGCCGCCGAAGGGGTGCTGCGACTGCTCTCGCCCACCGTGCCGCTGGCCGTCGAGCCGGCACCCGCACTGGCGCGCTACCTCGAAGTGCTCAAGGACTTCAATCCGAAGGGCGGCGCCAAGATCTACCCCGGTTCGCCTTTCATCACGCAGCATCTGCTGCGCGACCACGACAAGCTCAAGCTGTTCGAACTGCACCCGACCGATTCCAGGACGCTCGCCGCGAACATCGCACAGCTCGAAGCGGGTCGCCAGATTGCCGTGCTGAGCGAAGACGGCTTCGGCAGCGCGACCAAGTTCCTGCCGCCGCCCTCGCGCCGCGCACTGCTGCTGTGCGACCCCAGCTACGAGATCAAGAGCGACTACGGCCGCGTGCTCGACCTCGTGGGCGAATCGCTCAAACGTTTTGCCACCGGCACCTATGCCGTCTGGTATCCGATCATCCCGCGCCCCGAAGCACACGACCTGCCACGCCGCCTCAAGACGATGGCGACCAAGGCCGGCAAGTCGTGGCTGCACGCCACGCTGACGGTCAAGTCCAGCAAGCTGCTGACCACCGAAACCGGCGACACCAAGCGCCCCGGCCTGCCGGCCAGCGGCATGTTCCTGATCAATCCGCCCTACACGCTGAAGGCTCAACTGCAGCCGGCGCTGGAACAGCTCAAGACGCTGCTCGCGCAAGACCGTCACGCCGGCTTCACGCTCGACACAGGCGGCTGACGCACGCTGCGCGCCGCTCAGCGGTGGCGCTTGGAGGCAATGCGGGCGGTCGCCCGGGCCCGTGGCTTGCGCGCTGCCGGCGCAGGGCTGACGGCTGAATCGTCCTCGGCCATCAGTGCATCGCTCTCGTCGTTGACCTGGTCACCGCATCGGCCTCCCTTGTCGACCAGCGACAGCGACACCGGCTTGATGCCCAGCCCCAACATGCCGATGGCATCGGCTGCGGCGCGGCTGAGGTCGATCACCCGGCCGGACGAATACGGCCCCCGGTCGTTGATGCGGACCATCACCTCCAGGCCCGTCACCAGACTGCGCACGCAGACGTGGCTGCCGAACGGCAGGGTTCTGTGCGCGGCCGTGAACGCCCCCATGTCGAAGCGCTCGCCGCTCGCCGTCCTGCGCTGGTGGAACTGGATGCCGTACCACGACGCACCACCGCGCTCGAGTTCCATGCGCGGCGCGGCATCGCCCGGCAGTCCGTCATCGGGCGGCAGATCCATGGCGCGGGACACGGACAGGTCGTAGTCGACCGCCGCGACCTGCGAACGCGGGCCGACGCCCGCGGGCACCTGCAGCTTGCGTTCCAGGGGCTGCAGCTTGCCGTTGGGAATCACGGGCGATGACGAGGGCAACTTCGATGAGACAGGTGCCGCGTCGGCGGCCACTGGCTCCGCCGGCGGCGTGGCGCAGGCCACCAGCAAGCCTGCCGCACAAACGGTCAGGACGTGCCGGTGCCAACGCCGCAAACTCATCGATCCCAGCCGAGCCGGTCAAGCAGCGCCAGGGGCGCCGCGGACTGGTTCATCGTGTAGATGTGAAGCGCCGGGGCGCCGCCTGCGCACAGCCGCTCGCACAGCGACGTGACGACATCCAGGCCGAAGGCCTTGATCGATGCCGTGTCGTCGCCGAAGCTCTGCAGCCGCAGCCGCACCCAACGCGGAATCTCGGCGCCGCAGGCGTCGGAGAAGCGCATGAGCTGCGTCGAACTGGTGATCGGCATGATCCCCGGCACGATGGGCACGTCGAGCCCGAGCGCACGGCTGTCGTCGACGAAGCGGAAGTACGCATCGGCGCTGTAGAAGTACTGCGTGATGGCCGAATCGGCACCGGCCTGCACCTTGGCGGCATAGGCCTTCAGGTCGGCTTGCGGCGAACGCGCCTGTGGATGCACTTCGGGGTAGCAGGCCACCTCGATGTGAAAGTCACGCCCCGTCTCGCTGCGGATGAAGGCGACCAGGTCGCTCGCATACTGGAACTCGCCGCCGGCACCATAGCCGCTGGGCAGGTCGCCGCGCAGGGCCACCAGGCGCCTGACGCCCATCGACCGGAGTTCCTCGAGCTGCATGCGCACGGTGGCCCGGGTTGCGCCGATGCAGGAGAAATGACTGGCCGCGTCGACCCCTTCGGCCAGGATCTCGCGCACGGCGTTGAACGTGCCGTCGTGCGTGGAACCACCTGCACCGTAGGTGACCGAACAGAACTCGGGCTTGAGCGCATAGAGTTGCTGGCGCACCGCGCGCAACTTGACCGCGCCTTCGGGCGTCTTGGTCGGAAAGAATTCAAAGCTCAGCGGAAGGCGCACCTGCGGCTCCTGTGGCGCCGCCCTCGGGGACGGCATGAATGAAGAACTCCCGGTTGCCGTCGCCACCGGCGATCGGGCTGTCGAACCATCGCAGCACGCGCAGGCCGAGCGCAGCGCAGCTTTCGCGCAGCCGCGTTTGCACCACGTCGTACATCGCCGGATCGCGCACGATACCGCCTTTGCCGACCTGGCCGGGCTGCAGTTCGAACTGCGGTTTGACCAGCATAAGCAGCGTTCCGCCCGGCGCCAGCAACGGCACGATGGCCGGCAGCACCAGCGTGAGCGAGATGAACGACAGATCACCGACGATCAGATCGAAGTCCTGGCGCTCGTCCTCGGGCAGGTCGTCCGTCGTCAGGGCGCGGGCGTTGACCTTCTCGATCGCCGTGACGCGTTCGTCGCCGCGCACGCGGTCGTGCAGTTGCCCGTGACCCACGTCGATGCCGGTGACATGCGCCGCGCCATGCTGCAGCAGGCAGTCGGTGAAACCGCCGGTCGACTGGCCGACGTCCAGGCAATGCAGCCCGGTCGGGTCGACGCCGGCAACGCCCAGCGCGCCCTCGAGCTTCAGCCCGCCACGGGACACGTAGCGCGCCTCGGCCGCGTCGGCCAGCTCGAGTTCGGCGCTCTCGGGAATGTCGTCCCGGTTCTTCGCCACGGTGTGCCAGCCGACGCCGTCGAACCAGCGCAGACCGCCCGCAATGAGGCGGACGGCTTGTGAGCGCGAGGCGGCAAGCCCCCGCTCGACCAACAATTGATCAGCGCGCAAGATCGCCGATCAGTAGCGGTAGGTGTCCGGCTTGTACGGGCCGGCCTTGTCCACGCCGATGTAGGCAGCCTGCGTGTCGGTCAGTTCGGTGAGCATGGCGCCGACCTTCTTCAGGTGCAGGCGTGCGACCTTTTCGTCGAGGTGCTTGGGCAGCACGTAGACCTTGCCGGCCTCGTACGCGTCGGGCTTGGTGAACAGCTCGATCTGGGCGATGGTCTGATTGGCGAACGACGACGACATCACGAAGCTCGGGTGACCCGTGCCGCAGCCCAGGTTCACCAGGCGGCCCTTGGCCAGCAGGATGATCTTCTTGCCGTCCGGGAAGGTGATGTGGTCGACCTGCGGCTTGATCTCTTCCCATTCGTACTTCTCGATCGACGCGACGTCGATCTCGTTGTCGAAGTGGCCGATGTTGCAGACGATCGCCTGGTCCTTCATGGCGGCCATGTGTTCGTGGCGGATCACGTCCTTGTTGCCGGTGGTCGTCACGAAGATGTCGGCCTTGTCGGCGGCGTATTCCATCGTCACGACCTTGTAGCCTTCCATCGCGGCCTGCAGGGCGTTAATGGGGTCGATCTCGGTGACCCACACCTGGGCGCTCAGGGCGCGCAGTGCCTGGGCCGAGCCCTTGCCCACATCGCCGTAGCCAGCCACGCAGGCGACCTTGCCAGCGATCATCACGTCGGTGGCACGCTTGATGCCGTCGACCAGCGATTCGCGGCAACCATACAGGTTGTCGAACTTGCTCTTGGTCACCGAGTCGTTCACGTTGATCGCACGGAACTGCAGCGTGCCCTTGGCGGACATCTCGTTGAGGCGGTGCACGCCGGTGGTCGTTTCTTCGGTCACGCCGATGATCTCGGCGGACTTGCGGGTGTACCAGGTGGAATCGACCGCCAGCTTGGCCTTGATCGCGGCGTAGAGGATGCGCTCTTCCTCGCTGGTCGGGTTGGCCAGCACGCCCAGGTCCTTCTCGGCGCGTTGGCCCAGGTGCATCAGCAGCGTTGCGTCGCCGCCGTCGTCCAGGATCATGTTCGGGCCTTCGCCAGCCGAGCCCTTGGGGCCGAAGTCGAAGATGCTGTGGGTGTAGTCCCAGTAGTCGGTGAGCGTTTCGCCCTTGACGGCGAACACCGGCGTGCCGGCCGCGGCAATGGCGGCAGCAGCATGGTCCTGCGTCGAGAAGATGTTGCACGACGCCCAGCGCACGTTGGCGCCGAGGGCCTGCAGCGTTTCGATCAGCACGGCCGTCTGGATCGTCATGTGGATCGAGCCGGTAATGCGCGCGCCCTTGAGCGGCTGGGCCGCCTTGAACTCTTCGCGGATGGCCATCAGGCCGGGCATTTCGGTTTCGGCAATGCGGATTTCCTTGCGGCCCCAGGCGGCAAGGGTGATGTCGGCGATGGCCTGATCGGCGTTGGTGGTGGATGCGGGCTTGAGAACAGCGCTCATTGGAACTCCAGGATGGTTTCAAAGATGCCGCTGCGCCAGACAGGACTCACCCTGGGACACAGCGGGTGAGCGTCGTTGCAATGAATGGTTCCGAGCCTCACGCCTGACGGCGCTGCAACGCTCCTCGGAACGCGGATTTTAGCGCAGTGCGGGCGCCGCAAATGTGAACGCTTTGTCACACCGCAGGCCGTGGCCGGCGGGTCGCTAAAATCGCTGGTTTTGCGTCGCCATTGCGCCGTGAGCGCCCCGCGCTCCCGCTTTCTCTGCGCGCACCGCGTTCACTGCGTTCAGGCCCATGACATTCGAATCCGAAACCCGCCGCCGTCGCACCTTCGCGATCATTTCCCACCCCGACGCCGGCAAGACCACGCTCACCGAGAAGCTGCTGCTGTTCTCCGGCGCGATCCAGATCGCCGGCTCGGTGAAGGCGCGCAAGGCCTCGCGCCACGCCACGTCGGACTGGATGGAAATCGAGAAGCAGCGCGGCATCTCGGTGGCCTCGTCGGTCATGCAGATGCTGTACCGCGACCACGTGATCAACCTGCTCGACACCCCCGGCCACAAGGACTTCTCGGAAGACACCTACCGGGTGCTGACCGCCGTCGACTCGGCGCTGATGGTGATCGACGCCGCCAACGGCGTGGAAGCCCAGACGCGGCGGCTGATCGAGGTCTGCCGGCAGCGCGACACGCCCATCATCACCTTCGTCAACAAGATGGACCGCGAGGTGCGCGAGCCGCTGGACATCCTCGACGAGGTGGAGCGCGAACTCGGCATGCCCTGCGTGCCGATGACCTGGCCGGTCGGCCAGGGCAAGAGCTTCCGCGGGATCATGAACCTGCGCACGCAGGCGATGACGGTGTTCGAGTCGGGCAAGGAACGCCTGTCGGACGATTTCGAAACCATCCCGCTGAGCGATCGCGACACGCTGACCAAGCGCTTCGGTGCCGACTTCGAATCGGCCATGGACAGCATGGAGCTCGCCACCGGCGCATCGCCCACCTGGGACCATGCGGCCTTCCTCGCCGGCAAGCAGACGCCGGTGTTCTTCGGCTCCGGCGTGAACAACTTCGGCGTGATGGAAGTGCTCGACGCACTGGTCGACCTGGCGCCGCCACCGCAGTCGCGCACCAGCACCACGCTGGTCAACCGCCAGCCGGTGGTCAAGGAGATCCAGCCCGCGGACAAGGACTTCGCCGGCGTGGTCTTCAAGGTGCAGGCCAACATGGACGCCAACCACCGCGACCGCATCGCCTTCGTGCGCATGGCCTCGGGCAAGTACACGCCGGGAATGAAGCTCAAGGTGCAGCGCACGGCCAAGGAACTGCGCCCGACCAGCGTCGTGACCTTCATGAGCCAGCGCCGCGAGGCGGTGGAAGAGGCCTACGCGGGCGACATCGTCGGCTTCACCACGCACGGCGGCGTTCAGCTGGGCGACACCATCACCGACGGCGCCAACCTGCAGTTCACCGGCCTGCCCTTCTTCGCGCCCGAGCTGTTCATGACCGTGATCCTGAAGAACCCGCTGCGCACCAAGCAGCTTCAGCAAGGCCTGGCCCAGCTCGGCGAAGAAGGCGCGATCCAGGTCTTCCGCCCCGAGGTCGGCGGCCCGATGCTGCTGGGCGCCGTCGGGCAGTTGCAGTTCGAAGTCGTGCAGCACCGCCTGAAGGCCGAGTACGACGCCGACGTGCGGCTCGAAGGCTGCCAGTACACCGGCGCGCGCTGGATCACCGCCGACACGCCGGCCGAACTGCGCGAGTTCGTCAACGCCTACCCGGCGCGCATGGCACTCGATGCGGCCAACACGCTCGCGTACCTCTGCACCTCGCCGTACGACGTGCGGCTGGCCCAGGAGCGCTTTCCGAAGATCCACTTCCATCCGTTGCGGGAACACGCGGGACTGGCACTGCAAACGGCGGGCTGAGGGCACGCCGTCGTGCTGGAAACACTGACGCACGGCATCGGACACTATGCCGCGCTCGCCAGCGTGCTGCTGGCATGCTGGGGCCTGGGCAACCTTCTGATGCGGGCGGTGCCTGCTGGCGGTGAGCTACCGCAAGGCCTGCGCCATCCGATGGCCATCGCGATCGGCCTGTGCGTCGCCGTCTGCGGTCTGCAGTGGCTTGCCATCGGCGGCGCACTGCGGCGCGGGCCGGTGCTGGCGCTGATCGCCATCGGATGGATCACCGCGGCGCTGCAAGCCTGGCGCCTTTTCAAATTGCGCGCGCAGGGCCCGGCCGCCAAGAAGCGCCCGCCTCTGCTTCCGGCCGAGCGCTGCGCGCTGATCCTGCTGGCCCTGGCCCTTGCATCGACATTGCTCGCGCCACTGTCCCCGCCGCTGCAATGGGACGAACTCATGTACCACTTGCCGCACGCGCGCGAATGGGCATTGAGCGGGCGGCTTCAGGTCAACGAATGGCTGCGCTATCGCTGGTTTCCGTACAACTACGACCTGCTGTATGCAGCGGCGCTGCTCTTCGGCAACGACATCCTGACCCATCTGCTGCATGCGAGCGCAGGATGGCTGACCGCGTGGATGGTCTATCAGCTCGGCGTGGCGCACCTCAGCCGTGTCGGCGGCTGCCTGGCCGCGATGATCTGGGTGGTGCTGTCGGTTTCGGAATACGACCGCGCCTATGTGGACATGGGCGCCACGCTGCTGGTCCTGACGGGCTGCATCGCCTTCGCGCAGTGGCGTGCGACCCGGCTGCGCTTCTGGCTCGCCGCGTGCGGCTTCTCGCTCGGCGTGGCAGCGGGCACCAAATACCAGGTGCTGGCGATCCTGCCCTTCTTCGCCGTGGCCCTTGCGTGGCAGGACCGGCGTCCGGACACCTGGCTGCTGACGATCGTGAGCCTGGTGCTGCCTTGCGGCTACTGGTACCTGCGCAACGCGCTGGCGACCGGTGACCCCTTCGCACCGCTGGGCGGCCGGCTGTTCGGCTTCAGCGACTGGAACCTGTCGGACTATCGCGGTCAGTTCGAGGATCTGCACAACGCCGCCGGCCTGCCGCACTGGCTGCTCTGGCCCGCGTTGCTTGCGCCCTTCATCCCGGCGTTGCGACGGTCACCGGCCGCGCGCGGTGCCATGTACTTCTGCGCCTGGATGCTGGTGGTATGGGTCGCGAGTTCACCGTATCCGCGCTACCTGATGACAGCCTTTCCCTTGCTTGCGCTGCTTGCAGCCGCTGCATGGATTCAAGTATCGCAGCGGCTGTTCCAGCCCATCGACATGCCGCGGTTCGAACGTGCGCAGCGTTGGATCGGTGCACTGGCGATTCTGCTCGTTGCGGTGGCCGCGCTCGTGAGCACCGTGAAGTACGCCAAGCGCGTTGCACTCACCCCGTCCGCCCGCGAGGCGCTGTTGGCCCAACGCCTGAAGAGCTACGGCATGTGGCAATACCTGAAGACGCACCCCGCCGGAAAGACTTACCAGATGGGCCTGGAAGGCTCGCTGTACTATGCGCCCCGTCCCATCTGGGGGGACGTTTTCGGTCCGTGGCGCTACCGCGACTTTGCCACGCTGCCGCCTGAAGCCCTGCATCGCGCGCTTGCGGCGCAAGGCTTCGACGCGCTGGTCGTGGACACCGGCCGCATGCCGGACACGGTCGCGGCACCCGACTTCGAACGCTGGTTCACGCCCGTCTACGCCGATCACGGCATCCATCTCTACCGCCTGCAGACCACCGCCTTGCCATGAACCCGATGCCTCCATCCGCTGCCTTTCCTCGCATCGCGGTCGTCATTCCCTGCTTCAACGAGGCCAACGCGATCGCGACGGTCATCGCCGATTGCCGGGCTGCGTTGCCGCAGGCATCGATCCACGTGTTCGACAACGCGTCGACCGACGGCACGGCGGCCGTCGCAAGGGCGCATGGCGCCCACGTCGCGCATGTGGCGCTGCGCGGCAAGGGCAACGTGGTGCGGCGGATGTTCGCCGACGTCGAGGCCGACCTCTATGTGATGGTGGACGGCGACGCCACCTACGACGTCACGCAAGCCCAGCGCATGGTCGACCAGCTTCTGCGCGAGGGCCTCGACATGATCGTGGGCGCGCGCATGGATGACGGGCGCAATCCCCAGACCTACCGCCCTGGCCATCGGCTGGGCAACCGGATGCTGACCTCTGCCGTGTCGGGCCTGTTCGGCGGCTCGTTCAGCGACATGCTCTCGGGCTACCGCATCTTTTCGCGACGCTACGTCAAGTCCTTCCCGGCATCGGCCCAGGGCTTCGAGACCGAAACCGAACTCACGGTGCATGCGCTCGAACTTCGCATGGCCTACGCCGAGGTTCCGGTGCCCTACCTGGCGCGACCCGAGGGAACGCAGAGCAAGCTGTCGACCTTCCGCGACGGCCGGCGCATTCTCATGACCATCGCCCGCCTGTTCGTCAGCGAACGGCCACTGACCTTCTTCTCGATCCTGGCGGCGATCCTCGCCCTGGCGTCGCTGCTGCTCGCGTTGCCGCTGTTCGTCGTCTACGTTCAGACCGGCCTGGTACCGCGCCTGCCGACGGCCGTGCTCGCCACCGGCATGATGCTCAGCGGCATGCTGTCGCTGGCCTGCGGCGCCATCCTGCGCACCGTCACACTCGGCAGGCAGGAGGCCAAGCGCCTGATCTACCTGTCCATTCCGCGGCCACGCTGGACCGACGCACCGTGAGCCCCCGCCTCATCGGCCAGTTCGCGCGCTTCGGCGTGGTGGGCGTCGCGGGCCTGCTGGTCGACCTCGGCGTGCTCTTCCTCACGGCGCCGTGGCTCGGTTGGTATGGCGGCCGCGCGGTCTCGTTCTGGGCCGCCGCTTCGGCCACCTGGTGGCTGAACCGCCGCTACACCTTCTCGGCGGGCGCTGCTGCGGGCGGCCCGGGCGTCGGCGCCGTCGGCCGCGAATACCTGCGCTACCTCGGCTCCATGCTGGGTGGCGCTGTGCTGAACTACGGCGCCTATGCGCTCACCTTGCACTTCGTCCATGGGCCGGCCGCGGCTGCACTGGGCGTCGCCATCGGCAGCGTGACAGGGATGTGCGCCAACTTCGTCGCCGCCAGGCAACTCGTCTTCCGGCAAGCGCTCCCGCGCCGGACGATGCAGGCTCTGGCGTTGTGGCCTGCCGCGGACGTGGCCCGCCTGACCGGCGTCTTCACCGACATCGACGACACGCTGACCACCGACGGCACCATCACGCCCGACGCCTTGCAGGCGCTCGCGGACCTGAAAGCCGTGGGCGTGTCGGTGATCGCCATCACGGGGCGGCCGGTGGGTTGGAGCGAGCCCTTTGCCCGCAGCTGGCCGGTCGATGCCATCGTCGCGGAAAACGGTGCCGTGGCGCTGGTGCGCGGCCCAGACGGCGAGCTTGCCAAGCACTACCAGCAGGACCTGGCCACGCGAACAGCCAACTTCGCGCGCATGCAGCAGGTGCTCGCGCGCATCGAGGCCGAAGTGCCCGGTGCCCGGCGTGCCACCGACTCGGCAGGCCGTGAATGCGACATCGCGATCGACCACAGCGAATTCACGCAACTGACCGAAGCGCAGATCGCCGCGGTGGTGGCGCTGATGCAGGGCGAAGGCATGCACGCGACGGTGAGCAGCATCCACATCAACGGCTGGTACGGCGATCACAACAAGCTCGAGGGCGCGCGCTGGATCGTGCGGGAACTGCTGGGTCGCACGCTGGATGCCGAGCGAGACCGCTGGGTCTATGTCGGCGATTCCACCAACGACCAGTTGATGTTCGAGGCTTTCGCCCACAGCATCGGCGTTGCCAACATTGCGCGCTTCGTGCCGGTGCTTGAGCACCTGCCGCGCTACGTGACGCAGGGCGAGCGCGGTGCGGGCTTTGCCGAAGTGGCGAGGGCCGTGCTCGCGGCGCGCTGAGCCGGCGGACGTCGACGAACCAGCGTCAGAGGGAGCGACGGCCGTCCCGCCCTGCCGCCCCCTGCAGCATGGCCCCCACCACGGCCAGCGCCAGCAGGAGCACCGCGTAACCACGTACTGTCGCCAACAGCCCGAACGGCGCGACCAGGAAGCCAGCCACCATGGCCGGCAGGCTGAAAGCGAGATAGCTTGCAACGAAGATCGCGGCGAACAGTTCGCCACGCTCACCGGGTTGCGCCAAAGGCGCCAGGGTCTGGATCGTGGCCGAGAAAGCGGCGCCGAAACCGATGCCGGCCACCGCCGTGCCCGCGAAGAAAAGTCCAAGCGAGCGCGTGCCGATGGCGCCAAGCAACAGCCCCAGTCCGAGCGCGATGGCAGCCATGCCGATGGCCGCGATCCGCGCGGGCGAGAGCCGTCCCAGCAAGGTGGGCGCGACAGCCCCCACCCCTGAGAGCACGGCGATCGCCAAGCCGTTGACCAGCCCGTTATCGACCTCGAAGACATGCAGCAGCAGCGACGGCACGAGCGACAGAAAAAGGCCGCCGAGCGCCCAGACCGTGACCAGCACCGGTACCGCCCGAACGAAGGCGGTGCGCGCTGCGGCCGGAACTGACACCCGCGGCACCAGCGAGGCGAGCGCGCCGGCCCGTGGGCTGACGCTCTCTGGCACGAAGAGCACCAGCACCGCGCCCAGCGCGAAGCACAGCCCCATCAGGCCGAAAACCCAGGGCACCGGCTGGCTACCGAAGCGCACGGCGGCGCCCGTCGCCAAGGCGCCCACGGCCAGCCCCGCCAGCGGCGCCACGCTGCCGACCAGCGCACCCAAGCGCTTGCGGGCTGCGGGCGCGGCCTCCACCACGGCGGCACTCAGCGCGCCGCTCGCGATGCCGGTGGCCACGCCTTGCACGATGCGCGCGGCGATCAGGCCGCCGATCCCGCGCGCCAGCAGGAACATCCCCATGGCCACGGCCTGCAGCACCAGCGCCGCGAACACAACCGGGCGCCGGCCGATGTGATCGGACAGCGATCCCGCCACCACGAGCGAGAGCATCAGCGCCAGCGCGTAGACCGCGAACGCGACCGTGAGCATCGAGGACGAGAAGCCCCAGGCATGCTGGAACACCACGAACAGCGGCGACGGCGCGCTGGCGGCGAAGAAAAATGCGAACAGGACCGTGGCCAACAAGCCGAACGCAAGGTTGGACGGCAGGCGCCACGGCGTGACGGACCTGCGGGTCGTCGGGTGGAAGCGAGAAAAGATGTCCAACATGCCTGAACCTTAAAGCGAAGAATTTCGCTTTTGAGATTGTAAGCACAGCACAAGACTAACGCAAAACTTGTTGCGTTAAAGTACCACCATGAACACCCACACAGTTCAAGTCAAACGCCCCGGGGGCCGTAGCGCCCATGTGCAGGCGCAGGTGCGAGCCGCACTCGAAGCGCTGGTGGCCGAGGAGGGGCGCGAGCGCGTCACCGTGCCTGCAGTGGCCGAACGTGCCGGCGTGAGCGCTTCCAGCATCTACCGGCGCTGGGGCGACCTCTCGGGACTGCTGGCCGAAACTGCGACGGCACGGCTCGACCCGAATCGGCCGCTGCCGGACACAGGCGACCTGCGCCGGGACCTCGAAGCATGGGCCCGCGAGCTGATCGCGCACATGACTCAGCCGGGGCACAAGGCCCTGCTCAAGGCAGCGGCCGCGCTGGACAACCAGGAAGACACGCACTGCCTGCGCAACCGCAAGGTCGAGGCCGGCGTGATGATCGAGCGAGCCCATCGCCGTGGCGAACCCACGCTCGCGCCGCAGCAGGTGATCGACCACCTGGTGGCACCGATCGTGTTTCGGCTGCTGTTCGGTGCAGACGCCGTGACGCCAGCGCTGGCCGAGACGCTGGTGGCGGCGCTGTTCCGGGCGGCAGCGCCCGCAGACCGCTGATCAAGGCGCCTTGGCCAGCCCCAGTTTCTCGATGACGGCCTTCTCGCGCACCACCGTGTCCTGTGCGAACTTGGTGTATTCGGCCGAGCTCATGTAGTTGGGCAGCATGTCGTAGCGGCCGAGCGATGCGACGTAGCTGGGCTCCTCCATCGCCTGCTTGAAGGCATCGTGCAGCTTCTTGACCACCTCGGGCGGCGTGCCCTTGGGTGCGCCGATGCCGAACGGCGAGTTCTGGACGATGTCGTAGCCCAGCTCCTTCAGCGTGGGCGCGTCGGGAAACTTGGCCAGGCGCTTCTCGCCCCAGGTGTTGAGCACGCGCAGCTTGCCCGCCTCGACCTGCGGCGCAAAACCGGTGCTGTCCACGGCCGCCATCAGTTGGCCGCTGACCACTGCCAGCATCAGGTCAGCGCTGCCCTTGTAGGGCACGTGCTGCAGCTGGATGCCGGCCTTCTGCGCCACCAGTTCCGTCGTCAGGTGCGGGCTGGTCAGCGTGCCGGTGGAGCCATAGGTCAACTTGCCGGGGTTCGCCTTGGCATAGTTCACGAAGTCCTGCCAGTTCTTGAACGGGCTGTCTGCAGGCACCACCACGCCGAACGCGTAGCCGGTGACGTTGATCACGTAGCTGATGTCCTTGATCGGGTCCCAGTTGATCTTGGTCGTGTAGCCCAGGCGAAACACGCCCAGCGGAATCTGCGCGACCGTGTAGCCGTCGGGCTGGGAGATCTGCAACGCCTGTGCCGGCAGCGTGCCACCGGCACCCGGCTTGTTGTCGATGATGACGGGCTGGCCCAAGATCTTCGAAGCATTCTCGGCCAGCTGGCGCATCGTGATGTCGGTGGGGCCGCCCGCCGGAAAGGCGATCACGAGCTTGATGGGGCGCGTGGGAAAGTTCTGGGCCTGGGCCGCAAACGGTGCGAGCGCGGCGGCGCTGGCGAGCGTGGCGGCACCGAGAGACAGCAGATAACGTCGTTGCATGGAGCGTGGGTTTCCTGGGGAATGGCTTGAAAACCCCATTGGGCCGAGCGAAACGCCCTCGCACAATCGGTGACTGCCCTCGGCAGTCACCTTGGCGTCAGGTCGCAGTCAGCATGCAGCAGTGAAACGGCCGCGCCTCACCCTGACACCGCGCCCCCATCCGCCGTGCCTTCACCGCGCCAGCACAGGCGCCAGCGCCACGCCCGTGTGCGTGCCCAGCCGCACCACCGCTTCGGGCGTGTCCGCCGCCACCACACGCCCGCCGCCGTTGCCGCCCTCGGGACCGAGGTCGATCAGCCAGTCGGCTTCGGCGATCACGTCGAGGTCGTGTTCGATGACGACCACACTGTGGCCCGCGTTCACCAGCCGGTGCAGCACGTGGATCAGCTTCTCGACGTCCGCCATGTGCAGGCCGACCGTCGGCTCGTCGAGCACGTACAGCGTGTGCGGCGCCTTCTGCCCGCGGCGCGTGACGTCGTCGCGCACCTTGCTCAGTTCGGTCACCAGCTTGATGCGCTGGGCCTCGCCACCCGACAGCGTGGGCGACGGCTGTCCCAGGGTGAGATAGCCCAGGCCCACGTCCTTGAGCAATTGCAGCGGATGGGCGATGTTGGGCATCGAGGCGAAGAAGTCGACCGCCTCGTCCACCTCCATCTGCAGCACGTCGCCGATGCTCTTGCCACGCCAGCTCACCGCCAGCGTCTCGGGATTGAAGCGCGCGCCATGGCAGACCTCGCAAGGCACCTTCACGTCGGGCAGGAAGCTCATCGCGATGGTACGGATGCCCGCGCCGTCGCAGCCGGGGCAACGGCCTTCGCCGGTGTTGAAGCTGAAGCGCGCCGGCGCATAGCCGCGCGCCTTGGCCTCCAGCGTGTCGGCGAATAGCTTGCGGATCGTGTCCCAGAAACCGATGTAGGTCGCCGGGCAGCTGCGCGGCGTCTTGCCAATGGGCGTCTGGTCGACCTCGAGCACGCGGTCGATGGTCTCGTAGCCGTCCACGCCCCGGCAACCCGACCAGGCGGGCCGCTTGCCGGCGGCATCGGCATCGCGGCCCGCCTTGGTCATGCGCTGGACCACGACAGCCTGGACGTTGGCCAGAAGCACATCGCGCGCGAGCGTCGACTTGCCCGAGCCGCTCACGCCGGTGATCGCCACCAGGCGATGCAGCGGCAGCGTGGACGTCACGTCCTGCAGGTTGTGCAGATCGGCGCCGCGCACGGTGAGCCAGTCGGGCGCGCCAGGCTCCGGCGGCGGCACCAGGCGGCGCGTCTGCAGCGGATGCCGGATCGCATCGCGCAGATAGCGACCGGTCTGCGAATCGGACGCCGCCTCGATGTCGGCCACCGAGCCTTCGGCCACCAGTCGGCCACCGCGCTTGCCCGCGCTCGGCCCGATGTCGATGATGTGGTCGGCGCGGCGAATGGTGTCTTCATCGTGCTCCACCACCACCAGCGTGTTGCCCTTCTCGCCCAGCTTGTGCAGTGCGTTGAGCAGGATGCGGTTGTCGCGTGCATGCAGGCCGATGGTCGGCTCGTCGAGCACGTAGCACACGCCTTGCAGGTTGCTGCCCAACTGCGCCGCCAGCCGGATGCGCTGGGCCTCGCCGCCCGAGAGCGTGGGCGCACCCCGGTCCAGCGTGAGGTAGCCCAGGCCGACCTCCTCCAGGAATTCGAGGCGGCTCTTGATCTCCGGCACCAGGTCGCGCGCGATCTCGGCCTCGCGCCCACTCAGCGTGAGCTGCTCGAACCAGGCGCGGATGTCGCTCACGCTCATGCGCGCGATCTCGGCGATGCCGATGCCCGCCGGGCCGAAGTGCACCGCGCGGGCCACCGCATTCAGACGCGTGCCTTCGCAGGTCGGGCAGACCGTGTCACCCACATCTTCGGCTTCGGGCTCGGCAAACGTCTGCTCCCGGCCCTTCTGGTCGTCGGCCAGCACCGAATCGTCGTAGACCTTGCGTTGGTCCTTCGTGAGCTTGACGCCAGTACCCACGCAGTCGGGGCACCAGCCATGCTTGCTGTTGTAGCTGAACAGGCGCGGATCGAGCTCGGCGTAGCTCGTGCTGCACACCGGGCAGGCGCGCAGCGTGGAGAACACCTGCGTGCGGCCGATGCCCGCGGTCGGCGCGCCGGCTTCCATGGCGGCGCGCAATCCGCCGATGTCGCTCATCACATGCAGCACGCCCTTGCCGTGTTCCAGCGTCTTGCGCAACGACTCGCGCAGCAGCAGCTCGTTTTCTGCCGACACGTCCAGGCTCGCCACGGGCAGCTCGATGCTGTGCTCCTTGAAGCGATCCAGGCGCGGGAAATTCGTGGTCGGCAGAAAGCCGTCATCGACCCGCAGGTGCGTGAAGCCGCGTGGACGCGCCCAGTCGGCCAGCTCGGTGTAGACGCCCTTGCGGTTGCTCACCAAGGGCGCGAGCAGGCCGATGTGCTGGCCCTTGAAGTTCTTCAGCAGTTGCGCCGCGATGCTGTCGGGTGTCTGCGGCTGCACGGCTGCGCCGTCGTGGATGCAGTGTTGCGTGCCCAGCTTGACGTACAGCAGCCGCAGGAAGTGCCACACCTCGGTGGTCGTGCCCACCGTGCTCTTGCGGCCGCCGCGCGACAGGCGCTGCTCGATGGCCACCGTCGGCGGAATGCCGTAGACCGCGTCCACCTCGGGGCGGCCCGCCGGCTGCACGATGCTGCGCGCATACGCGTTGAGCGATTCGAGGTAACGCCGCTGCCCTTCGTTGAACAGGATGTCGAAGGCCAGCGTCGACTTGCCCGAGCCGCTCACGCCCGTCACCACGCTGAACTTGCCGCGCGGAATATCGACGCTCAGGTTCTTCAGGTTGTGCTCGCGCGCGTTGACGATCTGGATCGCCTCGCGGCCCATCGCCGGCAGGGCGCGTGGCTGCGGCTCGCGCGCAGCAAAGCGCGACGGTCCCAGAGCCAGTTCGTAGTCGCGCAGCGCGTCGCCGGTGGACGTGCCCGTCATCTCGCGCACCTGTTCGGGTGTGCCGACCGCAACGATCCGCCCGCCACCGTCACCCCCCTCGGGGCCCAAGTCGATCAGCCAGTCGCTCGCGCGGATGACATCGAGGTTGTGCTCGATCACGACCAGCGAATGGCCCGCATCGAGCAGCTTGCGCAGCGCGCGCATGAGGCGCGCGATGTCGTCGAAATGCAGGCCCGTCGTGGGTTCGTCGAACAGGAACAGCGTGCCCTTGCGTGCCAGCGCCTGACGGCTGGCCGTCGTGCCCTTGACCGCATCTGCGAGGAAGCCCGCCAGCTTCAGGCGCTGCGCCTCGCCACCCGACAGCGTCGGCACGGGCTGGCCCAGCTTCACATAGTCGAGGCCGACGTCGACGATCGGCTGCAGCACGCGCAGCACCTCGCGGTCGAAGCTGAAGAGCGCTGCGGCCTCGGCCACGGTGAGGTCCAGCACATCGGCCACATTGAGCTTGCGGTTGCCGCGCTCGATCGTGACCTCCAGGATCTCGGGGCGATAGCGCTTGCCGTCGCAGTCCGGGCAGCGCAGGTACACGTCGGAGAGGAATTGCATCTCCACGTGCTCGAAACCCGAGCCGCCGCAGGTCGGACAGCGGCCATCGCCGCTGTTGAAGCTGAACTTGCTGCCGGTGTAGCCGCGCTGGCGCGACAGCGGCGCAGTGGCGAAGATCTCGCGCACGGCATCCCACGCGCCGACATAGCTCGCGGGGTTGGAGCGCGCGGTCTTGCCGATGGGCGACTGGTCGACGAAAACGACGTCGCTCAGGTGGTCCGCGCCGAGCAGCCGGTCGTGCAGGCCCGGCGTTTCCGTGGCCTTGCCGAAGTGACGCATGAGCGCTGGTGCCAGCACGTCCTGCACCAGCGTCGACTTGCCCGAACCACTCACGCCAGTGACGACCACCAGGCGCTGCAGGGGAATGTCGACCGTCAGGTTCTGCAGGTTGTGCTCGCGCGCGCCTTCGAGGATGAGGCGCGGCGTGCTGTCGGTGACGGCGCGCTTGAAACCCATGCCGATCTGCTTGCGGCCCCCCAGGTAGTCGCCCGTCAAAGTCGGCGCGTTGCGCAGCGCGTCGGTGGTGCCGTCGAAAACGATCTGGCCACCGCGAATGCCGGGGCCCGGGCCCATGTCGATCACACGGTCGGCCGCGAGCATCACGGCCGGGTCATGCTCGACCACCACCAGCGTGTTGCCCGCGTCGCGCAGACGCAGCATGGCCTCGGTGATGCGGTTCATGTCGCGCGGATGCAGGCCGATGCTGGGCTCGTCGAGCACGAACAGCGTGTTGACCAGCGAGGTGCCGAGTGCGGTCGTGAGGTTGATGCGCTGCACCTCGCCGCCGCTGAGCGTGCGGCTCTGGCGGTCGAGCGTCAGGTAGCCGATGCCCACGTCGTGCAGGTAGCGCAGGCGCGTGGTGATTTCCTCGAACAGCAGCTTGAGCGCCTGGGCGTCGCCTTCGTTGGCATTCGCGCCGTTGCCGCGGCGCTCGATGCCATCGAAGAACTTCCGCAGTCGCTCGATCGGCAGCATCATCAGGTCGTGCAGGCACAGCCCGGGCAACGCTTCGAGCTGATCGCGCGACCACTTCACGCCCACGGGCATGAAGCGCCTGGCCGGCGCGAGCACGGCGTCGGCGTCGGCCTTGCTGCCCATGCGCCAGAGCAGGGGCTCCAGCTTCAGGCGCGCACCGGCGCAGTCCGGGCATGGCGTGTAGCTGCGGTACTTGGACAGCAGCACGCGGATGTGCATCTTGTACGCCTTGCTCTCCAGGTAGCCGAAGAAGCGCTTGATGCCGTACCACTGCTGATTCCACTTGCCCTTGTAGTTGGGCGAGCCGTCGAGCACCCAGTCCTTCTGTTCCTGCGTAAGCTTGGCCCAGGGCGTATCGCGCGGGATGCCGGCGTCTTCGGCATGGCGCATGAGGTCGTCCTGCGCCTCTTTCCAAGCCGGCGTCTGGATGGTCTTGATGGCGCCAGCGCGCAGCGTGAGCTTGTCGTTGGGAATGACCAGCCCGAAATCCACGCCGATCACGCGGCCGAAGCCACGGCAGGTCTCACAGGCGCCGACCGCCGAATTGAAGGAGAACATCGACGGAATCGGATCGCTGTAGCGCACGTCGCTCTCGGGACAATGCAGCCCGGTCGAGAACTTCCATATCTCCGGCTCGGCGCCCTCTTGCGAAGGCAACGCATACACCGTCAGCCGGCCCCCGCCGCGCTTGAGGCCCGTCTCGATCGCCTCGAGCACGCGCACGCGCTCGGTCCCCGCCAGGCGGAACCGGTCGGCCACCACGTCGAGCACTTTGCGCGGGCCGGTCGGCGTGGCGATTTCGCGCTCGGCCTGCACCCGCGTGAAGCCGCTGGCCGACAGCCATTGCGTGATTTCATCGGGCGTGGTGGACGCAGGCAGCTCGACCGGAAAGGTCACGACGACGCGCGCATCGCCGGCGGCCGCCGCCCGCTCGGCCAGGGTGGCATAGATGGTGTCGGGCGAATCGTGGCGCACGGGCAGCGCCGTCTCGCGATCGAACAACTGCGAGGCCCGCGCGTAGAGCAGCTTCAGGTGGTCGTTGAGCTCGGTCATCGTGCCGACCGTGGAACGCGAGGAGCGCACCGGGTTGGTCTGGTCGATGGCGATGGCGGGCGGCACGCCCTCCACCCTGTCGACGGCCGGCTTGTCCATGCGGTCGAGGAACTGGCGCGCGTAGGCCGAGAAGGTCTCGACGTAGCGACGTTGGCCTTCCGCATAGAGGGTGTCGAACACGAGGCTCGACTTGCCCGAGCCGCTGGGCCCGGTGACCACGGTCATCTCGCCGGTGCGGATGTCGAGATCGAGGTTCTGGAGATTGTGCTGGCGTGCGCCGCGGATCCGGATGGTGCCCTGTGTCATGCGTGCCTTGGGGGTGGGGCAGACATTCTAGGGACGGGCACATGGCGGCGCCATGGCAGGGTCTTGCGCGGCCGCGTGTCAGCCACCGCGCCGTGCCAGAACAAGTGACCGGGGCGCTGGGCCCTGCGTTTTATTTCGGCGCGCTGGCAGCCGAGGCGGCCGGTTCAGGCGCGTGCAGCGCATCCGACCCATGCTTTTCGCCCGACATGTCGACCTTGTCGCCGGCTTTCATGATCACGAACAAGGCGAGCGCAGCAAAGATGACGAAGCCGACGACGATTTTCCACATGGCGGGGAGTCTCCTGGTTGTAAATAAATAAAAGCAAAGCGGCTCAAGAAAAAGGCCTCATGCAGCCTCGGCGCATGAAGCCCCTTTGTTCAACGGCACCCCCCTCTTCAGCGGCACCCAGTCGTTCAGGGAAACACCGCGGAACCGGCTTCGCCGGGTCGTTGGTGTTGCCCCCTGCAAGGGGTGGGCGGGCGGCTACGCGAAGCGAGCAAGCCTGGGGGAATGCTCAGTCATTGGCGTAGATGTCCACGTCCTTCGTTTCCTTGATGAAGATCGTGCCGATGACGAGCGTGACGCCCGCGATGATGATCGGATACCAGAGGCCGTTGTACATGTTGCCGGTGCTCGCCACGATGGCGAAGGCGGTGGTGGGCAGCAGGCCGCCGAACCAGCCGTTGCCGATGTGGTACGGCAGGCTCATCGAGGTGTAGCGGATGCGCGTGGGGAACATCTCGACCAGCATGGCGGCGATGGGGCCATAGACCATGGTCACGAGCAGCACCAGCCAGAACAGCAGCGCCACGGTCAGCACCTTGTTCATCTTGGCCGGGTCGGCCTTGGCCGGGTAGCCGGCGATCTTCAGATCGTCGCCGACTTCCTTCTTGAAGGCCGCAATGGACTTGGCCGACGCCTCGTCGAACTTCAGGTTGACGACGTTGCCCGTGGGCGCCGACACCGTCTTGTCGCCAATCTTCACCACCGCGGGCGAGCCCGCCGGACCGGCCACGTTTTCATAGCTCACCGAGTTCTGCACGAGGTAGCGCTTGGCGATGTCGCAGGAGCTGCTGAAGTCGATCTCGCGGGCCACCGGGTTGCCCTGGAAGGAGCAGCTGGCCGGGTCGGCCGTGACCGTCACGCCGGCCGTGGCCTGCGCGCGCGCCAGGTCGGGGTTGGCGGCCTCGGTGATCATCTTGAAAACCGGGAAGTAGGTGACCACCGCCAGCAGGCAACCGGCCATGATGATGGGCTTGCGGCCGATCTTGTCGGACAGCATACCGAACACGACGAAGAACGGCGTGCCCAGCAGCAGGGCCGCAGCGATCATCAGGTTGGCGGCGGTTGCGTCGACCTTCAGTTGGGCCGTGAGGAAGAACAGCGCATAGAACTGGCCTGTGTACCAGACCACGGCTTGGCCGGCGGTCAGGCCGACCAGCGCCAGTATGACGATCTTCAGGTTCTTCCACTCGCCGAAGGACTCGGACAGCGGGGCCTTCGAGGTCTTGCCCTCGGCCTTCATCTTCTGGAAGGCCGGCGACTCCGACAGCGACAGGCGGATCCACACCGACACGCCGAGCAGCAGGATCGAGACGAGGAAAGGAATGCGCCAGGCCCAGTCGGCGAAGGCTGCTTCCCCCACCGCCAGCCGCACGCCCAGGATGACCAGCAGGCTCAGGAAGAGACCCAGCGTGGCCGTCGTCTGGATCCACGAGGTGTAGGCGCCGCGCTTGCCGTGCGGCGCGTGTTCCGCGACGTAGGTGGCGGCACCGCCGTACTCGCCGCCGAGCGCCAGGCCCTGCAGCATGCGCAGTGCGATCAGGATGACGGGGGCGGCGACACCGATGGTGGCGTAGCTGGGCAGCAGGCCGACAATGAAGGTCGACAGGCCCATGATCAGGATGGTGACCAGGAAGGTGTACTTGCGGCCGATCATGTCGCCCAGGCGGCCGAACACGATGGCGCCGAAGGGCCGCACCAGGAAGCCGGCCGCGAAGGCCAGCAGCGCGAAGATGAAGGCGGCGCCCGCATCCAGACCGCTGAAGAACTGGCGCGCGATGATCGCCGCCAGCGAACCGTAGAGGTAGAAGTCGTACCACTCGAACACGGTGCCCAGCGAGGAGGCGAAGATGACCTTCCTCTCCTCATTGGACATGGGCCGAGGCGCCGGGTGCGGTAGGCCGCGGGAATCTAACGTGGCTGCCATTGCTTGTCTCCTAAGAATATTGCGGCCCCTGCCAGGAACCGTGACCCATTCTTGGAGTGGCGACTGACCCGAGCCTTGCGCCAAACTGAACCTTCGCTGACGGTTTAGGGTGAAACCCGCGCAGCGCGTTTCAGGATGCAGGAATTGGGCGATTGCTGCGCAGCAGCGAAGGCCGGCGATCGGCCTCGTCCCATTGCGGCCCATCGAACCAGGCATCGTTTTCGAGTGCCGCGCGCAGCATGGCCAAGCCGTCAAAGCCCCAGAACAACCGGCCGTCGAATTCGAAGGCCGGCACGCCGAACACCCCTGCAGCAATGGCCTGTTCGGTGTTGGCCCTCAACTGCGCACGGGCCGCATCGCCATGGCCGTCGCGCACCTGCGGCAGCCGGGCGGACAGTGCCGCCAGCCGCGCCGCGTCGGTCGCTTCGGCACCACCACGCCAGACGTCGCGGAAGATGAGCTCGGCCACATGGCGGTTGATCGCACCGTCGTGCGTGGTCGCCAGCGCCAGGCGCAGGTGCGGCAACGGGTCATAGGGATGCGAGGCAGGCAGGTCGATCGGAATGCCATGCGCATGGCCCAGCCACAGCACATGGCGATAGGTCCAGGCCCGCTTGGCCGGGATCTGCGCGGGCGCGAGCTGGCCGTGGTGCTGCACGATCGCGCCCAGCAGCACCGGCTGGTAACGCACGCTGTAGCTCAAGCCCTGCAGCGCTTCGGGCAGGTGCTCGAAGGCCAGGTAGGCGTACGGGGAAATGAAGTCGAGATGGAAGGTGATGTGCTTCATGCAGAGGCTCCTTCGCCCGGGCCGGTGGGACCGTCGCCCCAGAGCCCGGTGCGCGCGCGCAGTTCGATGGCGCGCCAGATGCGGCGGCGTGTGGTGTCGTCGGTATGGCCCCAGCCGGCGATCTCGTCCAGGGTGCGCAGACAGCCGGTGCAGAAGCCTTGCGCGGTGTCCATGCGGCAGACCGAGACACAGGGCGACGGCAGGTCGTGCGCGAGCCCCTGGGCCGCCACGGCGCGCCCGGCCAGCACGGCGAGCGGATCGGCGTTCACACCACGTCGGCCACCGGCGCGCCGGTCAGCCGTTCGAGGTCGGCAGGACGCAGGCGCACCACCGCGTGCGGATGACCCGCTGCCGCCCAGACCTCGTCGAAGCGAAAGAGCTCGCGATCGATCAGCGTGACACTGGGCACGAGGTGCGCAAAAGGCGAGACACCGCCGATGGAAAACCCGGTGGTGGCCTTGACGAAGGCTGCATCGGCACGCCCGAGCTTGCCCACGAGGGCCTCCACCTTCTTTTCGTCGACCCGCTTGTCGCCCGACGTGACCACCAGTACCGCCACATCGTCGCTCTTGCGCCGGAAGATGATGCTCTTGGCGATCTGTCCGACCGCCACGCCCAGCGCATCGGCCGCCTGCTGCGCCGTGCGTGCGGCGTCGTCGAGCATCTGCGGGGCATGGGGATGGTCGGCGTCCCGCAAGGCGCGTGCGACGCGCTGGACACTGTCGGACAGGGGATGGAGTTCGGCACCGCACATGGTCATCCAAAGGGCCGCTCGGGCCTTTCCTCAAGAGAAAACCGTGATCTTAGCGAGCGAGGCCCGAACCTGCCGGTTGCGGCGTGGTTCGTCGTTCAGGCCGTCAAGGCAGCGTTGGCGCAGGCGCCGACCTGACGCTGGAGCCACGCACCACCAGCGCGCCTTCCAGCACCACCTGGCGCACGGGGCGCGTGGCGTCCTGCATGCGTTGCAGCAGCAGTTCGGCGGCGGTACGCCCGATGTCGTAGGTCGGCTGGGCCACGGTGGTCACGTCGAGCGCGGGCAGCGCCGTCCAGTCGTTGTTGTCGAAACCGGCCAGGCCGATGTCGTGCGGCGTGCGCAGGCCCGCAGCCTGGATCGCCTGCAGCGCACCGAGCAGGAGAACGCCGTTGGTGACCAGCAGGGCGTCGGGCCGATCGGGCCCCGCCAGCACGTCGGCCGCAGCCTGGACGCCCGCGCGGTGCGTGGGCTCGACCCACACGGGCCGGGGCGTGAGGCCCGCCGCTGCCAGCGCCTGGACATGGCCCGCGTGGCGCTGCTGGCCGGTGGTGCTGTGGGCACCCGCCAGCAGGACGATGCGGCGGTAGCCCGATTGCAGCAGGTGTTCGGTGGCACGGCGCGCCGCCGCCTGGTTGTCCAGCACGACGCGGTCGACCCGCGTGTTCTCGAGCGCACGGTCCACCAGCACCAGCGGGAACGGCCAGGCCTCGGGGCGCAACTGCTGCAGTCCCTGCATGGTGGGCGAGAGGATCACGCCGCTGGCCTGCTCATCGGCCATCAGCTCGAGGTAGGACTGCTCCTTGGCCGGGTTCTCGTCGCTGTTGCACAGGATGAGGCGCAGGCCGTGGCGGTAGGCAACGTCTTCCACGGCGCGGCCCACATCGGTAAAGAAAGGGCTGCGGATGTCCGACACGATCAGCCCGACCAGCGAAGCCCGGCGTTGGCGCAACCGGCGGGCGGCCAGGTTGGGCCGATAGGCCAGTTCGGCGATCGCCTGCTCGACTCGCGTGCGCAGCGCGGCACGCACAGCCTGCGGCGTGCTGAGCACCCGCGAGACGGTGGTGGTCGATACGCCCGCGCGCTGCGCGACGTCCTTGATGCTGGCCAATGTGGAAGCTCCTGAAAAAGCGACTCTGCACGTGCTGCGCTCGGGCGGCATGCCCCTGCGGTTCGCAACACCGCCGCAGCACCATAGATGGTAACGATTTCAAAAAATTCGTCGATAGCGGCTGCAGACGGCCCAAGACCGGGCGCGCAGCGATCGGCTGTGACACCGACGGGTGTTGCGTGAAAACGCAAAGATCTAGGCAAATCTTCCTGTTATTTCATTAGGGTATTCCCTTAATTTTCAGACGACAAGCAGCATCCAGGGTTGCCGTGGGCACACCGCGCATTTCATAATCGGCTTTGGAATCGATACCAAATTTGCAGGAGACATGACCATGTCCACCATTCCGGTCGAAGTCCGCCTGGGCGCGGCACCCCACAACCGAGAAGATGCCGTGCGTGCGGCAGGCGCCTTGCTGGCCGAGGCTGGCCACATCCATCCGGCCTACGTCGACAGCATGCTGCAGCGCGAGAAGGCGGCCAATACCTTCCTGGGCGAGGGTTTGGCCATCCCTCACGGCATGGTGGAAGACAAGCACCTGGTGCTGCGCACCGGCCTGGCCGTGCTGCAGGTGCCTGCGGGCGTGCGCTGGGGCGACGATGCCAAGCAGGCCCGCCTGGTCGTGGCCATCGCCGCCGCCTCGGACGGCCACCTGCAGGTGCTGCGCCGCCTGACCCGCGTGATGCGCGACAGCGCGCTCATGCAGCGCCTGGCCACCACCACCAACGCACAGGACATCATTGGCGCACTGCTCGCCGATGGCCCGGCCGAGTCCAACGGCGGCGCTGCCGCGCTGGAAGACTTTCCGCTGGGCCGCGAGCTGTCGCTCAATTACCCGAGCGGCCTGCATGCCCGCCCGGCAGGCGAATGGGCGCGTGTGGCCGGCCGCTTCCAGTCCCGCGTGCACGTGCGCTGCGGCGACACGGTGGCCGATGCCAAGAGCGTGGCCGCACTGTTGAGCCTGGGTGCCGCCCGCGGCGCTCAGTTGCGCCTGTCGGCACAGGGCAGCGATGCCGCCGCGGCGCTGTCCACCCTGTCGGCCACGATCGCCCGCCTGGGTGATGAGGAGAGCCGCCAGACCGAGCTGTCGGCAGCGCGCCAGGCGCAGGCTCAAGGGTTGGGCCGCGCGCTCGGCGACTGGCAACCCGCCGCGCGCCACACCATCACCGGCATCGCCGCCAGCCCCGGGCTGGTGGTGGGCACGCTGGTGCATGTCGGCGATACGGCGCTGGAAGTCGAAGACCGTTTCACCTCTGTCGCGGCCGAAGCTGCCGCGCTGGACCACGCCTTGACCGCGGCGCTGGACCAGTTGCACGCGCTCGCCGACGAAGCCCGTGCCGGCGGCCGTCAGGAACAGGCCGCCATCTTCACGGCGCACCAGGGCCTGCTGCAGGACGCTGAGCTGCTGCAGGCCGTCAGCCGCAGCGTCGTGCAGCAGCACGGTGCGGCCTGGGCCTGGCGCCACGCCATGGCCGAACGCGTGACCGCGCAGCGCGCGCTGGCCGATGCCACCCTGGCCGCCCGCGCGGCCGACCTGCAGGACGTGGGCGAACGCGTGCTGCGCCACCTGCTGGGCCGCGGCCAGGACGACAGCGCGGCCGCGCCCGCCTGGCCCGACGACGCCATCCTGCTGGCAGACGATATTTCTCCATCGATGGCCGCGCAGGTCGACCCCGCCCGCGTGCGTGGCTTCTGCACGGCACGCGGCGGCCCGACCGCCCATACCGCGATCCTGGCGCGCGCGCTGGGCCTGCCCGCCGTGGTCGCCGCCGGTCCGGCCGTGCTGCCGACCGGCGCCGAGAGCTCGGCCGGCCACGCGCCCGCGGGCACGCCCAGCCTGGCCGGCACCGTCGCCATCCTCGACGGCTATCGCGGTCGCCTGTACGTAGCGCCCAGCGAAATCGCACTGGTCGAGGCACGCACGCACATTGCCCGACTGGCCCGCCTGCAGGAAGAAGAAGCCCGCTCGCGCCAGTTGCCCGCGACCACCACCGATGGCCACACGGTGGAAATCGCGGCCAATGTCAACCGTGCCGACCAGGCCGTCAAGGCACTGGAAGCAGGGGCCGAAGGCGTGGGCCTGATGCGCACCGAGTTCCTCTTCCTCGAACGCGACACCGTGCCCGACGAGGAAGACCAGTACCAGGCCTACCGCGCCATGGTCGAAGCCCTGCACGGCCTGCCACTGGTGGTGCGCACGCTGGACATCGGCGGCGACAAGAAGGTGCCCCACCTGGACCTGCCGGTCGAGGAAAACCCCTTCCTCGGCGTGCGCGGCGCGCGGCTGGCCTTGCGCCGCGACGACCTGCTCGTGCCGCAGTTGCGCGCGCTGTACCGCGCGGCCAAGCACGGCCCGATCCAGATCATGTTCCCGATGATCAGCACCGTGGAAGAGGTGCTCACCCTGCGCGCGCGCATGGAGACCGTCCGCGCCGAACTCGACGCGCCCGCCGTGCCGGTAGGCATCATGATCGAGGTGCCTTCGGCCGCGCTGCTGGCCGACCGGCTGGCCGCGCACGTGGACTTTTTCTCCATCGGCACCAACGACCTGACCCAGTACACGCTGGCCGTGGACCGGCAGCATCCCGAGCTTGCCGGCATGGCCGAGAGCCTGCACCCCTCGGTGCTGCGCCTGGTCGAGCGCACGGTGGCCGGCGCACGCCAGCATGGCCGCTGGGTCGGCGTGTGCGGTGGCCTGGCAGGCGAGCCTCTGGGTGCCGCGCTGCTGGTGGGCCTGGGCGTGGACGAGCTGAGCATGAGCACCAGTGACATCAGCACCGTCAAGGCGCTGCTGCGCCGCCATTCGCTGGCCGAGTTGCAAGACCTTGCGCGCCGCGCGCTCGACGTGGACACCGCCGACGAGGTGCGCGCACTGGGCGCCGCGCTGCGGGCCGTGGATGCCTGAACCATGACAGCCGCCATGACCCCTGCTCCCGACCCCATGACCCGCCCCGCCCTCGTGCCGGGCGCGGATGCCGCACGCATCTTCACCATCACCCTCAACCCGGCCATCGACCACACGGTGCGCGTGGCCGCACTCATCCCCGGCGACGTGCATCGCGCCCAGGGCCAGCAGGTGGAAGCCGGCGGCAAGGGCGTGGGCGTGGCCGCCGTGCTGGCCGCGCTGGGCCAGCCGGTCACCGCGTGCGGCTGGCTGGGCGCCGACAACGACGCCGTGTTCCGCGAGGCCTTCGCCACACGCGGCATCGACGACGGCATGCTGCGCCTGCCGGGCGCCACGCGCACCAACATCAAGATCGCCGACGCCACGCGCGGCGACACGACCGACATCAACCTGCCCGGCCTGACGCTGACGCCCGAAGCGCTGCGCCGAGCCGAGGCCGATCTGCTGGCCACCCTGGCGCTGCGCGTGCGGCCCGGCGACTGGTGCGAGCTGGCGGGCAGCCTGCCGCCCGGCGCCGATGCGGCAGTGTGGGAGCGCATCGCGCGCGCCCTGGCCGCATGCGGCGCGCACATCGCCATCGACACCGGCGGTGCCGTGCTGCTGCAGCTGTTGCGCCACCTGGCCGACCCGGCCCGCGGCACGGTGGTGCCCGTGGCCTTCGTCAAGCCGAACCGGGCCGAACTGGAAGAGCTGGCAGGCCGCGCGCTGCCGGCGCTGGCCGACGTGGCCGCTGCGGCCCAGGCCCTGTGCCGCGACCACGGCGTGCGCCAGCTGGCCGTGTCACTGGGCGGCGAAGGCGCCGTGATCGCCACAGGCGACGACTGCTGGCAAGCCGCTGCGCCCACCGTGCCCGTGGCCACGACCGTGGGCGCGGGCGATGCGCTGGTGGCGGGCACGCTGGCCGCCCTGGCCCAAGGCCTGGCCATGCCCGGCGCCGCCACTTTCGGCATGGCCTGCGCGGCGGCGCGCATCCAGCGCATCGCCCCCGGCCTGCCACCGCGCAGCGAGGTGGACGCCCTCGCGGCAGCCATCGTCGCCGTGCCGTTGTAACCCCCGATTCAGGAGAGACATTCATGGCCCAACTCATCGCCATCGCCGCGAGCCAGGCTGGCCCGGCACACAGCTTCATGGTGGCCGAGGCGCTGCGCGCTGCCGCCGCGACCCTCGGCCACCGCATCGCGCTCAGCGTGCACAGCAGCCTGGGCACGCAGGGCGGCTTCAGCGACACCGAACTCGCGCGCGCCAGCGCCATCATCGTGGTGGCCGACATGCCCATCGACCGCCAGGAACTGCTGGGCACGGTCAAAGCACCTCTGCACGAGGCATCGCCGGCGGCCGTGCTGGCCGACGCCCCGCGGGTGCTGCGCGAGGCGCTCGCCCACGCCGGCGTGGCCGTGAACAACCTCCCTGCCGCGGCGCCAATGACCGCGGCCGGTGCGGCTGCGGCAACCGCTGCCGCACCGGCCGCCGCGCTCAACATCGTCGCCATCACCTCCTGCCCGACCGGCGTGGCCCACACCTTCATGGCGGCCGAGGCCCTGGAGCAAGGCGCCAAGGCGCTGGGCTACCGGATCAAGGTCGAAACACAGGGTTCGGTCGGCGCGCAGAACACGCTGCAGCCCCAGGACATCGCCGGTGCCGACCTCGTCGTGATCGCCGCCGACACGCAGGTCAACCGCGACCGCTTCGCCGGCAAGCGGCTGTACGCCACCGGCACCAAGGCCGCCATCCACGATGCGGCGGCCGTGTTCGCGCAGGCCCAGGCGCAGGCTGCCGTGTGGGGCGCAGCCACGGGCAGTGCCGACACGCCGGGCGCTGCGGGTGCCGCAGGCACCGGGGCCGCTGCAGCCGCATCGGCGCCCGCGCAACGCGAATCGGTCAGCATCTACAAGCACCTGATGACGGGCGTGTCCTTCATGCTGCCGTTCGTGGTGGCGGGCGGGCTGCTCATTGCGCTGGCCTTTGCGCTGGGCGGCATCTACGTGTACGACGACGCCCACAAGGGCACGCTGGGCTGGGTGCTGTTCCAGGTCGGTGCCAAGGCGGGCTTCGCGCTCATGCTGCCGGCGCTGGGCGGCTACATTGCCTACTCCATCGCCGACCGGCCCGGCATCGCGCCGGGCATGATCGGCGGCATGCTGGCCGGCACCGTGGGCGCCGGGTTCCTGGGTGCCATCGCCGCGGGCTTCATCGCCGGCTACAGCGTGAAGCTGCTCAACCGCTGGATCAAGCTGCCCCGCGGCCTGGAGGGCCTGAAGCCCGTGCTGCTGCTGCCGCTGCTGGGCGCCGCCATCGTCGGCGTGCTCATGATGATGGTCATCGGCACCCCGATGGCCGTGGTGATGACCGCACTGACCGAATGGCTCAAGGGCCTGCAGACCGGCAGCGCCGTGTTGCTGGGCGTGGTACTGGGCGGCATGATGGCCGTGGACATGGGTGGCCCGGTGAACAAGGCCGCCTACGTGTTCTCCACCACCCTGATCGCCAGCGGCGTGGCCACCCCGATGGCCGCCGCGATGGCCGCAGGCATGACGCCACCGCTGGGCATCGCCCTGGCCTGCTGGCTGTTCAAGAGCCGCTTCACCGCAGAGGAACGCGAGGCATCCAAGGCCGCGGCCGTGCTGGGCCTGGCATTCATCACCGAAGGTGCGATTCCGTTCGTGGCGCGCGATCCGCTGCGCGTGATTCCTGCCTGCGTGATCGGCTCGGCCGTCGCCGGCGGCCTGTCGATGGCCTGGAACATCGGCCTGCAGGCGCCGCACGGCGGCGTGTTCGTGCTGGCCATCCCGAACGCCGTGAACCATGTGGTGCTGTACGCCGCCGCCATCGTGGCCGGCTCGGTGGTCACCAGCGTGGCGCTCGGCCTGTTCAAGAAGCGTCTGCCTACCGCCGCGGCCTGAGAGCGGGTCACTCGGCCTGAGCGGCTCAGGCCGCTCAGGCGGGCTGGCGTTTGTTGAGCAGCGCGGTCGCCACGCGCGACCCCGTCTTGCGCCCGAGCGCCTCGCTGATGTAGACGCCAGCGTCGATCAGCCGGTCGAGGTCGATGCCCGTCTCGATGCCCATGCCGTGCAGCAGGTAGACGACGTCCTCGGTCGCGACATTGCCGGTCGCACCCTTGGCGTACGGGCAGCCGCCGAGGCCGGCGGACGATGACTGGAAGTTCCACACACCGAGCTCGAGGGCAGCCAGGGTGTTGACCAGCGCCTGGCCGTAGGTGTCGTGGAAATGGCCCGAGATATCGTCGACGCTGAAGTGTGCCAGCGTGGCCTCCATCGCGGCCTGCACCTTGCGCGGCGTGCCCACGCCGATGGTGTCCGCCACATCGATGCGCTGCACGCCGATGCCCTTCATGAGTTGCGCGAGGTAACCTACCTTGGCCGGCGCAACCTCGCCTTCGTACGGACAGCCCACCGTGCACGACATCGCACCGCGCACGTCAATGCCGTTCTCGCGCGCCGTCGCCACCACCGGCGCAAAGCGCTCGATGCTCTCGGCGATCGAGCAGTTGATGTTGCGCTGGCTGAAGGCCTCGCTGGCTGCACCGAACACGACGATTTCATTGGGCCACTCCTCGCGCGGCGCAGCCAGCGCCGCCTCCAGGCCTTTCATGTTGGGGGTGAGCACCGAATAGCGCACGCCCGGCTTGCGCACGATGCCGTGCATCACATGCGCGTTGTCGGCCATCTGGGGCACCCACTTCGGGCTCACGAAGCTGGTGACCTCGATCTCCCTCAGGCCGGCATCCTGCAGCCGATGCACCAGGCCGATCTTGGTCTCGGCGGGGACCGGCTGCTTTTCATTCTGGAGACCGTCGCGCGGGCCGACGTCGACGAGCTTGACGCGGGAGGGAAGTTGCATGGCGTTGCCTCTGGATTCTCAGGGGAGGAAGGAGCCTGCCCATTGTCTTCCAGCCCGCATGGGCCTGCACCGTGCGTGGACAGCCGAGAAGTCGCAATCCATGCCAGCGGGGTTGCAAATGGAGTCAGTCGGCCGCGGGCCTCCCCCGCCTGCGCTGCACCCGCCTAGTACCCGCGCTGCGCGTCGACCACACCCGGCAGGCGGTCGAACCCCGTGCCGGCCTCGATCGCACGGATCTTCGCCGCAATCTGCGCGATCGATTCGTCGCGCAGCGTGCGCGCGGACACGTGCGGCGTCACGCTGATCTTGGGATGCGACCAGAACGCATGCGTGGGAGCCAACGGCTCGTTGTCGAACACATCGAGTGCCGCGCCGGCCAGTTGGCCTTCGTCGAGCAGTGCGATCAGGTCCGCTTCGACCAGATGGGCACCCCGCGCCACGTTGATGACGTAACCGCCCGGCTGGCCGCCGTTGAGCTGGCACAGCGTCTCGCGCCGCATGACGCCGCGCGTCTGCGGGGTGAGCGGCAGCAGGCAGACCAGCACCCGGCTGGCGGCAAGGAAAGCATCGAACTGTTCCGCGCCCACGAAGCCCCGCACGCCCTCGATCGACTTGGGTGAGCGGCTCCAGCCATTGACGGGAAAGTCGAAGTGGGCGACCGCCCGGGCCACGCGCTCGCCGAGCACCCCCAGGCCCATCACGCCCACCGGAAAGTCGGCGCGCGAACGCGGTTTGCGGTAGGCCCACCGGTGCGCACGCGCGCCCTCGTCGTAGCTGTCGAACTCGCGAAAATGGCGGATGAGCGCATGGCACACGTACTCGGCCATCTGCACCGACATGCCGGCATCGTCGAGACGCACGATGTGCGCGTGGGGCGGCAGCTTGAGCTTCATCAGCGCATCGACGCCCGCCCCGATGTTAAAGATGCCGCGCAGGCGAGGCTGCTGGTCGAGAAAGGCCTGTGGCGGCTCCCAGACCACCGCATGGTCCGCGGCGGGGGCATCGGCCGTCCAGGCGGCGATCTGCGCGCCAGGCAGGGCCGCGCGCAGGCCGTCGATCCAGGGTTCAGGGCGATTGTTGGTGAGGCAGACGGTGATTTGCATACCGCAAATCTTAGTCGGGTCGCCCTGCGCGCGGCACGGCGTGGCGATGGCGTCGAGTTCGGCCTGCGTGTCCGACAGCGTGCGCTGGATGGCCATCAGATCGGCCATCGTGGGCTTGGTGACCGTATCGCCCAACATCACGCGCAGGCTGTCGCGGAACTCGGTGCGATTGCGAATGCGTGCCTCGACGTCGATCACTTCGGCGGTCTTGTCCTCGCTGGTCGTCGTGTGCGACACCACGGTCGCCACGCCCGACAGTCCGCCGGGCAGCTTGTCGACATCGGCAGGAAGAACGCGCATCTCCAGCTGCGCGCTGCCCGGCTGCTGCGGCGTCTCGGGCAACAGCGACGAAGACAACAGCTCGCACTAACGGGTTGGCGTAGGTCATCGGGTCCCTGGCAAAGAACGCTGTCACGCCGCGGTGGCCACCATTCTCAACAGTTCAGCCCCCTCGGTCACCTGCTCGCCGGGCGCGAACATCAGTTCGTCCACCGTGCCGTCGGCCGGTGCGGCAATGGTGTGCTCCATCTTCATGGCCTCCATCACGGCCAGTGGCTGGCCCTTGGCGACCTTGTCGCCCGCCTTGACGGCGAAGGACACGACCTTCCCCGGCATCGGTGCCGTGAGGCGCCCGCCTTCGGCCTGGCTGTCGCCCGCATGCGCGAGGCGGTCGATGGCAGCGATGCGCGTGGCCCCCTGGTCGGCGAACACGTGCGCAGCGCCCTGGCGCTCGTACACGTCGATCCTGTGGCGCCCGCCGTTGAAGGCCAGCTCGATCTGTCCGCCCGGCAGGCGCCCCATGACAAGCGGACCACTCACGCCGCCGACGTCGAGCGTCAGCGCACCGTCGTGCAGGTAGCGCAGCGTGGCGGTCTGCGTCTCGCCGCGGAACTCGAAGGCGAAGATGCGCGCGGTGGTGCCGAGCGAACGCCAACCGTCGCGCTGGCTGAAGGGGCCTTGTGTGTTCGTCGCGCGCTCGTCGAGCAGCGTGCGCGCGATCGATGCGGCCGCCGCCAGCGGCAGGCCGAGCGGCTCGCGGTCGAACAGCACCGCGCGTTCGCGCTCGATCAGCGCGGTGTCGAGGTTGGCCTTGGCAAACGATTCGGTGGCGAGCACGCCGCGCAGGAACTGCACGTTCGTCTGCACGCCGACGATGTGCGTCTGCGCCAGGGCCGCATCGAGCCGCGCCAGGGCCTCGTCGCGCGTGGCGCCGTGGACGATCAGCTTGGCGATCATCGAATCGTAGAAGGGCGAAATCTCGCCGCCCTCGCGCACGCCGTCGTCGATGCGCACGGCGCTTCTTTCGAATGCGGTGGCCTGCGGCTTTCGGTAGACCTGCAGCGTGCCGGTGGCCGGCAGGAAGTTGTTGTCGGGGTTCTCGGCGCAGATGCGTGCCTCGATGGCGTGGCCATGGATCTTCAGTTCGCCCTGTTTCAGCGGCAGCGGCTCGCCCGAGGCCACGCGCAGTTGCCACTCGACCAGGTCGAGTCCAGTGATGGCTTCCGTCACCGGGTGCTCCACCTGCAGGCGCGTGTTCATCTCCATGAAGAAGAAATTCATGGCACCCCCGTCGCGCTGTTCGACGATGAATTCCACCGTGCCGGCGCCGACGTAGTTCACCGCCTTGGCTGCGGCGACCGCAGCCGCCCCCATCTCCGCGCGCATCGCCTCGGTCATGCCCGGCGCCGGCGCTTCCTCCAGCACCTTCTGGTGGCGCCGCTGCACCGAGCAGTCGCGCTCGAACAGGTAGACGCAGTCGCCGTGCGTGTCGCCGAACACCTGGATCTCGATGTGGCGCGGGCGCTGGACGTATTTCTCGATCAGCACCGCGTCGTCGCCGAAGCTGTTGATCGCCTCGCGCTGGCACGAGGCGAGTGCCGCAGCGAAGTCGGCCGACTTCTCGACCACGCGCATGCCCTTGCCGCCACCACCGGCGCTGGCCTTGATGAGCGCCGGGTAGCCAATGCGATCGGCCTCGCGCTGCAGCAGCGCCGGGTCTTGGTCATGGCCGTGGTAGCCGGGTACCAGCGGCACGCCGGCCTTTTCCATCAGTTGCTTCGATTCGGCCTTCAGGCCCATGGCCTTGATCGCCGAGGGCGGCGGGCCGATGAAGACCAGGCCGGCGTCGGCACAAGCCTGTGCGAACTCCTCGTTCTCGCTCAGGAAGCCGTAGCCGGGGTGCACCGCCTCGGCGCCCGTGGCCTTGGCGGCCTCGAGGATCTTTTCCCAGCGCAGGTAACTGTCCTTGGGCGCGCTGCCGCCCAGGTACACCGACTCGTCGCAGGCACGCACGTGGTTCGCGTTGGCGTCGGCATCCGAGTACACCGCGACGGTGCGAATGGCCATGCGGCGTGCGGTCGCGGCGACACGGCAGGCGATTTCGCCGCGGTTGGCGATCAGGATCTTCTTAAACATTCGGTGGGTCTCCGGGTATTTCTTTTCGCTTGAACTGGAAGGCAGACGTGACGCCCGGGTCGGGCTTGCCACTGAAGATGCGCGTGACGCGGTTGATGAGCCCGCGCAGGAAGCGCCAGCTCTTGCGGATGAGCCAGATGCTGAGGATCAGCACTGCGATGAACAGCACGACGAACACCAGCGGATGCGCGACCGCGAGCCACAGCCCCGCCGGCACCATGCTGTCTTCGACCAGCGACGCACCGACGTTGCTGAACGGTTCGGGCGAGGTGTTGATGGCCGCACGCGTCGTCGCCTTGGCCGCATGGGCCGTGGCTGCGAAACCGCCACCCAGCAGCGCCGCGACCAGCGCCATCACCGCATGGTCGCCGCCGAACACGCCGGCCGCGAGTGCGGCGCCAGCCGGAATGCGAATGACGGTGTGCACCATGTCCCAGAGCGAATCCAGCCCTGGGATCTTGTCGGCGAAGAACTCGATGAACACCATGAAGCCACTGACCGCCAGCACCACCGGGTTCGCCAGCAGATGCAGGCCGCTGGGCAGCGGCACCCAGCCAAAGTAGCCCGCGAGGCCGGTCAGCAGCACGACGAGGTAGAGGCGAATGCCGCTGGCCCAGCCGAGTGCCGCAGCCAGCGCGAGCAGTTGGGGCATGTCGAGTTCGGGCATGGTCAGCTCAGTTCAGCCATGACGGCTTGCGTTTCTGCAGGAAGGCCTGCACGCCTTCGCGGCCTTCGTCGCTGGCACGGATGTCGGCGATGCCTTCGACGGTCTTCGCAATCAGCGCATCGTCGATCTCGCGGCTGGTGACGTCGGCGATCAGTTGCTTGCACGAGCGCACCGCTGCCGGGCTAGCACCGGTGAGCGCCTTCAGCAGTTCGTCGACCTTGGCATCGAGCGCATCGGCCGCGACCACCTCATGCACGAATCCGATGCGGTGCGCCTCGGCGGCGGTGAAGCGCTCGGCCGTCAGGAAGTAGCGCTGCGACGCGCGCGCGCCCATCGCACGGATCACGTACGGGCTGATGGTCGCGGGGATCAGACCGATCTTCACCTCGCTCAAGCAGTACCAGGCCGTGTCGACGCTCACCGCCATGTCGCAGGCCGCGACCAGACCCATGCCGCCGGCGTATACGTCGCCCTGCACCCGCGCGATGGTCGGCTTGGGACATTCGGCGATCGTGCGCAGCATGTCCGCCAACGTGCTCGCGTCGGCGACGTTCTCGTCGCGTGTGTAGTCGGCCATGCGGCGCATCCAGTTGAGGTTGGCACCGGCGCAGAAGGCGGGACCGTTGGCGCCGAGCACGATGGCCTTGACCTGTGTGGCGGCACCGGCTTGGAGAAAGGCCTGAGTCATCTCGGCGATGACCGTGTCGTCAAAGGCGTTGCGCGTGTCGGGCTGGTCGAGCCAGATGCGGGCGACGGGGCCTTCGGTGGTGAGCTTGAGTTTGGTGAAGTCGGTCATGTTGTTTCTTTCTCTAGGCCCTGCTGTTAGGGGTGCGTGAGCAGGCCACCGGGCACTCCCCTCCGCTCATGTCCCCCGCCTTCGGCTCCTCCTTTACTTCGCTGCGGGGAGCACCCGGCACCCTGCGCACGTGGAAGCGTTGGGGTGTTCCATCCGCCGTCGATCAACCGCTGCGTGTCCGAATCGCGTCGATGGTGTGCTCTGCGCAGCGAAATAAAGGAGGAGGCCGCAGGCCGGGGGACATTCGCGGAGCAGAGTACGCCGTCGGCGTGATCCCGCCCCGAACCGACAAACAAACGTGTCGAGCGAAGCGGTGACGCGAACAACAACACAGCCCTACATCCGGAAGATGCCGAACTTCGGTTCCGGGATGGGCGCATTGCGTGCAGCCGCCAACCCCAGCGCCAGCACACGCCGCGTGTCCGCCGGATCGATGATCCCGTCGTCCCACAGCCGCGCGGTCGCGTAGTACGGATGGCCCTGGTCTTCGTACTGCTGGCGAATGGGCGCCTTGAAGGCCTCTTCCTCTTCCTTGCTCCAGCTGCCGCCCTTGCCTTCGATGCCATCGCGCTTGACTGTGGCCAGCACGCTCGCGGCCTGCTCGCCACCCATCACGCTGATGCGCGCGTTGGGCCACATCCAGAGAAAGCGCGGGCTGTAGGCGCGGCCGCACATGCCGTAGTTGCCGGCGCCGAAGCTGCCGCCGATGATGATGGTGAACTTCGGCACGTTGGCCGTGGCCACCGCGGTCACCATCTTGGCGCCATGGCGTGCGATGCCTTCGTTCTCGTACTTGCGCCCGACCATGAAGCCGGTGATGTTCTGCAGGAACACCAGCGGAATCTTGCGCTGGCAGCACAGCTCGATGAAGTGCGCGCCCTTCTGCGCCGATTCGCTGAACAGGATGCCGTTGTTGGCGACGATGCCCACCGGCATGCCCTCGATCTGCGCGAAGCCGCAGACCAGCGTGGCGCCGAAGCGCGCCTTGAACTCGTGGAACTCGCTGCCGTCGACGATGCGGGCGATGATCTCGCGCACGTCGAAGGGCTTGCGCGTGTCGGTCGGGATCACGCCGTACAGCTCTTCGCGCGGGAACGCCGGCGCGCGCGCATCCGTATGGGGCGCCTCGGTCGCGTCCTTGCGATTGATGTTCGCGATGGCCGAGCGCGCCAGCGACAGCGCATGCAGGTCGTTCTGCGCCAGGTGGTCGGCCACGCCCGACAGGCGCGTGTGCACGTCGCCGCCGCCCAGGTCCTCGGCCGTGACGACTTCACCGGTCGCGGCCTTCACCAGCGGCGGGCCGCCCAGGAAGATGGTGCCCTGGTTCTTCACGATGATCGACTCGTCGCTCATCGCCGGCACGTAGGCGCCACCGGCCGTGCACGAGCCCATGACCACCGCGATCTGCGCGATACCCTGCGCGCTCATGTTGGCCTGGTTGTAGAAGATGCGACCGAAGTGGTCGCGATCGGGGAAGACCTCGTCCTGGTTGGGCAGGTTGGCGCCACCGGAGTCGACCAGGTAGATGCACGGCAGGCGGTTCTGCTCGGCGATCTCCTGCGCGCGCAGGTGCTTCTTCACCGTCAGCGGGTAGTAGGTGCCGCCCTTCACCGTCGCATCGTTGCAGACGATCATGCAATCGACCCCGCTCACGCGGCCGATGCCGACGATCAGCCCAGCGCCGGGTGCCGACTCGGCGCCCTTGCCGTCGAGGTACATGCCGTAGGCCGCGAGCGGCGCGATCTCCAGGAAGGGTGTGCCCGGGTCGAGCAGCTCGGCCACGCGGTCGCGCGGCAGCAGCTTGCCGCGCGCGACGTGCTTGGCACGCGCCGCCTCGCCACCGCCGGCCTCGACCTTGGCGAACTGCGCGTGCAGGTCGTCGACCAGTGCGCGCATCGCGGCGGCGTTGGCCTGGAAATCCGCAGAGCGGGCGTTGAGTTTCGTCTCGAGTTTGCTCATGCTCATCCTTTGGATGTCATCCGTCGGACGGCAGCCCCTGCGCTCGCCGATGATGCATCCGTTACTGTGGTCATCGTTGTTGTCGAAATACGCTCATGCATAACGTCGAAACCGTGCTCCTGGTCCTGATGCTGGGCGCGCTCACGGGCATTGCCGCCCGCTATGTCCGCGCCATCCCGCTCCCACTGATCCAGATCGCCCTCGGCGCCGTGTTGTCCTGGCCGGAGCAGGGCCTGCACATCAGCTTCGACCCGGAACTGTTCCTGCTGCTGTTCATCCCGCCGCTGCTCTTCGCCGACGGCTGGCGCATTCCCAAGCGCGAGTTCTTCGCGCTCTACCGGCCGATCCTGAAGCTGGCGCTCGGCCTGGTGCTCTTCACCGTCATCGGGCTGGGCTACCTGATCCACTGGATGATTCCCGAGATGCCGCTCGCCGTGGCCTTCGCGCTGGCGGCTGTCGTCTCGCCCACCGACGCCGTGGCCGTCTCGGCCATCACGCGCAACCTGGGCATGCCGGCGCAGACGATGCGCGTGCTGGAAGGCGAATCGCTCCTGAACGACGCCTCGGGACTGGTCGCACTGAAGTTCGCGGTGGCGGCGACGCTCACCGGCGTTTTCTCGTGGACCGCGGTGGCGCGCGATTTCCTGTGGATCGCCCTGGGCGGCATCGGCGTGGGCGCGCTCATCGGCTGGGGCTTCGCCGTCGCGCGTGACACGGTGACGCGGCGTCTCGGCGACGTCGCAGCCACGCAGATGGTGCTGCTGCTCGTGCTGCTTCCCTTCGCGGCGTACATCGTGGGTGAACGTGTCGGCGTCTCGGGCATCCTCGCCGCTGTGGCGGCAGGCGTGATGACCAACTTTGCCGATCTCAGCCGCAGCGAGTTCGTGGCCGAACGCATGCAGACCGAGGGCACCTGGGCCATGGTGGAGTCGGCATTCAATGGCGCCGTCTTCCTGCTCCTGGGGCTGCAGTTGCCGTCCATCATCGGCGAGACGCTGCACGAGGCCGGCCACCTGTGGTGGATGCTCGCCGGCCAAGCGGTGGCCATCTCGTCGGCGCTGCTGGTGCTGCGCTGGATATGGCTCACGCTCGGCGTGCAGGGCAGTCTCTGGAAGGCACACAGCGACGGCAAGATGGCCGAGCGCCCTTCGCACCTGCTCACACTGGCCAGTACGCTCGCAGGCATCCGCGGCGCCGTAACCCTCGCGGGCGCGCTGTCGATCCCGATGCTGCTCAACAACGGCGCGCCCTTTCCCGGCCGCAACCTGCTGGTCTTCCTCGCGACGGGCACGATCCTCTTCACCCTGGTGGTCGCCAGCATCGGCCTGCCGCTGGTGCTGCGCCGCCTGCCGCCCCGCGGCGAACCCGCGGCGTCGCGAGAGGAACGCCGCGCGCGGCTGGCCGCCTGCCAGGCCGCGATCGCCAGCATGGTGCTCGACAAGGCGCACGCCCAAGCGGCCGATCCGCAATGGGTGGCGCAATACCAGGAATCCGCAGGTCGGCTGACGCAGGAATACCGCAAACGCATCGACCTGCTCGAAGACGCCCCCCAACCCGGCACGCCCGAGGCGCTCGCCGAGACGCCCGACGTGGTGCACCAGCGCCGACGGCGTTATGTGGTGGAGCTGGAGCTGCGGCTGAAGACGCTGCACGTCGAGCGCACCGCGCTCTATGCCGAGCGCCACGCCCACCGCATCAACGACGAATCGCTGCGCAGCCTGGTCGGTGAACTCGACCTCCAGGAAGTGCCACTGCGCAAGCGCCTCGCGGTCGCACGCCTCGCCGCCGGCCTGGACGCGCCGCCGAACGGCAACCGCTGACGCCGCAGCCGTCATGCGGTCTTGTCCGCCTGGAGACCCAGGCGAGCGGCCATCTCGTCGCGGATCTTGAACTTCTGGATCTTGCCGGTCACCGTCATGGGGAAGGCGGTCACGAACTGGATGTACTTGGGCACCTTGTAGTGCGCGATCTGGCCCTTGCAGAAATCGCGGACCTCGTCTTCCGTCGCCGTCTGGCCCGGCTTGACGATGATCCAGGCGCACAGCTCCTCGCCATACTTCCTGTCGGGCAGGCCGACCACCTGCACGTCCTGCACCTTCGGGTGGCGGTAGAGGAACTCCTCGATCTCGCGCGGGTAGATGTTCTCGCCGCCGCGGATCACCAGGTCCTTGATGCGGCCGACGATGTTGACGTAGCCCTCGTCGTCCATGGTGGCGAGGTCGCCGGTGTGCATCCAGTGCTCGGCATCGATGGCTTCGCGCGTGCGGGGCTCGTCGTCCCAGTAGCCGTGCATCACCGAATAGCCACGGGTGCACAGCTCGCCGGACTGGCCGCGCGGCACGGTCGCGCCAGTCTCGGGGTCGACGATCTTCACCTCCAGGTGCGGCTGCACCTTGCCGACCGTGGCCACGCGCTTGTCGAGCGGCGTGTCGGCCGCGCTCTGGCAACTGACGGGGCTGGTCTCGGTCATGCCGTAGGCGATGGTGATCTCACCCAGGTGCATGCGGTCGACCACGCGCTTCATCACCTCGATCGGGCAGGCGGTGCCGGCCATGATGCCGGTGCGCAGTGTCGACAGGTCGAACTCGGCGAAGCGCGGATGGTCGAGCTCGGCGATGAACATGGTCGGCACGCCGTGCAGCGCCGTGCACTGCTCCGCCTGCACCGTCTCCAGCACGCTCAATGCATCGAAACCGTCGTTCGGGAACACGATGGTGCTGCCGTGCGTGAGGCAGGCCAGCACGCCCAGCACCATGCCGAAGCAGTGGTACATCGGCACCGGGATGCAGAGCCGGTCGGCCGGCGAGAGGCGCATGCACTCGCCCACGAAGAAGCCGTTGTTCAGAATGTTGCGGTGCGTCAGCGTCGCGCCCTTGGGGAAGCCCGTGGTGCCACTGGTGAACTGGATGTTGATCGGGTCCGTCGCCTCCAGCGTGGCGCCGACCGCCGCGACGCGCGCGTCCTGCGGGTCGCCACTGGCGAGCAGTTCCGAAAAGCGCTGCATGCCGGGCTGGTCTGCATCACCGGCCTTGTCGATCCACACGGTGCGCTGCAGCAGCGGTAGCCGCTTCGAGCCCAGCTCGCGCAGCATCACGAGGTAGTCGCTCGTCTTGAACTGCGCCATGGTCACGAGCAGCTTGCAGCCGACCTTGTTGAGCGCGTACTCGACCTCCGAGGTGCGGTAGGCCGGGTTGATGTTGACCAGCACCAGACCGACCTTGGCGGTCGCGATCTGCATCAGGATCCACGGCGCGTTGTTGTGCGACCAGATGCCGACACGGTCGCCGGGCTGCAGGCCGGTGTTCAGCAGCGCGCTGGCGAGCCGGTTGGCAGCGGCCTGCAGTTCACGGTAGGTAAAACGCTGGCCTTCATGGCGGCTCACCAGTGCCTCGTGGTCCGGCTGCTTGCCCACCATGTCGTCGAAGAAGGCGCCGAGCGTCTGCTCGATCAGCGGGATGTCGGTGGCGCCCTGTGCGTAGCTGGGGTTCGCTGCCATGGCCCGGCCTCAGACGGTTTCGTTGAACAGTTCGCGGCCGATCAGCATCCGGCGGATCTCGCTCGTGCCGGCACCGATCTCATACAGCTTGGCGTCGCGCCAGAGCCGCTCGACCGGGAAGTCCTTGGTGTAGCCCACGCCGCCCAGCGTCTGGATCGCCTCGCCAGCCATCCAGGTGGCTTTCTCGGCCGCATACAGGATGGCGCCCGCGGCGTCCTTGCGGAAGGTGCGTGCATGGTCGTTGCGGTCGCAGGCCTTGCCGACCGCGTACACGTAAGCGCGCGTGGCCTGCCAGGTCGAATACATGTCGGCCAGCTTGCCCTGCATCAGCTGGAATTCCCCGATGCTCTGGCCGAACTGTTTGCGCTCGTGGATGTAGGGCAGCACGGCGTCCATGCATGCGGCCATGATGCCCAGCGGGCCGCCCGACAGCACCGCGCGCTCGTAATCGAGGCCGCTCATCAGGACCTTGGCGCCCATGCCCTCGCCGCCGAGCACGTTCTCTTCGGGCACTTCGCAGTTGTCGAAGAACAGCGGGTAGGTGTTGCTGCCGCGCATGCCCAGCTTGTCGAGCTTGGTGCCGGCGCTGAAGCCCTTGAAGCCCTTCTCGACGATGAAGGCGGTCATGCCGCGCGCACCCATCTCCGGCTCGCTCTTGCCGTAGATGACCAGCGTGTCGGCATCGCCGCCGTTGGTGATCCACATCTTGCCGCCATTGAGGACGTAATAGCCGTCCTTCTTCTCGGCCTTGAGCTTCATGCTCACGACGTCGGAGCCAGCGTTGGGCTCGCTCATGGCCAGTGCACCGACGTGCTCGCCGCTGACCAGCCGGGGCAGGTACTTCGCCTTCTGCGCCTCGGTGCCGTTGCGATGGATCTGGTTGACGCACAGGTTGGAATGCGCGCCGTACGACAGGCCGACCGAGGCCGAGGCGCGCGACACCTCTTCCATCGCGACGATGTGCGCGAGGTAGCCGAGTTCGGTGCCGCCGTACTGCGCGTCCACCGTCATGCCATGCAGGCCCAGTTCGCCGAGCTTGGCCCAGAGGTCATGCGGGAACAGGTTGTCGCGGTCGATCTCTGCGGCGCGCGGCGTGATTTCGTGGGCGCAGAAGTCCTGGATCGCATCGCGCAGCGCATCGATGGTGTCGCCCAGGTCGAAGTTCAGGCCGGGATCGTGCATGGGTGTCTCCTCACATCGTCTCAAGGGATGACCGGCGTACGGCGCACGCTGGCCAAAATGCCAGCTTACGCCTGCACGGGGCGCATTTGGCGCCACAATGGTTGCAGATCACGCCACTCATTTCCCACGGACAGATGCCCTCGCCTGCCTTCCTCCGTCCTGCGCGCGCCGCCACGCCGATGGCCTTCGTGCGAACGATCGTGTTGGGCTACGAACGCTACGGCATCGATCCGGCCACGGCGCTGGCGCAGGCACAGATCACGCCGCACGCGCTGCAAGAGCCCGCCGGGCGGGTGACGGCCGCGCAGTTCGAGGCGCTCAATGCCCATGCGATGCAGGAACTCGACGACGAGGCGCTCGGCTGGTTCTCGCGCAAGCTGCCCTGGGGCACCTACGGCCTGCTGTGCCGCGCCTCGCTCGGATCGCCCGACCTGGGCGTGGCCATCAAGCGCTGGTGCCGCCACCACCGGCTGCTCACCGACGACATCGTGCTCGACCTGCGGGTGGCCGGTGGCGTCGCCACGGTGTCGATCACCGAACGCCGCGACCTGGGGGAGTTCCGCGAATTCGCGCTGGTTTCGGGCCTGCGCTTCCTGCACGGCTACGCCTCATGGGCGATCGACTCGCGCATTTCTCTGCGCAGCGCGCGCTTTCCGTTCGCAGCGCCGCCGCACCGCGATGCCTACCCGTTGATGTTCAACGGTGCGCTCGAATTCGGCGCGGCGCGCGCCAGCTACAGCTTTGACGAACGCTACCTGGCGCTGCCGCTGCAGCGCGACGAGGGCGCCCTGCGCGTCATGCTTCGGCGCGCGCTGCCACTCACGGTGCTTCAGTACCGGCGCGACCGGCTGCTGGGCCAGCGGGTGCGCGAACTGCTGCACGCACGTGCCGAAGACACCAGCACGGCCGACGCCCTGGCGGCCTTGCTCCACATGTCCAGCCGCACGCTGCACCGCCAGTTGCGCGACGAAGGCATCACCTTGCAGGCGCTCAAGGACGAGGTGCGACATGCACAGGCCGTCGAGCAGTTGCGCCGCACCGACCGGCCGATCAAGCAGGTGGCGCTGGCAGCGGGCTTTCGCAACGAGAAGAGCTTTTCCCGTGCATTCAAGGGATGGACCGGCCACACGCCCGGCGAATTCCGCGCGCTGGCCTCACCGACCCGGCTGCCGTAACGGCCCGCCTTGGCCCGCCTCGACCCGGCACAATCGGACCGCGTTTCAATTCCATTCGCAGGAGAGGCAGACCCATGCAAGCAACCCAGGACTGTGAGGTGCTCGTGATCGGCGGCGGACCGGCGGGCTCGACAATGGCCACGTTGTTGGCGCGGCAGGGCCGGAAGGTCGTGATGCTGGAAAAGGAACACCATCCGCGCTTTCACATCGGCGAATCGCTGCTGCCGGGCAACGTTGAACTGTTCGAGAAGCTGGGCGTGCGAGAGCAGGTCGCCCGGATCGGCATGCCCAAGTTCGGCATCGAATTCGTGCCGCCCGATCTCGACTACTGCAGCTACGTCGACTTCGCCGAGGGCTGGGACCCGACCAAGGATTCGGCCTGGCAGGTGCGGCGTTCGGAACTCGACGAACTGCTGTTCCGCCATGCCGCCAACGAAGGTGCCGTGACGATCGAAGGTGCCAGGGTGCGGCAGGTCGACTTCGACGACCAGGGCGCCACCGTGCGGGCGACGCTCGACGACGGTGCGCAACGCACCTGGCGCGCGCGCTTCGTGGTCGACGCGAGCGGCCGCGACACGGTGCTGGCCACCCAGCTCAAGAGCAAGAAGAAGAACCCCAACCACAACAGCACGGCCCTGTTCGGCCACTTCCGCAACGCGCGCCGGCTGCAAGGCAAGCGCGAGGGGAACATCAGCATCTGCTGGTTCGAACATGGCTGGTTCTGGTTCATCCCGCTGGCCGATGGCACGACCAGCGTGGGCGCCGTGTGCTGGGCCTACTACCTGAAGGCTCGCAACAAGCCGCTGAAGGACTATTTCTACGACACCATCGCACTGTGTCCCGAGCTGCACGACCGGCTCAAGGATGCGACGCTGGTGGACGACGCGGTGCACGCCACCGGCAATTTCGCCTACACGAGTACGCATGCGACCGGCGACCGTTACCTGATGGTGGGCGACGCCTTCACCTTCATCGACCCGATGTTCTCGTCAGGCGTGTTCCTGGCGATGCAGAACGCGTTCGATGGCGCCACACTGGTCGAGAAGGCACTCGAACGGCCAGCCGAACTGCCTGCCGCGCGCCGCGCACTGGAAAAGCGCATGCGCATCGGGCCGCGCGACTATTCATGGTTCATCTACCGGGTCACCAACCCGACGATCCGTGACATGTTCATGCATCCGCAGAACATGTTCAAGGTCAAGCAAGGACTGATGTCGTTGCTGGCGGCAGACATGCGCCAGGGGCCGGCCTACCGCGGCTCGCTGATGATGTTCAAGGCCGTGTATTGCTTCGTCTCGCTGCTGAACCTGCGCCGCACCATGGCCGGCTGGAAGCGGCACCGCGTGAACATCCAGGACATGGGTCCGCTCCAGGGCGAGACGATCCTCAAGAGCGAGTGAAGCCCGCCGCCGCCTGCGTGGCCATGACGGCAGCAATAGCACGGGTGTCGGACATCGGCGCATCGTAGGCGAGCGTCCGCATGAGGTACCGTTGCGGGCATGTCCATGACCGCCCTCCCCCCTCTGCTCGATATCCATCGGTTGCGCGTCGGCTATCCGCATCAAACACCCATCGTCGACGGCTGGTCCACCCGCATTGCGGCCGGTGTCACCTGGGTCCATGGCGACACGGGCGCTGGCAAATCGACGCTGCTGCGGGTACTCGCCGGCATGCAGCCTGCGGACGCCGGCCGGCTCACGGTGGCGGGTGTCGACCTCGCGCGCGACCCCGCAGCCTACCGCCGCCACGTGTTCTTTGGCGACCACACCGATGCGGCCCTGGACCCCGTGACCGGCCGTGCCTGTACCGCCAGGCTGCGGGAGGACGATCCCGCGTTCGACGAAGCTTTCTGGCAGGAACTGGTCGAAGGCTTTGCGCTCGCGCCGCAGATCGACAAGCCCATGTACATGCTGTCGACCGGATCGCGGCGCAAGGTCTGGCTGGCGTCGGCGCTGGCCTCGGGCCGTGCGCTGGTGCTGATCGACGAGCCCACCGGCGGACTGGACGCCGCGTCGCGCCGTTGCCTTTGGAGGGCACTGACCCACTGGGCCGCCAAGCCGTCCCAAGCCGTGATCGTGGGCAGCGGCGAGACGCTCGAAGGCGTGCCGCTGGCGGCAACAGTCACCTTGCCGCTTCGCGGCTGAAGGCGTTGCGCAGGTTCATTTGCGCCTCCGTTCTCAAGCGCCGCGCACCATGGCCAGCACCTTGCCGGCGTCCAGCGTGCGCGCCTTTTCCTGGATCGCAGGGAGGTACTGCGTCTGCAGGCCCTTGCCCTCCTGCACCACGTTGGCATAGGTGTCCTTGAGCATTTGCGTGGACAGCTTGCGGCCACCCGCGTAATAGCGCTTGGCGACGTGGCCGAGCGCGTAGGTGCTCGCGAAGCTCATGCCTGAACTCACCGCCTGGTTGCCCACCCCGCGCAGCAAACCGCCACCGACCTTGCCCAACAGGCCGCCCAGCAGCTTGCGGCCGGCCTGCTCGAGGTACTGCGAGGTCAGGCCAACGCCCAGCGTGGCAATGAAATCCTTGATGTGGCCGCGGTCGAGCTCGAACCCGTAGGCCTTGCCGATGCGATACACCAGCTTCATCTGAAGCGGAATGATTGCCATCGTCGACAGCGTTTCTGGCAACAGTTCGAGCGCGCCATTGACGATCGAAGCATTCAGGATCGCACGGTCGAGCTCGCTGCTGTCGACCGACGACAACGCCGACACCGCCGCTGGGGTCGCAGCTGGGGCGGAAGACACCGGGATGGTCGCAGCGGCCGCACTGCCGCTCAGGGGCACCGCAGCCATGGCTTCGGCCGTGCTGGAGAACTGTTCGGCAGCGCCAGCGTCGAGCTTCAGGCTTTCGCGGACCTCGCCCAGGAACCGGCGTTCGGCGTCGGACTGCGTGCCGTCGGCGTCGCAGACACACACCGCCATTTCGTAGGCCAGCTGGCGCGACGTTTCGCTCTGGAGCTCGCCCGCCACCGAGGCCAGCGACACACGCTTCATGAGGACGTCCTGGTACAGCGAGGGCAGGTGCAAGCCATCGTCACCGGAAAGGCCCTCGGCGATGCGCTTGATCTCGGCGCGCTCGCGCTCGTGCTTGTCGCCGTCCACGAAGGCGGCCAGCAGGCTCAAGGTCACAATGGCCCGGGTTTCGGAAGAGGTCAAGTCAGGCTCCAGTCAGATACGAAGGCCTTATTGGGGCCGCGGGTCCGGCAAAGGTTCCGTGGCACGGTGCCCGAGCGCATGTAGGTGCGCAGCCCCGGTGGGCGTCGGATGCCGAGTGCGCGGGGCTTCCAACCTGCCGACGCTTCAGTCCGCGCTGCGGCGGGCCAGCCTTTGGTCGTACACCAGAGCCACACCGGCCAGCAAGGCCACGGCCGCGCCGAACAGGCAGGTCGTCTGCCACCCGCCGTGCCGCCAGGCGAATGCGCCCAGCGCAGAGCCGGACGCAGCGCCCGTGAAGTAGCTCGTCATGTAGACCGCGTTGATGCGCGCCCGCGCCTCGGGTGCCAGCTGGTAGATGACGTTCTGGTTGCTGATGTGCACGCTGGGCAGTCCGATGTCGATCAGCAGCATGCCCAGCAGGAACCAGCCCAGATGGTCGATGCCGAGCCACAGGAGGCCCCAACTCGCCAGCAGCATCAGCACGCCCACGGTGGAGGTGGTCTGGCCCCAGCCGCGGTCGGCCAGCCGGCCGGCGACGCTGGCCGTCAGCGCGCCGGCCACGCCCACGAGGCCGACCAGCCCGATGGCCGCGTCGCCCATGCGGTAGCCCGGCCCGGCCAGCAACAACGCCATGGTCGAGAACAGCACGCTGACCGCGCCGAAGCTCAGCGCCCCCAGCAAGGCACGGCTGCGCAACCGCGGATGGCGCATGAAGAGCGTGCCCAGCGAACGCAGCAGCCGCAGGTAGCTCGCTGGCGACGGATTGCGCGAGCGCGGCAGCGCGAACCACAGCGCTGCGGCCAGTACCAGCATCGCGACCGCTGCCGCGCGGTACACCATGCTCCAGCCGCCCACGCCCGACAGCAACCCGGCCACGCTGCGCGCCACCAGGATGCCCGTGAGCAGCCCGCTCATCACGAGACCCACCGCCTGGCCGCTGCGCCGCGGGTCCGACAGCGTGGCCGCCATGGGCACCAGCGTCTGCGCGGCCACCGAGAACAGTCCTGTCAGCACCGTGCCCGCCACCAGCATGCCGAAGCCCTGCGCGTAGCCGCTGATCAGCAGCCCGAGCGCCGACAACACCATCAGGCCGACGGCCAGCGCACGTCGCTCCAGCTTGTCGCCCAGCGGCACGAGCAAGAGCAGCCCGAATGCATAGGCCACCTGTGCCAGCGTGACCGTGAGCGCGGCAGCGGCCTCGCTCACCCGCAGGCCGACGGCGATCGAATGCAGCAGCGGCTGGTTGAAGTAGTTGCTGCCCGCGCACAGGCCCGTGGCCACGGCCATGAGCAACAGCACCGGTGTGCGCAGGTAGGCGACGGGCGCCTGCACAGTGGCGTCGACGGTTGCGCTTGCATGGGTGGCCAGAACAGCAGGCGCCTCGGCAGGCACGCCTACCGGCCTCATGCGCAGACCCCATCGGCAAGCGGCACCACGGCGGTCGCGTCGATCTCCACCAGCATGCCGTTGAGCGCCAGGCGTGGCACGGGAATCAACGTGCAGGCGGGCGCGAGCCCGTCGCTCCAGACGGCGCGCAACGCAGCGCTCATCACGGCCAGGCGCGCCTCGCTGTGGTCGACCACCACGTGCGAGTAGCCGTTGGCGCGTGGATCGTAGAGCCGGGATGGGTTGATGAACAGGTGTGCAGAGGCAGAAGGAGGAGCAGGGAAAACGGACGGGAGCGGCATGGCAGCGAAGGAATGCATGAGGAAAGCCTTAGTATCAAACCTCAACTTTGCTTGAGGTCAAGCACTTTCAGGAAATACCATGCCTGCTCGTTCCCCTTCTCGTTCCATCACGCAGAACGCCTCTTCCGACATCGCCGACATCGCCGACACGCCGCTCGAACTCGAACTCGGCGTCGGCGAAGTCGCTGCGCGCAGCGGTCTGGCCATCTCGGCGCTGCACTTCTACGAATCGAAGGGCCTGATCCAGTCGCTGCGCAGCGCGGGCAACCAGCGACGCTATCCGCGATCGGTGCTGCGCCGCGTGGCGGTGATCAAGGTGGCGCAGCGCGTGGGTATGCCGCTCGCGTCGATCGCCGACGCGCTGCAGGCGCTGCCGGCAGCACGCACGCCCAACGCGGCCGATTGGCGCCGCCTTTCGCGCAGCTGGAAGGACGAACTCGACGCGCGCATCCAGAGCCTCACACAGTTGCGCGACCAGCTCGACGGCTGCATTGGCTGCGGCTGCCTGTCGCTCAAGGCCTGTCCGCTGCGCAATGCCGAAGATGCGCTGGCCCACGCAGGGCCGGGGCCGCATTTCGAGGCCTGACGCGCAGGAGCGGCTCAGGTCGCTGTATCGGTTACAGCGCTTGCATCCCAGGCCGCCAGCACGTCGGGCAAGGCGGCCATGTCGGTGAAGAGATGGGCCACGCCGACGGCGCGCAGCGCCTCGGCGCTGCTGTGCCCCAGGCCGCCTGGGCAGTAGCCGAACACGGTCGCGCCGGCAGCCACGCCGGCGGTGGCGCCGGTCACGGTGTCCTCGATCACCGCGCAGCGCTTCGCATCGACGCCGAGCGCCTCGGCCGCGGCCAGATACACATCGGGAAAGGGCTTGGAGCGCGGCGTCTCGTGGCCGCTGAAGATGCGGCCTTCGAACGCGTCGCGGATCCCGATCTTGTCGAGCTGCAGTTCGATCTTGCGGCGGTCGGCGCCCGATGCACAGGCGATGTGCCCGTCGAGCTTCGCGTACAGCGCGCGCACGGCCGAGGGTGCGCCGGGAATCTCGACCAGCTCACGGTCGAGGGCTTCGTTGCGGCGCTGCCAGAAGCCGTGCAGCCATTCGGTGGTGATCGCAAAGCCGGTCTTCGCCAGGATGGTGGCCGCTTCGTCCTTGACGGCCTTGCCGAGAAAGACGCGCAAGGACTCCTCGGGCGTGATGTCCCAGCCGAGCTCACGCATCATCTGCGAGAGCACACGGGCGGTGATGGGTTCGGAGTCGACCAGCACGCCATCGCAGTCGAAGAGCACGGCGTCAAAGGGGAGTGTCAGCGTCATCTCCTCATGGTATCCAGATTTGTGACCCCTCACGACCGCACCGCTTTCCTTGATCCCGGTCAACAAGGCGGTTGGGCCTGCGACCTACAGTGACCTCGTGAACGCGTCGACGACGCGTACTGATGAATCTGTGCAATTCCAGGAGAACGCAGTGAAAGTTTCCGACCATATCGACAGCAGCTACCGTCTCTTCATCAATGGGGAATGGGTGGAAAGCGCGTCGGGCAAGACCTTCGATACCTTCAGCCCCTCTACCGGCGAGTTGCTGGCCCGTTGCGCCGCGGCCGATAAGGAGGACGTGGACGCCGCCGTTCGGGCGGCATGGGGGGCCTTTGCGAGCTGGCGGCACACCAGCCCCACGCAGCGGGCGGCCTACCTGACACGGATCGCCGATGCGATGGAGGCCAAGGCACAGCAGCTGGCCATGGTGGAGACGCTGGACAACGGCAAGCCCATTCGGGAGACGACAGGGGTGGATGTGCCCCTTGCCATCGACCACTTCCGCTACTTCGCTGCCGCGATTCGCACCGAGGAAGGGAGCTCCACGCTGCTCGACAAGGACACGCTGAGCCTGGTGATGCGTGAGCCGCTGGGGGTGGTGGGGCAGATCATTCCGTGGAACTTCCCGCTGCTCATGGCGGCGTGGAAGATCTCGCCCGCGTTGGCTGCAGGCAACTGCATCGTGATCAAACCCTCTTCCGACACGCCGCTGAGCCTGCTGGAACTGGCCAAGATCATGGCCGACATCCTGCCCAAAGGCGTGGTCAACGTGATCACCGGCAAGGGCTCCACGACAGGCGACTACATGCTGCAGCATGAAGGCTTTCGCAAGCTGGCGTTCACCGGCTCCACCGAAATCGGCTACACGGTGGCTGAAGCCGCTGCCAAAAAGCTCATTCCTGCGACGCTGGAACTGGGCGGCAAGTCCGCCAACATCGTCTTCCCCGACGCGCCCTGGGACAAAGCCATCGAGGGCGTGCAGCTGGGCATTCTGTTCAATCAGGGACAGGTCTGCTGCGCCGGCTCGCGCCTCTTCGTCCATGCGGACATCTACAACCGGTTCGTGGATGAAACCGTCCAGGCTTTCAACAACGTCCATGTGGGTCTGCCCTGGCTCGATGCCACGCAGATGGGACCACAGGTCAACCGCAAGCAACTCGACGGCATCCTGTCGTATGTCGACATCGGCCGCCAGGAAGGCGAGGTGCTCGCCGGCGGCACGGCGGTGACGGACGGCGAGCTCGCTAAAGGATGCTTCATGCGCCCGACCCTCATTGCGGTGAAGAACAACAAGGCACGCCTTTCGCAGGAGGAAATCTTCGGCCCGGTGGCGACCGTGGTGAAGTTCACCGACGTGGACGAAGTCATCTCCATGGCCAACGACAGCGAATACGGGCTGGCAGGCGCCGTCTGGACACGCGACCTCAACCGCGCACTGCGTGTCGCCATGGGCGTGGAGACCGGCCGGATGTGGATCAATACCTACAACCAGCTGCCCGCGCATGCGCCGTTCGGCGGCTACAAGAAATCGGGCATCGGACGGGAGAACCACAAGATGATGCTCGACCACTATTCGCAGTGCAAGAACATCTTCATCAGCATGGCCGAGTCCAAAGTCGGCCTGTATTGAGACCGGCGGCCGCTGCCATGTCACCAGGCGCCGCCTGATCTGCGAGCGGCGCCGTCCATCCTGACGGATCTTCCCGCTGGACGGGTCGAGGAGTTTTCCCCCATGCAAGAAGTGCTCGTGCCTGCCGGCGAATTGCCGCAGGCGGATGTCCAGCGCATCGGTGTTCCGCGTGAAATCTTCCCCGGCGAGAAGCGCGTGGCCACCGTGCCCGAGGTCGTGGAGAAGCTCATCAAGCTCGGTTTCAAGGTGGCGGTGGAATCCGGCGCCGGTGAACAGGCCGATTTCGACGACGAGGCCTATCGCGCTGCAGGGGCGCAGATCGTGCAGGGCGCCGCTGCGCTGTGGTCCATGTCGGACATCGTGTTCAAGGTGCGCGCGCCGGCGCCCGATGAAGTCGCCCTCCTGCGCCAAGGCGGGACATTGGTCAGTTTCATCTGGCCAGCGCAGAACCCGGACCTGATGCAATTGCTGGCCGCCCGCCAAGCCACGGTGCTGGCGATCGACAGCATGCCGCGCATCTCGCGCGCGCAGAAGAACGACGGCCTGTCGTCCATGTCCAACGTGGCGGGCTACCGGGCGGTCATCGAGGCCGCCTATCATTTCGGCCGCTTCTTCACTGGCCAGATCACGGCTGCGGGAAAGGTGCCGCCTGCCAAGGTGTTCGTCATTGGCGCGGGTGTGGCGGGCCTGGCGGCCATCGGTGCAGCCGCGGGCCTGGGCGCCATCGTGCGGGCCAACGACACCCGCCCCGAGGTGGCCGACCAGATTGCCTCGCTGGGCGGCGAGTACGTGCCCGTGGACTATGTCGAGGAAGGCTCAGGCGTGGGCGGCTACGCCAAGGTCATGAGTGAAGGCTTCCAGAAGGCGCAGAAAGCGGCTTTCGCCCAGCAGGCGCGCGAGGTGGACATCATCATCACGACCGCCCTCATCCCCGGCAAGCCTGCGCCCCAGCTCATCACGGCCGAGATGGTGCAGTCGATGAAGCCCGGCAGCGTGATCGTGGACATGGCGGCCGAGCAAGGCGGCAACTGCGAACTCACCGAGCCAGGCCGGGTGGTGGTGCGGCACGGGGTGACCCTCATTGGCTACACCGATCTGCCGGGTCGTCTGCCCAAGCAGGCCAGCACGCTGTATGCCACCAACCTGTGGCGTTTCTCGGAAGACCTGTGCAAAGCCAGGAACGGGCATTACGTCGTTGACATGGATGACGAAGTCATCCGGGGCGCGACGGTCATCCACCAGGGCCACATCACCTGGCCGCCTCCCGCGCCCCAACTGTCCGCAGCACCTGCTGTCACGGCCCGGCCCGTGGCCGCCGTGACCCCACCCCAGCCGACGCACGACGCACAGAGCGAGTCCATGGCAGGCCGCAAGCTGGCCCTCGTGTTCGCTCTGGCAGCCGTCGCGTTCTGGTTCGTGGGGGCCCATGCGCCAGAGGAATTCCTGTCGCACTTCACCGTGTTCGTGCTGGCCTGCTTCGTGGGCTACATGGTGGTCTGGAACGTCAAGCCCGCATTGCACACGCCCTTGATGAGCGTCACCAACGCCATCAGCAGCATCATCGTCATCGGCGCGCTGGTGCAGATATCGCCCGGCAACAGCCCGGCGGGCGGATCTCGCGGCCTGATCACCTGGGTGGCCGCAGCGGCCGTGGTGCTGACCGCCATCAACATGTTTGGCGGCTTCGCCGTGACGCGACGCATGCTGGCCATGTTCCGCAAATAAGCAAAAGGCGCTGCATGTCTTCAAGCCTTGCCACGGTCGCCTACATCGGCGCGACCATTCTTTTCATCCTGAGCCTGAGCGGTCTGTCCAACCAGGCGACCGCGCTGCGCGGCAACCTGTACGGCATGGTCGGCATGACGATCGCCGTGCTGGCCACCGTGCTGGGTCCGCAGGTCACGGCAGCGGGCCTGCCCTGGATTGCCGGTGCGATGCTCATCGGCGGCACCATCGGCCTGTATGCCGCGCGCACGGTGAAGATGACGCAAATGCCCGAACTGGTGGCCTTGATGCACAGCTTGGTGGGGCTGGCGGCCATGCTTGTCGGCTTCGCCACTTTCATGGACCCGGCAGCCGGCGATGTCGCACCGAGCACGGCCCACACCATCCACGCGCTGGAGATCTACATCGGCATCTTCATCGGCGCGGTCACCCTGTCGGGCTCGGTGATTGCGTTTGGCAAGTTGTCCGGCCGCATCGGCGGCAGTCCGGTGCTGCTGCCGGGGCGCAATGCGCTCAACCTGATCGCGCTGTTGCTGGTCATCTGCCTGGGGTACGTCTTTCTGCAATCGCCCGACACCCGGTCCGGCCTGTGGCCGCTGGCTGGCATGACGCTCCTGGCCCTGTTGTTCGGCGTGCACATGGTCATGGCCATCGGCGGGGCGGACATGCCGGTGGTGGTGTCGATGCTCAACAGCTATTCCGGCTGGGCTGCAGCGGCGACGGGCTTCATGCTGTCCAACGATCTGCTCATCGTGGTCGGTGCGCTGGTGGGCTCCAGCGGCGCCATCCTGTCGTCCATCATGTGCAAGGCGATGAACCGCAGTTTCATCAGTGTCATTGCCGGAGGCTTCGGCACCAGCAGCACGCCCAAGCCCGCGTCGGGTGCCGCCGGCACGGCACAGCCTCAGGGCGAGATCACGCCCGTGACTGCGCAGCAAACCGCCGAACTCCTGCGTGCGGCCAAGTCGGTGATCATCGTTCCGGGCTACGGCATGGCCGCCGCACAATCGCAGCACACGGTGTCCGAGATCAGCAAACTCCTGCGCCAGAAGGGCGTGAACGTGCGCTTTGGCATTCATCCGGTGGCCGGGCGCATGCCGGGGCACATGAATGTGCTGCTCGCGGAAGCCAAGGTTCCGTATGACATCGTGTTCGAGATGGACGAACTCAACCAGGACTTCCCGAACACCGATGTGGCCCTGGTCATCGGCGCCAACGACATCGTCAACCCCGCCGCCCAGGACGACCCCGGCAGCCCCATTGCCGGCATGCCCGTCCTCGAAGTCTGGAAAGCCAGGGTCAGCATCGTCATGAAGCGCAGCATGGCCTCTGGCTACGCCGGCGTCGACAACCCGCTTTTCTACAAGGCGAACAACCGCATGCTGTTCGGAGATGCCAAGGCGATGCTGGACGCCGTGCTCGAGGCGCTGAAAGCCTGAGACGCTTTCAGCGCGTCACGGCGATTGCGGTGCCGCCGGCTGGATCGGGATGTACATCTCGCCGCCACCCGCCTTGAATTCGTCGGACTTCGCGCTCATGCCGGCCGCTGCGTACTCGCGCACCTCCTGCGTGATCTTCATGGAGCAGAACTTCGGCCCGCACATCGAACAGAAGTGCGCGACCTTGCTCGCGTCCTTGGGCAGCGTCTCGTCATGGAACGCACGTGCGGTGTCCGGGTCGAGGCCCAGGTTGAACTGGTCCTGCCAGCGGAACTCGAAGCGCGCCTTGCTCAGCGCGTCGTCACGCGAACGCGCGCCCGGATGCCCCTTGGCGATGTCGGCCGCATGCGCAGCGATCTTGTACGCGATGATCCCCTGCTTGACGTCGTCACGGTCGGGCAGGCCCAGGTGCTCCTTGGGCGTGACGTAGCAGAGCATCGCGGTGCCGGCCCAGCCGATCATGGCCGCGCCGATGGCGCTGGCGATGTGATCGTAGCCCGGGGCGATGTCGATGGTCAGCGGGCCGAGCGTGTAGAACGGCGCCTCGTGGCAATGCTTGAGCTGCTCGTCCATGTTGGCCTGGATCAGGTGCATTGGCACATGGCCGGGGCCCTCGATCATGGTCTGCACATCGTGCTTCCAGGCGATCTGCGTGAGCTCGCCCAGCGTGCGCAGCTCCGCGAACTGGGCTTCGTCGTTGGCATCGGACGCGCAGCCCGGGCGCAGACCGTCGCCGAGCGAGAAGCTCACGTCATAGGCCTTCATGATCTCGCAGATCTCCTCGAAGTGCGTGTAGAGGAAGCTCTCCTGGTGGTGTGCGATGCACCACTTGGCCATGATCGAGCCGCCGCGCGAGACGATGCCCGTCATGCGGTTGGCCGTGAGGTGGATGAAGGGCAGCCGCAGCCCCGCGTGGATGGTGAAATAGTCGACGCCCTGCTCCGCCTGCTCGATCAGCGTGTCGCGGTAGAGCGCCCACGTGAGGTCTTCGGCCACGCCGCCGACCTTCTCGAGCGCCTGGTAGATCGGCACCGTGCCGATGGGTACCGGCGAGTTGCGCACGATCCAGTCGCGCGTGGTGTGGATGTTCTTGCCGGTGCTCAGGTCCATCACGTTGTCGGCGCCCCAGCGGATCGCCCAGACCAGCTTGTCGACCTCTTCCTCGATGCTGGAAGTCACGGCCGAATTGCCGATGTTGGCGTTGATCTTGACCTTGAAGTTGCGGCCGATGGCCATCGGCTCCACCTCGGGGTGGTTGATGTTGGCCGGGATGATCGCGCGGCCGCGCGCCACCTCGTCGCGAACGAACTCGGGCGTGATGATCTTCGGGATCGAAGCACCCATCGGATTGCCGCGCAGCCGGGCTTCGCGGGTGGCATCGGCCTGGTACTCGGCCATCCACTCGCGCCGGCCGTTTTCACGCAACGCCACATATTCCATCTCGGGCGTGACGATGCCGCGGCGCGCGTAGTGCATCTGCGTCACGTTGGCGCCCGACTTCGCGCGGCGCGGGGTGCGCTGCAGCGCAGCGGCTTGCGCGCGCAGGCTGGCAATGCGCGCGTCCTCGGCGCTGGACATGCGTTCGCCGTTCTTCACGCCATCGTCGAGCACGGCGCGCAGACGGCCTTCGTAGCTTTCGGTGTCGCTGCGCTCGGCGATCCAGGCGCTACGCACATCGGGCAGGCCGCGGCGCACGTCGATCTCGGCCATCGGGTCGGTGTAGGGGCCGGAGGTGTCGTAGAGCGAGATGACCTCGCCGTTGGTCAGCGACACGTCGCGCACCGGAACGCGCAGGTCGGGCCGGCTGCCGACGATGGCACCCTTGCAGGAGGCGGGAAAAGGCTCGCGCGTCAGCGTGAGAAGGGAAACGAACTTGTCCGGGGCATTCATGTGGGCACTCCTTCGGTTTGAAAAGGGTGCTCCGCATTCGCCCGTCACGCGCCGCGAGGCCGTGGATTGGCCTGGGGCACGCAACAGTTGCAGCTCTTCTTCCGCCGGTATTAACCGGTTCAAGTTCGCGGGTTCGGCGATCGATTTCGCCATCTCAGCACGACTGTACGTGCGCCCCGGAGCGGGCCAATTCTAGGCCGCCGGGGGCTCGGGCGTCCAGTGCGGCGGCGAGCGCGCTGCCAATTGCGCCTCCAGTTCGGCAATGCGCGCCCGCGCCTGATCCAGCGCCTGCGCCAGCGCGGCCACCCGGTCGTGCGCGGGGTCCGCCGCCATGACCGCCCTCTCGGCCCCGGCCAGATGGCGGTTCACGCTGATCTCCTGCGCCGTGCCGTGCAGGGAGACGATGCGCCCACTCCTGTCCCTGTCCGCCCGGCCGCGCGCGTCGAGCCAGCCACGGCGACCACGTGAATCGATGAACTCGAGCTCGAGCGCGTACGGCTCACCCAACCGGATGGCGCGGTCTACCACCACGACCAGCCGCAGCCAGCTCTCGGGCGTGTACAGGCTCGCATGTGCAGGGAACCCGGGTGGCGGCTGGTCGGGCGGAAGGCCGTAGATCGCGTAGAGCTGGTGCGACCAGGTGGTGACGTCGTTCTCCACGTCGTATTCCCAGCTGCCGATACGCCCGACACCCTGCGCCTGCCGCAGGTTCGCCTCACTCTTCTGCAACAGCTGTCGCGCCTGCTCGGTTTCCTCGACCTGCACGCGCAACTGCGCCTGAATGTCGTGGAGCCTGCTCACGTCGGTGACCTGTACGACGAAACCCAGCACCTTGCCGTTGACGATGTGCGGCAGGTAGTTCACCAGCCCGGCGCGGCCAGGGTGCTGGGGGTCCGACATCATCCGGTCGAACTCCTGCGGCACGCCGCTCAGCACACCACGGATGTACGGCTCGGTCCGTGCGAAGTTCTCGGGGCCCAACAGGTCGCGCAGCGAACTGCCGAACAGATGCGAGGCCTTCACGCCGAACCACTGCTCGTAGGCGCGGTTGGCAAAGCGGCACTGCAACTCGCTGTCCCAGTAAGACAGCATCGTGGGAAGCACGTCGAGGATCGCCCAGACCGGGTCGTTGAACTCGTTGAATGGCAGGTCAACCAAGGCGCCGCTCCTTCCACATACCCAGCTTCAGGTCATCCACGCGGCTGCAGCCGGACGCGGATCGGTCTCGGTGTGCGGTGGTTCGTCGCTCGCGACCCAGGCGTCGAGTCCGCCGGCAAGCACGCGGACGCGCGGCAGGCCACCGGCCATCAGCACACGTGCAGCGGCGATCGCCGACGCATCGGCGGGGCAGTCACAGAACACCACCACAGCACGTCCGTTCGAAAGCTGCCCGACCTGGTCAGGCAGATGCCCGAAGTCGATGTGCAGCGCGCCGGGAATGGCACGCGGATCGATCGCGCGGGACTGCGTCGTGCGCACGTCCACCACCACCGGCGCCCCTGCGCCGGCCAGTGCAAGGCGCAGTTCGTCGACAGCGATGAGGTCGATGTCGTCGACGCGCCGTGCGAGGCGGCGCTGGTGATAGCGCCAGGCCAGGAAGGCCGCCAGCGCCACAGCCAGTACCACGAGCGCACCCAATCCGATATTCGACAGCACCGCCAGCACATCGTTGATCGTCGAGTGGAACAACCGTCCGACCAGCAGCAAGCCCAGCGTCCAGATCAGCGCGCCCACTGTTTCGTAGACCAGGAAGCGCCGCATCGACATGCCCAGCGCACCGGCCATTGGCGGGGCGACGACCGAGACGCCTGGCACGAACTTGGCCGCAATCAGCGACAGGCCGCCCCAGCGCCCGAGAATGGATTCGCTGCGCTTGACGCAGGAGTCGGCCGACAGCGAAATGCGGCACAGCAGGCGCATGACGCGGTAACCCCAACGCCGCCCGGCCAGGAACCACACCCCATCGCCAAGGATGTTGGCGAACACGGCAGCCAGTGCCACGGCGACCCAAGACACCTGCCCGCCGAAGGACAGTCCGCCAGCCACGATCAGGAACGGAACGGCCGGCACGGGCGCACCGATCCGCGCGGCCAGCGTCACGAGAAACACCACGGCAATGCCGTGCCCGGCAAGCAGTGCGAGCAGATCGTTCACGGCGCAGTGCCCGGGGCGGCGCCTGCAGGCCCGACCACCGGGGGATGAACGGCCCATGGACCCCGCAGGTCGATGTCCGAGAAATAGGCCAGGCCGTGGCCATGCGTGTTGTCGGCGTCGGCCGAGACGGCGACGGCCACTACGTCGGGCAGCGTGTCACCCGCCTCGGTCCCGAAGGCCCTGCGGTAGTCCGCCAGCACGCTGCGGCGCTCGGACAACCAGCCGCCGGGCGTCGCGCCCGATTCAAGGACCAGCATGCGCATGCGCTGGGTGAAGGCGTTGACCAGCAGGGTGTCCTTGGCCTCCCGGTTGTCCCAGACATAGCACAGGACCTCGCTGGGAATGTCTTCACCGGTGCTGCTGCGGGCCAGTGCCAGCCGGGCGCGCTCACCGAACGACAGGCGCTCGACCGCCAGGTCGAAGAACACGCAGAGCTTGGCGGCACCATCGTCGCCCGCGCGGGTGCGCAGGTCGGCGCCCTGTACGAACTCGTCGACGCGCCAGCGCCAGGCCAGCGACGTGCCAGGGCCGAGCACCACCTGTGTGGGATGCACCAGGTTGCCGTAGGACTGATCGGCCTCCACCCTCAACACATGCTGGCCGTCCGGCTGCGTCGTCACGTCGAAACGGGTCGGTGCCTTGTGCGGCAAGGTGGTGAAGCGCCAGGGTGCCGGCGGCTGAGCGCCCTGCGCGTTCGAGAACGGTACGAGCCGGTTGGCGTCCTGCGCCAAGGCGGCTGGCGCTGCGAAGGCCCCCCACAGCGCGGCGCCCGCCAGCAACCACGCCCTTGCAGCAGCAAGCGGCCAGAGATGCGGCGGATGAAAGCGAATGCGAACGGTCATGGCGCGAGTGTGAGGGCTCAGGACACGTGGAGGAATACGCCGAAAGTAACTACAGCGTTGTTAGGGCAGACACAATCGCGCCGCGATCAACGCCGATCGCCGTCGATGTAGTACCAACGCTCTCCTGCTCGCACGAAACGGCTGCGTTCGTGCAGGCGTGTCGCCACGCCGGCCAGGCTGCGCTGGCGCGCGACGAATTCGACTTCGGCATGGTCGGCGTCGAGCACCGAGCGTGAGCGCACGTCCAGCCCGAGCCACTTCACGCCGGGCTCGAACTCGACGACCGCCGGACGATGCTCCGCTTCCCAGGTGGCGAGCAGGTAATCGGCGCGCTCGCGCACGAACGCGGTGTAGCGCGAGCGCATCAGCGATTCCGCATCGGGCGCTGGCACGGCATCGAAATCGTCGAGGTAGCGGCCGCAGCACAGCGCATAGGCAATCGGCTTGTCGCGCCGGTCGGTGCGACCACAAGGACAAGGACCGGCGGAGGAGGGGATGGGGCTGCTGCTCATGACGGGCTCCATTGGAACACCAAAGGCACCACGCAGGGCTCAGGCCAGCGCACGCTGGATCAGCAGCTTCTGGATGTCCGAGGTGCCTTCATAGATCTGGCAGACCCGCACGTCCCGGTAGATGCGTTCCAGCGGAAAGTCGTTGACATAGCCGTAACCGCCCAGCGTCTGGATGGCGGCGCTGCACACGCGCTCGGCCATTTCGCTGGCGAACAGCTTGGCCATGGCCGCTTCCTTGAGGCACGGCCGGCCGGCGTCGCGCAGGCTCGCGGCATGCCAGATGAGCTGGCGTGCGGCCTCCAGCTGCGTGGCGCAATCGGCCAGCCGGAAGCCGACGGCCTGCTGGTCGAAGATGGCGCCACCGAAGGCCTGGCGTTCCTTGGCATAGGCCAGCGCCACGTCGAACGCGCTGCGCGCCATGCCTACGCTCTGCGCGGCGATGCCGATGCGGCCTCCTTCCAGCGCGCCCAGCGCGATCTTGTAGCCCTCGCCCTCCTGACCGATCAGGTTTTCGGCAGGAATGCGGCAGGCGTCGAAGTTGATCTGCGCGGTGTCGCTGCTGTGCTGGCCCAGTTTGTCCTCCAGCCGCGCGACCGTGTAGCCCGGTGCGTCGGTCGGCACCAGGAACGCGCTCATGCCCTTCTTGCCGGCTGCCTTGTCGGTCATGGCGATGACGATGGCCACCTGCCCATTCTTGCCGCTGGTGATGAACTGCTTGACGCCGTCGATCACGTAGCCGTCAGCCGTCTTCCTGGCCGTCGTGCGCAGGCTCGACGCGTCGCTGCCGGCCTGCGGCTCGGTCAGGCAGAAGGCGCCCAGCATCTTTCCCTGCGCAAGCGGCTGCAGCCACTGCTTTTTCTGCTGCGCGCTGCCGTAGCGCATGAGGATGGCGTTGACCGGGCAGTTGGTCACGCTGATGGCCGTGCTGGTGCCGCCGTCACCGGCCGCGATCTCCTCGAGCACCAGCGCGAGCGTGAGGTAGTCAAGGCCAGCGCCTCCGTCCTCCTCGGGCACGCAGATGCCGTAGGCACCCAGCGCGGCCAAGCCCTGGTGTGCGGCCTTCGGGAACGCGTGCTCGCGGTCCCAGGCCGGCGCGTGCGGCCAGAGCTCCGCCTGGGCGAAGTCACGCACCGCATCGCGAATGGCTTCCTGGTCGGGTGTCAGCAGCATGAGGCGTCCTTTGTCTCGTTCATCGTTCTTGTGGGTCGCAATCCGCCGGGCCGGTACCAGCTTACTTGCCGGCGCCGAGGTCCATGATCATGCGCGTGGCCAGGTACAGGCGACGGGGAATCGCATCGATCATCACGTACTCGGCCTTGTCGCTGTGGTAGCCGAAGCCCGGCAGGCCCAGGCTCTCGATCACCGGCTTGCCGGCCAGCGCCGCATAGGCCGCGTCGGTGCCACCGCCCGTGCGCTCGTCGATGGCAAGCGTGCCGCCGGCTTCCTTGTAGAAGCCAACCGCCTTGTCGATGAGCGCGCGGCCGCCCTCGCCCGCGTTGAAGGCCGGACGCCCACGGGTGACGACGATGGCGACTTCGGCACCCGGCACCTTCTTGGCCTGCGCGCGCTCCTCCAGCGTCTTCATGGCGACCTCGAAATCCTCGTTGCGTGCGTAGCGCACGTCGGCGTTCACGGTGGCGCTGTCGGGAATGATGTTGTTGACCGCACCGCCCTTGATGATGGTCCAGTTGAAGCGCAGCCCCTTGGCCTTGTCGTCGAGGTCCATCGTGCGCAGCACCAGGTCGGAGGCTTCCACCACGGCATTGACGCCGAGCTCGGGCGCCGCGCCGGCATGGGACGCCTTGCCCTTGATGTTGGCCTGCACGTAGGCAATGCCCGAGGTGCCCATCGACAGGCTCTCGCGTTCGGCCGCGGTCGGCTCGAAGGACAGCACGTAGTCCGCCAGCTTCGCCTCCTCCTGGATCAGGTCGCGCGAACCGAAAGAACCCTTTTCCTCATCGGTGTTGAAGAGCACGGTGATGGAGCCGAATTCTCGAAAGCCATAGGTCTTGAGCAGCCTGAGCGTGTGCAGGATGACCGCGTTGCCACCCTTGTCGTCGGCGATGCCGGGGCCATACGCCTTGTTGCCTTCCACGCGAAACGGCGCCTTGGCGAGCGTGCCCTTCAGGTAGACGGTGTCCATGTGCGACATCAGCAGCAGGTTCTTGCCGCCGCGCCCCTTGAGCTTGCCCACGATGTTGTCGCCGACGGCCAGGCCCGCGGCCTTGTGGCGTGTGACCGTGAAGCCGAGCGACTTGAGTTCGGCCTCGAAGTACTTGCCGGCGCTTTCCATGCCCTCGGCATTGCCGGTGCCGGTTTCGATGTTGACCAGTTGCTCCAGCGTCTTGAGCACGGCGGGCTGTTCGTTGGTGGCCGCCTCGAAGAGCACGTTGTCGCGCTTCTGCGCCCAGGCCGCAGGGGCGAGCAGCGCCGCACCCATCAGGGTCGCGATCAGGGAACGGTGAAAAGACAAGGGCATGAAGACTCCGGTTCGACGATTCATTTCAGATCAATTCGATGGCGACGGCAGTGCCTTCACCGCCGCCGATGCACAGCGTGGCCACGCCACGCCGCTTGCCACGCGCCTTGAGCGCATGGATGAGAGTCACGATGATGCGCGCACCGCTGGCACCGATCGGATGGCCCAGCGCGCACGCACCGCCATTCACGTTCACGATGTCATGCGAGACGCCCAGCTCGTGCATGAGCGCCATCGGCACCACGGCAAAGGCTTCGTTGACTTCCCACAGATCGACGTCCTTGACGCTCCAGCCGGTCTTCTCGAACAGCTTGTGCACGGCACCGACCGGCGCGGTCGAGAACCATTCGGGCTGTTGCGCGTGCGTGGCATGGCCGACGATGCGTGCGATGGGCGTGGCGCCGACCTTCTGCGCATGCCGCGCGGTGGTCATCACCAGCGCAGCTGCGCCGTCGTTGATCGACGAACTCGACGCCGCCGTGATGGTACCGCCCTCTTTCTTGAAGGCGGTCTTGAGCGTGCGGATCTTGTCGAGCTTGACCTTGCCCGGACCTTCGTCCACCGAGATCACGGTGTCGCCCGCGCGGCCCTTGACGGTGACCGGCGCAATCTCTTCCTTGAACGCGCCCGACTCGGTGGCGGCACGCGCACGTTCGACGCTGGCAATGGCGAAGGCGTCCTGCTGCTCGCGCGTGAACTGGTACTTGGCCGCGCAGTCCTCGCCGAAGGTGCCCATCGAGCGGCCCGGCTGGTAGGCGTCTTCCAGGCCGTCGAGCATCATGTGGTCGAACAGCCGGTCGTGGCCCATGCGGTAACCGCCGCGGCCCTTGAGCATCAGGTAGGGCGCGTTGGTCATGCTCTCCATGCCGCCGGCCACCATCACGTCGTGCGTGCCGGCCAGCAGCATGTCGTGCGCGAGCATTGCGGCCTTCATGGCCGAGCCGCACATCTTGCTGAGCGTGACGGCGCCGGCGCTGTCGGGCAGCCCGCCCTTGTAGGCCGCCTGGCGCGCGGGCGCCTGGCCCTGGCCGGCCATCAGGCAGTTGCCGAAAAGCACTTCGCCCACGGTGTCAGGCCGGATGCCCGCACGCGCGATGGCGGCCTGGATGGCGACGCCGCCCAGATCGTGGGCCGCGAGCGCGCTGAAGTCGCCCTGAAAGCCGCCCATGGGGGTGCGCGCGGCGCCGATGATGACGATGGATTCGGACATGGTGAGGTCTCCTTTTGAATTTGAAAGCAAACTGAAATGGTGTCAGGGCGACGTCGTGCAGTCTCGGTCTTCATGCGCGAAGCGCTGCGCGTCGTCGTAGGGGAACACATCGAGCATCTGTCCGGCCTGGATGCGCTGCTTGTGGCGCTGCCAGAAGGCGGGGTCGAGCAGATCGGCGTGGTGGGCCATGAAGGCTTCGCGCACCCGTTCGTTGCCCAGCAGGAACGGCGCGAAGGTTTCGGGGAACACGTCCTTCGGTCCGACCGCGTACCAGACCTCGCCGCTCATCTCTTCCTCTTCGTTGCGTGGTTCAGGCACCTTGCGGAAGTTGCAGTCGGTCAGATACTCGATCTCGTCGTAGTCGTAGAAAACGACCTTGCCATTGCGCGTGACACCGAAGTTCTTCCAGAGCATGTCGCCCGGAAAGATGTTCGCCGCCACCATGTCCTTGATCGCGTTGCCGTACTCGATGACCGCCTGTGCCAGTTGCGCCTGCGCGCGCTCGGCCTGCGCCGGACTCTCGGGCTCGGCCAGGATGTCGAAGGCTTCCTTCAGGTAGATGTTCAGCGGGATCATGCGGCGCTCGATGTACACGTGCCTGAGCACCAGCTCCATCTCCCCGTTGCCGTCGCGGTCGCCGATCTCCATCTGGCTGGGCGCGAAGGTGCGGATTTCCTCGACCAGTGCGGGGTCGAAACGGTCCAGCGGAAAGCCCACGTCGCTGTACTCCAGCGTATCGGCCATGCGGCCTACGCGGTCATGCTGCTTGACCAGCAGGTACTTGCCCTTGATCTGCTCGCGCGTCGTCTCCTTCTGCGGCGGATAGAAGTCCTTGATGACCTTGAACACGTACGGAAACGATGGCAGGTCGAACACCAGCATGACCATGCCCTTGATGCCGGGCGCGATGCGAAAGCGGTCGCTGCTGTAGTTCAGGTGCGAGAGGAAGTCGCGGTAGAACAGCGTCTTGCCCTGCTTGGCCAGCCCCAGCGCGTTGTAGATCTCGGCGCGCGGCTTGCGCGGCATGAGCGAACGCAGGAACTGCACGTAGGCCGACGGCACCTCCATGTCGACCATGAAATAGGCGCGCGCAAAGCTGAAGAGGATCTGCAGGTCGTCTTCGCCGAACAGCATGGCGTCGACATGGAAGCGCCGCTGCGCATCGTGCAGGATCGGCAGCGCAAAGGGCAGTTCGGTGTAGCCGTTGATGACCTTGCCCACCACGTACGCGCCCTTGTTGCGAAAGAACAGGCTGGCGAGCACCTGCAGCTGGAAATTGGCGCGCAGCTTGACGTGCTGCAGGCGCGCCATCACCGCCTGCGCGATGCGCGTGGCGTCACGCGGGGCATCGGCGAAGCGGCCCTGCAGCGCGTAGTCCGCGAGCAGCCGCTCGATGGTCGCGGGCAGCGTCTCGGGCTGCGGGTAATAGGCGCGGTAGGTAGGTGCATCGCGCGACTCGATGTATTCCGTGCTGATGGCGGGCCGCACGAAGATGAAGTCGTTCTGGAAGTACGCGCGGTGCAGGATCTTGGTCGTCACGGAGTTGAAGAAACTCTCGCCGAGTTCGGGCTGGTGGTGATTGACCATGAGCCCGATGAAATGCAGCTTGACCTGGTGCCAGACGTCCATGGGCTGTTCACCCGCCTTGAACTCCTTTTCCAGGCGCGCCACGGCCTCGCCCACCCGCAGGTCGTAGAACTCGATGCGCTCGCGCTGTCCGCGCTGCTGTCCGTGCCAGTCGGCGGTCTCGAAGCGGTGCTTGGCACGCGCAGACTCCGCACGAAACAACCGGTAGTGCCGGTTGAAGCCGTCGATCAGCGCCTTCGCGATGTCGTAGGCCAGCGGGGAGTCCAGGCGTTGCGGAAACATGGCGCCTACGAGCCGTTGGCGGCTTCCCCGGCTTCCTTGGCGTCCCTGGCTTCCTTGACCGCCTCGATGGCCGCCGCGGCCGCTGGCTCCGGCGGCTTGCCCCACTTGTAGCGGATGCGCTGAACAGCCGCGCGATACAGGTTCTCCAATGGCTTGGTGCCGTCGACGGTCAGCGCGAGGTCCTGGATCAGGCCGTCGTGCACGCCGAAGGCCCAGCCGTGGATCGTGACCTTCTGGTCGCGGCTCCAGGCATCGACCATCACGGTGCTGACCGCCACGTTGATCACCTGCTCGGCCACGTTGAGCTCGCACAGCGCGTTGGCACGCGCCTCGGGCGGCAGCGTGTCGAGCATCACGCGATGCCGGTCGCGCACATCCTGGATGTGGCGCAGCCAGTTGTCGGCCAGGCCGATGCGTGCACCTTCGAGCGCGGCCTGCACGCCCGAGCAGCCGTAGTGGCCGACCACCATGATGTGCTCGACCTTCAGGCGTTCGACCGCGAACTGGATGGCCGACAGCGCGTTGAGGTCGGAATGCACCACGATGTTCGCCACGTTGCGGTGCACGAACACTTCACCCGGCTCCAGGCCCGTGATCTGGTTGGCCGGCACGCGGCTGTCGGAACAACCGATCCACATGTACTTGGGCGTCTGCTGCTTGACCAGGTTGGTGAAGAAGCCGGGGCGCTCGCGTTCCATCTGGGAAGACCAGGCACGGTTGTGGGCGAAGAGATCGTCGAGTGAATGTGGCATGGCGGTATTGTCAGCGAGGGGGCAGTGCTTGTCAGGCGGGCCTGCGTTTGCGCACGGGGGAGGCCGTTACGGCCAGTGCGGCCTGGGACGGGGTGCGGGCGAGCATGGCGCGCGCCTGCTTCTCCTGCGCGCGTACTTCGGCCAGGTTGGCTTCGAGTTCGGCCAGTTGCGCCTCCAGCTGCGCCCGGTGCGCGCCCAGCACGCCCAGAAACTTCTCGAGCTGCGCGGCTGTGTCGCGCGGGCTGTCGTACAGGTCCAGGATGTCCTTGGCCTCGCTCAGGCTCAGCCCGAGCCGCTTGGCACGCAACGTGAGCGTCAGGCGCGCCCGGTCGCGCGCTGTGTAGACACGCTGCAGCCCGCTCGTGCCCGTGCGCGCCGGTGCCAGCAGGCCCTTGTCCTCGTAGAAGCGGATCGCACGCGTGGTGAGATCGAACTCGCGGGCCAGCTCGCGGATCGTGAAGGTCTGGGTCGGCATGGCGTCTGGGAGGTCCAGGACAGGAACGCGAAGGAGAGAAAACGAAGAAGGGGAAGACCAGAAAGCGCCACGGGAGAAAGGTGCGTAGCCGGCGCGACAGCAGCCTGACTGCGTCGTGCCTACAATGAACGCTTCCACCATGACGTTTACGTCAACGTCAATCTTACATGAACGATCTCGAACGCGAACTCCACTACCCGCTGGGCGACACGCTGCCCGACACCGGCCGCACGATCGAGGTCGCCCCCGGGGTGCGCTGGATCCGCATGGGGCTGCCCTTTGCACTCAACCACATCAACCTCTGGCTGCTGCGCGACACCGTGCGCGGTGTCGAGGGCTGGACGGTGGTCGACTGCTGCATCGATCACGAAGCGTCGCGCGCCCAGTGGGAGCAGATCTTCGAGAACGAGCTGCAGGGCCTGCCGATCCTTCGCGTCATCGTCACCCACATGCACCCCGACCATATCGGCCTGGCCCACTGGCTGTGCGCCCGGTGGAACGCGCCGATGTGGATCAGCTCCACCGACTACTACGTCGCGCGCCACCTCACGCAACCCGGCGCCGCCGACAACGGCGCGGGTGGGGTGGTTGCGGCCGATTTTTTCGCCGCGCACGGCCTGACCGACCCGGACTCGCTCGACAAGATCCGCGCGCGCACGCACTACTACCGCAGCATGGTGCCCGCGCTGCCGGGCACGTTCGTGCGCCTGCTCGACGGCGCCACCGTGCAGGTCGGCGGGCGGGCCTGGCGCTGCATCGACGGCTATGGCCACGCGCCGGAACACATGGCGCTGTACTGCGAGGAAACCAATGTGCTGATCGGCGGCGACATGATGCTGCCGCGCATTTCCACCAACGTGAGCGTGCATGCCGACGAGCCCGAGGCCAATTCGCTGCGGCTGTTCCTCGACAGCATCGTGAAATACACGGCGCTGCCGGCCGACGTGCTCGCGCTGCCCTCGCACGGCAAGCCGTTCAAGGGGGTGCACCGGCGCGTCGCGCAATTGCAGGCGCACCACCGCGACCGCCTGGCCGAAATGCTGGCGGGCTGCGCCGAGCGACCGCTGAGCGCGGCCGAAGCGTTGCCATTGATGTTCAAGCGCGAACTCGACCTGCACCAGATGACCTTCGCCATGGGCGAAACACTGGCCCACCTGCACCTGCTGTGGTTCGAAGGCCAGCTGCGCCGTGCGCACGGCGCCGACGGCGTCTACCGCTTCAGCACCACCGAAGGCCAGTCAGCGCAGTGACCGCGCGGTGTGCGATGCTCGCGGGCGCATGCACACTCCTTCCTCTTCCAGCCCCGCCAGCCCACTCAGCCAATTGCGTTCGGGTGCGCTCGCCGGCACCCGGCGGCTCGACCTGTCCTGCGGACTCACCGAGTTCCCGCCGGAAATCTTCTCGCTGGCCGATTCGCTTGAGATCCTGAACCTCTCGGGCAACGCCCTGCGCAGCCTGCCCGACGACCTGCACCGGCTGCATCGCCTGCGCGTGATCTTCTGCTCCGACAACCCGTTCACCGAACTGCCGGTCGCGCTGGGCGCCTGCGAGCGGTTGGAGATGATCGGTTTCAAGGCCAACCGCATCCGCCATGTGGCCGCGCAGGCGCTGCCTCCCGCACTGCGCTGGCTGATCCTCACCGACAACGACATTGCCGAGTTGCCCGACGCGCTCGGCGCCCGACCGCGGCTGCAAAAGCTCATGCTGGCGGGCAACCGGCTCACCGCGCTGCCCGGCACGCTGGCCGCCTGCACCAGCCTCGAACTGCTGCGCATCGCTGCCAATGGCTTCGAGGTGCTGCCGTCCTGGTTGCCGGCGATGCCGCGGCTGTCCTGGCTCGCGTGCTCGGGCAACCCGTTCAACGCAGCGGCCGAAGCGCAGGCACTGGCCGTGCATCCGATTCCCGCGGTCGACTGGTCGCAGATCGAACTCGATGCGCTGCTCGGCGAAGGGGCCTCCGGCCGGATCTACCGTGCGCACCATAGTGCCCCCGGCGTGGCACCCGCCACGGTGGCCGTGAAATTGTTCAAGGGCGCCATCACCAGCGATGGCCGACCTGACAGCGAAATGGCCGCCTGCATCGCGGCGGGCACGCACCCCAACCTCATCGGCGTGCGCGGGCGCATCACCGGGCATCCCGAAGGCACGCAGGGCCTCGTGATGCGGTTGATCGACCCCTCTTTCCGCGTGCTGGCCGGCCCGCCGTCGTTCGCCTCGTGCACGCGCGACGTCTACGCCGGCACCACCCGCTTCACGCCTGGCGTCGCGCTGCGCCTGGCCACCGGCATTGCCGCGGCCGCGGCACACCTGCATGCGCGCGGCATCCTGCACGGCGACCTGTACGCGCACAACATCCTCTGGAACGACACGGGCGACGCACTGCTCGGCGACTTCGGCGCGGCCTCCTTCTTCGACGTGCGGCAACCGGCCGATGCCACGCGCACCGAGGTGCGCGCCTTCGGCTGCCTGCTCGAGGAACTCCTCGAACGCTGCGATGCAGGCAACGATGCTGCCGCAGATGCCGCAAGGTCGACGATGACCCGCCTGCAGGCGCACTGCCTGGCCGACGATCCGGCCGCACGCCCGTCGATGGCACAGGTTCATGCGCAACTGCTGCAGGCCGCCTGAGCGATCTGCGGGGGCTGGCGCCTTGGCGACGGCATCGCCGCGCCCGCGCCCCTAAGCTGCGGCGCCAGGCATCCGCCGCACACCCAACCATACCCATCCAGGAGACAACCATGGACACCTCCCGCCTCTTTTCGCTCCAGGGCCGCAGCGCGCTCATCACCGGCGGCTCGCGCGGCATCGGCCGCATGATCGCCGAAGGCTTTCTGGCGCAAGGCGCGCGCGTCTACATCTCGGCGCGCAAGGCCGCCGCCTGCGACCAGGCGGCCAAGGAACTGTCGGCCTTCGGTACGTGTGTGTCGCTGCCGGCGGACGTGTCGACCGTCGAGGGCGCCCACGCGCTGGTCGAAGCCTATGCCAGGCACGAAGACCGCCTGGACATCCTGGTGAACAACGCCGGGGCCGCCTGGGGCGCGCCCTACGACGACTTTCCGGAAAGCGGCTGGGACAAGGTGGTCGACCTGAACCTGAAGGCGCCCTTCTTCCTGACCCAGGCACTCACGCCCATGCTCAAGAAGGCGGCCACCGACCACCTGGCCAAGGTGATCAACATCGCCTCGATCGACGGCATTTCGGTCAATCCGCTGGAAACCTATTCGTACGCCGCCAGCAAGGCCGGCCTGATCCATCTGACCCGCCGCATGGCGCTGCGCCTGGCGCAGGACCGCATCGCCGTGACCGCCATCGCGCCCGGCGCGTTCGCCTCCGACATGAACAAGGAGGCGCGCGACCACGGCGACGAGGTCAAGGGCCGCATTCCGGCCGGCCGCATCGGCGAGCCGGAAGACATGGCCGGCGCCGCCATCTTCCTGGCCTCGCGCGCGGGCGACTATGTGATGGGCTCGACGCTGGTGGTCGATGGCGGGGTGATCCACAGCGGCCGCTGACCCCCGAACGGCCCCTCTGACCACGAGGTGCGCCGAATGCAACACAATGGCGGTACCGCAACATGACCGCCAGCGCAAAACCCTTCGCCTCCGACCCATCCGAAACACCGGCACTGCTGCGCGCCAAGGGCCTGCGCGTGACGCGTGCCAGCGTGACGGTGATGAACCTCCTGCGCCAGGCCACGCACCCCCTCACGCACGAGGAAATCGGCGCTGCCTTTGCAGCGGCAACCGGCGAGTCAGTCGACCGCGTCACGCTGTACCGCGTGCTCGACCGGCTGGTGGAAAGCCGCCTGTGCCAGCGTCGTGTGGGGGATGACCGGGTCACACGCTTCTCGCAGGTGGTGGATGCACCTTCGGGCCACGTGTTCGAATGTGACCATTGCCACACGCAGCTCGCGCTGCCCGCCGATCCCGAATTGCCCAAGGTGATCGGCCGGCTGGGCCAGGCCCTGCGCGCAAAGGGCATCGATCCCGACTGTACGGCGGTCACGCTGCACGGCATCTGCGGCGCGTGCAATGTGCGCTGAGACGCCTCGGAATGCCGGCAGCGCCCTGACTGACGTGTCAAGCCGCCAGATCGGCCTCGTTCCAAAGCGGAAACGGATCGTCCAGCCGCCGCCACGCATTCACGCCGCTGCGCATCTCTGCATCGTCGAGCAGGCATGCCTCGAGCAGCAGGCGCAGCGCGGGTTCGTCCATGTCGATGCCGATGATCACCAGTTCCTGCCGCGCGTCGCCCACCGCATCGTCCCAATGCCTGCGGATGTTCGCCTGCGAATCGGCATCCTGCGGCCACTGTTCCTGCGGCACGGCGGCCCACCAGAGGCCGGCCAGGCCGTGGTGGCAGGCGCCGCCGGCCTGCGACCACTGGCCGGCATGCCGCACACGCGTGGCCAACCAGAAGAAGCCCTTGGAGCGCAGCACGCCCGGCCATTCCCTTTGAGCCAGCGCCCAGAAACGTCCTGGGTGGAAGGGCCGGCGCGCCCTAAAGACGAAGCTGCCGATGCCGTAGGTCTCGCTCTCAGGCAGAGACTCACCGCGCAACGTGGCCAGCCAGCCCGGCGCGTCCGCTGCGCGCTCGAAGTCGAACAGGCCGGTGTCGAGCAGGCGCTCGGGTGCCACGCGACCGAAGTGCGCCAGCTCGATGCGCGCACGCGGATTCAGCCCGCGCAGGATGGCCTGCAACTGCGCCAGTTCGTCTGCGGTCACGCGGTCGGTCTTGTTGATGACGATCACGTCACAGAACTCGACCTGTTCGATCAGCAGATCGACCACCGTGCGCATGTCAGCGTCGCCCAGTGCCTCACCGCGCAAGGCCAGGCTGTCGGCGCTGGCGTAGTCGTGCAAGAAGCTGAAGGCATCGACCACGGTGACCATCGTGTCCAGGCGCGCCACGTCGGCCAGGCTGCGCCCGCTCTCGTCTGCGAAGGTGAAGGTCTCGGCCACCGGCAACGGCTCCGAGATGCCCGTCGATTCGATCAGCAACTGGTCGAAGCGCCCCGTCCTGGCGAGCCGCGCCACCTCCAGCAGCAGGTCTTCGCGCAGCGTGCAGCAGATGCAGCCGTTGCTCATCTCGACCAGTGTTTCCTCGGTGCGCGACAGCGCGGCACCGCCATCGCGCACAAGCGCCGCGTCGATGTTGACTTCGCTCATGTCGTTGACGATGACCGCCACGCGCCGGCCGTCGCGGTTGTTCAGGATGTGGTTGAGCAGGGTGGTCTTGCCGGCGCCCAGGAAGCCGGAGAGCACGGTGACGGGAAGGCGTTTCATGGAGGAACGGTAGGTCGATGCAAATCGCAACTGAATTGCATTATAGAATCAAGCGCAATCTAGTTGCGTTTGATTGCCCCCGCCCTGGCGAATCTCACCAACGCGGAATCGGCTCGTCCTTGAGCTGCTGGCGCAGCGTGCCGTAGTCGGGCAGCACACTCTCGACCGTTTCCCAGAAGCGCGGGCTGTGGTCCATCACGCGCAGATGGCTCAGTTCATGCGCGACCACATAGTCGATGACCTGCAGGCGGAAATGCACCAGGCGCCAGTGCAGGCGGATGGCACCGTCGGAGCTGGCGCTGCCCCAGCGCGTGGTTGCGTTCGACAGCGACAGCTTCTTCCAGCGCACGCCCAAAAGCGGCGCGAAATGGTCCAGGCGCTCCTGGAAGATGCGTCGCGCCTGACGCGACAGCCACGCCTGCACCGCATCGCGGATCTGCGTGGCGCTGGCGTTCTGGGCCAGCGCGATGCGCAACACCCGCGGCGAGGCCACCTCGCCCGGCGCCACTGGCGACGCGTCGTCGAGCACGGCACCCACGCCGTCGAAGCCGTGCCGCGGATCGAGCCGCACGACCACCGGCTCGCCGAGAAACGGGAAGCTCACGCCGTCGCGCCACTCGATGCGCGTGGCTTCGACCTGGGCATGGCGTTGCTGCGTTTCGATCAGCTTGCGCACGATCCAGTCGGCCTTCTCCTGCACCGCGGCATCGACGTCGCGCAGCGCCACCCAGCGCGGCGCGCGCACCGACAGGCCCTCGGCACCGACCACGAAGCCGATGGTGCGGCGCTTGCCGCGCGTGAGTTCGTAGGCAACGCGCGCATCGCCGATGCGGGCCTCGCGCGTCGCACGCGGATGCACGAAGCGCGCGGGCGTCATGGCGTCGCCCAGCGGGATTGCCGGCAGGTCGGGGCCGGCACGCCGGGGTGGCTGCACCGGCGAAGCAGGCGCCACAGATGCCGGCGCGGTCGGCGGCGGCAGCTCGGCCGCGTCGAACAGGTCCAGCGTGAACTGCAACAAACCTTGCATCAGCGCATCCGCAAAGCCGGGGCCGGGGTCATCGGTACGCGTCGGGGTCGAGCCGGCGCATCTCCGCCTCGATCCAGGCCTCGACCTCGCGCATCAACTCGTCGGGCTTGCGCCCCACGCTGGAGATGGCCGGGCCGATCGACACGTCGACGGTGCCCGGCCGCTTGATGAAGGCCTTGCGCGGCCAGACCTTGGCCGAGGTGACAGCGATCGGGATCACCGGTGCACCGGTGTCGATGGCCAGGCGCGAGCCGCCCGTCTTGTAGGTGCCCTTCTGCCCGCGCGGAATGCGGGTGCCCTCCGGGAACATGATGATCCAGATGCCCTGCGCGAGCAGTTCCTTGCCCTGCGCCACGACCTTGTTGAACGCACGGGCCTTCTGCGTGCGATCGATGTGGATCATGTCCAGCCGCGCCATCGCCCAGCCGAAGAAGGGCACGTAGATCAGTTCCTTCTTGAACACGTAGGCCAGCGGATGCGGCATCAGCGTGGGCATGAGGAAGGTCTCGAGCGTGGACTGGTGCTTGACCAGCAGGATGGCGCCCGCACGCTTGTCCTGCGGAAGGTGTTCCATGCCGGTGACGCGGGTGCGGATGCCCAGGATCAGGCGCGCGCCGCCGATGGCCCAGCCGAGCCAGCGCTCGGCCATCCAGTACAGCGGCTCGCCGCGCCGCCAGAGCGAGGCGACGACCATGATGATCCCCCAGGGAATCACGGTGACGAGCATCCACAGCATGTGGACGACTGAACGCAGAAAAGCCATGGGCATCAGACAGCCACCTGCAGGGCGGCCTGCATCTGTTCGCGTGCAATGAGAAAGTCGGCAAAGGCGCTGAGGTCTTCGTGGACCTGCGTGCCTGCCGGGAATTCGGGCGGCAGCGGCGCGCCACGGCAGGCCTCGCCCTTGCCGGTGAGCAGGAGGTGGGGCTCGCAGCCCGCAGCCGCACCGGCGAGCACGTCGCGCAGGCTGTCGCCCGCCGTCGGCACGCTGGCCAGGTCGACCCCAAAGCGCTCGCCGATCTGGACGAACAGGCCGGGCTTGGGCTTGCGGCAGGCGCAGTCTTCGTCGGGACTGTGCGGGCAGTAGAAGATCGCATCGACCTTGCCGCCGACGGCGGCGAGCATCTTGTGCATCTTGGCATGCATCGCGTTGAGCGAGGCCACGTCGAACAGCCCGCGCCCCAGGCCCGACTGGTTCGAGGCGATCACCACGTGCCAGCCCGCATGGTTGAGCTTGGCGATCGCCTCCAGCGAACGCGGCAAGGGCGTCCATTCGACGTCGGTCTTGACGAAGTCGTCGCGGTGCAGGTTGATGCTGCCGTTGCGGTCGAGGATGACGAGTTTCATGGGAATGGGCGCGAGCGTCTTGCTTTGCTTTGCATGGCGTGGCGGATCAACCCGCCAGGCGTTCGAGCAGTGCCACGCGGTTCATCGCGGCGTGCAGCAGCTTGAGAAGGCCCAGGCGGTTCAGCCGCAGGTCGACCTGTTCGGCATTGACCATCACGCCGTCGAAGAAGGCGTCGACGGGCGCGCGCAGGGCGGCCAGCATCTGCAACGATGCGGTGTAGTCGCCGGCGTCGAACTGCGCGTCGGCCGCGGGCACGATGCGCTCCATCGCCTCGTGCAGCGACTTTTCGGCAGGCTCCTGCAGCAGCAGCGGACTGACGTGGGCGTCGGCCTCAGGCGACTTCTTCAGGATGTTGCCGATGCGTTTGTTCGCGGCGGCCAGGGCCGGGGCTTCGGGCAGCGCGGCAAAGGCGCGGACGGCGGCCAGCAGCTTGGGCACGTCGCCCAGGCGCTGTGGCTGGGGCGCCAGCACGGCGTCGACTTCCTGTGCGCTGGCGCCCTGCTCGCGCAGGCTGCCGGCGAGGCGGTCGAGGATGAAGCCTTCCAGGTCGACCACGGCGCGATTCCGGTCGAAGCCATCGATGCCCTGGAACACGGCGGCGGTGCCGGTCAGCAACGCCTTCAGGTCGAGCGTCAGGTCCTTCTCGATCAGCATCCGCACCACACCCAGCGCATGGCGGCGCAGCGCGAACGGGTCGCGGTCGCCGGTGGGCAGGTTGCCGATGCCGAACATGCCGACCAGCGTCTCGAGCTTGTCGGCCAGCGCCACCACCACGCCGACCTCGCCGCGCGGCAGCGTGTCGCCGGCGAAGCGCGGCTTGTAGTGGTCTTCGATGGCGTCGGCCACGTCGGCGGCCAGGCCGTCGTGCAGCGCGTAGTAGCGGCCCATCGTGCCCTGCAGCTCGGGGAACTCGCCGACCATGTCGGTCACCAGGTCGGCCTTGGCCAGCTGCGCGGCCTGGGTCGCCTGCGCGGCGAGCGTGCCGTCGCCCAATTGCTCGGCGATGGTGCGCGCGATGTGCATCACGCGCGTGACGCGTTCGCCCTGCGTGCCCAGCTTGTTGTGATAGACCACCTTGCCCAGCGACTCGACGCGCGAGGCCAGCGACTTCTTGCGGTCCTGGTCGAAGAAGAACTTGGCGTCGGCCAGGCGCGGGCGCACCACGCGCTCGTTGCCGCCGACCACGGCACTCGCATCGTCGGGGCTGATGTTGCTCACGACCAGGAACTGGTTCGTCAGCTTGTCGGCCGCGTCGAGCAGCGGGAAATACTTCTGGTTGGCCTTCATCGTGAGGATGAGGCATTCCTGCGGCACCTCCAGAAACTCGCGCTCGAAGCTGCAGACCAGCACGTTCGGGCGCTCGACCAGCGCAGTGACTTCGTCGAGCAGCGCATCGTCGTCGATGGGTTTGGCGCCACCGCCGACCTTCAGGGCGGCGGCCGCGAGCTGCCGTGCGATTTCGGTGCGGCGGGCCTCGAAGCCGGCGATGACGGCGCCTTCTTCCTCCAGCTGCAGCGCGTAGCTGCTGGCGTCGCGCAGCACCACCGGGTCGACCTTGGCTTCGAAACGGTGGCCGTGCGTCTCGCGGCCGGCTTTGAGGCCCAGCGCCTCGACCGGCACCACGTCGCCGCCGTGCAGCGCGACCAGGCCGTGCGCCGGGCGCACGAAGCTCACGCTGGTCCAGCCGGGCAGCTCGCCGTTCTCGAGCTGGTAGCTCATGACCTTCGGGATCGGCAGCTTGGCGATGGCTTCGGCCAGCGCCTTCTGCAGGCCTTCGGCCAGCGTCGCGCCCTTGGCGGTGCTCTCGTAGAACAGCGCCTCGGCCTTGCCGTCCGGCGCGCGCTTGAGCGTGGGCACGGCCGACGCGTCGGCGCCGAGCGCGCCCAGGCGCTTGAGCAGCGCCGGCGTGGCGTTGCCCGCCGCGTCAAGACCGACCGCCACCGGCATCAGCTTCTGCGAGACGGCCTTGTCGGCAGCCTGCGCCACCACATTCGTCAGGTGCGCACCCAGGCGGCGCGGCGAGGCATAGGACGTGAGCACCGTGCCGGCATCGGCCAGGCCGAGCGCGACGAGCTGGTCGCGCAGCACGCTGGCGAAGGCGTCGCCCAGCTTCTTCAGCGCCTTGGGCGGGAGTTCCTCGACGAACAGTTCGACGAGCAGGTTCTTGGAATTCGTAGTCATGGGATCAGGCCGCCTTCTTGGCCGTCGGCGTCATCTGGGCGACCCACTCGCGCGGGGCCATCGGGAAACCGAGCCGTTCACGGCTCTCGTAGTAACTCTGCGCCACACTGCGCGCGAGGTTGCGGATGCGGCCGATGTAGGCGGCGCGTTCGGTCACGCTGATGGCGCCGCGCGCGTCCAGCAGGTTGAAGCTGTGCGCCGCCTTGAGCACCTGCTCGTAGGCGGGCAGCGCCAGCTGTTCGGTCATCAGGTGCTTGGCCTGCTTCTCGTGCGCGTTGAACGCGGTGAAGAGGAAGTCGGCGTCGGAGTGCTCGAAGTTGTAGGTCGACTGTTCGACCTCGTTCTGGTGGTACACGTCGCCGTAGGTGACGCCAGGCGCCCATTGCAGTTCGTAGATGCTTTCCTTCTGCTGCAGGTACATCGCCAGCCGCTCCAGCCCGTAGGTGATCTCGCCGGTGATCGGCTTGCAGTCGATGCCGCCGACCTGCTGGAAGTAGGTGAACTGCGTCACCTCCATACCGTTGAGCCACACCTCCCAGCCCAGGCCCCAGGCGCCGAGCGTGGGGTTCTCCCAGTCGTCCTCGACGAAGCGGATGTCGTTCTTCTTCAGGTCGAAGCCCAGCGCCTCGAGCGAGCCGAGGTATAGCTCCAGGATGTTCGACGGCGCAGGCTTGAGCACCACCTGGTACTGGTAGTAGTGCTGCAGACGGTTCGGGTTCTCGCCGTAACGGCCGTCCTTGGGGCGGCGGCTGGGCTGCACGTAGGCGGCCTTCCACGGCTCCGGGCCGAGGGCGCGCAGGAAGGTGGCGGTGTGCGAGGTGCCGGCACCGACCTCCATGTCGTAGGGCTGGAGCAGTGCACAGCCCTGGTCGGCCCAGTAAGACTGCAGTTTGAGAATGATTTGCTGGAAGGTCAACATGAGGCTGCCGGCAGGGCCGGGCGTTGGACGGTCGCGCGGGCCAGACCCGCGAAGCCAGCGATTTTACGTTCGGAGAGCAACTCTCCCACATGCGCCCGGGATGTAGGCTGGTCGACGGAACTTCCCCATGCGCCGATAAACATACACCGTCGCATGTTCACGACCTCCACGCCTCCCCCACTGCCCCGTCGCCTCCCCGCCATGATGCAACCGCCCCCCGCCGGCCCCGACGCGCCGCTCTTCATCGTGCTCAATGCCGGCTCGGGGCGCGACAACGCCGACGAGGCCCGCCAGGCCATTGAGGCTGCCTGCACGCAGGCGGGCCGGCGCTTTCGGATCTTCCTGATCGATGGTCCGGACCGGATCAAGCCGCTGGCGCGCGAGGCGGTCGAGCGCGCACGTGCAGCCGGCGGTGTGGTGGTGGTGGCCGGCGGCGACGGCACCATCAATGCGGTGGCGCAGGCCACACTGGGCAGCGGCTGCGCCTTCGGCGTGCTGCCTCAAGGGACCTTCAACTATTTCAGCCGCACCCACGGCATTCCGCGCGACACCGCCGAAGCCATGAAGAACCTGCTGACCGAGCAGCCCCGGCCGGTGCAGGTTGGCCTGGTCAACGACCGCGTGTTCCTCGTGAATGCCAGCCTGGGGCTGTATGCCGAACTGCTGGAGGAGCGCGAAACCTACAAGTCGCGCTATGGCCGCAGCCGCCTCATCGCCTTTTTTGCCGGACTGCTGACGGTCATGCGCGGCCACCAGACCTGGCGCCTGCGCATGGCCTGGCATGGCCAGGAGCGCGACATCCGCACGCCGACGCTGTTCGTGGGCAACAACGCCCTTCAGATGCAGCAGGTCGGCATTGCGGAGGCCGAAGCGCTCGAGAACGGCCAGCTCGCCGCCATCGCGCTGAAGGAAACCGGTCCGCTCGCGATGCTCGGCCTGCTGGTTCGGGGTGCCATGGGCCGGCTGGGCCAGGCCGACCAGGTGCTGAGCTTTCCTTTCGAGTCGATGACGGTGAAGGCGGCGCGCACCCGCGGGGCGCGCCGGCTCAAGGTCGCCACCGACGGCGAGATCGGCTGGATGGACATGCCCCTGCTGTTTCGCGTGTCGCCCGAGCCGCTGTGGCTGATTCGCCCCGAGGTCGCGCCCGAGCTGGAAGCGGCCAAGGAATGAGCGGACTGCTGCAGATCTCCGACGCCCACTTCGGCACCGAGCAGCCCGGCGTGGTCGCCGCACTGGAGCGGCTGTCGCGCTCGGTGGCCCCTGATCTGGTGCTGCTTTCGGGCGACATCACGCAACGCGCCACGCGGGCGCAATTCGCCGCGGCACGGGCCTTCGTCGATCGGCTGAATGCGCCGGCCATGCTCGCCATTCCGGGCAACCACGACATACCGCTGTTCCACATCGGTGCCCGGCTGCTGTCGCCTTACGCCCGTTACAGCGAGGCCTTCGGTACCGACCTCGAACCCGTGTTCGCTTCGCCCGACTGGCTGGTGATCACCGTCAACACGACGCGCTGGTACCGGCATTCGGACGGCGAGGTGTCCGAGGCACAGATCGCCCGCGTTGCCGCGCAGCTGCAATCGGCCACCCCGCGCCAGCTGCGCGTGGTGGTCACCCATCAACCCGTGAGCGTCACGCGCCCGGAAGACCACGCCAATCGGTTGCACGGCCGGCAGGCCGCCATCGCCCGCTGGTCAGAGGCCGGCGCCGACCTGATCCTTGGCGGTCATATCCACCTGCCTTTCGTGCGCCCTCTGCACGAGGAGCGGGAGGAGCCGGCGACGTGCATCCGCCCGCTGTGGGCCGTGCAGGCCGGCACGGCCGTTTCCTCGCGCGTGCGCGCAGGCAAGCCGAACTCGGTGAACATCGTGCGCCCCCAGATGACTGCCTGCGGCCAGGCGCGCACCTGCACGGTCGAGCGCTGGGACCACTCGGCCCTGGAAGGTGCCTTCGTCTGCGCCGAATCGCTGCACCTGCCACTGGCGCTCCTGCCCTGACTCCATTGCGTCCATGTCGACCGACACCTCCGCCTCCCTTGCGGCCGCTTCGCTCCACCCACTCGTTCTTTTCGCCCAGAAGCTGGGCGAACACGCGCTGGCCTGGTTTCTCCTGACCCTGATCACCTGCGTGCTGATCGGCGGCCTGGCTTGCCTGATGGCCGATCGCAGGCGGCGACGCCAGACCGGTGCACCGGTGGCGGACAACGACCAGCCGCCACGCCTGCTGGCAGGCCTGGTGACCGGCTTTGCGCTGATCGGCGTCTCGGCGGCGCTGTTTGCGCTGATCGCCGAGCATCTGGGCGACGGCCGCGTGCTGGGGCAGGCCGACCAGGCGCTGTCCGATGCGATTGGCCAACATGTGGCGTGGAACGTGCGCGTCGCCTTCAGCTGGCTCACCCACCTGGGCGACGTCGAGACCGTGGCGGTGATCTGCCTGGGCGTGGCGGGATGGCTGTGGCGCCACGCACACCGCAGCCTGGCGCTGGGCTGGGTGCTGGCGCTGTGCGGCAACGGGTTGCTCAACCCGATGCTCAAGCACATCTTCGAGCGCGCGCGGCCGGTGCATGACCTCAGGCTGGCGCACGAGACCAGCTTCAGCTTTCCGAGCGGCCACACGTCGGGCGCCATGGTCACCTACGGCATGCTGATCTACCTTGCCGTGCGCACGCTGCCGCCGCGCTGGCATGCACCGGCGGTGATGGCGGCCATCGCTGCCCTGCTCACCATCGCCTTCAGCCGCATCTTCCTGCAGGTGCACTTTGCCAGCGACGTGGCCGCCGGCCTGGTCTCCGGCTTTGCGTGGGTGACGGTGTGCGTGCTGAGCATCGAATACGCCCAGCACCGCTACACCCGCCGCCGCCGCTGATCGCCGGGACGATCAATATTCCCAGAAGATGCGCTGCAGTTCTTTCGTGTCGCTGGTCTTGGTCAGTGCGACCATGGCCAGGATGCGGGCCTTCTGCGGACGCAGGTCGTGCGCCACCACCCAGTCGTACTTGTCGTCGGGCTGCTCGGCGTTGCGGATCACGAAGCCATCGGGCACGCGCGAGGAGCGGATCACCACGATGCCATCGGCGCGCAGCTTCTGCAGGCTCGGCACGATGCGGTCGGCCACCGAACCGTTGCCAGGGCCGCCATGGATCAGCGCCTTGATGCCGCTCTTGCCCAGCGCATCGATGGCCGTCGAGGCCACGCCTTCGTAACCCATGGCGATCTCCACCGGCGGCAGCGACGTGATGGTGTCGATGTCGAATTCAGAATTCATGGTGTGACGCTTGACCGGCGCGCGGAACCAGTAGTTGCGGCCCTCCACCACCATGCCGAGCGAACCCCACTGGCTCACGAAAGCGCTGGGCTTGATGTTGAAGTTCTTGCTGACATCACGACCGCTTTCGATGCTGTCGTTCATGGTCAGCAGCACGCCCTTGCCCATGGCATCCTTGCTGCCGGCAACGCTGACGGCGTCGTACAGGTTGAGTGCGCCGTCGGCCGACAGGGCGGTGCCCGGACGCATCGAGGCGACCATCACGATCGGCTTGTTGGTGTGCACGGTGAGCGTCAGGAAGTACGCGGTTTCTTCCACCGTGTCGGTGCCGTGCGTGATGACGATGCCGTCGACGTCCGGCTGCTTGGCAAGCGCCGAGACGCGCTTGGCCAGCGTCAGCAGGTTGTCGTTGGTCAGGCTTTCGGAGGCCACCTGGAACACCTGCTCGCCCTTGACATTCGCAACCTTGGAGAGTTCCGGCAGCCCGGCGATCAGCTTGTCGACGCCGACCTTGGCGGCCGCGTAGGTCGCACTGTTGATGGCCGATGCGCCCGCGCCGGCAATGGTGCCGCCGGTGGCTAGGATCACGACGTTGGGCAGCGCGGCCTGGGCGTGCGCAATGGCCGCAGCGGCCAGGAGCGTCGCTGCAGCGGCAAACGCGCGCAAACGGGAAGAGCAGTACATGGGGATGCTTCCTTCTTGAAGGGGTGGAACAGAGAATGTGAAAACACGAGAGCCGCTATTGGGATACAAGACGCGTGCCCGCAGGCACCCATCGCCATGCCAAGGTGGCATTTCGTCATGCACGGGATGCAACAAGGGCGGCACGGCGTCTGGCAGTAATATTCCCCCTGCACCTTTCGTGGCACGTTCCGTCCCAGCCAACCTCCCCCCTGCTGTCATCGTGGAACACACGCCCCCCTCTTCCCCTGCAACCGCAGCCGCCGACATGCCCCTGCCGGATGGCCCGCTGTCGCGCGCGCGCCCCGGGCGCGAGCGCATCATGGCGGCCATCCGCACCGCGGCCATCGAGGAATTCAGCCTGCATGGCCTCAAGGGCACATCCACCCAGGCGATCGCCGCGCGCGCCGGCCTGACCAAGCCACAGCTGCACTACTACATCGCCGGCAAGGAGGAGCTCTACGAGGAGCTGCTCATGCAGGTGCTGCATGCATGGAAGGTGGTGTTCTCCTTCGACCAGGCGGCCAGTGGCCCGGCCGCGGTGCTCAGCGACTACATCCGCAAGAAGCTCGACCACGCCTTCGATGCGCCCGAGATGTCGCGCATCTTCACGCGCGAGGTGCTCGACGGCGGCAAGAACCTCGAGGGCTACTGGCCCAACTCGCAGGCCTGGACGCAGAAGAAGATCGACATCATCAACGGCTGGATCGCGCGCGGCCTGATGCGCCCGCTCGACGCCCGTCTCCTGCTGCAGCACATCTGGGCCATGACCCAGTACCACGCCGACTACGCGCTGCAGGCCCGCGTCATGATGGGCGCGCCGCCCGACACGCCCATCGACCGCGAGCAGGTGGCCCGCGAACTGACCGCCTTCGTGCTCGCCGGCTGCGGCATCAAGGATTGAGCGGCTGATCCGCCACGGCCAGCGCGCACGCGCTGCCGGTCCGTCGCACGCACCAAGCCGAGGCATGGGCGCTGGCACGCCCTTTGCATGAATCTGACCACTTGCTCTGATTAAGTGGTCAAACACCATGCGCGTGCTCGTCGTCTACTGCCATCCGGTCGAAACCAGCTTCGCTTCCGCCCTGCACCAGGAGGTGCTGGCCAACCTGCGTGCCGCCGGGCACGAGGTGGACGATTGCGACCTGTACGCCGAAGGCTTCAATCCGGTGCTTTCCCGCGAGGAGCGCCTGGGCTACCACGAGGTGCCGAGCAACCGCATTCCGCTGCAGCCCTACATCGACCGGCTGAACTGGGCCGAGGCCATCGTCTTCTGCTTCCCGACCTGGTGCTTCGGGCTGCCGGCCATGCTCAAGGGCTTCTTCGACCGGCTCTTCATGCCGGGCGTGGCCTTCGACATCAGCGACCCGGCCAACGTGAAGCCGATGCTCACGCACATCAAGCGCATTTCGGCCGTCGTGACCTACGGCCGCCCGCGCTGGGTCGCTTGGTACATGGGCGACCCGCCACGCAAGATCGTCACGCGCTACATGAAAAGGCTCACCGGCCAGGCTGCGCGGGTCGACTACCACGCGCACTACCACATGAACATCGCGACCGAGCCGCAGCTCACCCGCTTCAAGGCGCGCGTGGGCCAGGCGATGGCGCGATTCGCCTGATCACCCGATGCACACACCCACCGTGCCAACCGTGATCGACAACCTGCGGCTGCCGCGCTGGCTGCTGCCGTCGGACTGGCCGCAGCCCGATGGCGTGCCGGCGCTGGCGCGCCTGGCGATCGAGGCCGGCCGCGTGCATGCGGTGCAGCCGGCCAAGCAGGCACCGGCGCGATCGGCTGCGACCTGGGACGCCGCCGGCATGCTGGCCCTGCCCGGCTTCGTCGACGCCCACACGCACCTCGACAAGGCCTTCACGCTGCCGCGCATGAAACAGGTGCAGCCCGGTCTGCTCGGCGCCATCGACGCGATGCTCAACGACCGCGTGAACTGGACGCCCGCCGACGTGCGCGAGCGAGCGGCGCGCGGCCTGCAATGGGCCTGGGAATGCGGCACCACGCACCTGCGCACGCACGTCGACTGGTGGGAACCCGACGCGACGCCGATGGCCTGGCCCGTGATGGCCGAGCTGGCGCAGGAATGGGCGGGCAGGGTCCGACTCGAACAGGTCAGCCTGATCAAACTGCCGCTGTTCGAGGATGCCGACCAGGCACTGCGCCTGGCGAAACAGGTGAAGGCGACGGGCCCGCACGCGTTGCTGGGCGGCTTCGTGCATTCCACCAACTGGAGCGAGGCCGCGCTGCGCAACCTGCTGGTGGCAGCCCAGGCCTGCGAACTCGACATCGACCTGCATGTCGACGAGGAACTCAACGCCGCGTCCGTAGGCCTGCAGACCACCGCCCGCCTGCTGCGCGAGATCGGCTACGAAGGCCGCGTGGTCTGCGGCCACGTCTGCGCGCTGGCGGCGCAGCCCGAGGCGCAGGCGCTGGCCACGCTCGACGCGGTGGCGCGTGCGCCGATCACCATCGTCTCGCTGCCCGCCACCAACCTGCTGCTGCAGGACGCCGTCACCGGCCGCACACCGCGCCTGCGCGGCATCACGCTGGTGAAAGAGGCGCGCGAGCGCGGCATCCCGCTGCTGTTCGCGAGCGACAACGTGCAGGACCCTTTTTGCCGGCTCGGCAGCTTCGATCCGATCGAGGCGATGGGCACGGCCGCGCTCGTCGCCCAGCTCGACGAGCCCTTCGACACCTGGTCGGAAGCGCTGTGCCGCAGCGACTGGCTGCAGCGCGCGCCCACCGCCCGCCCGACGCTGGTCGGCGCGCCGGCCGACCTGGTGCTCTTCACCGACGCCGACCGCCACGGCTGGCCCTCGCGCAGCGCGAGGCGCCTGGTGCTGCGCGACGGCCGCGTGACACAAGGCGACGCCGCGCCCTTCCTTCCCCGATAGCGATCAGACACGACAAGGACACCCATGCTCCACGGCTACATCCCCCCGCACCGCTTCCTGCCCTACCTGAGCTGGACCGAGATCGACGCGCTGCCCGACCGCGAGAACACCGTCATCGTGCTGCCCTGCGGCGCCATCGAACAGCACGGCCCGCACCTGCCCTGCTCGGTCGACAGCGTGATCAGTTCCGGCGTGATGGGCAAGGCGCTCGAGAAGCTGCCCGCCGAAGTGCGCGCCTTCGCGCTGCCGACCATCACCTACGGCAAGTCGGAGGAGCATCTGCACTTCCCCGGCACCATGACACTGACCGGCACCACGCTGCTCTCGACCGTCATCGAGATCGGCGAATCCGTCTACCGCTCGGGCTTTCGCAAGCTGCTCTTCGCCAACGGCCACGGCGGCCAGCCACAGGTGCTGGAGATGGCGGCGCGCGAACTGCGCCTGCGCCACGGCGACTTCGTGGTCGTGCCGCACGGCGTGTCGCGCCTGCCCAGCGCCGCGAGCCAGCAGGTCAGCGAGCAGGAGAAGAAGCTCGCCATGCACGCCGGCCATTCGGAGACGGCGCTGATGCTGGCGCTGGCGCCCGAGACGGTGCACATGGAGCGCGCCGCTGCCAACTTCCCACCGCCCTTCCCCATCAAGCTGCTGTCACCCGACGGCCGCCCGGCCTGCGCCTGGACGGCGCGCGACTTCGGCCCGAGCGGCGTGATCGGCGACCCGACCAGCGCCACCCGCGCGCAGGGCCTGGAGATCCTCGACACGCTGTCCGACAGCTGGGTGCAGGCGCTGACCGAGCTGTACGCCCTGCGCTGGATCGTGCGCGACGAGCCCACCTGGGGCCGCGGCCACGAGACCGGCTTCATCCAGACCGCCGAGGGGCTGCCGACCCAGAGCCAGCCCGCCTGAGGCGCGCTCCTTGCATTGCTCCTTCGTCTTCCCCACGCATTTCTTCACCCCCGCACTTCGAGAGGTCCACCCCATGCGCCAACCTTCCGTCTTCCGTCTCGCCTCCCTCGCCAGCGCCGCCGCGCTGGCCTTCGCCGCGGCAGCGCCTGCCCAGGCGCAAGACCAGTTCACCTACATGACCAACTGGTACGCGCAAGCCGAGCACGGCGGCTTCTACCAGGCGCTGGCCGAAGGCATCTACAAGAAATACGGCCTGGACGTGACCATCAAGATGGGCGGCCCGCAGGTCAACATCACGCAGATGATGGCGGCCGGCCAGGCCGACTGCATCATGGGTTCGAGCGACATCCAGATGATGCAGGTGCGCGAAGGCGGCGTGCCGGTTGTCACCGTGGCGGCGTACTTCCAGAAGGACCCGCAGGTGCTGATCGCGCACGAGGACGTCACGAAGTTCGAGCAACTCAAGGGCAAGACGCTGCTGATCGGCGCGCAGGCGCAGCGCGGCTACTGGCCGTGGCTCAAGGCCAAGTTCGGCTTCACCGACGAGCAGACCCGCCCCTACACCTTCAACATCCAGCCCTTCGTCGCCGACAAGAATTCGGCGCAGCAGGGCTACCTGACGTCGGAGCCGTACGCCATCCAGAAGGCCGGCGTGAAGGCCAACGTGCTGATGTTCAGCGACCACGGCTTCCCCGCCTATGCGACCACGGTGTCGTGCATGGACAAGACCGTGAAGGACCGCAGCAAGCAGGTCGCCGCCTTCGTCAAGGCCTCGGCCGAAGGCTGGAAGAGCTACCTGGCGAACCCGGCGCCAGCCAATGCGCTGATCAAGAAGGACAACCCCAACATGACCGACGACCAGCTGGCCTACAGCGTCGCCAAGCTCAAGGAGATGGGGATGATCACCGGCGGCGACGCGGCCAAGCTGGGCATCGGCGTGATCACCGACGCACGGGCCAAGGCGAGCTACGACTTCCTGGTCACGGCGAAGCTGCTGGACCCGGCCAAGGTCGACCTGGCCAAGACCTACACCACGGAGTTCATCAAGGACGCCAAGGTCCTGCCCTGAGCGCGCCCTGAGCGCTCCCTGCCCACGCCCTGAAACCCAGGGGCCAGCCGCACATGGCACGGCCCCCTCGAAAGGCTCTTGAATGAACCGCGTCGAACCCGACACCCTCGCACCGCCGTCGGACCTGGCACACGCCACGCCGGCGGTGGAAATCCTGTCCGCCGAGAAGACCTACCCGAACGGCACGCAGGCCCTGCTGCCGGTGGACCTGAAGATCGCCGAGGGCGAGTTCATCACCTTGCTCGGCCCCTCGGGCTGCGGCAAGAGCACACTGCTCAAGATGGTGGCCGGCATGCTGGAGCCCACCGACGGACGCCTGCTGGTGTGGCGCAAGCCGGTGCAGCAGATCGACGAGAGCGGCCGCAAGATGGCCTTCGTGTTCCAGTCGCCCACGCTCATGCCCTGGGCCAGCGTGCAGACCAACGTGCGCCTGCCGCTCGACCTGGCCGGCGTGCCGCGGAAGGTTGCCGACGCGCGCGTAGCCGAGGCGCTGGAACTCGTCGGGCTGGACAAGTTCGCCGGCGCCCTGCCGCGCGCGCTGTCGGGCGGCATGCAGATGCGCGTGTCGATCGCACGCGGCCTGGTCACGCAGCCCGACCTGCTGCTGATGGACGAGCCCTTCGGCGCGCTCGACGAGATCACGCGCCACCGGCTCGACGCCGACCTGCTCGACCTGTGGCGCAAGAAGAGGCTCACGGTGATCTTCGTGACGCACTCGATCCACGAGGCCGTCTTTCTGTCGAGCCGCGTGATCATGATGGCCGCGCGGCCCGGCCGCGTGGTGGAGCAGTTCGCCATCGACGAGCCCTACCCGCGCACGCCCGACTTCATGGTGTCACCGCAGTTCAGCCGCTATGCCAAGCAGCTGCAGGACAGCCTGCTGCGAGCGAGCGGTGCCCACGAGGAGGCGAGCCGATGAGCGCTGTCACATCCGGCGCGCCCCGCACGCGCCCTGCCGTGCGCGTGCCCTTCCTCAAGCAGCCACGCGTGCAGCGCGTGTTCTATCCGCTGCTGGTCGGCGTCGTGCTGGTCGCGATCTGGCAGGGCTTGGTCATCGGCATGGAACTGCCGCCTTACCTCGTGCCCTCGCCCTACCTCATGATGGAAACGCTCATCAAGGACTGGGTGCCGCTGGGCAACGCGCTGCTGGTCACGCTGAAGATCACGCTGCTGTCCTTCGTGCTGGCGACGGTCGCGGGCGTGCTGATCTCCTTCCTGTTCGTGCAGAGCAAGCGCATCGAGACGGCCCTGTTCCCGTACGCGGTGCTGCTGCAGGTGACGCCCATCGTGGCGGTCGCGCCGCTGATCATCATCTGGGTCAAGAACCCGGTCGCCGCGATGACGGTGTGCGCGGCGCTCGTGGCGCTGTTCCCGATCATCGCCAACACCACGCTCGGCCTGCGTAGCATCGACCCCGACCTGCAGAGCTACTTCAAGCTCAACCGCGCGACACGCTGGCAACAACTGGTGCGCCTCCGCATCCCGAGCGCGCTGCCGTACTTCTTCGGCGGGCTGCGCATCTCCAGCGGCCTTGCGCTGATCGGCGCGGTGGTGGCGGAATTCGTCGCCGGCACCGGCGGCTCGGGCGCGGGCCTGGCCTACCAGATCCTGCAGGCCGGCTTCCAGCTCAACATCCCGCGCATGTTCGCGGCCCTGCTGCTCATCTCGCTGACCGGCGTGGGCCTGTTCGTGCTGATGGCGTGGCTGTCGAAGCTCGCCCTCGGCTCCTGGCACGCCAGCGAGTTATCCAACGACTGACACGACCCTTGCCATGAACGCTCCCGTCTCCGCCATCGAGCAACTGCAGCTCGAACTCCCCGACCTCGACTGGATCAACGACCCGGGCCGCGTCGCCCGCCTGTCGCAGGACTTCGCCTGGTTCAGCCCGGTGCTCAAGCGCCAGCTGGAAGACAAGCGCGCCGACACGGTGGTGCGTCCGCGCACCGAGGACGAGATCCGCCGCCTGGTCGGCGCCTGCGCGCGCCGCAAGCTGCCGATCACCATCCGCGGCAGCGGCACCGGCAACTACGGCCAGACCACGCCGCTCGCCGGCGGCGTGGTGCTCGACATGACCGGCTACAACGCGATGTGCTGGGTGCGCGGCGGCACGGCCCGCGCGCAGGCCGGCATCCGGCTGGGTGACATCGAGAAGGCGACGCGGCCCACTGGCCACGAGTTCCGCTGCATCCCGTCGACCTTCCGCAGCGCCACGCTGGGCGGGCTGTTCGGCGGTGGCTTCGGTGGTGTCGGCTCGATCAACTACGGGCCGCTCGGCGCGCCGGGCAACGTGCTGGGCATCCGCGCGATGACGATCGAACCCGAACCGCAGATCGTCGAGCTGCGCGGTGCCGAGGCGCTGCGCATGCACCACCTGTGGGGCACCAACGGCCTGGTGCTGGAGGTCGAAGTGGCGCTGGCACCGGCGCGGCCGTGGCTGGAGACGCTGGTCACCTTCGAGCGCTTCGACACCGCCCTGGCCTTCGCCGATGCGCTGGCGCGCGCGCCAGGCATCGACAAGCGCGAGGTCGCCTTCTTCGGCAGCCCGGTGCCCGACCACCTGGGCCAGCTCGCCGAGTACCTGCCGAAGGGTTGCCATGCGGTGCTCTCGCTGGTCGACGCGCCGGCGGAGGATGCGTTGAAGGACCTGGTCGCCGCGCACGGCGGCACCGTGACCTACCGGCGCGATGCCGCCGAGGTGGCCAAGAGCAACCGCACGCTGATGGAGTTCACCTGGAACCACACGACGCTGCATGCGCTGCGCATCGACAAGTCGCTGACCTACCTGCAGAGCAGCTTCACGCCCGGCCAGTACATCCAGCAGATCACCGAGATGGAAGCGCTGCTGGCCGGCGAAGTGATGATGCACGCCGAGTTCCTGCGCAACATGGACGGCCTCCTGACCTGCAGCGCGCTGCAGCTGGTGCGCTTCACGACCGAGGAGCGGCTCAACGAGATCATCGCCATCCACCGCGAACGCGGCGTGCGCATCAACAACCCGCACACCTTCATCGTGGAAGACGGCAAGGCCGGCGGCGCACTGCCACCGGAGATCCTCGCGGTGAAGCACCGCTTCGATCCGCTGGGGCTGCTCAACCCGGGCAAACTGCGCGACTGGCCGGTGCGCCCGGCATGAGCTCAACCGCAGCACCTGGCATGGGCGCGCCGATGGCGAACTATGCAGCAGCGCGGCGCGTCGGCGATTTCGTCTTCATGAGCGGCGTGGTGGCGGTCGACCCGGCACGGCGCCTGGCCGTCGCCTCCTACGACGACATTCCCGAGGCGGCCCGCGCCGCGCTGCGGCCGCTGGGCTATGTCACAGGCCAGATGTCGGTCGACGTGTACGAAGCGCCCATCGTCGCGCAGAGCTGGTTCGTGCTGGAACGTATCCGCCAGCTCGCCGCCGAGCACGGTGGCAGCATGGCCGACGTGGTGAAATTGGTGCAGTACTTTCGCGACCTGCGCCACTACGCGCCCTACAACCGGGTGCGCGGGCTGTTCTATCCGGGCGAGCCGCCGGTCAGCACCGTGGTGGAGGTGTCGCGCTTCCTGCCGGGCGACGCCCTGCTGATCGAAGTCGAGGCGACCGCTTACCTGCCACAGGGCCGCTGATCGCGCTGCCCAGGCAGATCAGCGTCGCCGCTGCCGAACGACGGCGGTGGCTGCCACGGCGACCACCGCCAGGCACAGGACCCACAGCGGCCACAGTCCGAACCGCGAGACCCACCAGGCGAAGGGCGTGAGGCCACTGCGCCCTTCGACCTCGGCGACCAGCACATCCCGCGTGAGCCGCGGCAGCGCATGCGTCACCCGCCCCTGGTGGTCGATGACGACGGTGGCGCCGGTGTTGGTCGCTCGCACCATCGGTCGCGCGAATTCCAGCGACCGCATGCGCGAGATCAGCAGATGCTGGTCGATGGCCACCGAGTCGCCGAACCACGCGATGTTGCTGACGTTGAGCAGGATGGTCGGCGCCGTGGCCGCATCGCGGAAGTTCGCACCGATTTCGTCGCCGAACAGATCCTCGTAGCAGATGTTCGGTGCGATGCGCTGGCCTTGCCAGAGCAAAGGTGCCTGCGCGAGGCCACCGCTGCGGAAGTCGCCCAGGGGGATGTTCATCATCTCGGTGAACCAGCGGAACATGCGCGGGATGAATTCGCCGAAAGGCACGAGGTGGTGCTTGTCGTAGCGATAAGGCTCGCTGCCGGGACGCAGGCCGATCACCGAATTGCGGTAGCCGGGCGACGTGTCGGCCGCACCCGTATCGCCCACGCCCGCGCCGCCCACGGGCATGCCGATGATCGCGGCCTGCGTGCCCGTCGCAAAGCGCGCGCTGATGGCGCCGAGGTAGCCGGGTGGCAGCTGGGAAGGCAGCAGCGGCAGTGCCGTTTCAGGCGTGATCACCAGCGACGCGTGGGCATTGAGCAGTTGCTCGCCATACCAGCGCAGTGCAGTGGCCACCCCCCCGCCGGGCACGAATTTCTCGTCCTGGGGAATGTTGCCCTGGAGCAGTTCGACCGTGATCTTTCCACGCGAGGCGCTCGCATCCTGCACCGTGCCGACCGCCGGCTGGCTGAGGGCGAGCCATGCCGCAGGCACGACCATCAGGAGCAGCGCCATACCGAGCGGCACGGCGCGCCGCCGTGCGCCGGGCAGGCGGCGTCCGGCCAGGACCACCAGCGCGCCGACGAAAGCGCTCACCATGCCCACGCCGTAGACACCCAGCCAGGGGATGTAGGCGTTCAGCGGGCCGTCGACGTGGGCATAACCGCCGGCGCCCCACGGGAAGCCTGTGAACCAGCTCCCACGCAGGAGTTCGCCCAGCGTCCAGAGCGCGGCGAAGACCACGGCCGCGGTAGCGACACCGCGCGCAGCCAGCACCACGAACAGTCCGCAGGCCAGCGCGTAGTAGAGCGCGAGCGCCGCCGCCAGGGCAAGCACGGCCATCGCCGCCAGCGCAGCGGGCAGCCCGCCATAGGTGTGCATCGAGATGAACAGCCACCAGAAGGTGCCGCTCAGCCAGGCGGTCGAAAACAACCAGCCATAGAGGAAGGCCCCGCGCCATGGCACGGGGCGCACGGCGCTGCCGCGCAAGGCATCGAGCTGCCAGACCAGCGCCGCAAGCGACAGCATCTGGAGCCACCAGAGTGCCTGTCCGTTCCAGGGAGCGGCCATGGACAATGCCTGTGCCAGACCCGCCAGGCCGAAGCCGAGCAGGCGAAGCGTTACCCCTGAGCGCGGCCCAGCGCCGCCGGCGGCTCCCATGGCAGGTGTCAATCGGCGGCGTCGCTGCCGCGTGCGGGCGATACGCGGAACCAGCGCACGGCGCCACCCTTGGTGTGCAGCACGACGAAGTCGAAGCCGCCCAATGCGTGGTGCTCGCCCTTTTTCGGCACATGGCCCATCTCGTGCGCGATCAGGCCGCCAATGGTGTCGAAATCCTCGCTCAGCGCGTCGGCGTCGAAGGTGATGCCAAAGGCTTCGGCCACGCGCTCGATCGGCGTGTCGCCCGACACACGGTAGGTGTGGTCGGCCAGCCCGAAGATGTCGCCCTCGTCTTCGCCGATGTCGAATTCGTCTTCGATTTCGCCAACGATCTGCTCGAGCACGTCCTCGATGGTGATCAGTCCGGCCACTCGGCCGAATTCGTCGATCACGACCGCCAGATGGTTTCGGTTGCCGCGAAAGTCGCGCAGCAGGTCGTTCAAGCCCTTGCTCTCGGGCACGAAGGTGGCCGGCCGCAGCAACGCCCGAATGTTGAGTTCAGGTGCACGCTGCAGCTTCAGCAGATCCTTGGCCAGGAGGATGCCGATGATGTTTTCCTTCTCGCCCTCGTACACCGGAAAACGCGAATGCGCCGTGTCGATCACCGCATGCAGGAGCGTGTCGTAGGGCCAGTCGATGTTGATCGCGTCGACGCGTGGCGCGGCCACCATCACGTCGCCGGCGCTCATGTCGGCCATCCGCAAGACCCCTTCGAGCATGACGCGCGATTCGGGGCCGATGACGTCGTTGTCTTCGGCGTCGGCGAGGGTTTCGATCAGCTCGTCGCGCGAATCCGGTCCGGGATGGATGAACTCGGCGAGTTTTTGCAAGAAGCTGCGTTTGTCTTCCCGTTCAACGGGCAGGCGGTCAGGGTGAGGGTCGGCCACTGCGGGAGGGCGAAGTTGAAGAACGACAAGGATAACGGATTGCGCGGACCGACTTCCCGCGCAGGGTCAGGAAGCCGACTTGCGACGCGCAGCACGCATGCCGCTGCGCACTTCCTGCAGGCTCGCGAGCAGCGACCAGAACTGCTTGGCGCGCGCCTTGAGTTGGAAGTCGACCTGGGCGTAATGCTCCAGCGCGATCTCGCTCATTCGGCTGTCGAGCGTGGCCATCGGCAACTGCAGGTGGGCCTCGGATTCAGACCCACTGCGCACGACGGTGGCGCCCGCACGGCGCGCGATCTTCAGCATGGCTGCGTTCTCGCTGAGTGCGTGGATGAAGAGCATGCCGACACCTTCGTTGCGCGCCACCACGACGGCGCGCTCGAACAGCCGCGCGCCGTACCCACGGCCGCGCGCACGCTCGGACACCGACACGCCGAATTCGGCGCAGTCGCTGTACTGGTCGGGCGGCGCGAACGCGACGTGCGCCATGGCGATCAGGTCGAGCCGGCGGTTGTAGATGCCGAACATTTCGTCGCGTGCGAAATCGAGGCTGTCGACGTAGCGCTGCACCTGTTCGTCCGAGGCGGCATAGCCAAAGCGCAGGTAACGGTCGTGCGCGCTCAGGTCGAGCAGGTGGCGAGCGATGCGCGAGCGCTCACGAGGACCGATGGATCGGATCGGCACCAGCAGCGGAGACGGCGTTGCAGCACGCGGCTGCGCATCGACCATCGGCGCCTTGAAAACGGAACCGATGCCCAGGGCAGCACGGAGAAAAGCCTTGGCGGGATGCATGATGTGTCGAATATAAGGGTTATCCCTAGCGCCACAAGTGTTCGTTTTCACCTGATGGGAAAGTGAGTACTTTTGGGTGCTTATCCTCAGAAAGCGTTGTGGGCACGCATCGCGCGCATCGTCCTCGCCCTCGTTCGCGCATGCCTATCGCGCAGGCGACACTGGAGCACCTTTCCTAGGACAAGCCCGCTGGTGTGCCGCACGAGGGGCTTCGCACAATGCGCGTAAAGGAAACCGCATGCAAGCCTCCGTGTTGAAGAGCTATCCGGCCGGCGTCCCGCACGACGTCGACACATCGCAGTACCGCTCGCTCGGCCATCTGTTCGACGAGTCCTTTGCCCGTCATGCCGACCGGCCGTTCTCGGTGTGCATGGAGCGGTGGATGTCCTATGGCGAACTCGACCGGCAGTCCCGGGCCCTGGGCGCCTGGCTGCAGTCGCTCGGACTGGACACCGACGCACGTGTGGCCATCATGCTGCCCAACGTGCCTCAGTTCGCCGTCACGATGTGTGCCGTGCTGCGCGCAGGCTATGCGTGCGTGAACGTCAATCCGCTCTACACGGCCCGCGAACTGGAGCACCAGCTCAAGGATTCCGGCGCGACCGCCATCGTGATCCTGGAGAACTTCGCCTCGACGCTCGAGACGGTGATCGACAGCACCGACATCCAGCATGTCGTGGTGACCGCGATGGGCGATCTGCTCGGCGGTGTCTACGGCACCTGGATCACGCTGGCAGTTCGCCACCTCGCCAAGATGGTGCCGGCCTTCAAGCTGCCGCGCTCCGAAGGGCGCACCGTCACGACGCTGCCCGATGCGCTGGCCGCCGGCGCCGGCCGCACGCTGGACACCGAACGCGCCACGCTCGATTCGATCGCTTTCCTGCAGTACACGGGGGGCACCACGGGGCTCTCCAAGGGCGCGACCCTCACGCACCGCAACATCGTCGCGGCCACCCTGCAGGCCGACGCTTGGTTCACCCCGGCGCTGACCAAGGCGGGCGACAGCAGCAATGTCAACGGTATTGCCGCGCTCCCGCTGTATCACATCTTCGCGCTCACGCTGTGCCTGCTGGCCATCCGGCAGGGTTCGCACATGACGCTGATCCCCAATCCACGGGACATCGGCAAGTTCATCAAGGTGCTCAGGAAGCGTCCCTTCCACATACTGCCGGCGGTGAATACGCTGTTCAACGCGCTGCTCGTGCATCCGGATTTCAAGACGATCGATTTTTCTCACCTTTGCGTGTCCCAGGCTGGCGGCATGGCGGCCTCGGAAGGCACGGCCAGGCGCTGGTTCGAGGCCACCGGCTCACCCATGATCGAGGGCTGGGGAATGAGTGAGACCTGTGCGATCGGCACCAACAACCCGGTGCTCAACACGGCGTTCACGGGCACCATCGGCTTGCCGTTGCCCGGCATCGAAATCGCGATCAAGGACGACGATGGCCGCACGCTGCCCGATGGAGAGGCCGGTGAGTTGTGCATCAAGGGCCCCAACGTGATGACCGACTACTACCGGCAGCCGGAAGAGACGGCAGCAGCCTTCACGGCCGATGGTTTCATGCGCACCGGCGATATCGCCGTGATGCAGGAAGACGGCTACAGCCGCATCGTCGACCGCAAGAAAGACATGATTCTCGTCAGCGGCTTCAACGTGTTCCCCAATGAGTTGGAGAACGTGATCTCGCTGTGTCCCGGCGTGGTGGAATGCGCTGCCGTCGGTGTGCCCGATGAACGCAAGGGCGAAGCCATCAAGGTGTTCGTGGTGCGCCGCGACGTCTCCCTGACCGAAGAGGCCGTCATGCGTTATTGCAGCGACAAGCTCACCGGCTACAAGCGCCCTTCGCACATCGAGTTCCGCGACGCCTTGCCCAAGACCAACGTCGGGAAGATCCTGCGGCGCAAGCTGCGTCCTGGCGCCACCGTGTGAATACCGGGGTGCCGCCGCCAGACGTGGCTGCGACCTTGCCAGGCGAGCTCGTCATGTTCGAGCGCGGCTGGTTGTCGGCGAACGGCGTTCTGTTCAAGGGCAGTGAACACTGCGTGCTGGTCGATACCGGCTATGTGTCCCACGCTTCGCAAACGATCGCGCTCGTCACGCAGGCCTTGGAAGGGCGTCCCCTGGACAGGGTGGTGAACACGCACCTGCACAGTGACCACTGCGGTGGCAACGCCGCGCTCCAACGACACTACCCCGCGCTGCAAACTTACATCCCTGCAGGAGAAGCGGATCATGTCGCACAGTGGGATGAAGACAGGCTGAGCTTCCGTGTGACAGGGCAGCAATGCCCGCGTTTTCGATTCGACCACGTCCTGCAACCCGGTTCCGACCAATGGCTCGGCGACCGTGCCTGGCAGGTGCATGGTGCGCCCGGACACGACCCTCATTCGATCATTCTGTTCGAGCCGGCATCTGGCACGCTGATTTCAGCCGATGCTTTGTGGGAAAACGGATTCGGCGTGGTGTTTCCTGAACTGGTCGGCGAACCATCATTCGACGATGTTGCGGCGACGCTGGACGTGATCGAGTCGCTGGCGCCACGCACCGTGATCCCCGGTCATGGACGCATCTTTTCCGATGTTGCCAACGCGCTGGCGACAGCACGCCGCAGGCTGAACGGGCTTGCGAGCCAGCCGCACAAGCATGCCTGGCATGCACTCAAGGTATTGATGAAGTTCAAGCTGTTGGAAGTGCAGGCGCTGTCTGCGGAAAACTGGCAGCAGTGGTGCAGGGACACGCCGTACTTTGGGATGATACAGAGCCGCTTTTTTGGCGATCGGGGCCTTTCTGCGCTGCTGGAGGAGGTGCTCGCAGACTTGGTGGCATCTGGCGCGGCGCGGCGGGATCACGATGGGCGCGTATCCAACCTTTAATTCGAGCGGTATCGGACGTTGATTTCCGAAGAAAATTTGCTTCCCAGAAAGCAGAAAGCCCCCGCTTGAATAAACAAGCGGGGGCAGACTGGGCTGTAAGAGCCTGACGATGACCTACTTTCACACGGGAACCC
>NZ_JAUSRO010000001.1 GCF_030811835.1 Variovorax ginsengisoli | reverse complement strand
CGACGGTATCCGTATTCCTAGTCGTATTCACAGTCCTACTCCTATCTTCAAAGATAAGCGATAGACCGTGTCCTGTCATTCAAGGGGCCAGCTCATGAAATAAATGGCCGGACGATCGATCGTAGCAAGCGCGAACATGATCTGGTGCGCAAGCGTGGTCTTGCCTGAGCCCGGTTGCCCGGCGATCAGATTGAAGGAGTATTCGGGCAATCCGCCCCCGAGGATGTCGTCGAGGCCGGGTACGCCTGTCTTGAGCCGGTTGATGACCAGCTTGCCTGTCATCGCGTTTCGTCCTGTGTGGTTGATCCGCTCAGAAAATCAACCCAGACAGGTCGCAGCAAGCGTTCGGTGAGCGAGGGACCGATCAAGCTGGAGAGGAGCGCATAGAAGTCTCTGAGGACAGCGGTCCCAGCTTTCCCTGCGTCCATGGGCTCTTGCTGGGCCAGGGCATTCATGAGGGAACAGACATCGATGGCGGTCCTGTCGCTCGCTGGTGAATCAGGCAGCCAAGAATATTTTTTCTTGGCGAGGTGCAGCGACCGCTTGTAAAGCGCCGCAACACCACGCTGTCCGAGGATGGGAGACAGGGCTTGCTCGATCGCGGCAAAGGTGGTCCCGACGATCTGCGCAATGCGGTCCGAGGAGCGCCCGGCTGTAGGAATATCCGTGAAGTAGCAGGTGATTCCGTCGCCTTCTTCGTCCGGTGCGGATGCCGTTGTGGTGCTTGACTCAGTAATCGATTCATGGAACTGCGTCATGCCAACTTTCTGTTAGTGAGTGAGCAAACAGAGATCAGACTCTCCCGTCGGCCCGAAAGTAAAACGTAGCCACAGCCCGGTGTAACCAACAATGGAAGGCTCGTCTGTTCGCTATCGTACATATCGGGTGGGGCCGCCCCCGGCCGCCAATCGATACGCTGGGAGTGCTGGCAGCGCCCGGCAAAATGCCAGTGAAACGAAAATCAACAAAAACAAATATTTAGGATTCTTATGAAAATTGCCACCTGGAACGTCAACTCCCTCACCGCCCGCCTCCAGCATGTGCTGGACTGGCTGGCAGCCAACCCGATCGACGTGCTCTGCCTGCAGGAGCTCAAGATGACGGACGACAAGTTTCCGCTCGACGTGCTCAAGGCCGCGGGTTACGAGGCGGCTGTGTTCGGCCAGAAGACTTACAACGGCGTCGCCATCCTCAGCCGCACCGCCTCGCGCGACGTGGCGCGCAACATCGAAGGCTTCACCGACGAGCAATCGCGCGTGATCGCCGCCACGCTCGACACACCGGCCGGCCCCGTGCGCGTGGTCAATGGCTACTTCGTGAACGGACAGGCGCCGGGCAGCGAAAAGTTCGCCTACAAGATGAAGTGGCTCGACGCACTGCGCGAGTGGCTGAGGGCCGAACTGGCCATGCATCCGCAGCTCGTGCTGCTGGGCGACTTCAACATCACGCCGGAAGATCGGGACAGCTTCGACCCCGACGGGCTGCGAGAAACCATCCATCACACGACCGAGGAGCGGGAACACTTCAAGGCGCTGCTGGGCCTGGGCCTGACCGATGCGTTTCGCCTGTTCGAACAACCCGCCAAGAGCTATTCGTGGTGGGACTACCGCATGCTCGGCTATCCGAAGAATCGGGGCCTTCGCATCGACCACATCCTCGTGAGCGCACCGCTGGTGCCCAAGGCGGTGGGGTGCGTGGTCGACCGCGTGCCGCGCAAGTGGGAAAAGCCAAGCGACCACGCACCCGTGGTGCTGGACCTTGCCCTGGCCGGCTGAAATGGGGTATTGCCGCCTCATTCCTGTGCGAGCCGCTGCGGCGCTGGTCACCGCACTCTGCCTGGCCGGATGCGCGGGTTGGCCCAACAAAGCGGGCGGGGACGCGTCGATGTCCAAGGATGACGACCCGACCCTCCCTGCCGCAAGTGGCAGCGGCCCTTCGGCACGCGTACCCAGCGTGCGCCTGATCACGGCGCAGACACCGGCGGTGCGCGCGTACCGCAAGATGGCGGCGAACCACCTCTACAAGGTCTATTCGGACCGGATTTTCAAGGGCAAGCTGCCACCGCTCATGCACGCGATCACGGTGGTGGAAACGGACATCGACGCCACCGGCCGCGTAACCGGCGTCTACTTTTCCCGTGTGCCCAGCCATGCGCCCGAAGTGCCCGCAGAAATCGAAGCGTTGATCCGCGCAGCGTCTCCCCTGCCCAACCCGGGACGGCTGGGCGGCCACACCTATGTCGATACGTGGCTATGGGACCGCAGCGACAAGTTCCAGCTGGACACGCTGACCCAGGGCCAGCGCGACCGCTGAACCTCGTCGTTCATTCCAAGCCGAGTTCCTGGATCTTGCGGGTGATGGTGTTGCGCCCGATGCCGAGCTTCTGCGCGGCTTCGATACGGCGGCCGCGCGTGTTGGCCAAAGCCGTGAGGATCAACCGCGACTCGAAGCGGCGCGAGAGCGCATCCCACACGTCAGTGTGGCCGGCCGAAAGCAATGCCTGGGCTTCGACCTCCAACCCGCTTTCCCAGCCCGCCGAAGCAACCGCATTGGCATCGACAAGGTGGATGGCGGCGGCGCTCGGCATGGCTCCGGGCAAGGCTGCAGGCGCCGTCAAAGGCATCTCGTGGTCGAACACTGCCGCAGGCAGTGCGCCGACAGGCATCGTGGCCGCCATCGGTGTGGCGGCGACCGTCGAAGCCAACGCGGGCATGGCCGTCATCGGCAAGGCATCGCTGGCGCCCACCGCCATCACCTCCGGCGGCAGGTCCTTGGTTTCAATCAATTGCGCGGGCGCCATCACGGTCAGCCAATGGCAGATGTTCTCCAACTGCCGCACATTGCCCGGAAAACCGAACGCCGCCAGACGCACGAGCGCCGGATCGGAAATGCGCTTGGGCTCCACACCCAGCTGCTTGGCGCTTTGCTGCAGGAAGTGGCGCGTGAGCGCAGGCACGTCCTCGCCGCGCTCACGCAGGGCGGGCAACCGCAGGCGGATCACGTTCAGGCGATGGAACAAGTCTTCGCGAAACCCACCGAGCTTGACGCGCTGCTCCAGGTCCTGGTGGGTGGCGGCGATCACGCGCACGTTGGCCTTGACCGAATTGTGACCACCGACGCGGTAGAAATGCCCGTCGCTGAGCACGCGCAACAGCCGCGTCTGCAGGTCGAACGGCATGTCGCCGATTTCATCGAGAAACAGCGTGCCACCCTCGGCCTGTTCGAAGCGACCGCGGCGCATGGTCTGCGCCCCCGTGAAGGCGCCGCGCTCATGCCCGAAGAGTTCGCTCTCGAGCAGGTCCTTCGGGATGGCCGCAGTGTTGATGGCCACGAAAGGCCCATTGGCACGCGGCGAATGCTTGTGCAGCGCCCGCGCGACCAACTCCTTGCCGGAGCCCGATTCGCCGGTGATCAGCACCGTCACGTTGCTCTGCGACAACCGTCCGATGGCACGGAAAACGTCCTGCATCGCCGGCGCCTGGCCGAGCATCTCGGGCGCGGCCTGCATGCGCTCTTCCGATACCTCCTCGCGTTGGCTCTCGTCGACGGCGCGGCGGATCAGTTCGACCGCGCGCGGCAGATCGAAGGGCTTGGGCAGGTATTCGAAAGCTCCGCCCTGAAAGGCCGACACGGCGCTGTCGAGGTCGGAGAAGGCCGTCATGATGATGACGGGCAGGCCGGGATGCTTGGCCTTGATCTTGTCGAGCAGGTCCAGGCCCGAACCGCCCGGCATGCGGATGTCGCTCACCAGGACCTGGGGACCCTGCATTTCATCGTCGGCCGCGGCCTCGAGGGCGGCCAGCACTTCGCGTGTATTGGTGAAACTGCGCGTGGGCAAGTCCTCGCGCAGCAACGCCTTTTCCAGCACGAAGCGGATCGATTGGTCGTCATCTACTATCCAGATCGGCTTCATGCAGCTCCTTGTCGCCTTGCTGCTATGGCAGCGGTATCAATATCTTGAAATCGGTCCGGCCCGGGACACTGTCGCACTCGATCACCCCATGGTGCTGCTGCACGAAGGTCTGAGCCAGCGTCAGTCCGAGCCCTGTTCCGCCATCCCTGCCCGACACCAGCGGATAGAAGATGCGGTCCTTGATGGCGTCCGGCACGCCCGGTCCGTTGTCGATGACATGCAATTCCAGTGCCAGTCGGTACCACTGTTTATTGAAGATCACCTGACGGGCGATGCGCGTCTTGAAGGTGATGCACGCATCGCCGGCCGCACGGCGTTCTGCGAGGGCTTGCGCGGCGTTGTGGACGATGTTGAGCGTGGCCTGGATCAGCTGCTCGCGGTCGCCGCGAAATTCCGGAATCGACACGTCGAAGTCGCGCTCGATGTGCAGGTCCCGCGGAAACTCGGCCAGGATGACCGAGCGCACCCGCTCGCAGACTTCGTGGATGTTCACATCGCCCACCACGTGGGGCCGGCGGTGCGGTGCCAACAACCGGTCGACCAGCGACTGCAGCCGGTCAGCCTCGTGAATGATGACCTGGGTGTATTCAATGAGGTCGCGCGACTCGACTTCCATCTGCAGCAGTTGCGCCGCGCCGCGGATGCCGCCCAACGGGTTCTTGATCTCGTGGGCAAGATTGCGGATCAGCTCCTTGTTGGCCTGCGCCTGGTCGATCAGCCGTTCTTCACGGTCCTGGCGCACCTGCTGCTCGAGCGGCGACATCTCCATGATGAGCTCACCTGCCTTGTCACCATGCGCGAGCGTCACCAGCACCGGCATCGGCTCGTGATTGAAGCGACGCAGATGGGCCTCGTAACGCAGCGTGGCGAAGTCGTTGCTCCGCGCACCCTCGATCGCTGTCGCCAGCACCTGGGGCTCCTGGAAACACACGCCGAAGCGCGAACCCTCCAGCGTGCGGCGCGAGGTGCCCAGCGCGTCTTCGAGCGCGGCATTGGCAAAGAGCACAGCGCCGTCCATCTTGACGACAGCGATCAGCGTGGAGAGCAGGTCGAAGCTCTGAAAGCGCTTGTTGGGCGCCGCGGGTTTGCCGAATGCCATCTCAGTTCCCTAAGGGCGGCAGGCGCCCGAGTTCTCGCCGGATACCGGCGATGTCCATGTCGTTGCGGGCCAGCGCGGCTTTCATCTCTGCCACGCGGTCGAGGTACTTCTGGTGATTGCGTGCTTCGGCCCCCTGCTTTTCGGGCTCGCCGCCGTTGTACTCGCGCTGCAGTTCGGCCTGCCGGGCCTCCGCGCGCCGCAGTTCGGCCTGAAGCACGCTGCGCGCTTCGCCGTCACGCGCGCGTTGCTCGGCGGCGTCAACGCGCGGGCTGCCCGAGGGCGCGCGCGATGCGGCCAAACCGGTTCCGGGATCACCGCTGGGCGCCGGCTGAACGCGCGCACCCGAGGGCCGCGTGCCCTGGATCACCGTCACGTTGCCGCCCTCCATCACCTGGCATTTGCGTTGGCCGGCCACTGCTGCGTTGTTGGTGTATTCGTTGCCACAACGCCAGACACGTTCCTGCCCCATGGCGGGAAACACGAACGCTGCAGTGGCCGCAGGCAAGATCAGCAACGCGATCAATTTCATGGATGAAGGGGTCGTCGGAAACATGAGACCGGATTTTCGTGCATGCCGCGAACCGGACTGAATGTGCGGGGACGCGGCGGGTTCCGCCCAATGAAAAAGGACGGCTTGCGCCGTCCTTTGACTGCCTGGGCGGAGAACCGCTTACAGCGAGTAGTACATGTCGAATTCGACCGGATGGGTCGCCATGCGGAAACGCGTGACTTCCTGCATCTTCAGCTCGATGTAAGCGTCGATGTACGAGTCGGTGAACACGCCGCCCTTGGTCAGGAACGCACGATCCTTGTCGAGGTACTCGAGCGCCTGGTCGAGGCTGTGGCAGACGGTCGGGATCAGCGCGTCTTCTTCCGGCGGGAGATGGTACAGATCCTTCGAAGCAGCCTCGCCCGGATCGATCTTGTTCTCGACGCCGTCGAGGCCAGCCATCAGCAGCGCGGCGAAACCGAGGTACGGGTTCATCAGCGGATCAGGGAAGCGCGCTTCCACGCGGCGGCCCTTGGGGTTGGCCACGAACGGGATACGGATCGAGGCCGAGCGGTTCTTGGCCGAGTAGGCCAGCTTCACCGGGGCTTCGAAGCCGGGCACCAGGCGCTTGTAGCTGTTGGTACCAGGGTTCGTGATGGCGTTCAGGGCACGTGCGTGCTTGATGATGCCGCCGATGTAGTGCAGCGCGAATTCCGACAGGCCGGCGTAGCCGTCACCGGCGAACAGGTTCTTGCCGTCTTTCCAGACCGACTGGTGCACGTGCATGCCCGAGCCGTTGTCGCCCACGATGGGCTTGGGCATGAAGGTGGCGGTCTTGCCGTAGGCGTGGGCCACGTTGTGGATCACGTACTTCTGCAGTTGGACCCAGTCGGCGCGCTGAACCAGCGTGCTGAACTTGGTGCCAAGTTCCATCTGGCCGGCGTTGGCCACTTCATGGTGATGCACTTCGACCGGGATGCCGAGCGATTCGAGCACCAGGCACATTTCCGAGCGCATGTCCTGGAAGCTGTCGACTGGAGGAACCGGGAAGTAGCCACCCTTGACAGCCGGGCGGTGGCCCGTGTTCCCGTGCTCGTATTCCTTGTCCGTGTTCCACGAAGCTTCTTCGGAGTCGATCTTGACGAAGCAGCCCGACATGTCATTCTTCCAGCGCACGCCGTCGAACACGAAGAATTCGGGTTCCGGTCCGAAGAAGGCGGTGTCGCCCAGGCCGGAAGCCTTCATGTACGCCTCGGCGCGCTTGGCCAGCGAGCGCGGATCGCGCTCATAGGCCTTGCCGTCGGCCGGGTCGATCACGTCGCAGGTGAGGATCAGCGTCGTTTCTTCGAAGAACGGGTCGATGTTGGCGGTGTTCGGGTCGGGCATGAGCTGCATGTCCGAGGCTTCGATGCCCTTCCAGCCGGCGATGGACGAGCCGTCGAACGCGTGGCCCGAGGTGAACTTGTCTTCGTCGAAAGCAGAGACCGGCACGGTGACGTGCTGCTCTTTGCCACGGGTGTCGGTGAAGCGAAAGTCGATGAACTTGACCTCGTTTTCCTTGACGAGCTTGAGTACATCGGCGACGGTCTTTGCCATCAGTTTCTCCTGGTTGGATAGGTAGTTAGAAATACGAACGGTAGGAATGCAGTTTCTGTGCCATTGCGTGGGGGCCTGCCGCGTGCCAGTTGTCCATGCAAATCCCCAAAAACAGCCATGAAAGCACTTTATTGGTGCATTCTTCTTCAGCGCACCAATTCGGGTCCCAGCTGAGCATTGAAGGTGCGCAGCCCGTCGAGCAACTGAGCATACGCGGCATCAACGACGCTGGCGTGGCCTTTGACGCCCAATTCGATGTGACGGCCGTGCTCGGGATGATCGACGCTTGGGAGACTGAACACCTTCACGCCCGCATGGCCGGCCTCGATGGCCTCCATCAGAGGCGTGAGCGTCGCTTCCATCGAACCGAATACCACGACCGACTTCTCGAGCATCTGACCGGTCGAAAACAGGTCGGCGTAACGGTCGTCGAGCACGGATTCGATCATCGGCCAAGCCATGACCGGAAAACCGGGCACGAAATGCACGTGCCCCATGCTGAAGCCGGGGATCTTGTTGTACGGATTTCGAATGATCGATGCACCTTCGGGGAACACGCCCATGTTCAGGCGATGCACGTTGTCGGGGCGGTCGGGCTCGTAGGCCGTCCCCTGCTCGCGCGCCGTGTCCTGCATGCGTTCGCGGATGAGCAATTCAGCCTCCGGATGCAGAGCGAGCGGCACGCCGAGCGCTCGGGCCGCGCATTGGCGGGTATGGTCGTCAGGCGTGGCACCAATGCCGCCGGTCGAAAACACCACGTCGCCGGATGCGAAGGCCCGCGCGAGCGCAGCGGTGATGCGCTCGGGCACATCGCCCACATACTCGGCCCAGCCGAGTTGAAGGCCACGGGCAGCCAGCAGCGCAATGACCTTGGGCATGTGCTTGTCCAGACGCTTGCCGGAGAGAATTTCGTCGCCGACGATGATCAGGCCGAAAGTGGGGGTCACGTGATTTCCCGAGATGAGGCAAGCCTGCGTTCAGCGTCGAGCGCGTCCGCAGGCAGCAGGGGTGCGGAAGATGCCGCAGCAGTGCGCTGTGCTCGCAACTGAGCCAGCGCGTCGAGGCCGTAGTGGGCAAACCAGAGCGCCGAGAATGCGAAGACCAGCGTGTAGATCCAGATCGCCAGGGGGATCAGGATGAAGAACGCAGCCGCGAACAGCAAGCCGGAGGCCCACACGATGCTCGGTGCGGCGCCCAGATACCCACAGAGCACGCCGATGGCCAGCAAAGGCAGGCGGTGGGTCCGCAGCAACGTGGCGCGCTCCTCGGCGCTTGCGTGGTCGGCCAGCGCGTCGAAGCTCATCACACGGTAGGTCAGCCAGCCCCAGATCAGCGGTGGCAGCACGAGCACCAAGGGCGGAATGAGCCACAGCGGCATCGACACCACCAGCGCAAGCATCGCCAGCACCGTCAACCCAAAGGAGCGCGCGATGCTCCAGAGCATCGAAGCGCCCTTCTTCTGCTCGAGCCCGGCAAAGCGCCGGTCGGCGACCAGGCGCGTGAGTGCCGGCGACATCAGCGCTGCGACGATCAACAGTGAGAGCACGACGATCATCGGCGTGACCGCGAACACCACCATCAGGGGGGCAAGGAACGCGGTGACGTCCCCTGAGAAGATATTGCCGATCCAGCCCCAGACGGTCGACAGCAACGGCCAAGCATCCAGCGCGCCGCGCGTCCAGGCAACGCTTGCATCCCAGTAGAAATAGGACAGGCCGGCCGCCAGTGCGATCATCACGACCAATGGAGCCAGCGACAGCAGGATCACCCGCGGCAGGAGGCAGTAGGCGACGGCACGCCAGAAGGAGTCGAGAAGAAGACGCATCGGGTGCCGAGGATAACGCCACGCACGCCCTTTGGCGTCAGCCGCGGCCTATCAGACGCCGCAGGCCCAGCCACTGCTGCGCCCAGAAGCCGCGCCCGTAGTCGCGCACGCGACCGTACGCATCGGGCTCGACCTGATCGCGCACGCCTGTGCGGTAATAGCGGGCCTCGAAGTCGACCGTGCGAAACAGCATGTCCCACCAGGGCAGCAACACGCCGAAATTGCGTCCGCCCAGCGTCTGCGGTCCGCGCCGCTCATGACCGATGCCGATGGCATGGTGCAACCGATGAAAGCGCGGGCTGATCCACAGCCGCTCGCCGATCCGTCCGAACGAGAGCCGCAGGTTCGCGTGCTGCAGGCTTTCGCTGAGCTGGGTCAACGCCACCAACGCGATGAACTGGCCCGGCGCCACACCGATCAACTGCGCCACGACCACGATGATGACGTCGTGAATGACATCGTCGAGCAGGTGATTGCGGTTGTCGCTCCACATCGTCATCTGGCGCTGGGAGTGGTGCAGCGAATGCAGTGCCCACCACCAATTGAAATGATGCTGTCCCCGGTGAATCAGGTACTCGAAGAAATCCAGGACCACCAGGTAGATGGCGAACGCGATCCACGGCACGTCGGTCACGCCAGGCCAGAGTTCGTCCAGATGCAGCGTGCCCCAGCCGTGACTGCGCAACAGGCCCATCGTCAGATCGAACAGCGGCTGCATGGCAAAGAAAATGCCCAGACGGAACAGGCCCAGCCGGTGAATGAGCGTGTACAGGATGTCCGTGCGCACGGCACGGCGGTCCACGACCGGTTCAACGGGTCGCCAGCGTTGCAGCGGGCCAATGACGGCCATCAGGACCAGGACCTGGATCAGGCCCACCATCAGCCAGCCCGTCGCGTCGAAGGCGTCTTCGACCCAGCCACCCAGGCCGACCGCATAGACCAAAGGCTGCACCACGGCCTCGAACAGCCATTGCTGTACGTTGGCGAACAGGTCTGTGAACCACTCCATGAACGATGCGCGTCTTTCCTGCAGGTCGAAATCAAAGAATCAGGGATGCGTGGCGATCCAGTCCCGGTAGGCGGGATGCTGGCGCAAGGTCTCGAAACAGAAGCCCTTGGCCTTCAGCCCGACAATGAGCGGCTCCAGGTCGGCCGGTGCCCACGGGTCCTTGCGCGACCAGATGCCCAGATGCGCCAGCAGCACGTCGCCCGGCCGAATGCGGTCGAGCGCCTGCCGCAACAGCTTCTCGTTGCTGAACGTTTCGCTGGGCAATTCGTCGCCGAGGAAGCCGGCGGGCGACCAGCCTGCATGCGCATAGCCGCAGGCCCTGGCCGCGGCGAGCAGCTTGGGCGAGGTCTTGCCACCCGGCGCTCGGAACAGCGGCAACGGCTTCTTGCCGGTCATCTGTGCCAGCCGGTCGCGGGCCTTGTCGATGTTCGCGCAGTATTGCGCGGCAGTCCAGGTCAGCTTCTGACCGTTCTGCGCGCCGGCCGAGGGCTGTACCCGGAAGCCATCCTTGTCGTCTGCGCGCCAGTAGACATGGTCGTAGGTGTGCGACGCGAACTCATTGCCCTCGGCCGCGCGCGCTTTCCACCAGGGCGCCCAGTGGTCGTCCAGGCTGTTGCCTTCGGTCTGCGTGCGCTCGGCCGCCGCAAAGAAGGTCACGCGCACGTTCTGACGATGCAGCACCTCGGCCACCAGCGGCGCGATGCCCATGTGGCCCGTGTCGAGCGTCAGATAGACGGGCTTCTGGCAGGCGCTCTGAGCGAGCGCACTGCCTGCAAGGGCAAGTACCAGCGCCCCGAGCATCAGCCGGCTCTGCCAGCGACGTCCCGCGCACTCAACGGTTGGCATGGTCGAGCGTCCAGACGCCGTGCGGCGAACGCCCGACGTTGACCTGGCGGGTCACGGTGTGGCTCGCCAGATCGACCACGCTGAGCTTCTTGGCCCAGCGCGAGGTGACATAGAGCGTCTTTCCGTCGGCCGACACATCCATGCAGTCGGGGCCGCCGGGCACCGGGTAGTTGTCGGTCACCTTGAGCGACTGCAGGTCGATACGGCTGATGCTGTTGGCCACACGATTACTCACGAAGACACTGCGCCCGTCGCCGGCGGCGCGAAACGCATGGGCGCCCTTGCCCGTCGGGATCTGGCCGATCAGCTTCGGCTGCGCGCCAGCCACGTCGAACACCTGCACGCCATCGCCGCCAGTGAGCCCGACGAGCAAAGTGCGGTCGTTGTGCACGCCGAAGATGTCCGCAGGCATGGGGCCGGTGGGCATGCGCCAGCGGATGGTTTGCGTGCGCAGGTCGACCGCAATGAGCTCGTCACTGTCCTGCATGGTCACGTAAGCCACCGTGCTGGTCGCGTCGATCCAGATGTGGCTGGGCGTCTTGCCGGTGGCGATGCGCTTGGCCAGCTTCAGGTCCTTGCCGTCCCAACTGTAGATATCGACGTGGTTCAGGCGGTTGGCCGCCGTCACGAACCACTTCATGTCTCGCGAAAACTGCAGTTGGTACGGGTCGATGATGCCGTACACGACGCGCTGCACTTCAGCCGTGCGGGGATTGAGGAAGGTGAGTGAATCGCCCGCCGAGTTCGCAACGATGACCGATTTCTCGTCGGGCGTCATGTAGATGTGATGAGGCTCCTTGCCGGTCGGAATCCGTTGCTTTTCCGTCCATGTCACGGGATCGATCACGCTGACTGTCGCGTCCAGCGAATTGAGCACGAAAAGCGGTGGGCGCTCGGCGGCCGAAACGGCCAGGGAACACAGACCCGACAGGGCGAGCAACAGTGCCGCGAAGCGGCTGGGCGATGAAGCAGTAAGGCGCAAGGGAATCATTCGGTGACAGCGGATTTGACTTTAACGCCCAACACTTGCGATTGGCTGACCTGCATGCCCCCCACGTCCTGTCGTTCAGGTGTGTTTTTTGGCCGTTTTCAGCGCATCGACCTGCTCGCTGGTCAACCAGCGCCACTGGCCAGGCGCGAGGTCGGCGGGCAGCACCAGGTCGCCGATCCGGGATCGATCCAACCCTTCGACCCGGTTGCCCACCGCTGCCAGCATGCGTTTGACCTGGTGGTACTTGCCTTCGGTAAGCGTCAGCCGCAAGTGCAGCGGCGCCACCGCCTCGCAGGCCGCCGCACGCACGGGCTTGGGATCGTCGTCGAGCACCACACCCCCCAGCAGCCGCGCAACCTGCGCATCGTCGATGGGATGCTTGGTCGTGACCTCATAGACCTTGGGCACATGGTGCTTGGGCGACCCCATCCGGTGAATGAATTGCCCGTCGTCCGTGAGCAGCAGCAGCCCGGTGGTGTCCTGATCGAGCCGTCCGATGGCCTGCACGCCTTGCACGGCACCCTTGTTGGGACGCAAGCGCAACGGCGAAGGCAGCAGCGTGTAGATGCTCGGGTAAGTCGATGGCTTCTGTGAGCATTCGGTGCCCGCAGGCTTGTGCAGCATCAGATAGGCTTTTTCATGGTATTCCCAGGCGGTGCCCTGCACGGTGTAAGGCAATCCCTCCACGGCATCCACATCGGCGGACGGGTCGGTGACGATTTGGCCATCGACCGTCACCAGGCCTTGCTGGACGAGACCGAAGCACACGCGACGCGTGCCAAAGCCTTGGGTGTAGAGAAGTTCCTGGAGTTGCATGACGGAAGCCGAGCCTTGGGACCCGGCAGCTGAAGAAGGGAAAAAGTAAGGCGCCATGGGGGCCGACACGGACCAAGTCTGCGCGTAGGGCCTGCAGGCGCAGACTATAGCCGCGCAAGCGACCGCAAACACCGTGAAAATACCAGCATGAGCAGCATCTACGATCAGGTCATCGCGGCCATCCAGCAGCATTGGCGCGCGCACGACAACAAGTATCCGCAAAAGATCGTGCTGGCCAGCGCCCAGCACCACAGCCTGATGGACATCCGTCGCATCGGTCGAACGGCGCTGGCCGCTACCGGAGAGATCGAGGCCGATCGTTTCATGGGGACGGCACTGGAAATCGACGACACGTCGCCAGGGATCGTGGTGTCGATCGATGGCGTGCGTACTGCGCTTGCGGGTTGAGCAGACAGCCGACCTGTTGCTCCCTGCGTGCATGCAGCACCCAACTCGCGGTCCTTACCCGTCTTTCCACCGATGGCGGCGCTGCCAGAGGATGATCAGCATGAGCACCACGCCGCCCCCCTGCATCGCGGCGAGGATCAAAAGTATTGCTTTCATGGCCTGAGGCCCTGTTCGATTGAAAATTCGACCTACCGCAGCGTGCCGTTGCGCTGCTTTTGCACAGGCGCATGAGCGTGTCGCTCATGGCGGCGACGCTCATAAGGCACGGCCGACGCAGTCATGATGCACGCGCATCCAGTAGAAAAATTGGCAAAACCACAGACTCCGGCGGCGTATCGGTCGGCATCCTCAGAGTGGACTTACCCGGGCTCCCGGATGCCGTGCCTGCGCCCTCGACCGTCCGCCATCGCCATACAGTCGTGAATGCTTGCCGGCGTTGCCCAGATCAAGGCAAAAATGGAGCCGAAGAACGGGTGAAACGAAGGACGTTTCCGGCCGGAATGAAAAAGGCCAAGTCATTGATTTACAACGACTTAGCCTTTTATGAATGGTGGAGCTGGGGGGATTTGAACCCCCGTCCGCAAGCCATCTTCGCGCAGTTCTACATGTTTAGCGGTCTGATTTGAGTCTCACTTCCGGAGTCGCGCAGCCGCACGCTAAACCGGACGCCAGTACCCTATTTTCTCGTTCCAACCCAAGGTACCCGGGTCGAAACCAGCCCATGTAATTATCTTTGCAGCCGGGAGGCTTCAGATTGCTCTGTCACCCCCTTGCCCAGCCCATCGGCCTGCTGTTGCAAAGCTCACCGGCAATTAAGCGGCGAGTGCGAAACGTTCGTCGTTTGCAGTTAGTTTGTTTGAATCTGTTTTACGAGCGCATTCAGCTCGACATGCCCCGCTGCGATTCCGAACCCACGTCGAAACCAGTGCAGCCCCAAGACTGCTATTTTAGGCTGTATTCAGCCATTGCAAGAGCTCCAGTGGCGATGCGATCGAAGTATCGGCTTCCCAGCGCGTGGCGTCGCCCTGCGCGCCCATGTAGCCGTAGGTCGCGGCCACCGTACGCATGCCTGCGGCGCGGCCAGCCACGATGTCACGTTCGTCGTCGCCCACGTACACGCAGCGCTCGGGCGCAATGCCCAGCCGGCGAGCCGCCTCGAAGAGCGGCTCAGGATGGGGCTTGGCGTGTGGCGTGGTATCACCACTTACCACCGCGCCCGCTGTCGCGAACAGCGGCATCGACTGCGTGAGCGGGTCAGTGAAGCGCATGGACTTGTTCGTGACCACACCCCACTGCAAACCACGCGCACCCAGCGTTTCGAGCAATCGACTCACCCCGTCGAACACGAAGGTATTGAGCAGCATCCGCGCCTCGTAGTTCACGAAGAACTCCTCGCGCATTTCCGGATAACCGGGCGATTCGGGCGTCATGCCGAAGGCGATGCCCAACATGCCGCGCGCGCCGGCACCGGCCATGTGGCGATAGCTCTCGATCGGCAGCGATGGCAGACCACGATCGACCCGCATCTTGTCGGCGGCAGCACCCAGGTCGGGAGCACTGTCGATCAGTGTGCCGTCCAGATCGAACAGCACGGCTTCAATCGTCGGACGCGCTTTCACAAAGGCTTCCTTGTGGCGAACATGTAGTTCACACTGGTGTTCGCGCTCAGCCAGTAGCGCCGCGTCAGCGGGTTGTATTCCATGCCTCGGGTCTGCTGCAGGTCGAGGGCGGCGGCCCGGCAGTGGGCAGCCAGTTCGCTCGGCCTGATCATCTTCTGGTACTCGTGGGTGCCACGGGGCAGCAGTCCCAACACGTATTCCGCGCCCACGATCGCAAACAAAAAGGACTTCGGACTGCGGTTGATGGTCGAAAAGAACACCCATCCGCCCGGTTTCACCAAATCCGCACAAGCCTTGACCACCGACGCTGGCTGCGGTACGTGTTCCAGCATTTCCATGCAGGTGACCACGTCGAAACTGGCGGGCTGCTCGGCAGCGAGCGCCTCGACGCTCACTTCGCGGTATTTCACGCCGCGCGTGCCGGCTTCGAGCGCATGGAGTTGCGCCACCTTGAGCGCCTTGTCGGCCAGGTCGATCCCCAGCACATCGGCACCCTTGCGTGCCATCGAATCTGCCAGGATGCCACCGCCGCAGCCGACGTCCAACACACGCCGGCCGGATATGGGCGCCAAACCATCGATCCAGTCGAGGCGCAGCGGATTGATTTCATGGAGTGGGCGAAATTCGCTCTCCATGTCCCACCAGCGATGAGCAAGTTCCGAAAATTTGGCGAGTTCAGCCGGGTCGGCATTCACAGTGTCATTCATGGCGCCATTATGGAACGCCAGGCACGAACTGCCATGCCAGCCGAAAGCTACAAACGCAAAAGCCGCAGGTATAAAAAAACCCCGCCGAAGCGGGGTTTTCTTGATCGAGGATTCCTGGGAATCAACGGTTGGCGCGGGTGCCGACCACTTCGATTTCCACGCGACGGTTCTTGGCGCGGCCTTCCTTGGTGCGGTTATCAGCCACTGGCTGCTTCTCGCCCTTGCCTTCGGTGTACACGCGGTTGCGTTCGATGCCCTTCGAGACCAGATAGGCCTTGACAGCTTCAGCGCGGCGAACCGACAGACGCTGGTTGTAGGCATCGGTACCGATCGAGTCGGTGTGGCCCACGGCAATGATGACTTCCAGGTTGACGTCACGGATCTTGGAGACCAGATCGTCCAGCTTGGCGCGGCCTTCGGGCTTCAGAACCGACTTGTCGAAGTCGAAGAACGCGTCAGCAGCGAAGGTGACCTTCGAAGCTGCGGGAGGAGCCGGCGGTGCAGGCGGCGGAGCGACAGGAGCAGCAGGCGTTGCAGCAACAGGCGCTGCAGCGCGAACCAGAGCGCCATCGCAACCGGCGGCTGCGGTAGCAGGCGTCCAGTTGGCATCGCGCCAGCACAGTTCGTTGGTGCCATTCTTCCAGACGAGTTCGCCGGTGCCATTTTGCCAGTTGTCGATGACGGGACCGCCATTTGCTGCGGTGACACGGGTCTGCGCGCCGGCGGCAGTGGCGAGCGCAGCGACTGCAAACATCATCGCCACTTTATTCAGTTTCTTCATGGTTCTCCTCTTGGGGAAAAAGCCGCAGCCGCGCTGCGAATCAAGGACGCTTTAAGTGACCACCACCCAAAACGTTGAGGTGATTGTGCCATAGGGTCTTTGGCAAACAGGCTTGCAGGCCGGCGCTAAACGTAGGACGGAGGCGGAATACCCGGTGAGTGTTGCTGCGGTACGACACCGCGGACGGCGTAAAATTTCGCCTCCTTGCTGTCTGTCTGCCGCCCATGACCTCCTTCGCCAAAGAAACCCTGCCCATCAGTCTTGAAGAGGAAATGCGCCGGAGCTACCTCGACTACGCCATGAGCGTGATCGTAGGCCGCGCGCTCCCCGACGCCCGCGACGGCCTCAAGCCCGTTCATCGGCGCGTGCTGTACGGCATGCACGAGCAGAACAACGACTGGAACCGTCCATTCCGCAAGAGCGCGCGCATCGTCGGCGACGTCATGGGTAAGTATCACCCGCACGGTGACAGCGCGATCTACGACACCATCGTCCGGATGGCACAGCCCTTTTCGCTGCGGCACATGCTGGTCGATGGCCAGGGCAACTTCGGTTCGGTGGACGGTGACAACGCGGCGGCCATGCGCTATACCGAAATCCGGCTGACCAAGATCGCTCACGAGCTGCTCGCCGATATCGACAAGGAAACAGTCGACTTCGGGCCCAACTACGACGGCTCCGAGCAGGAACCGCTGGTGCTGCCGGCACGCTTTCCGAACCTGCTCGTCAATGGTTCGACAGGCATTGCCGTGGGCATGGCCACCAACGTGCCGCCCCACAACCTCAACGAGGTGGTGGATGCCTGCCTGCATCTGCTGCAACACCCGGACGCGTCCATCGAAGAACTGATGGAGATCGTCCCGGCGCCCGACTTCCCCACGGGCGGCATCATCTACGGCATCAACGGCATCAAGGATGGCTACCGCACCGGTCGCGGCAGGGTCGTGATGCGCGCCAAGTGCCACTTCGAGGACATCGACCGCGGCCAGCGCCAAGCCATCATCGTCGACGAACTGCCGTATCAGGTCAACAAGAAGACGCTGCAGGAGCGCATGGCCGAGCTGGTGCACGAGAAAAAGATCGAGGGCATCAGCCACATCCAGGACGAGTCCGACAAGTCGGGCATGCGCCTGGTGATCGAGCTCAAGCGCGGGGAAGTGCCCGAGGTGGTACTCAACAACCTGTACAAGCAGACGCAGCTGCAGGACACCTTCGGCATCAACATCGTCGCGCTGGTCGATGGCCAGCCCAAGCTGTGCAGCCTGAAGGATCTGCTCGAGGTCTTCCTCACGCACCGTCGCGAAGTGGTCACGCGCCGCACCGTATTCACGCTACGCAAGGCGCGCGAGCGCGGCCACGTGCTCGAAGGCCTGGCCGTGGCGCTGGCCAACATCGATGAATTCATCGCGATCATCCGCAACGCACCCACGCCACCCGTGGCCAAGGCCGAGCTGATGACCCGCAGTTGGGACAGCAAGCTCGTGCGCGAGATGCTCACACGCACGCGTGCCGACGGCGGCGTGATCAATGCCGACGATTACCGTCCCGACAGCCTGGGCCGCGAGTTCGGCATGGGCGACAACGGCCTCTACCGCCTGTCGGACACGCAGGCCCAGGAAATCCTGCAGATGCGCCTGCAGCGCCTGACCGGCCTGGAGCAGGACAAGATCGTCGCCGAGTACAAGGAAGTCATGGCCGAGATCGACGATCTGCTCGACATCCTGGCCAAGCCTGAACGTGTGTCGGTGATCATCGGCGACGAGCTGACCACCATCAAGACCGAGTTCGGCCAAACCAAGCTGGGCGCGCGCCGCAGCCAGGTCGAACACAGCGCCTTCGACCTGTCGACCGAAGACCTCATCACGCCGACCGACATGGTCGTGACGCTGTCGCACAGTGGCTACATCAAGAGCCAACCGCTGGGCGAATACCGCGCGCAGAAGCGCGGCGGACGCGGCAAGCAGGCCACGGCGACGAAGGAAGACGACTGGATCGACCAGCTCTTCATCGCCAATACGCACGACTACATCCTGTGTTTTTCCAACCGGGGCCGGCTGTACTGGCTCAAGGTGTGGGAGGTCCCGGCCGGCTCGCGCGGTTCGCGCGGACGGCCGATCGTCAACATGTTCCCGCTGCAGGAAGGCGAAAAGATCAACGTGGTACTCGCGTTGACCGGAGAAAAGCGCACGTTCCCCGCCGACCAGTATGTGTTCATGGCCACCTCGATGGGCACCGTCAAGAAAACGGCGCTCGACGAATTCAACAATCCGCGCAAGGGCGGCATCATCGCAGTCAACCTCGATGAGGGCGACTACCTCATCGGCGCGGCCCTCACCGATGGCAAGCACGACGTGATGCTGTTCAGCGACGGCGGCAAAGCCGTGCGCTTCGACGAAGACGATGTGCGGCCGCTGGGCCGCAACGCGCGCGGCGTGCGTGGCATGTCCCTGGAGGCCGGCCAGGGCGTGATCGCCATGCTGGTCGCCGAGGACGAAGCACAGAGCGTGCTGACAGCCACGGCCAACGGTTACGGAAAACGCACAAGCATTACCGAATACACGCGTCATGGCCGCGGAACCAAAGGCATGATTGCGATTCAACAGAGTGAGCGCAACGGCAAGGTGGTGGCTGCGACCCTCGTGCACGCCGACGACGAGATCATGCTCATCACCGACAAGGGTGTTCTCGTACGCACCCGCGTTGCCGAAATCCGGGAACTCGGGCGCGCGACGCAGGGCGTCACGCTCATCGGTCTGGACGAAGGCGCAAAGCTCAGCGGGCTGCAGCGCATCGTCGAGAACGATGCCATTGCCGACACCGACCCCGACAACACATCTACACCCTCAACGGAGAACCCTCAGTGAAGAAAATCAAACTCGCGCTTCTGACAGCGGCACTGGCCACCAGTTCCTTCGCCATGGCGCAGGACAAGTCCGCGCTGGTCAAGCAGTTCATCGATCTGCAACGCCCCGGCATCGAAGCGCTCGCACGCGGTCTGGTCGAACAGTCCAGCGCGCCCATCGCGCAGGCTGGCTCGCAGTACCTGCAGACGCAGGTGCCTGCCGACAAGCGTGAAGCCGCCGCCAAGGCAGCCGACGTCGAACTCAAGAAGTATTTCGACGAAACGTACCCGATCGTGCGCGATCGGGCGGTGCAACTGGCCCCCACGGCCATCGGCCCGCTCATGGAACAGACCTTCACTGAAGACGAACTGCGCCAGCTGCTGGCATGGATCAGCTCGCCCCTGAGCAAGAAGTACCAGGACCTCAACCCCAAGATGCAGGCAGCGCTCACCGAGAAGCTGGTGACCGACACCCGCTCGACGGTTGAACCGAAGATGCGCACGCTCGACACGGCCGTGGCCAAGGCACTGGGTGCGCCCACCGAAGCGCCAGCAGCGCAGGCACCGGCCGCCAAGACGCCGGCCAAGGCACCCGCGAAGAAGTGATGACGCAGCCTGCGGGCATTCGGCCCTACAACTTCTCCGCCGGCCCTGCGGCCATGCCCGAGGCCGTGCTGCAGCGCGCGGCCGCCGACATGCTCGACTGGAACGGCAGCGGCATGGGTGTGATGGAAATGAGCCATCGCGGCAAGGAGTTCGGCGCCATCGCCACGCAGGCGGAAGCCGACCTGCGGCACCTGCTCGCAGTGCCGGCCAATTTCCACATCCTGTTCATGCAGGGTGGCGGCCTGGCGGAAAACGCCATCGTGCCGATGAACCTGTCGCGCGGCGCGGTCGCCGACTTCGTGGTCAGCGGCAGCTGGAGCGCCAAGTCGCAGAAGGAAGCCCTGCGCTACTGCGACGCGCGCGTGATCGCCAGCAATGCTGCCGACCACTTCACCCGCCTGCCCGACGCGGCGGGCTGGAAGCTGTCTGCCGATGCGGCCTACGTGCACATCTGCAGCAACGAAACCATCCACGGCCTGGAGTACCACACGCTGCCAGACCTGGCTGCGCTTGGCAGCAAGGCCCCCCTGGTGATCGACTTTTCGTCGCACGTGGCCTCGCGCAGCGTCGACTGGCAACGCGTGGGCCTGGCCTTCGGCGGGGCGCAGAAGAACCTGGGGCCGGCCGGCCTCACGATCGTGATCGTGCGGGACGACCTGCTGGGCCACGCACTGGAAATATGCCCCAGCGCGTTCAACTACAAGACCGTGGCCGACAACCAGTCGATGTTCAACACGCCACCGACCTGGGGCATCTACGTGGCCGGCCTGACCTTCCAGTGGCTGCGCCAGCAGCGCGAAGGCGATCTGACCGGCGTTGCCGCGATGGAGCATCGCAACATCGCCAAGGCGGATTTCCTGTACGGCTACATCGACGCCTCCGACTTCTACGAAAACCGCATCAGCACCGAGTGCCGTTCACGCATGAACGTGCCGTTTTTCCTGAAGGACGAGAGCCGCAACGACGCCTTTCTGGCGGGCGCACGGGCAGCTGGCCTGCTGCAACTCAAGGGCCACAAGTCCGTGGGCGGCATGCGCGCGAGCATCTACAACGCCATGCCGATGGCAGGCGTGCAGGCATTGGTGTCCTACATGCGAGAATTCGAGAAGTCGCATGCATAGATGCGCGACAGACCGATGACCGCCTCTGCACCACCTCCCTCACCCTCCTCCGAATCGCCCTCGCACAGCCTGTCCGATCTGCGTGTGCAGATCGACTCGCTGGACCAGCGCCTGCTCGACCTCCTGAACCAGCGCGCGCGTGTCGCCGAGCAGGTGGGCGAGGTCAAGAAGCGCGAGGGCACGCCCTTCTTTCGTCCCGACCGCGTCGCACAGGTCATCGACAAGATCCAGCACGCCAATGCAGGTCCGCTCAAGGACCTGCACGTGGCGGCCATCTGGCGCGAGATCATGTCTGCCTGCCTGGCACTCGAATCGCCGCAGCGCGTGGCAGTGCTCGGCCCCGAGGGCACGTTCTGCGAACAGGCGGCCGTCGAATACTTCGGCGGTGCGGCCGACCTCATCTACTGCGCCAGCTTCGACGAAGTGTTCCATGCCACGGCGGCAGGCAGCGCCCAGTACGGCGTGGTGGGCGTGGAGAACTCGACCGAAGGTGTGGTCACGCGCTCGCTCGACCTCTTCCTGCACTCGCCCACCCATGTGGTCGGCGAGGTCAGCCTGCTGGTGCGCCACCACCTCATGCGCCGGAGCAACACGCTCGAAGGCGTCGAGGCGGTGCTCGCCCATCCGCAGGCGTTGGCGCAGTGCCAGACCTGGCTGTCCAAGCACCTGCCCCACGCCGAGCGCCGCGCGGTCTCCAGCAACGCCGAGGGCGCCCGCCTGGCTGCCGAGAACCCGGCCTGGGCGGCGCTCGCCGGCGAACGCGCGGCCACGCGCTTCGGCCTGCACATCATTGCGCATGCGGTCCAGGACGACTCCTACAACCGCACCCGCTTCGCCGTGATCTGCCTGCCGCAGACGCTGGCCATGCCGCCGGCCTCGGGCCGCGACTGCACCAGCCTCGTGGTGTCGGTGCCCAACCAGCCCGGCGCGGTGCATGACCTGCTGGTGCCGCTGAAGAAGAACAATGTGTCGATGACGCGCTTCGAGTCGCGCCCGGCCCGTACCGGCCAGTGGGAGTACTACTTCTACATCGACCTGGACGGCCATCCCTCGCAACCGAATGTGGCCGCGGCACTGGCCGAACTGCGTACGTTGTGCGCTTTCTACAAAGTCCTGGGCGCCTACCCCGTCACGGCCTGAGCGCATGTTCGAACAGCTCGGCTTGATCGGCTGCGGCCTGATGGGCGGATCCTTCGCCCTCGCGCTGCGACGCGCAGGGCTGGTCCGGCAGATCGTCGGCTACAGCCATTCCCCCGCCTCCACCGAGCGCGCCCGGCAACTGGGCGTGATCGACGTGGCTGCACACTCGGCCCAGGAGGCCGCCCACGGTGCCGACCTGGTGCTGGTGGCAGTGCCCGTGGCCGCGTCGCTCTCCACCTTCCAGGCCATCCGCCCGGCCCTGGGAGCCGGTGCGCTGGTGATGGACGTGGGCTCCACCAAGTGCGACGTGATCGAGGCCGCCCGGCACGGCCTGGCCGAACGCCTGGGCAACTTCGTTCCCGCCCATCCCATCGCTGGCAAGGAATGCGCGGGGGTCGACCATGCCGACCCCCACCTGTACACGGGCCGCCAGGTGATCCTCACCCCCCTGCCTGAGACCCGGCTGGCGCAGACGCAGCGTGCAAACGCTGTCTGGTCGGCGCTGGGCGCGCATGTGCGCAGCATGACGCCCGAGTCGCACGACAGCGCCCTGGCCGCAGTCAGCCACCTGCCACACCTGCTGGCCTTTGCCTTCACCAACGGCCTGACCGCTCAGGCCAACAGCGCACATTTCTTCGAACTGGCCGGTCCCGGCTTTCGCGACTTTTCCCGTATCGCCGCCGCCGAGCCCACGCTCTGGCGCGACGTGCTATTGGCCAACCGCACCCAAGTCCAACTTCAGCTCGACGCCTTCCGCGGCGCCCTTGCCGACCTCGAAGCGCTGATGCAGGCCGGTGACGCCACCGGCCTCGGGCAAGCCATCGCGGCCGCCAGCGCAACCCGCTCCCAATGGACGATGGGTACCGGGCCCGTTGTCGATGCCACCTCCGCTTCCACGCCCGCCTGACCCATGTTCTCCACGCCTTTCCTTGACATTCCGGCACTCGCGAGCGCCACGGGCACCGTCCAGCTGCCGGGCTCCAAGAGCATTTCGAACCGTGTTCTGCTGCTCGCCGCGCTGGCCGGCGGCACGACCACGGTGCACGACCTGCTCGACTCCGACGACACCCGCGTCATGATCGACGCCTTGCGCGCACTGGGCTGCGGCGTCGAGCGGCTGTCGGCCGACAGCCTGCGCATCGAGGGACTCGACGGCACGCTCAAGCAGCCCACCGCCGATCTGTTTCTCGGCAATGCCGGAACCGCCATGCGTCCGCTCACGGCAGCGCTCGCGCTGCTGGGCGGCGATTTCGAACTGAGCGGCGTGCCGCGCATGCACGAACGCCCGATCGGCGACCTGGTCGATGCACTCACGCAACTCGGTTGCCGCATCGACTACCTGGGCAACCCCGGCTTTCCGCCCTTGCGCATTCATCCGAGCGATATCGCGACCCTGTCGCTCGATGCGCCGATCCGCGTGCGCGGCGACGTCTCCAGCCAGTTCCTGACCGCCCTGCTGCTGGCACTGCCGCTGGCTGCGGGCGCATCCGGCAAGGCCGTCGTGATCGACGTGGTCGGCGAGCTGATCTCCAAGCCCTACATCGAGATCACGCTCAACCTGCTCGCGCGCTTTGGCATCGCAGTGCAGCGCGACGGCTGGGAACGCTTCACCATTCACGCGGGTTGCCGCTACCGCTCGCCCGGCGAAATCCACGTCGAGGCCGACGCCTCGTCGGCGAGCTACTTCATCGCCCTGGGCGCGCTGGCGGCCGGTGCGCCGGGCCAGGCCCTGCGTATCGAAGGCGTCGGCGCCGGCTCGATCCAGGGCGACATCCGATTCGTCGAAGCCGCCCGCCAGATGGGCGCTCGCGTCGACAGCGGCGCCAACTGGCTGCAGGTGTCGCGCGACGCCTGGCCGCTGCGGGCGATCGACCTCGATGCCAATCACATTCCCGATGCGGCCATGACACTGGCGGTGATGGCGCTTTTCGCCGACGGCCCGAGCACGCTGCGCAACATCGCAAGCTGGCGCGTGAAGGAAACCGACCGCATCGACGCCATGGCCCACGAATTGCGCAAGCTGGGCGCCACGGTGGAGACCAGCCCCGACTCGATCTGCGTGCATCCGCTGGCCCCGGCCGGCTGGCGGGCCGCCGCCATCCACACCTACGACGACCACCGGATTGCGATGTGCTTTTCGCTGGCGGCCTTCAATCCGGCCGGCTTGCCGGTGCGCATCCTCGACCCGAAATGCGTTGCCAAGACCTTCCCTGACTACTTCGAAACGCTGTTCTCCGTGGTGGAGGCACCGCACATCCCGGTGATCTGCATCGACGGCCCGACCGCGTCGGGCAAGGGCACGCTGGCAGTCGAGGTGGCGCACGAGCTGGGCTACCACTACCTCGACTCGGGCTCGCTCTACCGGGTGACCGGCATGGCCATGCGACGCCAGGGCCTCACGCCCGAGCCCGCGCATGAGGCACAGATCGCGGCCCTGGCTGAAGGCCTGCCGCTGCAGTTCGTCAAGGGCCGGGTGCTGCTCGATGGCGAGGACGTGAGCGACCTGATCCGCACTGAAGCCGCTGGCATGGACGCATCGCGCGTGTCGACGTTGCCGGCCGTGCGCAGGGCCCTGCTGGCGCTGCAAAAGCGCTTTCGGCAACTGCCGGGACTGGTGGCCGACGGCCGCGACATGGGCACGGTGATCTTCCCCGACGCCCCGCTCAAGGTGTTTTTGACGGCCAGCGCCGCACAGCGCGCGGAACGCCGGCATAAGCAGTTGATTTCAAAGGGGATTTCGACTACACTCGACAGTCTTCGCGCCGACTTGGAGGCACGCGACGCCCGGGACTCCTCCCGCAGCGTGGCGCCTCTCCTGCCGGCGCAGGATGCCCGTCGCCTGGACAACTCCGCGCTGTCGATCGAGCAATCGATCGACCAGGTGTTGAACTGGTGGCAGGACACACAGCCTTTCAAGCCCGCTTGATCGGCTTTTTCGGTCTGGCAGGTCCCCGCCGCGCGACAGCGCACCGGCCTGCTGGTTTTTTCAACTCCAACCCGGGCTCTTGCCCACAACCGCCGTCTCCAGACCCTACGCAGTCGCAATGGTGTGCCTGCAAACCCTGCATGACGGAAGGAAAAATCAATGTCTGAATCTTTTGCCGACCTGTTCGAAGAATCCCTGAAGCGCTCCGAAATGCGCAGCGGCGAGGTCATCACCGCTGAAGTCGTTCGTGTCGAACACAACCACGTCGTCGTGAACGCCGGCCTGAAGTCCGAAGCGTACGTGCCGATCGAGGAATTCAAGAACGACAAGGGTGAACTCGAAGTCCAGGCCGGCGATTTCGTTTCCGTGGCCATCGGCTCGGTCGAAAACGGCTACGGCGACACCATCCTCTCGCGCGACACCGCCAAGCGTCTGGCTTCGTGGCTCGCCCTGGAGAAGGCCCTGGAATCGGGCGACTTCGTCACCGGCACCACCAGCGGCAAGGTCAAGGGCGGCCTGACCGTCTTGGTCAACGGCATCCGTGCATTCCTGCCGGGTTCGCTGATCGACACGCGTCCGATCAAGGACCTGACCCCGTACGAAAACAAGACCCTGGAATTCAAGGTCATCAAGCTCGACCGCAAGCGCAACAACGTCGTGCTGTCGCGCCGTGCCGTGGTCGAAGCCAGCATGGGCGAAGAGCGCGCCAAGCTGATGGAAACCCTCAAGGAAGGCGCCGTTGTCCGTGGCGTGGTCAAGAACATCACCGAATACGGTGCGTTCGTGGACCTCGGCGGCATCGACGGCCTGCTGCACATCACCGACATGGCATGGCGCCGCGTCCGCCACCCGAGCGAAGTTGTTCAGGCAGGCCAGGAAATCACCGCCAAGATCCTCAAGTTCGACACCGAAAAGAACCGTGTCTCGCTGGGTCTCAAGCAAATGGGTGACGACCCGTGGATGGGCGTTTCGCGTCGCTACCCGCAATCGACCCGCCTGTTCGGCAAGGTCACGAACATTGCCGACTACGGCGCGTTCGTCGAACTCGAACCCGGCATCGAAGGCCTGGTGCACGTCTCCGAAATGGACTGGACCAACAAGAACATCGCACCGAACAAGATCGTTTCGCTCGGCGACGAAGTCGAAGTCATGGTCCTGGAAATCGACGAAGACAAGCGCCGCATCAGCCTGGGCATGAAGCAGTGCAAGGCCAACCCGTGGCAAGAGTTCGCGCAAAACACCAAGCGCGGCGACCGCGTCAAGGGCCCGATCAAGTCGATCACCGACTTCGGCGTGTTCGTGGGTCTGGCTGCCGGCATCGACGGACTGGTTCACCTGTCCGACCTCTCGTGGAACGAAACCGGCGAAGCTGCCGTTCGCAACTACAAGAAGGGCCAGGAAGTCGAAGCGCTCGTGTTGGCCGTCGATGTCGACCGCGAACGCATCAGCCTGGGCATCAAGCAGCTCGACAGCGATCCGTTCACGACGTTCACCACGGTGAACGACAAGGGCCAGATCGTCACCGGCAAGGTCAAGACGGTGGACGCACGCGGTGCTGAAATCGACCTGGGCGAAGACATCCTCGGCTACCTGCGCGCCAGCGAAATCTCGCGCGATCGCGTGGAAGATGCACGCAACGTGCTCAAGGAAGGCGACGAAGTCACGGCCGTGGTGCTCAACGTGGATCGCAAGACCCGCAACATCCAGCTGTCGATCAAGCAAAAGGACATGGTCGACGAACAAGGCGCCATGGCCAACCTGAGCCAGCAGTCGGCACGCGAAAATGCGGGCACGACCAGCCTGGGCGCCCTGCTGCGCGCCAAGCTGGACAACAACGACAAGTAATTGACTCGCCCCCAGGCTGCGGCGCACTTCGTGTCGCCTGCGCCTACCCCCTACCGGGGGCAACACCTGCGGCCGGGCGGAGCCCGTTCCGCGGTGTTGCCGGGATTGAGAAGGGCGCTGAATGGCGCCTTTTTTTATTTGCACTCTTTTTGCCTATGACCCGCTCTGATCTTGTCGAAGAACTTGCAGCCCGCTTCTCGCAACTGACGCACCGCGATGCCGAATACGCGGTCAAGACCATCCTGGACGCCATGAGCGATGCCATGGTGCGCGGGCATCGCATCGAGATCCGCGGCTTTGGCAGCTTCTCGGTCAACCGGCGCCCGCCGCGCATCGGGCGCAATCCGCGCTCAGGTGAAAGCGTGCAGATCCCGGAAAAGCGGGTGCCGCATTTCAAGCCAGGCAAAGCCCTGCGCGAGGCAGTCGACGCGCGCACGGCAGAGCTCGATGGCGCCAAGGTCGAAAAGGCATGACGCCTGCAAAAGTAGAATCCGCCTGCCTTAGGGGATGCGCATGAAATACCTCCTGTGGCTGCTCAAGGCAGCCATTTTTTTTACCCTCTTCGCTTTCGCGCTGAACAACCAGCACGACGCGACCGTCTACTTCTTCTTCGGAACGTATTGGCGTGCGCCGCTGGTGCTGGTCGTGCTCGCCGCATTCACCGGCGGCCTGGTGGTCGGCGCACTCGGTATGCTGCCGGGATGGTGGAAGCATCGCAGCGCCGCCACGCGCCCCGCCGCTGCGCGCGAAGTTGCGCCGCCCGGGCCGACGCCCGCGGCACCCGTCCCGCCCACCACCGACCTGCCTGCCGTTCGCCAACATGGACTTTGACTTCACCTGGCTGCTGCTGAGCCTGCCGATCGCCTTCGTGCTGGGCTGGCTGGCCTCACGCTTCGACCTGCGTCAGTTGCGCTTCGAGAACCGGCAGGCGCCCAAGGCCTACTTTCGTGGCCTCAACTTCTTGCTCAACGAGCAGCAGGATCAGGCCATCGATGCGTTCATCGAGGCAGTGCAGAACGATCCTGACACACAGGAACTGCACTTTGCGCTGGGCAACCTGTTTCGCCGCCGCGGCGAGTACCAACGCGCAGTGCGCGTGCATGAGCATTTGCTGAGCCGGGGCGACCTGAGCCGCGCCGACCGCGACCGCGCGCAACATGCACTGGCACAGGACTTCCTGCGTGCCGGTCTGCTCGACCGCGCAGAAGCCGCCCTGCAGAAACTCGAGGGCACCCACTACGAAAATGCGGCCCTGCTGTCGCTGCTGGCCATCTACGAACGTTCGCGGGAGTGGGTCCAAGCTGCTGCCGTAGCCCAAAAGCTCGACGCGACCGAGCAGGCGAGCTACACGGCGCGGCGCGCCCACCACCTGTGCGAACAGGCGGACGAACAGATCAGCGCCGGCAACGCAACCACTGCGAGCGCGATGCTGCAGCAGGCCGCAGCCCTCGCGCCCGACGCGCCGCGTCCAGCCATCGACATGGCGGCGCTGCAACTGCGCCGCGACGACGCGAATGCGGCCTTCGCTACGCTGCGCGCACTCAGCGAGCGAGCGCCGCTCGCACTGCCCCTGTACGCAGCGATGCTGCAGCAGGCCGCTGTGGCGGCGGGCCACGCCGGCGAGGCACTGGCGCTGCTGCAGCGGCGCTATGAGGAGTCCCCCTCCATCGACGTGCTGGAAGCGGTCATCGCGCTGGGCGGCGTGCCCCCGGCGTTGCCTGGCGCACTGCCATCGCCCGACGACGCACCCGTGCCGCGTGACGGCTACATTGCCCATCTCGCACATCAGCCCTCGCTGGTCGCCGCTTCGCGCTGGCTGGCTGGCGAACGCTTCGAGCACGAACAGTTCCACCCCCAGGTCCAGCGGGCACTCGACCAGGCCACGCGTCCGTTGATGCGCTACCGTTGCGCAGCCTGCGGCTTCGAGGCCCACCAGTACTTCTGGCATTGCCCAGGTTGCCAGGCCTGGGACAGCTATCCGCCACGCCGGGTCGAAGAACTCTGAGCAACCGTAACTTTTTCAACAGGGCGATTTTCGCAAAGAGGGATAAGCTTTCGATGCACGCCAGCCCGAGGCTGAGCATGCACATCCGATCTTTTATCCATCACCATAAGACTCAGGGAGAGTTGTTCATGTTGAAGAAATTTCTGGCCGCTTCGGTCATGCTGTTCGCTTTGGCGTCCTATGCCGCAGTCGACGCCAACAAGGCGACGGCCGCCGACCTCGACGGACTCAAGGGTGTCGGCCCATCGCTGTCCAAACGCATCCTCGATGCGCGCCAGCAAGGTGCGTTCAAGGACTGGCCCGACCTCATGCTCCGCGTCAAGGGCGTCAAGGAAAAGTCGGCCTCCAAGCTGTCCGCTGAAGGCATGACAGTGAACGGCGAGAGCTTCAGGGGTGGCAGCATGGCGCCTGCGGCCAAGGCTGCACCTGCAAAAGCAGCAGCCGCCAAGCCCTGAGCATCCGTATCGCCTGGCACCCCGCGCGGTGCCGGGTCGCGCGACTGAAAACCGCCTCACCAGGCGGTTTTTTTGTGCTGGGTCAGGTTGCATTCAGGGTATTCATGCTGGCTCAAGGGCGGGAGTGGCCCGATATTTGCAGGGAGAGACGCATCGTTGTTCTGCCCTTCACTTCCTGTTCGGAGCACCCATGAATCGCAAGTTTTGCATCGCCGTCGCCGGTCTCGCCTTCGGTGCGGCTTCCTTCGCTCAAACCCGCTGGGACCTGCCGACCGCCTATCCTGCGACCAACTACCACACCGAAAACATCACGCAGTTCGCCAAGGACGTGGATGCAGCGACGGGTGGCAAGGTCAAGATCACGGTGCACGCCAACGCGTCGCTGTTCAAGGCCCCGGAAATCAAACGCGCGGTGCAGAGCGGCCAGGCGCAGGCCGGTGAGATCCTGCTGGCGAACTTTGCCAATGAAAACCCGATCTACGCGCTGGACGGCGTGCCCTTCCTGGCCACCACCTACCCTGAAGCCAAAAAGCTTTACGGCGCATCCAAGCCCGCCATGGAAAAGCTGCTGGCCGCGCAAGGCATCAAGGTGCTGTTCATGGTGCCCTGGGCGCCGCAGGGCATCTACGTGAAGAAGGAAATCGGCTCGGTGGCCGACCTGCGCGGCGTCAAGTGGCGCGCCTACAGCCCGGCCACGGCAAAGATTGCCGAACTCATCGGTGCGCAGCCCGTGCAGATCCAGCAGGCCGAGCTGAGCGCCGCCATGGCCACGGGCGTGATCGAAAGCTACATGAGTTCCGGCTCCACCGGCTATGACACCAAGACCTACGAGAGCATCAAGAATTTCTACGACACCCAGGCCTGGATTCCGAAGAATGCGATCCTGGTGAATGCCAAATCTTTCGATGCGCTCGACGCGCCCACCAAGGCGGCCGTGCTCAAGGCGGCTGCCGACGCCGAGGCACGTGGCTGGAAGGTCGCCGAAGAAAAGAACGCCGAATACAAACGCCTGTTGGCCGAGCGCGGCATGAAGATCCACAAGCCCTCGCCCAAGCTGGACGCCGACATGCGCCAGGTCGGCGGCATCATGCAGGCCGACTGGCTCAAGGTTGCGGGTGCCGATGGCGCCGCGATCGTCGACGCCTACAAGAAGAACTGATCCATGCGCCGCTTTCTGGACCGCCTGTACGACGGTGCCGGCGCACTGGGCGCGTTCTGCGTATTCCTGATCTTCGTGCTGATGATCGTCGCGGGCGTCGGCCGACAGATGAACTGGCATGTGAGCGGGCTCAACGACGTGGTGGCCTGGCTGTGCGCAGCGGCTGCGTTCTTTGCCATGGCGCATGCGTTTCGCCATGGCGACTTCGTCCGCGTGACCCTGCTGCTGGACGCCGTCGGCCCTCGCCTGCGCCGTGCACTCGACGTCATCTGCCTGCTGATCGCCTCTGTGTCGGTGGCCTACCTCACCTACGCGGCCACCAGCTTCACCTGGGAGAGCTACGAGTTCGCGGAGATGGCCACGGGACTGGTGGTGATTCCGATCTGGATCCCGCAATCGACCTTCGTGCTGGGTTGCTGGCTGCTGCTGCTCGCCATGGTCGACGAACTGGTGGGCGTGGTGCGTGGCGAGAAACCCAGCTACCAGCGCGCCATCGAAGAGCGGCATGCCGCCGGCGACTTTTCCTCCGACGTCTGACAGCGCATCATGATCGAAACCCTCCTGATGGGCGCGCTGCTGCTCGTCATCATGCTGGTGCTGCTGGCCGGCGGCGTGTGGATCGCCATGACGCTGGCCATCGTCGGCTGGGTCGGCCAGGCCTTCTTCACCAGCACGCTGCCTGCCAAGAACCTGTTCTCTTCCTTCTGGGAGAGCAATGCGAGTTGGGAACTGGCGGCGCTGCCCCTGTTCATCTGGATGGGCGAGATCCTGTTCCGCACCAAGCTCAGCGAAGAGATGTTCGAAGGCCTGCGCCCGTGGCTCAACCGCGTGCCGGGCCGGCTGATGCACACCACCATCATCGGCTGCGGCGTGTTCGGTTCGGTGTCCGGCTCCTCGGCCGCGACCTGTGCCACGATCGCCAAGGTGGCGCTGCCCGAACTCAAGCGCCGCGGCTACGACGAGAAGCTGGCCATCGGCTCGCTCGCGACGGCCGGCACGCTGGGCATCCTGATCCCGCCATCGATCACCATGGTGGTCTACGCGGTCGCCGCCGATGCGTCGATCATCCGCATCTTCCTGGCCGGCTTCCTGCCCGGTCTGCTGCTGATGCTGCTGTTCTCGGGCTACATCGCCTGGTGGAGCTGGCGCAATCCGACCAAGGTACCACCCGCAGATCCACCGACCACCTTCATGGAGAAGATCCGCCTGTCAGGCAACCTGATCCCCTGCACGCTGCTGATCGTCTTCATCATCTGGGTGCTGGTCGCCGGCTGGGCGACCGCCACCGAGTGCGCGGCCTTCGGGGTGCTGGGTTCGCTGGCGATTGCCGCCTACGGCAGGAGCCTGACCTGGAAGAACTTCAAGGACGCGCTAATGGGTGCCACGCGCACCAGTTGCATGATCATGTTCATCCTGGCCGGAGCGGCCTTCCTCACCAAGACCATGGCTTTCACCGGCATTCCGCGCGAACTGGCCGAATGGGTCGACAGCATGCACCTGTCGCCCTATGCACTCATCGGCTCGCTGGTGATCGTCTACCTGGTGCTGGGTACGGCGCTCGACGGCATCTCGATGATCGTGCTGACCAGCGCGGTCGTGCTGCCGATGATCCAGAAGGCCGGCTTCGACCTGGTCTGGTTCGGCATCTTCATCGTGCTGCTGGTCGAGATCGCCGAGGTCACCCCACCGGTGGGTTTCAACCTCTTCGTGCTGCAGAACATGACCGGCAAGGACAGCAACGTGATCGCGAAAGCGGCCATCCCCTTCTTCATGTGCCTCGTGCTGTGCATCGGGCTGATCACGGTCTTTCCAAGCATCGTGACCATCGTTCCGAACCTGATGATGGGTTCCGAGCGCTAGCGCGAGGCCCGCTTCGCCTCGCCTCGACGCGGCTTCCAAATTGAGATACATTTCGAAACGCTCCGGTGTGGCAGCAGTCTTTGCGCGCCCGATCGCTTTGTTTTTGTGTATCCAAACTACGCCAAGAAAATGCTCAAATTCCTCAACGCGCTGCTCGTCGCCGGCGCAATGGCTACGGTGATCGCTGCGCCCGTGCACGCCCAAGACACAGCCGTGAAGACGATCGTCGGCGATACAAAATTCGAACTGGTCGCGCACTGGGACGTTGCCAAGCTCAATGCGATCCTCACGAGCGACACGCCCAAGTTCTCGGGCATCAACGTGCCCTACACGCCCGCGCGCACCGGCGTGAACCTCTACCGGATCACGTATTCGACCGTGGTACCCGAAAAGGGCAACAAGCCCACGCGCGCATCGGGCCTGCTGGCACTCCCCGACACCCAGGACACGACGCTGCCGTTGGTGTCCTACCAGCACGGCACCGTGTACGGTCGCCAGGAAGTCCCGTCGTTCGCTGAGCAGTCCCCGGAAACGCAATTGATGATTGCCCAGTTCGCCGGCCAGGGCTACGCGCTCATCGGTGCCGACTACTTCGGCCTGGGTGTCTCGACCGAGCCCGAGGGCTATCTTGTGAAGGCCAGCCAGCAGCAGGCCTGCTTTGACCTGCTGACCGCTTCCAAGGGCGTGCTGGCGAGCCTCGGCCGCAAGACCGACAAGCTGTACCTGGCCGGATGGTCACAGGGCGGATTCGTGACGATGGCGTTGCTCGAAAAGCTTGAAAAGACCGGCATTCCGGTGAATGGTGCGGCCACCGCGAGCGCGCCGCTTGATCTCGGCATCGCCATGAGCGGTTTCCTTAATTTCCCGCGGTCCTACGACGCCGTCTGGCTCAACAGCATCTTCATCCTGTCCGCCTTCTCGTATGAGAACTACTACGGCGTGCCCGGCCTGGCCCGGTCGGTGCTCAACGATGCCTACTACGATGTAGCCAAGAAGGCCTACGACCGCCCGGCAGGTCCGCCCGTCAACCCTGCCGACATCCCAACCGATCTGCACAAGCTGCTCAAGCCCGACTACTTCAACCCGCAGTATTTCGCCGACTCCGCCTTCGGCAAGCTGATCGCAGAGACGCAGTCGTACCGCTGGGTCATCAAATCGCCGGTCCGAAACTACTACGGTGACACGGACGAAGCCATCACCGTGGGCGTCGGCCGCCTCGCGCAGACCTACGCGCAGGCACTCGGCGCCGGCAACAAGGCCGTCGAAGCCATCTCCACCGGCCCGACCACGCACCGCGGCACCTTCGCCACCGCGGTACCGCAGTGGAAGTCCTGGTTCGACGGTCGCTGAACCCTCTGTCTTGAACACACGCCACATGGATGCGTCATGGCCCGGCGCTGATATGCGGTGCTGGCTGTGTGGGCGCGTTGATACGCCAAGGCACGGCGCCTCCTCGCCGACGCGTTTTGACAAAGCGCCACGCCTGGCTGAGGTTTTTTCGCATCAGGAGCTCGAGCCCGGTCGATAGAATCGACCGTGATGCCCCTTGTCCTCCTCGTCGCCCTCCCCTTCATGGCCAGCGTGCTGGCGGCTTTTCTGCCGTCGAACGCCCGCAACAGGGAGTCGACACTGGCCGGACTGGTCGCATTGGGTTGCGCCATCGGGGTCGCATCCCTGTTTCCTCGGCTGTCCAACGGCAATGTGATCCGCCAGGAGATCGAATGGTTGCCCGCCTTCGGCCTGAACCTCGTGCTGCGCATGGACGGCTTTGCCTGGCTGTTCTGCATGCTGGTGTTGGGCATCGGCGCGCTGGTGGTGCTGTACGCGCGCTACTACATGTCGGCCTCCGACCCGGTGCCTCGCTTCTTCTCCTTCTTCCTTGCCTTCATGGGCGCGATGATGGGGGTCGTACTGTCAGGCAATCTGGTGCAGATGGTGCTCTTCTGGGAGCTCACCAGCCTTTTCTCCTTCCTGCTCATCGGCTACTGGCACCACCGGCGTGACGCGCGGCGCGGCGCGCGCATGGCGCTCACCGTCACGGGCGCGGGCGGGCTGTGCCTGTTGGCGGGCGTGTTGGTGCTGGGGCACATCGTCGGGAGCTACGAACTCGATGCGGTGCTGGCCTCGGGTGATGTGATTCGTGCGCATCCGCTGTATGCGACCGCCCTCGTGCTGGTGCTGCTCGGCGCGTTCACCAAGAGCGCGCAGTTTCCTTTCCACTTCTGGCTGCCACGTGCCATGGCGGCACCCACGCCGGTATCGGCTTACCTGCATTCGGCAACCATGGTCAAGTTGGGCGTGTTCCTGATGGCGCGGCTCTGGCCGGTGCTCTCGGGCACCGACGCCTGGTTCTGGCTGGTGGGCGGTGCGGGGGCGATCACGCTGCTGCTGGGCGGTTTCATCGCCATGTTCCAGCGCGACCTCAAGGCGTTGCTGGCCTATTCGACGATCTCGCACCTGGGGCTCATCACCCTGCTGCTCGGGCTCAACAGTCCGCTGGCGGCCGTGGCGGCAGTGTTCCACATCATGAACCACGCGACCTTCAAGGCGTCGCTGTTCATGGCTGCGGGCATCATCGACCACGAAACCGGCACGCGCGACATCCGCAAGCTCAGCGGACTGCTGCGCCTGATGCCGATCACCGGCATGCTGGCCATCATCGCGAGCGCATCGATGGCGGGGGTTCCGCTGCTCAACGGCTTCCTGTCCAAGGAGATGTTCTTCGCCGAGACGGTGTTCATCCAGTCCACGCCGTGGGTCAATTTCAGCCTGCCGGTGATCGCCACCGTGGCAGGCGTCTTCAGCGTGGCCTATTCAGCGCGGTTCGTGTTCGATGTGTTCTTCGGCCCCCCAAGTGGCGACGCCGTGCCCAAGCAGCCGCACGAACCGCCGCACTGGATGCGCGTGCCGGTCGAGCTGCTGGTACTGGTCTGCCTGGTGGTGGGCGTGGCACCGGCCTGGTCGGTCGGCCCGATGCTGGCCGCCGCTGCGGCGCCTGTGGTCGGTGGCGTGCTGCCCGACTACAGCCTGGCGCTGTGGCACGGCTTCAATGTGCCGCTGGTCATGAGCCTGATCGCGCTGGCGGGCGGGGCCGCGCTCTACATGGTGCAGCGCCGCGGGCGCGCCGCAGGCCATCTGGAACACACGCCGATGCTGCACCGGATCGACGGCCAGCGCATTTTCGAGAACCTGCTCGCGCGCCTGAGCGAGGCCGGCCGACGCAGTCGCCGGCTGCTGGGCACCCGGCGCATGCAGGCGCAACTGCTCATGCTGGTGCTGGTCGCCGTGGCCGGCGCGGGCGCATCGCTGTGGTACACACCCGCGTCGCACGGGTTGCGCGAGCCGCTGAGCTTCTCGCCGATGTTCGCCATGACCTGGCTGATCGGCGGCGGCTGCGCGCTGGCCGCCGCCTGGCAGGCCAAGTTCCACCGGCTCGCCTCGCTCATGCTGGCTGCGGCATCGGGCCTGGTGTGCTGCATCACCTACATCTGGTTCTCCGCGCCCGACCTCGCACTCACCCAGCTGGTGGTCGAAGCTGTGACCACCGTGCTCATCCTGCTGGGCCTGCGCTGGCTGCCGATGCGAAAGGCGATTCCTCAGCCGGCGTCGGCGCGCCTTCGGCCGTGGGGCCGGCGTGGCCGCGACCTGCTGGTGGCCGCCATCGCCGGCTGCGGCATGGCTTCGCTGGCCTGGATGATGATGACGCGGCGCTTCGCCGACAGCATCTCGCCCTTTTTCCTGGAACACGCGCTGCCCGACGGCGGTGGCACCAATGTGGTCAACGTCATGCTGGTGGACTTCCGCGGATTCGATACGTTCGGCGAGATCACGGTGCTCGGCGTGGTGGCACTCACCGTGTACGCACTGCTGCGCCGTTTCCGGCCTGCCATCGAGTCGATGGCGCTGCCGGTGCAGCAGCGCCTGCAGATCGACGACGGCAGCAGCGACCTGCTCAACCCGCGCCGCGCCGCCGACACCGCCGTGGGCTATCTGATGGTGCCGGCCGTGCTGGTGCGGCTTCTGTTGCCGCTGTCGGTGCTGGTGGCGGTGTACTTCTTCATGCGCGGCCACAACGCGCCCGGTGGCGGCTTTGTCGCGGGACTGGTGATGTCGGTCGCGCTGGTGCTGCAGTTCATCGTTTCGGGCACCGAGTGGGTGGAAGAGCACCTGCGCATCTATCCGCGCCGCTGGATCGCCATCGGCCTGCTGTTGGCCTTGGCCACGGGCGGCGGCGCGGTGGTGCTGGGCTATCCATTCCTGACCACCCACACCGCGCACTTCGATCTGCCGGTCCTCGGCGAGATCCACGTGCCGAGCGCGATGTTCTTCGATATGGGCGTGTTCGCGATGGTGCTTGGTGCGACCATGCTGATCCTGACCGGCCTGGCCCACCAGTCGGTGCGCAGCCACCGCTGGAGCGACGAGCAGGACGAGAAAAAGAAGGCAGAGTTGGCCGACGCGGCCGACGCCGCCGAAGCGGCAGCGGACAGCACCGAGGGAGTGCGCTGATGGAAATCGTTCTCGCGCTCGCCATCGGCGTGCTCACCAGCTCGGGCGTCTACCTGTTGCTGCGGCCTCGCACCTTCCAGGTCATCATGGGGCTCACGCTCATCTCCTACGCCGTCAACCTTTTCATCTTCAGCATGGGCCGGCTCAAGGTCGACAGCGAGCCGGTGCTCACACAGGGCGTCGCGTCGACGCTGGCGAACACAGCCGACCCGATGCCTCAGGCCCTGGTGCTCACGGCCATCGTGATCGGCTTTGCGATGACCGCACTCTTCCTGGTGGTGATGCTCGCCTCGCGCGGCCTGACCGGCACCGACCACGTGGACGGTGAGGAGCAGGGCGAATGACCGAGATCACCGGATTGCTCGACCGGCTGCTCGAATTGAGCATGCCGCACCTGGTGGCCGTGCCGATCCTGGTGCCCATGCTGACGGCAGCGCTCATGCTGCTCATGGGCGAGCAGCGGCGACGCACCAAGGCTGCACTCAGCGTGGTGTCGGGCCTGATCGGCCTCATGGCCGCGCTGGCGCTGCTGCGCTGGGTCAACGCCACCGACACGGGCAGCGGCCCGGGTTCGATCGGCGTCTACCTGCCCGGCAACTGGCGCGCGCCCTTCGGCATCGTGCTCGTCGCCGACCGGCTCTCCACGCTGATGGTGGCGCTGACCGCCGTGGTCGCTTTTGCGGCATCGATCTACTCCACCTCGCGCTGGGACCGCGCAGGCGTGCACTTCCACCCGCTGCTGCAACTGCAGTTGATGGGGCTCAACGGCGCCTTTCTCACCGGCGACCTGTTCAACCTGTTCGTGTTCTTCGAGGTGATGCTGGCCGCGTCCTACGGCCTGCTGCTGCACGGGTCGGGGCGCCTGCGGGTGCAGGCGGGGTTGCACTACATCGCGATCAACCTGGCCGCTTCGTCGCTGTTCCTGATCGGCGCGGCACTGCTCTACGGCGTGACCGGCACCCTGAACATGGCCGACCTGAGCGTGCGCATTGCGCAGCTCAACGACGGCGATCGTGGCCTGGTGCATGCGGCGGCGGCCATCCTGGCCACGGCCTTCTTTGCCAAGGCCGGTGCCTGGCCGCTCAACTTCTGGCTGGTGCCCGCATACAGCGCGGCGGTGTCGCCGGTCAGCGCCGTGTTCGCGCTCCTGACCAAGCTGGGGGTTTACACGGTGCTGCGGCTCTGGAGCCTTCTGTTCGCGCCCGACGCGGGCGCCTCCGTGCAGTTCGGCCAAGAGGTGCTGATCGCCGCCGGCCTGGCCACGCTGTTCGTCGGGGCGCTCGGCATCGTCGGCACGCAGCGGCTGTCGAACCTGGCGGGCTACAGCGTGCTGATTTCCGCGGGCACGCTGCTCACGGCGGTCGGGCTCGGCCAGCCCGCCGTCTGGGCCGGCGCGCTCTACTACCTGCTGAGCTCCACACTCGCGGTGAGCGCGTTCTTCCTGCTGATCGACATGATCGAACGCTGGCGCAACGCAGGTGCCAGCATCGCCGCGCATGAATCGGCGGGCAATGCACCTTTTCTTTCCGAAGACCTGCGCCCCTTCGACGACGTGAACCTCGATGACGAGCAACAGGCACTCTACGGCCGCGCGATCCCGGCCGGTGTGGCCTTCCTCGGCCTGAGCTTCATCGCCTGCACGCTGCTGCTGGCCGGCCTGCCACCGCTGTCGGGCTTCGTCGGCAAGTTCGTCATGCTGTCGGGCCTGTTCGAAGCCCCGCAGGTGGCAGCGGCAAGCTGGACCTTCCTTGCGCTGCTGCTCGCGTCGGGCTTCCTCACGCTGATTGCGCTGAGCCGCACGGGCATCCGGCACTTCTGGACCCAGCCGCTGACCAGCATGCCAGCCCTGCGCGCACTCGAAGTGCTGCCCGTGGCCGCACTGCTGGCGGCCTGTGTGGCCCTGACGATCGAGGCCGAGCCGGTAATGCAGCATGCCAGCGACACCGCCGTCGGCCTGCACACACCGACCGCGTACCGCGACGCCGTCATGGGCGCACAGCAGATCGCCAACCCCGTGCGGCCGGAGGCCAAGCCATGATCAAGCGCTGGATCCCTTCACCCCCGCTGTCGATTGCGCTCTTCGTCGTCTGGTTGCTGCTCAATCAGTCGCTTCATGTCACCACGCTGCTGCTGGCGGCAGTGCTGGCCGTCGTGGTGCCGCTCATCACCAAGGGCCTGCGGCCGGCGCGCGTGCGCATGCGACGGCCCGGCGTGGCATTGCGCCTCACGCTGCGCGTGCTCTACGACCTGCTGCATTCGGCCTGTTCGGTGGCGCGTGCGCTGCTGACACGCCGCTCCGCGCGCATCGCCGGCGCTTTCGTGCATGTGCCGCTCGACGTGCGCGACCCGAACGCACTCGCCGCGCTGGCCATGATCTGCTGCCTGACGCCAGGCACGGCCTGGGGCGAAGTGTCCTTCGACCGCACGACGCTGCTCATCCATGTGTTCGACCTGCACGACGAACAGGTTTTCATCGACCTGATCAAGACCCGGTACGAACGCCCGCTGATGGAGATCTTCGAGTCATGACCCCTGTGCTGTTCTGGGCGCTCAAGGCCGCCCTCTTCCTGCTGGCCGTCGCCATGCTGTGCGCGGTCACGCGTCTGCTGATCGGCCCCACCGCGCAAGACCGCGTGATGGCACTCGACTGCCTCTACATCAACGGCATGCTGATGATGCTGGTGCTGGGCATCGTGTATGCGAGCAACGTGTACTTCGAGGCGGCCATGCTGATCGCGCTGTTCGGCTTCGTCAGCTCCACGGCCACGGCCAAGTTCCTGCTGCGCGGCGAGGTGATCGAATGACGCCCGACTTCATCACCGGACCACTGCCGCTCTGGGCTGAAATCATCACGGCAGTGTTCGCCGTGCTCGGTGCCGCTTTTGCGGCCGTCGGCTCTTTCGGCCTGGTGCGCCTGCCGACCTTTTTCAGCCGCATCCATGCGCCCACACTGGGCGCGACGGCCGGTGTGTGGTGCATGACGGTGGCCACGATCGTCTATTTTTCGGTGCAGGGCTACAACCTCTTCCTGCACGCCGTGCTGATCGCACTCTTCGTGGCGCTCACGGCGCCTGTGACCACCATCTTCCTGATGCGCGCGGCGCTGTTCCGCGAGCGCCAGAAAGGCGGCAACGTTCCTCCAGCGCCGATCGAGGAGCAGGGCGGCGACTGACGCGCTGCGCCAAAGAGCGCGTCGGCCGAGGATGCAGGCCGCATCGGAATCAGCCTACAGCACAACAGCGCGCAGGCGGCCCGCGAGCCTGGCGCACGCTCCCTAGGATCATTTTCAGACCGACCGTTGGTGCCCATTGTCCAGGGCCACCCAGATCGGCTTGAAGGATCCCCACATGAAATTCGAGAATCAAGCCGCGCGCGACGACAGCTCGCACGGCGTCACTCGCCGCGCGGTTTTCCACACCGGCGCCGCGCTCGCCACCGTCACCGCTTCGTCGATCGTCCAGGCCCAGGCTGCGCCTGGCAATGCATCGCCCGCCACGCCCGGCCCGCAGGCGGCGTCCGAATTGCCGCCCCAGCGCATGGCGATCACGCTGGACATCAACGGCCAGGCTCGCCAGTTGATGGTGGACACGCGGACCACCCTCCTGGACGCCCTGCGCGAAAACCTGCATCTGACCGGCACCAAGAAAGGGTGCGACCACGGCCAGTGCGGAGCTTGCACCGTGCTCATCGACGGCCGACGCACCAACTCCTGCCTGACCTTGGCCGTGATGCACGACGGTCAAGCCGTCACCACCATCGAGGGACTGGCCCAGGGCGATGCACTTCACCCGATCCAGGCTGCTTTCCTCAAGCACGACGGGTTCCAGTGTGGCTACTGCACACCGGGGCAGATCTGTTCGACCGCAGGCATGCTGGCGGAGGTGAAGATGGGCATGCCCAGCCACGTGACCCGCGACCTGAATGCGCCTGCCGGCCCGCTGACCGATGAGGAGATCCGTGAGCGCATGAGCGGCAATCTGTGCCGCTGCAGCGCCTATCCGAACATCGTGGCCGCCATCAAGGACGTGTCGGGAGCCGCCGCATGAAAGCCTTCAGCTACGAACGACCACAGACGCCCGAAGCGGCCGCCGCCGCCGCCACACGCCCCGGTGCACGCCTGATCGCCGGCGGCACCAACCTGCTGGACTTGATGAAACTGCAGGTCGAGACGCCCGTGCACCTGGTGGACATCAACCGCCTGGGGCTCGACCGCATCGAGCCGACGGCCGATGGCGGCTTGCGCATCGGCACACTGGTGCGCAACGCCGACCTCGCAGCCGATGCGCGCATCCGCAAGGACTACGGCGTCCTCAGCCGCGCCCTGCTCGCAGGCGCCTCCGGCCAGTTGCGCAACAAGGCGACGACCGGCGGCAACCTGCTGCAGCGCACACGCTGCTACTACTTCTACGACACCGCACGGCCATGCAACAAACGCCAGCCGGGCAGCGGGTGTGCGGCGCTGCAGGGGTACAACCGCATCCATGCCATCGTGGGCGCAAGCGATCAATGCATCGCCACGCATCCGTCCGACATGGCGGTTGCCATGCGCGTGCTCGATGCCAAGGTGGAAACGGTATCTGCCGACGGCGCGCGGCGCGTGATTCCCATCGCCGACTTTCATCGCCTGCCAGGCAACACGCCTCAGATCGATACCAACCTGCAGCAGGGTGAGCTCATCACGTCGGTCACGCTGCCCGCGCCGGCCGGTGGTCGTCACATCTATCGCAAGGTGCGCGACCGCGCGTCGTATGCCTTTGCGGTCGTGTCGGTGGCGGCAATCGTCGATGCTGGCGATGGCCGCATCCGTTCTGCGCGCATGGCCTTCGGCGGCCTGGCGCACAAACCCTGGCGTGTGGAAGCCGCGGAAGCGGCATTGGCTGGCGCCACGCTCGGCGACGCGTCCGGCACGGCCTTCCAGGCCGCCGCCGACGGCGTACTCGCCGGTGCGCGTGGCCATGGCCACAACGACTTCAAGATCCCGCTGGTGCGCCGTACCTTGCAGGCCGCCCTCAACGAAGCCGCAGCCGGCTGAAGGAATATCCATGGAAATGACAGCACCATCGGGGCGCAACCCGATCGACGACAACCGCAACGGGCTCATCGGCAAATCCATCGACCGTGTGGATGGTCGCCTCAAGGTCACGGGCCAGGCGACTTACGCGTATGAAGTGCAGCAGGACACCGCACGCACGGCCTACGGCTTCATCGTCGAGGCCACCATCGCCAAGGGGCGCATTGCCGACATCGACACCACCTCCGCCGAAGGCGCGCCGGGCGTGCTGATGGTCATGACGCACAAGAACGCGCCGCGCCAGGGCGCGTGGGGACCGCTGGAAGCACCCAACAGGTTTGCACGCGCATCGCCACAGCTGGCCAGTGACCAGGTGCGCTACTACGGAGAGACCGTCGCCTTCGTGGTCGCCGAAAGTTTCGAGCAGGCACGTTCGGCTGCCAAGCAGGTGCGTGTGCGCTATGCGCAGTCGGCCGGCGACTATGAGATGGCCGGCAACGAAGCCAAGGCCACGAAGCCTGCCGACACCGAACAGGGCAAGGCCGACAGCCACGTAGGCAACTTCGAGCAAGGCTTTGCCGCCGCAGCAGTGAAAGTCGATGCCACCTACACCACGCCCGTCCACATCCATGCGCAGATGGAGCCGCACGCCACCATCGCGTCGTGGGATGGGGACCGGGTCACCGTGCACTGCTCGGCGCAGCTGATCGACAGCGCGCAGAAAGCGGTCGCCAGCACGCTGCAGATCGCACCCGACAAGGTGCGCATCGTCAGTCGGTACATCGGCGGCGGCTTCGGCGGCAAGCTGCCGGTGTACGCGGACGTGATGCTCTCGGCCTTGGCGTCGCGCCAACTCCAGCGTCCCGTGAAAACCGCGCTCACACGCCAGCAGATGTTCCACGTCACCACGCACCGCAGCGACACGGTGCAGCGTGTGCGGCTGGGCGCGAGCGCCGACGGCAAGCTCGTCGCCATCGGCCACGACACGCTGTCGAACACCGCGCGCTTCGACAACAACTACGAAAACGCCAGTACGCAGACGCGCACGCTGTACGCGGCACCGAACCGGTTGACCACCCACCGCGTGGTGCAGCTCGACCTGCCGATTTCCGACTCCACCCGCGCACCAGGTGAAGCCGTGGGCATGCTGGCACTGGAGCAGGCCATGGACGAACTGGCGGAAAAGCTGGGCATCGATCCCATCGAACTGCGTGTGCGCAACGAGCCCACGATGGACCCGGAACTGAACATTCCCTTTTCCACGCGGCAACTGCTGCGTTGCATGAAGGAAGGTGCCGAACGCTTCGGCTGGGCACGACGCCAGGCACGACCGGGCAGCGTGCGCGAGGGGCGCTGGCAGATCGGCATGGGCTTCTCGACGGCCATCCGCTCGAATCTGCTGATGGACTCGAAATGCGCCATCGCCCTGGACAAACAAGGCGTGCTGACCGTGCGCATGGCAATGACCGACATCGGCACCGGCAGCTACACAGTGCTTTCGCAGATCGCGGCCGAAATGCTGGGCCTGCCGATGGAACGCATTCGCATGGAACTGGGCGACAGCGACTTCCCGGAGACGCCGGGCTCCGGCGGCTCCTGGGGCGCGGCGAGTGCGGGATCGGCCTTGTACGACGCCTGCACCAACCTGCGGGCGCAGCTGGCCCGCAAACTGGGCGCTACCAACGCAGCGGACGTGCGTTTTGCAGACGGGCAAGTCAGCGCCGACGGCAAGTCGGCATCGATCGGCGCGCTCGCCGGTACGGTCGGCATGAAGGCCGAGGGGCAGATCAAGAAGGGCGACATGGCCAAGAAGTTCTCCCAGCAAGGCTACGGCGCGCACTTCGCAGAGGTTGCGGTCGACATGGATACGGGCGAAATCCGGCTGCGCCGCATGCTGGGCGTGTTCACTGCGGGCCGCATTCTCAACATGAAGACGGCCACGAGCCAGGCGACAGGCGCGATGATCTGGGGCGTCGGGTCGGCGCTGCACGAAGACGCCGTGGTGGACCCCCGCTACGGCTATTTCGTCAATCACGACCTGGGTGAATACCATGTTCCGGCACATGCCGACATCCCGGCCATCGAGGCTGTGTTTCTGGAGGAAGTCGACGACAAGGCCAACCCCCTGAAGATCAAGGGCGTGGGCGAGCTGGGCATCTGCGGCGCGGGTGCGGCGGTCGCGAACGCGGTCTACAACGCAACGGGCGTGCGCATTCGCGAGTACCCGCTGACGCTGGACAAGGTGTTGGCGGGACGCCAGGCCCAGGGCGCGGCCAGGGCCTGACAGGCGCGCAACGACGCACACCACGAGGCGCCCGCCGGTGTCACGGACCCCAGCGACTTCAATGCGTGGTTCGTGGCGGCGTGTGCAGGGTCAGGCGCTGCGCGCCGCGCCATGTTTCGTGGGGCAGCTGACCGAAACGTTCGCGGTAGGACGCTGCAAATCGGCTCAGGTGCGCAAAGCCGCACCGCAGTGCCACGTCGGTCACGCTGCCGGCCGACGGCCGCGCCAGCAACGCGTGGGCGGCGTCCAGGCGCAGATTGCGCAGCGTTTCCATCGGTGACATGGCGCGATGCCGTCGGAACAAGGCGCACAAGGTACGGCGGCTCACACCCGCCGCCAACGCAATGTCGTCGAGGGACTGACTCTCGCCGCAACGGTTGCGCATGAACTCCTCGGCACGCAGCAACGGTGCGAGCGTCGCACCGCCGTCTGCCTGCGGTGGCGCCGTGGATGTGGCACGGTCGCGCGCCAGCGCGGAGTTGGGATGGTGACGCAGCAGGTAGTGCAGCAGGTTGTCTTCGTAGGCGCGCAACCAGCCGGCGTCGCAAGGCTCGTGTCCCGGCGCGGGCAGCGAACCGGCCAGTCCGGCCACCAGCCAGCGCCACTGCCTTCCAACGGCATCGTCGAGCCGCAGCGGTGTGTCGAACTCGATGTCGCGCGAGATGGGGCCGCTGGGCGTGGCAAACGCCTCGCGCGCCACCGCATCGAGATGGCTGCGTTCGATCTTGAGCAGCAGTTGCTCGCAGCCGGCGTGCCAGTGCACCTTCACGGGACGGTGCGCCGAGATGACGGCACCCTGCCCCGCGTGGATCTGCACCACCTCGCGGCCGATGTGCACCTCCGCACGCCCGCGCAAGGGCATCTGCACGAGAACGAAACTATCGAGCGCGTCGGGCTCGATCTCGACTTCGCAACCGTAACGCAGGATGCACAGCGACATCGGCCCGGTCCGCGCACGGAAGAAGGCCGCATCCACCGAGCCCCGGCCCCAGCGGCTGCGGTGCGCCTTGAGCTCCGCGGTGACGCGTGCGTGGGTTTCGTCGGCGTGACGTGAGCGAAACACCTCGTGCCGGTACAACGGCGACAGCTGCTGGCTGGACAAAGCGTTCATCGGAACCCCGCACCTATGGACATGGACCTGCTGCTTTCAAGCAACAAGCATGCCCCTGGCAAGGCGCCGGGCGCCCCCTCGCTTACCCGACATCCCGGCCTGCCGGCCCACGCGTCAGAGCTTCGCCGTGCAAAGGGCTGCGCCCGTGTCCTGGTAGTTCGTCATGACGGTACCGATGAGCTTGTTGGTGATGCGGCCGCTCGCATCCTTGCCGACCACGCGCAGGTAGAAATTTTCTATCGGAAAGTTGTTGCTGCCGTACTTGAAGTCGCCCCGCACCGACTTGTAGCGCGCCGCCTTCAACGCCTTGAGCAATGCGGGGCGGTCGGCCACCTTGCCGCCCACGTCGCGCACCGCGCCGTCCATGGCCATCAGCACGTCATAGGCCTGCGCGGCATACAGCGACGGATAGCGCCCGCCGTTCTGCGCGCGGAAGTCCGCCACGAAGCGCCGGTTCGCATCGTTGTCGAGGTCGTGCGCCCAGTGTGCGGTGTTGAAGATGCCGAGCATGGGTTCACCCACCCCCGTGATCATGTCCTCGTCGGCTGAAAAGGCGGTGGAAACGAGCGTGATGTCCTTGGACAACCCAGCCGCCACGAACTGCTTGATGAAGGCAATGCCCATGGCGCCCGGCAGGAAGTAGTAGAGCGAATCGGGCTTGCTCGCGCGCAACTGCGCGAGCTCGGCGGCGTAGTCGATCTGCCCGAGCTTGGTGAAGATCTCGTCGCCCACCGTGCCCTTGTAGGTACGCTTGAAGCCGTTGACCGCGTCCTTGCCGCCGGGGTAGTTGGGCGCAATCAGGGCTGTTTTCCGGAAACCTTTGTCCGACGCGAACTTGCCCGCCGACTCGTGGTACGCGTCGTTCTGGTAGGACGCGCCGAAAAAGTAGGCGTTGCACTGCGCGCCCGAATAGGCGCTCGGGCCCGTGTTGTTCGACAGGTACGGCACCTTGGCCGCGAACAGCACCGGCCCCACGGCCAGCGCCACCGGCGAGCCGATCGGGCCGGTGAACAGGTCGATCTTCTCGCGCTGGATCATGCGGTCGACCGCCTGACGCGCGAGGTCGGGGCTGCCGCCCGTGTCGGCCTCCACGTATTCCACCGGGACACCACCGAGCGTGCCGCCGAGCTGCTTCATCGCCACGGCGAAGCCGGCCTTGGACTCGGCGCCCAGGGCAGCGAAGGGCCCGGACATGTCGAGCGCCAGACCCACCTTGACGCCTTGCGCCAACGCAGGCGCGGCCGACAGCAGGGCGGACAAGAGAATGCTCAGGCAGGCAGTGCTGCGTGGAATCAGGGGCGGCATGAAAGTCCTCGTGGTGCGTGGAAGTGGCATGAGTCTGGTGGCAGCCGGACCTGCCCGCTATCCGTTTCGGGCAAGGCATCGACGGCACGAAACGGACAGACAGGCCTGCAACCGGTGCCCAGAATGACGGCCAGGAGACCCATCCCATGCCCACGCCCCTCGATACGCCCGCGGCCACCGCCGCCGACATGCCACCCCACGCGCTCTGGCGCGGCGACCGCGTGCACAAGCGCGTCTACACCGACCCGGCCATCTTCGAGCTCGAAATGGACCGCGTCTTCGGCCAGGCCTGGCTGTATGTCGGCCACGAAAGCCAGGTGCCGCGCACTGGCGACTACTTCACCACCCGGCTGGGCCGGGAGCCCGTCGTCATGCTGCGCCACAGCGACGGCGAAGTGCACGTGCTCTACAACCGTTGCCCGCACAAGGGCGCCAAGATCGTGCCCGACGGCAGCGGCAGCGCGGGCAAGTTCCTGCGCTGCCTCTACCACGGCTGGACCTTCAAGTGCGACGGCAGCCTGCTGTCGGTGCCGCTTCGCAGCGGTTACGAAGACACCTCGCTCGACCTGAAGGACCCCCAGAACGGCGTGCGCAGACTCGCGCGCGTGGCCACCTACCGCGGTTTCGTGTTCGCCAGCATGGCCGCCGAAGGGCCATCGCTGCCCGACTTCCTGGGCGGCGTGGCGACGTCGCTCGATAACTTCTGCGACCGCGCACCAGAAGGCGAGGTCGAGGTGGCCGGCGGCGTGCAGCGGGTGATCCAGCGCAACAACTGGAAGATCTTCTTCGAGAACCTGCATGACACCGTCCACGCGGTGGCCACGCACGAATCGTCGTGGCGCGCGGCCAAGGAGGAGTACGCGTCGATGCCCGAGGGCACGCCCAAGCCTTTCGAGATCGTGATCGTCGACGGCAACGGCGAGCCTCTCGAATTCTGGGAGAAGCTCGAACTCAAGGGCTATGACGGCGGCCACGGCTACATGGAAGGCATCTTCACGCCTCCCCAGGACCCCGTCAGCCTGGCCTACGTCGCGGCGCTCGAGGCGAGCCAGGGTGCAACGCGCGCTGACGAAATCCTGCGCGTGAACCGGCACAACACCATCGTGTACCCGAGCTGCTCACCGCACACCTCCTTCCAGCAGATCCGCGTGATCCGCCCGCTCGCGGTCGACCGCACGCTCGTGGAGATATTCACCTTCCGCCTCAAAGGCGCGCCCGACAGCACCTTCCAGCGGGCGCTGAAATACACCAACGTGGTCAACTCGCCCTCCTCCAACGTGATGCCCGACGACCTCGAAGCCTACAACCGCGTGCAGGAGGGCCTGGGCTCCGACGGTGGCGACTGGGTGAGCCTGCAGCGCGCGGCCGGGCGCGACCAGTCCCTGCCCGGCGGTTGCAGTTCCAACGGCAACAGCGAAATGCCCATGCGCAACATGTTCCGCGCCTGGGCCGGCTACATGGCACCGAAAGGCCAGGCATGAGCTTTCACGACTGGCAAGAACAGCAGCAGGTGACCGAGTTCCTGTACCACGAGGCGCGCCTGCTCGACGCGCACCGCTGGGCCGAATGGCTTCAACTCTTCACCGCCGACGGCCTCTACTGGGTGCCCCTGGTGCACGGGCAGACGGACCACCTGAACCACGCTTCGTTGTTCCTCGAGGACGCGTTGCTGCGGTCGATGCGCGTGCGCCGGCTCGAACAGGCGCGCGCCTACTCGCAGCAGCCCGTGACGCGCACCGCGCACGTCACAGGCAACGTGTCGGTCGTCTCGCGCGAAGCCGACGGCCTCACGGTCGCGTCGACGCTGCACGTGCTCGAATGGCGCAAGGGCGACCCGCGCAGCTTCGGCGGCAGCGTGCTGCACACGCTCAAGACCCACGGCGACAGCTGGCGCATCGCGATGAAGCGCATCGACCTGGTCAACTGCGAAGCACCGCACGAAGCCCTGCAGGTGTTCCTGTGAAGGCGGCGCTGCTCGCCATGCACTACCAGAACGACGTGCTGCATGCCGACGGCAAGGTGCGCGTGGGCATGGCCGCGAACGATCCGAAGCGGCAGATGCTCATCGACGCCGCCACCCGGTTGCTGGCCGCGGCGCGGCGCCACGGCGTGCCGGTGATCTCGGTGCGCATCGCCTTCGCGCCAGGCTATGCCGACTGCCTGCGCAACTGCGCGCTCTTTCGCAACGTGGCAGCCAGTGGCGCGGTGCAGGAGGGCGACTGGGGTGCCGAGTTCTTCGAGGCACTGGCGCCACGCGAGGGCGAAACGGTGGTCACCCACCGGCGTGACAACCCGTTCTGGGAAACCGATCTCACCGAGGTCGTGCAGCGCACCGGCGCCACACGTCTCTACATGGCCGGCATTGCAACCAACTACGTGGTCGAACACGGCGCGCGCCATGCCAGTGACCTGGGCTACGAGGTGGCGGTGGTCGGCGACGCCTGCAGCACGGCCAAGCCGCATCTGCATGCGGCCAGCCTGGAAACGCTGTCGATGCTCGCGGACATCGTCACGGTCGACCAGGCGGTCGCGCAGATGGGAGCAACCTCATGAGGCTCGATGGCAGGCTTGCCATCGTGACCGGCGCGTCGGCGGTGATCGGCAGCGCCATCGTCCGAACGCTGGTCGATGCGGGGGCCTTCGTGCTGGCGGTGGACATCGACGAGGCGCGCGGTCGAACGCTGCATGCAACGCTCGGTCCGCGCTGCCGCTTCATGCACGGCGATATCGGCATCGACGACACGCTCGACGCCATCGTGCAGGCCGCGCTCGACTTCGCGGGCCGCATCGACTTCGTCGTGAACAACGCCGTGTTCTACGGGGACCGCGGCCCCGAGGCCACCCGCGCCGAGTGGCTGCACGCGCTCGACATCAACCTGGTTTCCGGCGCGCTGCTGGTGCACAAGGCCAGCCCACACCTCGCGGTGCATGCCGGTGCGGTGGTGAACATGGGCAGCGTCGGCGGCAAGTTCGGCACCGCGGGCAGTGCGCTCTACCCGGCGGCCAAAGCGGCCATCCTGCAGCTGACCCGCAACCAGGCCGCGACGCTGGCACCGGACCGGGTGCGTGTGAATTCGGTGTCCCCGGGGTGGACCTGGTCGGACGCGCTGTCGCGCATGGCAGGGGGCAACCGCGCCCACGCCGATGCCATGGCGGCGCCGCTGCATCCACTGGGCCGCGCAGGCGATGCGGACGATGTAGCGCAGGTGGTGCTGTTCCTTTGCTCCGACGCGGCACGCTTCGTGACGGGTGCTGACATTCCGGTGGACGGTGGCTTTTCGATGCTGGGACCCGACCAGGGGCGGTCGGCCAGGGACTGGTTCGCCAGGGAGAACTGAGCGCTGCGGCTGCTGCTGCAATGGCTCTGCTGCCGCCGCTAGGCCAGCGACTCCTGCAGCGCCTTGGCGGTTGCCACCACCGTCTCGCGTGGCAGCTGCACCGCATTCTTCACCGCCAGGATTTCGGCCATCACGCTCACGGCGATCTCCGGTGGCGTCTTGCTGCCGATGTAGATGCCGATGGGTCCACGCAGCCGCGCGAGCGACTCCTCGGTCTGGTCGAAGTGCTCGATCATGCGTTCGCGCCGCGCCTGCGCATTGCGGCGCGAGCCGATCGCGCCGACATAGAACGCGTCGGTCTGCAAGGCTTCGAGCAGCGCGAGGTCGTCGAGCTTGGGATCGTGCGTCAGGCCGACCACGCAGCTGCGGTGGTCGGGGCGGAACGCGGTGACCGCGTCGTCGGGCATTTCGGTGGTGATGGTCACACCGGGCAGCGTCCATGCGCTGCGGTACTCCGCGCGCGGATCGCACAGCGTGACCGCAAAGCCGCTGAACTTCGCCATCGTCGCCAGGTACTCCGCCAATTGGCCCGCGCCAATCAGCAGCATGCGGTATTCGGGGCCGAAGGTGTTCACCAGTTCGGTGTCGCTCACGCGAAGCGCGGCAGGTGCGTGGGCATCGCTCAACCGCGCGGTGCCGTCGGCCAGGGCCACGGCGCGCTGCATCATCCTCCCCTGGCCCAGCGCGCTCACCAGCGTGTCGAGTTCGGCCAGCGCGGGGTCGTATTCGAGCAGCAGTTCCAGTGTGCCGCCACAGGGCAGCCCGAAGCGGTGCGCCTCGTCGGCCGTGATGCCGTACTTCACGAGCGCGGGTGCGCCTGTGGGCATGGCACCGCTGCCGTGGGCACGGCTGTAGTGCGCGATCAGATCGTCCTCGATGCAACCACCCGACACGGAGCCAACCACCGCGCCATCCTCGGCCAGCGCCATGATCGAGCCGACCGGCCGCGGCGACGAACCCCAGGTCCGTACCACGGTCGTCAGCAGTGCGCGGCGGCCCGCTTGGCGCCAGTCGCGCAGGGTCCGCAACACCATGACGTCGAGGTTTTCCATCAGGCGGCGTCCGCGTCTTTCTTGCCGCCGCCCAGGCCGATCTTGTTCATGAAGCCTTTGACCGCGCCCGTCTTTTCCTCGGCTTGCGGTACCTCGGGCGGCGGCGCACCGTAACGACGCTGCATCTCGGCGTCGAAGCGCTTGAAGAAGTCGTCGGCGGTGGACTTGGCCGCGCCGTCGATCAGGCGCTGGCCGAGCTGCGCGATCTTGCCGCCGACCTGCGCCTGCACGGTGTAGTCGAGCTCACACCCTTCGCCGCCGTCTGCCGCCGGCTTGAGCGTGACGCTCGACGCGCCCTTGGCAAAACCGGCCACGCCACCCTGCCCCTCGAAGCTCAGCTTGTAGCCGTCGGGCGGCGTGATGTCGGTCAACGTGACCTTTCCGGCAAACTTGGCCGACACCGGCCCAACCTTGACGGCCGCCGACACGGTGTACTGGCCTTCGCCGGTGAGTTCGAACTTGTCGCAACCGGGAATGCATTTCTTGAGCGTTTCCGGGTCGTTGAGTGCTTCCCAAGCCTGTTGCTGCGTGACGCCGAGACGGCGATTGCCGAGCATTTCCATGGTGCTTCCTTCGTTTTGGTTGTTCGTGGGATCGAGGTGCTAGCGCGCGGTGCGCATGAGTGCGGCAAGGCTGGCTGCCAGCTGTTCGAGTGCGCTGAGATTGTGAACCGCCAGCATCGCGTCTGCATGCCGATGTAACAAGGCCGCACCGCGTGCAAGGGGAGCGTAGCCCTCGAAACGCAGCAGCGGGTTGAGCCACAGCACGCGGCGCGCATGGCGCTTGAGCCATTGCAGTTCGTGGTCGAGCACCGCGGGCTCGCCGGTGTCCAGGCCGTCGCTGATGACCAGCACCAGCGTGCGGCGGCCGGTCAGGCGCCGGGCATGGTCGCGCCGCAATTGCGCGAGCGAATCGCCCAGCCGCGTGCCGCCGGCGAAGTCGTCGATGGCCGCGCTGGCGGTGGCCAGCATGTCGTCGGTGTCGGCCAGCCGGAAGGCAGGCGTCAGGTCGGTCAGGCGGGTGCCGAAGGCGAACACGTCGCGCCGCCCGGCACGGCGCGTGGCCGCATGCAGAAAGGCGAGCAGCAGGCGGGCATAGCGCTCCATGGAGCCGGAGACGTCGATCAGCACCAGCAGCGGCAGGGGCTGCGCGCGGCGTGCGAGCCGGGGCAGGCGCAGCATCTCGCCGCCGGTGCGCGCCGCTTCGTGCAGCACGCCGGGCCAGTGCATGCGCGCATGCGTGCCCGCACCGGCCGCCACGCGCAGGCGCCGCGACGGCACGGTGGGCACGGGCAGCGCGATGTCGCGCGCCAGGCGTTCGACCAGGCGGTACTCCGCGGCACCGAGCGCATTGAAATCGGCGTGGTGAAGGCGCTGCAGGTCGCTGGCGGTCATGGCCGCGTCGAACTGGATCTCGCGCTCGCCCTGCGCGGGCTTGTCAGCCTCGCGTGGTGCGGCCAGCGCCTCGCGCACGCGAGGGCGGCGCTTCGAGGGCTCCATCTTGCCTTCGGCGCTGGGCAGCATCTGCGCCAGCATCTTGTTGGCCAGTTCGGGGTCGCGGAACCAGGCGTCGAACAGTTCGCGGAAGGCCAGGCGGTCCTGCTCGCGGCCGACCATCACCGCCTCCATCGCGGCGCAGAGGTCGTCGCGGGCATCGACGCCGACCAGCACCGCCGCTTCGGTCGCGAGCGCGATGCGCGCCGCATCGATGGGCACGCCGGCGCGGCGCAACGCGCGACCGAAGCCGGCGATGTTGCCGGCCATCTTGCCCTTGCGCGCATCACCGAGCTGCTCCATCGCGTCGGGGTGCAGGCGCTCAGGCGCCCGCGTCTTCCGGTTGTAGAAGTTCGGCAGCAAGCGTCTGCGTGACCGCGGCCACGTCGTCGCGCTGCTTGAAGAGGATGCCGGCGGTGTCGACCACCACCTCGGGGTCGAGTACCAGCGCATCGAGCGCAACCAGCGCCCGCGCCCACTCCACGCTTTCGGCGATGCCGGGCGCGCGCTGGAAGGCGCTGGCGAAGGGCGCGCTGCGCAACCGGCCGACGAAATCGGCCACCTGCTTGGACAGCGCGTCGCCGGCATCGGGCACCTGGGCGCGCACGATGGCGAGCTCGCGCTCCCGCTCGGGGTAGTCGAGCCAGTGGTAGAGGCAGCGGCGCTTGACCGCGTCGTTGAGTTCACGCGTGCGGTTGCTGGTGAGGATGGTCACCGGTGGCACCGCCGCGGTGATGGCGCCGAGTTCGGGGATGCTCACCTGGTACTCGCCCAGGTATTCGAGCAGGAAGGCTTCGAAGGGCTCGTCGGCGCGGTCGACCTCGTCGATCAGCAGCACCGCGCCCGGTGCGGGCGTCTGCAGCGCCTGCAGCAGCGGGCGACGAATCAGGTAGCGCGGCTGGTAAACCTCGGACTCCACATCGCTCGATGCGCCATGCGCTTCGGCGGCACGCATGTGCAGCAACTGCGCCGCGTAGTTCCATTCGTAGAGCGCCTCGCGCTGCTCCAGGCCGTCGTAGCACTGCAGGCGAAGCAACTCACGTTGCAACGCTGTCGACAGCGCCTTGGCCAGTTCGGTCTTGCCAACGCCAGGCTCGCCTTCGAGCAACAGCGGGCGCTGCAGCTTGAGGGCGAGGAAGACGGCGGTCGCCAGCCGCCGATCAGCGAAGTAGCCGGCCTGCTGCAGGCCGGCCGCGACCGCATCGATGCTGGAGAAGATCACCCCTGCATCAACCCAGCGCGGCCCGGACGGCGCGCTGCGTGAGCACGCTGATCAGGTTGGCGCGGTACGGCGCCGACGCGTGCAGGTCACTGTTGAGATCGCTCGCATCGATCTTCACCGCGGCCGCGGCCTCCGGCGTGAAGCTCTGGTTCAACGCGTCTTCGAGACCGGTGTGGCGGAACACGCCATTGCCCGCACCGGTGATGGCCACGCGCACGCCCGCGTCGTACTGCGCGATGAACACGCCGACCAGCGGGAAGTGCGACGCCTTCTGGCGCAGCTTTTCGTAGTGCGCGCGCTTCGGGATCGGGAAGCGGATGGCGGTGATCAGCTCGCCCTCTTCCAGCGCGGTGGTGAACAGGCCCTGAAAGAAATCGTCGGCTGCGATCTCGCGCTTGTCGGTGACGATGGTCGCGCCGGAGGCCAGCACCGCGCTCGGGTAGCAGGCGGCCGGGTCGTTGTTGGCGACCGAGCCGCCGAGCGTGCCCATCGCGCGCACCTGCCGGTCGCCGATGCGCGAGGCCAGGTCGGCCAGTGCCGGGTACGCGGCCTTGACGGCGGCATCGTTCGCCACGGCCAGGTGCCGCGCCATCGCGCCGATGACCAGGGTGTCGCCGTCCTTCGTGATGCCGGCCAGTTCGGCGATGCCGCCGAGGTCGACCAGTTGCTCCGGCGCGGAGAGGCGCAGCTTCATCGAGGCGAGCAAGGTTTGCCCACCGGCCAGCGGCTTGCCACCGGCGGTGGCGAGCTTGGCGGCATCGGCCACGCTGGCCGGACGTTCGAGGGTGAAGGGATACATGGTGTGTTCCTGGTTCAGGCGGCCGGACGGCCCTGGGTGCTCGCGGCGAGCGACGGGGTCTGCGGTTGCTGCGTCGGCGTGGTGGCGCCCTTTTGCATCGCCTCCCACACGCGGTGCGGCGACGCGGGCATGTCGAACTCCTTGACGCCCAGCGGCGCGAGCGCGTCGAGCACGGCGTTGATGACGGCCGGCGGCGAGCCAATGGCGCCCGCCTCGCCGCAGCCCTTCGAGCCGATCGGGTTGTGGGTGCAGGGCGTGCTCAGCGTGTCGAGCTTGAAGTTCGGGAAGTCGGCGGCGCGCGGCATGGCGTAGTCCATGAAGCTGCCGGTGAGCAGCTGCCCGGTCTCGTTGTCGTACACGCAGTTCTCCATCAGTGCCTGGCCGATGCCCTGCACGATGCCGCCATGCACCTGGCCTTCCACGATCATCGGATTGATGATGGTGCCGAAGTCGTCCACCGCGGTGAAGCGGTCGATCTTGACTTCGCCGGTGCTCTTGTCGATTTCGACCTCGCAGACGTAGGCGCCGGCCGGATAGGTGAAGTTGGTCGGGTCGTAGAAAGCGGTTTCGTTCAGACCCGGCTCCAGCTTGTCGAGCGGGTAGTTGTGCGGCACATAGGCCGTCAGTGCCACCTGGCCGAACGGGATCTTCTTGTCGGTGCCCTTGACGGTGAATTCACCGTTGGCGAACTCGATGTCGGCGTCGCTCGCCTCCATCAGGTGCGCGGCGATCTTCTTGGCCTTGGTCTCGATCTTGTCGAGCGCTTTCATGATCGCCGTGCCGCCGACCGACAGCGAGCGCGAGCCGTACGTGCCCATGCCGAAGGGCACGCGGCCCGTGTCGCCGTGCACGATGTCGACGTTCTCCACCGGGATGCCCAGGCGCGCCGCCACCAGCTGCGCGAAGGTCGTCTCATGCCCCTGGCCGTGGCTGTGCGAGCCGGTGAACACCGTCACGCTGCCAGTCGGATGCACCCGCACCTCGCCGGCCTCGAACAGGCCGGCGCGGGCACCGAGCGCCCCCGCCACGTTCGACGGCGCCAGGCCGCAGGCCTCGATGTAGCAGGAGTAGCCGAGGCCGCGCAGCTTGCCATTCTTCTCGCTCTCGGCCTTGCGCGCCGCGAAGCCGGCGACTTCGGCCAGTTCGTTGGCGCGGTTCAGCAGCGCCGGGAAATCGCCGGTGTCGTACTGCAGTGCGACCGGCGTCTGGTACGGGAAGCTGCTGATGAAGTTGCGCCGGCGGATCTCGTCCTGCCCCAGGTTCATCTCCCAGGCGCAGCGCGACACCAGCCGCTCCAGCAGGTAGGTCGCTTCGGGCCGGCCTGCGCCGCGGTAGGCGTCGACCGGCGCGGTGTTGGTGAACCAGGCATCGACCTCGACATAGATCTGCGGCGTGGCGTACTGGCCGGCCAGCAGGGTCGCGTAGAGGATGGTGGGGATGGCTGTCGAGAAGGTCGACAGGTAGGCGCCGAGGTTGGCGTCGGTGTGCACGCGCATCGCGAGGAACTTGCCCTGCGCGTCCATCGCCATCTCGGCATGGCTCACGTGGTCGCGCCCATGCGCGTCGGACAGGAAGCATTCCGAGCGCTCGCCGGTCCACTTGATGCTGCGGTTGAGTTGCTTGGCGGCCCAGGTCAGGCACACGTCCTCAGCGTAGAGGTAGATCTTGGAGCCGAAGCCGCCGCCGACGTCGGGCGCAATCACGCGCACCTTGTGCTCGGGCAGGCCCAGCACGAAGGCCGTCATCAGCAGGCGTTCGACGTGCGGATTCTGGTTCGACACGTAGAGCACGTACTCCTCGGTCGCACGGCTGTAGTTGCCGATGGCGACGCGCGGCTCGATCGGGTTCGGGATGAGCCGGTTGTTGACCAGGTCGAGCTTCGTCACGTGCGCCGCGTTGGCGAAGGCTGCGTCGACACCGGCCTTGTCGCCCAGCGTCCACTTGTAGCACTGGTTGTCGGGCGCCTCGTCGTGGATGGTCACGCCGCTCTGTTTCTTCGCCGCGTCGGCCACGCTCACAAGAGGGGTGTGCACCTCGTAGTCGACCACCACCGCCTCGGCGGCGTTCTTGGCCTGCTCGACCGTCTCGGCCACGACCATGGCGACGTGGTCGCCGACGTAGCGCACCTTCTTGATCGCGAGGATCGGGTGCAGCGGCTCCTTCATCGGCGTGCCGTCGGGGTTGTTGATGAGCCAGCCGCAGGGCAGCCCGCCCATCTTGCCTTCGATGTCCTTGCCGCTGAAGATGCCGACCACGCCGGGCATCTTCGACGCCTCGGCGATGTCGACCGATTTGATGGTCGCGTGGGCGTGCGGCGAGCGCACGAAGATGGCATGGCTCTGCGCGGCCATGGTCACGTCGTCGGTGTAATTGCCGGCGCCGGTCAGGAAGCGGTAGTCCTCCTTGCGGCGGACCGCCTCGCCGATGTGCGGGAGGTTGGCGAAATCGGATGCACCCATGGTGTGCTCCCGTTTCAGGCCGCGACGGGCTTGGATGCGGCGGCCATGTCCTTGCCGCCCATTTGCACCGCTTTCACGATGTTCTGGTAGCCGGTGCAGCGGCAGAGGTTGCCGTCGAGCAGCGCGCGGATCTCGGTCTCGCTCGAATTCGGATGGTAGGTGCACAGGTCGATGGCGCTCATCACCATGCCAGGGGTGCAGAAGCCGCATTGCAGGCCATGGCACTCCTTGAAGGCCGCCTGCATCGGGTGCATGGTGCCGTCGGGCTGGGCGACGCCCTCGATCGTCGTGATCTCGGCACCGGCCACCTGGCCGACCAGCACGTTGCACGACTTGACGGCGCGGCCGTTGACGTGGACGGTGCACGCGCCGCACTGGGCCGTGTCGCAGCCCACGTGGGTGCCGGTCAGGTGAAGGTGCTCGCGGATCGCGTGCACGAGGAAAGTGTTGGGGGGAGCGTCGACCGTGGCCGCGCGGCCGTTGACGGTGAAAGAAACCTGCATGTGGCTGTCTCCGTGAAGGTGATGGCTGTGTCAGCGACTGGCATCTTGGACGCCGCGCACGTCCTCCATCCTAGGCAAAACCCTCGGCACTTGCACGGGACCGCTTAAATTCTCAAAATGAAACAACCTGCCGCCCCGCCACCCCGCACCCTGCCCTGATGACCCCCATTCCCAGCGCGCTCCAAGCCGAACTTCCCGGCCGCGCCCAGACCATCGCGCTGGCGCGCCAGCACTGGATTGAAGGCCTGCCGCCGGCACAGGACGCCCCGGTGCCGGTCGCGCCGTGGCTGGTGCGGTCGTGGCAAAGGTGCCTGCGCGCCGGCCACGCACCGCGCCAACGGGTGCTGTTCAACGAGGTCAGCCGCCCGTTGCGGGCCCAGTTGATCGAGCGCAATCGCGCGCTCCTGGCGGCCGCCCGACCGGTGCTGGACCGGCTGTCGCACGCGATCGCCGACACCCGCTACTTCGCCATCCTCACGGATGCGGCCGGGCTGGTGATCGACGTGGGCGCCCTGCCGGCGGGCAGCGACGCCGCCGCAGGCCACGCACGCGACATCGCGCGGATCGGCCTGGACCTGTCTGAAAGCGCCATTGGCACCTCCGCCATCGGCGCCGCGCTGGCCGAGCAGCGCAGCGTGTGGCTGCACCGCGGCGAACATTTCTTCGACGACACCAGCGTTTACACCTGCGCCGGCGCGCCGCTGTTCGATCCGCACGGCCAGTGCATCGGCATGCTCGACCTGACCGGCGTGAACGTGGTCGAACGGCCCGAACTCCAGCACCTGGCCCAGCGTTCGGCTGCCGCCATCGAAGACGCGCTGGTGCGTGCGCTGCCCGGCGCGCTGCTGCTGAGCTTGAACTGGCCGGGTTGCCTGTCGACGCAGGGCGCGCCAGGTGACGGCGACGGGCTGCTGAGCGTGGACGGCGATGGCCAGGTGATCGGCAGCAACGCCGCCGCGCGGCAACTGCTTCAATTGCAGGCAGCGTCCGCCGCGCAGGGGCGATGGCCGCTGTGCACTGACCTCTTCGCGGTGCCGACGGCGCTGCTGTTCGACCTGGCGCGCCGGCATCCGGCGACCAGCGAAGTCCCCCTGTGGTCGGGCTTGCGGCTGCAGGTGCAGGCGACACGCCGCCGCGGCACAGCGACCGCACCCCACACCACACCGGCCGCGCCGGCCACTCCTGGCGCCCGCCTGCGCGACGCGGAATCCGCCTGGATCCACCAAGCCGTCGAGGAGGCACGCGGCAACGTGGCACAGGCCGCGCTTGCGCTGGGCATCAGCCGGGCAACGGTGTATCGCAAGCTGGCCCGCGGGCGCAGCTGATCGCTTAAGCCCTGTCAGCGGATCGACAGCGCGCAGAGTGCCCGTTCAACCCGGCAGCGCCACCACCACGGCCGACGCGTCCACCTCCGCACTCACACGCTGGCGCTTGCGCAGCGCACTCCCACTGGGCGCGAAACCCACCAGCTGCATCCCCCCAGGCAACGCGACGGCTATTTCGTCGCCACCTTCCCCCGGCTCGACGCTGGCGGCCGTCCCGGCGAGCCGGTTGCCCTCGATGGAAGCCGCATCGCCAGCGCGCATCACACGTACCGCCGTGGCCTTGCACAGCGCGAGCACCGGCATGTCCACTGCCAGCCCAAGCAGTTCGGCGCTCTCCTGCGTGATGCGTGCCGCCACCTGCCCCGACTCACCCAGATGCATCACGACGTGCGCGATGCGGCCCATGGTGGCAATGGACGCGACCACCGCCGGCAATTGATTGCGCATGCTGGTGCGCACCGACAGCCGCTGCAGGGCGGTGTCGATGTGAGGGGCCGTACCGCCCTCGCGCTGAGACCAGCGCGCATGCACGTCCTGCCGCGCCACGTCGAGCGCCTGCGCCAAGTCCAGAAGATGTGCACCCTGCGCGGTCAGCACCGCGCCGCCGCCACCCGCGCCGCCCACCGCACGCGCCACCAGCGGCACGCCCGCGAGGTTGGTCAGCGTGTCGATGGCCTGCCAGGCTGCCTTGTAGCTCACCGCCGATTCCCGCGCGGCTTGCGAGATGCTGCCGCTGCGCGCGATGCCGCGCAGGATCTCGATGCGCTTGTCGGCCATGCCGTGACCGAGGGCGTCGATGAAGCGAGGGATTGCCATGCGCCAGATTGTGCAATGCGGCGAGGCGACGGCCGCGTTGCTATGATTCGCTATTCCATAAATGAATAGCGAAAGCGAGGGATTCGAGATGACATCCACACGTCGTTGGCGCGTTGTTGCAGCGCTGGCCACCCTTGTGCTCAGTGGCGCCCTGCATGCGCAAGAGATCGTGGTGTCGGCGGCCGCCAGCCTCACCAATGCGTTCCAGGCCATCGGCCAGGCCTTCGAGAAGACGCATCCGGGCACCAAGGTCACCTTCAACTTCGCCGCGTCCGGCGCCCTGCTCGCGCAGATACAGCAAGGCGCGCCCGTCGATGTGTTCGCCTCGGCCGACGAGGACACCATGAACCGCGCGGCACAGGCCCGGCTGCTGATGGACGGCACCCGCGTCGACTTCGCGCAGAACACGCTGGTGCTGATCGTGCCGGCCCAGGGCGCCGAGCCGCAGAAGCTCCAGGACCTGGCAACGCCGGCCTACCGCCGCATCGCCACCGGCACGCCGGCATCGGTGCCGGTGGGCCGCTACACGATGGAGGCGCTGAACCAGACGGGGCTGTCGGCGGCCCTCGCGCCCAAATGGATCTACGGCGAAAGCGTGCGACAGGTACTCAACTACGTCGCGCGCGGCGAAGTCGACGCCGGCTTCGTCTACCGCACCGACGCGCTCATCGAACGTGACAAGACGCGCATCGCGCTGACCGTGCCGACCACCCCGGCCGTCCGCTACCCGATCGCGCAGGTCGCTGCCAGCAGGAACGCCACGGTGGGCAAGGACTTCGTTGCCTTCGTGCGCAGCGCGCCGGGCCAGCAGATCCTCGCCGACTTCGGCTTCTCGCCCCCCGGCGCGCCCTGACCTTGCTCACGCCACTCTGGCTCACGCTGAAGGTCGCACTGCTCGCCACGCTGGTGGCCGGCGTGCTGGGCATCGCGTTGGCCTGGGGCATGTCGCGCCGCCGTTTTGCCGGACAGGGCATCGCCGACGCGCTCCTGATGCTGCCGATGGTGCTGCCGCCCACCGTGCTCGGCTACTACCTGATCGTGCTGATCGGGCGCAACGGTGTGCTCGGCCAGTATCTCGACCGCTGGTTCGGCATCAACCTGATGTTCACCTGGCAGGGGGCGGTGATCGCCGCTGCCATCGTGTCGCTGCCATTGATCTACAAGGCCGCGCGCGCCGCGTTCGAAGAGCTCGACCCCCGGCTGCTGCATGCTGCGCGCACGCTGGGCGCGGGCGAGTTCGAAGTGTTCGTGCGCATCGCACTGCCACTGGCGCTGCGCGGCATCGCGGCCGGGCTGATGCTCGCCTTTGCGCGCGCCATGGGCGAATTCGGTGCCACGCTGATGATCGCGGGCAACCTGCCGGGCAAGACGCAGACGCTGTCGATCGCCATCTACGACGCGGTGCAGGCTGGCCGCGACGCCCAGGCACTCTGGCTCACGCTGGTGATCTCGGTGGTCTGCATCGTCGTGCTCGTGGTCTCGGGTCGCCTGTTGCAGGTGAGGCACTGATGGCAGGCCATTCGACCTCCCGGCCCGAAGAGGCGGCAGCCGTGCTCGACCTCCACGTTCAGCGCGTGCTGCGCTCGCCCGGACGCACCTTTTCGCTCGACGCCGCCCTGCGCTCGCCGGTCATGCGCACTGCGCTCATGGGGGCCTCCGGTTCGGGCAAGTCGACCGTGCTGATGGCCGTGGCCGGCCTGCTGCCGGGCACGCACGGCCATGTGCGCGTCGGCGCCGACACACTGCTCGACACGGCAAGCGGCATCGATCTGCCCGCGCGGGCGCGCGGCGTGGGCGTGGTATTCCAGGACTACGCGCTGTTCCCGCACCTGACCGTGGCGCAGAACCTCGGCTTCGGCATGCGTCGCCTGGGTCACAGCCTGAACGAGGCCGATCAGGCGCGTATCGATGCGCTGATCGCCCAGTTCGACCTGGGCACACTGCGTGCCGCGCGGCCGCAGGACCTCTCGGGCGGCCAGCGCCAGCGCGTTGCCCTCGCGCGTGCGCTGGCGCCCTCGCCCCGGCTCCTGCTGCTCGACGAGCCCCTGTCGGCGCTGGACGCCCCGCTGCGCGCGCGCTTGCGCCACGAGCTGGCCGAGATGCTGGAACGCGTGCAGATACCCACGCTGCTGGTCACGCACGACCCGCAGGACGTCGAGGTGCTGGCACAGGCGGTCGTGCACCTGGACCAAGGCCGCGTGGTCAGCGCACCCGCGTGCGCCACCGGCGGCGCCTGACCGCCGCCGTCACTTCGTCGCGTTCGGGAAGAACAGCTGTTCGCCGCCGATCTTGTAGGAAGCGATGACCGACTGGCCCGCCGGGGAGACCACCCAGTCGACGAACTTCTGCGCGCCGGTGTGGTTGAGCTGCGGGAATTTCGCGGCGCTCGGCACCATCACGCCGTACTGGTTGAAAAGACGCTGGTCGCCTTCAACCAGCACCGCGAGGTCGGCGCGGTTCTTGAAGCTCAGCCACGTGCCACGGTCGGCCACCACGTAGGCGCCGCTGGATGCGGCGATGTTGAGCGCGGGGCCCATGCCGCAGCCGCATTCCTTGTAGCCACTGCCCTTGCGGTCGTTGGCCAGAGGCTGGCCCGCATCCGCCATGCCGGTCTGTGCCCAGAGGCGACGCTCGGCCGCGTCGGTACCGCTCTTGTCTCCGCGCGAGACGAAGGCGGCATTGCCCGCAGCAATCTTCTTCAATGCTGCGACGATGTCCTTGCCTTTGACGCCAGCCGGATCGTTCTTCGGACCGACGAGCACGAAGTCGTTGTACATCACCGGATAGCGCCGGGCCGCGAAGCCTTCGGCCACGAACTTTTCCTCGGCGGCGGTGTCGTGCACGAACAGCACGTCGGCATCGCCGCGGCGTGCCATGTCGATGGCCTGGCCGGTGCCGACGGCCACCACCTTCACATCGATGTCGCTGGCCTGCTTGAAGGCGGGGAGCAATTGCGAGAACAGGCCTGACTGTTCGGTCGACGTGGTGGACGCCATGGTCAGTGTCTCGGCCTGCGCGCCGATGGAGGCCACGGCCAGAACGGCAAGCGCCACGGTGCGAAGACGGGGGAAGGTGAACATTCAGGTCTCTCCTTTGACAAACAAACGGGCTTCCTCGGGCAACGGCCCATGGAAGAAATCATGAACGCTGCGGTCGGCCAGCACCCGACCCTGCTCGAGGTAGATCACGCGGCTCGCCAGGCGTTTGACCTGGCCGAGATTGTGGCTGGCGAAAACCATGGTGCGGCCCTGCGCCATCTGCCCGAGCAGGGCCTCGACCTCGCGCTTGGCCGTCGGATCGAGGCTGGCCGTGGGCTCGTCGAGGAACAGCACGTCGGGCTGCAACGCCCAGGCGCGCGCCAGCGCCAGCCGCTGTTGCTGGCCGCCCGACAGCGTGCGCGCGTTGCGCTCGGCCAGCGCCGACAGGCCGACCCGGTCGAGCGCATCGCACGCGACCTGCTGCGCACCCCGCCAGCGCGCACCGTGCAACCACAACGCGAGCGCAACGTTGTGTCGCACGCTCGCGCGCAGCAGGTGAGGACGCTGGAACAGCATGGCCTGCGCGCGCCGCGGCACCATAGACTGCACCTGGCCCGAGGCGACAGGCACCAGCCCATGCAGCACGCGCAGCAGCGTGCTCTTGCCGCTGCCGTTGGCGCCGATCAGCGCCACGCGCTCGCCCGCGCCAATCGACAAGGTGGTCGGATGCAGCGCCTGCACGCGCGCAAAACGCACAGCCGCGCCATCGAGCGCAAAGACGGTGTGGCCGATCAAACCACCGCTCCCGCACGCAGCGCGGTGGCGTCGGTCGCACCGCCATCGACGCGCTCGCGCCAGCTGCGCAACAGCGCAATCGCCAGGTTGAGCACCAGGACGACGGCCAGCAGGAGCAGGCCCAGCGCCAGCGCCAGTGGCAGATCGCCCTTGCTGGTCTCCAGCGCGATGGCGGTGGTCATGACGCGCGTGAAGCCGTCGATGTTGCCGCCCACGATCATCACCGCGCCAACCTCCGACACGGCGCGGCCGAACGCGGCGATCAGCACCGTGACCAGCGCATAACGTTCGTCCCAGACCAGCAACAGCGCACGCGTGAACAGGCCGGCACCCAGCGAACGCAACTGCTCGCCGTGGGCACGGTCGGCGTCCTCGATGGCCTGGCGCGTGAGCGCAGTCACCACCGGCAGCACGAGCACCGTCTGCGCGAGCACCATGGCCTGGAACGAGAACAGCCATCCCAGTCCGCCCAGCGGACCCGAGCGCGACAGCAGCAGGTACACGATGAGGCCGACCACCACCGAAGGCAGCGCGAGCAGCGTATTGAGCAGCGTGAGCAAAAGGCCCCGCCCACGAAAACGCCCCACCGCCAGCCAGGCGCCCAGCAGCAGGCCGGCACCACAGGCGAGCAGGCACGCACTGGCACTCACGCCCAGCGACCGGCCCACGATGGCCAGAAGCACGGGATCGCGGGCAAGCAACAGCTGCCAGGCGGCGCTCAGACTGTCTGCAAAAGTGTTCATGGGTAAATCTTCATCGGGGCCGCGCAGTATCGAAAAAGCACGCAGCCGACCTATGCATGCCATTTCATAGGTCAAGGGCTTTCGCAGGCGGCTCTGCATAATCGGTACAACTTTGCCAGCGACCCGCCCTCTTCTTTTCGTGCAACAGATCGAACTCTCCTATGCCATCGCGCCGCGGCGCGGCGGTCGCGGCCTCATCCGCAACCCGCTGATGGAACTGCTGCAGGCGGTGCGCGGCCACGGCTCCATCTCGGCGGCCGCACGGGCGCTGGGCCTGTCCTACCGGCACGTCTGGGGTGAGCTCAAGCGCTGGGAAGACACCTTCGGCCATGCGTTGGTCACGGGTGAACAGGGCCGCTCGGCGCAGCTCTCGGAGTTCGGCGACAAGCTCCTGTGGGCCGAGCGCCAGGCACAGGCGCGGCTGGCGCCGCAGATCGAAGCGCTGCACGCCGACCTCGAACGCGTGTTTGCGCTGGCCTTCGACGACAGCACGCATGTGCTGAGCCTGCATGCGAGCCACGACGACGCACTGGTGCTGCTGCGCGCCCATGCCGCCGCGCATGCCAGCCTGCAGATGGACATCCATTTCACCGGCAGCGTGGACGCGATCGCGGCACTCAATCAGGGGCGCTGCGTGCTGGCAGGCTTCCACACGCTGGAGCGGCCACCAGTCGGCTCGCTCGCCCAGCGCACCTACAAGCCGCTGCTCAAGCCGGGCCTGCACAAGCTGATCGGCTTTGCGCGCCGCACGCAGGGGCTGATCGTCGCACCAGGCAATCCACTCGCGCTGCGCTCACTGGCCGACGTGGCACGGCGCCGCGCCCGCTACGTGAACCGGCCGATGGGCACCGGCACGCGGGTGCTGATCGATGAACTGCTCGCAGACGCCGGCATCGACCCGCAGGACATCGAGGGCCACGATCGCACCGAACCTTCGCACGCCGCCGTGGCGCAGGCGGTGGCGTCGGGGCAGGCCGACACCGGCCTCGGCCTGGCATCGGCGGCACGCAACGCGGGGCTGGACTTCGTGCCGCTGGTGCGGGAACGCTACCACCTGGCCTGCCTGAAGTCGGCACTCGACCAACCGGGCATGGCAGCGCTGCTCGGCGTGCTGAGAGGCACGGCGTGGCAGCACGAACTGAGCACCCTCACAGGCTACGAAAGCGTGAATTGCGGCGCAATCGAGTCGCTCAGCGCGCTGCTGCCCTGGTGGAACTTCCGAAACCGGAAGTGAGCCTGCTGCCCGCCGGATTTCACACCGCGCAGGTTCGAAATCCGATGAAGGCGTCGTCGCGTGGCGGCAGTGCAAAGCCACGGCGGCGCGGCGAGCGCAGGCGGGCACGCGCGGCGAAAGACGTGCCGCGCACGACACGCGCCTGCCCGAAGGCCGCGGCCGCATCGAAATCGGTGCCCTGGCTCCACGGGTCGGCGACGTAACCGGGCCAGGGCTGCAGCGTCCCTGCCGTCCACTCCTGCACCTCGCCCCAACGAAAACCCCGGTGCGCACCTGCGTGCGCGGCCACCTCCCATTCGACTTCGGTCGCCAGCCGGCGGCCTGCCCAGCGCGCCCAGGCGTCGGCCTCCCACCAGCTCAGGTGCATGGCAGGCTGGTGGCCCGGGGCCTGCACCAGGCGGCCGAAGCGATGCCGCAGCACCGCGCGGCCCGCACCGATCTGCTCGACGTGGCGCGGCGCACGGCGCCCGTCGATCTGCTGCGCCAACCAGGCCCGGCCCGCGGGCTGCCAGAGCGCTTCCTGGTCGTAGCCGCCGTCGTCGACGAATTCGGCGAACTGCTGCCAGGTCACCGGCTGCGCATCGATCTCGAATTCGGGCACGTCCACCTCCAGGCGGCCGCGCTCCTGCGAAAAACAGAAACCGGTGGCGGGGCTGCCCAGCTGCCAACGGGTTGGCGGCAGCCACAACGGTTCACGCGGCTCGGCGACGGCCTGCGGCTCCCATTGCAGCGGCAGGCCCAGGGTCTGGGCGCACATGACGAGCTGCTCGCCGCGCAGGTCTTCGTGGAACAACGCAAGCCGGTAGAAATACAGCCCGGCGTCGGTCTCGGCGGCACGCTCGAGCAGTTCGAGCGTGCATTCCAGCGTGTCGCGCAGGTAGCTGCGCACCACCGCCACATCGGGGGCTTCGGACGACCAGCGTGCGTCGGGCAATGCAGGATCTTCGCCGCTCCAGCTGCGCGGATCCCACCAGAAGTCGGCTGCGGGGGCGATGGAAGCCAGCCGCGTCGGCCGTTGCGGGCAGTCGGCACCGAAGGCACGCTGGGTGTTGCGCGCAATCCACCACTCGGCGAACCAGCCGACGTGGCCGGCCAGCCAGAGCGGCGGCAGCACGCAGGGCTCACCGGACCTGTGGGGTACCGTCAAAGCTTGCGAGCCAAGCGCCTCTTCGTAGCACGAGAGCAGGTGCAGCGTGTGGTTGCGTGCGTCGATCAACGCCAGCGACAGCAGGTCCTTGCCGGCGACGCACATCGCCGGCGAATCGACGGCTTGGCGCGGCTCGGGAGCAGATGCAGGCATGGCGCATTATGGCCAGCCCGTGGCCTCACGAACCTCAGGGCCTCGCCGGCTGCACCGGTCTCAGGGCGAGCGGTTCGCCATGAAGGCCTCCAGGCGCGATCCCGTCAGACGCGTGGCCTGGCCCTGCGCCCGCTGGAAGGCGCGCAGATCGGCGTGAATCCGCTGCCAGTCGGCATTCTTCGCGGCGCTGTCGGCCGCGACGGCGGTCCAGGCCGAGAACACCGCCTGCATCACTGGCTGCGGCAACGACACCACCTTGGTTCCGGCGGCCGCGAGCTGCTTGAGCGCGACCGCGTTCATCACGTCGTAGCGCGCCGTCAGCATCGCCGCCGACTGCGCGGCGGCCGCTTCGATCATGGCCCGCTGGTCGGACGACAGTGCGGCCAGCGCCTTCTGCTGGATCAGGATGCCAAGGCCGAGGCCGTCGACCCACCAGCCGGACGCGCCGTAGAGCGGCGCCGCCGACCCGAGGCCCAGCGCCTGGTCATCGGCCGGACCGAGCCATTCCGCCGCATCGATGCGACCCTTGGCCAAGGCGTCGGCGATCCCCGTGGCAGCGAGCTTCTGCGGCACTGCACCGAGCCGCGCCATGACCGCGTCCATCGGGCCGCCTGCGGTTCGCAGGCGCAGGCCCTTGAAGTCGGCCGCACTGCGTGGGGCCCGTCGGAACCAGCCGCTCATCTGCAGCCCGGTGCTGCCGCCGTCGAGCGCCACGAGTCCCTGGCCGGCATAGAACGCATTCATGAGCGTGCGGCCATTGCCGGCAGTCATCCAGGCCTGGGTCTGGCGCGCATCGGGACCGAAAGGCAGCATCGAGCCGATGGCAAAGCAGGGATGGCGATCGTGGAACCAGCCAGGCACCGTGTGGGCGGCCTCGATAGAGCCGCCCTGCACGGCATCCAGCACGCCCAGCGGCGTCATGAGTTCGCCGCCCGCATGAACGGCGATGTCGAAACGCCCCCCCGACAGCGCGCGTACGATCTGGACAAAGGTTTCGGCGGCGCCGTAACCGACGGCCGAGCTGCGCGGAAAGCTCGATGCCAGGCGCCAGCGCACCACGGCCTGCGCGTGCACGGCCGGCGCAAGCCCGGTGGCCAGCACGGCGGCGATGCCGGCCTGCTTGAGGAGCCGGCGACGGCCCATCGATGGAATCTCCATGGTTCTTTTGATGTCTCTTTGTGGGTTGACGGAAGGCGCCTTCGACAGCCGCAGCATGCACGTGCAGGGGTTTTCCCCTGCTGCACGGCGTCTTTGCACATGCGGGCACGACATAAAATGCGCACCCTCTTCCCTACAACTCTATCCAAAGTGCAATCCAAGATGAGCTCCATCCGATTCAAACCCGCGCTGGTCGCACTCCTCGCCGCGTCGGCGTTCGCGGGCGGCGCCCTGGCAGCTGACCTCAAGATCGGCGTGGCGGAAGCGCTGTCGGGCGGAGCCGCCCAGTACGGCACGGCCATCCGCAACGGCTTCCAACTGGCGACCGACGAAATCAACGCCGCTGGCGGCATCAACGGCAACAAGATCGTGCTGGTCGTCGAGGACGAGCAAGGCAAGAAGGAAGACGCGATCAACGTCTTCAAGAAACTGATCTTCCAGGACAACGTGCTGATGGTTTTCGGTCCGACCCTGTCGAACTCGGCCCAGGCAGCCGACCCGATTGCCCAGGCCGCCAAGACCGTGGCGTTCGGCACCTCGAACACGGCGGACGGCATCACCTCGATCGGCGACTACGTGTTCCGCAACTCGGTGACCGAAGCCGACGTGCTGCCCGAGACGCTGCGCGTGGCCATCAAGAACGCCAACATCAAGAAGGTCGCCGTGCTCTACGGCAACGACGACGTGTTCACCAAGAGTGGCTACGACAACTTCAAGAAGGCGCTGGACGACCTGAAGCTGCCGGTGACCACCACCGAAACCTTCGCCAAGGGCGACGTCGACTTCAAGGCACAGCTGACCAAGATCAAGGCCACCAACCCCGACGCGATCGTGCTGTCGGCGCTGCTGGCCGAAGGCGCGCCGGTGATGGTGCAGGCCCGCCAGCTGGGCATCAACGTGCCCTTCATCGGCGGCAACGGCATGAACTCGGTCAAGATCTTCGAACTGGCCAAGGGCAGCTCGGACAACCTGTACGTTGGCAGCCCCTGGTCGTCGAGCAACGCGACGCCCGAGAACACCAAGTTCATCAAGGCCTACAGCGACAAGTACAAGATGGCGCCCGACCAGTTCGCCGCCCAGGCGTACGACGGCATGTACATTGCCGCGCAGGCGCTCAAGACCGTCAAGGTCAGCGGCAACCTGACGGCCGACCGGGCCGCGCTGCGCGATGCACTGCCCAACGTCAAGTGGACCGGCGCGACCGGCGCCTTTGCCTTCGCACGCGCCAAGGACCGCACCGGCAAACCTGCTGGCTATGATGCACAACAGCAGGCGATCGTCGGTGTGACCAAGGGCACGCAGTTCGTCATCGAGAAGTAAGCAACCGGTACACCTACCCCTACCGGGGCGCCGCAGGCGCTTCGGGGGTGGCCCCCTCCAGGCGCAGACATCTGCGCCGTTTTCATTTTTGTTTTTGCGCAGCACCATGCTGTGAACGTCGGAACCCATCGTGCTCGATCAGCAGCTTGTCAATGCCTTGTCGCTCGGATGCGTCTACGCACTCTTCGCGCTCGGCTTCACCCTCATCTTCGGCGTGCTCGGCGTCATCAACCTGTCGCACGGCGCCGTGTTCATGGTGGGTGCCTATGCCGCGGCCGAATTCATGCGCGTGTTCACGCTGCCGCTGTGGACCGGGCTGCTCGGCGCGTTCCTGTTCAGCGGCGCCATGGGCCTGCTGATCGACGTGCTGGTGCTCAAGCCGCTGCGCAAGCGCAATGCACCCCACCTGATTCCCATGATCGCGACCATTGGCGTCGCCATCATCCTGAACAACGGCGTGCAGGCGATCTTCGGCGCCGAGAACCTGCGCTTCCCCGCCGGGACCATTCCAAACAACGACCTGGAGTTCGCCGGTATCCACGTGACGGTGCTGGAGCTCGGCATCATCCTGGTTTCCTTCGTGTTGATGGGCCTGCTGATGCTCGCACTCAAGCGCACGCAGATGGGCCGCGCGCTGCGCGCGATCGCTGAATCGCCCAAGGCGGCCTACCTGGTCGGCGTGAACGTCGAAGGCCTGTTCTACCTGACCTCCTTCGTCGCAGCCGGCCTGGGCGGCCTGGCCGGCGTGCTGATCGGCCTCTACTCGAACGCCCTGTTCCCGCTGATGGGCCAGCCGATGCTGGAGAAGGGCATTGCCGTGATCATCCTGGGCGGCATGGGCGACATCCGCGGCGCGATGCTGGGCGGTCTGTTCCTCGGCTTTGCCGAGGTGCTGTCGGTGGCCTACATCGGCTCGACCATGCGCGACGCGGTGGCCTTCGGCATGCTGTTCCTGGTGCTGCTGGTGCGACCCAAGGGCCTGTTCGGCTCACTGCAGGAGCGCAAGGTCTGATGAGCTCCTTCGACAACTTCTGGGCGGTCTACAGCAACCTGATCCTCTCGCTGGGCATCAACTCGCTGCTCGCGCTCTCGATCTGGCTGACGCTGGCCTGCGGCATGCTGGCCATCGCCAATGCGGCCTTCATGGGCATCGGCGCGTACACTGCGTCGATCCTCACGATGAACTACGGCGTGCCATTCCCGGTGGCCATTGCGGGCGGCATGGCCGCACCGGCGCTGGTCGCCTTCATCATGGGCAAGCCGACGCTGCGGCTGTCGGGCGTCTATCTGGCCATGGCGACACTGGCCTTCGGCGAAGTGGTGCGCATCGCCATCCTGAATGCGGAGTCGCTCACCGGCGGCGCACTGGGTCTCAACGGCATTCCCCAATCGACTCAATGGTGGCATGTGCTGTTGGCGCTGGTGCTGGTGCTGCTCGTGCTGTGGCGCGTGCGTCGCTCCAAAGTGGGCCGGGCCTTCGAGGCCATCAAGGAAGATGAAACGGCCGCAGGCCTGATGGGCATCGACGTCGCCGCGCACAAGATGCTCGCCTTCGTGCTCGGCGGCGCCATCGCCGGCCTGGCCGGCACGCTCAACGCGCACCTGACTTTCTTCATCGGCCCCGGCGAGTATGGTTTCAACCGCGCGGTCGACATCCTCACGATGACCATCCTCGGCGGCATCAACGGCCTGACCGGGCCGGTGCTGGGCGCGGTGATCCTCACCATCCTGCCGGAAGCGCTGCGTGGGCTTGCCGGCTTCCGCCTGGTGATCAACGGCCTGATTCTGGTGCTGATCGTGCTGTTCCTGCCCAAGGGCATCTGGGACCCGGTGCGCTTGCGCCAATGGTTCGGTCGCAAGGGAGATGCCGCATGAGCACGATCCAGACCCCCGGCTCGCACAGCGAGCCACTCCTGCAACTCACCAGCGTGTCGCGCCATTTCGGCGGCCTCAAGGTGCTGCAGGACGTGAACCTCGCCGTGCCGAAGAGCGGCATCTTCGGCCTGATCGGGCCGAACGGCGCCGGCAAGACGACGGTGTTCAACCTGATCACCGGCCTGCTGCCGACGACCAGTGGCACCATTCTTTTCGACGGACAGGACCTGGCCGGCCGCAAGCCGTTCCAGATCACGCGCGGCGGCATCGCGCGCACCTTCCAGAACATCCGCGTGTTCAAGGAAATGTCGCTGCTCGAGAACGTGATCGTCGGCATGGACGCGCACCTGCGCTACGGCCCGTTTGGCCTGCTGGCGGGCACCCGGGTGTTTCGCAGCGAGGAACGCCGCGCCCGCGAGCGCGCCCGCGAACTGCTCAGCTGGGTCAAGCTCGACCACAAGGCCGGCGAACTGGCCGACAACCTGTCGTATGGCGACCAACGCAAGCTCGAACTCGCGCGTGCGCTCGCCACCGAACCCCGCCTGCTGCTGCTCGACGAGCCCGTGGCCGGCATGAACAGCACCGAGAAACTGGACCTGATGCGAGAAATCGAGAACATCGCGGCCCGCGGCTACACCGTCTTCATGATCGAACACGACATGCGCTTCGTGATGGGCCTGTGCGAGCAGATCGCGGTGCTGAACTTCGGCCGCATCATCGCGCGCGGCGGCCCGGAAGCGATCCGCAACGACCCGCAGGTGATCGAGGCCTACCTGGGCCGCGAGGATGACGAAGCCACGACCGAAGGAGCCACGGCATGAGCGCCACGCCATTGCTCAAGGTCGAGGGCCTGAAGGTGTCGTTCGGCCATGTCGAGGCAGTCAAGGGCATCGACTTCGAACTGCACGAGGGCCAGATCACGACCTTGGTCGGCGCCAACGGTGCCGGCAAGTCGACCACCCTGCTGGCGCTGTCGGGCCTGGTGAAGAAGGCGGCCGGCCGGGTGATGTTCGACGACCGAGACATCACCGGTCTGGCACCGCACAAGATCGTCTCGGGCGGCGTGGTGCAGGTGGCTGAAGGCCGTGCCACGCTGACCACGCTGACGGTGCGCGAAAATCTTGAACTCGGGGCCTACACGCGCCGCGACGGGACCGCCGCGCGAGCCCAGGACATGGAACAGATCTTCACACTGTTCCCGGTGCTGAAGGAGCGCTCCGAAGGCCTGGCCGGCAATCTCTCCGGCGGTGAACAGCAGATGCTGGCAATCGGTCGGGCCATGATGGCACGGCCCCGCGTGCTGCTGCTCGACGAGCCTTCGATGGGTCTGGCGCCGATCATCGTCCAGGACATCTTCCGTACGCTGCGGGAAATCAACCAGCAAGGGCTGACGATTTTCCTGGTCGAACAGAATGTGCGCCAGGCGCTGAAGATCGCCGACCGCGCCTATGTGATCGAAACGGGTTCGATCGTGCTGCACGGCACGGGGCGAGAACTGCTCGGCGACCCAAAGGTGCAGGACGCGTACCTGGGCCATTGAACCGGACGCCTCTCCCTGCGCAGTGGGCCGGGAGAGGTATCCAGATCAGCTGCGGCCGAAGCGGTCAGCAATGGCTTTCTCGATGCCTGCGGCGTTGAGCCCGATGCCGGCCATCAGCGTCACCGGATCGCCGTGCTCGATGAAGAGGTCCGGCAGGCCGAGCTGCAGCACCGGCTTCTGGACGCCTGCGGCCTGCAGGGCCTCGAGTACCGCACTGCCGGCACCGCCCATGATGGCGCCCTCTTCCAGCGTGACGATGGCGTCGTGCGACGCCGCCACCTTCAGCAGCAACTCGACGTCCAGCGGCTTGGCCCAGCGCATGTTGACAACCGTGGCATCGAGCGCCTCAGCCGCCGTCATCGCGGGATACAGCAGCGTGCCGAAGGCCAGGATCGCGATGCGCGAACCTTCACGGCGCAGCTCGCCCTTGCCGAAAGGCAAGCCGTCGAGCGTGAGCGGCGGCACAACGCCCGCACCCGCACCGCGCGGGTAGCGCACGGCGACCGGGTGATCCTGTGCATAGGCCGTGCTGAGCAGTTGACGGCACTCGCCCTCATCGGCGGGACAGGCGATGCTCATGTTCGGGATGCACCGCAGGAAAGCGATGTCGTACGCGCCCGCGTGCGTGGCGCCGTCGGCCCCGACCAGGCCTGCACGGTCGAGCGCGAACACCACCGGCAGATTCTGGATCGCCACGTCGTGGATCAGCTGGTCATAGGCGCGCTGCAGGAAGGTCGAGTAGATCGCCACCACGGGCTTCAGGCCCTCGCAGGCCAGGCCCGCGGCGAAGGTGACCGCATGCTGCTCGGCGATGCCCACGTCGAAATAACGCGTCGGAAAGCGCTGTTCGAATTCAACCAGCCCGGAGCCCTCGCGCATGGCGGGCGTGATGCCGACCAGGCGACCGTCCTGGGCCGCCATGTCGCACAGCCATTGGCCAAAGACCTGCGTGAAGGTCTGCTTGGCCGGCGCCGTCGACTTGACCAGCCCTACCTTCGGGTCGAACTTGCCCGGCCCGTGGTAGGCCACCGGGTCGGCCTCGGCCAGCTTGTAGCCCTGGCCCTTCTTCGTCACCACGTGCAGGAACTGCGGCCCGTCGAGCTGCTTGAGGTTCTCCAGCGTGGGCACCAGCGAATCGAGGTCATGGCCGTCGATGGGACCGACATAGTTGAAACCGAACTGCTCGAACAGCGTGGCGGGCACGACCATGCCCTTGGCATGCTGCTCGAAGCGCTTGGCCAACTCGAACAGCGGCGGCGCCGCACGCAGCACGCTCTTGCCGACGTTCTTGGCCGCCGCATAGAAGTTGCCGCTCATCAGCTGGGCAAGATAGCGATTGAGCGCACCCACCGGCGGGCTGATCGACATGTCGTTGTCGTTGAGGATCACCAGCAGCTTGCAGTCGCACACGCCCGCATTGTTGAGCGCCTCGAAGGCCATGCCCGCGGTCAGCGCGCCGTCACCGATGATCGCCACCGCATGGCGGTCCTCCCCCTTCTGCTTGGCCGCCATGGCCATGCCGAGCGCCGCAGAGATGCTGGTCGACGAGTGCGCCGTGCCGAAGGTGTCGTATTCGCTTTCGCTGCGCTGCGGAAAGCCGGAGATGCCGCCGACCTGGCGCAGCGTGGGCATGCGATCGCGGCGCCCCGTGAGAATCTTGTGCGGGTAGGTCTGATGGCCCACGTCCCAGACCAACCGGTCGTGCGGCGTGTTGAACACGTGATGCAGTGCCACCGTCAGCTCGACCGTGCCCAGGTTGGAGCTCAGGTGGCCGCCGGTGCGCGACACGTTGTCGAGCACGCAGGCGCGCACCTCGTCGGCCAGTTGCTTGAGCTGGGTCCGGTCGAATTGACGCAATGCCGAGGGGTCGTGGAGTTGGGGAAGCAGCGCAGCCATGGAGGACGTTGTTGTTCTTTTGGATGGTTGTTATCGGTCGCGATCCACGACCATGTATGCCAGTGCGCGCAGCGCACCAACGTCGGACAGCCCGCTGCCTTCGAGCGCGGCCAGGGCTTCGGCGAGCAGGGCCTGCGCCTGGTCGCGCGCACCATCAAGACCGAGCAGCGACACGTAGGTCGGCTTGTCGCTGGCTGCATCCTTGCCGGCGGTCTTGCCCAGCGTGCTGGAATCGGCCGTCACATCGAGGATGTCATCGACCACCTGGAACGCCAGGCCCAGCGCTGCGCCGTAGGCACGCAGGGCCTGCAGCGCCGTGGGCGAAACGACGTCGGCGCACGCGGCGCCCATCTCGACGCTGCCTTGCAGCAACGCGCCGGTCTTCAGGCGGTGCATCTCACGCAACCGCGCTTCGTCCAGCGCGACACCCACGCTGGCCAGGTCGATCGCCTGGCCGCCTGCCATGCCCTGGCCGCCTGCAGCGCGCGCGAGCAGCCGGCACAGCGTGGCCTGCACTTGGGGCGTCACGCTGCCGTCGTCGGGCGTGAGCAACTCGAAGGCCAGCGCCTGCAGGGCATCGCCCGCGAGCAACGCGTCGGCTTCGCCGAACTGCACGTGCACGGTAGGTTTGCCGCGACGCAACACATCGTTGTCCATGCAAGGCAGATCGTCGTGCACCAGGGAATAGGCATGGATGAGCTCGACCGAACAGGCCGCGCGAATCGCGGCCTTCGGATTGCCGCCGGCCGACTCGCTCGCAGCCATCACCAGCAGCGGGCGAAGGCGCTTGCCACCGTCGAGGACCGCATAACGCATGGCATCGCCCAGCTTCACGGGTGCGTCGATGCCGACCCAGCGGGTAAGCGCGTCCTCGACCGCGCGCAGATGCAACCCGCACCACGCGGCCAGCCGCGCCGCGTCCCATCGATCGGCCATGGAATCGACTATGGAATCGGCCGCGGAATCGGACACGGCCCTCATTCGGCCGACCAGGCCTTCAGGCTGCCCGCGTCCAGCACCTTGATCTGGTCTTCGACCGCCTGCAGCTTGTCGCGGCAGAAGGCGAGCAACGCGGCGCCGCGGCGGTAGCTCTCCAGCAGCTGGTCGAGCGGCAACTGGCCCGACTCGAGCTCACCCACCAGCCGTTCGAGCTCCTGGAGCCCGGACTCGTAGCTCGCAGGCATTGGCGCGATGTCGGATGGCACGATGGCACCGTCAAGAGATGGGGAGGGGGAACCCTTGGGCATGGAGCGTGAGGTCTTGATGAAACGAATCATTTTAGAGTGGGGCAGGAAAAGGACCCGCCGGGTACAATCGCTTTCTTCTGCGCTGGTGTTCCATCAGCGAACTTTCCACGGGCCGTCCGCTCCGAACGGCGCCTTTTCTCCCTTTCTCCCTGTGGGGAGCTTGGTCAGGTCACCCATGTCTGATTTAAGTCTTCAACTGCAGCAGGCCACGAGCCAACTCCCGGTTTCCGCGTACTTCGACGAAGCGCTCTATGCCCGCGAGCTGCAAACGCTTTTTGCCAACGGTCCGCGCTATGTCGGCCATCGCCTTGCCGTGCCCGAACCGGGCAATTTCCACACGTTACCGCAGGAGCACGAAGGCCGCGCGCTGGTGCATACGCCCAAAGGCGTAGAGCTCGTCTCCAACGTGTGCCGCCACCGCCAGGCAGTGATCCTGCAGGGCCGCGGCCAGCTCGACGCACGCACGGGCGGCAACATCGTCTGTCCGCTGCATCGCTGGACCTACGCAGCGTCCGACCCGCGCACCACCGGCACGCTCATCGGCGCTCCGCATTTCGCGCAGGACCCGTGCCTGAACCTGCACAACTATCCGATCGAGGAATGGAACGGCCTGCTGTTCGAGAAGAACCGCGACGGCAGCGGACGCAACGTGGGCGACGACCTGGCGCGGCTCGGCCCGCGCGCCGACCTCGATTTCTCAGGCTACGCGCTCGACCGCGTCGAACTGCACGAGTGCAACTACAACTGGAAGACCTTCATCGAGGTCTACCTGGAGGACTACCACGTCGGGCCCTTCCATCCCGGCCTGGGCAGCTTCGTCACCTGCGACGACCTGCGCTGGGAGTTCAACCGCCATTTCTCCGTACAGACCGTGGGCGTGGCCAACCGGCTCGGCCGCGCCGGCAGCCCGGTTTACCAGCGGTGGCAGGAGCAGTTGCTCAAGTACCGCGACGGCAAGCCGCCCAAGTACGGGGCCATCTGGCTGACCTACTACCCGCACGTGATGGTCGAGTGGTACCCGCATGTGCTGACGGTGTCGACCCTGCACCCCATCGGCCCGCAGAAGACGCTCAACATGGTCGAGTTCTTCTACCCCGAGGAGATCGTCGCCTTCGAGCGTGAGTTCGTGGAGGCGCAGCAGGCTGCCTACATGGAAACCTGTGTCGAAGACGACGAGATTGCCGAGCGCATGGACGCCGGCCGCCGCGCGCTCATGCTGCGCGGCGACGACGAGTCCGGCCCCTACCAGAGCCCGATGGAAGACGGCATGCAGCAGTTCCACGAGTGGTATCGCAACGAAATGCGACCCGCAGCGTGACCGCGTTCGCGGGGGAGTGACCAGACCGTGCAAGCGCTATGGATGGTGCTCGGCGCCCTGATTTTCGCGAGCATGGGCGTGTGCGTGAAGATCGCATCGCAGTGGTTTTCAAGCGCCGAGCTGGTGTTCTACCGCGGCCTCATCGGCATCGTGTTTCTCTGGCTGCTTGCGCGCCAGCGCGGCGTGCCGCTGAAGACCCGTTATCCGCTCATGCATGCCTGGCGCAGCCTGATCGGCGTGGTCTCCCTGGGTGCGTGGTTCTATGCCATTGCCCACATGCCGCTGGCCACCGCCATGACGCTCAACTACATGAGCAGCGTGTGGATCGCGGCCTTCCTGGTCGGCGGCGCGCTGCTGGCCTGGGTGCCGGTGCCTGGCCGCGACGGCAAGGTGCCGCGCCCGCCCTTGCAAGGGCCGCTCATTCTGACGGTGCTGGCGGGCTTCGCCGGCGTGGTGTTGGTGCTCAAGCCGAGCGTGGGCGACAACCAGGGTTTTGCCGGCGTCCTGGGCCTGCTGTCGGGCCTGACGGCCGCCTTCGCGTACATGCAGGTCGTCGCGCTCTCCCGCCTGAAAGAGCCCGAAGCGCGCACCGTGTTCTATTTCGCGGTGGGCTCGGCGGTGGCGGGCGGCATGGCAACGGTGGCCACGGGCTTCACGCCCTGGGCGGAATGGACATGGGGACACGCGGCCTGGCTGCTGCCGGTGGGCGTGCTGGCGGCACTGGGCCAGTTGTGCATGACACGCGCCTACGCGTCGGCCAAGACCGAGAGCGGCACGCTCCTGGTGGCCAACCTCCAATATTCGGGCATCGTCTTCGCGTCGATCTACAGTGTGCTGCTGTTCGGGGATCGCATCGACGCGACGGGCTGGGCGGGCATGGCGCTGATCGTGTTCAGCGGCATCGCGGCGACGGTGCTGCGCCAGCGCTCGCTGCCCAAGGCGCCCGCCGAGGAACATTGAAACGAAGGAACGCTCCATCATGTACACCACGCTCATCTCGGTCGCCGAACTCCAGGCGCTGCAGGCCGCCAGAACGCCCTTGATGGTCTTCGACTGCAGCTTCGACCTGATGCAACCGCAGGCCGGCCACGTGCAATATGCCGCGTCGCACATCCCGGGCGCTGTCCATGCAAACCTCGACACCGACCTGAGCGCGGCGCACGGCGCTCCGGGCAAGCATGGGGTGGTGGTCGCGCACGACGACGGCGTGCCGGCCTCCGGCGGCCGCCATCCCTTGCCGAGCCGCGAGAAGTTCGCCGCCTGGCTGTCGAGTGTCGGCCTGACCAATGACATGCAGGCGGTGGTGTACGACCGCAACGGCGCCAACTACTGCGGCCGCCTGTGGTGGATGCTGCAGTGGATGGGCCACGAGGCCGTGGCCGTGCTCGACGGCGGCCTGCAGGCCTGGGAAGCCGAAGGCGGCGCGGTGACGTCGCAGGAGGAGCCCGCGCACTTCCAGTCGAACTTCGTGCCGGGCGAGCCACGCTTGCCGCTGGCAACCACGGCCATGGTGCACGGCCGGCTGGGCCACCCTGACCAGACCCTGATCGACGCACGCGCCGGCGCGCGTTACCGCGGCGAGGTGGAACCTCTGGACCCGATCGCAGGTCACATCCCCGGGGCCTTGAACCGGCCCTTCGCCGAGAACATCGGCCCGGACGGCAAGTTCAAGCCCGCTGCGCAGTTGCGCGCCGAGTTCGACGCCCTGCTGGCCGGCCGCGACCCGGCGACGGTCGTGCACCAGTGCGGCAGCGGCGTGAGCGCCGTGCCGAACCTGCTGGCGATGAAGATCGCCGGTTTCGGCGCGACCGCGCTCTATGCCGGCAGCTGGAGCGAGTGGAGCAACACGCCGGGGCTGCCGACCCGGCAAGGCGCACAACCATGACCCCTGGAAAACCGGCCGTCCTTTTTGGACTGGCGACATTGATTGGTGCAACTTTGGGCGTGAATGCGGTGTTTGCGCAGACGCAGCACGCACACGTCCACGGCCAGCTCAAGCTGGACATCGCGGTCGAAGGCCCGACCGTCGTGATCTCGATGGAGTCGCCGCTCGACAACATCGTGGGCTTCGAGCGTGCGCCACGCACCGACGCCGAGCGCCAAACGGTCGAGGACGCGGCCGCCACGCTGCGAGCCGCGGACAAGCTGTTCCTGATCGACCCGACCGCCAACTGCAAGCTCGGCCCGGTCGAGTTGCAGTCGGCGGTACTCGGCTGGGGCAAGCAGGCGACCACAGCCCCCGCCGACGCACACGCCGACCTGGACGCCACCTTCGCGTTCAACTGCACGAACGCGACGGCTGCAAAATTCATCGACGTGGGCCTGTTCACGGCCTTCAAGGGGCCGCGCCAGATCGACGCGCAGATCGCCACCGCACAAGGTCAGTTCCAGCGCACGCTGAAACGGCCGAATGCGCGCCTGGCCTGGGGCAAGTGACCTGACCGTGAACCCGGTTCTCATTGCCGATGTGCTCCGGTTCACCTGGCCTGGCGCCGATGCGCCCTGCATCGACATCGACCAGCTCGAAGTGCAGGCCGGGGAAACCGTGTTCCTGCACGGCCCCAGCGGCTGCGGCAAGAGCACCTTGCTGTCGCTGCTCGCGGGTGTGCTGGTGGCCGACTCGGGCCGCGTGGTGCTGCTTGGCCAAGACTGGGCGGCCCAGTCCGCCGCGGCCCGCGACCGCCGCCGCGTGGCACACGTGGGCTATATCTTCCAGCAGTTCAACCTCCTGCCTTACCTGAGCGTGATCGACAACGTGCTGCTTCCCTGCCGCTTCTCCGCGCAGCGCCACGCCCAGGCCTCGCGCGAAGGCACGCCACGCGCCCAAGCCGAGGCACTGCTCTCGCAGATGGGACTGGACGCCGCGCTGTGGCGGCGGCCCGCCATGACGCTCTCGGTGGGCCAGCAGCAGCGCGTGGCAGCGGCACGCGCGCTCATCGGCCAACCCGAACTGGTCATTGCGGACGAACCGACCTCCGCGCTCGATGAAGACCGGCGCGAAGCCTTTCTCGACGTCTTGCTCTCGGCCTGCCGCACGCACCGCAGCGCGCTGGTGTTCGTGAGCCATGACCAGCGCATTGCTTCGCGCTTCTCGCGCCAGGTGCTGCTGCCCGGCATCAACCGCGCCGCACGGAGCGAGGCATCGTGAACCCGCTGTTCACCATTGCCTGGCGCAGCGCCTGGAACCGACGCTTCACGCTCTCGCTGACGGTCCTGTCGATTGCGCTGTCGACCTTTTTGCTGCTGGGCGTGGAACGCATCCGCTCCCAGTTGCGCGACAACTTCTCATCCTCGGTTTCCGGCACCGACCTGATCGTCGGCGCGCGCACCGGTTCGACCCAACTGCTGCTTTATTCGGTGTTTCGCATCGGGTCGGCCACCAACAACATCGGCTGGAAGAGCGTGCAGGCACTGGAGGCAAATCCGGGCGTCGCCTGGGTGGTTCCGCTGTCGCTGGGCGATTCGCACCGCGGCTTCTCCGTCCTTGCCACCACCCCGGCCTACTTCACGCGCTTTCGGTATGGCGACCGCCAGTCGCTGGCGCTGCGCGAAGGCCAACCTTTCTCTGCGCTGTTCGATGCCGTGGTCGGGGCGGAGGTGGCCGACCGTCTGGGCTACCACGTGGGGCAGAAGATCACGCTGGCGCATGGCAGTGGCGAGCTCAACGTGGCCGAGCATGCCGACAAGCCCTTCACGGTGGTCGGCGTGCTCGCGCGCACTGGAACGCCCGTCGATCGCACCGTGCACATCGGCCTGGACGCCATGGAGGCCATCCACCTCGACTGGTTCAGCGGCGCGCCTTTGCCGGGGGTTCACATACCTGCAGAGCAGGTGCGCAAGTTCGATCTCACGCCCAAGAACGTCACGGCCGCGCTGGTCGGACTCAAGAACCGTGCAGCGGTGTTCCGCGTCCAGCGTTGGGTCTCGACCTACCCCGACGAGGCGCTGATGGCCATCCTGCCCGGTGTCGCGCTCGACGAACTGTGGAGCGTGGTGGGCGTCGGCGAAAACGCATTGCTGGCGATGTCGGCGCTGGTGGCACTGGTGAGCCTGGCGGGCCTGGTGTCGGTGGTGATGGCCGGGCTCAATGAACGACGGCGCGAGCTCGCGGTGCTGCGCGCCGTGGGTGCGAGCTTGCGGCACGTGATCGCCCTGCTGGCCATGGAAGGCGCGATGGTCACACTGATCGGTGTGGCGATCGGCATACTGTTCGCAGTGCTCGGCATCGCCTTCCTGTCGCCCTGGCTGCAGGCGCAGTTCGGCCTGGCCTTGACACTGGGCCTGCCCACCCTCAATGAATGGCTGCTGCTCGCAAGCCTGCTGGCCGGTGGATTCGTGGCCAGCCTGTTGCCTGGCCTGCGCGCGTACCGGCTCTCGCTGACCGATGGCCTTTCGCCCCGCATCTGACCTTTCTCGAGGATTTGCCATGACCCTGCAATCTGTTCCCGTTCTTCTGCGTAACGTTCTGGCGCTGGGCTGCATCGGCCTCGCCGGCGCGGCCTGGGCCGCAGGCCCAGCGCCTGCGGCGACCACGCCCGCCAACCCCCTCGGCGGCAAGGCAGGCGCAACCGCCACCGCGCCGGCGGCGCCCGGCCAGCCGCGGGAGATCACCTGGGAGGAGCTCGTTCCCAAGGACTGGGACCCGATGAAGGCGTACAAAGGCATCGACTTCAGCAAGCTCGACGACGCCGACCCCAAGGCCGCCGAACTTCTTCTCAAAATGCAAGAAGTGTCAGACAACGCACCGGCGAATTCGGCATTGAACGGCGCGCTGGTGAAGATCCCCGGCTTTGTGGTGCCGCTCGAGGAAAGCAAGGGTGAGATCACCGAATTCCTGCTGGTGCCCTACTTCGGCGCGTGCATCCACACACCGCCGCCACCCGCCAACCAGATCCTGCATGTGCGCCCCGAAAAGGGTGCGAAGTTCAGGTCGATGGACACGGTATGGGTGACAGGCCGGCTGCAGACCACACGCAACGATTCGATGATGGGTGTGAGCGGCTACGCGATGACGGCGCAGGCCGTAACCAAGTACACCGGCGCGGCCAAGTAAGGCGCGGCTCGGGCAGTGCACTGACATGCGCAGCAGAAACCCACTGTCACAACTGAAGTCGTCGAGGGCCGGAAGCCAGACGTTGTAGATCCATGAACAGGACAGCGCCGCGAGGCGCGGCCCATCGATCAACGACCCCCGATTCCAGGGAGCTTCCCATGGCCCATCCCCCTTCCAACCACCGCCTGCTGGCGATTGCCCTGGCCGCCGCAGGCATCACTCTGGCGGGCTGCAACAAGACAGCAGACACGCCAGCCACGGCACCAGCACCAGCACCTGCAGCCACTGCACCCGCTGAAGCAGCACCCGCACCTGTCGCAGCAGCGCCTGCGGTACCGAGCTATACGCCGCCGACTGCCGACCAGCTCTACCAGATGGTGGCGCCGATCGCCCTCTATCCCGACAAACTGGTAGCCCAGGTTCTGGCAGGCTCCACCTACCCCGCCCAAGTCACTGATGCAGACCAGTGGCTGCACCAGAACGCCAGCCTCAAGGCCGGTCCGCTGGCCGACGCGGCCGACCGGCAACCCTGGGATCCCAGCATCAAGTCGCTGACCGCCTTTCGCAGCGTGCTCGACCAGATGGCGAAAAACCTGCCCTGGACCACGGCGCTCGGCGAGGCTTACTACAACGACCCGAGCGACGTGATGAACGCGATCCAGGTGATGCGCCAGCGCGCCTCACGCGCAGGCCAGCTCAAGAGCACGCCGCAACTGAAGGTGGCGACGGGCAATCCGCAGATCAACTACACACCCAACCCCAATGTGGTCCCTGTCTACAGTGGCCAGGCGGTTGTGGAACCGCCCACGCAATACATCACGATCGCGCCTGCACAGCCGGACGTGGTCTATGTGCCTGCCTACGACCCGCAGCGCATCTATGGCGAACCCGTGCGCGTCTACCCCGGCTACGTCTATGCACCGCCGCAGCCCGTCTACAGCGAGCCCCGCTACAGCAACGCACAGATCGCCACGGCAGGCGCACTGACCTTCGGGCTCGGCGTGGTGGTCGGGTCGGCGCTGGAGCGGCATGACTGGGGCTGGCACTCGTGGGGCGTGAACTGGGGCAGCCGCGGAGACGACCGCCGCCCCCCACCGGGCAGGGATGGCCGCAGTTACGAACAGCCGGCCGTCGTATACAACCGTTCGACCTACGTGTCGCGCTCCGAAACCGTGGTGAACAACAACATCCGCAACGTCTACAACAATGGCCCGGCACCGCGAGGTGATCAGGCGCAACAGGCGCAGTTGGAACACCAGGCGCAGCAGGTCCAGATGCAGCGCGACCAGGTGCAGAGGGAGCAGCAGCGGAACCAGGCGCAGATGCAAATGGCTCAGGTGCGCCAGCAACAGCAACAGCAGGAACAGGTGCGCCAGCAGCAAGCCCGCGATCAACAGATGCAGGCCCAGCAACACCGTAACGACCAGGCGCGCCAACAACAGGAACAGCAACGCCAGCAACAGATGCAGATGCAAGCGCAGCAGCAAGATCAGGCGCGTCATCAGCAGGAGCAGCTCCGTCATCAACAGGAGCAGACGCAGCAGCAGCGCGCCGATCAAGCCAGGCAGCAACAGGAGCGGGCACGCCAGCAGCAAGAACAGCAGCGCCAACAGCAAGAGCAGGCAAGGCACCAGCAGGAGCAACAGCGCCAGCAGGCTGAGCAACAGAGTCGCCAGATGCAGCAGCAACGCCAACAGGCCGAGCAGCAACAGCGGCAGCAGCAGCAACAGGCGGAACAGCAGGCCAGGCAGCAGCAGCAACAACACCTGCAACACGAGCAGCAGGCCCAACAGCACCGGCAGCAGGAACAACACCACGCCGAGCAGCGCGCAGGTGAACGCCGTCAGGCGCAAGAGCAGAAGCCCTGAGCGTCAATTCAGGGCAGCTCACTGGCATGGCGGACCTGGGCGCCCGCCCGTTGCCCCGCCAGAGATCGTTGTGAAGGAATGCGCCGGGCGTCAGTCCGGCGCGTGAACCACGCGAGCGGCCTCCTCGTCGATCGGAACATGGTCCGCATCGAGTTCGCTGGCATCGCTCAGGTCGATGCCAGTCGCATCGGCGAGCTCAGCCTCATTCTCGGGTGCATCGTCGCCGTCATCCAGGGCGCCGTCGACTTCGTCGATGTCCTCGTCCAGAGGATTCTCTTGAGTGAGCTTGGGGTCTGCGGGATTCATGTGCGGCTTCCTTGCGGTCCAATGGAAAACTGCATCCTGCGCCTTGCCGCAGCACCACGCAACAGGCAACCTCCTGCCCGCACGTCGGAAAAACCCGACCCGGCGCGCCTGCTGCGCCCGTTCCGCCGAAGACGCGTTACCGTGTGTGGACTTCTTCAGTGTGCGCGTGACCATCGTGCGCGTCATGTTCGTGGCCATGCTCGCCATGCGCGAGACGGCTCACCAGCGTCACCAGGGCGATGCCGATGGCCAGCCAGACGATCTGTGCGGCCGTCTGGCGGGCGGGCAAGCGCTTTTGGAGCTGCGGAATCAGGTCGGCCAGCGCGACATAGACAAAACTGCTGCCGGCCAGCACCAGAAAGTACGGCAACCAGCTGTGGAGCTGGTCGACCAGCCACCAGCCCACAATGCCACCCAGCGCAGTCATGGTGCCGGCCAGCGACACCTTGAGCAGCGCCATGCGTGAACTGGCTGAACTCTGGCGCAGCACCACCAGGTCGCCGATGTGGTGAGGCACCTCGTGTGCCAGCACCGCCAGCGCGGCAACCAGGCCTAGGCGAACGTCTGCCACGAAGGCCGAGGCGATGAGAATGCCATCGCCAAAACAGTGCACGCTGTCGCCGGTGAGCACCGCCCAGCTACCGCCCTGGGGCGCATGCGAATGGTGATGATGGCCGTGGTCGTGCACATGCCCGTGCGCGTGCCCGTCGCGCCCTTCGGTCTGATGGTGCTCATGGCCGTGGTGCCAGAGTTCGGCCTTGTCGAGCAGGAAGAAAAACACCAGACCGAACAGCAGCACGGCAAACAGCACCGCTGGCTCGATGCCGCTTTCGAAAGCTTCGGGCAGCAGATGCATGAAGGCCGTCGCGAGCAGCGCACCGGCCGCCAGGCTCAGCAGGTGTTGCGCATTGATGCCACCTCCGCCGCTGCGGACGCCCACCCGCATCAGCAACGCGGCGACCCACACACTTCCGATACCGGCGAACAGGGTCGCCGCGATGATGGCCAGCAAAGTCATAATTTCTTGCAAAAAGGAGCAGGACCGATGGTCTTGGCTCGATCATAAAAAAAGAAAAGCCGTCCATTGGGACGGCTTTCAGCGGAAAGCGGCTTGCAGCGCCGCCAGTCCGGGGGAACTAGGCAACGCCGTGGGCTTTGAACCAGGCCAGGGCGCGCTTCCAGCCGTCTTCTGCCGCTTCCTTGAGGTAGCTGGGCCGATAGTCTGCGTGGAACGCGTGGCCCGCTTCAGGGTACACAACGAACTCCGACGCCCTGGCCGCCGGCGAACCGCTGGACAGGACAGTTTTCATCTTATCAACCGTGTCAAGAGGGATGCCCTGGTCTTTTCCGCCATACAGGCCGAGCACCGGCGCCTTGAGTTCGGCCGCGATGTCCACCGGATGCCGGGGCGTGAGCGCGCTGGGCTCCCCCACCAGGCGTCCGTACCACGCCACCCCCGCCTTGACCTTGCCGGTTGCCGCATACAACCAGGTGATGCGGCCACCCCAGCAGAAACCGGTGATGCCGGCCTTGGAAACGTCACCGCCATGCTGGGCCGCATAGGCCACGGCGCCATCGAGGTCGGCCATCACCTGGGCGTCGGGCACCTTGGAGACGATCTCGGCCATCAGCTTGGGAATCTCGGTGTAGCCGCGCGCGTCGCCCTGGCGCGCGTACAGGTCGGGCGCGATCGCCAGATAACCGAGCTTGGCAAAGCGGCGGCAGGTGTCGGCGATGTACTCGTGCACGCCGAAGATCTCCTGGACCACGAGCACCACCGGCAACCCGGTCTTGCCGCTGGGCTGCGCCACGTAGGCCGGCACATCGAAACCGGCAACCTTGAACTTGACCGGACCGGCCTGCAAGCCGTCGGTGGACGTGGTGATCGCGGTCTGGGCGGCCACAGGGAGTGCCGCCGCCGCGTAGCCCACGCCGAGCGCCGTCAGCAGCGCGGTACGGCGTGTGGCGCCCTGTTCATTGCTCTGGCCGGGGCGCAGCGAGTCGAAGTCGGCTTGCAGCCCGGTACGGTCGTCGAATTGGGACATGGTTTCTCCGTGGAAGCTTCGGTACAGGTCGGGACAGAGGCATGCCCGCAGGCACACCGCGCAATGTAGGCGATCGAGTCCCAACCCGTGCAAGAGGCCTCGATACCCCTGCGTGAATACCGATGAAGCGCGGCCGGTGCTTCAGGAGATGCGCCGACCACCCGGGCCATAAGCGCGAACGGCAAGCGCCGAGGCGAGCACCCGGGCCGGATCGACCAGCCGCATCCCCGCCACGGCGGTCGAGCCCTGGAGGCCCAGCGGCACCTCGGTGCAGCCCATGATCAATGCCACCGGACCGTGGCGCGCCACCAGCCTCTGCGCCACGTCGGCAAAGCACTGCTCAGCCAGCACCAGGTCGCCCGCCTTCACGCCTTCGTAGATGCCGCGCATGAGCAGCGTACGCTCCTCGGCCACGGGCAGATGGCACACCAGACCCGCATCGGAGAGCGCCTGCTCGTAAAGACGCACGCGGTAGGTGCCTTCGGTCGCCATGAGTGCGACCTCCCGCACGCCCTGCCCCGCCAGATGCGAGGCGACCTCGCGCGCGACATGCAGCAGCTCGACCTGCGGAAAGCGCTCCTGCAGCGTCGCATGCCAGGCATGCGCCGTGTTGCAGGCGATGGCAACGGCCCGGCTGCCGAGCGCAGCCAGCCGGCCCAGCGCCTGCAGCATGGGCTCGAGCGGCTGGTGCGCGCCCGCGCCGGTGGCCTCCAGCGCGCCGCTGCGGTCGGGCACCGGCACCTGGGCGAGCCAGTGCTCCGGAAAGGCCTGGTCGCGCACCGGTTGGCCCTGCGCGCGCATGTGCTGCGCGCAGGCGTCGACGAAGATGCGCACGAAGTCCGCTCCCGCCGCCGGACCCATGCCGCCCAGAATGCCGACCACTTGTGTCATGGATCAGGTCGCCGGTTTGTCGGTCGGGGTCTTGATGTTGTCGCGCAGTTCCTGGCTCATCGGCAGGCCGATCGGCAGGCCCTTGGGCGGGATGGGTGCCAGGAACCACTTGTTGTACAGCTTCTCGAATTCGCCGGACTTCATCATGCCGGTGATCACGCCGTCGACCAGCGCCTTGAACTGCGGATCGTCCTTGGGCAACATGCAGGCATAGGGCTCGACCTGGAGTGCGTCGCCGACGACTTCGAGTTCGGCTGGGCTCTTGGAATTCGAGCGCAGGCCGAACAGCAGGATGTCGTCCATGGCAAAGGCCGAGGCGCGGTCGCTCTCGACCAGCAACAGCGCGTCGGCATGGTCCTTGGCCGAGAGAATGTCGATGTCCAGTTTCTTCTCTTCGTTGTACTTGCGCACGACCAGCATGTTGGTCGTGCCGGTGGTGATGGCCACCTTCTTGCCCTTGAGATCCGCGTAGTTCTTGATGCCTGAGTTCGTCTTCACCAGGAGACGCGTGCCGGTGTAGAAGTGGTTGATGGCGAAGGCCACGTCCTTGCCACGCGCGCTGTTGTTCGTGGTGGAGCCGCATTCGAGGTCGATGGTCCCGTTCTGCAGCAACGGAATGCGGTTCTGCGACGTCACGGCCATCCAGGCGCTTTCGAGGCCCGGCTTGTTGAGCCGCGTCTTCACCGCCGCGAAGATGGCGTTCGACAGTTCCACCGAAAAGCCGATCGGCTTGCTGGGGCCATCGAGATAGCTGAAGGGCACGGAAGATTCCCGGTACGCCATCGTGATCTTGTTCGACGAGGCGATCTTCGCCAGCGTGTCGGCGGCCTGGGCGCCAGTTGCCGTCAGCAGGATGGCGGCCATCAGTACGGTGAGTTTCATGCGAGCCCTTTCGGTGGCGTGGTTGGAACGAAGGAGCAGTGTAAAAACTTGTAGGCCTGTGTCCATCATTCCTTTTGAACCCAGGGGCATGCCCAAAACTCATGGGTCGCCGATCCATGAGTTTTGGCTATGGGTCTGGGTGCTTTTGGCATTTCCTCGGCCCGCTGCACGCGCCTACAGTCGGCACGTTCAGGCAACTCAGGAAAGCAAGTCATGCGCGTGTGTGTGATGGGCGCGGGCATCGTCGGCCTGGCCACGGCATGGCAGCTCGAACGCCAGGGCCATGCGGTCACGGTGGTCGACCGGGCGCAAGCAGGCGCGGGCGCCAGCGGCGGCAACGGCGCCCAGCTGAGCTATTCGTACGTACAGCCGCTGGCCGATCCAGCCATCTGGCGACAGCTGCCCAAGCTGCTGCTGTCGCCCGCATCGCCGCTCAAGCTCCGGCCGCAACTCGATCCACTGCAGTGGCGTTGGGGCGTCGAATTCCTGGCCGCCTGCAATGCGGGCACCTCCCGGCGCAGCACTGCCGAACTGCTCGCACTGGCCGCCGACAGCCGCGCAGGCTTCGAGGCCATGCGTGCCGACGTGGCACCCGATTGCGACTTTTCCGCCACCGGCAAGCTGGTGCTGTACAGCAGCGCTGCCAGCCTCGCGGGCGCCGAGCGGCAGATTGCGCTGCAACGCGCGCTGGGCAGCGTCCAGCGCCTGGTATCGGCCGACGAATGCATTGCCATCGAGCCTGCCCTGGCTGGCTACCGCGCGCACATCGCGGGCGCGGTGCACACGCCCAGCGAATGCGCCGCCGATTGCCTGAAGGTCTGCCAGGAATTGCTGCGCGTACTGCACGCGCGTGGCGTGCATTTTCTGCTGGACACCGACGTGCGCGGCTTCGATGTGCGTGCCGGGCGCGTCGCCGCCGTCCAGACGAGCGCCGGCGACGTGGCAGCCGATGCGTTCGTGCTGGCGTTGGGCACCGCGTCGCACCGGTTCGGCCGCCAGCTCGGCATGTACCTGCCGGTCTATCCGCTCAAGGGTTACAGCATCACGGTGGAGGTCGATGACATCGCCGCACCGCGCGTGAGCGTGACCGACAGCGCGCGCAAGGTGGTGTTCGCACGCCTGGGCTCCCGCCTGCGGGTGGCAGGTATGGCGGAGCTGGTCGGGCAGGACGAGCGCATTCCGGCGGGGCGCATCGAGGCGCTCGTGGCGGCCACCCGCGCGGTCTTTCCCCAGGCCAGCCGCTTCGACGTGCTGAACCCCTGGACCGGCATGCGGCCGGCCACGCCCACCGGCCTGCCGATCATCGGACGCCGTCCCGGCGCGCCGGCCAACCTGCTGTTCAACACGGGCCATGGCGCACTCGGCTTCACGCTTGCCTTCGGTTCGGCGCGCAGGGTCGAGGCTGCGCTGGCCGCATGACCGCAGGTCCGCGACACTGGCCGCCCTGCCGTCCTCTAGCGCTAGAGAGACAGCGACTGGATCGCCTGCTGCATGCAGCGCGTGATGCCGCGCACCGCCACCGAATCGGGCCGCCCCGCCAACCGCAAGGCGCGGATCGGTACCGGAATGTGCGGCTCGAGCGCCAGCACGTCGACCTTGTCGGGATCGGCCGACCCCGCCGTGCAGCCGTCGACCAGCGCCACACCCAGGCCGTGGTGTGCCATGGCCAGTGCCGCATGGTAGGTCTGCACCGTGACCACGGCTTGGTGAAAGCCCACGCCCGCCTGCCGGCAGGCCTGGCTCAGGCTGGTGCCGACCGGGTCGCGGCTGTCCAGGCCCACCACCGGCAGCTCCACCAGATCGTGCAACGCGACCGATCCGTTGCGAACCAGCGCGCGCGGCAGCATGCCCTTGGGCGCGATGCAGACCATGCGGCTGTCGGCGAGCGACTCCTGCACCAGGGAGGGATGCACGGCAGGGCTGAAGGCAAAGCCTACATCGGCCTGCTGCAGCAGCAGGGCCGACATGATCTGCGGGGAATGCAGCGACTCCACCGTCACGGCGACGGCCGGATGCTGCTCGCGAAAGACCTTGAGCGCTCGTGGCAGCACCTCGTAGCTGAGCGCGAGCACGGTGAGGATGCGCAGCTCGCCCGCCACGCTGGCGGTGCGCAGGTTGGTGGCAAGGCGCTGCACCTCGTCGAGCTGCGCGAACAACTGCTCGATGTGCGGATACAGCGTGAGCGCCTCGGTGGTCGGCGTGAGCCGCCCCTTGATGCGCTGGAACAAGGCAAAGCCCAGTTGCAGTTCCGCATGCTGCAGCGTGCGGCTCACGGCCGGCTGGGTGATGTTGATCAACCGCGCCGCCGCACTCACGCTGCCCGTGAGCATGATCGCGTTGAAGACCTCGATGTGCCGCAGCCGCATCGCGCAACGGCTAGAAGCCGGCCTTGCCGCGCGCGATGTCCATGACCATGCGCGCGCCCAGGTAGAGCCGCGGCTCGATGGAGTCGATCAGCACATATTCGGCGTCGGCCGAATGCGCGCCGAAGCCCTGCAGGCCGAAGCGCTCGACAACCGGCGCACGGGTCTTGAGCGCTGCGAACGCGGCGTCGGTGCCTCCACCGGCGACCTTGTCGTCAGCGGCCAGCGGCCGGCCCAGTTCGTCCTGGTAGATCTGCTGCGCATGGCGTGCCATGGCGCGCGAGGCGTCCGTGGCCTCCAGCGGCGGACGGCGGCGTTCGAATTTCAAGTCCACCTTGGCCTCAGGGATGAGCTGCGTCTTCACACGCTCGTTCACCTGTTGCTCGATGCGGTCGTAGTCGGCCACCTTGATCACGCGCACATCGGCACCGGCCGTGGCGCTGGCTGGAATCACGTTGCGGTTGGTGCCCGAGCGCGACACGGTCCAGTTCATTTTCAGGCCCGTGGCCGGATCCGACAGGTCGCGCATCTGCAGGATCTGGTGCGAAAGTTCGTAGAGCGCGTTCACGCCCATTTCAGGTGCGGAGCCGGCGTGCGAGGCCTTGCCCGTCACGTTGAGCGTCACCGAAGCGATGCCCGCCGTCGCCAGCGACAGCTTGTCTTCCTTGATGTACGCGCCTTCGAACGACATCACCGCATCGTGTTCGGCGCCCATGCGCGTGATGAGCGCGCGCGAGCCCGGCGAGCTGATCTCCTCGTCGGCGTTGATCAGCACGGTGAGCGTGCCGTACTCCTTGAAGTCCATCGCCTTGAGCAACGACACGATGTGGGTGATGACGGCAATGCCCTGCTTGTCATCGGAGATGCCCAGCCCATACGCCTTGTCGCCCTCGATGCGAAAGGGTTGCCTGCTGCCCATGCCAATCTGGTAGACCGTGTCCATGTGCGCGATCAGCAAGATCTTCTTGCTCCCTGTGCCCTTGAAGGTGGCCTGCACGACCTTGCCCACGCGCTCTGGCGAATCTTCCATGCGGTACATCTCGCTGCTCGGATCGATGAGTTCGACCTGGCCGCCAAGGGCGCGGAACTTGCCCGCGATCAGCGCAGAGATCTTCTCCAGCCCTTCGAGGTCGCGGCTGCCGGATTCGATCGACACCAGCGCCTTCAGGGTGTCGAGCAGCGCCGGTTTCTCCTGGGCCGCAAGTGCCGCAATGCGCGCATCGGGCGCGGCGAGGGTCGCCGTGCAGGCGGCGCACAGGGCGGCGAACGCAAAGCCCTTGCGGACGCCGGCGAATACAGGGTTCATCATTCTCATCCAATTGCCTTTATAAAACGATCACTATCACGACCACGATCCCATGCCAGACCGGCCGCGGAACCGGCTTCGCCGGGCCGCAGGCCGGGCCCCCGGAAGGGGGTAGGCGCCGCGACACGCAGTGCGCAAGCCTGGGGGCGAACCCCATCAATGCGCCTTGTCCCAGTTGGGCCCGATGCCCAGCTCGGCCAAGAGCGGCACCTTGAGATCGGCCACGCCCGCCATCAGGCGCGGTATTTCGGTGCGGACCCAGTCGACCTCTGCCTCGGGCACTTCGAACACCAGTTCATCGTGCACCTGCATGATCATCTTGGTGGCGCGTTGCTCTTCATCAAGCACGTTCTGCACCTTGACCATGCTCAACTTGATCAGGTCGGCCGCCGTGCCCTGCATCGGCGCATTGATGGCCGCACGCTCGGCACCGCCGCGTCGCGGGCCATTCGGCGAATTGATCTCGGGCAGGTACAGGCGCCGGCCGAACACGGTCTCGACATAGCCCGTTTCCTTGGCGCTGGCGCGCGTCTCGTCCATGTACTGCTTGACGCCCGGATAGCGCGCGAAGTAACGGTCGATGTACGACGCCGCGGCCTTGGTCTCGATGCCCAGGTTCTTGGCAAGACCGAAGCTGCTCATGCCGTAGATAAGCCCGAAATTGATCACCTTGGCATAGCGGCGCTGTTCGCTCGACACCTGATCGACCGGCACGCCGAACACCTCGGCGGCGGTGGCACGGTGCACGTCGATGCCTTCCTTGAAGGCGCGCAGCAACGATTCGTCGCCGCTGATGTGAGCCATGATGCGCAGCTCGATCTGCGAATAGTCGGCGCTCGCGATCACGCTGCCCGCGGGGGCCACGAAGGCCTCGCGCACGCGCCGCCCTTCGGCCGTGCGGATCGGGATGTTCTGCAGGTTCGGGTCGTTGCTGCTGAGCCGGCCGGTCACCGCCACCGCCTGCGCGTAATGCGTGTGCACCCGGCCGCTGCGCGGGTTGGCCAGCTGCCCGAGCTTGTCGGTGTAGGTGCCCTTGAGCTTGGACAGGCCGCGGTATTCCAGGATCTTGGCGGGCAGCGGATAGTCCTCGGCCAGCTTTTCCAGCACCTCTTCGTCGGTGCTCGGCGCGCCGCTGGGCGTCTTCTTGATCACGGGCAGCCCCATCTTCGTGAAGAAGATCTCGGCAATCTGCTTGGGGCTGCCGATGTTGAAGGGCTGGCCGGCGATGTCATAGGCCTCCTGCTCCAGCGCCATGATGCGCGTGCCCAGTTCGTGGCTCTGCGTGGCCAGCGTGGGCGCATCGATCAGCACGCCGTTGCGCTCGATGCGGTAGAGCGCCTCGCTGCTGTCCATCTCCAGCTGATAGATGAAGCGCAGCTTGTCGTCGGCTTCGAGTTGCGGCCAGAGCACGCGGTGCACGTCGAGCGTCTGGTCGCTGTCCTCGCAGGAATATTCCGCCGCCTTGTCGATCGCCACCTGGCTGAAGGAAATCTGGTGTGCGCCCTTGCCGCACAGGTCTTCGTAGGCGATGCCGCTGCGGCCCAGGTGCCGTTCGGCCAGGCTCGCGAGGCCGTGCGGCTTGTGGACTTCGAGCACGTAGCTCTGCAGCATGGTGTCGTGCGCGTAGCCCCGGACCTCGACGCCATGGTTGGCAAGCACATGGCGGTCGTACTTGACGTGCTGGCCCAGCTTCTTCTTCGTGCCGTCTTCCAGCCAGGGCTTGAGCCGGGCAATGACGTCTTCGCGGTTGAGCTGTTCCGGCGCATCGGGATAGTTGTGCGCAAGCGGAATGTACGCTGCCTCGCCGGGCGTCACGCTGAAGCTCAGCCCGACGATCTGCGCATGCATTTCGTCGAGCGAAGTGGTTTCGGTGTCGAGTGCAACCAGCTCGGCCGCCTCGATCTTCACGAGCCAGGCGTCGAAGGCCTCCCAGGTCAGCACCGTGTCGTAGGCCAGGTTGCTGGCCTTTTCGACCGCTTCATCGCCCAGGCTGTCGGCCGCCTCGTCGAACAGGCCGGGGCCGGTGTCGGCCGCCCTGCCCTTGCCCTTCTTCTTGCGGTTGTTTTCCTCGATCAGTTCGGGCGGCACCGCATGCGACTCCAGCGCCTTCACCAGGCTCTTGAAGCCATAGCGTTCGTAGAAGTCCTTGAGCGCATCGACCTGCTGGGCACCGATGGCGATGCCGTCGAGCGCAGGCAATCCTTCGACGTGCCCCGCCAGATCGCAGTCGGTGCGGATCGTCACCAGCCGGCGCCCCTGTGGCAACCAGTCGAGCGCCTTTCTCAGGTTCTCGCCGGCCTGGCCCTTGATGTCGGCGGCGTGTTCGAGCAAGCCTTCGAGCGACCCGTATTGCAGCAACCACTTGGCGGCGGTCTTGGGGCCGACCTTGTCCACGCCCGGCACGTTGTCGACCGTGTCGCCCACCAGCGTCTGGTAATCGATCATGAGCGAGGGCGGCACGCCGAATTCGGCGGTGACCCCCGCCACGTCGCGCTTCTTGCCGTTCATCGTGTCGATGATGGTGATGTGCTCATCGACCAGCTGGCTCATGTCCTTGTCGCCGCTGGAGACGATCACTTCGATGCCCTGCGCGGCGGCCGTCTTGGCCAGCGTGCCGATCACATCATCGGCCTCGATCAGCGGCACATGCAGCACAGGCCAGCCGAGCAGGCGCACCACTTCGTGGATCGGCTCGATCTGGCTGCGCAGATCGTCGGGCATGGGTGAACGGTTGGCCTTGTAGGCTGGATACCAGTCGTCGCGAAAGGTCTTTCCAGGCGCATCGAACACACAGGCTGCGTAGTCCGCGCGCACCTCGCGACGCAGCGCCTGCATCATGTTGATCATGCCGCGAATGGCGCCCGTGGCCGGGCTGGCCGGATCGCCCGGCACCGCGCGCAGATCGGGCATGGCGTGGAAGGCGCGGTAGAGGTAGCTCGATCCGTCCACGAGCAGCAGCGTTTTCTTGTCGTTCATCGGGGCATTTTGCCGCGCGCGGGCCAGGATGCCGAACCACGCGGTCGTTCGCTGCGCGCCGACAGGCGAGACGCAGGGGTCCCACCTACAATTGACACATGCCCTCCACCTCCCGCCCCACACCCGGCCCGATGTCTTCTTTGGCCCGTCTTCTGCTCGCACTCGCCTGCGCGGCGCCGCTGATGGCGGCCCAGGCGCAGACGCCACCGCCCGCCGGCGACGCGCCGCCCGCTGAAGGCCGGAAAAACCAGAAGATCGAGAACATCCACGTCGAAGACGGCGGTGCGACGGTCGATGAAGTGCGTTACGGAGGCAAGACCCAGAGCATCACGGTCAAGCCCAAGGCCAACGTGCCGGGTTACGAGGTCCTGCCCAACGACGGTGGACGCGAGCGCCAGGGCCAGTCCGAGACTGGCAGCGGGGGCAATGGCCCTCGCGTCTGGAACCTGATGAAGTTCTGAGGGGCATCGTGGCGGTCTACACCAACGTCGGATTCGACGAAGCAGACGCGCTGGTCCAGCGTCTGGGCCTGGGTGCCTTGAGCGACCTCAGGGGCATCGAGGGCGGCATCGAAAACACCAATTATTTCGTTCACACGGCCAAGGGCGCTTACGTCCTGACGCTGTTCGAACGGCTTTCGGCCGAGCAACTGCCGTACTACCTCTGCCTGATGCAACACCTGGCGCGGCGCGGCATTCCGGTGCCGGAGCCGGTGGCCGAGCCCCAAGTGCGGCCTGCCACGGGCGCCGACCTTGTGCAGCCGACCGATCGCGCGCGCTGCGAACTGCTGCACTTCGTGGCGGGCAAGCCCGCCGCCGTCGTGCAGCGCCTGTCGGGCCGAAGCGAACTGTCGCCCACGGCCTGGCACTGTGCCGAACTCGGGTCGCTGCTGGCACGCATGCATCTGGCGGGCCGCGACTTCGATCGCGTGCAGCCCAACCTGCGCGGCCTGGGCTGGTGGAACGACACCGCCCCGGTGGTGCTGCCGCATCTGGACGTGCCGCAAAGCGCCTTGCTGCGCAGTGAACTGGCCTATCAGAACCACATTGCTGCATCGTCGGCTTACAAGGCGTTGCCACGCGGACCGGTACATGCCGACCTGTTCCGCGACAATGTGATGTTCGATGTGGAGGGCAGCACGCCGCGCCTGAGTGGTGTGTTCGATTTCTACTTTGCCGGCACCGACACCTGGTTGTTCGACCTGGCCGTCTGCCTGAACGACTGGGCGATCGACCTGCCCACCGGGCGCCACGAAGCGGCACGTGCCGCGGCGCTCCTTGACGCCTACCAGACGGTGCGCCCGCTGGAGGCCGCCGAACGCCAGTTGCTGCCCGCCATGCTGCGAGCGGCCGCGTTGCGCTTCTGGATTTCGCGTCTCTGGGACTTCCACCTGCCGCGTGAGGCCAGCATGCTCACGCCGCACGATCCGACGCACTTCGAGCGGGTGCTGCGCGAGCGCGCCGGCGCACCGACGCCGCTCGCCCTCCCCTTGCAAGCGCCCCACGAAGCCGTGGCGGCCTGAACTGAACCGATGAAACTCAACCTGGTGCCGGCTCGAACCGGCGTGTCATGGGTCCGTACCGGACTCAAGACCTTTTTCCGGCAGCCGCTGGCCTTCATTTCGCTCTTCTTCTTTTTCATGGCGGTGGTCTCCATCGCCTCGCTGATTCCATTTCTCGGGACCGTGCTGGCGTTGATGCTGCTGCCCAGCATGACGCTGGGCCTCATGGCCGCTGCCGCTGAGGCCGCCGGACCTGAAAAGCCGATGGCCGGCGCAGTATTCAAGGCTGCGATCCACGCCGTTCGCAGCGACGTGCGCCCGATGATGGGACTGGGCGCGCTCTACGCCATCCTGTTTCTGCTGGTGATGGCAATTTCGGCGATCGCCGACGGTGGTGAATTCGCACGCATTTACCTGATGGGCGAGCCATTGACGCGCGAAGTTGCTGAGAAAACGGAATTCCAGGTGGCCGTGTGGATCGCGATGGGCCTGTACTTGCCGCTGTCGCTCGCGTTTTGGCATGCCCCAGCGCTGGTGCACTGGCACCGCGTGCCGCCAGCCAAGAGCCTGTTCTTCAGCTTCGTCGCCTGCTTCAAGAACTTCGGTGCCCTCAGCCTGTTCGGCCTCGCCTGGTTCGGCGTGTTCATCGGCGTAGGCATCGTGCTGAGCATCGTCGCCAGCCTGATGGTGGCGGTGGGCGGAGGCGACGGCGGCACAACCGCCGCAAGCGGTGCCGTGATGCTCGGTGGTGCTTTGGTCATGGCGGCCATGTTCTTCACCAGCACCTGGTTCACATTCAGGGACAGCTTCAACCCGAACTGACGCGGGCCGTGGCCGGGCTTGCGGAGCAATATCAGACCGGCGTGAGCTTCGCCACCGACAACGCCAACCACTTGACCCCATGGCGCGGGAAATTGATCTGCGCACGCGCGTCGTCGCCACTGCCTTCCAGCGACACCACGGTGCCTTCGCCAAACTTGTTGTGGAACACCTGCATGCCCGAGCGCAGCCCATGCGACGGCGCGGCCTTCTGTGGCGGCACCGGCGGGCTTGCGAAGGAATCCTTGCTGTAACCACCACCTGCCCCCCGCGACGTCGCATAGCCGCCACCGTAGCCGAAGGCTGAAGGCGCGAAGCCCTGGTTCTTCGGCGTGAGCCACTTGAGCGCGCCTTCGGGCAGCTCGTCGTAGAAGCGGCTCTTGAGGTTGTAGCGGGTCTGGCCGTGCAGCATGCGCGTCTGCGAATGGCTCATGTACAGGCGCTGGCGTGCACGGGTGATGGCGACGTACATCAGGCGGCGCTCCTCTTCGAGCCCATCGAAGTCGCTCATCGAGTTCTCGTGCGGGAACAGGCCCTCCTCCATACCGGTGATGAACACGCAATCGAACTCCAGGCCCTTGGCGGCATGCACCGTCATGAGCTGCACGGCGTCCTGTCCGGCCTGCGCCTGGTTGTCGCCGGACTCCAGCGCGGCGTGGGTCAGGAAGGCGGCGAGCGGGCTGAGCGTCTCGCCGGTTTCGGCGTCAGGCGCAAGTGGCTCGTCGATCACGGGCAAGCTGGGGTCCAGCCCCTGGCTGGCCGGCGACTGGCGCAGCTCGTCCACCGGCAGCGCGACCGCATCACGACCGAAGCCCTCCTGCGTGACGAAGCTCTCGGCCGCATTGACCAGTTCTTCCAGATTCTCGATGCGGTCAGCGCCCTCGCGGTCGGCCTTGTAGTGCTCGATGAGCCCGCTGTGGTCGAGCACCAGTTCGATGATCTCGCGCAGCGAGATGCCAACGGTCTGCTCGCGCAGCACGTCGATCTTGGCGACGAAGGCCGACAGGTTGGCACCCGCCTTGCCGCCCACGGCGCTCACCGCATCGTGCAACGAATGGCCGGCCGCGCGTGCTGCGTCCTGCAGCTGCTCGATGCTGCGCGCACCGATGCCACGCGGCGGGAAGTTGACGACACGCAGGAAGCTGGTGTCGTCATCCTTGTTCTCCAGCAGGCGCAGGTAAGCCAGCGCATGCTTGATTTCGGCGCGCTCGAAAAAGCGCAGGCCGCCATACACGCGGTAGGGCACGGCGGCATTGAAGAGCGCGGTTTCGATCACGCGGCTCTGCGCATTGCTGCGGTAGAGCACGGCCATCTCCTTGCGGTCGATGCCCTCGCGCGCGAGCTGCCGCATCTCTTCGACCATCCATTGCGCCTCGGCAAAATCGCTGGTCGATTCGTACACGCGCACCGGCTCGCCCGGTCCCTGCTCGGTGCGCAGGCTCTTGCCCAGGCGCTTGGTGTTGTTGCTGATCAGCGCGTTGGCCGAATCGAGGATGTTGCCGAAACTGCGGTAGTTCTGTTCCAGCTTGATCTGGCGCTGCACGTCGAACTCGCGCACGAAATCGGCCATGTTGCCCACGCGGGCGCCGCGAAAGGCGTAGATGCTCTGGTCGTCGTCACCCACGGCGATCACGCTGTTGTGACCGCTGGGCTCGAAGCGGCCTTCGGCCGTGCGGCCCGACAGCATCTTGATCCAGGCGTACTGCAGGCGGTTGGTGTCCTGGAACTCGTCGATCATGATGTGACGAAAGCGCCGCTGGTAGTGCTCGCGCACGGCGTCGTTGTCGCGCAGCAGTTCGTAGCTGCGCAGCATCAACTCACCGAAGTCGACCACGCCTTCGCGCTGGCATTGCTCCTCGTAGAGCTGGTAAAGCTCGACCTTCTTGCGATCGTCGTCGCTGCGCACTTCGACGTCGCGCGGTCGCAGCCCGTCTTCCTTGGCGCCGGCAATGAACCATTGCGTCTGTTTGGCAGGAAAGCGTTCGTCGTCGACGTTGTACTGCTTCATCAGCCGCTTGATCGCCGAGAGCTGGTCCTGCGTGTCGAGGATCTGGAAGGTCGAGGGCAGGTGGGCCAGTTTCCAGTGCGCGCGCAGCAGGCGGTTGCACAGGCCGTGGAAGGTGCCGATCCACATGCCGCGCACGTTGACCGGCAGCATGGCGGTCAACCGCGTCATCATTTCCTTGGCCGCCTTGTTGGTGAAGGTCACGGCGAGGATGCCACCGGGCGACACCTGGCCCGTCTGCATCAGCCAGGCGATGCGGGTGGTGAGCACCCGCGTCTTGCCGGAGCCGGCCCCGGCGAGGATCAGCGCGTTGCCCACAGGCAGCGTGACCGCGGCGAGCTGCTCGGGGTTGAGGTTGGCGAGCAGGGGCGATGCGGCCGCTGGGAAAGAGGGGGCGCCGGCGGAGGCGTCGTGCGAGCCGAAAAGAGACATTCCGACATTGTAGGAAGCCGGGGTCCGCGCGGCACCGGTCCGGCTTATTTCACCAGCTTGAGCGTGCCCTTCATGATCGCCGAATGACCAGGGAAGGAACAAAAGTAGGTGTAGCTGTCGGCCGCGCCGAGCTTGGCCACGGCAAAGGTCACGCTGTCGGTCTCGCCACCCCCGACGATCTTGGTGTGGGCCACGACGCGCGCGTCGCCGGCCTTCACGTAGTTCTGCGGCAGACCCGCGGCGATGCCGTCGGTGGCAACGCCCTGCACGTCGGCCGTCTTGGCCAGCACCCAGTTGTGGCCCATGGCCTGCTTGGGCAGCTTGCCGGCGTGCTTGAGCTGGACGGTGAAGTCCTTGCAGGTCTTGCTGACCTCGATGGCGGTCTTGTTGAACTGCATGGCGTCGTTGCCCTCGATCTGGACCGTGCAGTCGGCTGCGAAGACAGAAGACGAAGCGAGCGCCAGAACGGCGAGAGCAGCAAGACGATGACAAAGCATGGGAAATATCTCCAGGAGGGTGAAGCCGCGCGGAAGCGCTGCGGTGCAGGCAGTCTGAAGGCTCGTACGGCCCAGGCACTGACCTGCGTCAAGGCACGCGCACCCCGTTGCAGGTTTGAAACACCGCCCGGCAAACGTTTGCCATGGATCAAGGACGCAATGACGCGGTGTGCCGAAACTGACTGCGGCTTCCGACAACACGTGTCGGCCACTACTGGAGTTCCAAGACCATGAAGACGAATCTCGCCCGCGCCCTTGCCGCCACCCTGCTCGGCACGATGTGCGCCGTTCCTGCGCTGGCGCAGGAAGCCCAGGGCAACTGGCTGGTGCGCGCGCGCGCCGTGCGCCTCGAGCCGGCCAACAAGTCAGACGCCATCGGCGCGCTGGCCGTGCCGGAAAACGCGATCACCATCGACAAGAAGACGATCCCTGAACTCGACATCACCTACTTCTTCACGCCGAACATCGCGACAGAACTGGTGCTGACCGTGCCGCAGAAGCAGCATGTGACGATCGAGCAGAGTGCGCTCGGTGGCCCGGTGGACATTGGCACCTTCAAGCACCTGCCGCCGACGCTCACGCTGCAGTACCACTTTTTGCCCGAAGGCACCTTCCGACCCTATGTCGGTGCCGGGCTCAACTACACGCGCATCAGTTCGACCAACCTGACCGTGCCGACCGTCGGTCGGCTGGACTTGGACCACAACAGCTTCGGCCTGGCCGTGGGCGCGGGTTTCGACATCAAGGTCGCCAAGAACGTGTTCCTGAACTTCGACGTGAAGAAGGTCCAGATCCGTACCGATGTGAGCCTGAATGGGACCAAGCTGTCGACGGTCAAGGTCGACCCGCTGCTGATCGGCGTGGGCATCGGCTACCGCTTCTAGAAATATTGGCACCCCCCCGAAGCGGCGCACTGCGTGTCACCGCCTCCCCCTCAAGGGAGCGATACCGGCGGCCTGGCAAAGCCAGTTCCGCGGTATCCCTGGGACCGATCGGGGGAGATCACCGCCGCGAATAAGGTCTATACGAAAGTTACAGCGCACGCGAAGCGGCACCTGCCTAGAATCAGCCACCGGGCCCAAGTTTCTTGTCGCCCGGTTTTTTTTCGTCCGCGAGGACGTCGAAACGACCGGGCCGGGACCAAGCGCCCAACGCCGCCGGAAATCGTTCCGCGGTGCACCTTCACAGGAGCTTGGTTTCTCATGCAGATCTTCGATTACGACAACATCCTGTTGCTGCCGCGCAAATGCCGCGTGGAAAGCCGTTCGGAATGCGACGCGAGCGTCACGCTCGGCGACCGCAGCTTCCGCCTCCCGGTCGTGCCGGCCAACATGAAGACGGTGGTCGACGAGACCATCAGCCTCTGGCTGGCGCAGAACGGCTACTTCTACGTGATGCACCGCTTCGACCTCGACAACGTCGCGTTCGTCAGGCACATGCACGCTCAGGGCACCTTCGCCTCGATCTCGCTGGGCGTGAAGCAGGCCGACTACGACACGGTCGACCAGCTGGTCGCGGCGGGCCTGGTGCCGGAGTACATCACGATCGACATCGCGCACGGCCACGCCGACACGGTGAAGAACATGATCGGCTACCTCAAGGACAAGCTGCCCAAGAGCTTCGTCATCGCGGGCAATGTCGGCACGCCCGAGGCGATCATCGACCTCGAGAACTGGGGCGCCGATGCGACCAAGGTCGGCATCGGCCCGGGCAAGGTGTGCATCACCAAGCTCAAGACCGGTTTCGGCACGGGTGGCTGGCAGCTGAGCGCGCTCAAGTGGTGTGCCCGGGTGGCGACCAAGCCGATCATTGCCGACGGCGGCATCCGCGACCACGGCGACATTGCCAAGAGCATCCGCTTCGGCGCGTCGATGGTGATGATCGGTTCGCTCTTCGCCGGCCATGAGGAATCGCCCGGCAAGACGGTCGAGGTCGACGGTGTGCTCTTCAAGGAGTACTACGGCTCGGCCAGCGACTTCAACAAGGGCGAGTACAAGCACGTCGAAGGCAAGCGCATCCTGGAGCCGATCAAGGGCAAGCTGGCCGACACGCTGATCGAGATGGAGCAGGACGTGCAGAGCTCCATCAGCTATGCCGGCGGCAAGGCGCTGATGGACATCCGCAAGGTCAACTACGTCACGCTCGGCGGTGCCAACGAGGGAGAACACCTGCTGATGTGAGCGCCTTGCGGCGTCTCGCTCAGGCCTGCCGCAGCAGCCTCATTGCGTGTGCATGCAGGACGTGGTCTGGCTGCGCCAGCGCGTCCAGCACGCTGAAATGCTGCAGGCCCGGCAACGTATCGCACACCGGCACCCGATCCGCACCCCATGCAGACCGGATCAACGCGTTCTGCCGGATGAATTCATCGCTCTCGTCGCCACCCACCACGCTGTGGAGCGCGCCGTTTTCAGGCGCCGGCCAGAGTGCGGGACTGAGCGGGCGCACATTGTCCGGCGTGAGGCCGAGCGAGTTGCCCAGGAAAGGCACGTGGCGCAGCGGCTCCAGCATGTAAAGTCCCGAAATAGACAAGCCGTTGCGTACCAGGAGCGTCGGCAAATCCGGCGCCACTTCGGGCCACAGGCAACCGAGCATCATCGCCGTCAGATGACCCCCGGCAGAATGCCCCGCCACGGTGATGCGCGACGGATCGCCACCGTACGCGGCAACATGGCGCCACGTCCAGACCAGGGCACGCACCATCTGCGACGCGATGTCCGCGACCGTGACCGGGTGCGCCGGCGTGCCGGGGCACAGCGCGTAGTTCGGCACCACCACGCACACGTCCTGCGCGGTGAACGCAGGCGCGAGAAAAGAATGGTCGCTTTTGTCGAGCGCACGCCAGTAGCCGCCATGGATGAAGAAAAGCACCGGCGCAGCGGGACTGGATGCCGGAAACACGTCGAGCGTCTCGCCCGCCCCATTGCCGTACGCTACGTCGAGCGCGCAGGCCGCCACCGCCCGCACGGCGGCGGAATCACGCGCCCAACGCGCCATGTAGTCCCCACTGTCGGGCACCCGTACCCGGTTGTTGTACATGGCCTCGAACCAGGCGGAATCGTGTGCAGTCATTGCGGTCATTCAGTGGGCTTTCGATGGATTCAACCAGCCTGCGATGTTGGCATGCACTTCGAGCCCTGATGCACGCCGTGCAATTTCGTAGACAAATTTCATCGTTCGATTTGCCAACCCAACGAATCTGTGCGTATAATCGCTGGATTGACTGGTCAGCAGCAATGCTTGATACAGGGGCTCTTAGCTCAGTTGGTAGAGCAGCGGACTCTTAATCCGTAGGTCGAGTGTTCGAGTCACTCAGGGCCCACCACCAACACCGCGCAAGCGTTTAAAACGCCCGCCATCCTGAGGATGGCGGGCGTTTTTCATTCCGGTAATTGGACAATGTGCCTGCGCACGCGCAGCATCACGGCCCGCGCACCTACGCCGCGATGGCCGCGGCAGGCCTACACCATGGCATCCCACTACCTTTCCAGGAATGACCATGGCATCGACTCGAAAATCCCAACCCCTCCCCGGCGCACCCAAGACCGCCGCGGCACAGGCCGTGCAGCCCAATCTGCATCAGCAGTCGCACGAAACGCAAAAGTATGGCGAGATCGTCAAACTGCCCAACGGTCTGTCCGAAGATGTCTGCAAGAAGAGCGTGGAGTTGCTCAACCAATGCCTGGCGGACACGATCACGCTGCGCGACATGTACAAGAAGCACCACTGGCAAGTGGTTGGCCCGACCTTCAACCAGCTGCACCTCATGTACGACCAGCACTTCGAAGCGCAGGTGCTGCTCGTCGACATCCTGGCCGAGCGCATTCAACTGCTGGGCGGCATCGCGCTGGCCATGGCCGGCGATATCGCAGAAACCACGCGCATTCCAAGGCCGCCGCGCGGTCGTGAGCCGGCTGCTGTGCAGATCCGTCGACTCGCCGAAGCCCACGAAATGATCATCATCGGCGCTCGCGAAGCCGCCAAGAAAGTCGACGAGATCGGCGACGATGGCAGCAACGATGTGTTCGTCTCGAACGTCCTGCGTACCAACGAGTTGCAGGTCTGGTTCCTGACGGAGCATCTCGTGGCGGCATCGCCGGTCGAAGCCTGATCCACCCCGCCCCGCGCCTGGACCCTGAAGGTTCAGGCTTCCAGCGCACGCCAATCGACAGCGGGTAGCGCCTGCAGCGCCGGTCGCGCAAAGAGGTAGCCCTGGAATAAAGTAACGCCCATCGCACGCAATGCCTTGAACTCTGCGGCGGTTTCGACCCCTTCTGCGATGACACGAATGCCGAGCTCCGTGCAGATTCCCATGATGCCCGCCACGATCGACCGGCGCGGCTGATGACTGTCGATGCCTCGAACCAGCCCCATGTCGATCTTGATGATGTGCGGCTGGAACGCGGCCAGCAGCTCGAGGCCGGCATAGCCCGCGCCGAAATCGTCGATGGCCGTCACAAAACCGTGTCGTCCATATTCGTCGAAGATGGCCGCGAGGTGGGCGAGATCGGTCGCCCGCTCATCCTCCGTCAGCTCGAACATGATGTTCTCCAATGGAAATCCACACCGCCTGGCGGCCGACAGCGTCGTGCGGATACAGGCTTGCGGACGGTAGACCGCATTCGGGAGAAAGTTGATGCTCAGCTTGGATTGCATCCCCAGCGACGTCGCCAGCTCAATGGCCCGGACCCGGCATGCCTGGTCGAAAGCGTAGCGATTGCTGGCATCGACACGCGAGAGGATGCTGGCAGCGCCCTCTCCTTTCAGGCCTCGCACCAGGGCCTCGTGGGCATAGACGGTACGGCTCGACGTATCGACGATTGGCTGGAACGCCATCGTGAATTCGAATCCGAGTCCATCGGCGTTGCGGCAGCCATCGCATCCAGCGGGGCCGGGGGTAGGGTTGTCTTTCGCGACCATCGGTCGGTATTGTGCGAACAGCTGTACGACGCAGCCACGCCAAACATCGCCATCTTCCGTAGTGCAACTCCTACGCGTCGAATCCTGCTTTTCAACGATGCGGTACCGGCGCGCAACGGCAATCGACGCCGACCTACATGTGGATACATGACGGCTTCAGACAATCTTTCCCATGAACCGCTTCATCCTCACCATCGCTGCTTCACTGGCATCGGCCGCACTGCTCATGTTGTCCGTTCCGGCTGGTGCTGCAGCCGGTGACGAATGGAGTGCGCTGCAACTGCTGGGCGCCTCGGCCAGCCGTTGATCACCGCGTGACAAGAGCCGCTTGATGCGGCGTTGTATGAAAAACCCATGGAAAAAGCCCGCACCTCTTGAGAAGTGCGGGCTTTTTCGTGGAGGCAGCCGAAAAGGCCGCATCAGACTCGATCAGCGGGCCGGCTTGAAGGCGCGCTTGGCTGCGTCACGGGGCACGAACACCTTGCCACCGCCGGCGTGACCGCCGCCGTTGCCACGGGGTGCAAAGCCCTCGTTGCGACCTGCACCTGGACCGGCACCGCGCGGGGCACTGTCACCCCAACCTGGCTTGCGACCATAGCCGCCGCCTTCTTCGCGGTCACGACCGCCGCCGAAGCCGGCATTGTGGCCGCCGCCAGCATGACCTTGATGGGCACGCGGGCCTGGACCCGCTGCAGGAGGACGTGAACCACGGTCATTGAAACCGCTTGCGCCCGCATAGTTGCTGGCATTGCCGCCGCCAAAGCCGCCGGCGTTGCCGCCACGGTAGCCACCGCCTGCACCGCCGCCGAACTTGCGGTCACGGGACGGGCCGCCTTCGCCACGGCCACCGAAGTTGCCTTGCGGACGCGACTGGGGCATGCGCTGCTGGGGTTCCAGGCCTGGAATGGTCTCGGCCTTGAACTGCTGATGGCTGTAGTGCTCGATGTCCATGATCTTGCGGCGATCACGGAACTCGGCGAACGTGACGGCGATGCCGTCGCGACCGGCACGGCCGGTGCGGCCAATGCGGTGGGTGTAGTCCTCGGCCTTCATCGGCAGGCCGAAGTTGAAGACGTGGGTGATGGTGGGCACATCGATGCCGCGGGCAGCGACGTCGGTGGCGACCAGGATCTGCACCTGGCCTTGACGCAGTGCCATCAGGCGACGGTTGCGCAGGCCCTGGCTCAGGGCACCGTGCAATGCGACGGCGCTGAAGCCGTCCTGCTGCAGGTCGTTGGCCAAGCCGTCGCATTCGACCTGCGTGCTGGCGAACACGATGGCCTGGTTGATCGTCGTGTCGCGCAGCCAATGGTCGAGCATCTTGCGCTTGTGCTGGGTGTTGTCGGCCCAGAACAGCACCTGCTTGATGTTGGCGTGCTTTTCTTGCGGCGAGTCGATCTGCACCTTCTGCGGCTGGCGCATGACGCGGGTCGCGAGTTGCTGGATGCGCGGCGCAAAGGTCGCGCTGAACATCATCGTCTGCTTGCGCTCGATGGTGAGCTGGTTGACTTCGGCCAGATCGTCGGCAAAGCCGAGGTCGAGCATACGGTCGGCCTCATCGACCACCAGGAACTGGACCTGATCGAGCTTGATCTGCATCGAGCGTTGCAGGTCGAGCAGACGGCCGGGCGTGGCGACCACGAGGTTGGCGTTTTGCAGCTTGGCGATCTGCAGCTGGTAGGGCATGCCGCCCACCACGCTGGCGACGCGCAGGCCGCGGCAATGCTTGACCAGGTCGATGGCGTCGTGCGCCACTTGCTGGGCGAGTTCGCGCGTCGGGCACAGGATCAGGGCGCCGGGGGTGGCGGCCTTGAAATTGCGCGTGTTGGTCGGGTCCTTGCGCTTGGCCTTCTTGGGGGCCACTTCGCCGCGGGCGGTGGCTTCGGCAGCCAGACGCTGGAATTCGGCCTTGGCAGCAGCCTCTGCTTCGGCTTCCTGCTTGAGCAGGGTGTGCAGCACGGGCAGCAGGAAGGCGGCGGTCTTGCCGCTGCCGGTCTGGCTGGAAACCAGCAGGTCGACGAAGCGCGCATTGCCTTCTTCGGAGTTGGTCATCGCCAGGGGGATGACCTTTTCCTGCACGGAGGTCGGCTGGGTGAAGCCCAGGTCTTCCGTGGCGGCGATCAGCTCGGGCGCAAGACCGAGCTTGATGAAGCCGTTGGGCTTCTTGGGTTCTTCAGCGACCGCGTCGAGCACTTCAAGTGCGGGCGCGTCGGTGGTAGTGGATGCAAAGGATTCGCCAACAACAGCGAATTCATCGGATTGCACAGGCGCGAAATCGCCCTGCGCTTCATAAGCGTCGGTCATAGAAAGTCTCATACGCGAGCGCTGCCGTAGGCAGGCGCCCCGTCGGGTGGTTAAAAACATCAACCATCCAACGACATTTCAGCTTGGCTTTGTGGCCGGTGAACCGTCGAAGCGGTGACCGGCGTTCTGCCTGTGCTGTGGCCCGTTAATCGGGCGCGGTGTGCAAGATAGGGAGATGCAAGAAGCGCTGCCTACAAAGGCGTACTGCAGCGAAGCCGTCGATTATGACACGGCTTGGGGTTTTTACCTAATCTTCCAAACGAAGAAAAGTTGTCCGGTAATGCGCAAGCTCTTCGATGGACTCGTGCACGTCAGCCAGTGCCGTGTGCGCCTGCTGTTTCTTGAAGCTGCTGTAGGCCGAGGGCTTCCAGCGCTTGGCCAGCTCCTTCAACGTGCTGACGTCGAGATTGCGGTAGTGAAAGTACGCCTCCAGCTTGGGCATGAACTTCACCAGAAAACGCCGATCCTGGCCAATGGTGTTGCCGCACATCGGCGAGCCTTGCTTGGGAATGTAGCGAGCGACGAATTCGAGCAGTTGCTTTTCGGCGGTTTCCTCGTTGATCGGCGATGCCTTGACCTTGTCGATCAGGCCGCTGCGGCCGTGCGTGCCCTTGTTCCAGGCATCCATGGCATCGAGCACCTCGTCGCTCTGGTGGATCACGAGCACGGGGCCGTCGATTCGGACGGTCAGGTCGGCGCTGGTGACGACCACGGCGATTTCGATCAGGCGTTCGCGCTCGGGATCGAGGCCGGTCATCTCGCAGTCGAGCCAGACCAGGTTCTGGTCGCTCTTCTTGAGCGTGGCGGTCGGGGTGGCGGCGTTGGATTCGGTGGATTCAGGCATCGCCCGATTGTCGCCGATGGCCTCCACGCCAGGCGGGTCACCCGCCTGGCCGCCGCGCAGGGCTAAACTCCGCGCCCATGTCCCCTTCGCTGACCTTCACCCTTGTTTTCGCCGCCGCGCTGGTCGCCGGCCTGTGCGTGAAGTTCTGGCTGGCCTCGCGCCAGATCCGCCACGTCGCGCGCCACCGCCACAGCGTGCCGGCGCCGTTCGCCCAGGTCATCACGCTTGCTGCGCACCAGAAGGCGGCCGACTACACCATTGCCAAGACGCGCTTCGGCCTGCTCGAATTGGCGTTCGGCACCGCGGTGCTGCTGGGCTGGACCCTGCTGGGAGGCCTCGACCTGCTCAACAAGGTGCTGTTGGCTTTTCTTGGCGCAGGCATGGTGCAGCAGCTCGCGCTTCTGGTCGCGTTTGCGCTGCTGGGGAGCCTGCTCGACCTGCCCTTCACGCTCTGGCAGACCTTCCGGCTGGAAGAGCGCTTCGGGTTCAACAAGATGACGTTCAGGCTGTGGCTGACCGACGCGCTCAAGGGCACGCTGGTCGGCGCCATCATCGGACTGCCGATTGCGGCGCTGATTCTCTGGCTCATGGGTGCGACGGGCACCTTGTGGTGGCTGTGGGCGTGGGCGGCATGGACCGGCTTCAACCTGCTGCTGATGCTGATCTACCCGAGCTTCATCGCGCCGATGTTCAACAAGTTCAAGCCGCTCGACGATGCCGGCCTGAAGGCGCGCGTGACTGCACTGATGCAGCGCTGCGGCTTTGCGGCCAAGGGCCTGTTCGTGATGGACGGCAGCAAGCGCAGTGCGCACGCCAACGCCTATTTCACCGGCTTCGGCGCCAGCAAGCGCGTGGTGTTCTACGACACGCTGCTGCGCCAGCTCAATGCCGGTGAGGTCGAGGCCGTGCTCGCCCACGAGCTGGGCCACTTCAAGCATCGCCACATCGTCAAGCGCATGGTGTCGATGTTCGCGCTGAGCCTGGCCGGTTTCGCGCTGCTGGGCTGGGTGTCGGGACAGGCTTGGTTCTACACCGGCCTGGGCGTGCAGCCGAACATGGCAGCACCGAACAACGCCCTGGCGCTGCTGCTCTTCATGATCGCAGTGCCGGCGTTCGGCTTCTTCGTCGCACCGCTGCCCGCCCGGCTCTCGCGCAAGCACGAGTTCGAAGCCGACGCCTACGCCGTGGCCCAGACCAGTGGCGCGGACCTTTCGGCCGCGTTGCTCAAGCTCTACCAGGACAATGCGTCCACGCTCACGCCCGACCCGGTCTTCGTCAAGTTCTACTATTCCCATCCACCGGCCTCCGAGCGCCTCGCGCGCATGGCGGCGGCCTGACAAAGGGTTCCTGCCACCATGACCAGCATGCTCACCATCAAGGACTGGAAGTCCGAACCGCCGCGCCGCGCGCTCAGCGCCACGGAAATCGTCAGCGGCCTGTCGCGGGTCGAGGGCTGGAAGCTCGCCGGCGACGGCGAAGCGGTCGCCATCGAAAAGACCTTCGCCTTCATGAACTACTTCGAGACCATCGCCTTCGTGAACGCGCTGGCGCTGGTCGCGCACCGGCAGGACCATCACCCCGACCTGTCGGTGCACTACAACCGCTGCGTCGTGCGCTTCAACACGCACGACGTGGGCGGCATTTCGGCGACCGATCTCGAATGTGCCGCGCAGGCCAACGCCCTGCTCGCCTGCGCATGACGCCACGGAGCCCCGCCGTTGGCTAAGCCGCGCAGCGCTGCCGCCACCGCGGCCTTGCGCGATGGCCTGGTCATCGCCAGCCATGGCCGTCACTGCCTGGTCGAGACACCCGAAGGCGAACGGTTGATCTGCCACCCGCGCGGCAAGAAGAGCCAGGCCGTGGTCGGTGATCGCGTGAAATGGCAGGCGAGCGAGGACGAAGGCACCATCGAGCAGGTGATGGAGCGGCATAACCTGTTCTACCGTCAGGACGAGATCCGCACCAAGTCCTTTGCGGCCAACCTGGACCATGTGCTGATCCTGATCGCGGCCGAGCCGGAATTCTCCGAGCACCAGCTTGCCCGGGCCCTGATCGCCGCCGAAGCCCAGCGCATCACGCCCATCATTGCGCTCAACAAGAGCGATCTGGTGCAGCCGTTCGAGCGCGCCTGGGCACGCCTGGCACCGTACCGGCGCATGCACCATGGCGTACTGCCGCTGTCGCTCAAGGCCTCGGGCGAAGTCGACCATGCCGCGCTCATGAAGCTGCTGGCGGGCAAGAGCACGCTGGTGCTCGGCCCCTCCGGTGCCGGCAAGAGCACGCTGATCAACCTGCTGGTGCCTGGCGCCACGGCGCTCACCAACGAGATTTCCTACGCGTTGAACTCGGGCAAGCACACGACCACCAGCACGACCTGGTACTGGGTGGATGCCGAACGCACCACCGGCCTGATCGACTCGCCCGGCTTTCAGGAGTTCGGCCTGCACCACATCGAGCCGATGCAACTCGCGCATCTGATGCCCGATATTGCCGAGCACGCGACGCAGTGCAAGTTCTACAACTGCTCGCACCTGCACGAGCCCGGCTGCGGCGTGATCGCACAGGTCGAGTCGCCCAAGAATCCGGACGGTGCGATCAACGCGACGCGGTACCGCATCTACGGCGAACTCTTCGCCGAGCTCAGCCAGAGCCGCTACTGACGCGGCAACGCTACGGCGTGGCCGGCTGCAGGATCTGCTGCAGCGCGTCGACCAACGCTGCGCACTGGTCTCGCGTGCCGATGCTGATGCGCAGGTACTGCGCAATACGCGGGTGGCGGAAATGGCGCACCAGCACCGCACGTTCACGCAGGGCTGCGGCCAGAACGGCCGCATCGTGCGCGGGGTGGCGCACGAAGACGAAGTTCGCCTGCGAGGGCAGTACCTCGAAGCCGAGGTCTTCCAGCTGCAACGCGAGGCCTTCGCGCGTATGGACGACCGCATCGCGGGTTTTCTCGAACCAAGCCTCGTCCTCCAACGCCGCCACCGCCCCGGCAGAGGCCAGGCGGTCGAGCGGATAGGAATTGAAGCTGTTCTTGACGCGCACCAGGCCATCGATCAGCGGCACTTGCCCACAGGCAAACCCCACGCGCAAGCCAGCCAGCGAGCGCGACTTGGACAGCGTCTGCACCACCAGCAGATTGGGATGGCGCGCGATCAGCGGTATGGCGCTCTGGCCACCAAAATCGACATAGGCCTCGTCGACCAGTACCACGCGCTGCGGGCAGGCCAACAGCAACTGCTCGATCTGCACGAGCGAGGCACCGATGCCGGTGGGTGCATTCGGGTTGGCCACCACGATGCCGCCGCAACCCTGCGCCGCACGCCGTGCAAGTGCATCGAAGTCGACGCGCAGCGCCGCATCGACCGGCTGCAATTCGCATGCGATCCCATAGAGCTGCGCGTAGACCTTGTAGAAGCTGTACGTCACATCGACGAACAGCAGGGGCTCGGCCTGCTGGAAGAATGCGAAGAAGGCGTGCGCGAGCACCTCGTCGGACCCGTTGCCCGCGAACACCTGCGCGCTCGACAGGCCATGGCGCGCCGCCACCGCTTCGCGCAGCGCCAGCGATTCGGGGTCGGGGTAGCGCTCCAACCCTTCCTCGGCGGCACGCTGCACCGCATCGATGGCGCGCGGCGACGGCGGGTACGGATTCTCGTTGGTGTTGAGCTTGATCAGCCTGGGAATGCGCGGCTGTTCGCCGGGTAGGTAGGGCTGGAGCGCGGCAATGCGCGGGCTCCAGAAGGTGGGAACGTCCTGCATGCCGTGTGCGGACCTAACCGAGCAGCCGCGCCAGCGTGAGCAGCGCCAGCAGCACCATCCACATCACGACCGAACGCCACACCAGCCCTACCACGCTGCGCAGGTGTGCCACCTCCGGCTGCCGACCGGGCGTGCTGCCGCTGTCGGCCGTCTCGCCCCCCGATTCGCCCGCCTGCGCGGGTGAGAGCGCATCGGCCACCGGCATCGCGCGCAAGGTGCCACCACCCAAGCGCACATTCACGGCGCCCGACGTGGCCGCGAGAATGACGCCGTCGTTCGGGTTCGGAAAGCGCCGCGCGTCGTTGCGCCAGCAATCGATGGCGTCCTCGAAGCTGCCAACCACCGCAAAGCCCAGCGCCGTGATGCGCGCGGGCACCCAGTCGATGACCGACCAGGCCCGCGCAGCGGCCTGACGCACCCAGACGCTCGAAGGCTGCACCGCCGCGCCGTCCTTGTGGACCCAGTAGCGCGAAACGAATTCGCCCATGCGATAGAAGGCCGCGCCGGCGGGGCCCAGGCCCAGCGCGGCCAGGATCGAGAACCAGGCCAGCACGCCGAACACATGCCGGTGCGCGGCGATCACCGAGTGCTCGATCACGTGGCGCACGATCTCGCTGCGCGGCAAGTCCGCGGCATCGACGTGCTGCCAGTGCGCGAGCAGCGAGCGCGCGAGCGGCTCATCGCCGTCGTCGAGCGCGTCGCGGATACCGGTGAAATGGTGGCTGAATTGCCGGAACCCCAGCGTGACGTAGAGCACCGCAATGCTCCACAACACGGCGAACGGCAGGCCGAGCGTGAGCACCAGCAGCCAGTGCACACCCAGCGCCACCAGGGTGGGAACGAACACCGCGAGGCTCCAGGCCACCCACCCATGCACGGGCTTGCCCGCATCGAAATTGCGGCTGGTCCAGCGCGTCCAGGCCAGCACCGCGGCATACACGGGGTTGTGCTGCGCGAGCGGACGCACCTGCTCGATCAGCAATGCGCACAGGATCGCAAAGAAGCTCATCACCCGATGATAGCGACTGCGCCTGGCGCCCCCAAGGCGGGCGCGTGCACGCGCTTCAGGCGATCAGGAAGCGGTAGAGGTTGCGCAGCATGCCGGCGGTGGCGCCCCAGACGTAGCGCTCCTGCGCGCCGTCCTGGTAGGGCATGGAGAACCATTGCCGCGCGTCGGCGCCCTGCCCGGCCATCTGATGGCGGCGATGGTTGGCCGGGTCCATCAGGAAGGCCAGCGGCACCTCGAAGGCGTCGGCCACTTCCGAAGGGCTCAGCGTGAGCGCGAAACCGGGCTGCACCAACGCCACCACCGGCGTGACGATGAAGGAAGTGATGGTCGTGTAGGTCGGCAAGGCGCCGAGGACCTCGATGAAATCTGCCGACAGGCCGACCTCCTCCCACGCCTCGCGCAAGGCGGCCGCAGCCACGTTGGCATCGCCCGGGTCAACCCGCCCGCCAGGAAAGGCGACTTGCCCCGAATGCGTGCTCATCTGCGTGGCACGCTCAGTCAACAGCACCATCGGCTGCTCACGCAGCACGATGGGCACCAGCACAGCAGCCTGGGCTGGCGTGCGGTCGGCAATGCGCGGTTCGCGCCGCACTTCGGGCGTCCACACTGGCGGATTTGCGAAACGCGCGCGCAACGACGCCACGGTCAACTGCGATGGCGCCACGGCTGGCAGCACGTCGCCCATCTGCACCACAGGCACGGCGCGCGGATCCAACACCACGGTGGCGACGGCGTTGATCTGTTCGGGGGTGGCAGTGGAGGACACGACGTGATCGGAGGATGTCAAGAAAAAACCTGAGTATGAATCAACGCAAAAACCGGACCGGCGGTGCACAAGGCGACCCCATTCAACGGGTGATGACGGGCTCGCAGGCATGCCCGAAAATGAAAAAAGCCGCCTGAAGCGGCGGCTTTTTCAAACACGACAGAGAGACGCTTATTGTGCGGCGACTGCTGCGGTCGTCTTGCGGCCCGGCAGCTTTTCCTTGATGCGTGCCGAACGACCGCTGCGCTCGCGCAGGTAGTACAGCTTGGCACGACGAACGTCGCCGCGGCGCTTGACTTCGATGCCGGCGATCAGCGGGCTGTAGGTCTGGAACGTACGCTCCACGCCTTCGCCACTGGAGATCTTGCGCACGATGAAGCCGCTGTTGAGGCCGCGGTTGCGCTTGGCGATCACCACACCTTCGTAGGCCTGCACGCGCTTGCGGGTGCCTTCGACGACGTTCACGCTGACGATGACCGTGTCACCGGGCATGAAATCGGGGATCTTCTTGCCGAGACGGGCGATTTCTTCCTGCTCGAGGGTTTCGATGAGATTCATGAGGGTCCTGAATTCGATCGTGCGCACGCTACACAAAAGGCGATCAGGGCTTGGGCGCCATCTGCATGATGGCGCTGTATCCTGTCCGCGGCGGGGCAGAGGATCGGGGAGCCAAAGATTATAGCTTTTTTTTCAAAGTCTTCTCATCCAGCGCATCGAGCCGCCCTGCAGCACGCGCCGCATCGATGAGTTCGGGACGCCGCGCGGCCGTGATCGACAGGCGCTGGTCCCGGCGCCAGCGTTCGATCTGCGCATGGTGGCCCGACATCAGTGGCGCGGGCACGGCATGCCCCTTCCAGTGCTCGGGCCGGGTGTAGTGCGGGCAGTCGAGCAGGCCGTCAAGCGCCGGATTGAAGCTGTCCTGGATGTGGCTGGCTTCGTCGCCCAGCACGCCCGGCTGCAGCCGCACCACCGCATCGAGCAGCGCCAGCGCGGCGATCTCCCCGCCCGACAGCACGAAATCACCCAGGCTGATCTGGTGCGTGACACGGGAGTCGATGAAGCGCTGATCGATGCCCTCGTAACGGCCACAGACCAGGACGGCACCGTCACTCGCTGCCCAGCCTTCGACGTCGGCGTGGCACAGCGTCTGACCGATCGGCGAGAACAGCACCACCGGCACCGGATCGACCGAAGCGCGGGCAGCAAGCGCCGCATCGAGGCAGGCCGATAATGGCTCGGGCATCATGACCATGCCCGGTCCACCGCCAAACGGTCGATCGTCGACCCGCCGGTAGTTGCCTTCAGCGTGGTCCCGCGGATTCCAGAAGACCACCTCGACCTGGCCCGAATCGTAGGCGCGACGGGTCACGCCGCTGGCCAGGAAAGGCGCGAACAATTCGGGAAACAGGGTCAGGATGTCGAAGCGCATCCGGCAGCCGATCAGTAGTCCGGCTGCCAGTCGACCGTGATGGTGCGGCCTGCGAGGTCGACCTTGTCGACGAAGACGGAGACGAACGGAACCATGCGCTCGATGGACTTGCCGTCTTCTTCGGCTTGCAGCACCAGCGTGGTCTGCGGTCCGGTGGCGAGCAGTTCACGAACCGCGCCAAGGGCCACACCCTCGCGGTTGACCACGGCCAGGCCGATCAGGTCGACCCAGTAATACTCGTCGTCGCCAGCCGTCGGAAAACTCGAACGCGGAACGAACACGCGCGCGCCGCGCAACACCTCGGCCGCATTGCGGTCGGGCACATCGGGCGACGTGGCGACGATGAGGTCGGAATGTTCTTTGGCTTCGCTGATGGCGAGCCGGAAAGCGCCGGAACCCGTCGCACCGGGCGGCTGGATCAACCAACGTTTCGATGAGAACAGGGCTTCGGGCTGTGCGCTATGGGACAGGACCTTGAACCAGCCCTTGATGCCCCAGGCGTCAACGATGCGCCCGACCTCGATCGCGTCCGCCGGCAGAACGGCGGCTTCGAGTGCGGGCAGCATCGTCTGGGTGCGGCAGTTAGGCCGCAGCCTTGGGAGCAGCCGCAGCGGCTTGCTTGATCAGGCGCTCGACGGTCGGCGAAGCCTGTGCGCCCACGCTCTTCCAGTAGGTCAGGCGGTCTTGGGCAATGCGGATGCCTTCTTCGTTTTCCTTGGCAGTCGGGTTGTAGAAACCCAGACGCTCGATGAAGCGTCCATCGCGGCGAACACGCTTGTCCGACACGACGATGTTGAAAAACGGACGGCCTTTGGAGCCGCCGCGGGAGAGTCGAATGACGACCATGATTTATCCTTCGGGTGGTGCAGCAAACCCGAAAGGGCCGCCCACAGAGTTCTTCCAGCGTCGAGACACGCGACATGGCCACCCGGCCAGCGACACGCTGAAAAGCCCACGATTATAGCCCGCTGCACTTCATCGCTCCCCAGAACCTTTTGCCGAAGGCCCATTCGGCGTCTCTTCATGACCACAACCATCCGCCCGAGCCGCGACCAAGACATCGCAGCCGTCACCGCCATCTACGCCCACCACGTGCTGCACGGCACCGGCACCTTCGAGACCGAGCCGCCCTCTGCGGCCGACATGGCGGCGCGCCGCGCCGACGTGCTGTCCAAGAAGTTTCCCTATCTGGTAGCCGAGGTCGACGGCGAAGTGCTCGGCTTTGCCTATTGCAATTGGTTCAAGCCCCGTCCGGCCTATCGCTTTTCCGCCGAAGACTCGATCTACATGGCAGAGAAGGCACGCGGCAAGGGCCTGGGCGCACAATTGCTCGCAGCGCTGTCGCAGGCCGCCCAGGACGTGGGCGTGCGCAAGCTGATCGCGGTCATCGGCGATTCGGCCAATGCCGGCTCGATTGGCGTGCATCGCGCGCAGGGCTTCACACCGGTCGGCGTGATCAAGGACTGCGGGTGGAAGTTCGGCCAGTGGCGCGACGTGGTGCTGATGGAAAAAACACTGGGCGAAGGCAGCACGACCTCGCCTGAACCCGTAACAGACTGAGAGCCGAATGAAGAACAAGACGATCGCCGCATGGCTGGCCTTTGTGGGCGGCCCCCTGGGCCTGCATCGCTTCTACCTGCATGGCCTGGGCGATCTGGTCGGCTGGATGCTGCCGATCCCCACGGCCCTGGGGCTCTACGGCATCGAACGCGCGCGCTTGATCGGCCTGGACGATGGTGTGAGCTGGCTGTTGATCCCGCTGGTCGGCTTCACCATTGCCGGTTGCGCGCTGACGGCCATCTTCTACGGGCTCATGAGCCAGGAAAAATGGAACGCCCGCTTCAACGCCGGTGCTGCAGAGGACGCGGCGCCTGGCCGCACGGGCTGGCTCACCATCGGCGCGGTGGTGTGCTCGCTGCTGATCGGCAGCACGGTGCTGATGGCCAGCATCGCCTTCAGCTTCCAGCGCTACTTCGAGCACCAGGTCGAAGAAGGCCGGAAGATCTCGCAGTAGCTGCGTTTAGAAAATCTGCAGGCTGACCCAGTAGGCGAGGGCCGCCACAAAGGCCGACGCCGGGATGGTGAAGATCCAGGCCCAGACGATGGTGCCGGCCACGCCCCAACGCACCGCGCTCATGCGCTGCACCGAGCCCACGCCGACGATGGCGCCGGTGATGGTGTGCGTGGTCGACACCGGAATGCCCAGCGCGGTTGCCAGGAACAGCGTCAACGCACCGCCCGTCTCGGCGCAGAAACCGCCCACGGGCTTGAGCTTGGTGATCTTCTGGCCCATCGTCTTCACGATGCGCCAGCCGCCGAACATGGTGCCCAGCGCAATGGCGGTGTAGCAGCTCACGATGGTCCAGGTCGGTGGCGCATCGGCGCTTGCGTGGCCGGTGGCCATCAGCAGCATCCAGATGATGCCGATGGTCTTCTGCGCGTCATTGCCACCGTGGCCCAGGCTGTAGGCTCCCGCGGACACCAGCTGCAGCCGCCGGAACCAGCCATCGATGCGCGAGGGCGTGGCCCGCCGGCAGACCCAGGCCACGATGATCATCATGAAGGAGCCGAGCAGGAAGCCCAACAGCGGCGAGACGAAGATGAACGCCACCGTCTTCCAGATGCCCGAAGCCACCAGCGCGCCGGAACCGGCCTTGGCGATCACCGAGCCCACGATGCCGCCTATGAGCGCATGCGAGGAACTGCTCGGGATGCCGTAGTACCAGGTCACGAGGTTCCAGCTGATCGCACCCATCAACGCGCCGAAAACGACGTGCACATCGACGATGCCCGGATGCACGATGCCCTTGCCCACCGTGGCTGCCACGCTCAGGTGGAACACGAAAATCGCAATCAGATTGAAGAACGCCGCGAACACCACCGCCTGACCCGGCTTGAGCACGCCGGTCGACACCACGGTCGCGATCGAGTTCGCCGCGTCGTGAAAGCCGTTCATGAAGTCGAACAGGATCGCCAGCACCACGAGCAGTACCACGACCCACAGGGCCACCTGAACCGTTGCCATGGGAGCCTGCGACTCAGGAGTTCTCGAGGACGATGCCCTCGATGACGTTGGCGACGTCCTCGCACTTGTCGGTGATGGTCTCGAGCAACTCGTAGATCGCCTTGAGCTTGATCACCTCGCGCACGTCAGGCTCTTCACGGAACAGCTTGCTCATGGCGCTGCGCATCACGCGGTCGGCATCGGATTCGAGTCGGTCGATTTCTTCGCAGGTCTTGAGCGTGGCCTCGGCCACGGCCGGCTCGGCAATCTTGCCGAGGAACTTGACGGCTTCCTTCACGCGCTCACAACACTTCACGCTGAGCGCGGTGAGCCGCTTGATTTCGTCGGTCATGTGGCGCACGTCGTAGAGCGCCATGGTCTCGGCCGAATCCTGGATCAGGTCGGCCACGTCGTCCATCGTGTTGATGAGCTTGTGGATCTGCTCACGGTCGATCGGCGTGATGAAGGTCTTGTGCAACATCCGATTGACGTCGTGCGTGACACGGTCGGCGGCACGTTCGGCGTTGTCCACGTCGCGGTTGTATTGCTCGCGCAGATGGACGTCGTTGTAGTTGGCTACCAGATGCTCGAATGCGCGCGCCGCCTCGACGATGCGTTCGGCATGCTGGTTGAACATCTCAAAAAAATTGCCCTCTCGGGGCAGCAGCTTGCCGAACATGACGTTGGCTCCTTAAACGATGCGTGTGTCGCCGTGATGACGAATTCGTGACAGCCGGAAGTGTAAGCGGCCTCCGACACAGTGTGTCGCCAGCGCCCAACAGCCCCTTGACGCGGCGCTCAGAGCCGGGTGATGGCCTGATCGGCGACGAGGGCGAGCGCTGCTGCACCCACGCGCTCGGGTGCGATTTCTGCCAAGGGCTGCAGCACAAAGGCACGCTGTGCCATGCGCGGGTGCGGCAGGGTGAGCACCGGCGTGTCCATGACCGTCTCTCCATGCACGAGCAGGTCAAGGTCGAGGGTGCGTGGCGCGTTGCGGTACGGCCGCTCTCGGCCGGCATCCTGCTCCAGGCCTTGCAAGGCCGCCAGCAACGCCAGCGGCGCCAGGGTCGTCTCGACGGCAACGACCGCATTGATGAAGTCGGGGCCAGCGGCATCGACCGGCGCGCTGCGGTAGAGCGACGAGCGCGCCAACAGGTGGGTGCCAGGGAGCGCGCCGATGGCGCCCATGGCGCGCACCACCGCGTCCCGGGCGTCGCCGAGATTGCCGCCGATGGCAACAAAGGCCCGCGTCATGCGTCCAAAGGGATCAGGCTTCGCTCGCGCCTTCGCCGCCACCACCTTCGGTGCGCGGCTTGTTGCGGCGACGGCGGCGCTTGCGCGGTGCCGTGGCGGCGTCGCCGTCGGCGATGAAAGCCGCTGGGGCGGCATCATCCTGCGCATCGGCGTCCTCGAACGGTGCTTGCGCTTGCGCTTGCGCAGGGCGTTCGTCGCGTTCTCCGCGGTCTTCTCTGGGCGCACGGGGCAGCGGCGCCTTGTCGGTCCGTGCGCGCGTTGCAGCGGGTGCAGACTCGCGCAACCGGACACGGGTTCGGGCCTGGATCTTGAGTTCGTCGCGCACCTGGTCGAGCAGGTCCTGGCGACGCAAGTCGTCGGCCGTGCTGAACTCCTGCCACCATTCGGCGATCGCCTCGCTGACCTCGCCGACGTCTGCGCGCAGACGCATGAAGTCGAAGGCCGCGCGAAAGCGCGCCTGATCGATCAGGCTGTAGGGCGTGGAACCCGTGCGCTTGTCGAAGCGCGGCTGCATCATCCAGATCTCGCGCATGTCCGCGGCGAGCTTTCCGCGGCCGGACACGTCGCCGATGCGGGAATCGAACACCTCGTCGATGGCATCCTGCAGTGCGGGGAATGGCTGTTGTGCACGCTGACCGTGACGGCCTTCCATGCGAGTGGCCCAGCCGTCGCGCACATCGGCCCACAACACGCAGGCCAGCAGAAAGCTCGGCGCCACGGGCTTGCCTTCGCCGACGCGGCGATCGGTGTCGGCCAATGCGGCGTTCACGAAGGGCTGATCGGCACGCTCGACCACCACGTCGAGCAAAGGGTAGATGCCCTTGGACAGGCCGAGCTTGCGCAGTTGCGCGATGGTCGCGATCGCATGACCGGTCTGCAGCAGCTTGAGCATTTCGTCGAACAACCGGCTCTGCGGCACGTCGGCCAGCAGACGCGACGACTCGATCAGCGGGGCGGCGGTCTTGGGTTCGATTTCGAAGCCCAGCGCGGCCAGTTTGGCTGAAAAGCGGATGGCCCGGATGATGCGCACCGGGTCTTCGCGGTAGCGTGTGACAGGGTCGCCGATCATCCGCAGCACGAGCTTCTTGGCGTCCTTGATGCCGTTGTGGTAATCCACCACGATCTGGCTGGCCGGGTCGTAGTACATGGCGTTGACGGTGAAGTCGCGGCGCGCGGCGTCTTCTTCCTGCGGGCCCCACACGTTGTCGCGCAGCACGCGGCCACTCGAATCCACCGCATGCGTCATGCCCGCGAGCTCGCCCTTGCTGGTGCGCTCGTTGCCCTTGACCTGCTCGGCCGCCGCGTTGTCCATGTAGGCGCGAAAGGTCGACACCTCGATGACCTCATGCTCGCGGCCACGCCCGTACACGACGTGCACGATGCGAAAGCGCCGGCCGATGATGAAGGCGCGCCGGAACAGGCTCTTGACCTGTTCCGGCGTGGCGTTGGTCGCCACGTCGAAGTCCTTGGGCCGCAGGCCCAGCAGCAGGTCACGCACCGCACCGCCGACGACGTAGGCCTCGTAGCCAGCGTCCTGCAGCGTGGTCACCACGTTTCTGGCGCGCTCGTCGACCAGGGCAGGATCGATGCCGTGCACACTGGCGGGCACCTCGCTGCGCTTGCCGAAGCGCGATTTCGCGCCACTGGCGGTGCCGGCCGATTTGCCGAGCAGTTTGTCGATGAATTTCTTGATCATGGGATTCGGTGGCGGCGCCGCAAGCGCCTCATTCATTCTCGAACATCGAGCGAATCAACGGAATGGTGACCGCGCGCTGGGTTCGCAGGGCGTAGTCGTCGAGGTGGTTGAGCAATTCCATCAGACTGCCGAGGTCTCGGCTGAAACGATGGAGCATGTAGTCGATCACGTCGTCCGACAGCACCAGGCCCCGCGCATCGGCAGCCTGGCGCAGCACCACGCGGCGGTCGCTCTCGCTGAGCACCTGCAGGTGAAAAACGTGTCCCCAGCCGAGCCGGGTGCGCAGGTCTTCGCGCAGCGGCAGGTCAGCCGGTGGCAGTTTGCCAGCGGCGACCACGCCACGCTGCAGGCTCTGCGCGTTGATGAACCAGTTGAAGGCCGCGTGCTGCTGGACCGCAGTGTAGAGGTGAACGTCGTCCAGCAGCACGGCGAGCCAGCGCTCGTCGAATTCGGGCGGCTCCATGACCCCTGCATGCAACCAGCCGACCGTGGCACCCTGCGCGCTGAGCGCACCGCCCACGGCTTCGAGCAGGTGGGTCTTGCCGCTGCCGCTGTCGCCCCACAGATAGGTGGGCACGGGCGAATGCAGTGTCGGCACGTGCGCGTCCCCAGCCCACAGGCGCAGATGGCGCAGGGTGGGTTCGTTGGGACCGGCAAAGAAGCCGTCGAGGGTGGGTCCGGTGGCCAGGCCGATGTCGAGCGCGAGCTGCTTCATGCCGGGCGTGGCGCTGCGATGGACCGCAAGGGCGTAGGGAATGCGAAAGAAGGGTTCATGGGCCAGGGCACGCGTGCGCCCTTAAAATCGTGAGGAATTCTATCGGTCCGGCCGCTTCGGCTGCCGGCGCCTTGCCCTTCCCCTGTACGCACTGCCCTGTCTGCCATGAACTCCACACCGCCCACCCCGCTCAGCTACAAGGACGCTGGCGTCGACATCGACGCCGGCGACGCGCTGGTCGACCGCATCAAGCCGCTCGCGAAAAAGACCATGCGCGAAGGTGTGCTGGCCGGCATCGGCGGCTTCGGCGCCTTGTTCGAGGTACCCAAGAAGTACAAGGAACCGGTGCTGGTGAGCGGCACGGACGGCGTGGGTACCAAGCTCAAGCTGGCCTTCGAATGGAACATGCACGACACGGTCGGCATCGACCTGGTCGCCATGAGTGTGAACGACGTGCTGGTGCAGGGCGCCGAGCCGCTCTTCTTCCTCGATTACTTCGCCTGCGGCAAGCTCGACGTGGACACGGCGGCGGCGGTGGTTGGCGGCATCGCGCGCGGCTGCGAACTCTCGGGCTGCGCCCTGATCGGCGGTGAGACGGCCGAAATGCCCGGCATGTACCCGGCCGGCGAGTACGACCTGGCGGGCTTTGCCGTTGGCGCGGTCGAAAAGTCGAAGATCCTCACGGGCCAGGATGTCAAGCCGGGCGACGTGGTGCTTGGCCTGGCCTCCGCAGGCGTGCACTCCAACGGCTTCAGCCTGGTGCGCAAGGTGATCGAACGCGCAGGCACCGACCTGCCCGCTACGCTCGACGGCAAGCCCTTCCGTGAAGCCGTGATGGAACCCACGCACCTCTATGTGAAGCCGGTGCTTGAAGCGCTGGGCAAGCATCCGATCAAGGCGCTGGCCCACATCACCGGCGGCGGCCTGCTGGAGAACATCCCGCGCGTGCTGCCCGAAGGCACCGCCGCCCACCTGAAGAAGGGCAGCTGGCCGCAGACCGAACTCTTCGCCTGGCTGCAGAAGGTGGCCGGCATTGACGACATCGAGATGAACCGCACCTTCAACAACGGCATCGGCATGGTGGTCGTCATCGACGCCGCCGAAGCTGCAGCCTGCTCCGCAACGCTGCGCGCTTCGGGCGAGACTGTGTTCGAGATCGGCGCCATCGCCGAGCGCGGCACCGGCGCAGCCGTGATCGTCGGCTGAACCCCGCCACGCGTGAGAGCCCCCATCGCTGCCCATCCGCTCGCCCTGAAGACCGCCAGCTACCTGCTGATCGCCGGCACGCTGCTGCTCGTCATGCTGCACGGGCTGCTGCCCGGCCTGCTGTGCGTCTGCATCGGCTTCCTCGCCACCCGGTGGCTGGCGCAGTTGCTGCTGAAAGCGCGGCGCCGCCCGTCGTTGTCGCCTCGCGGCGCCCAGCCGCCCGCCCTGCTGCGGGTGGTGGCGGCCACTTTGGTGATGCTGGCACCGATCGTGGCCATGGCGCTGGCGTTCTCCGAGGCGCGCGAATTCGTACTGAACGCACCAGGGCAATACAAGGAGCTGCTGGACTACATCGCGCGCACGGTGCTCGAGTTGCGCCTGAAACTGCCGCCGGACATCGCGGTGTACCTGCCCGAGGGCGTGGCGGATGTGCAGCGGCTCGTCGCCAACTACCTGCGTGGCCAGGCCGGCATGCTGGCCCTCACCGGCCGGGCCTGGCTGGGCGCCTTGCTGTTTGCCTACGTCGGATTGCTGGTCGGCGCACTGGCCGGCGCCAGCGTGACCGCGAACACGGGCGGACCCTTGGCAGAGCAGCTCAAACAACGCATCCGACTCTTCGGGGACGCCTTCAGCCAGATCGTGGCGGCGCAGTTCTGGATCGCGGCCTTCAACGCCGTGCTGACCGCAGTGTTCCTGCTGGTTCTGCTGCCGATCTGGGACTTGGGCCTGCCCTACACGCCCGCCCTCATCACCCTCACCTTCGTCGCGGGCCTGGTGCCCATCGTCGGCAACCTGCTGTGCAATGCGGTGATCACGATGGTCGGGCTGTCGGTGTCGCCGGTGGCGGCACTCGCCTGCCTGGGCTTCCTGATCCTGATCCACAAGGCGGAATACCTGATCAACGCGAAGGTGGTCGGCAGCCGCACGCGGATGGCGGTCTGGGAACTGCTGGCCGTGATGTTCGTGGCAGAAGCGGTGTTCGGCCCCGCGGGACTGGTCGCGGCGCCGCTGTTCTACGCCTATCTGAAGAAAGAGCTCCAGGCCGCGCGGCTGGTCTGAAAGTGATCGATTCAGGTCCTCAATCGTGACGGACCTTGGGCAGCACCGGCTGGACAATTGGCGCATCATCCACTTCCGGCCACTTCGATGTCCATCCAAACCTGTCTGATTGTGATCGACGCCCAGGAATCCTTCCGGCATCGCCCATATTCCACCGACCGCGACATGGCCCCTTATCTCGCCGCACAGAACACCCTCATCGAAGGCTGTGCGGCCGGCGGCGTGCCGATCGTGCGGGTCTTCCACGTTGACGGCCCGGCACTCGCGTCGAACCCGTTCGCCATCGAATCAGGCCATGTCAGACCGATCCGCGGACTGGTGGATTTCGAGGCGGCAGCCACCTTCCACAAGCACCGCCACAGTGCGCTGGTGAACACCGGGCTGGACGTCTGGCTCACCCAGCAGGGCATCGGCCGACTGATCGTGAGCGGCATCCGCACCGAACAATGCTGCGAGACCACCACGCGCCATGCGTCCGATCTGGGCTGGAAGGTCGACTTCGCACTCGACGCGACGCTGACCTTCGACATGGTCCAACCCGACGGTGCCACGCTGGGCGCCGCCGACATCCAGATGCGCACAGCCACCGTGCTGCAGGACCGTTTTGCCCAGGTCTGCAGCGCCGCCCAGGCACTCGAACGGGCGATGCCCTCGACCCTCGCCGGGCGGCCCGCATGACCGCAGACGCCCCGCGCACGGCGCCCTGGCGCGTCGTCATCTTGGCTTTCGATGGTGTCGAGGCGCTCGATTTCGCAGGCCCGTTCGAGGTTTTCACGACAGCCACGCGCATGCATCAGCGGCTGCATCCCGCAGCACCCGCGCTGTTCGACGTCACCTCGGCGGCGCAACGGCCGCATGCCCTGCATCCGGTGCAGGCCCGCGCCGGTCTGCGCCTGCTTGCAGACCATGCGCTCGACGAGGCGCCCCGGGCCGACGTGCTCATCGTGCCTGGTGGCGTGGTCGACGCACCGTTGGCGAGCCCCGACACGCTCGGCTGGATTGCCAGCCAGGCAGCGTCAGCGCGCATCACCGCCTCGGTGTGCACCGGCGCCTTTCTGCTGGCCGCCAGCGGCCTACTGACCTCGGACCGCGTGACCACCCACTGGGAAGACGTGGCCGACCTGCGCGCGGGCTTTCCGGCGTTGCAGGTGGTCGAAGGCGTGCGCTGGGTCGACAACGGGCGCGTGCTGAGTTCCGCTGGAATCAGCGCCGGCATCGACATGAGCCTGCACATCGTCGAACGACTGGCCGGGCGCACGCTGGCCGAACGCACGGCACGGCAGATGGACTTCACATGGACGCAGAACGCCTGAGCCCAGGCGCGCTCGCGACCGACACCGCTGCGCGCGCTATGGCCATCCGCGTGGTCTTCGTGCTGCTGCCTCAAAGCCTGGTACTGGACTGGGCCGGACCGGCCGAAGCGCTGCGCATCGCCAACCAGCAACTGCAGGCGCGGGGACACCCGCCACGCTTCGTGCTGGAGTTCGCCTCGCCCACGCCGACCTCGGCGGGCTCGGTGGGCGTGACACTCTCGGGACTGGTACCGCTGCCTGCACGCTGGGACGGCCCCGCCTGGATCGTGCTCGTCGGCCTGCCCGGGCGCACCATCGCTGTCGAAGGGCCTGAGGCCCAGGCCGTGCTGCACTGGTTGCGCGCCCAACGCTTCGAACGCGACCGCCTTGAGCTCGTGACGATCTGCGCCGGCGCCGTGCTGGCCGCCCATGCAGGCGTGCTGGCCGGACGGCGCGCCACCACGCACCACCACCACCTCGACGAACTGCGGCGGGTCGAAGCGCGCTGCGAGGTCGTAGCCAACCGCGTGTTCGTGCTTGACGCGCCGGTCTACAGCAGCGCTGGCGTGACCACTGGCATCGACCTGATGCTGCATCGCATCGCCGACACCTGCGGCGAGGCGCTGGCCGCCCAGGTGGCGCAGACCATGGTCGTGGCACTGCGGCGCGGACCGAACGACCCTGAACTGTCGCCCTTTCTGGCTTACCGCAACCATCTGCACGCGGCGCTGCACCGCGTGCAGGACGCCGTGAGCGAACAGCCGCAGGCCGACTGGACCGTACCGCGCATGGCCGACGTGGCGCACACCTCGCCACGACATCTCACGCGCCTGTTCGTGACGCATGCCGGCGTCGCACCGTTGACCTACCTGCGCCGATTGCGCCTGGCCGCAGCGCAACTGGCACTGCAATCGGGCGCCAACGTCACGCGGGCGGCCGAACTCTCGGGCTTTGGTTCCGACACGCAGTTGCGGCGCGCCTGGCATCAGTTCGGGCTCGCCGGTTCGCCGTCGGCGTTGCAGGCCGTGGACGGTCGCTGACCGGCGTCAAGCCCCTGCGGCGGCGTCCCGCGGGGTGGTGCGAGCTCTCCCTCGAGTCGACAATTTCTCAGGGATCGGGATTGGGTTGCAGTCAGGGACGTTCATTGGGTTCAGTTGAATGACGGCGTAGTCCCGGTGCGATTGCATCGACGGCGAATACGAGTTTCCGCTAGACCGAACTGGCAAACCATCGAACGGCCTACTTGATTGGCTTGCCGCAGTCGGGCATATCCTCTTGGAAAGGTATCAGGTCAATCCCAACATAATTTCCCCCCTTGAATTTGGATGTGGGCCAATTCAGGTGTGAGCTCGTACTGATTGGCACCCCCTCCAGCAATTGGCGAACGGCACGCGTCGTGGCCTCTGCACGAAGCCTCGATAGCGTCTTTGCGTCTTCGGCATTTGCGGGAGCAATGCCGTCGACCAGTACACTTTCGAAACGCGAAAAAACCGCCCTCCACTTGTCGAGCCATGCTACCAATTTAACGATTTCGTCTTTTTCAAGAACAGCGGAACCCGCCGCAAAATCCAGATCCGTTGAGAACGATCTTGAGCAGGCGTGAGCAGAACCAGCGACTTGAATTCCCATCAAAAGAGGGATCAGGAATCTACCCCGCATAGCTGACCCCGTACGCGATATAACCCACAATGCTGTCAGCATTTTTTAGAGCTCTCTTCGTATCGTCGGATATCGACAAACTTTTCCACATCGTGTAAACATCATCATTTGAACCAAAGACGTCATCAAAATGTGTGACTTCGTGGATTAATGTCTGCAGCTGCGAGTCGGCCTCCGCCGACCTGGAGCGAAGACCGCAGAAGCCGATAGCAATACCGATGGTGTGCGTTCTGATATCTGGCTTGCAGACTTCAGCAATGAGACTCCCTTTGTTTCCTGACGGCGTGCACCCGACATTCCGCATCAACTGCTCTGAATAGCGCACGAAATTGTCGCAGGTAAGCCCATGGAGTACTTTCAGACACCTGGAAAGTCCGCTCCGCAGATACTGTCTCGTCGTCTCGTCGTCTCGTCGTCTGTTCCAAACCACTGCTTGACTCGCGCCTTTTCAGGCTTGCCCCAAAGATCCAGTTCCTTCAGACGACCCTCGACCATCTTTACCGCATCGGCACGCAGGTCGAGTACCAACGTGCAAAATTCCTTGTTGGTCATGTTCGGGCAGATGTTCTCCGTCTGCTCTGCCTCGGGCGGGTGTTCCACGAGGTCGTCAACAATCTTGCTGCTCGCCGCCACTGCCGCCGAATCCCCTGCAAACCAACCTGGGAGTTCGGAGAAGCTTGGATCGAACGTTCCCAAGCCGCCTCTCAAGTCGTTGTGGTAAGAGGTCGTCTGCAACGTGGACATCAGCGGCGGCGGCACGGGGCAATGGCAGATGACGACATCGCCCTCCAACGCGACTTCGGCATCGTAGAACCGAGTTCGCCCTTGTCCACCAGCCTTGGCAATGATGCCCACGCTGTTGCAGCCCTCGCAGTAGGCCCGTCCGCCGATTAGCGCAACCCGATGGCCGTGAATCGTAGATTCGGGGCCGCCATACGGCAGCACAGCGCCACCGGGGACCGGCGCGTCACCCACCACAAGAATTCGTCGCATCATTCTGAGGATGTCCAAATTGAGAATGGCAACTTGTACTCGGGTTCAAGTGATGCCAGCCCCAATCGATGAGAACGGCCGTTGGGCGTGCGGCGACTTTTTCACGGCTGGTGGCCATTTCTGCCTTCAAGAGAACTACAAGGATCAAAACAGGCCAGCAGGCTCTGCCTTCTGGTACCAGCTATAGACGATCAGCTCCTGCCACTCGGTGCGGTTCGAGACTACGAAGAAGTGATCATAATTTTTGCCCGCCGCGGTCGACCAACTGCAGGTCACGGGACACGATGCGCGCGCTGCGAGCGGCGCGGCGCGAGCTGCCAGCGATTCGACAATTTCTCTCCGAAATCATTAATGATAATCATTGTCATTCAATCTTTGAGAGATCGACTTGACGACGATACGACGCCATTGCGTTGCACATGCCGCACTGCTGCTGTGCGCCCTTTCCCGCGGTACGTTCGCCCAGGACACCGCATCAGGTGATGGCGCCCTGCCCGCCGTGACCGTCACGGCCGACGCGCCTGGCGCTTCGCCCCAGCATCTCGGCACGAAGATCGGCAACGGCGCACTCGGGACCGCGAGCCAGCTGGACACGCCCTTTTCCACCACGGTGGTCACCCACGAGGAGCTGGCCGATCGCCAGGTCTCCAAGCTGGGGGACGTGTTCGCGCTCGACGCGTCGGTATCGGACAACAGCGATGCCTACAACGCCTGGGCCAGCTACATCACCATCCGAGGCTTGCCGATCGATTGGCAGAACGGCTACCGCCTCGACGGCAAGCCCTTCCTCGCCTACGCGATCACCCTGCCTTACGAACACATGGAGCGCATCGAACTGCTCAAGGGGGCTTCGGGTTTCATGTACGGCTTCGGCACACCGGGCGGCATCGTGAACTACGTGACCAAGAAGCCGACCGACCAGCCCGTACACAGCATCGAGATCGGCTACAAGACGCAGGGCATCTGGAGCGAGCATGTCGACCTGGGTGGCCGCGCCGGCACCGACGACCGCTTTGGCTACCGGCTGAATGCTACGCACGAGGAAGGCAAGACCTTCAATGGCGGCCACACCCAGCGCGACTCGGTATCGCTCTCGCTCGATGCCCGTCTGACGCGCGACCTGACCTGGACCTTCGACGGGCTCTACAACAAGCGCAAGTCGACCGGGCAGGCCGCTTCGATCTACACCGGCAGCTATACCGGCACGACCCTGCCCAGCGTCATCAGCAGCGACAACCAGAATCTGCTGAGCGCCGGCCAGCACATCACGACCGATCTGAAGATGGCTTCGACGGGCCTGCAGTACAAGCTGTCACCCGACTGGACGCTGGCAGCCGGCTACAGCCACAGCACCTCGGAGCGCAGCCGCAATGAAGGCGTGCTCTACCTGCTGGACACCAGCGGCAATTACACCGACTACCGGTCCGACTCGCAGGAAGGGCATCGCTTCGACCAGTGGCAGGTCACGGCCGAAGGTCGGCTGCGCACCGGCGCCATTGGCCACCAGCTGGTGTTGGGTGCCTCGTGGCAAGAGCAGGTCAACCGCTACAGCAGCAATTCCGTCTACCAGGCCATCGGCAGCGGCAACATCTACGCGCGGAACACGAACAGCTATTTCAGCAACACCGACTTCGCGGTCTACCGTGCCAGCGACATCACGCAGCGCGCGGTGTTCGCCAGCGACACGGTGGCGCTGTCCGACCACTGGTCGGTGCTTGCAGGGCTGCGCAGCACCGATTACGAGCAGAACGGCTATACCGCCAGTGGCGTGCTCAGCTCGCAGTACAAGAAGAGCGGCGTGTGGACGCCCACGCTCGCGTTGATGTTCAAGCCTGCGCCGGACACCACGTTGTACGCCAGCTATGTCGAATCGCTGGAGCCGGGCAGTTCGGCGGGCATCACCTACGCCAACTATGGCGCGGTGCTCGATCCGCTCAAGAGCAAACAGTACGAACTGGGCGTGAAGACCGAGCGCGAACGCTGGAGTGCTACGGCCGCGCTGTTTCGCATCGAACGCGGAGCGGAGTATGCGAACAGCGCCAACGTGCTGGTGCAGGACGGCCTGTCGATCTACCAGGGCCTGGAACTGGCCGCATCGACACGCCTGGGTTCGCAATGGCGCCTGGGCGCCAGCCTGATGGCGCTCGACAGCAGCTACGAACAGGGCAGTACCTACGTGGGGAATCGCGTGGCGGGTGCACCGCATCTGGTGGCCACTGCGAGCCTGGGGTACGACGTCGCACAGTTGCCCGGCCTCAAGCTCTCGGCCGATGTGAAGTACACCGGCAGCACGATGCTGAATGCGTCGAACCAGCTCAAGGTACCGGGCTATGCCGTGGCCAACGTGGGCGCGAGCTACGTCACGCGCCTGGGCGGCTACGACACCACCTTCCGCTTTGCGGTGAACAACGTGGCCAACCGCAAGTACTGGGAATACCAGTACGAAAACTACATCAAGGCCGGCGACCCGCGCACCTTCAGCCTGAGCGCGAAGCTGGACTTCTGACCCGAGTCGCTGGCCGCCGCGTTCCTGAAAAGCCTTGGCACTGCCTGGCCTGGCGCCGAGAGTCGTTCATTGCGCCCCCAGTCAAGGGGTCTGCAGCGTGCCGTCCATCAACCGGGTCTGCGTCCAGGTCGTGACGCCGCTTTCGCAGGGGTACTTGGCCGCCTCTGCCTCGTCGAGATCGACGCCCAAGCCAGGCTTGTCGTTCGCATAGACGTAGCCCTGCCGGAATTCAGGCAGGCCAGGAAACACATCGAGCAGTGCTTCCTTGGGACCCTTGAGATCCTGGATCACGAAGTTGGGCGGCTCCGTGCCCGACCATTCCTGCACGCCGAAATTGCGCGCAGCCAGATCGATGTGGATGTTGGCGGCATGGGCCAGGGGTGACATGTCGCCCGGGCCGTGCCAAGCGGTGCGCACGCCGTATTGCTCGGCGAAGAGTTGCAGCTTGCGCCCCGGCGTGATGCCGCCGACCTGGCTCAGGTGCACACGGATGTAGTCGATCAGGCGTTCGGCAATGAGGGAGCGCCATTCGAAGGGATGGTTGAACAGCTCCCCCTGCGCCAGCGGCGTGGTGGTCTTGGCGCGCAACTGCCGCAGCCACTCGCCCTCCTCCAGCGGGATCGCATCTTCCAGGAAGAACAGCTCGTAGGGTTCGAGCGCGCAAGCGAACCGGATGGCATCGACTGGCTTCAGGCGTTCATGGACGTCATGGCACAGCTCCACGTCGAAGCCCACGCGGCTGCGCAACTCGTCGAACATCCGGAGCGTCTCGCGCATGTACTTGCGGCTGTCCAGGTAGATGCCGTCGGGTGCGCCGCGGGGCGTGCCCGACGGCGCGGCGCCGTAGCCCGCACCACCGTAGCCGCCGTTCTGGCAGCGGATGTGCGTAATGCCCTGTTCGCGGTACTTCTGGATGTTGTCGCAGAGTTCCGCCAGGTCCCTGCCGTCCGCATGCCGGTAGATGGGCACGCCTTCACGGCACTTGCCGCCGAACAGCTGGTACAGCGGCATGTTGGCCAGCTTGCCCTTGATGTCCCACAAGGCCATGTCGATGCCCGAGAGCGCGTTGTTCTCGATCGGGCCGTTGCGCCAGTAGGCGTTCTGGTGCATCAGCTGCCACAGCTCCTCGATGGCCTCGGCGTCACGGCCGATCAGCAAGGGCCGCAGGTATTCCTCGATCACGCACTTGACCGCGAGATGGCGGTACGCGAAGGTGGCGCAGCCCAGGCCTGTGAGGCCAGGCTGGTTGGTTTCGACCTTGACCACCAGCAGATTGATGCCTTCGGGGGCGGTGAGGATGACTTTGACGTCGGTGATGAGGATGGCCATGGGGATGCGGGTCGCTGCAATGAATCGGTGAAGAACGAACGGTCTACTTCTGGAGGTTGAGTCGGCCCAGGAGCTGCTTGAAGTAGGCGGACTGGCTGTCCATGAAGGTCTGGAACTCTTCGCCCGGCAGGTAGGCCGGTTGCAGGTTGGCCGCCAGCAGCGCCGCCGGGAACTCCGGATCGGCGGCAGTCTTGGCCGCCACGTCGCGCAGGTAGCTGACCACGGCGGGCGGCGTGTTCAACGGAACGCCCAGGCCGCGCCAGGTTCCGACCACGAGGTCGATCCCCTTTTCCTTGAGTGTCTGGACCTCGGCATACGGCGCCGGCAGGCGACGGTCCGCCATGGACGCCAGCACACGGATCTTTCCTGCCTGCACGAACGAGCCGATTTCCGCCGGGCTGACCACGATGGCCTGAACGTGCCCGCCTGCGAGCGCCATGACGCTGGGTGCGGCGCCCTGGTGCGGCACATGATTGAAACGCACCCCCGTCTTGTCCTCGAGCGCGACAGCGGCCAGATGCCAGATCGTGCCGGTGCCCGCGTTCCCCACCGAGAACTCGCCCGGCTGCTTGCGTGCCAGGGCCAGCAGCTCTTCGATCGACTTGAGCGGCGAATCCGCGCGCACGGCGACCAGGCCCGGATCGCCGTTGAGCCGGGCCAACGGAATGAAGTCGCGCGTCGTGACCTTGGTCATGCCCAGATGCGGAATGATGGCCAGCTCGGAGATCAGCACACCCACCTTGTAGCCGTCCGGCGCGGCGCGCTGCACCTCGGTCATCGCGATGCCGCCGCTTGCACCCGGCTTGTTCGTCACGATGAAGCTCTGCGTGCTGTACTTGCGGGCGAGGTCGGCGAAACGCCTCGCCATGATGTCCGTGCCGCCTCCTGGTGATGACGGCACGATGAGCTCGATCGGCTTGCTCGGAAAGTCTGCGGCCAGGGCGAAGGGGGACATGGCGGCACCGGAAAGAAGGGCCGTCGCTAGGAAGAGGCGTCTGGAGGTCATGGCAATGGGCAGGTGGTCATGGCGGTGGATCGGATCGAAAGGAAGAAGGACAAGGGCGCGGCGGCTAGAGCACCGACAGCCAGCCCCCGTCGACATAGATGATCTGGCCGTTGACGTAGTCGGAGGCACGCGACGACAGGAAGACGGCCGTCCCCATCAGCTCCTCCGGCTTGCCCCAGCGCTGGGTCGGATTGCTCGCCTTCACCCACGCGTCGAACGTCGGGTTGTTGATGAGGGCGGTGTTCATGTCGGTCTGGATGTAGCCCGGCCCGATCGTGTTGACCTGGATGCCGAATTGCGCCCACTCGGCTGCCATTGCACGCGAGAGCATCTTGATGCCGCCCTTGGCCGCCGTGTAAGGCGCCACCGTGGCGCGCGCGGCTTCACTGGTCAGCGAACCGATGTTGATGACCTTGCCGCCGCGACCGCGCGCGATCATGCGTTTGGCGGCCTCCTTGCCGACGATGAAGGCGCTCGTGAGGTTGGTGTCGATCACGCGCTGCCAATCCGCCAGCGCCAGTTCGACCATGGGCGCGCGGTGCTGGATGCCGGCGTTGTTGATCAGGATGTCGATCTCGACGCCCTGCGCGTCCAGCGCCGCGAACGCGGCGGCGACGGCCGCCTCGTCGGTGACGTCGAACGGCAGGCCGCGTGCATCATGGCCCTGGGCGCGCAGCTGGTCGACGGCCTGCGCGACCTGCTCGACATTGCGTGCGTTGATGACGACCTTGGCGCCCGCCTCGGCCAGGCCGAGCGCGAAGGCGTAGCCCAGGCCGCGGGCGGACCCGGTGATGAGCGCGGTGCGCCCGGTCAGATCGAACAGTGTGGACATGGGGTTCTCCTTCGGGAATTCAGGCTTCGATGCCGAAGTCGATCAGCACCTTCATCGCCCGCTTGCGGTCGCTGGCGAGCTCGAAGGCCTCGACCGCCTGGTGCATCCCGAACGAACGGGTGATGACAGGCGACAGATCGACGCGCCCGTCGTTGATGAGCTGGACCGCGAGCGCGAACTCGGCGTGGAAGCGGAAGGAGCCCATCATGAGCAGCTCTTTCGCGACGATCACGTTCTGCGGCACGCTGACGTCGCCACCCAGGCCCAGTTGCACCACCACGCCGCGCGGGCGCAGGGTCTCCAGGCCGTTGCGCAGTGCGCGCTCGTTGCCGGAGCATTCGATCATCACGTCGATCTGGCCCTTGTCCGCCGCATAGCGCTGAACCCAGTCCGGGTCCGCTGCGACGTTGATCGTCGTGTCGGCGCCCAGGGCCTTCACCACCACGAGCGGCTCGTCGACCACATCGGTGGCGATGATCTCGGCCGCGCCGTGCAGGCGTGCGGCCGCCACCACCATCGCGCCGATCGGGCCGCAGCCCGACACCAGCACCCGCTTGCCGAGAAGGGAGCCGGCACGCGACACGGCATGCAGCCCGACCGAGAAGGGCTCGGCGAGCGACGCCAGCGACATCGAGATGCCGGGCGCGACCTTGACGCACTGCACCGCCTCGCAGACCAGCCGGTTGCGGAACGCCCCCTGGATGTGCGGGGTGCGCATCGCGCTGCCGAAGTAGCGCATGTCCATGCACTGGTTGGGCAAGCCCTCGAGGCAGTAGCGGCAATGCCCGCAAGGCAGGCTGGGGTTGACGGCCACGCGGTCACCCACCTGCACCGAGGTCACATCGGGCGCCACGGCCGCCACCGTGCCGGCAACCTCGTGCCCGAGTGCCATCGGCTCCTTGATGCGGATGGCGCCGAAACCGCCCTGGTGGAAGTAGTGCAGGTCAGAGCCGCAGATGCCGCCCATGCCGACACGCACCAGCACCTGGCCGGGGCCGATGTCGCCGATTTCTCTTTCGTCCAGCCGCAGATCGGCGGGCGCGTGCAGCACCAGCGCGAGATAGCGTTCGCTCATGTCATGTACTCCTTGAAATGGGGTGGAAGCGCAGCGACGACGCGCACTACCGCGACGTGGGCCACAGCACGTTGGCCAATGGCCGGCCCTCGATCCAGCGCTGGATGTTGTCGGCCATGGTCTCCTGGCGCCGACGCACCGTGCCGGCCGTCCAGCCCGACATGTGCGGCGTCATGAGCAGATTCGGCAGCGACTCGAAATCCAGCTGCGACGGCGCGCACTCGGCCTGCTCGGGCGTCGGATAGCGGTACCAGGTGTCGATGACGGCACCGCCGATACGGCGCTGGGCCAGGGCGTCGTACAGCGCCTGCTCGTCGATCACCGGACCGCGCCCGACGTTGAGGATCACGGCATCGGGCCGCATGGCGGCCAGGGCCTCGGCACCGACGATGCCCGTCGTCTGCGCCGTCAGGGGCAGCGAAACCACGATGGCATCGGCCGACGCCATGAAGGCCGGCAGCTGGTCGAGGGTGAAGCTCCGGTCCACGCGCGCGTCCTGCACAGGACTGCGGTTGGCGACGGTGACACGCATGCCGAAGGCCTTGGCGCGCGCCAGGATGGCCTGGGAGATGTGGCCGAAGCCGAGCAGACCCATCGTCTGGGCGCCCAACTCGCTGCGCAATGCCGTCGGCCGGCCGGCCCAGTAGGTCCAGCGCTGCTGGCGCAGATCGGCATCGGCCTGCGCCAGCGGGACATGACGTTGCAGCAAGGCGGCCATCACGTATTCGGCGATGGCGTGCTCGTGCCCGAAGCAATTGCACAGCACGGCGCCGGGCGGCAGCAGCGCGGTGTCGATCGCATCCGTGCCCGCAGAAGGCGCATGGAACAGGCTCGCTCGTCGCGGTACCGGCATCTCGCGGTTGAGCTTGATGCCGACGATGACGTCGGCGCTCTCGTAGTGTTCGCGCTCACCGGCGCCGGCCAGCGTGTCGCTCAGGTCGACGATCTGGTGCCGGGGGTCGACCAGGGCCTCGAAGCCCTGGCGGAAATTGGCGGCGTTCTCGCCGTGGAAGACGATCTTGGCGGTTTTCATGGGGCTGTTCCAGTCAGCGAACGGTGATGGAAGATTTCGACGATCAGGCCGGCTGCAACTGCGACCGCACGGGCGACGGCACGCGGATGCGCTTGCCGTCACGCCCGAACAGCACGGCCTCGCCGAGATCGAGGGACAGGGTCACGGGCTGGCCGGCCCGCAGGTCGCTGTAGCCCTGCACCACGACCATCACGTCGTCGCCACTCGCACCCTCGTCGCTGTGGGCGGTGTTGGCATGGTCGAGCTTGATGCTCACGATGGATTCGGCGCCGACGTGTTCGACCAGCACGACCTGGCCCGCCAGCGCGCCGCCGCCCAGGGTCAGCGCCTGCGGACGGACGCCCAGCAGCACATCGCGTGCATGGTGCCCCAACGCGCCCAGATGTGCCGGCAATGGCAGCACGGCATCGCCGACGACGAGTCCCCGCTGTGGATCGATGCGCGCCTCGATCAGGTTCATGGGCGGCGTGCCGATGAAGCGGGCCACGAAGGTGTTGGCCGGGTCGGTGTAGATCTCGCGCGGCGTGCCGAACTGCTGCACCTCGCCGTCACGCATCAGCGCGATGCGCGTGCCCATGGTCATGGCCTCGATCTGGTCGTGCGTCACGTAGACGAAGGTGCCACCGACCTCGCGGTGCAGCTTGATGATTTCTGCGCGCATCGAGGTGCGCAGCTTGGCGTCGAGGTTGGACAGTGGCTCGTCCATCAGGAACACATCGGGCTGGCGCACCATCGCCCGTCCCAGCGCCACGCGCTGGCGCTGCCCGCCCGACAGCGTGCGCGGGTACTGCTCGAGCATGTCGGTCAGCGCCAGTGTCTTGGCGGTGCGCTCCACCAGGCTGCGCACTGCCGGTGTCCGTTCGATGCGCCGCTTCGCGAAGCCGCCGATGAGTGGCAGATGGAACCACCACCGGTGCTTGCGCATGATCAGCGGGAAGGTGATGTTGCGCTTGACCGTCATGTGCGGGTACAGCGCATACGACTGGAACACGAAGGCCATGTCGCGGGCACTGGGCGGCAAGGCATCGACGCGGCGCTCGCCGACATGGATCTCGCCGCTGGTGACCTGTTCCAGGCCTGCCAACATGCGCAGCAGCGTCGACTTGCCGCAACCCGACGGCCCGAGCAGCACGAGAAATTCGCGGTCGGCAACGTCGAACGTGATCTGGTTGGCGGCCTTCTTGCCGCCGAAGATCTTGGTGACGCCCTTGAGGGAGATGGATGCCATGGTGGATGTCCGGAAAGGGTCAGCCCTTGACGCTGCCAGCGGTCATGCCGGAGACGACGTAGCGCTGCACGAAGAGATAGAAGACGACGGCGGGCAGCGTGTACATCAGCCCGATGGCCATCACGGTGTGCATGGGCGTGCTCAGCTCGCCGACGAAGCCGGCCAGGCCGACCGACGCGGTCTGCAGGCCCTGGTCGCTGATCAGCGTCTGCGCGAACACGTACTCGTTCCAGCCGTGGAAGAACGCGATCACGGCCGCGGCAGCGAGGCTCGGCGCCACCAGCGGCAGCACCACGGTCAGCACGATGCCCAGGCGCGAGCAGCCATCGATGCTGGCGGCCTCCTCGATGTCGATCGGCACGCCATCGACCGCGCCCTTGAGGATCAGGGTGATCACCGGCACCGTGAACGCGGTGTTGGCCAGGATCAGCCCGGTCAGGCTGTTGAGCAGGCCCAGCTGGCCGAAGATCGCATAGAGCGGCACTACCAACATGGCCTCGGGCAGCATCTGCGTGACGAACAGCGCCACGCCGAGAACGGCCACCGCCCGCATGCGATAGCGCGACAGCACATAGGCCGGCAGGATGGCCAGTGCGATGCTGAGCGCTGCCGTGCCGAAGGCGACGATCGCACTGTTCCTCAGCCAGGACGCGACGGCGGTGGCGCTGAAGGCATGCGTATACACCGCCCATTGCGACAGGTCCGGCAGCAGGCGAGGCGTGGCCGCGAACAGTTCGGGCGAGGCCGTCAGCGACGTGACCAGCATCCAGTAGATCGGGAAGACCGCGACACCAAGCACGGCCAGCACCAGGGCGATGCGCAGCGCGTGGCGCCAGGACAGGGCTCGGCTCATCGCTGCCCCTTGGCGCGCTCGGCGCGCTGCGTGTAGCGGAAGTAGACGACCGTGATGACCAGTGCGATCGACAGGCCGACCATGCCGACCGCAGCGCCCTGCCCCAGGTCGCGGTAGACGAAGGCACGGCGGTACAACTCGATCACCATGGTGTTGGTCGAGCCGATCGGGCCGCCCTGCGTCATGAGCCAGATCAGGTCGAAACGGCGCAGCGACCAGATGGTCAGGAACAACGCCAGCAACGCCACGGACGGTTGGATGGTCGGCCAGACCACGGCGCGAAACACGCTCAGCCGATCCGCACCATCGATGACTGCGGCCTCGCGCAGCTCGGAGGACACCCCTTGCAGGGCGGCCAGGATGACGACCGAGGCGAACGGGAAGATCTGCCAGATGGTCGTCAGCAAGACGGCGGGCAAGGCCAGCATCGGGCTGTCGAGCCAGCTCTCGAACCCGGCCGCGACGCCCAGCGCACCGAGCAGGTGATTGAAGATGCCGTACTGCCCGTTGTAGATCCAGATGAAGGTCAGCGCGACGGCCACCGGTGGCGCGGCCCAGGGAATCGTCACCAGCGCCCGCGCGAGACCGCGTCCGCGGAATGGCGCATCGAGCAGCAACGCTGCACCCAGGCCCATGCCGATGGCCGCCACCACGCAGACAACCGTGTAGACGGCAGTGATCAGGAAGACATGGCGGAACTCCTCCTGCGTCACCAGGTCCGTGTAGTTCTGCAAGCCGACATAGGTGTGCTGCCCCGGCGACAGCAACGAGGTCGACGTGAAGCTCAGGTAGAGCTCCTGGACCAGGGGATAGCCCTGGAACAGCAGCAGGTAGATGGCCACGGGCGCCGCAAACCAGTAGGGCGTCCAGTCGCGACCGGTCTTGGGCGGCGACGCGGCGCCTGCCGACGATGAAGCAGCATGCATCGGGGAGGTCTCCGGTGGACGGCTTACTTGCGCAGCACGCGCGACGACACCAGGCGCTGCGCGTCGTCCATCGCCTTCTTCGGGTCGACGCCGCCCTGCAGGACCTTGAGCACCTGCTCCAGCACGATCTGCTGGATCTCCGGCGTCTTGACCTCCAGGCCCTGCACCAGCTGCGGCACGCTATGGGCGGACTGGTCGTCGTAGACCTTCAGCCAGGGCCGCTTGGCCACCAGCTCCGGGCTGCGCTCGATCACCGTGGCCACATTGCTGGCGCCCAGCAATTCCTGCAGGTCCTTCTGGTTCTCGGGCTGCAGTGTCCACTTGATGAAGGCCTCGGCGGCGGCCTTGTGCTTCGTGTTGCTGTTGATCGTGAGCGCGGTCAGGACCATGCCCTGGGCGCGCGTCGGGAAAGGAGACGGTGCCGCCTCGAACGCCAGTTCCGGCGCCTGCTGGCTGAAGATGCCTGCCACGCCGCCGTTGTCGATCTCGATGGCCACCTTGCGTTCCCAGAACATGCGGCGGTACGTCGAGGCGTCCGCGCCCTTGGGAATCACGCCCGCGTCGTAGACCTTCTTGTAGGCGGTCACACCTTCGACGACCTTGGGGTCGTTCAGTGTGAGGTTGCCTTGCGCATCGCTCCACCGGCCTCCAAAACCGTAGACGAAGTTGCACACGTCCTGCCAGAAGCCGTTGCCTTCGGCCATGGTGGCGCGGTACGCGTAGCCATAGATGCCGTTGCCCGTCGCGGCCTTGGTGGCGGCGAGGAACTCGTCAAAGTTCGCCGGCGGCTTGCCGCCCTTGAGCAGCGCCGGGTTGTACAGCATCACGTAGTTGCTGAGCTCGAAAGGCACGCCGTAGCGCTTGCCGTCGATGAACATGTACTTGTCGGGCGCCGTGAACCTGTAGCCGCCTCCCTTGAGCAGGTCGTCCAGCGGGAGCACGCTCTTGCTCTGCACGGCGGCGTAGTAGTCGATGCCGTCCATGCGCACGAGGTCAGGCCCTGCACCGCCGCCCATCTGCGTGAAGACCGTCTTGGCGAAGCTGCCGAAGGGAATGGCGATCGGCTGGATCTCCACGGTCGCCTGGCTCTTGTTGAATTTCTCGACCCAGGCCTTGAGGCGCTCTCCCCGGCCAGCCTCGCTGAAGGTGACCGCCGCGAAGGTGAGTGTTTCCCTGGGTTGTGCCAGGGCCACCTCGGGGCGGCCCGCGACCATCGCGGCGACAGCGACAGCCCCGAACAGGGCGCGGCGACGGGATGGGATGCTGAGGGTGTGCATGGGCTTGTCTCCTGCTTGTTGTTGAATGCCTCGACGTGGCCCGAAAGGGCGGCTTTCGCATGACTGAGGCAGAGCGTCAGCGCAGTCCGCAACGCCCGGGTGTCGAACGTAGTATGTCGTGATATTTCACAAGTATCGATAGGGTTTACCACAGCACGATACTCACTTTCCGCAATCGATCGCTACGCTCAGCGCTTGGCAGGAGCAGATATCAACAACTGAAATATCAGATGCGAATTCGTGTGTCAGCTCGCTTCAGGCGCGCCGGAACGCCCGAGGCGCCGACCGCGCAGCATCGGGCTCAGAGGTTGTCGAAATCGCTCATGCTGCAGTCGAGCAGCACGGGATCGATGTCGCGCTCCAGCACATCGAACATGCCATCGACGAAGCCGATGAGCGCGTCGGAAGCCTCGATGGCCTGCTCGGCATGGCAGTTGGCGACCGCGTCGAGCAAGGCCAGGTGGACGTCGATGGTCTTCGACAGTCCGTCGCCGGGCGACACCTTGCTGTGGTACAGCCATCCGGTCCGGCGGAAGATGGTGTGCAGTGGGCGCAAGGTGTTCTCGACGAACGGCTCGCCTGCCGCGGCCAGGAACAGGCGGTCCAGGCGACGGTCGATCACGTTGAAGGCATCGATCGTCATCTCTGCCTGGTTCTCGCGCAGATGGCGCTTGAGATGGAGCATCTGGTTGCGATGCGACGAACTCGACTTCTCGGCTGCCAGCCGGATCACGAAGCGCTCCATGTCGCGCCGCAGCCGCAGCAGGATGCGCTCGCGCGCCAGGTCGATCGGCGCGACCTGCAAGCCACGGCGCGGATGCACCCGCAGCAGCGTGTCCCCGGCCAGCCGCGTGACCGCCTGGTGAACAGGAGTACGCCCCAACTGCACGAGTTCCTGCAACTCCTGCATCGCCAGATAACGACCGGGCTGCAGCTGGCAGGTCACCAAGCGCTCTTCGATGGCCTCGTGCGCCTGCGCATACAGGTTGCGGGGATTGCGCCCCACACTGGGGCCGTCCGTCGGTGCCTGCGTCTTGGTGGCGCAGACGCCGACCGGCCGGGAACGCTGCGGGGCAGTAGGGGGCAAGGGGGTCTCCGAAGGCAAGCGAATATACGCTGGCATCTTAGAAGGATCCGAACAGGCTCCTTGCATGTCAGGGTACAGCCGGCCGCGTCGTGCTCAGCCGGCGAAACGCGCGAAGGTCTCGTTGAGCCGATCGATGTAGCGCGCCTTGGCGGCATCGTCGATGAAGCTGCCCTCGAAGCTGTTGGCTGCAAGCTGCCAAGCGTGCTGCGCCGTCAGACCGGTGGCAGCGAAGGTCTGCAGAAAGTTCTCGTTCATGTAGCCGCCGAAGTAAGCCGGATCGTCGGAGTTGACCGTGGCGACCAGCCCGGCATCAAGCAGCGTCTTCAAGTTGTGCTGTTTCAGGTCGGGGAACACGCAGAGCTTGAGGTTCGACAGTGGGCAAACGGTCAGCGGGATGCGGTCCTTGGCCAGACGCGCCATCAGGACTGGATCCTTTGCGCTCTGCACGCCATGGTCGACGCGCTCCACCTTGAGGACATCGAGCGCGCTCCACACATAGGCCGGCGGGCCCTCCTCACCGGCATGCGCCACGAGATGCAGCCCGAGTTCACGGCAGCGCGCGAACACCTTCGCGAACTTCTCCGGCGGATGGCCGACTTCGCTCGAATCGAGGCCCACGCCGATGAACTTGGTCGCATAAGGCAGCGCCTGCTCGAGCGTCTCGAAGGCCTCTTCCTCGCTCAGATGGCGCAGGAAACAGAGGATCAGCGCGGCGCTCACGCCCAGCTTCGCCTCGGCGTCGACACAGGCGCGGTGCAGGCCCTCGATGACCACCTGGATGTCCACGCCCCGCGCAGTGTGGGTCTGCGGGTCGAAGAACATCTCGGTGCGCACCACGTTGTCGGCGGCTGCGCGTTCGAGGTAGGCCCAGGCCATGTCATAGAAATCCTGCTCCTTGAGCAGCACGCTGGCGCCGGCATAGTAGATGTCGAGGAAGCTCTGCAGGTTGGTGAAGGCATAGGCACGGCGCAGCGCCTCCACGTCGGCGTAGGGCAGCGCGACGCCGTTGCGCTGTGCGAGCGCAAAAATCAGCTCAGGCTCAAGCGAGCCCTCGATATGCATGTGGAGTTCAGCCTTGGGCATCGCGCACAGCAGCGCGGGCAGGCGTTCGGCGGGAATATTGAATTCGTGGGCAATCATGACGTCACTGTACGTCCATCGCACCCCGCGCGCGAGTGTCCCGCGCGGCGTCACACGGCATTCATCTGCCGTCCATGGTCGGCAGCGAGAATCACCGCACCCATGAATACCTGGAACCTGAAGCTCTTCGCGCTCATTGCCGGCGGCCACCAGCCCGACAGCGGGCTGCTGCGCGTGGCATCGTTGCTGGCGGAAGGCTCGACCTGGCTGTGCGCCGCACTCATCCTGGTGGCGGTGTTCATGCAGCCGGCCGTACGTTCCCACATCGCGCTGGTGCTCGTCGTCGCGGCGTTCGCGTCCATGGTGTCGCGCGAACTGGCCAGCGCCATCGGCGCGCCACGCCCGTTCATGCTGGGGCTCAGCCCGGAGCACATCTCGCACGGGGCACGCGCGGGCCTGCCCAGCACACACGCATCGGTGATGTTCACCGTCGCCTTCATGCTCACCGCCGACTTGCGGCTGCGCACGATCGGTCTTGCCGTGCTTTCCATGGCGATCGCGACGGGCTGGGCGCGCATCTACATCGGTGTGCACTTTCCGGCCGACGTCGCGGCGGGCGCAGTGCTCGGCGCCTGCATTGCCGGTGCTGCCCAGGCGGCCATCCAGGGCGCGAACCGCCTGCGTACGCGCGCCGATCCGCAACTTGCCTGGCTCACACAACGCCTGGCCGGTCCGGGTCTCGGGCTCTGGCTGCTGGGCGGCTTCGCCATGGCCGCGGTAGGACTCGGCCTGAACATGCCGCTGACGATCGGGCCCGGCTTCGTCCTGGAGGGTGGCACGGTCGAGAACGGCACGCTCGTGCTCTATGTCGTCGCGGCCATGCTGGTGCTGAGGATGCGGCCACCAGCCTGGTCGTGGCGCGATGCGGGTGCACTGTGCATCGTGCTGCTCGCGCTGGCAGCACACGATGCCAACCTGCACGTGGCGATGTTCGACATGGACCTTCTGCAAGCCCGCTTCCCGGGCGTCGGAGCATCGCCGCAGATCGCGCTGGCCATTGCCGTTTCAGGCACGGTGGCGGCGGCGGCGATCTGGCTGACCCGGCGTCTGTGGATGGTGTGGCGCAGCGCGCTCCTGCGGCGGCGCTGGCGTCCCGCCGCGCGCACGGTCGCCGCTTTCGGCGTCGCTCTGTTGACGGCCGGATCGCTCGATCAACTGCAAGCCATGCTCGCCGACGGCAACAGCCTGCGCCACCTGCCGGCCACACTGCGTTATCTGATGCTGAGCATGGAAGAAGTCCTTGAGTTGGCCCTGCCGGTGCTGGCGGTGCTCGGCCTGCTGCAGTTGCAGATGGGCAGGTACCCGACCTGGTTCCGCCGGAATGCCGACGGCTCCCACCGGGGCAGCCCCCGACTCGCCTAACATCGGCGCTGCGCGGCCCGCCCGGGCTGCACCCTTCCCCGCTCCTCACCGCTGTCCACACGTTCGCCCCTGCGCGGACGCCTCTTCCCATGGCACTGACCCGCCTTCGCGCCGAATGGGCGCCGCACATTCCGCGCGAACTGATGGCCGGCGCCGTCGCCACCTTCGCGCTCATCCCCGAAGTCATCGCCTTCTCCTTCGTGGCGGGCGTCGACCCGTCGGTCGGGCTGTTCGCATCGTTCGTGATCAGCATCGTGATCGCCTTCACCGGCGGCCGGCCCGCCATGATTTCCGCGGCGGCCGGCTCGGTCGCCCTGGTGGCGGCGCCCCTGGTGCACGCACACGGCCTGCCCTACCTGCTCGCCGCCGGCGCACTGGCCGGTCTGGTGCAGGTGCTGTTCGGCCTGCTTCGACTGGGCGTGCTGATGCGCTTCGTGTCGTCGTCGGTGCGCACCGGCTTCGTCAACGCGCTTGCCATCCTGATCTTCGCGGCGCAGATGCCGCATCTGCTGGGTGCGAACGCCGCCACCTGGGGGATGGTCGGCCTGGGGCTGGTGATCATCTACGGCCTGCCGCGCATCACTTCCGCCGTGCCATCACCGCTCATCTGCATCGTGGTGCTGACCGTGATCGCCTCCTGGTTCGGCCTGCCGCTGAAGACCGTGGCCGACCTTGGCACGCTGCCCGACGCCCTGCCGGTCTTCGCGTGGCTGGACGTGCCGCTCACCCTCGAAACCTTGCGGCTTATCGCCTTCCCGGCGCTGGCGATCGCCATGGTCGGCCTGCTCGAATCGATGATGACCGCCAGCGTGGTCGACGAACTCACCGACACGCCCAGTTCGAAGAACCGCGAATGCAGCGGCCTTGGTGCGGCCAACATCGCGGCCAGCCTGTTCGGCGGCATCGCCGGCTGCGGAATGATCGGCCAGACGGTGAGCAACGTGCGGTACGGCGGCCGCGGCCGGCTGTCGACGCTGTTCGCCGGCGTCTTCCTGCTGATCCTGATGGTGCTGCTCAAGCCCTGGGTGTCGCAGGTGCCGGTGGCGGCGCTGGTCGCAATCATGGTGATGGTGTCGGCCTCGACTTTCGATTGGGGATCGCTGCGCAGTGTCGTACGCCATCCCCGCCTGTCGAGCATGGTGATGCTGGCCACGGTCGTGGTCACCGTGGCCACCGACAACCTGGCCGCCGGCGTGGCCGTCGGCGTGATGCTCAGCGGCGTGTTCTTCACCTTCAAGGTGTCGCGCCTGCTCGCCGTGCAGGCCGAGGACGATCCGGGCACCGGCACGCGCACCTACCGCGTCACGGGCCAGGTCTTCTTCGCCTCGGCCGACGTGTTCGTCGATGCGTTCGACACGCTGGATACCGAGGACCGCCCTGTGCGCATTGACGTCACGCAGGCGCACTTCTGGGACGTGACTGCCGTCGCGGCGCTCGACAAGGTGGTGCAGCGGCTGCGCAAGCACGGCAGCACGGTCGAGGTGACAGGGCTCAACGCGGCGAGCGCGGTGCTGGTGGATCGGCTGGGGCCGCAACGCTGAGGTCACGTGCCGATCGCGCCACGGCCCCACCTCGACGTCTTACCCCACCGAGCGCGCCGAACTCGTCAGGGACCGCGCGCACTGGAGCAGGGGTGGCGCCAGCTTTCGCTCCACCTCCCCCAGAGTCCAACGGCCGGTCGGCGCGACCAGATGCACGCTTGCCACCGGCCTGCCCTGCGCGCCGAGCACGGATGCTGCGATGGTCATGTCGCCGAGGAACAGTTCCTCGCAGTTGGTCGCGAATCCACGCGAGCGCGTCTCGCGCAAGATGGCCATGATCGCGTCCACATCGGTGCGCGTGTGCACGGTGTGCGAGATGCGCTCGGCGCGTTCGACCAATGACAGTGCCTCGTCTTCGGGCAGCGCGCTGAGGTAGGCGCGACCGGAGGCGGTGCAGTACATCGGGATGCGACTGCCGATGGGCATGTGAACCGGAACGAAATGCGCGCTCACGAAGCGCGCGACGTAGACCATTTCCAGGCCATCCGGCTCGGTCAGGCAAGAGGTCTCGGTCGTCGACTTGGTGAGTTCCGACAGGAAGGGATTGGCCAGGTCGATGACAGGATCGGCCGCCAGGTAGTTGAAGCCGATCGCCATGACCCGCGGCGTCAACTGATAGCGCCGCGTCTGTGGGTGCTTGCGGACATAGCCCAGGCCTTCGAGCGTGAAGACCATGCGCTGCGCCGAACTCTTGGTGATTCCGACGGCCGCCGCCACCTCCGCCAAGGTCATCGTTCGGTTCTTCGCACTGAAGGCGCACAGCACCGCCAAGCCCTTTTCGAGCGACTGATTGAACAAAAGGCTGGCTTGCGGTTCGGGCACTTCGAGAGGGCTGGTCATGCGGCAAGTATAGCTTTGGCGCGCTATTGAATCGCATATCGATTCTTTCAAGTCGTATAGTGGATTTCTCTTATTGATATAAGCTTCGATTGAATCGATTATTGGCACTCTTCTTGCAATCGACCCACACAGCGTCGGATCGACCGCCGCGGTACCCATCTTCACTTGGAGTGTTCTCATGCACAGCTTCGCGCTTCGCTTCCGCCGCCTGGCCCTGGGCCTGCTCGCCACCACCGCCGTTTCATTCGCTGCCGCTCAGGGCGCGGCGCCGAGCTACAACGTCGGTGCGACGGCCACCGGCGTGCCCTTCACGTTCCTCGACGTGAAGACGAACACGATCCAGGGGATGATGGTCGACACCGTGACGGCGGTGGGCAAGGCGGGCGGTTTCGGCGTCAACATCCAGCAGACGGCATTCGCCGCGCTCATTCCTTCGCTGACCTCCAGCAAGATCGACCTGATCTCTGCCGCCATGCTCAAGACGCCGGCGCGGCAGCAGGTGGTGGACTTCAGCGATCCGGTCTATTCCTACGGCGAAGGTCTGATCGTGAAGGCCGACGATGCCAAGGCCTACACCTCGCTCGACGATCTGAGCGGCGAGATCGTGGGGGCGCAGGTCGGCACAGTCTTCCTGGACATGCTGAGCAAGAAAGGCGGCTTCAAGGAGGTGCGCAGCTACGACTCGGTCGCCGACATGACGCGCGACCTCACGCTGGGCCGCATCAAGGCCGGCCTCGCCGACCAACCCATCATTGCCTACCAGATTCGCCAGAACGCCTTCCCCGGCGTGAAGCTCGTCGGAAGCTACAAGCCAGTCAATGTGGGCGACGTCTGCTTCGTGGTGCGCAAGGGCGACACCGAGATGCTCACGCGGCTGAACAAGGCCATCGCCGCGGTGAAGACGGACGGCACGCTCGCGAAGATCATCCAGAAGTGGGGCGTCTGAGCTGCGTTTGTTGTCCGCCATGAATGCATCCGCCTTCCTGCAGAACGCCATCGACTTCCTCCCGATCCTGTTGAAGGGTGCCGTGGTCACCATTGAGGTGACCGTTCTGGCCTTCCTGCTCAGCAGCGTGCTCGGGCTGGCACTCGCGCTGCTGAAGCTGTCGCCGGTGCGCAGTGTGTCGGTGACTGCATCGACGGTCATCAACATCATCCGCGGGCTGCCGATCATCGTGCAGCTTTTCTACATCTACTTCGTGTTGCCCGACCTGGGCATCCAGCTCAGTGCCTTCCAGGCCGGCGTCATCGGCCTGGGCATCGCGTATTCGGCCTACCAGGCGGAGAACTTCCGCGCCGGCATCGAGGCGGTCGACCCGGGCCAGCGCGAGGCCGCGCAAGCAATGGGCATGCGGTCGACTCTGATCATGCGCCGCGTGATCCTGCCGCAGGCTTTCCGCATCGCGCTGCCGCCCTACGGCAACACGCTGGTCATGATGCTCAAGGACTCCTCGCTGGTTTCTACCATCACCGTCGCGGAGATGACGCGGGCCGGCCAGTTGATCGCCTCCTCCACCTTCCAGAACATGACGGTGTACACCTTGGTCGCCCTCCTCTACCTGATCATGAGCCTGCCGTTGGTCTACGGACTGCGCCGACTCGAACGGCGTTTCGGCGTTGGGGGCAGACGATGATCCGCATCACCGACCTGCAAAAAAGCTTCGGCGACCATCGGGTGCTCCAGGGCGTGAGCCTGCACGTGGACGCAGGTGAGGTCGTTTGCCTCATCGGGCCATCGGGCTCGGGGAAGTCCACCGTCCTGCGCTGCATCAACGGACTCGAGTCTTACGAGGGCGGCGAGGTGACGGCCTTCGGCCGGCGTGTCGATCGGCGGTCCGCCGACATCCACACGCTGCGCAGCCGCATGGGCATGGTGTTCCAGCGCTTCAATTTGTTTGCGCACCGCAGCGTGCTGCAGAACGTGATGGAAGGCCCGCTTTTCGTGAAGCGCGAGAGCGCCGCTCAGGTGCGACGCGAGGCGATGGCACTGCTCGAGAAAGTCGGTCTCGCGGAGAAGGCAGCGGCGTTCCCGGCCCAGCTCTCGGGTGGCCAGCAGCAGCGCGTGGCCATTGCGCGGGCGTTGGCGATGAAACCCGAAGCCATGCTGTTCGACGAGCCGACCTCGGCGCTCGACCCCGAACTGGTCGGCGACGTGCTCGCCGTCATGCGTACGCTGGCCGACGAAGGCATGACCATGATCGTCGTGACGCATGAAATGGGTTTCGCGCGCGAAGTCGCCGACCGCGTCTGCTTCCTGCACAGCGGCAGCATCGTCGAAGAAGGCCGGGCCGCCCAGGTGCTGGGCACACCGACGCATGCGCGCACCCAGGACTTCCTGCGCAGGGTGCTGCAAGCGCCGGTGACGCTGTCGGGGATGGAGCCGAAGTGACACGCCATCCATCAACGCCCTCCGCGCCCTCGCTGTGGGCCGCTACGGCCCCGCCTGCATCGCCGACACCGAAGCTGGCGGAATCCCTGAAGACCGACGTGCTGATCGTGGGCGGTGGCTTCACCGGCCTCTCGACCGCGCTTCACCTGGCCGAAGCCGGTTGCCAGGTCTGTGTGCTGGAAGCATATGAACCCGGCTGGGGCGCCTCCGGGCGCAACGGCGGCCAGGTCAATCCGACGCTCAAGCACGACCCGGACGAACTGGTGCGCCTCTACGGTGCGGCCAGGGCCGAGCCACTGATCGATGCCGTCTCGCATTCAGCAGACAACGTGTTCGATCTGGTCCGGCGTCATGCCATCGACTGCGCTGCGGTGCGCAGCGGCTGGCTGCAACTGGCCTACTCGGAAAAGGCGTTGGAAGGCATGCAATCGCGCGCGGCACAGTGGGAGCGACGCGGTGCCCCGGTAGACACGCTGGATCGCGCGGCGGTGGCGAAGCGAGTGGGAACGCAGGTGTTTGCAGGTGGCTGGCTCGACGGCCGCGCTGGCGGGCTGCAGCCGCTGGCCTACACGCGCGGCTTGGTGCGCGCCGTGCAAACCTCGGGCGGTCGCGTGCATGGGCAGACGCGGGTGACGGCACTGGAGCGACGCGGCACGCAGTGGCATGCAACCACCGATGGCGGCGCCACCGTCGTCGCGGAGCAGGTGGTGCTGGCGACCAACGGCTACACCGACGGACTGTGGCCCGGCTTGGCGCGCACGGTCCTGGCGGCCAACAGCTTCATCGTCGCCACGCAGCCCCTGACGGGCCCGGATGCCGACGCCATCCTCGCACGCGGAGAGACGGCCTCCACGTCCCAGCGGCTGCTGCTGTACTTCCGCAAGGATGCGCAGGGGCGCTTGCTGATGGGCGGTCGCGGCCACTTCAGGGACCCCACCGGGCCGCAGGACTTCGCACATCTGGAACGCTCTCTGGCGCTGCTGTTCCCGCAGCTTGGCCCTCTGCAGTTCGAGTACCGATGGGCGGGTCGCATCGCCGTCACGCGCGACTTCATGCCGCATGTGCACAACCCGGCACCGGGCCTCACGATGGCCCTGGGCTACAACGGCCGTGGCATCGCGCTGGCCACCAGCATGGGCAAACATCTGGCACGCCGCCTGATGGCTGGCCCCTCCGACTTTCCCTACCCGGTGACACCGATACAGCCCATTCCCATGCACGGCCTGCAGCGCTTCTACATCGCGGCGGGCGTCGCCTGGTACAGCCTGCTGGACCGCCTGTCGGGTTGATGGGCCATCGCTGGGCAAAACAGTCTGCCCCAGGCGTTGTTCAAGCGGGGACCCCCTGCGGCCGGCTTGCAGCCGTCTGCCGGGTGGGCGCCTCGCTCTGCGGCAGCGCCTGGCGCAACAGATCCGCGAGACGCGCGACCGTCGCTTCGGGCTGTGCCTGCGCACGATAGAGCCACAGGCTGATCGCTGGAAGTTCCGGCAGCCCGGCCGCCGACGCATCGAGCACCTCCACGCTGCGCGGCAATCCGAACGAGGTCCGCACTGTCAGACCCAGGCCCGCTGCGCTCGCCGCCCACAGCGCCGCCAGGCTCGAACTGCTGAACCCGTGGCGCCACGGAATGCCCGCACGGTCGAGCGCCGCCGTGGTCATCTCGCGCACCGGGCACGGCGCATCGAGCAGGACCAACGGCAACGGTTGCGCATGCCTGCCGCCTCCGGCCCGGCCCTTCGGCCACCAGGGCGGCCGTTCAGCGGCGTGATCGCTCGCAGCGCCGATCCATTGCAGCGGCGCTTCGAGCACACACTCGCCATGAGGCAGTGGCGCCTGGTTGCCCGTTTCCCAGACCAGGGCCAGGTCGAGTTTGCCCAGGCTCAGACGCTCGCGCAGTTCGGTGCAGCGCGCCATGCAGGCCTCGACCCGCACCTGAGGATGCGCGCGCGTGAAGCGGCCGAGCACACCAGGAAGCAACGTCTCGCCAAAGTCCTCCTGCAGCCCGAGCCGGACCAGGCCATGCAGACGGGCGCCGCGCATGGCCGCGGCGGCCTCGTCGTTGAGTTCGAGCAGGCGGTGTGCGTAGGCCAGCATGGTCTGGCCGGCGTCGGTCAGTGCCAGCCCGCGACCTGCCTTTCGAAACAGCGCCGTACCGGCCTGCGCCTCGAGCTTCTTCAACTGCGCGCTCACCGCCGAGGTCGAGCGGCCCAGCCTGTCGGCGGCGCGCGCGTAGCTGCCCAGCGCCATACCGGTCGCAAAGCTGCGAAGCACGTCGAGATCAAACACGGGGGAAGCCATGGAACAGTCCTGAATTGGTGGATGGTCTGGCCTATATTTTCTGATATTCAGAATGATTGCAACCTTCGACACTGCCGACATGCCACGCAACACCTCCGCCACCGCAGCGCCGGCTCTGCTCGCTGCGTCCTCTTTCGACTCGCGCCACCGCTGGAAGGTGCTGGCCGCCGGCGTGGTCGCGAACGCCGCTTTCTCCATGGCCTTCAGTGGTATCCCGATGACTGCGGTGCTGATGCGTTCCGGTTACCGGCTCGACACGGCCACCCTCGGTCTCATGCTCGGCCTCATGGGCCTGGGCATTGCGTTGAGCGAGTTGCCGTGGGGGTTGCTGACCGATCGCTGGGGTGACCGACCCGTGTTGCTGACGGGCTTGTCCAGCACCGCTGCGGCCTTGGCCGCGATGGCGCTGTGGGCTGCGCCTCACGGCGAGCAGATCCCACCTCTGAGCTGGCTCGCTGGCGGGCTGCTGCTCGTCGGCTTGCTCGGCGGCAGCGTGAACGGCGCCAGCGGCCGGGCCGTGATGATGTGGTTCGGCGAAGGCGAGCGCGGCCTGGCGATGAGCATTCGGCAGACCGCCACGCCACTCGGTGGTGGCATCGGCGCCTTGCTGCTGCCAGCGCTCGTTCTGCATGGTGGCTTCGGGGCGGTGTACGCCGTACTCGCCGGCCTGTGCGCAATGGGCGCGCTGATCGTGATGGCCTGGGTGCACGAGCCGCCTTCACCCGCAGGGCCGACTCCGGCACGCCAACCGGCGCAAGTGGCGGCGAAGACGGCATGCGTCGTGGTCGACCGGGGGCCATTGCACGACCTGCGGGTGTGGCGCATCGTGGCTGGCATCGGCATCCTGTGCGGGCCGCAATTCGCGGTGCTCTCCTTTGGCACCGTGTTCCTGCACGACTTCGGCCATGCAAGTCAGGCCGCCATCACCGCAGCCATGGTGGCACTGCAGGTGGGTGCGATGGGAATGCGTATCTGGAGCGGCCGCTGGACCGACCGCCGCCGCAACCGGCCGGCCTTCCTGCGCGGCTGCGCGCTGCTGAGCGTGCTGCTGTTCGTGGCGCTGGGCATGCTGGCGTTCTCGGGCGACCTGCTGACCGGCGCTTCCAGCGGACGCATGGGACTGGTGGTACTGCTGGCGCTGGCCGGTGTCTGTGTGTCGGCCTGGCACGGTGTGGCCTACACCGAGCTGGCCAGCCTGGCCGGTGCCACGCGCGCCGGCACCGCGCTCGGCATGGCGAACACCAGCGTCTTCGTGGTCTGCTTCGTCACGCCCCTGTCGATCCCGCACCTGATCGCGCTGCAGGGCTGGCCGCTGGTGTGGTTCGTCGCCGCGGCCTGTGCGCTGGTGGCTCGTCCGCTGCTCGCACCTGCTGGCATGCGGCCGGTTCCCTGCCCCTGACGGCGCACAGAACGAAAAAGGCCGCCCGGACAGGCGGCCTTTTCGCTGGCGAAAAATGCTTTACTTCTTGTCGCCGCCCGGCACCTTGCCGTCCACGCCCTTGATGTAGAAGTTGACGCCCGACAGGAACTTGTCGTCTGCCACCGCACCAGCGGCGACCAGTTCCTTGCCGTCCTGGCCCACGATCGGACCCTTCCAGATCGAGAAGCTGCCGTCCTTCAGGCCAGCCTTGACGGTCTCGACCTTGGTCTTGACGTCGGCAGGCACGTCGTCGGCGATCGACACGATGTCGATGGCACCTTCCTTGACGCCCCACCAGCTCTGGCCGGTGGTCCACTTGCCGTCGAGCGCATCCTGGGTGGTCTTGATGTAGTACGGACCCCAGTTGATCACGGCCGAGGCCAGGTGGGCCTTGGGGCCGTAGGCGGTCATGTCCGAATCCCAGCCGAACGCGCGCTTGCCCTTCTCCTGAGCGGTCTTGAGCACGGCCGGCGAGTCGGTGTTCTGGAACAGCACGTCGGCGCCGCCGTTGATCAGCGTGGTGGCCGCTTCGGTTTCCTTGGGCGGGCTGAACCATTCGTTGACCCACACCACCTTGGTCGTGATCTTCGGGTTGACCGACTGCGCACCCAGCGTGAAGCTGTTGATGTTGCGCAGCACCTCGGGGATCGGCACCGAGCCGACCACGCCGAGCGTATTGGTCTTGGTCATGGCGCCGGCGATGATGCCGGCCATGTACGCGCCTTCGTAGGTGCGGCTGTCATAGGTGCGCATGTTCTCGGCCGTCTTGTAGCCGGTCGCATGCTCGAACTTCACGTCCTTGCTGTCGGCTGCGACCTTGAGCATCGGCTCCATGTAGCCGAAGGTGGTGCCGAAGATCAGCTTGTTGCCTTGGCCCACGAAGTCGCGGAACACACGTTCGGCGTCGGCTGATTCGGGCACGCTTTCCACGAAGGTGGTCTTGATCTTGTCGCCGAATTCCTTCTCCAGCGCCTTGCGGCCGTTGTCGTGCGCGAAGGACCAGCCGCCGTCGCCCACCGGGCCGACGTAGGCGAATGCGATGTTCAGCGGCGCGGCGGGTGCAGGCGCCGCAGCGGCGGCCGGTGCGGGTGCAGGGGCTGCAGCCGGTGCCGCCGCTTCTTCCTTCTTGCCGCAGCCGATGAGGGCGGCGGATGCGACGGCCGTAAGGGCAGCCAGCTTGAGCAGGGAACGCTTGTTCAGATCATTCATTTTTGGAATCCTCGATGGACAGGTTGGCGGAAAAATCAAAAGCAGTGGTGGCAGTTGAAACCGGCGCAGCCGAAGCGAAAACACCGCGGAACCGGCTTTGCCGGCCCGCTGGTGTTGCCCCCTTGAGGGGGGACTCGGCTACACGAAGTGAGCAGATACGGGGGTGGGACATTATGAGCCGGGGTAGAACGGTTTCCCGATCGACGCGGGCATGTTCACGCGGATGAAGGCAGGGTTGCGCGAGATCAGTGCCAGCACGACGATGGTGGCCACGTACGGCATCATGTTCAGGAACTGGCTGGGGATGTCCACGCCGGTGTTCTGCAGATGGAAGCCGAGCATCGTCACGCCGCCGAACAGGTAGGCACCCAGCAGCACGCGGGCCGGCCGCCATGTCGCAAAGGTGGTGAGTGCCAGCGCAATCCAGCCGCGCCCCGACACCATGCCCTCGTTCCAGCCGCGCGAATAGATCTCCGACAGGTAGGCGCCCGCCAGCCCGCACAGCGCGCCACCGACCACCACCGCCAGCAGCCGGATGCGCCGCACCGGATAGCCCAGGGCATGCGCCGACTCGGGCGATTCGCCCACGGCGCGCAGCACCAGCCCGGCGCGCGTGCGGTACAGGAACCAGATCAGCGCAAAGGCGAAGACGATCACCAGATACACCAGCGGATGCTGGCGGAACAGCGCCGGGCCGACCACCGGCAGGTCGCCGAGAAACGGGATCTGGAACGGTGTGAGTGCGGGCAGCGTGGCCTTCGTGTATTCAGTGCCGACGAAGGCGGAGAAGCCCGTGCCGAACAGGCTCAGCGCCAGGCCCGTGGCGTACTGGTTGGTGTTGAGCCAGATCACCAGCAGACCGAAGATGGCGGCCAGCACACCCCCCGCAGCCATGCCCGCCAGCAGGCCGGCCCAGGTGCTGCCGGTGGCCACGGTGACCATGACCCCCGCCACGGCGGCGCACAGCATCATGCCCTCGGCGCCGAGATTCACGATGCCTGCCTTCTCGTTGATCAGCAGGCCGAGCGAGGCGATCGCCAGCGCCGTGCCCGCGCTGAACACGAGCCCGAGCAGACCGATGTAGACCTCCATCACAGGACTCCTTGCGTGGTGCGCGCCACCGGCACGATGACTTTGGGTGCCACCTTGCGGCGGATGCGGTAGGCGATGAGCGTGTCGCAGGCCAGCAGCGTGAACAGCAGCAGGCCCTGGAAAACGCCCGTCAGCGACTTGGGCAGGCCCAGCCGGGACTGCGCCAGCTCGCCGCCGATGTAGAACATGCTCATCAGGATGGCCGAGAAGATCATGCCCACCGGATGCAGCCGGCCGACAAACGCCACGATGATCGCAGCGAAGCCGTAGCCCGCAGGCACGTACGGCGTCAGCTGACCAATCGGGCCGGCCACCTCGAGTGCACCTGCCAGGCCGGCCGCGCCGCCCGAAGTCAGCAGCGCCACCCACACCGCACGGCGCGCAGAGAAGCCGGCATAGCGCGCAGCCGCCGGCGCGAGGCCGCCCACCTGCTGCGCAAAGCCCACACGCGTGCGGAACAGGAAGACCCACAGCATTGCCGCGCCAGCAAGGGCAATCACCAGCCCGATGCTCACACGCGAGCCTTTCATGAGACGCGGGATCTGGGTGACCGCATCGAAGGTCTTGCTCTGCGGAAAGTTGAAGCCCATCGGGTCCTTCAGCGGTCCAGCCACCACGTAGCCAAGCACCAGTGTGGCCACGTACACCAGCATCAGGCTCACCAGGATCTCGTTGGCATTGAAGCGGTCACGCAGGAAGGCGACGATGGCCGCCCAGAACATGCCGCCCAGGATGCCCGCCGCGAGGATGGCCGCGATGATCCATGGCCCGGTGCTCTTGTCGGCCAGCAGCGCCACATAGCCCGCAGCGATCGCGCCAATCACGAACTGGCCCTCGGCGCCGATGTTCCACACGTTGGAGCGAAAGCACACCGCCAGGCCCAGCGCGATGATGAGCAGCGGCGTGGCCTTGACCATCAGTTCGCCGAGCGCGTAGCCGCTCTTGATCGGCTCCCAGAAGAAGATCAGCAGACCCTTGACCGGGTCCTTGCCCAGCAGCGCGAACAGCGCCGTGCCGATGGCCACCGTGATGAGCAGCGCGAGGATGGGCGAGCCGTAGCTCCAGAACCGCGAGAGCTGCGGGCGGGGTTCGAGCTTAAGCATGGGCCATCTCCTTGGCGGCGACCGGTGATGCGTCCCACAGCCCGCTCATCCATTCGCCGATGCGTGGCACCGTGGCGTCGGCGCGGTCGACCGAGGGCGACAGGCGGCCCTTGGCGATCACGTGCAGCCGGTCGCAGATCTCGAACAGCTCGTCGAGCTCCTCGCTGACCACCAGCACGGCACAGCCCGCGTCGCGCAACGCAAGGATTTCGCCGCGGATCAGCGCGGCCGCGCCCACGTCCACGCCCCAGGTCGGCTGCGCGACGATGAAGACCTTGGGGTCGGCGTCGATCTCGCGACCGACGATGAACTTCTGCAGGTTGCCGCCCGACAGCGAACGCGCGGCCGAATCCGGCCCGCCGGCCTTGACCTTGAAGCGCTCGATGATCTTGTTCGCATGGCCCGCCAGCGAGCCGGTGCGGATCCACCCCCCGCGGCCGACCGCATTGCTGCGCGTGAGCAACAGGTTGTGGGCAAGGCCCAGCGTCGGCACCGCGCCACGACCCAGCCGCTCCTCGGGCACGAAATGCAGCCCCAGCGCACGGCGCTTGCGCGGGCCGAGGCGTGCGGCCGGCTGGCCAAGCAGTTCGATCGTCGCGGGCTCGGCGCGCGTGTCTTCGCCCGACAGCGCGTACAGCAGCTCCTTCTGGCCATTGCCCGACACGCCCGCGATGCCCACCACCTCGCCCGCACGCACGTCGAGCGACACGCCTTCCAGATCGACGCCGAACTGGTCCTCGCGCGCCAGCGTGAGCTGACGCACGCGCAACGCGACCGCGCCGGTGTGCAACGCGCGGTGCTGCAGCGGGGGCGGCTCGGCACCGATCATCAGGCGCGAGAGCGACTCGTTGGTCTCGTTCTGCGGGTTGCACACGCCCGTGACCTTGCCGCCGCGCAGCACCGTGCAGGCAGTGCACAGCTCGCGGATCTCGTGCAGCTTGTGGCTGATGTAGAGGATGCTGCAGCCTTCGGACGCCAGCTTCTTGAGCACCACGAAGAGCTTGGTGACCGCCTGCGGCGTGAGCACCGAGGTCGGCTCGTCGAGGATCAGCAGTTGGGGGTCGGTGAGCAGCGCGCGGATGATCTCCACGCGCTGCATCTCGCCGACCGACAGCGTGTGCACCGGACGCGAGGGATCGATGTCCAGCCCGTACTCGCTCGCCTTGGCCGTGATGCGCCGCGTGACCTCGGCCAGCGCGAGGTGCTTGTCGAGCCCGAGCCAGACGTTCTCTGCGACGGTCAGCGTGTCGAACAGGCTGAAGTGCTGGAACACCATGCTGATGCCCAGTGCGCGCGCCTCCTGCGGATTGCGCACGTTCACTGCCTGGCCATTGAACATCACGCTGCCCTCGTCGGGCTTGACCGAGCCGTAGATGATCTTCATCAGCGTCGACTTGCCGGCGCCGTTCTCGCCGAGGACGGCATGGGTTTCGCCCGGCATCACCGTCAGCGAAACGTCGCTGTTGGCCACCACCGCGGGATAGCGCTTGGTGATGTGGGCGAGCTGGAGTCGGGGGAGTGTCATTCGATCGCTCTCAATGGGAATTCTTCGATGCCGTCGCCGGCCGCAGCGACGCCGCCACCGACTTGATGCAGTCGCGCAGCCAGCGCGCCGAACTCGACGCGTGGGTGCGCTCATGCCACAGCTGGTAGTACATGAGCCGCGGAAACGCTACCGGGCAGGCGACGATCTTCACCGGCAGGCGCGCGACGAATCGCTCGCAGTACTGCCGCCCGGTGGTCAACACCAGCAAGCTCGATGCCACCATGTCCGGAATCAGACCGAAATGCGCACAGCGCGCCACGATGTGGCGCTGCAGCTGCTGCGCGTCAAGCATCTGGTCGATGATGCCGCGCGCACCCGGATGCATGGGCGTGGGTGCGATGTGCTCGGCATCCAGCCAGGTCTGGACGTCCCAGCCGCGCCGCGCCGCCGGATGGTCGTTGCTGATCAGCGAGACGATCTCGTCGCCGAAGAGCCGCGCCATGTGCAGGTCTTCGGGCGGCTTCAGCCAGTTGCCGATGACCAGGTCGACATTGCCCAGCGACAACTGCGCGTGGTAGTTCGAGTCGGACGACAGCGGGTGGATCTCGATGCCGCACAGCGGCGCCTGGGTCTTGATCTGCGCGACCATCATCGGCAGGAAGAGCGGATCAAGGTAGTCGCTCGCAGCAATGCGAAAGGTGTGGGTGGCGGTCTGCGGGTCGAAGCCGCGCGCGTCGCTGAACAGCACCTCGGCCGAGCGCAGGATGCTGGCGGCCGGCTCGATCATGCGCAGCGCCGCGTCGGTGGGCACCATGCCACTGCCCGAGCGCACCAGCAGCGGGTCGCCCGCGAGCGCGCGCAGGCGCTTGAGCGCGGCCGAAACGGCCGGCTGGTACATCCCCAGGCGGATGGCAGCGCGTGAGACGCTGCGGTCGGTCAGCACGGTGTGAAGCACCCGGATGAGATGGAGATCGATCTTGTCGAACAGGGTTTGGTCGCGCATGGTCGGTAGAAAACGGTCCGGGACCTTATACCGCCAATCGAGCGCGTCAGACCAATTGCACGGCCGTGATCGCGGCCAGGATCGCCTCGCTGGTCGCCGGCGCGCGCAGCGGCGGGTCGACCCGGTGGCCGCCGACCGCCGACACCGCGTCGCGGATCGCGAAGAACACCGAGAACGGCAGCAGCAAGGGCGGCTCGCCCACGGCCTTGCTGCGGTGGATGGAGTCCTCGAAATTCGGCCCCTCGAACAGCTTCACGTTGAAGACCGGCGGGCAGTCGTTGGCCGTCGGGATCTTGTAGGTGCTCGGTGCGTGCGTGGTCAGCTTGCCGCTCTGCGGATGCCACACCAGTTCTTCGGTGGTGAGCCACCCCATGCCCTGGATGAAGGCGCCCTCGACCTGGCCGATGTCGATGGCCGGGTTGAGCGACTTGCCGGCGTCGTGCAGGATGTCGGCGCGCAGCAGCTTCCATTCGCCGGTCAGCGTGTCGACGACGACCTCGCTGACCGCCGCGCCGTAGGCGTAGTAGTAGAACGGGCGGCCCTTGAGCGTGTCGCGGTCCCAGCTGAGGCCCGGTGTCGAATAGAAGCCGTCGGACCACAGCTGCACGCGGTCGAGGTAGGCCTCGCCGACCAGCGTGGCGAAGCCCAGGGTGCGGCCGTTGACCTCGACCTTGTCGTTGGCGAAACGCACGTCGGCCGCCTCGCCGCCGTGGCGTGCGGCGGCACAGGCCGCCAGGCGCGCGCGGATCTGCCGTGCGGCGTCCTGCGCGGCCTTGCCGTTCAGGTCGGCGCCGGTCGACGCGGCCGTGGCCGAAGTGTTGGCGACCTTGGTCGTGTCGGTGGCCGTGGCGCGCACGCACTCGAAGCTCACGCCCAGCTCGTGCGCCACCACCTGGGCGACCTTGGTGTTCAGGCCCTGGCCCATCTCGGTGCCGCCGTGGTTCACCAGCACCGAGCCGTCGCTGTAGACATGCACCAGCGCACCCGCCTGGTTGAAGTGCGGCACGTTGAAGGAGATGCCGAACTTCAGCGGCGCCAGCGCGATGCCGCGCTTGAGCACGGGGCTGCGCGCGTTGTAGGCCGCGATGGCGTCGCGCCGCGCGCGGTAGTCGCTGCTGGCCTCGAGTTCGCCCACCAGTTCGTGGACGATGTTGTCGGTCACGACCTGGGCGTAGGGCGTGACGTTGCGCTCATCCTTGCCGTAGAAATTGATGCGCCGCACCTCCAGCGGGTCGCGGCCCAGACGCCGCGCCACCGTGTCGAGGATGTTCTCCACCGCAATCGCGCCCTGCGGCCCGCCGAAGCCACGAAAGGCTGTGTTGCTCTGGGTGTTGGTCTTGCCCGAATACCCGTGGATCGCGACCTCAGGCAGCCAGTAGGCGTTGTCGAAGTGGCACAGCGCGCGGGTCATCACCGGCCCCGACAGGTCGGCCGAATGACCGGCGCGCGAGACCATGGTGATCTCCGCACCGAGCAGCCGGCCTTCGTTGTCGTAGCCGACCTCGTAGTCGTACCAGAAGCAGTGGCGCCGGCCAGTGACCAGGAAGTCGTCGTCGCGGTCCAGCCGCAGCTTGACCGGGCGCTTGAGCTTGGCCGCCGCCACCGCCGCCACGCAGGCGAACAGGCCCGACTGCGATTCCTTGCCGCCGAAGCCGCCGCCCATGCGCCGGCACTCGACATGCACCTCGTTGGCGTTGAGGTGCAGCGCGTGCGACACCAGATGCTGCATCTCGGTCGGGTGCTGCGTCGAGCAGTGCACATGCATGCTGCCGCCCTCTTTCGGAATCGCGTAGCTGATCTGGCCTTCCAGGTAGAACTGCTCCTGCCCGCCGACCTCCAGCGTGTCCTTCAGTCGATGCGGCGCGGCGGCGATGGCGGCGCGCACCACGGCCTGCTCGTCGCCGTCGGGGTCGCTCGCGCTGCGCAGCAGGTGCATCGGCGGAACCACGTACTGGCCCTTGGCGTGCGCATCCTGCGGCGTGAGCACTGGCGGGGCGGCCTCGATCGTCAGCACCTCCTTGGCGCGCGCGGCGACGCGACGGGCCACTTCGCGCGTCTGCGCGATCACGGCGAACACCGGCTGGCCGAGGTAGCGGATCTCGCCGCTGCAGAGGATGGGGTCGTCGTGGACGATCGAACCGCAGTCGTTACTGCCCGGGATGTCCTCGGCCGACAGCACCGCCACCACGCCGGGCATGGCGCGCAGCACATCGAGGTCCATGCCCTGCAGCCGGCCGTTGGCAACCGGCGACAGGCCCAGCGCGCAATGCAGCGTGCCGCGCAGTTCGGGGATGTCGTCGATGTAGGTCGCCTCGCCGGCCACATGCAGCGCCGCCGATTCGTGCGGCCGGCTGATGCCGACGCGCGCACCGCCGTCCTGCGCCTTGGCCTCGGCACCGCGGTCGATGCGCGCGGCGATGTTGGCCTGGTAATCGGCGAAGGGTTCCACGGGCTGGAGCAGTGCGATGTCGATGGGCTTGTTCATCTCAGGCTCCTTGAACGGCTTGTGCTGCGGCTGGCAGCACGTCGTGCGGCATCACGCTCCACACGCTGGTGGCGTCCGCCGGCAGCGCATCGGTCGTGCGGGTTTCTAGCCACAGGCGCTGGATCAGGTTCTGCGCCACCTGCAGCCGGTAGGCCGCCGAGGCGCGCATGTCCGACAGCGGCTGGAAGTCGTCGGCCAGCGCCTGCTTCGCCGCATTCACGGAGGCCTGGGTCCAGGGCTGGCCGATCAGCGCGGCCTCGGCCTTGGCGGCCCGCTTCACGATGCCGGCCATGCCGCCGAAGGCCAACCGCACCTCCTTCACCACGTCGCCGTCGAGCGCCAGCGCGAAGCCACCGCACAGCGCCGAGATGTCGCAGTCGAAGCGCTTGCTGATCTTGTACGCCCGCACCTGGCGCTGCAGCGCGGCCAGCGGCACTTCCAGCCCCTGGACGAACTCGCCCGGCGCCAGTTCGTTCTTCATGTAGTCGACGTAGAAGTCGGTCAACGGCAGGCGGCGCAGCTGCGTGCCGCGCCGCAGCACGATCTGCGCGTCCAGCGCCATGAGCACCGGCGGCGAGTCGCCGATGGGCGAACCGTTGGCCACGTTGCCCCCCATGGTGCCGGCATGCCGGATCGGCGGCGACGCGAAGCGCAGCCACACGTCGGTGAGCGAGGGCGCGCGCTGCGCCAGCGCGCGCCAGGCGTCTTCGAGCGAGGCGCCGGCGCCGATGTGCAGCGTGTCGCCGCGCGCCTCCACGGTCTTCAGCTCGGCCACGTCGCCGATGTAGATCAGGTCGCCAACATCGCGGAACTGCTTGTTGACCCACAGGCCGATGTCGGTCGAGCCAGCCAACAGGCGGGCCTGGGGTTTGCGCTCGCGCAGCGCGGCGAGGTCGTCGAGTGTCTTCGGCGCATGAAAGTGGTCGGTGCGACCGTCTCGGACCGCCGCGTAGTCAAAACCACCCTCGCGCTGCAACTGCGTGAGCGCTTGCACCACCGTCTGCGTGTCCAGTTGCATCGGCGGCAGGTCGAACATGCGCTGGCCGGCGTCGAGGATCGGCCGGTAGCCGGTGCAGCGGCACAGGTTGCCCGACAGGTCGTCGGCCAGTTGCTGGCGCGTCGGCACGCTGCCGGCCGCGCGGTGGTGCTCGTAGCTCGACCAGAGCGACATCACGAAGCCGGGGGTGCAGAAGCCGCACTGCGAACCATGGCAGTCGACCATCGCCTGCTGGACCGGGTGCAGGCACTGCACCGGGTGCTTGTCGTGGCGGCGCGCGTCGCGCGTCTTGCCGCCGTCGTTGAGCAGGCCGCTCTTCAAGTCTTCCACCGTGAAGAGCGCCTTGCCATGCAGCGTCGGCAGGAACTGGATGCAGGCATTGATCGTCTGCAGCTTCAGGCCTCCGACCACGCCCTCCGCCAGTTCGCCGACCACCACCGTGCACGCACCGCAATCGCCTTCGTTGCACCCCTCCTTGGTGCCGGTGCAGTGGGCGTCCTCGCGCAGCCAGTCGAGCACCGAGCGCGTGGGGTGCACGCCCGCCACCTCGACCGTGCGGCCCTGGTGGAAAAAGCGGATCGGAGAGGTCATCAGGGGCTGGCTCATGTTCGCTGGGGCTGGCTTGTTCTTTGTTTGGGCGGAATCCGCCGACACTGGAACTTAAGGGCTGGGCAGACCGCATTCATACCACTGCGCCGATAGTGCCTATACACGTCGGATTCAGTCGGCACGCTGGGGTCAAGTCCGCAGCCCGCGTAAGTCAGAGCAATTGTCGCGCCATGCGAGCGCGAAACCCACCGAAACAGGCCCGTCCCCGAGAGCGGCGAAACTAGCGGGCTCGTTCGCTGCCTGTCCTGGAGCCCGCCCTTGTCATCCAAAGCCTTTCGCATCGCCCTCGCCGCCTCGGCTGCCACCGTCGGCGGCATCGCGACCTACTGGACGCTTCTCGCTACGCGGCAGGGGCACATCCTCTTCAACGCCCGCAAGCTGCCGGTCGTGCCGCTCTCTGACGACTTCTCGACCTATTCGCACCCGGTGCCCGGCGGCATGGTGCGCGGCTACGTGTATCACCCGCACGGCGAAGAAGCGCTGCAGGACCTTTTCATCTATTTCGCGGGCCGCGGCGAGGACGTGCGCGCCACCGCCAAGGCGCTCACGTGGCTGCCGGCAGGCTTCGGCTTCGCGGCGATCAACTACCGCGGCGTCGCCGACTCGGAGGGGCACCCGTCGGAAATCGCCTCGGTCGAGGACGCCAACCAGTTCGCCAGGCACCTGCGCCGCGCATTCCCGCAGGCGCGGCTGCATGTGGTCGGTCGCAGCCTGGGCACGGGCGTGGCCATCCAGTTGGTGGCGCGGCAGGACTTCGCGAGCCTGCAGTTGATCACGCCCTACGATTCGATGCTGGAAGTGGCCAAGCGGCGCTTCCCTCTGGTGCCGCTGTCGCTGCTGCTGCGCCATCGCTTCGATTCACTCACGCACAGCCGCGAGGTCGCTGCCAAGACCTACGTCCTGCTGGCCGAGCGCGACGACGTGGTGCTGCCGGAGCGCTCGCAAAAGCTCATCGACGCCTGGCCCACGCCGGTCCACGTGCAGACGGTGACGGGTTCCGATCACCACAACATCATGGGGTTGGAGTCGACATGGCTGCACCTGGTCGATTTCGCGCTGACGGCGGTATTGCCCGAGCCCAAAGCTGCGTGATCGCGGCGGACGGACAATTCGTTGCATGAACGCTACGTCGACTTCACCCCGGTTCGCCGGCCTCGACCTGCGCGAGGCGACGCTGGCATTGCGCATGGCCTGCGCGGCCCTGCTCGCCTTTTCCATCGCAGCGCTGCTACACGTGCAGAACGCGTACTGGGCCGCCATGCCGGTGTGGGTCGTGGCCCAGTCGCAGCGCGGTCTGCTCTTGGAGCGCGGCTTCTTCCGTATCCTTGGCACCCTGCTCGGCGCGACCGTCGGCTTTGTGCTGATCCAGGTCACGCACAACCCCTTCGTGCTGTTCTTGCTGCTAGGCCTGTGGGTGGCACTGAGCGCCGGCGCGACCCACCTGCTGCCGGGCGTCGTCGCTTACGGCGCCACGCTGGCCGGCATGACGGCTGCGGTGGTGGTGCTGCCATCCGTCGATGCGCCGCAGCACATGCTGGACCTCGCCAGCGCCCGCGTCGAATGCACCTTGATCGGCGTGGTGGTCGTCACGCTGGTCACCGGTTTCTACACGCCAGCCTCGCCACGACAGGACTTTTACGCGCGTATCCGGCGGCTCTGCGCAGACGCGGTCGACTTCGCTGCACAGGCGGTGTCGGGTGTGTCGTCCGGTGAGACGCCTGACTCGGGGCGCCGCGTGCTGACCGAACTCAGCGAAGCCGATGCGGCGGCGCGCATCTGGGCCGCCGGCTCGCTCGATGGCTACCGCCGCTTGCGGGCCAGTCGCGTGCTGGTGTCGTCGGCACTGTCGTTGATGGCCGCAGCCGTCGCGGTGCGCGGACGCATCGCGCGGGGCGCTGCCGTAGAGGAAGGGCTCGCCGCTCGCATGGCGGCGCACGCGCTTGCCTTGCGCAACGCAGCCCCCGGCGCCGGTGCTGCCGCCCCGCACTCGACACCACCGTCCGCACGGTCCGGTCCCGCGGCGCGACTGCACGACGCCATGGCGAGCTTGGAAGCAGCCGAGCGTGCACTCTTCGCCATCGAGCCTTCGGCCACGCGGTTGCCGCCCACCCTGTCACCGCCACGCGACGGGCGGCGCGCACGGATCAGCGGCCTCGTCTCGGGCATCGGCACCTTCGTCGTCGCGTCGCTCGGGCACCTCTCGGGATGGGGTGCCGCCGAACTCATGGCACTCGGCGTCTGCATCTTCGCGATGGTGCTCGGCGCCCTGCCGGAACCGCGTTCGGTGGCGCCAAAGATGATCATCGGCGTAGCGGTCGGTGTGGTCGTCGCGGCGGCCTACCGCTTGTTCGTGCAGCCGCATGTCCATGGCACCGTGGCCTTGATCCTCAGTGTGACGCCCATGATTGCCGCGGGCGCCTGGACACGTGTGCATCCACGAACGGCGGCGCCGGCGCTGGACGCCAACATGTGCTTCATGCTGGGCAGCCAGGCCGGCATGCCCGCGGTACCGGGCGGGGTGATCGCGAGCGGGTCGGCCGCGCTGATGCTCGCGGCGCTGCTGGTGGCTGGCGGCTTTCTGCTGGCACCGGAAGGCCGTGCAGCCCGTCTGCGCCACGCGAAGGAAGCCATCCGGCGGGATCTGGCGCGCATGGTCACGCACCGGCCCTCGGCCATGGCGCTCGACGCCTGGCAGGCACGCATGAACAACCGATTGCAGCGCCGTGCGCTGGATCTGCAACGCTTGCAACGCAACGAGGGCAACGCCATCGGCTTGTTGGCGATCCTGAATATCGGGCACAGCCTGGCCGCACTCGCCCGCAGCGCCAACGACACGCCCGCCGCCCAAGCGGTGCGCGCTGCGCTGTCCGAGCGCCTGGACGACCCCGAAGCCGCGGCGCAATGCGCTCTGACCGCACTGGGCATCGCGCCCTCAGCCCCCCTCACTGACAGCGTGCATGACTTGGTCGATGCGCTGCGGCAGTCCGCGCCTGCATAAGCTGCGCCGCGTGACGGACAGGGCTTCAGACGGCATTCACATGATCGCCCCATAATTCGACTATTATTGAATCATGGAATCAAACGATGCCGTTCGGTCACTCGCCGCCTTGGCCCAGCCTGTCCGCCTGCAGGTCTTTCGCTGCCTGGTCGTGGCCGGCCCCGAAGGGCTGACCCCTGGCGCCCTGGTCGAAGCCATCGGCGTCCCTGCCACCAGCCTGTCGTTCCACCTCAAGGAGCTGACGCACGCCGGCCTTGTGTCCCAGGAGCGGCAGGGCCGCAACCTCATCTACCGCGCCGCCTTCGAACGGATGAATGCACTGCTCGGCTACCTCACGGAAAACTGCTGCCAGGGCGAACCCTGCACCGCCACCGGCGCTGGGGCCTGCGCATGCTGACGGCGATCCTCCTTTTCATCGTCACGCTTGTCCTGGTCATCTGGCAACCCAGGGGACTGGGCATCGGCTGGAGTGCGTCGCTCGGCGCCGTGATCGCCCTGGTGCTGGGCGTTGTCCAACTCAGCGACATCGCGGTCGTCTGGGGCATCGTCTGGAACGCGACCGCCACCTTCGTGGCCGTGATCCTCATCAGCCTGCTGCTCGATGAGGCCGGTTTCTTCGAATGGGCCGCCCTGCACGTCGCGCGCTGGGGTGGCGGCCGCGGGCGGCTGCTGTTCGCCTTCATCGTGCTGCTCGGCGCGGCCGTGTCGGCGCTTTTCGCCAACGATGGCGCGGCGCTGATCCTCACGCCCATCGTCATGGCCATGCTGGTCGCCCTGGGCTTCACGCCGGCGGCCACCCTGGCCTTCGTCATGGCGGCCGGCTTCATCGCCGACACCGCCAGCCTGCCGCTGATCGTCTCGAACCTGGTGAACATCGTCTCGGCCGACTTCTTCAAGATCGGCTTCGACGCGTACGCCGCGGTGATGGTCCCGGTCAACATGGCCTCGGTGCTGGCCAGTCTGGCGGTGCTGATGCTGTATTTCCGGCGCGTCATTCCTGCCACCTACGACCTGGGGCAACTCAAGTCGCCTTCGGCCGCGATCAAGGACCGGGCGACCTTCCGCGCGGGCTGGGTGGTGCTGGTTCTGCTGCTCATCGGCTTCTTCGGCCTGGAGCCGCTGGGCGTGCCGGTGAGCGCGGTGGCCGCCGTCGGTGCCGCCCTGCTTCTGGCCGTGGCGGCGCGCGGCTCGGTGATCAGCACGCGCAAGGTGCTGCGCGGCGCACCTTGGCAGATCGTGATCTTCTCGCTCGGCATGTACCTGGTGGTCTACGGTCTGCGCAACGCCGGGCTCACCGACCGCATCGCCGGGCTGCTGAACGTCTTTGCGCAGGGCGGCGTCTGGGGCGCGGCGCTGGGCACCGGCTTCCTCACGGCGCTGCTGTCGTCCGTGATGAACAACATGCCCACCGTGCTGATCGGCGCGCTGTCCATCGACGCTTCGGGTGCCACCGGCGTGGTGAAGGAAGCGATGATCTACGCCAACGTCATCGGCTGCGACCTCGGCCCGAAGATCACGCCCATCGGCAGCCTGGCCACGCTGCTCTGGCTGCACGTGCTGGCGAAAAAGGGCACCACCATCGCCTGGGGCTACTACTTCCAGGTCGGTGTCGTGCTGACCGTGCCGGTGCTGTTTGCCACCCTGGCCGCACTGGCCTTCCGCCTCGGCTGAATCCCGACGACCATCCTTTCATCGATCCCCATGACCCACATCACGATCTATCACAACCCCGCCTGCGGCACCTCCCGCAACGTGCTCGCGCTGATCCGCAATTCGGGCGAAGATCCCACCGTGATCGAGTACCTCAAGACCCCGCCCGACCGCGCCACGCTCGAACGCCTGATCGCCGCGATGGGCGTGCCCGTGCGCGACGTGCTGCGGCAAAAGGGCTCGCCCTACGACGAGCTCGGCCTCGGCGACCCGAAGTGGACCGACGCGCAGCTCATCGACTTCATGCTGCAGCACCCGATCCTGATCAACCGGCCCATCGTCGTCACGCCGCTGGGCACCCGGCTGTGCCGGCCGTCGGAGGTGGTGCTTGACATCCTGCCGCAACCCCAACAGGGCGCGTTCGCCAAGGAAGACGGCGAAGCGGTGGTCGACGCGAAGGGGCAGCGTGTCGACAAGTCCTGAGCTTCCCAACATCGACGCCGGGCTTTTCCACAAGACAGATCTGCAACGGCTGCACCCGGCCGAGCGGGCCGCGCACCCGCCCCGTATCCTGCTGCTCTACGGCTCGCTGCGCGAGCGTTCGTACAGCCGCCTTCTGACCGAAGAGGCGGCACGGCTGCTGCAGGCCCTGGGCGCGGAGCCGCGCATCTTCGACCCACGCGGCCTGCCGATGCCGGACGACGCGCCCGACGATCACCCGAAGGTGCAGGAGCTGCGCGACCTGGCGCAATGGTCCGAGGGCATGGTCTGGACCTCGCCCGAGCGCCACGGCGCCATGACCGGCCTCATGAAGGCGCAGATCGACTGGCTTCCCTTGTCCATCGGGGCCGCACGGCCCACGCAGGGCAAGACGCTGGCGGTGATGGAGGTGTCGGGCGGCTCGCAGTCCTTCAACGCCGTCAACCAGCTGCGGGTGCTCGGGCGCTGGATGCGCATGGTCACCATCCCCAACCAGTCGTCGGTGGCCAAGGCGTTCCTGGAGTTCGACGATGCCGGCCGCATGAAGCCGTCGGCGTACTACGAGCGCGTGGTCGATGTGATGGAGGAACTGGTGAAGTTCACCCTGCTCACCCGCGACGCGGCCGGCTACCTGGTGGACCGCTACAGCGAGCGCAGGGAAAGCGCGGAGCAGCTCTCGGCACGCGTGAATCAGCGCGCCATCTGAGATGGCTGAGAGGCACGCCGCTCAGAGAATCAGCAGCGCCCGGAAGTCGTTGACGTTGGTGTGGGTCGGCCCCGTGACCAGCAGGTCGCCGATGGCCTCGAAGTAGCCATAGGCGTCGTTGCGGTCGAGGTGGTCGGCGAGCTTGCGGCCCTGGGCCGTCGCGCGCGCCAGGGTGTCCGGCGCGACGAAGGCGCCGGCGTTGTCCTCCACGCCGTCGATGCCGTCGGTGTCCGCCGCCAGCGCCCACACGCCGGGCTGGCCGGCCAGCGCGCCAGCCAGGCCCAGGCAGAACTCGCCGGCACGGCCTCCGCGGCCCTTGGCCTGGCCGGGCTGGCGCGGGCGGATCGTCACCGTGGTCTCGCCGCCCGAGAGGATCACGCAGGGCTTCGCGAAGGGCGCCCCCCGCAGCGCGACCGCACGCGCCAGCGCGCCATGCACCTTGCCGACCTCGCGTGATTCGCCTTCCATCTCGTCGCTCAGGATGTGCGCTTCGATACCCGCCGCGCGTGCGGCGTCGGCCGCCGCTTCGAGCGATTGCTGCGGCGTCGCAATGAGGTGCGTGGTGTGGCCCTGGAACACGGCGTCTTGCGGCTTGGGTGTTTCGAGCGCGCCGCTTTCCAGCTGCGCACGCACCGGCGCCGGCACCTCGATGCCGTAGCGATCGAGGATCACCATCGCGTCGGCGCAGGTGGTGGCGTCGGGCACCGTGGGGCCGCTCGCGATGACAGCCGGGTCGTCGCCCGGCACGTCGCTGATGGTGAGCGTGACCACCCGCGCCGGCGCGCAGGCCGCCGCCAGCCGGCCGCCCTTGATGCGCGACAGGTGCTTGCGCACGCAGTTCATCTCGCCGATGTGGGCACCGCTCTCGAGCAGTTGCGTATTGATGCGCTGCTTGTCTTCCAGCGTCAGTCCGTCGGCCGGCAGCGTGAGCAGCGCCGACCCCCCGCCGGAGATCAGGCACAGCACCAGATCGTCGGCCGTGAGCCCTTCGGTCAGCGCCAGGATGCGCTCCGCCGCCTTCAACCCGGCCGCGTCGGGCACGGGGTGCGCGGCCTCGACAACCTCGATGCGCGATGCGAGCCCGTCGGGCCGCAGCGGGATGTGGCCGTAGCGCGTGACCACCAGGCCCGACAGCGGTGCGTCGGCCGGCCACAGGGCCTCGAGCGCCTGCGCCATCGAGCCGCCGGCTTTGCCGGCGCCCAGCACCAGCGTCCGGCCGTTGGGCGGCTTTGGCAGGCACGGCGCCATGCCGATGAGCGGCAAGGCGCGTTCGACGGCAACGCCGTACAGATGCGCGAGGAACTCGCGCGGGGCAGTGCGTGCATCGGGCACGCCGGGTGCTTCGGAAGAGGTGTTCGGTGCGATCATTTGCGTTGTCTCCACACTCTATTCTGTCTGCTCGCGCCATGACCACCCTGCTGATCCGCAACGCGACCTGCGTCGCCACCTTCGACGACAACCGCACCGAGTGGCGCGATGCGTCGGTCTTCGTGCGCGAAAACCGCATCGAGGCCATCGGATCGACGGCCGACTTGCCGCAGACGGCGGACGAGGTGATCGATGCGCGCGGCCATCTCGTCGTGCCTGGGCTGGTGAACACGCACCACCACATGTACCAGTCGCTCACGCGGGCCATTCCTGCCGTGCAGGACGCGGAACTGTTCTCGTGGTTGCGCGGCCTGTACCCGATCTGGTCGGGGCTCACGCCGGAAATGGTGCACGTGTCGACCCAGGTCGCCATGGCCGAGCTGCTGTTGTCGGGCTGCACCACCAGCAGCGACCACCTCTACATCTACCCCAACGGCGTGCGGCTGGACGACAGCATCGACGCGGCGCGCGAGATCGGCATGCGCTTCGTGGCGACCCGCGGCAGCATGAGCGTCGGCGCCTCGCAGGGCGGCCTGCCGCCCGACCGCGTGGTCGAACGCGAAGACGCCATCCTGGCCGACACGCAGCGCCTGATCGAAACGCACCACGACGCCGCACACGGCGCGATGGTGAACGTGGCGGTGGCGCCTTGCTCGCCCTTCAGCGTGAGCCGCGACCTGATGCGCGAATCGGCGCTGCTGGCGCGCTCGTTCAAGGGACAAGGCGTGCGACTGCACACCCACCTGGCCGAGAACGACCACGACATCGCCTACAGCCGCGAGAAGTTCAACTGCACGCCCACCGAGTACGCGCAGGACCTCGGCTGGCTCGGCCACGACGTGTGGCATGCGCACTGCGTGAAGCTCGACGCTGCCGGCATCGCGCTCTTCGCGAAGACCAAGACCGGCGTGGCGCACTGCCCCTGCAGCAACATGCGGCTCGCCTCGGGCATCGCGCCCATCCGCCGCATGCTCGATGCCGGCGTGCCGGTGGGTCTGGGCGTGGACGGCAGTGCGAGCAACGACGGCGCGCACATGGTCAACGAAGCACGTCAGGCGTTGTTGCTGGCGCGCGTGGGCCGATCGCTCGAACCCTTCGGCTGCGACCACGGCCCTTCGGAAATGACGGCACGCGACGCGCTCGCCATCGCCACCCGCGGCGGTGCCGAGGTGCTGGGCCGAACCGACATCGGCCACCTCGCGCCAGGCATGTGCGCCGACCTGGCGCTGTTCGACCTGAACACCGTCGCCTTTGCCGGCGGCGCGGTGCACGACCCGGTTGCGAGCCTGCTGCTGTGCGCCAGCCCGCAGGCGGCGTACACGGTGGTCAATGGGCGCGTGGTGGTGAGAGAGGGTCAGTTAGCGACCGTCGATCTGGGGCCGCTGGTGGAGCGGCACAACCGGCTGGCTGTGACGTTGGCGCTTGCGGCACGCTGAAGGTCAGCGGGCCGCCTGCGCCTGAAACTGCGCGATGGCGCGCTGTACGCCGAGGCGTGGGCTCGACACCGCGTTGATGCCGATTACCTCCAACAGCGGTGTTGCAGGCGCCATCGATGCCTGTGCCAGAACCACGACGCCGGGAGGAGGCACGGCTGCGGCCACGGCGGCCACCACGCAATCGACATACGCTTGCGTCTCGCCCGCCACGAAATGCGCCCACGCATCGGGCACGAGAAGACAGTCGACGCGCAGTTCCTGACCGAGCGTCCGGGCCGAATCCATGAGCAGTTCGTATGTCGGTGCCAGCGTGCTTTCGAGCGCAGCCACGACCAGCACGCGCGAGCCTGCCGTCACGGCTCGATCCGCCATGGCCCTGTCGATCCGGGCGGCAACGTAGCGGCCGTCGGTCGGTGATTGTTCGACCACGCCGCCGATCGTGGAGCAGGTGCAAACGACCACTCGGGCGCCGGTCGCGGCAGCCTCGCGCATGCGGCGCTGGATGTGTTCGGCCAGCCCTGGGTCGTTCGTGCCGACCTTCATCGCCAGCGCCAACAGTTCCTTCGCAACCACATGGCGTACGCGAAGCTCCGGCGCCAGCTCTGCCATCAGGCCGTCGAAGGTTCGTACATGGACGGGCGACGTATGCACAAAGGCAATGTGATCGTGCATAGGCCGGTTCGAATCGCTCTGCTCAATCATCGCTGGCGCGTGCCGCCAGCCGCTCGACCTCACGGTCCAGCGCCTCGTACTGCGCGTCGCAGAACAGCTCGCAGAGACGATCGACTTCGGTGCGGTCGTGCGCGTCGACCACCGTCGCGTCCTGCTCCATCTTCGCTTTGCCGAAGAAGCCCTTGCGAAGCTGCATCGACACCGATTGCAGTTGGTACTCGCCGGCCAGGTCGGCGCTGAGGGCGGTGACCCAGAGTTGGCGCTGTTCTGCTGCGTTCTGCAACACCAGCGCCGGAAACGGGCCTTCTTGCCGCTCGTCCCATTGCGCATGTTCGTCGGCCCACGGAAAGGCATCGATGGCCTGGCGAAACGCGATGAAGTTGGTCGCGCCTTGCGGCTCGAGAGGAAGATCGTCGCCGACGTGCTGGATGGCATGAGTCAACATGGTGCGCAAGCGCCTCCTTGGTCTGGAAAGCGCCATTGTCAATCAGCGTACGCTGCCGGCACCGCCTCAGAAGCTGTAGCGCGCACTCAATTCGATGGAGCGCGGCGCACCGGGAAGGATGCCGACATCGTTGTTGGCCGATATGTAGTAATGCCTGTCGAACACGTTCTTCAGGTTGACCGCTGCGCTCCAGCCCTTGGGCGCAGGGCGCCAATACACCGCCATGTCGGCCGTGAGATAGCCTGGGAGCCGGACGGCGTTGTCGACGTTGGCGTACTCGTAGCTGCGTGCCGTGATGCCACCGCCGATCTGCACGCCAGGCACCCAGGCGTCCAGCGACTTCAGCAGCCACAGGTTCAGGCTGTTGCGCGGCGCCAGCGCCAGCGTCTTGCCCTGCAGGGGAGTCGGTTTGGCGGACGAGAACGGTGCAGTCACCGTTCCCACGCCGCGCGTCACTTCGGCCTGAAGGTACGAATAGCCGGCCAGCAACTGGAGGCCCAGCGCAATCTGGCCTGCGAAGCTCAGTTCAAGGCCGCGGGCGCGCTGCTCGCCGATGTTCACCAGCTTGTTCAGCACCGGGTCGGTGTATTTCACGTCGCTGCGCGTCAACTGGTAGATCGCCGCGGTGACCGAGGCGGCGCCATTGAACAGGTCGGTCTTGGAACCCACTTCCCAGTTGGTGCTCTGCTCGGGCTGGAGGTCTGCGTTGTTGGTGGCCAGCGGGCCCGCTTCGCCCGAGGGCTGGTACGACCGGGTGCCCGAGACGTAGTAACTCTGGGTCGTCGTGGGCTGCCACACCAGGCCGGCGCGCGGCGAGAAGTTGCGATCGGTGCGCGACAGGTCGGCGTTGGCCGGCAACTGGTCGTCGTATTTCTGCCCGAAGACGTCGTAGCGCAGGCCGACCAGGGTCTTGATGGTCGGCGTCCAGGTCGACAGCGACTGCACATAGGCGCTGCGCGTGGTGTTCACCGTGTAGCCCGTGGTCGGGGAAGACGCCTGCGACAGCGGCACGTCGTACGGCAGGTCGCGAACGACCGGCGCGAAAACAGGGGTGCTGAACGAATACCCGGCGCGGTTGGTGGCCGCGTTGGTGACGGCCTGGAAGCGGTCCTGCTCGCCGACCTCGATGCCGAACAGAAGCTTGTGCGTGGTGTCGCCGAGCGTCAGGTCGTGGCTGATCTCGGACTGGTTGAACCAGCCATGCTCGTAGCGCTGGACTGAGCCACGCGACAGCAGCGCCAATGGCACCGCGCCGCTGTCGTTGACAGAGCCGATCCGGGTGTGGCGCCGGTCGAGCGAATAATCGTAGTAACGCAGCGTGTTGGTGAACCCCGTCGTGTCGGACAGGCGCCGCTTGTACTGAATGGTGCTGGCCTCCATCGTGGAGATGGTGTGATCGAGGCGGTTGGCGTCGGCCGCGCCGTAGTAGGTGTTGCGCGGCACGTCCGCCGGCCGGCCGGTGGACGCCAGGCCCGGCACGCCGAAGTCGATGCTGCGTTCCTGGTGCTGGTAGTTGAACTGCACCAGCAGACTCTGGTCGGCGTCTTTCCACAGGATGCTGGGCGAGATGGCCTGGCTGCGCACGTAGCCGTTGGTGCGATAGCTGTCGGAATCTTCCAGCGCGCCGTCGAGCCGCACGGCGAGGTTATCGTTCACCGGCTGGTTGATGCCGAAGTCGGTGCGCTTGAGGCCGTAGCTGCCGACGGTCACACCGACATCACCGCCCGCTGTGAAGGACGGCTTCTTCGTGACGAGGTTGATCAGCCCGCCCGACGAACCTCGGCCGTAGAGCGCCGCGGCCGGGCCCTTGAGGACCTCGACGCGCTCGATGTTGTAGAGGTCGCGAAAATACTGCGCATCGTCGCGCACGCCGTCGAGATAGATGTCGTACAGCGCGGTGAAGCCGCGGATCACGGTCGCATCACGCTGCCCGTCGCCGGTGGCGAGGCCGACGGACGGCACGGTCTTCATCACGTCCTGCACGCTGCGGGCGCCCTGGTCGCGCATGACTTCCTGCGTCACGATGTTGACCGTCTGCGGAATGTCGCGCAGCGGCGCGTTCACCTTGGCCGCGGTGGTGCTGTCGGCGGGCGCGTAGTCCGCGCCGTGCGTCTGGTCCGACGTGACGTCCACTTGTGGGAGGGTTTGCGCCTGCGCCGTGACGGCGTAGGCGGCCAGCACCATGAGCGCGGCCTGCGCGACGGCGCAGCGCGCCGTGGGAATGGAGAGAAGCATGAAGAAGACCAGGTGGAGCGTTTGACAACGTTCGCTGGCTGGAACTTCTTTCGCGTTCTGGCTTGCGGGGACCGCGGGACTATAGCCAGTCAACCTGACTGGAACCGGTCTTCCGTGTGAAATCTGGCAGCGGCAAGGTCTGCCTGCCGCGCGTCAGTGGGTCTTGGCGCCGGCGATGAACCAGCGCCCGATCAGGTCACGTTCCGCATCCGTGATGCCGGTGGCATTGTTCATCGGCATGATCTTCGTGACCACCGCCTGCTGGTAGACCGCCTGGGCGTGCAATGCGACCTGGTCGGGCGTGTCCAGCCGCACGTTCTTCATCTGCACCGCGGCGCCGTGGCACATGTAGCAGCGCTGCTCCAGCACCTTCTGCACCTCGCCGAAGCTCACCGTCGCCACGGGCGTGCCGGGCGCCGGTGCCGCGACGGGCTCGGGCTTCATCCAGACGATGGTCAGCCCGAGCACGGCGACGCCGACCATCGCGTAAGGCAGCGGATTCTTCGCATTGCCCAGCTTGAAGCGGTGGCGCACCACGAAAAACTGCCGGATGGCGGCGCCGCCGAGCATGATGAGCAGCAGCACCACCCAGTTGTACTTGTGCGTGTAGGTGAAGCTGTAGTGGTTGCTCAGCATCGCGAACAGCACCGGCAGCGTGAAGTAGGTGTTGTGCACGCTGCGCTGCTTGCCGCGCTGGCCGTGGATCGGGTTGACCGGCTTGCCCTGGCGCATCAGTGCCACGTTCTCGCGCTGGCCGGGGATGATCCAGAAGAACACGTTGCCGCTCATGGTCGTGGCCATCATCGCGCCGACCAGCAGGAAGGCCGCGCGGCCGGCGAACCAGTGGCAGGCCAGCCAGGCGGCGAAGGCGACGAAGATCGCGACCAGCACGCCGACGATCGCATCGCCGTGCTTGCGACGGCCGAAGATCTGGCAGATGCCGTCGTAGACGATCCAGAATACGACGAAGAAGGCCAGTGCCACCGAGATGGCGGCGCCCGGCTGCCAATCCATCTTGGACTTGTCGATGAGGTACGTGCTGGCATTCCACAGGTACGACATCGTGAAGAGCGCGAAGCCGGTAAGCCAGGTGGAATAGCTCTCCCAGTACGACCAGTGCAGGTGGTCGGGCAGCTTCTTCGGGGCCAGCGCGTACTTCTGCATGTTGTAGAAGCCGCCGCCGTGCACCGCCCACTGTTCGCCACCGACGCCTTTGTCGAGCGACTCGGCGTCCTGCGGTTTTTCGAGGCTGTTGTCCAGCATCACGAAGTAGAAGGAGGCGCCGATCCAGGCGATGGCGGTGATGACGTGGACCCAGCGCAGCAGCAGGTTGGCCCAGTCGAGGTAATAGCTTTCCATGCTCTCAACCTAGTCGGCGCGTGGGGCGCCGAAGAACGGGTTTGCACTGCTCACCACTGCGGGCGCTGTAAGCAGAAAAATGCCGCGAACGCAGGCCTGACAAGGGTCGGCCTCGCTCCGCTGCGGCTTTGTTGTGGACTGAAGTGTATACAGCATTGAGGCCGGATTGCGACTTTTTTCCGCACCGGCCAGGGCGGGTGCCCTCAGCCGTTGTGCATCGTTTGCAATAACTGTGCCGCCACCGCGACGGCGATCACTTCAGGCTCCTTGCCTGCAATCCCCGGCACCCCGATCGGACACGTGACGCGCGCCAGCTCGGCATCGGTGAAGCCGCGCTCGGACAGCCGATGACGAAAGGTCGCCCATTTCGTCTTGCTGCCGATCAGGCCGATGTAGGGCAAGTCGTCCTGCGCGCGCAGGCGGCGCAGGCAGGCGATGACGATGTCCAGGTCTTCGGCATGGCTGAAGCTCATGATCAGCACGCGCGAACCCGGCGTCAGGCCGGCCACCGCATCCTGCACCGGCTCCGAATGGTCGATCTCGACCTGTACCGGCAGCGCGGGCGGAAAAACGCCTTCGCGGCTGTCGATCCAGCGCACAGCCAGCGGCAGCGTGGCCAGCAACCGCGCGAGCGCAGCGCCGACATGGCCGCCACCGAAGAGCGCCACGGGCGCAAAGCGCGACGACAGCGCCCCCTGCAGCGCAACGCGGTCGGCGGCGCCCACGCGCTGGAACCCGAGGAACACCACGCCACCGCAGCACTGGCCCAGGCTCGGCCCGAGCGGACAGCGCTGCGCGCCGGTCGGCAGTGCAGCCGCCGCATCGGCCAGGAACGCTCGCGCCTGCTGGATGGCCTGGAATTCGAGTTGGCCGCCGCCGATGGTGCCGGTCAGGCCATCGGCCCACACCGCCATCCAAGTGCCAGCTTCGCGCGGCACCGATCCCTGCGTCTGCGTGACGCGCACCAGCACCGCGTCTTCACGCGCCAGTCGGCCGAGCAGTTCGTCAAGCGGGCCGTTCATCGCCCTGACCTTCTGTTGCAGGCGCGCCGCCGTGCCACGGTATAACCCCGGCCATGACCTTCCCGTTCACTCCCCGCCGCGCCGCGCTCGGCGCCGCGCTGCTCACCACGCTCCTGATGGCCGGCTGCGGCAGCACCGGCCCTGGCGCGACCTCCCATGGCAGCGTGCCCGGCCAGTTGTCCGACGCCACGTCGGCACCCGCGCAATCCCCCGCCAGAACGCCGCGCAGCTCCAATGCCGCCAATCCGCGTGACTACCGCCGCGACGCCGCACGCCACATCTACGACGCCAACGGCGACCGGATCTACCCCGGCAAGCTGCCGCCGGTGCTGTATGCGGTCGGCACGCTGCAGGTGCACCTTGATGCCCAGGGCAAGGTCACGGCCATGCACTGGATGCGCGCGCCGCAGCACGCCCCCGAAGTGATCGCCGAGATCGAGCGCACCGTGCTGGCCGCAGCGCCCTACCCGGCCGCCACGCAGCTGGGCCCGGTCATCTGGACGGACACCTGGCTCTGGGACCAGGGCGGCAAGTTCCAGCTCGACACACTGACCGAAGGCCAGCAGTAGCCGAAGCGGGGTCACGAGCCGCGGTAGGTGGAGTACGCCCACGGGCTCACCAGAAGCGGCACGTGGTAGTGCTGGTCGGTGTGTGCCACGCCGAAGTCGAGCGCCACGCGATCGAGGAAGTTCGGCTGCGGCAGCACGACGCCGCGTGACTTGAAGTACGCCGCCACGTCGAACACCAGCCTGTAGGTACCGACCTTGAGCGTGTGGTTGTCGTAGAGCGGCGCGTCGGTGCGGCCGTCGGCGTTCAGCGTGAAACGCTTGACCAGCGTAGCCTGCTCGCCGTCGGTGACGTACAGCGCCACCGACATGCCGACAGCGGGCGCGCCGTGCATCGTGTCCAGAACGTGGGTGCTCAAGCCCATGCGATTTGCTCCTGAAATTGCGGCCGGACAATCCGGTCGACAAAAGTGTATACAGTTATTGGCGATGCCGCTATCATCCGCCCCATGGACTCGACCACCACGCGCGCGATTGTCGACGCCTTGACCAAGGCCATTGTGGAGCATCGACTCCAACCGGGCTCCAAGCTGGCCGAGCAGAAGCTGGCCGACCACTTCGGGGTGTCGCGCACGCTGGTGCGGCAAGCCCTGTTCCAGCTGTCGCAGAACCATCTGATCCGCATGGAACCCGCGCGCGGCGCTTTCGTCGCCGCACCTACCATTCAAGAAGCGCGCCAGGTCTTCGCCGTGCGTCGGATGCTGGAGGCCGGCATGACGCGCGAGTTCGTCGCGAACGTCACTCCCGCGCGCATCAAGGCGCTGCGCGAACACGTGGCGCTGGAGAAGGCCGCCGTGGTACGCGCCGACGTGTCCGACCGCACCGAGCTGCTGGGCGACTTTCATGTGCGCATGGCCGAGCTCATGGGCAACGAGGTGCTCGCGCAGATGCTGGGCGAACTCATCTCGCGCTGCGCGCTCATCACGCTCATGTACCAGTCGAGCAGCGCCGCCGAGCATTCGAACGAGGAGCATGCCGACATCGTGCGTGCCCTGGCGGCCAAGGATGCCGAGCGCGCCGTGCGCCTGATGACCGAACACCTCGAACACGTCGAGGCCAGCCTCACCTTCGACCGCAAGGTGCCGACCAGCGACATCGCGCTGGCGCTGTCCTGAAAATGCCATGACCACCTACGACTCCACCCATTCCTACCCCCGCGACCTGATCGGCTACGGCCGCGACGTACCGCACGCCCGCTGGCCGCAAGGCGCGCGCATCGCGGTGCAATTCGTGCTGAATTACGAGGAAGGCGGCGAGAACAGCGTGCTGCACGGCGACGCAGGTTCGGAGCAGTTCCTGTCGGAAATGTTCAATCCGGCGAGCTACCCCGAGCGCCACATCAGCATGGAGGGCATCTACGAATACGGCTCGCGTGCCGGTGTCTGGCGCATCCTGCGCGAGTTCGAGAAGCGCGGCCTGCCGCTGACGGTGTTCGGCGTGGGCATGGCGCTCGAGCGCCACCCCGAGCTCACGGCCGCCTTCAAGGAACTGGGCCACGAGATCGCCTGCCACGGCTGGCGCTGGATCCACTACCAGCACGTCGACGAAGCCACCGAGCGCGCGCACATGGCCTTGGGCATGGCGGCCATCGAACGCCTGACTGGCGAGCGCGCGCTCGGCTGGTACACCGGCCGCGACAGCCCGCGCACGCGCCGGCTGGTGGCCGACTTCGGCGGCTTCGAGTACGACAGCGACTACTACGGCGACGACCTGCCCTTCTGGATGCATGTGCAGAAGACCGACGGCAGCGTCGTGCCGCAGCTCATCGTGCCGTACACGCTCGACTGCAACGACATGCGCTTCGCGCTGCCGCAGGGCTACTCGCATGCCGACCCCTTCTACCAGTACATGAAGGACAGCTTCGACGCGCTCTATGCCGAGGGTGATCCGGCCGGCGACGACCGGCCGAAGATGCTCAGCATCGGCATGCACTGCCGCCTGCTCGGACGCCCGGGCCGCATCACCGCGCTGCAGCGCTTTCTCGACCACGTCGCGCGCCATGAACACGTCTGGGTCTGCCGCCGTGTGGACATCGCGCGCCACTGGAAACAGACGCATCCGTTCACCGCACCCGTGCCCGCCGCCACGCCAGCCCAAGGAGCCTGACATGACCCTCACCATCGACGCGCTCAACGCGGCCACGCCGCAGGAGGCGGTCACGCTGCTCGAAGGCACCTACGAGCATTCGCCGTGGGTCGCTCAACGCGCACTCGCCGCCGCGCCGTTCCGCTCGCTGCAGCACCTCAAGCATGCGATGGCGCGTGCGGTGAACGACGCGACGCCCGACGAGCAGCTCGCGCTCATCTGCGCCCACCCCGAGCTCGCGGGCAAGGCCATGACCAGCCAGACGCTGACGGCCGAGTCGACCCACGAGCAGCGCAAGGCCGGCCTGACCGACTGCACGCCCGAAGAGCTGGCGACCATTGCGCAGCTCAACTTCGCGTACCGCGAGAAGTTCGGCTTTCCTTTCATCCTGGCGGTGCGCGGGCCGCGCGGTACGGGCCTGCGCAAGCAGGAGATCATCGACACCTTCACGCGCCGGCTCGACCACCATCCGGACTTCGAGCGTGCCGAGTCGCTGCGCAACATCCACCGCATTGCCGAAATCCGCCTGAACGACAAGTTCGGCATGCAGCCCACCCTGGGCAAGGACGTGTGGGACTGGCATGAGCAACTGGCCGTGCACAGCGACCCGGGCTTCCAGGAGAAAGGGCAGCTCACCGTCACCTACCTCACCGATGCACACCGCGCCTGCGCCGCGCAGATTGCCGCGCTGATGCGCGAGGTCGGTTTCGATACCGTCGAGATCGATGCGGTCGGCAACGTGGTCGGCCGCTATGAAGCGGCCACGCCCGGTGCGCGCGCCCTGCTCACCGGCTCACACTACGACACGGTGCGCAACGGCGGCAAGTACGACGGCCGGCTCGGCATCTTCGTGCCCATTGCCTGCGTGCGTGAACTCAAGCGGCAAGGCCGCCGCCTGCCCTTCGCCTTCGAGGTCGTCGGCTTTGCGGAAGAAGAAGGCCAGCGCTACAAGGCGACCTTCCTGGGCTCGGGCGCACTCATCGGCCACTTCAATCCCATGTGGCTCGAGCAGAAGGACGCCGACGGCGTCACCATGCGCCAGGCCATGCAGCACGCCGGCCTGCGCGAGGCGGACATTCCGGCGATCCAGCGCGATCCGGCCCGCTACCTGGGCTTCGTCGAGGTGCACATCGAACAGGGGCCCGTGCTCAACGAGCTCGACATTCCGCTGGGGATCGTCACGTCCATCAACGGCGGTGTGCGCTATGTCTGCGAAGCGATCGGCATGGCCAGCCACGCCGGCACCACGCCGATGGACCGCCGCCGCGACGCCGCGGCCGGCGTGGCCGAACTCATGCTCTATGTCGAGCAGCGTGCCGCCCGCGACGGCGACTCGGTCGGCACCGTCGGCATGCTCGAAGTGCCGGGTGGTTCCATCAACGTGGTGCCCGGCCGCTGCAAGTTCAGCCTGGACCTGCGAGCGCCAACCGACGCGCAGCGCGATGCCATGGTCGATGACGTGACGGCCGCGTTGCGCGACATCATGCAGCGCCGGGGGCTGGGCTTCAGCATGGAACTGGCCATGAAGGCCGCCGCCGCGCCGAGCGCGCCCGACTGGCAGCAACGCTGGGAACGGGCGGTCGACGCGCTGGGGCTGCCGCTTTTCCGCATGCCCAGCGGCGCCGGCCACGACGCCATGAAGCTGCACGAGGTCATGCCGCAAGCCATGCTCTTCGTGCGTGGCCTGAATGCCGGCATCAGCCACAACCCGCTCGAATCGAGCACCAACGACGACATCCAGCTGGCGGTGCAAGCCTTCCAGCACCTGCTCGACAACCTCGCGACCGAAGCACAGATTCCCCCGACCCCATGACCGACTACGCCCCACTCGACGCCTGGATCGACGCCCACTTCGACGACGAAGTGAAATTCCTGCAGCAACTGGTGCGCGTGCCCACCGACACGCCACCGGGCAACAACGCGCCGCATGCCGAACGCACGGCCGAGCTGTTGAAGGACTTCGGCTTCGACGCCGAGCAGCACCCGGTGCCCGCGCAGGAGGTCAAGGACTACGGCCTCGAATCGATCACCAACCTGATCGTGCGCCGGCGCTACGGCAACGGCCTGACCATCGCGCTGAACGCGCATGGCGACGTCGTGCCGCCCGGTGAAGGCTGGACCCATGATCCCTACGGCGGCGAGATCGAGGACGGCAAGCTCTATGCGCGCGCGGCCGCCGTGAGCAAAAGCGACTTCGCGAGCTTCACCTTCGCGTTGCGCGCGCTGGAAGCGGTCGCACGACCGACCCAGGGCAGCGTCGAGCTTCACTTCACCTACGACGAGGAATTCGGCGGCCTGCTCGGCCCCGGTTGGCTGCTGCAGAAGGGCCTGACCAAGCCCGACCTGATGATCGCCGCCGGCTTCAGCTACGAAGTGGTCACCGCGCACAACGGCTGCCTGCAGATGGAAGTCACGGTGCACGGCAAGATGGCACACGCGGCCATTCCGTCGACCGGCGTCGACGCGCTGCAGGGGGCGGTGCACATCCTGAACGCACTCTACGCACAGAACGCGCTCTACAAACAACAGACTTCGGCGGTCGATGGCATCGACCATCCCTACCTCAACGTGGGCCGCATTGAAGGCGGCACCAACACCAACGTGGTGCCCGGCAAGGTGGTCTTCAAGCTGGACCGCCGGATGATTCCCGAAGAGAACCCGGCAGAGGTCGAAACATCGATTCGCCAGGTGATTGCCGACGCCGCAGCGAGCTTCGCAGGCATCACGGTCGATATCAAGCGCCTGCTGCTGGCCAATTCGATGCGCCCGCTGGCAGGCAACCAGCCCCTGGTCGAGGCGATCCAGAAGCATGGCCAGGCGCTCTTCGGCGAGCCGATCAAGGCGATGGGCACACCGCTCTACACCGACGTGCGCCTCTACGGCGAAGCCGGCATTCCGGGCGTGATCTACGGTGCCGGCCCGCGCACCGTGCTGGAGTCGCACGCCAAGCGCAGCGACGAACGCCTGGTGCTCGAAGACCTGCGCCGCGCCACCAAGGTGATCGCGCGAACGCTGGCGGACCTGCTGGCCTGATCTCCTGCCGCTCCTGCGTCCAGCGCGCCCCCTCAGAACCGCCAGCCGGTCGCTAGCCACAAACGTGGATTGCGGTCAGGTGCGGTCAAGGGAGCCTGGCCGTCGCGCCAGGCGATGGTCGCCTGTCCGTAGAACTCCTTCCACCGGCCCTGCAGCCCGAAGCCATAGCCGCGCAGCGTCTCGCGATTGCGGCCGGTGGCGTAAGCGTCGTGGCTGAAACGGGCGCCGCCCGCGTCGTAGAAGACGCTGGCCTGCAAGCCCGGCACGATGCTTCGGCGCAGTTCCACGTTCAGCAACCAGCCGTCGTCGCCCACACCCTCGCCCTGCGGATAGGCGCGCACGCCGTAGGCGCCGCCCGTCACGAATTTCTCGGACGAGTCCAGGTTCTTGTGTGCCACCTGACCGGAGGCCTGCACCGCCAGCGTGAAGTCGCCCGGCAGGCTTTGCAGCCGGCTGGCGGCCAGTTGCAGCTTGCCATAGCCGCCGGCGGCGCGGGGGCCTGCGGCATCGATGGCCTCCGCCGCGGGCGTCTGGATGTCCAGCTGGCCCCCGGTGCCGGCGATTCGCCACGTGTTGTAACCGCCGCCGCCCAGCGAGTCGGCAAGGTCGCCATAGGCTTCCAGCGTTGCGACGCGGGCCTGCTTGTCGGTCTGCGAGGAGATCAGCCCCACCCGGTCGCGCAGCGCGCGGTATTCCAGCGAGCCCGCGAACCAGACGTTCTGGTTGATGCCGCGCAGCAGCGGGTAGCTGGCGTAGGCGCTGGCGGTGCGGGCGGTGCCGTTGGCGTCGAGATTGGCGAATTCGCGGCCGAGTTCATAGCGGGTGCTGCTGAGCGCCAGGCCGCCGCGCAGGCCGTTGCCCGACAGCGGCATGTCGTAGGCGGCACGGCCGGACAGCAGGTCCTGGTTGGAGCCGGTGCCGCGGAGGTCGAGCCGGTCGCCCGCATGATTGAGGTTGTTGAAGGTGAGGTGCGCGTTGGCACGGTTCTGCCCGGTGAAGCGGTTGCCGTAGTTGTCGACGGAGAAATCGCCTTCGATGCTCTTGCCGGGCTCGGCATGGATGACCAGATCGGAAGTGCCGACTTTCTCCCCAGGCTTCAAGTCGCCATTGACGTTGCCGACACCGGGCAGGTCGGCCAGCAGCAGCAGCGTGCGGTCCATGCGGTCGGCCACGATGGGCTGGTCCTGCATGGACTGCGCATCGACCACGCGGGACATTGCGTCATCGCGCACGGTACTGCGGTTGTCCAGCCGATAGGAGGCCATGGAACTTTCGAGCACCGCGATGGTGACCACACCGTCGGTCAACTGCTGGGCGGGCACGAAGGCACGCGCGACGATGAAGCCGCGCTGGCGGTAGAACTGCGTGATGCGCTGGGCCGCCTGGCGCAGGCCGCCGAGCGTGGTTTCGCCGCCTTCGAGCGGTGCGACCAAGGCATGCAGCGTGGCCTCGTCGATCTGCTGCATGCCCTGCAGGCGGATCTCGCGGACGTGGAAACGCAGGCCGGTGTCCGCGCTGGTGTCGGCATCGGCCGGCAGCGCGAGCGTGATATTGCCGCGTGGCGCGTTCTCGAGCGACGGGCGCAGGTCGCGCAGCACCTGCCCGGCGTCGGGCGGCGCAATGCCCTGGGCCAGCGCTGGCAGCGCAGGGAAGGCGGCCAGCAGGGCCAGGATGCTCAGGTTGAGCCGGCTGCGGCTGCTGCCAGCCTCGGTGATGGAAATGCTCATGGACGGTTTGATCTCGAATTCGGGGTGAAGAGGACGGCCGCGCACTTCGCGCGGCGTCGGTTTACTGGGAGGCGTCCCTGTCGGAGCCTCGCACGCCGGCCGGCAGGCGGATGCCGCCGTCGGCCACGCTGAAGGTGCGGCGCTGTATCAGGTTCTCGGCGCTGTTGGAGCTGACCGCTGTGACTTCGCTGCGGCGCGCGGTGCCCTGGCGCGGCGGGCTGGCATCGCCCCCCTCGCCTATCGTTCTCTCGGCCTGCGCGCCGGAGGCTTGCGACTGCGCGGCCGCCTCGGGCAGCGGCGCGGCGCTGTTCAGGGAAAGTTGCACGTCGCTGGCCTGCGGTGCGATTGCCAGGGCCGCCGTGACGGCATTGCTGACCGCCGCCCGGTAGCCGGATGAGGTGGTCGTCGCGTCCTGCACCAGCCCGACCGCGCCGCTCACCGGTCCCACATAGGGCAGGTAGTTGGCAAGCAGCGTCTGACCGGAGGCCTGATAGTCGCCCGCGCCGAGCGTGGTCGAAACCAGCTTGTCGGAGCCCACCTTACCGTCGGCATAGAGGCCGGTGGCGTGGGTGATGCTGATCGCGTCGCCGCCGACCAGGCCGGCAATGACGTAGTTGCCCGAACTCAGCGTGGCGGTGTTGTTGCCGTCCTCGGACTTGGCGACCGGGCCCTGCAGCGCCACGGCGAGCTGGCGCGGCGCAACGGTGGCGGTGGTGCTGGCCGTGCTGTCGGCGCGGTAGTTGCCAGCGTCGCTGCCGCCCAGCGTGATGCCGGTGACCGCGACGGCCTTGTCCGTGCCCGCATTGCCATTGGCCAGGGTGGCCGCGCCCGCGACCGTCACGGTGTCGCCCGCGATGATGCCGACCGGCGTCAGGCTCACGCCCACCGCCGTCGTGCTGTCGTAGACCTTGCCGGCGCTGCTGGCGGTCACGGCGATGGCCTTGGCAGCGATGTCGGCTGTGGTGCTTGCACCGGTGTTTGCCAGCATGTAGTTGCCCGCGTCGGTGCCGCTGGCGGCGATGTTGGCGATGCTGACCGTCTTGCCCGTGCCGACATTCTTGTCGGCATAGCTGGCGGTGCCGCTGAAGTTCACCGTGTCGCCCGCGATAACCCCCGCGCTCGCCAGGTTGGCGGTCGCGGCGGTGGTGCCGTCGTAGGTCTTGCCGATGCCAGTGGCGTCAACGTTGATCGTCTTGGCCGCGACGTCGGCGGTGGTGGCCGCTGTCGTGTTGAAGGTGTAGTTGCCCGCGTCCGCGCCGCTGGAAGCGATGCCCGCGACCGTCACCGCCTTGCCGGTGCCGACGTTCTTGTCGGCGAGCGTGGCGGTGCCGCTGAAACTCACCGCATCGTTGCCGATCACGCCGTTGCCCGCCAGCGTGGCCGTGGCGGCGGTGGTGCCGTCGTAGGTCTTGCCGAGGCCGGTCGCGGTTACGGTGATGACCTTGGCGGCGATGTCCGCCGTGGTGCTCGCGCCGGTGGTCGCCAGCACATAGTTTTCCGCGTCCGCGCCGCTCTTGGCGATGCCGGCGATGTTGACCGTCTTGCCCATGCCGGCGTTCTTGTCCGCATAGCTGGCGGTGCCGCTGAAGTTCACCACGTCGTTGCCGACGACGCCGCTGCTCGCGAGGGTGGCCGTGGCGGCGGTGGTGCCGTCATAAGTCTTGCCGACGCCAGTTGCAGCGACGGTGATGGCCTTGACCGCGATGTCGGCCGTGGTTGTGGCCGTCGTGCCGGACAACAGGTAGTTGCCCGCGTCTGCGCCGCTCTTGGAGATGCCGGCAACATTGACCGCCTTGCCCGTGCCGGCGTTCTTGTCGGCATAGCTGGCGGTACCGTCGAAGTTCACCACGTCGTTGCCGACAACGCCGCTGCTCGCCAGGGTGGCCGCGGCGGCCGTCGTGCCGTCGTAGGTCTTGCCGACACCGGTCGCGGCGACGGTGATGGCCTTGGCCGCGATGTCGGCGCTGGTGGCGGCCGTCGTACCGGTGAGCAGGTAGTTGCCCGCGTCCGCGCCGCTCTTGGAGATGTCGGCGACATTCACCGTCTTGCCCGTACCGGCGTTCTTGTCGGCATAGCTGGCCGAGCCGCTGAAGTTCACCGTGTCGCCGACCACAACGCCCGCGCTCGCCAAGTCGGCGCTCGCGGCGGTGGTGCCATCGTAGGTCTTGCCGACACCGCTTGCGGCGACGGTGATGGCCTTGGCGGCGATATCGGCGGTCGTCGCGGCCGTGGTGCCGGTGAGCAGGTAGTTGCCCGCGTCCCCACCGCTCTTGGAGATACCGGCGATGTTGACCGTCTTGCCCGTGCCGACATTCTTGTCGGTATAGCTGGCAGTGCCGCTGAAGTTCACCGCGTCGCCGGCCACCACGCCCGCGCTCGCCAGGTTGGCGTTCGCTGCGGTGGTGCCGTCGTAGGTCTTGCCTACGCCGGTGGCGGCGACGGTGATGGTCTTGGCCGTCACGGCGGCGGTGGTGGCCGCCGTCGTGTTGAAGGTGTAGTTGCCCGCATCCGCGCCGTCGGCAGAGATGTTGGCCACACTGACCGCCTTGCCGGTGCCGACGTTCTTGTCGGCGAGCGTGGCGGTGCCGCTGAAACTCACCGCGTCGTTGCCGATCACGCCGTTGCTGGCCAGCGTGGCCGTGGCGGCGGTGGTGCCGTCGTAGGTCTTGCCGAGGCCGGTCGCGGTTACGGTGATGACCTTGGCGGCGATGTCCGCCGTGGTCGCGGCCGTGGTGCCGGACAACAGGTAGTTGCCCGCGTCCGCGCCGCTCTTGCCGATGTTGGTCACGTTCAACGCCTTGGCGGTGCCGGCGTTCTTGTCGGCGAAGCTGGCGCTGCCGCCAAAGCTCACCGTGTCGCCCGCGACCACGCCAGCGCTCGACAGCGTGGCCGTGGCCGAGGTGCCGCCGTCGTAGGTCTTGCCCACACCCGTGGCCGCAACCGTGATGGTCCTGGCGACGATGCTTGCGGTGGTGGCGGCGCTGCTGGAGGACACGGTGTAGTTGAGCGCGTCGGCGCCGCTTGCACCGATGCCAGTCACGCTCACGGCCTTGTTGGCGCCGACGTTCTTGTCGGCATAGCTGGCGTTGCCGCTGAAACTCACCACGTCGTTGCCGATCACGCCGGTGCTGGCCAGGGTGGCCGTCGCCCCGGTCGTGCCGTCATAGGTCTTGCCGACGCCGGTTGCGGTCACCGTGATGGCCTTGGCCGAGATGTCGGCGGTGGTCGTGGCGGTGGCGTTGGCGATGCTGTAGTTGCCCGAATCGGTGCCGGCGGCGGTCATGTCGGCAACGGTCACGGTCTTGCCGGTGCTGGCGTTTTTGTCGGCGAAGGTCGCGTTGCCGGAGAAATTCACCACGTCGTTGCCGACGATGCCTGCGCTCGCCAGCGTGGCGGCGGCCGAGGTCGAACCGTCGTAGGTCTTGTTCACCCCGGTGGCGGTGACCGCGATCGTCTTGGCCACGATGTCGCCGGCAAGCGTCTGACCGGCCAGGCTGTAGTTCGACGCCAGGCCGGCGTTGTTGTCCGTGCCGTTGGCCAGCGTGTAGGCCGTCGTCACGTTCTTGGCGGTGCCCGCGTTCTTGTCGGCGAAGGTGCCGCTGCCGGACACGCCCAATGTCTCACTGCCGACCAGACCGTTGAGGTTGCCCGCCACGATGGTGGCCGAGGTGCCGCCGTCGTACGTCTTGGCGACGACGCTGCTGCCGGCGATCGTCAGTGCCTTGGGCGTGATGCTGGCCTGCAGGCCTGTGGGTTGCGAGGCGAGGTAGTTGCCGCCGTCAGTGCCGCCAATGGCGTAGCCGCCGACCGTCACGGCGATGTTGCCGCCGGCATTGGCGCTAGCGAAGGAGCCAGTGCCCGTGCCGGAGACGGTCACAAAATCGCCCGGGAGCGCCGCCGAGGCCGACGCCATGCCGGTGATGGTTGCGACGGTGGTGCCGTCGTAGGCCTTGTTGCTCACAGCGATGCCGCTCAGCGCCAGCGCGCGCGGTGTCACGGTCAGGCTCTGCGCGAAGGGCGCGTAGGTGTAGCCCAGGCTGTCGGTGAGCGTTCCGTTGAGCGTGTATGCGTAGTTGCCCGCCTGGCGCAAGCCCGCGCCGGAGAGCGTTCCGGCCGAGGCCAGCGTGAGCGCCTGGCTGCCGCCAAAGGACGACAGCGTGTCGCCGTCGATCAGCCCGTGGTAGTTGCCGGCCGTCAGTGCGGTCGACGGATCCGCGCTGCCGTAGACCACGCTGGTGGCGTTCGGAACCACGCTGACGACCGGCGCGATGGCGTACAGGAACCAGTTGCCGGTGCTGCTGGCATATGCGGGCGTGGCCCCTGCTGTATAGGTCTGGTTGTAGTGCTTGCTGTAGCCCGTCATGCCCTCGGTGCTGAGGGAAGGATCGCTGGCGTAGACAAAATAGCGCCCGCCCGAGCCTGGCACGATGCCGGTCGCGCCCTTGTTGTTGGTGAAGTTGCCGCCTGCGGCCAGCACGATGTCGCTGGCGTTGGTGGTGACGACCGAGCCGGTGTTGGCGATGGTCAGGTTCGACGTGGCGCCGCGCGCTTCCATGGTGACGGGGCCGGAAGCCCGCACCGTGCCGTTGAGCACCAGGTTGCTGGACGCCGTACTGACCGACGCGAACGCGGTCGTCGCGCCCGTGGCATTGAGGCTCAGCGCCTTGCCCGCGCCGCCGCCGTCTGCAGTGGTGTCAATGCTGAGGGCGTAGGAGCCGTTGAGCGCCAACGCGCCGAGTGATAGCGCACCGGCATCGTTGCTGCCGCCCGCACGGTCGGTGCTGATGGTGTAGGCCGCGCCGGCCGTACCAGTGAGTGCGATGCCAGCCGCGCTGCGCAGGTCGATGTCGCCGCCGTTGGTCGACAGCCCGACAGTGCTGGAGACAACGCCACCCGCGTAGGTCTGGGTGCCCTCGGTGGCCACCGCGGCTGAGAGGTTGATGGCGCCATGGGTGCCGCTGCCGCCGCGCGCGGTGTTGATGTTCAAGCCGCCCAGGTAATGGCCGCCGCCATTGCCCGCGCCCTGTCCCAGACTCACCGCACCGCCGCTACCGGACGAAGACGTCGTGTCGATGGCGAGCAGCGCGCCCGTCACCGAGCCCGCCAGTGCGCCCGACATCGTCACGCTGCCCGAGTTGCCGCTGTTGCTGCTGTTGGTGTCGATGACGACGCTCGCGGCGCCGATGCGTATCGCGCTGCCGTTCAGCCCGATGGCCGCGTTGGTCGTGGTGAGGTTGTCGGTCAACGTGATGGCGCCGCCGGTGTAGCTCTGCGAGCCGGCGCCCGTGCCGTTGTAGCTGGCGTTGCTGGTGCTCACCGCGCCCAGCGTGATGTCGCCGGCCGTGCCGCCCGTGCCTGCGGTGGCGGTGACGGTCATCGCGCCGGCAAGCAGGGTCCGGCCCAGGTCATGGCGGGTGGCCAGGTTGACGCTGCCGCCGTTGCCTGCGGTGGCGGTGGTGCTGGCATCGAACTTCAGCGCGCCATAGCTGGCGTTGCTTGAGAACTCCCCTCCACCGAAAGTGATGTTGCCGGCCGAGCCGGTGTTGCCCTGCTCGGTATCGATGGTCTGGCCATACAGGCTGGCCAGGTAGTTCAGGCCGGTCGAGGCGAAGCTGCCCTTGAGCAGGATGCTGCTGGCGCTGGCGTTGTTGTTGCTGTAGCTGCCGATGGAAACACTGCCGTCGTTGCTGACGCCAGCCGCTGTGGGGGCGGCGCCGCCGGCATTGAGCGTCAGGCCGGCCAGGAAGGCGCCCGCCCGCGAATCGACGTTGCTCGAGAAACCGATGTTGCCGCCGATGTTGTCGATCGAGCTCGAATCCACCGTCAGCGTGTTCTGCCCGCCGGTGGAAGAGACGGTGTAGCTCGGCGTGGACGAATCGGTGCCGATGTTGATGTTTCCGCCAGCGCCCAGACGGCCGACGTTGCTGTCGACCCGCACGGATTTCATCAGATCCACGCCGCGCGAGCCAGAAAGGCTGATGTCACCGCCGTCTGTGCGCACGTCGCCGTTGAGCTTGAGCAGCTGGCCGGTGCTCAGCGAGTAAGAGCCGGTCGTGAGCGCGTTGCCATCGGTCTCGATATTGCGTTCGTAGGCGCTGAGCGAGAAATTGCGGTTGTTGGCGGAGACTGCCACCTTGGTGGGGTCAACCAGCACCAGACTGCCTGAATCGCTGAAGTTGATGTCGTCGGCACCGGCCAGGTCGATCGCGATGGTCTGCGCGGCGCTCGCCGAGCCAAGGTTGAGCTGGATCGACTTGAAGTGGTTCTGCGTGAGCTCGTGGATGTTCACGTTGCCCTGCTGCGTTGAGACCGACAGGGTGTTGCCGGCAGCGCCGACCCCCTGGGCGATCTGGATGTCCTTGCCACCATCGCCAATCGTGGTGACACCCGGGGTGACATCGTTTTGCACGTTGAAGGACACGTCGCCCGCCGTGATCTGAGCCACCGGCGCGCTGGCGTTATAGGTGTTCTGCGCCGCGATGGTGCCCGTGGCGTTGGACCTGGGGATCACGACTGAATAGCTGCCGGCGCCGAGATTGACCGAGTTGTCGTCGAACACGAAGCCGCCGCTGGTGGCGGTCATCCCCAGGTAGCGCGGGTTCGTCGGGCTGCGCGTGGTGTCGATGCCGGTCGTAGCGAAGAAGGTGCTGCCGTCGGTCGCACCGCCGCTGAGGGTGGGCAGCACCACATTGCCGCCATCCGTCGAGTAGTCGATGTGGTCGCCGCCCGAAAACAGAATGTGGTGCGAACCTGCGTCTTTGACGTTGCTGAGGTTGATGTAGTTGAACGAATCGTCCACGACCTTCAGGTAGGTTGATCCGCCGGTATTGCTGACTGTGAGACTGCTGTAGTTGTAATAGGGCAGGTTGTATCCGGGCGTGGTGGCCAGCTCGATCGGATGGGACTGCGCGCCCACGTCGGCGCCAGTCAGGCGGATATCGGCCGAAACGATGTCGGCAACGCCGTTGCCAGCGGCCGCGCCCTTGAGCGTCGTGGCCGATGCGGAGAAGTAGCCGTCGCCGGTCTTCACCGCGTTGTCGGCGAACGTGAGGGTGTTGCCTGCAACCTCCACGCTGGTCGCGCGACCGCTGCCAACGGTGTTGATATCACCGGTGTTCAATGCGGTCACACCGTTGGCATCGTTCTGCACCAGGATGTGGCCCGTGCCGTCGTGGCCGTTGCCGCCGAAGTCGCCCAGGATACGGATGTCCTGCGTGGCCGAGGCCTGCGAGCCGACGTTGACCGCAACCGTCGCGAACGACTGGTACGCACCCACCTCGTTCACGTAGGAACTGCCCGTGCTGTTGCTTACCGTGAGCCGACCGTAGCCATCGTAGGCGCCAGCAGTGCCGATTTTGATCGGGTTGGCGCTGCTGCCCACGCTGCCGGCCTGCAGCGAGGTATCGACCTGCGTGCGGATGTCTGCGGTGGTCGCGCTGGTGTTGGTGCTGTCGATGGCGGCGGCCGCCAAGTGGATGGCGATGCCGCGCTGCGAGCCGGTGGTGGGGGCGGTGGTGTAGTAGGCCGAGTTGCTGCCGTCGCTACGAATGCTGCCTGCGGCCAGGGAAATGCTGCCGTTGACCCGGGCGTCGAGCATGCCGCCGTTGGTCTCGATGAAGCTGCCGGCCGTCATCGTGAGGTTGTTGCCCTGGGCCGAGACGGTTTCTGCCGTGCCCGTGCCAGACAGGGCGCCGACGTAGACGTTGCCGCCGTGCGTGGTGATGCTGCCGGTGGCGCCGAAGTTGACCGAACCGGAGTTGCCGGGCGTGAGCACCACATTCAGCCGATTGTTCGGCGTCGTGCTGCTGTTGGTGATCGCGGCGTTGACGTTGATGTCGTTGGCCGCCTGCAGGGTCAGCGTCGGGCCAACGAAGTAGTTGTTGTTGCTCACCGTGATCGGCGCGGCGACGGTGATGTTGCCCGCCGACGTGCCCGAGCTGCCAGTGGTGATGGTGACATTGGTGCCGGCGTTGAGCGAGCTGGCGATAGAACTCGCCAGGATGGTCGAATCGGCCGTGGGCGAATAGTTGGCAGCGTAGGCCGTGCCAGCCGCGCCTGACGAGGCGATGGTCACGTTGTACGGGTCCAGCAGCCACGCGCCGCCAAGACCGGCGAGCGCCGTGCTGTCCACGCGGCCGAGCGCCTGCAGCAGGTCGTGCGAAGACGTCTCGACCTTGCCGCCGTTGCCGCCCGATGCACCGCCACGCGCGGCGATGCTGCCGGAGAAGGCGGTGTAGTCCTGCGACCAAAGCACGGCGGTTCCGCCGTTGCCGCGCTGTCTGGCGCTGACGTCGATCGTCGCGCCGGGCGCCATGGCGACCTTCGACGCGTTCGCCAGATCCGCGTCCTTGCCCTGCCAACCGCCGCCCACACGCACCATGCCGCCGCCGGTGGCACCGGACGCGTCGATGGCAGCCGTACCCTCTAGAGCCACCTCGCGGCCGGTGATGCCGACCACGCCGCCGGCGCCGCTCGCTGAAGACACGTCGATGCGACCGGAAACCCCAACCTGGCCCACGGCCGCATCACCGCGCAGTTCAACCACGCCATTGCGGCCCTCGGCGCTCTGTGCCTCGATGATGCCGGTGTGGTTGACCACCGCGCGGGACAGCGCGTCGACCGCGTCGGCCGTCAGTGCAATGCGTCCGCCCGCGGCCTGAATCAGGCCCTGGTTGGCCGCCAGGCCGTCGAGCGTGCCGCGTTCGACCGTGAAGCCGGTGAGACCAGCGCCGTCGATGCGCAGCGAGACGGCGTCGGCCGCGGCCATGCGCACGTCGCCGCCGGGTGCCTGGATGGTGCCGCCGTTGACGACCTGCGCGCCGATCAACGCCACGTAGCCACCGCTCTGCGCCGCCAGTGTGCCCTGGTTCACCACGCGGCCAGTGCCGCTGCCGCTGAAGGCAAATCGGCCGTTCATGAAATCGGTGGTGGCAATGTCGCGCGTAGAGGCGACCAGGCCGGCCGTACTCACCTGAGCGCCCTGCGCGAACACGACGCCGTTGGGATTGACCAGGAACACCTGCCCGTTGGCCTGCATGGTGCCGAGAATCTGCGTCGGGTCCTGCCCGACCACGCGGTTCAGCACGATGGAGGCGCTGGACGGCTGGGCGAAAGTCACGCTGTTGCCCGCGCCGATGCTAAAGCCCTTCCAGTCGATGACCGCCTTGTCGCTGGCCTGCCGGATGGTCATGGCCGAACCGACTTGTCCGATGAAGGCACTGCCGGCGGTCACCGTCCCGCCTGTCGGTAACGCACCGTCGGCATACGCCGAGCCCGCCAGCGTTGTCAGGACGGCAGCGGCGATCGCCGTCGCGCCGCGTTTGCCACGAGCTCGGGAGCCCTCCGGCGCGGGCACCCACGCCTGCGATTGTTCATTCCAGACCAGTGAGAATGCGCGATTGAACGAGCCGTGACGGAAGGTGGACATTGCATTTGTAACAAAATAGGACAGATGCAAGTGTGAACGTACGTCCCATTTTCGAAGCCGCGATGTGAGGGCCTTTACCGTCCTTGCTTCGCATGCCGTACCGTTCGAAGTGTCGACCTGATTCAGGCAGGCGTCGCACCCGTCAGCAAGTCCCGAAAGGCCGCTGCCGCTGGCGACAGCGAGTTGCCTGGCGTGCGCAGCAGCACCAGCGTGCGTGCCAGTTGAGGCCGCCCGATGGGTCTCACCTCCAGCCCGTGCCACTGTGCCAGCGGCCGCAGCGCCATCGTGACCACGGCGATGCCCAGTCCTTCGCGCGCGAGGCCGATCATCGTCCAGGGCAAGGCGATCTCGAAGGCGTAGTCGAGTGCGATGCCGCGATCGGCGAGCTTTTCGTCGAGCAGGCGACGCACCGGATTGCCCGGTAGGTAGCCGATGATCGATTCGCGCGCCAACTGCGCCCATTCCAGCGATCGCCGAGCGCTCAGCGCATGCCCGGGCGGCAACACGGCGACGAACTGGTCGGTGAACAGCGCAGTGGCCGTCAGGTCGATGCGGGCGTCGGTCTGCGTGGCAATGCCCAGATCGGCGGCGCCGGTGCGCACCAGGGTGTGCACCTCGTGCTCGGGCACGTCGTGCAGCACCACGCGCACGCCCGGATGGCTTTCGCGGAAGGCCCGGATCACGGGCGGCAGCAACAGCGCGCATTGCGCGTTGGGCGCCGCAACGGTGACACGCCCACGCGTGAACTGCGCGAAGTCGCGGGCGTCCGACAGCAGATGCTCCCAGTCAGCCAGCAGGCGCCGCGCGGCGGGCAACAGTGCGACCCCGGTGTCCGTGAGGCTGCAGGCCCGCGTGTGGCGATCGAACAGCCGGGCACCCAGTTGCTTTTCGAGCTTGACCAGCGCCGCGCTCAACGAAGACTGCGAGATGCCCAGACGCTCTGCCGCCCGCGTGAAATGACTGCTTTCGGCCAGGGTGACGAACACCTGCAGCTCGCTCAGATTTGGTTTCATCGTGAAAGACGATTGATTTATTGAATTGTGCGTCTTTTCTGATGGAAGCCGAACCTCTATTCTTGCGGCCGTCGCACGCCCGGCGTGCCCGCACTTTCGGCCAGGAGTCGTTCATGAGTTCTTCAGCTTCCGACGCAGTTCACCCCGTGGACCAGCGCCTTCCCATCGGCAAGCTCGGCGCGCTGGGGTTGCAGCATGTGCTGGTGATGTATGCGGGTGCGGTGGCCGTGCCGCTGATCGTCGGGCGCGCACTCAAGCTGAGCCCCAGCGAAGTGGCACTGCTCATTTCGGCCGACCTTTTCTGCTGTGGCATTGCCACGCTGATCCAGTCGCTGGGCGCGACGCAGTGGTTCGGCATCAGGCTGCCGGTGATGATGGGCGTGACCTTTGCGTCGGTGGCCCCCATGGTGGCCATTGCCAACGCGAATCCCGGCGTGGCGGGGGCGCAGTTGCTGTTCGGCGCCATCATCGGCGCTGGCGTCGTTTCGATTCTGATTGCGCCGCTGGTCAGCCGCCTGCTGCGCTTCTTCCCGCCCGTGGTCACGGGCACGATCATCGCGGTCATCGGCATCAGCCTGATGCGCGTGGGCATCAACTGGATCTTCGGCAATCCGTTCGGTCCGACGGCCCCCTCCATCGTCGACCCTGCCTACGTCAAATGGCTGGCCGACGTCACCTCGCCCGGGAGCGCCATTCCGGCCGTGCCCAAGGGCTTTGCCATCATGCCCACGGTGCCCAACCCGAAGTACGCCGACCTCACGGGCTTCGGCGTCGCTGCCGTGGTGCTGGTGTCCATCCTGCTGATCGTGAAGTACGCGCGCGGCTTCATTGCCAACATCTCGGTGCTGCTGGGCATCGCCATCGGCGCGGTGGTGGCCACGGCCCTGGGCATCATGACCTTCGAGAAGGTGGGCAAGGCACCGTGGTTCGACATCGTCATGCCCTTTCACTTCGGCATGCCGCTGTTCGACCCGGTGTTGATCCTGACCATGACGCTGATCATGATCGTGGTGATGATCGAGTCGACGGGCATGTTCCTCGCCCTGGGCGAGATGACCGGGCGCAAGGTCTCGCAGCAGGACCTCGCCAAGGGCCTGCGCACCGACGGCCTGGGCACGCTGATTGGCGGCATCTTCAACACCTTCCCGTACACCAGCTTCTCGCAGAACGTGGGCCTGGTGGCGGTGACGGGCGTAAGGAGCCGCTACGTGTGCGTGGCGGGCGGCGTGATCCTGATCGTGCTGGGCCTGTTGCCCAAGATGGCGGCGCTGATCGAGTCGCTGCCCACGGTGGTGCTCGGCGGGGCGGGCATCGTGATGTTCGGCATGGTGGCCGCCACCGGCATCCGCATCCTCTCGGGTGTGGACTTCAAGACCAACCGCCACAACGCGATGATCGTCGCGGTGTCGATCGGCATCGGCATGATTCCTCTGATCGCACCCAACTTCAAGCAATGGATGCCGCACGCGCTGCATTCGCTGATCGAGTCCGGCATCCTGCTGGCATCGATCACGGCGGTGCTGCTCAACCTGTTCTTGAACGGCGCCCGCCAGGACGATGCCGCGGTGATCGCTGCGGCCCGGCAGGCCGAGGCGCACTGAGCGTCAGGCCGCGGGAATACCCGCAAGGCAACGCGCCCGATCTTGTCTACATTTCTTGCATGCAAGACTCCTCATTTCTTGCATGCATAAAAAAAACACAAGATACTGGAAAGCCGTCCGATGCGCCGTTTTGCCACCTCCCTCTTCGGTCAGGTCGTCCTTGCACTCGTGCTGGGCGTGGCCGCAGGGCTTTTCTTTCCGGAGTTGGCCGTCAAGCTCAAGCCGCTGGGCGACGCGTTCATCAAGCTGATCAAGATGATCATTCCGGTGCTGGTGTTCTGCGTGGTGGTGCACGGGATCGCCGGCGCCGGCGACCTGCGGCGCGTGGGGCGGGTGGGCATCAAGGCGCTGATCTACTTCGAGGTGCTCACCACGGTCGCGCTGGTGATGGGCCTGGTCCTCGCCTTCGTCTTCAAGCCGGGCGTTGGCATGAACGTCGACCCGGCCCAGCTGGACGCCAGCGCCATGAGCGGCTATGTCGACAACGCCAGCAAGCTCACCGGTGGGGGTACGGTCGAGTTCCTCATGAAGCTCATCCCGACCAACATCGTCAGTGCGTTCGCCACCGGCGACGTGCTCCAGGTGCTGCTGATCGCCGTGCTCTTCGGCTGCGCCCTGTCGCTGCTGGGTGAACGCGGCCGGCCGGTGGCGGCGGTGGTGGATGCGCTGTCGCTGGTGCTGTTCAAGATCATGGGCATCCTCATCAAGCTGGCGCCGCTGGGTGTGCTCGGCGCGATCGCCTTCACGGTGGGACGCTACGGCATCGGCTCGCTCAAGCAACTGGGCATGCTGGTGGCACTGTATTACGGGGCGGTGCTGGCGTTCGTCTTCGTGGTGCTGGGTCTGGTGATGCGGCTGTCGGGCTTCAGCCTGATCAAGCTGCTGCGCTATCTGCGCGAGGAATTGGCCATCGTCTTCGCAACCACCTCATCGGACAGCGTGCTGCCGCAGGTCATGGCCAAATTGCGCCGCATGGGCATCCGCGACTCGACGGTGGGCCTGGTGATTCCCACCGGCTACTCCTTCAACCTCGATGCCTTCTCGATCTACATCACGCTGGCGGCCGTGTTCATCGCGCAGGCGACCAACACGCCCATCGGCATGGCCGACCTGCTGACCATCCTGGCGATCGCGCTGGTGACTTCCAAGGGCGCCCATGGGGTGCCAGGCTCGGCCATCGTGGTGCTGGCGGCCACGCTGCACGCCATCCCGGCGATCCCGGCCATCGGCCTGGTGCTGGTGCTGTCGGTCGACTGGTTCATGGGCATCGCGCGCGCGCTGGGCAACCTGGTGGGCAATTGCGTGGCCACGGTGGCAATCGCTGCCTGGGAAGGCGACATCGACCGCGAGCGCGCCCATGCGGTGCTCGACGGGCGCGCCTTGCCGCACGATGACGTCGAGGACGCGCCCGAGGCCCAGCACGCATGAGCGTGGCCAGGCCACCCGACATCAGCCCGACCCGGATCGCCGAGCGCGTGGTGGAGTCCATCCTCGCGCAGAAGCTCGCGCCAGGCGAGCGGCTGGGCGAACAGGCGCTGGCCGACCATTTCGGGGTGAGCCGCACCATGGTGCGCGAGGCCCTCATGCAGTTGCAGGCGCGCGGCTTCGTGGAAGTGCAGTCCAAGCGCGGGTGGTACGTGGTGAAGCCCTCGGCAGCGCAGGCACGCGACGCCTTCGCTGCCCGCCGCATCGTCGAGGCCGGCATCCTCGAGGATGCGGGCCGGCCGCTGCAGGCGGTCATCGGTGCGCTACGGCGCCACGTGGCCGATGAGCAAAGCGCCGTCGATGGCGCAGACGCCGCCACCCGCGCCTTCCTGCTGGCGGACTTTCACGTGTGCCTGGCCGAACGCATGGGCCACCGCCTGCTCGCCGACGTGCTGCGGGACCTGACGGCGCGCACCACGCTGGCCGCCACGCTCTACCAGTCGCGCCACGCAGCCGACCGGTCGTGCGCGGAACACGCAGCCATCGTGACTGCGCTGGAGGCCGGCGACCACGGCCTGGCCCGCACGTTGATGATCGCGCACATCGGCAACGTGGAGCAGGCGCTCGACATCGCAGACGCGGCGGCGCCCGACCGGCGTGAACGATTGCGCACAACGCTGGCTCCATTGGCAGCGCGGCGCGGCGGCTGACAGGAGCCGGGAATCCGGTCGGCTACATTTCCGGTCACCATGAATTCACCTCAAGTCCAGCGCGGCGCATTTCTCCTGATGCTGCTGACCGTCACCTGCGCCTTCATCTGGATCCTGCTGCCGTTCTTCGGCGCAGTGATGTGGGGCGTTGCGCTGGCAATCCTGTTCACGCCGCTCTACAAGCGGCTGCTGCGCAGGATGCCGGGCCGTCGCAACCTGGCCGCCCTCGCCACACTGACGATCTGCCTGGTGATCGTGATCCTGCCGCTGGCGGCGGTGACGGTGTCGCTGATCCAGGAGGTGGTGCTGGTCACGCAGAACATCCGTTCCGGCCAGTTGAATTTCGCCAGCTACTTCCAGCAGATCCTCGATGCCACGCCACGCTGGATCATCAGCCTGCTCGACCGCTTCAACCTGGGGAACATGGCCGCCTGGCAGGCACGCATCTCGGACGTGGCCACCCAAGGCAGCCAGGTGGTGGCAAGCCAGGCGCTGACGATCGGCCAGAACACCTTCAATTTCGTCGTCAGCTTCTTCGTGATGCTGTACCTGCTGTACTTCGTCATGCGCGACGGTGGTGCGCTGTCCAAGACGGTGCGCGACGCGTTGCCCTTCGCCAAGCCGCACACGCATTACCTGCTCAACAAGTTCACCACGGTGATCCGCGCGACCATCAAGGGCAACGTGGCCGTGGCGGTGGCGCAAGGCACCATCGGCGGATTGGCCTTCTGGTTCCTGGGCGTGCAGGGCGCCCTGCTGTGGGCGGTGCTGATGGCCTTCCTGTCGCTGCTGCCGGCGGTGGGGGCTGCGATCATCTGGGGACCGGTGGCCATCTATTTCCTGGCGACCGGGCAATGGGTGCAGGGCGGTGTCCTGATCTTCGTCGGCGTGTTCGTGATCGGCCTGGTCGACAACATCCTGCGCCCGCTGCTGGTGGGCAAGGACACCCAGATGCCCGACTACATCGTGCTGATGTCCACCATCGGGGGCATGGCGATCTTCGGTATCAACGGTTTCGTGCTCGGCCCGGTGATCGCCGCGCTCTTCATGGCCGCCTGGAGCCTGTTCTCCGCTTCGAACGACGAAGACGGCAACGCGCCACCGGTGCCCTGAGCGCCGCCCTCCCCGAAGGTGGCGAACCTCGGGGAGATCGCGCATCCATGCAACTTCGGTATTTGCCACAAGGCCGAAGCCCTGTGCTTTGGGGTAGCCTTCCCAGGTCGCAAAGAACCACAGGAGCGCCATGTCCACACCCCTCTCCCCCGCTGAAGAAGCGTTGCGCGATGCCGCACGCGAATACCACCGCAGCCCCGTCAAGGGCAAGATCTCGATCACGCCGACCAAGCCACTGCTCAACCAGCGCGACCTGTCGCTGGCCTACTCTCCGGGCGTGGCCTATCCCTGCCTGGACATCGCCGCCGACCCGGCACTGGCCGCTGAATACACCTCGCGGGGGAACCTCGTTGGCGTCGTGACCAATGGCACCGCCGTGCTGGGCCTGGGCAACATCGGCCCGCTGGCCTCCAAGCCGGTGATGGAGGGCAAGGGCTGCCTGTTCAAGAAGTTCGCGGGCATCGATGTGTTCGACATCGAGCTGGCCGAGAACGACCCCGACAAGCTGGTGGACATCATCGCGGCACTGGAGCCGACGCTCGGCGGCATCAACCTCGAAGACATCAAGGCGCCCGAGTGCTTCTACATCGAGAAGAAGCTGCGCGAGCGCATGAACATTCCGGTGTTCCACGACGACCAGCACGGCACCGCCATCATCTCGGCCGCAGCGCTGCTCAACGGCCTCGAGCTGGTCGGCAAGAAGATCGAGGACGTCAAGATCGCCGTCTCAGGTGCGGGCGCCGCCGCGCTGGCCTGCCTGGACGTGATGGTCGGCCTGGGCGCCAAGCCGCAGAACATCCATGCCGTCGACTCCAAGGGCCTGATCTACATGGGGCGCGCCGGCGGCTTCGACGAATCGAAGGCACGCTACGCGCAAAAGGACACCGGCGCGCGCACGCTCGCCGACGTGGTGCAGCAGGCCGACGTGTTCCTCGGCTGCTCGGCGCCGGGCGTGCTGACGGCCGACATGGTCAAGAGCATGGGCACGCAGCCGATCATCCTGGCGCTGGCCAACCCGGAACCCGAGATCCGCCCGGAACTCGCCAAGGCCGTTCGGCCCGACTGCATCATCGCCACCGGCCGCTCGGACTACCCGAACCAGGTCAACAACGTGCTGTGCTTCCCGTACATCTTCCGCGGCGCACTCGACTGCGGCGCGACCAAGATCACGGAAGAAATGAAGCTCGCCTGCGTGCGCGAGATCGCCGACCTGACCAAGGCCGACATCAGCGAGGAGGTGGCCACCGCCTACGCCGGCCAGGAACTGGTGTTCGGCCCCGAGTACCTCATTCCCAAGCCTTTCGACTCACGCCTGATCCTGCGCATTGCGCCCGCCGTCGCCAAGGCGGCCGCGGCGTCAGGCGTTGCCACGCGGCCGATCGAAGACCTCGAGGCCTACCGGCAACACCTCACCCAGTTCGTCTACCAGACGGGCATGTTCATGCGTCCGGTGTTCTCCGCAGCCAAGGCCGCCACCGCCAAACGCGTGGCCTATGCCGAGGGCGAAGATGACCGCGTGCTGCGCGCGGCACAGACCGCCGTCGACGAAGGCCTGGCGCAGCCGATCCTGATCGGGCGGCCGGGCGTGATCGCCTCGCGCATCCAGAAGGCCGGCCTGCGTATCCGCATTGGCGTGGACGTCGACTGCGTCGATCCGGAAGACGACCCGCGTTTTCGCACGTACTGGGAAAGCTACCAGCAGCTCATGGGCCGCCGCGGCATCACGCCGGAGGCGGCCAAGGCGATGGTGCGCCGCTCCAACACCACCATCGCCTCGCTCATGGTGCATCTGGGCGACGCCGACGCCATGCTTTGCGGCCTGGTCGGCCGCTTCGACAGCCATCTGAAGATCCTGCGCGAAGTGCTGGGCGTCAAGCGCGGCTCGCCGGGTTTCGCCACCATGAATGCGCTGACGCTGGAGAAGTTCACGCTCTTCATTGCCGACACCAGCGTGCATGAAGACCCGAGCGCTGAAACGCTCGCCAGCATCGCCATGATGGCGGCCGAAGAGGTGCGCCGCTTCGGCCTGCCGCCCAAGGTGGCATTCCTGTCGCATTCGAACTTCGGCTCGTCCGAGCGCGGATCGGCGCGCAAGATGCGCCTGGCGCGCGACCTCTTCGCCAAGATGGCACCGGACGTCGAATGCGACGGCGAGATGCACGGCGACGCGGCGCTTTCCGAAGACGTGCGCCGCCATGTGTTGCCCGACTCCACCCTCACCGGCCAGGCCAACCTGTTGATCTGCCCGAACCTGGACGCGGCGAACATCCTGTTCAACGTGCTCAAGATGACCGGCGCCAACGGCGTCACGGTCGGCCCGGTGCTCCTGGGTGCCGCGCATTCCGCGCACATCCTCACGGCGTCGGCCACCGTGCGCCGCGTGGTCAACATGACGGCCTTGGCGGTCGCGCAGGCCTCAATCCAGAAATAGTGCACGCACGCTGAAAACGCCCCATCGAGGTGCAATCGATGGGGCGTTTTGCCTTGCTTTTGCCATGTGCGTGCTCGGTGACAGCCGAGCATTGCGCCATGCACTTGTTTGGAGCCTTCTGCGGATTCGCACCAATGGCGTGCGGGCATCGATATTGCTTGAATGGAAGACATTTCCTTACCGAGACGTCCTCCATGAATAAGCGCCAGTTGCTCCAGTCCTTCCTCGCCGCCTCGGCCCTCTGCTTGGGCCTGGGCACCGCGCATGCGCAAACGCCGATCAAGTTCCAACTCGACTGGCGCTTCGAAGGCCCGGCCGCCCTGTTCCTGCATCCCGCCGCCAAGGGCTACTTCAAGGGCGCCGGCCTGGATGTCGCCATCGATGCGGGCAACGGGTCGGGCGGCACTGTCACGCGCGTGGCCTCGGGCGCCTACGACATGGGCTTTGCCGACATGGCCGCGCTGATGGAATTCCACGCCAACAATCCCGACAGTCCGAACAAGCCGGTCGCGGTGATGATGGTCTACAACAACACACCGGCCTCGGTCATGGCGCTCAAGAAGAGCGGCATCACCAAGCCTGCCGACCTCACCGGCAAGAAGCTCGGCGCACCGGTGTTCGACGCCGGCCGCCGCGCATTCCCGATCTTCGCCAAGGCCAATGGCGTGGGCGCGGTCAGCTGGACCGCCATGGACCCGACCCTGCGCGAGACCATGCTGATGCGCGGCGACATCGATGCCATCACGGGCTTCACCTTCACCTCGCTGTTGAATCTGGAGGCGCGCGGCGCGAAGGCCTCCGACGTGGTCGTACTGCCCTACCCGGACTACGGCGTCAAGCTGTACGGCAACGTGATCATCGCGTCGCCCAAGCTCATCAAGGAGAACCCGGCCGCAGTCAAGGCGTTCCTGACCGCATTTGCCAAAGGCGCTGCCGAGGTGATCTCAAACCCGGCCGTGGCCATTGAATCGGTCAAGGCGCGCGACGGCATCATCGACAGCAAGCTGGAGACGCGCCGCCTGCAGTTGGCCATCGACACCGTCATCAACAGCCCCGACGCGCGTGCCGAAGGCTTCGGCGCCATCAACCCGGGCCGCCTGTCGCTGATGGCCTCGCAGGTGTCGGACGCCTTCAACACCAAGACGCGCGTGAGCGCCGACGCGGTGTGGAACGGCACGCTGCTGCCACCGGCTGCGCAGCTGAACATCCTGCACAAGTGATGGCAACGGCACCTGCCACCGGGGGCGCCAACGCGCCTTTCGTCGACTTCCAGGACGTCTGGCTCGCCTATAACGAGCAGTTGCTGCGCGAGAACCACTTCGCGGTCGAGGCCATCGACCTCAAGGTCAAGCGTGGCGAATTCATTGCCATCGTCGGCCCTTCGGGCTGCGGCAAGTCGACCTTCATGAAGCTCACGACGGGCCTGAGAATGCCGTCGATGGGCAAGATCCGCATCGACGGCCAACCGGTGACCGGTCCGCTCAAGATTTCCGGCATGGCCTTCCAGGCACCGTCGTTGCTGCCCTGGCGCACCACGGTCGACAATGTGCTGCTCCCGCTGGAGATCGTCGAACCCTACCGCTCGACCTTCAAGGCCAAGCGCAAGGAATACGTCGAGCGCGCCCGCCGACTGCTGCAGAAGGTCGGCCTGGCCGGCTACGAGGACAAGTTCCCGTGGCAGCTCTCGGGCGGCATGCAGCAGCGCGCGAGCATCTGCCGCGCGCTGATCCACGAGCCCAAGATGCTGCTGCTCGACGAACCCTTCGGCGCACTCGATGCGTTCACGCGCGAAGAGCTCTGGTGCATCCTGCGCGACCTCTGGACCGAGCAGCAGTTCAACGTGATCCTGGTCACCCACGATCTGCGCGAATCGGTCTTCCTGGCCGACACGGTGTACGTGATGAGCAAGAGCCCGGGGCGCTTCGTGGTCCGGCGCGAGATCGAACTGCCGCGCCCGCGCGACCTGGAAGTGACCTACACCAAGGAGTTCACCGACATCGTGCTGGAACTGCGCGGGCACATCGGTGCCATCCGAAACACCGGCATCAGCGCAGCACAGACCGCTGCCGCAACCTCCGCGACATGATGAAGAACACCAAGCAAATCGAACGCTGGTCGCCCTGGCTGCTGCTGGTGGCGGTGATCGTGCTGTGGCAGATCGTCTGCTCGGCCTTCGAAGTCTCCGATTTCATCTTCCCGAGCCCCTGGCGCATCTGGACGCAGTTCTGGGAGTTCAAGCTCATCATCGCGGGCCATGCCTGGCGCACCTTCTGGGTGACGATGGTCGGCTTCGGCATGGCCATCGTGGTGGGCGTGCTGCTGGGCTTCGTCATCGGCAGTTCGCGCCTGGCCTACGCGGCGATGTACCCGCTCATGACGGCCTTCAACGCGCTGCCCAAGGCCGCCTTCGTGCCGATCCTGGTGGTGTGGTTCGGCATCGGCGCCGGCCCGGCCATCCTGACGGCGTTCCTCATCAGCTTCTTCCCGATCATGGTGAACATCGCGACAGGCCTGGCCACGCTCGAGCCCGAGCTGGAAGACGTGCTGCGCGTGCTGGGCGCCAAGCGCTGGGACGTGCTGGTGAAGATCGGCCTGCCACGCTCGATGCCCTACTTCTACGCATCGCTGAAGGTGGCGATCACGCTGGCCTTCGTCGGCACCACGGTGTCCGAGATGACGGCGGCCAACGAGGGCATCGGCTACCTGCTGATCTCGGCAGGTTCGTCCATGCAAATGGGCCTGGCCTTCGCCGGCCTGATGGTCGTCGGGGCGATGGCGATGCTGATGTATGAGCTCTTCAGCGCGATCGAGAAGCACACCACGGGCTGGGCCCACCGCGGCTCACAAAATGATTAGCTCGCCCCCTGCCGGGGGTAACACCAGCGGCCCGGCAAGACCGGTTCCGCGGTGTTTGGCGAGAAGGCAGGAACATCCATGACGCCCGCACAGACAGTGGTCGCACTGCGGCGCGCCAACCAGGTGGCGCTGCGCGCGATGGCAATGGGCCGGCATCCGTTCGGCGCGCTGCTGGTGGCACCCGACGGCGACACGGTGCTGGCCGAACAGGGCAACATCGATACGGTGAACCATGCCGAATCGACGCTGGCGCGAACGGCTGCAGCCAACTATCCAGGCGCCTACCTGGCGCAGTGCACGCTGGTCACCACCTTCGAGCCTTGCGCCATGTGCGCGGGCACGGTGTACTGGGCAGGCATCGGCCGCGTGGTGTATGGCGCGGAAGAATCTGCACTGCTGGCGCTGACGGGGGACCATCCGGAGAACCCGACGCTGAGCCTGCCCTGCCGCACGGTGCTGGCGAGTGGGCAACGTCCGACGGAGGTGATCGGCCCGGTGCCGGCGCTGGAGGCCGAAATCACCGCGCCCCATCGGAGCTTCTGGAAGCGCTGAACCGGGTCTTCAGCGCGCGGCGTCGAGCTCCGCGCGGGTCGGCAGGCCGTCGGAGTCGCCGGGAAACTGCACCACGCGTGCACCGATCGCATTGCCGCGCGCCGCGGCACCCGTCAGCGTCAGGCCTTCGAGCAAGCCGCTGACCACGCCCACTGCAAAGCCGTCACCCGCACCCACCGTGTCCACCACGCGCGAGACCGGCAGACCCGCCGCGATGCCGGACGCGCCGCCTTGCTCCGCAAAGAACGCTCCCTCGGGCCCGAGCTTGACCACCACCTGCCGCGCACCTTGCGACAGGTAGAAATCCGCCACGGCTTCAGGCGTGGTGTGCCCCGTGAGCAACTCGCCTTCGGAAAGACCGGGCAGCACCAGGTCGCTGAGCGCCGCCAGCGCGTTGATGCAGTCGACCATCGCCTCGCGCGACGGCCAGAGGCGCGGGCGCAGGTTGGGGTCGAAGGAGATGGTGGCGCCAGCGGCCCGCGCCTGCCGCGCCAGATGGAATGCCAGTTCGCGCGTGGCGGGCGACAGCGCCGGCGTGATGCCAGTCAGATGCAGGTGGCGCGCAGGAAAGCCGCCCGCCGGCGCATCGGCGATCGACAGGTGGCTGGCGGCCGAGCCCTTGCGGAAGTATTCGATCTGCGGGTCGCGGCCATCGTCGGCGCGCGTCTTCATCATGAAGCCGGTCGAGTGCGCCGCATCGATGGCCACGTGGCGCTCGTCGATGCCTTCACGGGCCAACTCGCCCTGCAGGAAGCGACCGAACGAATCGGCGCCCAGGCGCGTGATGTAGCCCGTGCGCAAGCCGAGCCGGGCCAGGCCGGTGGCCACGTTCAGCTCCGCGCCCGCGGCCACGCGCCGGTAGTCCGACACCGCATGCAGTTCGCCGGGCGACGTGGCCATGAAGAGCGCCATGGGCTCGCCGACGGTGAGCACGTCCAGCACGGGCGCAGGGGCCTCGAAGGTCGTGGCGGGTTGCATCACATCACCGCGCCGAGTTGCCACGGCAGGAACTCGTTGTCGCCCAGGCCGTTGTCCTCGCTGCGGCTGCGCTCACCAGAGGCCGTGGCGATCATCAGCCGGAACAGCGCTTCGCCGGCTTCGGCGATGCTCTGCCGCCCGTCGACGATGCCGCCGCAGTCGAAGTCCATGTCGAGCGACATGCGCTCGAACATCGGCGTGTTGGTCGCCAGCTTGAGCGAGGGCGTGGGCTTGCAGCCGTAGGTGGAGCCGCGGCCCGTGGTGAAGCAGATGAGGTTGGCGCCGCCGGCCACCTGGCCGGTGGCCGAGACCGGGTCGTAGCCCGGCGTATCCATGAACACCAGACCCTGCGTGCGCACGGGCTCGGCGTATTCGACGACATCCATGAGACCGGTCGAGCCCGCCTTGGCCACGGCACCCAGCGATTTCTCCAGGATGGTGGTAATGCCGCCGGCCTTATTGCCGGGCGACGGGTTGTTGTTCAGGTCGCCACCGTGCAGCGCCGCATAACGCTCCCACCAGCGCAGGCGCTCCAGCAGCTTGTCGGCCACCGCGGGCGTGGCTGCACGGTGCGTCAGCAGGTGCTCGGCGCCGTAGATCTCGGGCGTTTCCGACAGGATGGCGGTGCCGCCATGGCGCACCAGCAGGTCGACCGCCGCACCCAGTGCCGGGTTGGCGCTGATGCCCGAATAGCCGTCGGACCCGCCGCATTGCAGGCCCAGCGCAAGGTGGCGAAGCGGCACCGGCGAGCGCCGCGCCTGGTCGGCCTGGGCGAGCATGTCCTGCACCAGCAGCTTGCCCTGGGCAATGGTTTCGCGCGTGCCGCCCTCGTCCTGGATGGTCAGGGTGGCGAACATGCCGGGGCTGCGCGCGGTCAGCGTCTCCACCAGCGGCGCGATCTGGTTGACCTCGCAACCCAGGCCGATGACCAGCACGCCTGCGAAATTGGGATGGTTGGCATAGCCGCGCAGCGTGCGCTGCAGCAGCGCCAGCCCTTCACCGTTGCCGCCCATGCCGCAGCCGCTGCCATGCGTGATGGCGACCACGCCGTCCACGTTCGGAAAGGCCGCCAGCGCCTCGCCCCTGAAGGCGTCGGCGATGTGGCGGCAGACCGTGGCCGAGCAGTTCACGCTGGAGATCACGCCCACGTAGTTGCGCGTGGCGACGCGGCCATCGGCACGTACGTAGCCATCGAAGGTGAGCGCGTCGGCCTGCATGGAGGTGGCACGGTAGCCGGCACCGGCCGCATGCGCGTGGCTCGGCTCGGCCATGCCGACGTTGTGCACGTGCACGTGGTCGCCCGGCGCAATGTCGGCCGTGGCAACGCCGATGCTCTGCCCATACTTCAGCACCATGCTGCCCCGGGCGATGGGCACCAGCGCAAGCTTGTGGCCCGAGGCGATCGGATCGCGCAACACCACCTCGTGGGTGCCCACGACGACGCGCGTACCGGCCTCCAGCGCATGGCGCGCGACGGCCACGTTGTCGGCGGCGCCGAGTTGCAGGGCGGGGGGAGTGGTCGGCGTGTCGGTCGTCATCGAAGCAAGGGCAAGGGTCAGGTATCAGTGAACAGGCGCGGCCGAGGCCAGGGCCGCCTGCAGACGTGGCTGCTGCAACTGCGGCGCACGCTCGGCCGCAAGCGCCACGATCGGGCCGAAGCGGCGCTGCTTTTTCTGCACATGGTTCTGCGCAATGTCGGCGATGCGATGGTCGAGAAACGGGTTCTCGAAGCGCTCGCGCACGTCGACCAGGTAGGCGTCGGCCTGCGCGCGCGCCGACGCGCCCAGCGCATCGAACACAGGCAGGATTTCTTCGGTCCACAGGGCCTCGAGCCCGCTGCGAAGGTCGGCGTCGGCCATGGCCTGGCGCACAGTCTCGTCGGCCGAGCGGCCGTCCTGCAGCCAGCGTTCGGCCAGGTAGGTGTGGCCTGCGTTCAGCAAAAAGAGCTTCAGGCGCTCGTAGAACGCGAGGTAGTCGGTCAGCACGATCGCCGGGTGCGTGCAAGGCAACTGCAGGCGCGGCTGCCGCTCGATCACCCACACGGCATAGGGTTCCGCCACGGCGCCCACGGGCTCGATGGCTTCGGACACGATGCGGTCGACCAGCGAGTTGGCCCAGACGCAGTGGGCACCCAACCAGTCCATGAAAGCGGGCGCGAGCTGCCAGCGGGCAGCCAGGCCGGCGACCACATCGCGCAGCACATCGCCGTTGCGCTCGATCAGCTCGCAGGGCAGCAGCGTGAGGGGGGCGGCCGGCGCGTGTTGCCAGCGCCCGTGCAGCAGCACCAGCAGCTTGGCCGGAAAGCTGTGCGGCGGCGGATGGCCGGCCTTCAATGCGTCGGCGCTGTCGCGCGTGTCGAGCAGGTAGCCCTTGTCGGCCGTGTTGGAGACGATCACGCGCACGTCGCGCACCACGGCGTCGCGCAGTTGCGGCCAATGGGTCGAGGCCTGCCAGGCTTCGCGCACCGACGTGCACTGCACGGCGCGGTCCACGCGCTGGCCACCGGCCAGCCCGCGGATGCGCACGGGATAGCCACCGCCCTGCGCCAGCGCGGCAATGCGTGCCGCACCATCAGGCCGGTCGGTGGTCTGCACCACCGTGATGCCGCCCAGTGCGTCGCCCGCGCCCCCCTCGCCCGCCAGGGCCTCGGAGACGAACAGGTCCACGTGCGCCTGCAGGAAGCGGCTGGTGCCGAATTGAAGGATGGGTTGGGCCATGGCGCGTTCAGACTTCCACGATGGCCTTCACCACGCCGCGCGACGGGTCCAGCAGCTGCGCAAAGTCGGCGGGCACGTCCGCCAGCGCCATGCGGTGGGTGTTGAGTGCAGCGGTCGGCACCTGGCCGGCGCGCATCGCGGCTAGCACCGTCTCGAAGTCTTCGGTGGTCGCGTTGCGGCTGCCCAGCAGGGTGGTCTCGCGCTTGTGGAATTCCGGGTCGGAGAAGGTGATGGTGTCGCGCACCACCGAGATCAGTACGTACTTGCCGCCGTGCGCCACGAACGCGAAGCCGCGTTCGATGGCCTTGGCGTTGCCGGTGGCGTCGAAGACCTGGTCGAAGAATTCGCCCTGCGTGACGGCCGACAGCTTCGCCTCGTCGCCCTCGCCCAGTGTGACGGCATGGGCCACACCCAGCTCCCGCTGGCAGAAGTCCACGCGGTCTTGCCGGCCGTCGATGGCCGTGACCTGTGCGCCGCGCAGGCGCGCGAAGATCATGGCGGCCATGCCGATCGGGCCCGCGCCCACCACCAGCACACGCTGGCCGGGCTGCACGTCGCCGCGTCGCACGGCGTGTGCACCAATGGCGAGGAACTCGATCATCGCGGCCTGGTCAAGCGTGGCGCCGTCGGCCTTGTGCACGAAAGCTTCGGGCAGCGACAGATATTCGGTGAAGGCGCCGTCGCGATGCACGCCCAGCACCTGGATGTTCACGCAACAGTTGGTCTTGCCCTGGCGGCAGGCAACGCAAGTGCCGCAGGAGATGTAGGGCATGACGTAGACGGTGTCGCCCGCCGCCAGCCGACCGCCCGGCACGCCCTCTTCCACCACGCCCGACAGTTCGTGCCCCATGACGCGCGGGTACTGCAGGAAGGGCTGGTTGCCCGTGAAGATGTGAAGGTCGGTGCCGCAGACGCCAACGCGCTTGACGCGCAACAGCACTTCGCCGTCGCCGCGTACGGGGCGTTCGCGTTGCTCGGCGCGCAGGGTGCCGGGGGTTTCACAGATCACGGTCAGCATGGTGGTTCCAGGGGTGGGTGCGAAGGAGATGAAAGAGCGGCAGGGCAGTGGCTTACTGGCCGCCGTGGTACTTCTTGTAGATGACGGCGAGCTTGCCGTTGGCCGTGTTCTTGGCGACCCAGTCGTTGATCCAGGCCTTGAGTTCGGGCTCGTTCTTGCGCAGGCCGATGCCCAGCGGCACGGTCTGCATCACGAACTTCTGCTCGAGGTCCTTCTGCGGCGACTTGGCCAGCACGGTGCTCACGATGGCCGGCGAGGTGGCGATGATGTCGGCCTGGCCGCTCACGGCCGCGGTTACCAGCGTGGCGTCGTCGTCGTAGCGCACGATCTGCGCGTCCTTGGCACCGGTGGTCACGACTTTGTCGTTGTTGGAGCCGCGCGTGGTGGCCACGCGCTTGCCCTTGAGGTCCTCGAAGCTCTTGATCGACGCGCCCTTGGGACCGGCGACCACCGCAAGGATCTGCGCGTACGGCACCGAGAAGTCGATGACCTTCTCGCGCTCGGGCGTGACCGACAGCGAGGCCACCACGATGTCGGCCTTGCCGGTCTGCAGGAACGGGATGCGGTTGGGGCTGGTGGTCTGCACGATCTCGATGGCCACGCCCAGGTCCTGCGCCAGCAGGTGCGCGGTTTCCACGTCGGAGCCCACCGGCTTCATGGCGTCGTCGACGAAGCCGTAGGGTGGCGAGCCGGTGTCCAGCGCGATGCGGATTTTCTTCGCCTCGCGGATGTCCTTGAGCAGGTCGGCATGGGCGGTGCCGGCGCCGAAGGCCAGCAGGGCGGCCGAGGCGACCAGGCTGCGGATCAGAAGGGAACGCTTGCTGTGCATGGAATGTCTCCGTTGTGAATTCAAGAAAAGGAGGCGGGCTCAGAGCCCGTTGCCGACGAAATCGCGCAGCTCGGTCGTGGCCGGCGCGTCGAGGATGGAAGCCGGGCCGTGCTCCCACACGCGCCCCTTGTGCATGAAGATGACCTCGTCGGCCACCTTGCGGGCAAAGGCCATTTCGTGGGTGACCAGGATCATGGTCATGCCATCGGCCGCCAGCTTTTCCATCACGCGCAGCACCTCGCCGGTGAGCTGCGGGTCGAGCGCCGAAGTGACCTCATCGAACAGCATCAACTGCGGCTGCATGGCGAGCGACCGTGCGATGGCCACGCGCTGCTGCTGGCCGCCCGAGAGCTGCGAGGGGTAGCAGTCGGCCTTCTCGGCCAGCCCGACCTGGTTGAGCACGGCCAGCGCGCGCTCTCGGGCCTCGCCCTTGGCAACCTTCTGCACCAGGCGTGGCGCCAGCATGATGTTCTCCTGCACGGTCAGGTGCGGGAACAGGTTGTAGCTCTGGAACACGATGCCCACGTCGCGGCGCAGCTGGTGCAGGTCCAGCCCGGGCGCCGTTACCTCGTGGCCGCACACGCGGATGCGGCCCTGGTCGACGGTCTCCAGCCGGTCGATGCAACGCAGCGCCGTGCTCTTGCCCGAGCCGCTCTGGCCGATGATGGCCACGACCGCCCCTTTCTTCACCGTGAACGACACGCCCTCGAGCACGCGGGTGGTGCCGAAGCACTTGGAGATGTTCTCGATCTCAACGATGGGCGACATGGAAGCTCCTCTCAAGGCGGCGGCTCAGCACCGACAGCGGGTAACACAGGGCGAAGTACAAGGCCGCCACGATCACGAAGATGACGAACGGCTCGAAGGTCGAGTTGTTGATGATCTGGCCCGCGCGAGCCAATTCCACGAAGCCGATCGCCGAGGCGAGCGACGTGTTCTTCACGATCTGCACCATGAAGCCCACGGTGGGCGGCGTGGCGATCTTCACGGCCTGCGGCAGGATCACGTTCCACACGCGCTGGTGCCAACGCAGGGCCAGGCACTCGGCCGCTTCGGCCTGCGTGCGCGGCACCGATTCGATGCAGCCACGCCAGATCTCACCCAGATACGCCGACACGTAGATCGACAGCGCCAGGGCCGCCGCGGTGAGCGGCGCGACGTTCAGCCCCAGCGAGGGCAGGCCGAAGTACGCCAGCGGCAGCAGTACCAGCAGCGGCGTGCCCTGGATCAGCTTGATGTAGACCGACACGGCCAGGCGCGACCAGCGCGGCCCGTAAGAACTGCCCAGCGCCACGGCAAAGCCGAGCAGCCCGCCGCCGGCAAAGGCCAGCAGCGACAGCCCGACCGTCCACAGCAGGCCGTTGAACAGGAATTGAAAATGTGCAGCGTTGAGGAAACCCATGATGTGCATCTCCTCGGTTTACAGGGGCGTGCCCAGGCGGCGACGGCGCGGGAAGGCGACCATGGCCACCGCCCACAACACGCCGCGCATGACGAGCGACATCGCCAGGTAGGCCACCGCCACGATGAGGTAGGTCTCGACCGAGCGGAAGGTGTCCGACTGAATGCGGTTGGCCACCGCCGTCAATTCTTCGGCCGAGATCTGCGAGCAGATCGACGAGGCCAGCATCAGCAGCACGTACTGGCTCGACAGCGCCGGGAACACGCGCTCGATGGCTGGTGGCAGCACCACATGGCGCAGCATCTGCCAGCGCGACAGGCCCATGCATTCGGCCGCTTCCAGCTGGCTCTTGGGGATCGATTCGATGCCCGCGCGCACGATCTCGCTGGTGTAGGCACCCACGTTGACCACCAATGCCACCGTGGCCGCGGTGAAGGCGCCGACCTGCAGACCCATGGACGACAGGCCGAAGTAAACGATGAATACCTGTACCAGCAGCGGCGTGTTGCGCACCACCTCGATGTAGACGCCGGCCAGCCGCGCCAGCCACCGGGTGTTGCCGGTGTTGGCCAGCGCGCAGAACACGCCGAGCAGGAAGCCGAAGAAGGTCGATGCCAGCGACAGGGTCAGCGTGGTCCACGCGCCCGCCAGCAGGTCAGGCCAGTAGGCCAGCGGCGCGGAGAAGTCGAAGGAGTAATTCACGGTGGAGGCCTGGTGCAGGAGGGTGCATGGCCCTCGTTCTTTGGTAAGGCCAATTGAACCGCAAACTGCAAATTGGCCTTACCGGGTAAACCCCGATTTGGAGAATAACGACGAGAAAAGAGCAAAACTGGCGAGCGACGACGCCAGAATGCACGCAAACTCCGTAATTGGTCTAACCACATTGACTGACCAATCTGAGCCCTGCCCATGAACGACCTCGCTAAATCGCTCGAACCGCGCCGCCTCTACCAGCAGATCGCCGACAAGGTGCGCCTGCTGATCCAGCAGGGCAACTACAAGGACGGCCACAGGCTGCCGCCCGAGCGCGACCTCGCACAGCAGCTCGGCGTGTCACGCCCGTCGCTGCGCGAGGCGCTGATCGCGCTCGAAATCGAGGGCAGCGTCGAGATCCGGATGGGGTCGGGCGTGTACGTGTGCAACCGCACGCTGCGACGCTCACCCCTGCCGCCGTCGATGGGCGAAAGTCCGGCCGAGCTGATGCAGGCCCGCGGTGCGCTCGAAGGCGCCGTCATCGTGCTGGCCTGCGCGCATGCGACACCCGAGGGGCTGGCCCGCGTGCAGGAGAGCGTCGAGGCCATGCGGGCGGACATCGTGGCCGGGCGCGACGTGCTCGAGCACGACCGGGAGTTCCATGTGCGCATCGCCGAGCTGACGGGCAATTCCATCCTCGTGAGCCTGGTGGGCACCCTGTTCGACGAGCGGCGCGGGCCACTGGCCAGCCACATGCGCGAACGCCTTGAAGGCCGGCCGACCTGGAACGAGGCACTGGCCGAGCACGAGCAGATCCTGCGCTGCCTCCACCAGCGTGACCCCCTGCTCGCAGAGTCGGCCATGCGCTCGCACATCCGCGCCGCGGCCGATCGCTGGGTCATGCCCTGAGGACCGCGGCCCCCTCCGACGGCGCGGGGTTGGCATGGCCATTGGCATGAAAGCTGCAGCTCTGGCAACGGAGTAGAAGCGTTCACCGTTTCGCAGCGCGACGTGCCCGGGGCTGGTGCACGGCCTGCAGTCGACGGCCGGAAATTGCTCCTGATGCAGCGTTCGCGCTGCGTCCAGGTTGTTCTTGCCGCCCTCGTTCTACGGAGTCATTCATGCAACGTCGTTCCCTGCTGCGCGCCGCCGGCGCCAGCGCCCTCGCCGCCGCCACCCCTTTCGTTCGGGCCCAGGGCTCGCTCCAGAAATTCAAGTTCAATCTTGGCTGGAAGGTCGAGGCCACCGCCGCCGGCTTCCTGCTCGCGCAGCAACGCGGCTACTACAGGGACGCCGGGCTCGACGTCGCCATCGACACGGGCAATGGCTCGGCAGCGGCGATCAGCCTGGTGGGCAGCGGCGCCTACGACTGCGCCTCGGCCGACCTCGCGACCATGGTCGAGTTCAACGTCAACAATCCTGCGGCTGGCCTGCGCGCGGTGGCCATCCAGTACGACCTGAATCCGAACGCGATCCTGGTGCGCAAGAACGGTCCCATCAAGGCCCCGGCGGACCTGGCCGGCAAGTCGATCCTGGGCCAGCCGTTCAACGCCTCGCGCAAGCTCTTCCCGGCCTTTGCCAAGGCCCAGGGCTTCGACCCGGCAAGCGTGAAGTGGGAGAACGTCGCGCCCGACATCGGCGACACGCGCTTCGTCAAGGGCGACTTCGACGCCGCGGCCTACTTCTTTTTCACCGGCCTGCTCAACCTCAAGTCGCGCGGCATGGGACCCGAGCAGATCACCGTGTTCCGTTTCTCCGACCTCGGCATGAAGTCGTACGGCAACGGCCTGGTGGCCAGCGGCAAGAGCATGCAGGAGCAACCCGAGGCGATGAAGGCCTTCGTGAAGGCCACGACGCGCGGCTGGATCGAAGCCATGGCCGACGTGAAGGCCGGCGCCGCCGCGGTGAAGGCGCGCGAGCCGCTTGCCAGCGAAGAGATCGAATTCGAACGGTTGAAGCTGGTGGTCGACGGCGCCATGCACACGCCCGAGACACGCGCCAACGGCTGGGGCGCCGCCACGCCCGCGCGCCTGCAGGCCACCATCGACGAGACCGTCGGCGCCTTTGGCCTGAAGAGCAGCCCCGCGGTGGCCGACATCTGGACCGACCGCTTCCTGCCCACGGCCGCAGACCGCAAGCTCAAGGCCTGAGGCCGAGGTCAGCGCCATGTCGCCTTCCAGGCCCGCGGCCCCGGCCGCCGCAGACGCCACCGCCCTACCCATCCCGGTGCTCGACCTCGAAGGCGCGCTTGTGCCGAACGGTCCACGCAGCGCCGAGGTCGCTCGGCAGCTGCGCGCCGCGGCGATGTCATCGGGCTTCTTCTACGTGCGCAACCATGCCGTCGACGCCGAGCTCGTGGCACGGCAGTTCGCCCTCGCCCGCACGCTGCTGGACCTGCCTGCCGCCACGCGCGAGGCGTTGTCGATGCGGCATTCTCCGACGATGCGCGGCTTTGAAAACCTCGGTGAGCAGACGCTCGACGCGGCGGCACGCCCCGACCTGAAGGAAAGCTTCTACTGCGGCATGGCGTACCCGCCGGACCACCCGTATGTGCAGGCCGGTTACCAGACCTACGGCCACAACCAGTGGCCGGCCGAACTGCCCGCGGCACCCGCGCAGTGCGAGCGCTACATCCGCACGATGCTGGCGCTGTCGCAGCGGCTCATGCAGTTGATGGCGCTGTCGCTGGGCCTGTCGGAACACTACTTCGACCACACGGCCGAGAGCCCGATGGTGACGCTGCGCATGGTGCGCTACCCGGCCCATCCCACAGGCGCGGACGAGCGCACGTTCGGTGCCGGCGCGCACACCGACTGGGGTGCGCTCACCATCCTTGCACAGGACGCGCACGGCGGACTGGAGGTCTGCATGCCCGATGGTTCCTGGGTCGCGGCCACGCCGGTGCCCGGCTGTTTCGTCGTGAACCTGGGCGACATGATTCCACGCTGGACCAATGGCCTGTACCACTCCAACCCGCACCGCGTGCGCAATCTGCATTCGGGCGGCGCGCCGCGCTACTCGATCCCCTTCTTCTACGAGCCTGACTATCTCGCGCGCATCGAGCCCGTGCCCGGCACCGTGCCCGCCGGGGAAACCCCGCGCCATGCGGCCTGCACGGCAGGCGAACACCTGAGCGAGATGTACCGCAAGACCTATGGGCTGAAAGCCGCAGCGGCCGCCGCATGAAGCTCTGGTTCAACCTGCTGTGCGAAGACATCGAAGCGCAGATGCAGTTCTACCGGGCGCTCCTCGGATGGCCCGAGGCCGAGGCGATCCGCTCGCCCATCTACCGCGCGCTCCGGCACGAGGGCGTCGAATTCGGCTTCAACGCGCAGCCGGCCTACGCCTTGCTGAACCTGGCCAACCGCATGCCGGACGCGGCCACGCAGCCGCCGCCCGTCACGGGCTTCGCGACCTTCATGCTCGACACGCCGGCCGCCGTCGACGCCGCGACGGCACGGGTGTCGGCGCTGGGCGGGCGCATCGTCAAGGCACCCTACGCCACCTACTACGGCCAGTGGCAGGCTGTGCTGTGCGATCCGGAGCAACAGGTGTTCCGGCTCAGCGCGCATCAAGCACCGCCGTAGCGTTCGGTCCGGATGGCACTCGCGGGCACGCCCGCGTCGAGCAGCCCGCCGGCCACGGCTTCGACGAAGCGGTTGGCGCCGCAGACGTACACGTGCTGGGGCGCCTGGCGCCAGCGCTGCAGGCACTGGCGCAGCAGTGCACCGTCCAGACGCTGGTTGAAGTGACCGGGCCGCGCAGTCGCTTCCCGCGTGGTGGTGGCGACGAAGGCGAACTGCGTTTCGCGCGCCTGCAAGGCCAGCAGTTCGTCGCGGAAGGCCAGGTCGTCCCAGCGTCGCGCCGACGCGATCAGCAGCAGCGGGACGCTGGCCGCATGCCGCGCCCAGTCGCGCACCATCGCCATCAGCGGTGCAATGCCCGAGCCGCCGGCGACCAGCAGCAACGGCCCGCTGCCTTCGGGTCGCCAGATGAAGTGGCCGCCCAGCGGCCCGCGCACGTCGAGCAGGTCACCCGGGCGCAGCACGTCGTGCACGAAGGGCGAGACCTCGCCGTCGTCGATTCGCTCGACCAGCAGCTCGATGTCGGCCGCATCGGGCGCAGAAGCGATCGAATAGCTGCGACTGGCCTCGTAGCCGTCAGGCGCGCTCAGGCGCACCACCAGGTGCTGGCCCGCGACGGACCGCGCCACCGGTGCCCGCAGGAACACGCTCAGGCTGCGCGGCGTGGCGCGTTCGATGCGCAACACGGTGGCTTCATGCCAGGGCGATGGCACGACGGCCATCAGGGGTCGTCCGAGTAGCGCTGCTGGCGCCAGGGGTCGCCGCGCATGTGATAGCCGCGCAGCTCCCAGAAGCCGGCCTCGTCGCGCGCGGTGAAGCGCAGGCCCTTGACCCACTTGGCGCTCTTCCAGAAGTACAGGTGCGGCACCAGAAGCCGCGCCGGCCCGCCATGCTCGGCGGTGAGCGGCTCGCCACCGAAGCGGGTCGCAACCATGCCGCGGCCGCCCGTGAGATCGGCCACCTGCACGTTGGTGTCGTAGTCGTCCAGCGACAGCGCCAGCAGGTAGGCCGTGGGCGCCTCGACGCCCGCGGCGGCCAGCAGGTCGTCGAAGCTCACGCCCTCCCAGGTGGTGTCGAACTTCGACCAGGTCGTCACGCAGTGGATGTCGCCTTGCCAGGTGGTGCGCGGCAGCGCGTCGAACTCGGCCCAGCTCCAGCTGGCCAGCGGGCGCGGCCCGTGGCTCAGCGTGAAGCGCCAGGCGGCCAGGTCGATGCGCGGCGCAGGCCCCTTGGAGAGCACAGGAAAGTCGTCGGTCTCGAACTGGCCGGGCGGCAGCCGGGGAGCCTTGAGCGAAGACGGCCGTCTGCCTGTGAATCCGCGGGTGGTGACCATGGGTGCTCCTGGTGGGAAGCGCCCATCGTAGTGCGTTGTGGCGTCACGCGCCCGCGTCAGGCCGCCTGGGCCAGCGCAATGACCTTCATGCCGCGATACACCTCCGGCTCGCCGTGGCGCGCGAGCAGCTGCATCAGGTGCTTGCGGATCAACATGCCAGGCTTGTCGGACTCCATGGAATATTCCACGCCACGGCGGCGCGTGTCGACAAGCGCGTCGGGGTCGGTCGACTCCAGGATGTCCTTGTCCTCGCGCGTGATCTCCTCGTCGAAGTCGATCAGCATCTGCGCCTTGCATTGCGCCTCGGTGTCATTGCGAAACAGCCACTGGCACAGCTGCATGCGGCCGTCGTCGATGGGCGTGAAGCAGTTGATGATGATGTGGCGGATGCCCGACGGGTACTCGATGTCCAGGCGGCGCGAGAACGGCAGGAAGTAGGCGTTGCGCATGTGGCGCGTCGTGATGGGCTCCGTCACGCCGCTGATCGCGTGGAATTTCTCGGGGTTGACCGCTTCGATCACCGTTTCGGCGTAGAAGCCGTTCTCGTTTTCCACCAGGTTGTACTTGCTTGGCTTGGGGCTGGCGGCCACACCGAAGGTGGCGCGGTGCACGAAGCTGAAGTGCGAGTTGTCGAAGGAATTTTCCAGCGCGCGCATCGGGCTGGTCTGCCATTCCTCGTAGAACTGGTGGATTGTGCGGTAGGCCGGGTCGGTGAATTCCGGGATCTCCGGAATGTCGGCAATCGGGTCTTCCAGCGCGACCCAGGCATAGCCGTAGCGCGCGGTGCAGTGGTAGGCCGCAGTCTTGTAGTCGGGAGAAATCTTGCGGTCGGCCTCGTACTGCGGGATGCGCACCACCTGGCCGCTGCGGTCGTAGGTCCAGCCGTGGTAGCCACACTGAATGGCGCCCTGCCCGCAGGCCTGGCCTTCGGCGTCGACGCACCAGCCCTTCGACAGCTTGGCGGTGCGGTGGCAGCAGCGGTCACGCAGCGCGGCGGGCTGGCCGTCTGCATCGAGGAAAAGCACGATGTCCTCGCCGAGCAGCTTGAAGGGCCGGGGGCCGTCGGCCAGCGCGGTCAGCGGAATGACGGCGTGCCAGAACTTGCGGAAAACGGGTTGTTGGGTGACGAGCATGCATCGACTCCTTGGGTTGCGTGTGGGGAACGAACTTCAAAGAGCAATTTCCGACCCGACTGCCGACGCCATCCGGGCTGAACGCTTCTACTCTGCGCGAAATGCCTTGCAAATCGCGAGCCCGATTGTCTCGCAATCGGAGACGAAATGCACGCTTGGCTTACGCTCGCGGCATGACAGCCACCGACGCCGCCGACCGCGACCGCCTGCGCAGGCACTTTCTCCTGGCCTTGGGCGGCGGTGCCACCAGCCTGCTGCTGGCCGCCTGCGGCAGCGCACCGCCGCGCGCACGTTCGACCGCCCATGCGCCGCGACCCGTGTTCTATCCGACGCTCACGCAGGAACAGTCCAGCGACATCGCGATCCACGCGCTCGGCCTGGTCGGCACGCCCTACCGCTACGGCGGCAACACGCCCGAAGGCGGCTTCGACTGCAGCGGGCTGATCGGCTATGTGTACCGCACCCGCGCAGGGCTGGTGCCGCCGCGCACCGTGTCGCAGTTGAGCGACTTCGGCCAACCGGTCGGCGTGGACGAACTGCGCACGGGCGACCTAGTGCTTTTCGGCGCAGGGCGGCCCACCCATGCCGGCATCTATGTGGGCGAGGGTCGCTTCGTGCATGCCCCTTCCACGGGCGGCGAGGTGCGGCTCGACCGTCTGGCCGGCCCCTACTGGTCGCGCCAGACACTGGCGGTTCGCCGGCCCTGATTCGCCAGCCCTGAAATACACCGCGTCCTGTGGCTGGCACGCGTCGTGCATCGCTCGTCGTGTGCCGTCCCGAGCAACCGAAGGCGCGTTCAGCCACGAACGCACAATGACCCCATGCGCCCCAGCCCAACCCCACACCTTCCCGACGTCACCGAGCTCGACGAGCGCGACGGCCGTTACCTGCGCAAGGCGATCATCTGGTCGCATGCGTCCGGCCGGCGCGGCAACCGGCCTTTCGGCGCGATCATCGTCACCGCCGACAACGAAATCATTGCCGAGGGCTACTGCAATTCGACCGAAACCGGCGACTGCACCGGCCATGCCGAGGTCAACGCCATCCGCGCGCTGGCCGACAGGCGCGTGCCGCGCGACGTCCTTGCCAGCGCCACGCTGTATTCATCGGCCGAGCCCTGCGTGATGTGCGCAGGCGCGATCTTCTGGTCGAACATCGGCCGCGTGGTCTTCGGCATCGACGCCGAGCGACTGCGTGCCTTCCGCGGCGAACGCCAGGACCAGCGCGACGCCGAACTGTCGTGCCGCGACGTGTTCCGTGCCTCGCCGCACCCGATCGAATGCATCGGACCGGCGTTGGTCGACGAGGCGAGCGCGGCGCACGAGGGTGTCTGGAAGGCCTGACGGCTCCTTAAACTCCACCCATGCCCTGGCACGCCCGACTCGACCTCGACTACACCCACGACCATCCGCGCAGCGTCGCTCGCTTTCGCCACGACGGCCCGCTGCGCATCCTGCAGAGCCTCTACCCCGAAGGCGACGCGATCTGCCACAACGTGCTGGTGCACCCGCCGGGGGGCCTGGTCGGCGGTGACACGCTGGACATCGCCATCACGGCCACTGCCGGCAGCCACGGCCTGGTCACCACGCCGGGCGCCTCGCGCTTCTACCGGTCCGACGGCGAGCTCGCGCTGCAACGCACGCGCATCCGGCTCGACGCCGGCGCACGGCTCGAATGGCTGCCGCTGGAGGCGATCTGCTACAGCGGCTGCCGTGCCGAGAACCGCATCACGCTCGACGTGGCACCCGGGGCCGAGCTGATGGGCTGGGACGTGACGGCGCTGGGCCTGCCGAACGCCGGCAAACCCTTCGAACGCGGCAGCCTGCTGCAGCACATCGAGGTGCCCGGCGTCTGGCTGGAACGCGGACGCATCGACGCGACCGACCACCGGTTGCTGCGGAGCCCCATCGGCCTGGCTGGCCATTGCTGCATCGCGTCGCTGTTTTTCGTTTCAGGCACGCCGATGCCACGCGCGCAACGCGACGCACTGCTCGACATCGCGCGCGGGTTGGCCGACGTGCACACGCTGGCTGGCAGCGCGGGCGCGACCAGCCCGCATGGCGAAATCGTCGTGCTGCGCGTGCTCGCACCGGTGGTGGAGCCGGCCATGCAGCTGCTGCGCCAGGTCTGGCAGGCCTGGCGCGCCGCCCGCTGGAACCTGCCTGCGAGTTCGCCGCGCATCTGGTCGATGTAGGACATCGCGCATACCGGGGTGACGGGGTGCGGCAACGTGCTGTGAGGGCATCGAAATCGCGCTAAGGTCTGAGGGTTTTCCCTTGCATCACGCCCTTCAGGACACCCCATGACGCTCACCCACGCCTACGCCGCCACCTCGGCCACCACGCCCCTCGCGCCCTTCAGCTTCGAGCGCCGCACGCCGACTGCGCGCGATGTCGCCATCGACATCCTGCATTGCGGCGTCTGCCACTCCGACCTGCACACCGCGCGCAGCGAATGGGGGCCCGCCAACTACCCGTGCGTGCCGGGCCACGAGATCGTCGGCCGCGTCTCAGCGGTGGGTGACGGTGTCTCCAAGTTCCAGGTCGGCGACGTGGTGGGCGTCGGCTGCATGGTCGACAGCTGCCAGCATTGCCAGCCCTGCAACGATGGCCTGGAGCAGTATTGCGAGAACGGCTTCACCGGCACCTACGACAGCCCCGAGCAGGTTTCGCGCGCCAACACGCTGGGCGGGTATTCCGACCACATCGTGGTGCACGAGAAGTTCGTGCTCCGCGTGTCGCACGACGAAAAGGATCTCGCCGCCGTGGCGCCGCTGCTGTGCGCCGGCATCACCACCTACTCGCCGCTGCGCCAGTGGAAGGTCGGCCCCGGCATGAAAGTCGGCATCGTCGGCCTGGGCGGCCTGGGTCACATGGGTGTAAAGATCGCGGCGGCCATGGGCGCGCACGTGGTGCTCTTCACCACCTCGGCCGGCAAGAAGGCCGACGCGCTGCGCCTGGGCGCCAAGGAGGTCGTGGTCTCGAAGAACGAGGACGAGATGGCAGCCCACGCCAACAGCTTCGACTTCATCCTCAACACCGTGGCCGCACCGCACAACCTCGACGCCTTCCTCGCGCTGCTCAAGCTCGATGGCACGATGACGCTGGTGGGCGCGCCCGGCACACCGCACCCGTCGCCCAACGTGTTCGGCCTGATCATGAAGCGCCGCCGCCTGGCTGGCTCGCTGATCGGAGGTATCCCGGAAACGCAGGAAATGCTCGACTTCTGCGCCGAGCACGGCATCGTCTCGGACATCGAGGTCATTCCAATGGCAGGCATCAACGACGCCTACGAGCGCATGCTCAAGAGCGACGTGAAATACCGCTTCGTGGTCGACATGGCGACAGTTCAGGACGCCGTGGCGGCCTGAACCGTCCGGCGGGACCAACCCGCGCACGGCATCTGCATGCACTCCTTGCGCGACGGTGGCGCTGCAAGTCACTTGCGCTGGCGCGCGAGATGCCGGTAGACCGTGCTGCGATGCACGCCCAACCGCGATGCAGCCGCCGCCACGTCGAAGCCGCAGTCCTGCAGGATCTGATCGATCCGTTGCCGGGTCATCGTCGCCAGAGGCATCGGCGCCGTCCCAGGCAGGTCTGCGTTCGAGCCGATGGCCGTAGGCCCGCCCTGCACGGCCAGCGGCAGATGCGTCAGGCCGACCAGATCGTCCGGGTCGGCCAGCGCCACGAGCGTCTGCAGCACGCTGCGCAGCTCCCGCACATTGCCAGGCCAACGGTAGGCCGTCAGCGCATCCAGCGCATCCGGCTGGAGCTGCAGTCGCTTGCCGCTGCCGCCCAGCTCCGCAAACAGGCGAGTGATGAGTTCACGACGATCGGTGCGCTCACGCAGGGCGGGCAGCGAAGCGCCGAAGCCTGCGACCCGGTACATCAGATCGGCGCGGAAGCGCCCGGCGGCGACCATCGCTGGCAGGTCGGCGTGCGTCGCACAGACCAGGTCGAAATCCACGGCCGCGCTGGGGCCACCGCCAAGCGGAGTCACCACCCGCTCCTCGAGCACACGCAGCAGCCGGCTCTGCAGGCTCAGCGGCATCTCGGCGATCTCGTCGAGAAACAGCAGGCCACCGTCGGCTTCGCGAATCCGTCCGGGCATGCCACGGCGACGCGCGCCCGTGAAGGCGCCCTCGGCATAGCCGAACAGCTCGGCCTCGATCAGCGTCTCGGGCAGCGATGCGCAATCGACCGCCACGAACGGCCCGCCGCTGCGGCGTCCGCCCTGGTGCAGCCGGCGTGCGAACACCTCCTTGCCGCTGCCCGTCTCGCCCGCGATCAGCACCGAGACACCCTGGTTCAGCACGCGCACGGCCTGGCTCAGCAGCGGCAGGACGGCATCGGTGTGCGGGCTTGGCGCGGCGCAACCGATGCCCGGCAGCGCCGCCTGCGCGACGCGATGCGGCCGCGCCTCGGCGCGCGCCGCCCCTTCCATGATGGCGGCGATCTGATCGCCATCGGGCAGCGTGAGCAGGCCGCGTTGTTGTTCGACCCGTGTCCAGCGACGTCCGAGCAGGGATTCGACGTCCTGGTCGAGCAGCTGCTCCCACGACATGCCGAAGAGTTCGAGCGCCACCCGGTTGGCGCCCACGATCTGCCCCTCCAGGACGTGCATCAGCCCCTCGCGTGCGGAGCCGAGCAGCGCCGGGCGGCGATGAAACCGCAGCACCTGACCCTGCGTCTGGCTGCGCATCAGCCGGTGTTCGACCTGCTGCGCCGCCATGCGAACCAAGCCCAATGCATGCTGGTTGATCTGCTGCGGCTCGCCAGAGATGTCCAGGACGCCAGCGATCCCGCCGCGGCTGGTGAAGATGGGTGCTGCCGCGCAGCCGAGCGCGCTGTTCTGCGCGAGGTAGTGTTCTCGCCCCAGCACGGTCAGCGCCTCGCGCTCGGCCAAGGCGGTGCCGATCGCATTGGTGCCGCAGGCGGGCTCCGACCAGTCGACACCCGGCAGCAGCGCGAAACGTTCGGCCTTGGGCAGGAAATCCGGGCTGCCGATCTCTTCCAGGATCAGGCCGTGCGCATCCGTCAGCACGACCACGCAGCCATGGCCGGTGGCGTGCTCGGCCAGCCCTTCGAGTTCGGCCTGTGCGCAGGCGAGCAGGCGCATCGCTTGCTCGCGCCGTTCGTCCAGCATGACACGCCCCATCGGCGCCGGTGCAGCGTGCGCCACCGGTTGACTGCGTCGCCAGGACCTCGAAATGTGCGGCGCGATCCACGGGGCCGGATCGAGCCCCTGTTCGAAGAAGCGTTCGCGCGCCAGTGCAACCTGGCCCGCGCTCGGATGTGTCTCGGTCATGGCCTGTCTCCGACAGAGTCTCTGTTTCGCAGATTGCGACATTCTTGACGCGATATTCGCATGGATATGTCGCAGAACGCGATTGGAAACCATGCCTGGCGCGCGTTCAAGAGGCAAACAGCAGCAAGGGATTCCACCGAGTTCGACGGGTACACGCCTTGCAAACCCACATCGACGCGCCGCATGTCGTGGCGCGCCAATCCAACGGAGACACACATGGACATGCTCGAACCCGGCAAATTCGGAACTGCCGTTCACTTCAAGAAGCGCTACGGTAACTTCATCGGCGGCGAATGGGTCGCACCTTCTGGCGGTCAGTACTTCGAGAACTTCACGCCGGTGACGGGGCAGGCCTTCTGCGAGATTCCGCGCTCCACGGCCGAGGATATCGACCGAGCCCTGGATGCAGCGCACAAGGCCAAGACCGCCTGGGGCAAGACCTCACCGACCGACCGCGCCAACGTCCTGAACCGCATCGCGCAGCGCATCGAGGAAAACCTGCCCATGCTCGCTGCGGCCGAGACCTGGGACAACGGCAAGCCGATCCGCGAGACCACGCTGGCCGACCTGCCGCTGGCGGCCGACCACTTCCGTTACTTCGCGTCGTGCATTCGCGCGCAAGAAGGCGGTATCAGCGAGATCGACCACGAGACCTTCGCCTATCACTTCCACGAACCGCTGGGCGTCGTGGGACAGATCATTCCGTGGAACTTCCCGATCCTCATGGCCGTGTGGAAGCTCGCGCCCGCACTCGCCGCTGGCAACTGCGTGGTGCTCAAGCCAGCCGAGCAGACGCCGGTATCGATCCTCGTGCTCATGGAACTCATCGCCGACCTGCTGCCTCCGGGCGTGCTCAACGTGGTCAACGGTTTCGGGGTGGAAGCGGGCAAACCGCTGGCATCGAGCAACCGCATCGCCAAGATCGCCTTCACCGGCGAGACCGGCACCGGCCGCCTGATCGCGCAGTACGCGAGCCAGAACCTGATTCCCGTCACGCTGGAGCTGGGCGGCAAGTCGCCCAACATCTTCTTCGCCGACGTGATGGACAAGGACGACGGCTTCTTCGACAAGGCGCTCGAAGGCTTCGCGATGTTTGCGTTGAACCAGGGCGAGGTCTGCACCTGCCCGTCGCGCGCGCTGGTGCACGAATCGATCTACGAGCGTTTCATCGAACGGGCGCTGGTGCGCGTGAACGCCATCACGCAGGGCAACCCGCTGGACATGTCGACGATGATCGGTGCGCAGGCCTCCAGCGAGCAGCTCGAGAAGATCCTTTCCTATCTCGACATCGGCAGGCAGGAGGGCGCCCAGGTGCTGACCGGCGGCGCGCGCAAAGTGCTCGAAGGCGACCTGAAGGACGGCTACTACGTGCAGCCGACCGTCTTCAAGGGCCACAACAAGATGCGCATCTTCCAGGAGGAGATCTTCGGCCCGGTGCTGTCGGTCACGACCTTCAAGGACGAGGACGAAGCGCTGGCCATCGCCAACGACACCCTGTATGGGCTGGGCGCCGGCGTCTGGAGTCGCGACGGCAATCGCGCCTTCCGGATGGGCCGCGGCATCCAGGCAGGACGGGTCTGGACCAACTGCTACCACCAGTATCCGGCGCATGCGGCCTTCGGTGGCTACAAGCAGTCGGGCATCGGACGGGAGAACCACAAGATGATGCTCGATCACTATCAGCAGACCAAGAACCTGCTGGTGAGCTACAGCGAGAACAAGCTCGGTTTCTTCTGATCCAGTCCACGGCGTGCGCAAACGCGCCGCATGGCCTTCACCCGTGCCGACAGGAAGGGGTCAGCGCTCGAACAGGCTGCCCCACCCCGTGACGCGGCGCGTGTCGATACCCGCGAGCTGCAGCGCCTTCCACACCACCGTGGCGATCGTGTCGTACACCGGCACGCCGAATTCGGCCTCCAGTTCCGGCACCAGCGGTGCACCGCGCAGGTTGGTGCAGAAGATCGCCACCGCCTGCGGCCGGGTGTCGGCGGGGCCGGCCATCACGTCGCGCACCATGCTGCGGATCTGCGCGTCGTCCACTTCGGAAAAGGAAAAGTTGTCCTGCAGGCCCAGGTGCCGCTCGGCCACGCAGTCGATGCCTTCGGCCGCGTAGTTGCGCACGATGGCGGCCTGCACATCGGCGCGGTAGGGTGATACCAAGCCCAGGCGCTTCACCCCGGTGGCCTGCAGCACCTCGTTGAGCGCCAGCACCGAGGTGCACGCCCTGGCACCCGTCGCGCGCTCGATGGCATCGCACAGCGCGAGGTCCGAGGCAAACCCCAGCCAGCCCGACGAGGTTCCGTTCCAGCCGATCACCTCGCAGCGCGCATGCGACAGCAGTTCGGCCGCCGCCAGGATCTCGCGGTTGTCGAACTGTGCGAGCGCGCCCGCAGACAAGGCGATCTCGGTCACGCGAAAACGGCCGAAATGGGCGCTGACCTCGGGCAGGCCCGCCAGCATGGCCGCTGTGACAGGCTCCAGCGTGGTATTCGATGAGGGGGTCAGCATTCCAAGGAGGGTGCGTGGTGGCATGGTGTTGTCTTTGTTCATATCGCCCGGCTCGCTGCCAGAAACATGCCAGCTCGCACCTATTGGATACGATCGCATGAATTATTTGTATCCACCAGCGCAGCGCTGGCGAGCGTCTTGCTTGGAGAATGGCAGCATCGAGCGACCCTTCATGACCAAATCGAAATCCAGCCCAGCCAAATCCGCCCTGCCGGGCGCACGCAGCGTGGCGGCCAGCCAGGCCGACATCCACCAAAGCATCTACGACGCCATCGTCGAACACCGGCTGCTGCCCGGCACCAAGCTGTCGGAAGAGCGGGTGGCCGAGCTTTTTTCGGTGAGCCGAACGCAGGTGCGGGGCGCGCTGCAGCGGTTGGCGGTCGAGCAGCTGGTCACCCTCATCCCCAATCGCGGCGCCTTCGTGACCACACCGAGCGCCGAAGAAGCGCACGACGTGTTGTCGGTGCGGCGCACGCTGGAGCCTGCGGCCGTGGTGCGGCTGATCGAACGCATCGCCGCGGGCAAGGCCCCCACCGCCGTCAAGCAACTGCGCGCCCTCGTCAAGCGCGAGCAGCAGGCACATGCCCGCGGCGACCGGCGCCAGGCCGTACGGCTGTCAGGCGACTTCCACGTGCTGCTGGCCGAAGTGTCGGGCAGCAGCATTCTCGCGCGGCTGATGCGCGAACTCACGCCGCTGACCTGCCTGGCCATCCTGACCTTCGAGGCGCCCACCGCCGTGGCCTGCCCGAACGACGAGCATGCGTTGCTGATCGACGCCATCGAGGCGGGCGACGCCGCAGGCGCCTCGCGCATGATGATCGATCACCTCAATCACATCGAGAACGCGCTCAAGCTCGATGCGCAGGCCGTGGCCGAAGTCGACCTGGCCGACGTGCTGTTCGGCTGACGCCGCAGCCGCGGGTCAGGCCCGCATCATCGGCGAGAACGGTCCCGTGCCCAGCACCTGCTCGGCATGCCAGGCGAGTTGCAGCACGCGGGCGTCGGCAAAGCGCGGCCCGGCGATCTGCAGACCCACGGGCAGGCCCTGACGACCGGTCCCGCAAGGCAAGGAAAGGGCGGGCACGCTGCCGTAATTGAAGATGGGCGTGAAGGCCGCATGGCCGCGCGGTCCGGCCGGCAGTCCACCGATCTCGCTGGGTCCCAGGCTGCCCACCGGCCAGGCCTCGACCGGACTCGACGGGCACAGCAGCGCATCGCAGCGCGCGAACAGTGCGGTGAAGCTGTCGTGAAAGGCCTCGCGCAGCTTGAGCAGTTCGGTCACGCGCGTAGCCGGCACTTGCAGCCCCAGCTCGATCTGTGCGCCGATGTCCGGGTCGATGCGATCGGGCGTGGCGCGCCAGATCGCGCCAAAGCGCTGCGCCAGCCCCACCTGCTGCAGCGCAATCAACGGGTACTCGCGCGCTTGCGGTGGCCACGCCGGGTCGATGCACTCGATGGCCCAGCCGGCCGCGCGCAGGCGGTCCACGGCCGCCTCCAGCGTGGCGCGGACATCGGCGTCCACCGCCAGTCCGCAGCCCAACTGGGGCGACCAGCCCACGCGCAGCGGCGTCAGCGGCGTCAGCGGCGTCTTCAGCGACGCCAGCGCATCGGGCATGGCGAAGGTGGGCGACGAGCGCGGGTCGGCCGGCACCCAGGCGGTGAGTGCGTCCAGCATGAACGCGACGTCTTCCACATTGCGGCCGATCTGGCCGACCACCGACAGCAGATGGTTGGGGTCGTCGAAGCCCCAGGGGTCCGGCACGCGCCCGAGCGTGGGCTTCATGCCGACCAGGCCCGTGTGCGCGGCAGGCCGGCGCACCGAACCGCCCGCATCGGTGGCCAGCGCAAGCGGGCCGATGCCCGATGCGACGGCAGCGACCGCACCGCCCGACGAACCGCCCGGCGTGCGCTGCAGGTCCCAGGGATTGCGCGTGGTGCCGTGCAGCGGCGTGTCGGTGATGCCCTTGCATGCGAACTCCGAACAGTTGGTCACGCCCAGCGGCACGGCGCCGAGCGCGCGCAGCCGCGCAACGCTCCAGGAATCGCGCGGCGCAACGAACTCCTCGAACACCTTGGAGCCGAAGGTGGCCGGCCGGCCGCCCAGCCAGAGGTTGTCCTTGACCGTGAATGGCACACCGGCCAGCGGCAACTGCTCGCCGGCGGCCAGCCGCGCGTCGACCTCGCGCGCAGCCGCCAGTGGAACGTCGGCATCGAAGTCGGCAAAGGCGTTGAGCTGTGGCTCCAGGCGAACGATGCGTGCGGTCATGGTCTCGGCCACATCCGTGGCGGAAACCGCACGCGCGGCCACCTGCGCGGCCAGGTGGCGGGCGGTCCATTGGTGAATGCTGGAGGTCATCGGGTGATCCTTGAGTCGGCGGGAATGGATGGCTGGATGCACCATCCCCATTATTTTGTATCCAATCTGGTGCGTCACTGCACCGGATTACCACAGCGCACTGCGCTTCGGGAGTTCCTGATGCAAGACTGATTCCAGCCTTCGCGCCATCGAAACCGCCCCGTTCACCTCTGGGGAAAGCAGGTGACCCCATGGGGCTTTCACGCAAATCCATGCAAAGAAAGATTGGATACAAAGTTGGCACACGGATTGCATGGACATTCGCATGCAATCGACCGCCGGACAAAGCCTCACCCTCGACGACATCGTGCACCGCTATGGCGGTTCGCTCGCGGTCGATCACGTCACGCTCGAGGTCGCCGCGGGTGAGCTGGTCGCGCTGCTGGGGCCCAGCGGCTGCGGCAAGACCACGCTGCTGCGCATCATTGCGGGCTTCATCACGCAGACCTCCGGCAAGGTGGTGATCGGCGAGCGCCGCATCGACGACCTGCCGCCCGCGCGCCGCAACGTGGGCATCGTCTTCCAGAACTACGCCCTCTTTCCGCACATGACGGTGGCCGACAACGTCGGCTACGGGCTGGCGGCGCGCGGCACCGACCGCAACGCGGCACGCAAGCGCACCACAGAAATGCTGGAGATGGTGCAGCTGGGCCATCTGGCCGACCGCCTCACCAAACAGCTGTCGGGCGGCCAGCAGCAGCGCGTGGCGCTGGCTCGTGCGCTGGCCATCGAGCCGCGCGTGCTGTTGCTCGACGAACCCTTTTCCGCGCTCGACAAGAGCCTGCGCCTGGACATGCAGATCGAGATCAAGCGCATCCAGCGCGCAGCCGGCACCACGGCCATCATCGTCACGCACGACCAGGAAGAAGCGCTCGGCATGGCCGACCGCGTGGCCGTGCTGAGCCAGGGCCGGCTCGAGCAGTTCGCCGCGCCCTCTGCCGTGTACGACACGCCAGCGACCTACTTCGTCAACCAGTTCGTCGGCACCGCCAACGTGCTGCCCGCCACGCTGGACAGCCTCACGGCCGAAGGCGCCCTGGTGCGGCTGGAAGACGGCACCCTGCTGGCCACCCGCGCGCCGGCCGACCCTGCGCTCGGCCCCGGCAGCCAGGTGGTCGCCTGCATCCGCCCGGAGAACCTGCGTCTGAGCGACACGCCCGCGGGCGCGCTCGAAGGCCAGGTCGAACTCGGCATGCCCCTGGGCGCGACCATCGTCCACGAGATTCGCACCCGCAACGGCCAGCGGCTCAAGCTGTCGGAGCCGCGCGCGCCGGGCACCGGGCCGCGCGACAGCGGTGCTGCCGTGTGGGTGCGACCCGCCTCGCAGGCCAGCGTGACCGTGTTCGCCGCGCCCTGATTTCTTCTCTTCTCTTCTTTTCTCTTCCTCCTTCCACTTCAAGAGGTTCGCCATGCAACTCTCCCGTCGTCAACTGCTCGGCAGCGCGCTCACCCTGAGCGCGATGGAGCTCTTTCCGGGCATCAGCCACGCGCAGGCGCGCAAGCTGGTGTTCGCCACCTTCACCGGCAGCTGGGAAGAGGCGCACCGCGACGTCCTGGTGCCCGCCTTCAAGAAAGCCAGCGGCCAGGACGTGCTGCTCGACGCGATGCTCTCGGTCGACCAGATCGCCAAGGTCTCGGCCGCACGCACCAACCCGCCGATCGACGTGATGCTGCACGATCCGGGTCCGGCACTCACCGCCATCGGGCAGGACCTGGTCGAGCCCTTCCCGGTCGCATCCAGCAAGAACTACAAGGACCTGATCCCCGAGGCGCAGGACCCGATGGGGCCTTCGATGTTCTTCCAGGTCGTGGGCCTGACCTACAACCCAGAGAAGGTCAAGACGCCTCCCACTTCGTGGGCCGACTTGTGGAAGCCGGAGTACAAGGGCCGCGTCGGCATCACCAACCTGAACTCGACACTCGGCACCGGCTTCCTGGTGGAGATCGCGCGCATGCACGGCGGCAACGAAGGCAACGTCGAAGAAGGCTTCAAGGCCATCGACAAGCTCAAGCCCAACCTGGCGGCCGTCGCCGCCAACCCGGGCGCATTGGCCGCACTGTTCCAGCAGGGGCAGATCGACATCAGCCCGGGCAACTTCAATGCGATCCAGATCCTCAAGGCACGCGGCGTGCCGGTGGAATTCGTGGCGCCCAAGGAAGGCGCCATCGCCTTCAAGACCAGCATCCACATCGTCAAGAATTCGCCGAACAAGGCGCTGGCCGCCCAGCTCATCGACGTGGCGCTGTCGCCCGAGGTGCAGGGCAGGCTGATGCAGGCGCCCTACCTGGTGGTGCCGACCAACGGCAAGGTCAAGATGGAGGGCGAGATCGCCAAGGTGCTGGCCAAGGACACGGCCGACATGAAGAAGAAGTTCGTGTTCCAGGACTGGAAGAAGATCAACGAGAACCGCGCCAGCTGGATCGACCGTTTCAATCGCGAGATCAAGGTCTGAGTCCATGAGCACCGCCAGCATCAAGGGCCCACCCGTCACGGGCTACAGCCTTGCGTTCGCCTCGCCGCTGGCGGCGTTCTTCGTGCTGTTCTTCCTCGCGCCGCTGTTGCTGCTGATCGCCATCAGCTTCTACACCACACCCGAGCTCAAGGCCGTCGGCCCGGACCAGTACGTGAAGATCGCGACCGACGGCTTCACGCTGCCGGTGCTGTTCGACACGCTCTGGCTCGGCGTGCAGACCACGCTGCTGTGCCTGGTGCTGGGCTATGCGCTCGCCTGGAGCTACGTGCGCAGCCCCGGCCCCATGCAGAAGGTGCTGATGCTCATCATCGTCATGCCGCTGCTCACCAGCGTGGTGGTGCGCACCTTTGCGTGGGTCGTGATCCTGGGGCGCCAGGGCATCGTGAATTCGGTGCTGCTGGAGTTGGGCTGGATCGAGGGGCCAGTGAAGCTGCTGTACACGCGCGGCGGGCTGATCGTCGCGCTGGCCAACGTGCAGTTGCCGCTGATGGCGCTGCCGCTCATCACCGCGCTGCAGAAGCTCGACCCGAACCTCGAAGACGCGTCGTCGGCGCTCGGTGCAAGTGCCTTGCGCACCTTCGTCAAGATCACCCTTCCGCTGACGCTGCCCGGCATCCTTGCCGGTTGCCTCCTGACCTTCGCGGCCAGCATCACGGCCTTCATCTCGCAGTCGCTCATCGGCGGCGGGCAGATGCTGTTCATGCCGATGTACATCTACCAGCAGGCCTCGTCGCTGCAGAACTGGCCGTTCGCTGCAGCGATCTCGCTGGTGTTCCTGGTCGCGGTGATGGCTTGTGTGACGCTGTTCAACTACCTCGGTCGCTTGAGCCGTGGGCAAGTGGGAAACTGAAATGAGCGCCGGCCGCAAACACGAAGCCTCTAGCATCGCCCTCACTGCCGTGCTGGGCACCATCGCCACATTGGCGACGCTGCTGCTGCTTGCCCCCACGGTCGTGGTGATCGTGCTGTCCTTCACCAACGGCTACTCGCTCAAGTTCCCGCCGCCGGGCTATTCGATGCGCTGGTACGCGTCGCTGCCCGACGCGTTCCAGCTCCAGTACGCAGCGCTCAACAGCCTGAAGGTGGCGAGCGCCTCGACCCTGATCGCCGTGGTGCTCGGTGTCGGGGCCGCCATGGCGATCGCCCGCTCCGAGAAGGCGATGGCGCGCGTCCTTGACGCCTTCTTCATGTCGCCGCTCATCCTGCCCGCGCTGGCCTTTGGCCTCGCCTCGCTCATCTACTTCTCGCGCATCGGCGTCGAGTTGTCGCTATGGACGCTGGTCGTCGGCCACACGGTCGTCGGTGTGCCCTACGTCATCCGCACCACGGTCGCGGCGCTGTCGCAAATGCCGCCCGCGCTGCTCGAAAGCTCGGCCAGCCTGGGCGCAAGCCGCAGCTACACCTTCCGCCGCGTCACGCTGCCGCTGATCGCGCCGGGCATCGCGGCCGGTGCCTTCATCAGCTTCATGTCCTCGTTCGACAACGTGCCGGTGTCGCTCTTCCTGCGCGACGCGTCCACCGACATGCTGCCGATCCGCATGTGGCAGGACCTCGAAGGCCGGCTCGACGTGAGCATCGCGGCCGTCTCCAGCCTGATGGTGCTCGTCACGTTGATCCTGATGATCGTGATGGAGCGCCTGACCGGCATCAGCAAACGCATCCGGTGACGCGCCGGGCCCACCGCGAGGAACGGCATGACCGATCCGATCACCACCAACCATGACTTCGACCTGCTGCTGCTCGACGCGATCGCGCTGACGGCAGACCCGCTGCAGCCCGAGCTTCGCGACTGTGCCATCGGCATCACCGCCGGCCGCATCGCATGGCTCGACCGCCGGCCACCCGAGCGCTACACCGCGGCGCGCACGCTGCGCCTGCCCGGGCACTTCGTCACGCCGGGCTTCGTCAACACGCATACCCACAGCGTGCTGACCATGGTGCGCGGCGTCGCGGCCGACCTGGGTTTCGCGCCGTCGTACACGCCGGGCATTCCCAAGGGCACCAGTGTCACGCCCGCGCAGGCGCGCGCACTGGCACGGCTGGGCGCGCTCGAGGCGCTGCTCTTCGGCTCCACCGTGATCGGCGACAACTTCGTGCACGCCGACGTCGGCACCGAGGCGATGCTCGAGCTCGGCGTACGCCTGTGCCCGAGCTGGCGCATCCACGACGTTGACTTCTCGCGCGTCGCGCATGGCGACTGGCATCACAGCACCGCCATTGGCCGCCGCACGCTCGACGCAGGCCTGGCACTGCAGGCGCGCTGGGCCGGGCATCCGCGTGTGCGCGTGAATCTGGCCGCACATGCGGTCGACACCTGCTCGAACGATTTCCTGCGCGAGATCGCCGCAGCGGCGCAGGCGAAGGACCTGGTCGTCAGCACCCACCTGGGCCAGAGCCGCACCGAGGTCGACCGAGTGAAGGAGCGCACCGGCCGCAGCTCGACCGAGGTGCTGGAGGAGACCGGCCTGCTGAACCACCGCCTGATGGGCGGCCATTGCATCTACGTGAGCGAAAGCGACGTGGCGAAGATGGCCCAGGCCGGTGCGCACGCCGTGCACATCCCCAAGTGCAACGCCACCTCCGGCCGCCTCGCACCCACGCCGATGCTCAAGCGGGCCGGCGTGAACATCGCGCTGGCCACCGACACGCAGCACGGTGACATGGTCGAGCTGATGCGCTGGGCGCTCGTCACCGCGCGCGTGCAGGAAGGCGGCGTCGACGACCACTGGCAGCCGCACCATGTGTTCCACATGACGACGATGGGCGGCGCGCGGGCGCTGGGCATGGCCGACGAGATCGGCAGCCTCGAAGTCGGCAAGGCGGCCGACCTGGTGGTGTTCGACGGCAACCGGCCGCACCTGCGCCCCCACGTCAACCCGCTGGGCAATCTGGTGCACACCGGCCAAGGGCGTGACGTGCAGCTGGTGATGGTCGCAGGCGACATCCTCGTGGAGAACGGCCTGCCCACGCAGGTTGACATGGAAGCCATCTGCGCAGAGGCCGAGGCCGCCGCCCGCGCGCTCTGGGGCGCCGAGGGCAAGCCCTACTGGCGCTGAGACCGGTGCGGCGCCCGCCCCCACAGCGTGCATGGCGCACCATCAAACGACACTTTGTATCCAATCTGATCCTGTAGATTGGATACAGTCTGGCACAGCACTTGCTGCATCTGCGGAAGGCGGCGCCACTTCAGTCGTCCATCCACACTCTCCGAGGAACCCGAATGTTCAGATCCATTGCGAAATTCGTGCTGGCGGTGGCCGCCGTGCTGCCCCTGGCCAGCCAGGCCCAGGGCACGCCCGAGATCAAGCTCGGCTATGCCAAGTGCGCGCACTGCACCCCGTTGTCGCTCACGCCGCAGAACGCCGTCAACGTGAAACTCGAAGCCATTGGCTTCAACACCGGCAACGACGTGCTGACCGCGCTGCTGTCCAAGAGCATCGACGTGGCCCAGGTCACCTACCTGCACTACGCCACCGCACTCGACAAGGGCTTCGACGTGGTCGCCATCTCGGGCCAGGTCAATGGCGGCTCGCAGATCCTGGTGGGCAACGACCTGCCCATCAAGGAAAACGACTGGGCCAGCCTGAAGAAGGTCATCGCCGACTACAAGGCGGCCGGCAAGCCCTTCCGCGTGGCGGCCTCGCGCGGCAACGCGCAGGACATCCACATGCGCGGCGCCTTTGCCAAGCAGGGCATTGACGTCAACAAGGACGTGCAGTTCATCAATATCCCGAACCCATCGGACCACGTGCAGGCGCTGCGCCGCGGCGAGGTGGAGCTCATCTGCTCGGTCGACCCCTTCGCCACGCAGATCCGCCAGCTCGGCGCCGCCAAGTTCTTCGCCTACCCTTACGACCAGGCCGCAGGCAAGCTCACCAACCTGATCGTCACGCGCTCCGACGTGATCGCGAGCAAGCCGAAGGCCGTCGAAGAAACCGTGCGCTCGATCATCAAGGTCAACGACATGATGGTCGCCGACAAGGGCCTGTTCGTCGACACCATCCAGAAGGTCACCGGCCTGGACAAGGCGATCGCCGCAGGCGCCGTCGAGAACCTGTACCCCGACTACAAGATGTACCGCGGCCCGGCGGTCGCCATCGGCGCGATGATGCGCGACCTGAAGTACATCAACTCCGACGTGTCGGCTGCGATCGAGAAGAACATGGACTACCGCTTCCTCGAGGCCGCCACGGGCAAGCCCAAGTCGGCGCTAGGTTACTGAGGCCGCAACGTGATGGCAGGCACCTCTTTCCTCGGCAGCTTCTACCGCCGCATCGAGCGCGCCATCGTGCCGGTGCTGCTTCTCGTCGGTTGGGAGGTGTTTTCCCGTTCCGGCGTCCTGCCGCGCGCCTTGCTTCCGGCACCGTCGCAGGTGCTGGTGGCCTGGGCCGACTGGATCTTCGCGACCGATGGAAACACCCAGAGCTACAGCGGCCACTGGATCATGGACACGGCCGCCAGCGCAACGCGCGTGTTCTCGGGCTTCGCGCTGGCCACCGTGCTGGGCGTGGGCATCGGCATGGCGATCGGCTGGTCGCGCACTGTCGAGAAGCTGATCGAGCCGGTGCTGCAGGTGCTGCGGCCGGTGCCACCGGTGTCGTGGATTCCGCTGGCCATCATCTGGTTCGGCATCGCCGACAAGCCGGCCATCTTCCTGGTGTTCCTCGGCTCTTTCTTCCCGGTGCTGCTGAGCACCATCCACGGCGTGAAGACGGTCGACCGCAACCTGCTGCGCGCGGGCGCGATGGCCGGCGGCACGCCGCAGAAGCTGCTGACGCACATCGTTTTTCCGGCCGCGCTACCGAGCATCTTCTCGGGCCTGCGCATCGCCATCGGTTCGGCCTGGATGCTCACCGTCACCGCCGAGATGGTCGCGGTGAAGAGCGGTGTCGGCTATGTGCTGTGGGATTCCTATTACTTCCTGCGCTACGACCTCGTGATCGCGGCCATGGTCAGCATCGGCCTGCTGGGCTACCTCAGCGACCTCGTCATCAAGCTGGTGGCTGCGCGCGTTCTGCGCTGGCAACGCGGCTCCACCCTGCAAGCCAAGGAAGGCTGATCTCATGGCACTCATCACCATCGACCGCGTCTCGCGCCTGTTCAACGACCCCAAGCGGAACACCACAGTCAAGGCGCTCGACGACATCAGCCTGAGCGTGGGCCGCAACGAATTCCTCTGCCTGCTCGGGCCGAGCGGCTGCGGCAAGTCGACCTTGCTCAACATGATCGCGGGCTTCGACAAGCCCAGCAGCGGCACGGTCTCGGTCGGCGGCCAGGTCGTGAGTGCGCCGGGCTCCGACCGCGGCTTCGTCTTCCAGCAGCCCACGCTGATGCCCTGGCTCACCGTCTGGGAGAACGTGGCCTTCCACCTCACGATGCGCGGCATGGACAAGCGCGAGCGCCGCGAGAAGGCGCAGCGCTTCATCGACATGGTGCGGCTCACCGGCTTCGAGAACCATTTCCCGAGCGAACTGTCGGGCGGCATGAACCAGCGCGTGGGCATCGCCCGCGCCCTGCTCATGAACCCCGAGGTGATCCTGATGGACGAGCCCTTCGGCGCGCTCGACGAGCAGACCAAGATGGAAATGCACGCCGAGCTGGTGCGCATCTGGCGCGAAAGCCAAAGCACCATCGTCTTCGTGACGCATGGCATCGATGAGTCGCTGGCGCTCGGCACGCACGTGGCCGTGATGTCGGCGCGGCCCGGCCGCATCCGCGAGCTGATACCGATCGACCTGGCGCGCCCCCGCGATGCGACCAGCCCGCAGTTCAACGACTACAAGCGCCACATCCTGAATCTGCTGCGCCCCGAGGCGCTTGCAGCCTAAGATGAAGCTCACCCCCAGTCTTCGCGCACTTCGTGTCGCTTCGCCACCCCCCTTTCAGGGGGCAACACCGGCGGCCCGGCAAAGCCGGTTCCGCGGTGGTCCTGGCCTTGCGTACGTCGGTTTCATGCGTCGCGGATCACAGCACAGCCCGCTGAGAAGCTGACATGCCAAATGTCTTAATTACCGGTGCAAGCGGCTTCGTGGGCCTGGCGCTCACGGAGCATCTGCTCGCGCGCGGCGACCACGTCATCGGCTACGACCTCGCGCCACCGCCCACTGCCGCGTTGTGCGCCTTCGCAGCGCTGCCGGGCCGTTTCGCTGCGATCGGCGGCGATGTGCGCGATTCGGAGATGCTGGGCCGCGCGATGCGCATGCATCACGTCGACCGGGTGGTGTTGCTGGCCGCGATCACGGCCGATGCTGGGCGCGAGTGCGCCATGCCGCAGGCAATCTTCGAGGTGAATGTCGGTGGCGTACTCGCAGCGCTGAACGCTGCGGCCACGGCGCGAAAGCCGCGTGTGCTGCTGGGCAGCTCGGGCTCTGTGTACGGCGCCAGCGGGCGCACCGCTGCGCTGCTCGACGAGGTCGACACGCCCCCACAGCCCGAAGGGCTCTACGGTATCTCGAAGCAGACGGCCGAATCGGCCGCACTGCGGCTGGCTTCGCTGCACGGCATCGACCTGCGCATCGGACGGCTCGGTACCTGCTTCGGACCGTGGGAATCGGAAACCGGCGTGCGCGACACGCTGAGCGCGCCCTACCAGGTGCTGCAGCACGCGCACAGTGCCCGCGCCGTCCGGCTGCCACGCGACAGCAGGCGGGACTGGCTCTACGTGCGCGATGCCGCAGCGGCACTGACTGCACTGCTCGACCATGCATCGCCGACCTCGCCGGTCTACAACCTCGCGGCCGGCTTTCAGTGGTCGATGACGCAGTGGTGCCAGCAGGTCGCCGAATGGCAGCCCGGATTCGACTGGCGCATCGCACAGCCGGACAGAGACGACGAACAAGCCAACGTCTCGTACTACGCACCTTACGACCGCGCGCCGATGTCGATCGAACGGCTGCGGGCCGACACCGGCTTCGCGCCACGCTTCGACCTGCCCGCGGCCTCGGCCGATTTCCACGCCTGGCTGCAGGCTGCGCACCATGTCTGAACTCGCCGCCCTTCTCCCCGTCGACGCCCGCCGCATGCAAGGCCACATCTGCATCGTCACCGGTGCCGCATCGGGCATCGGCCGCGCGATCGCACGGCTGCTCGCGCGCCATGGCGCGACGGTGGTGATTGCCGACATCGGCACCGAGGTCATCGAAGGCGGCGAGCCCACGGCCGAGCTGATCGCGTCAGAAGGCGGCAGCGCCGAGTTCGTTCGCACCGACGTGGCCGACAGCGCCCAAGTCGATGCGCTCGTCGCGGGTACCGTGGCGCGCCATGGCCGACTGGACCTGCTGGTCAACAACGCCTGCATCCGCCATGCGCGCCCGCTGCTCGAACTCGACGAGGCCGACTGGCAGCGCGTGCTCGACGTGAACCTCGGCGGCGTGTACCGCTGCTGCCGCGCGGCGGTGCGTCAGATGGTCACGCAGGACGCCACGGACGAGGTGCGCGGGCGCATCGTCAACCTCTCCTCGCAGCACGGCATGATCGCCGCGCCCGGCGACCTGGCCTATGGCACCAGCAAGGCCGGCATCGCCTACCTCACGCGCCAGGTCGCGACCGACTACGCCGCGCAGGGCATCGTCTGCAACGCGGTTGCGCCCGGCAAGATCCAGACCGGCGCGGGCGGCCGCGCGGTCGACCCCCACGTGCTGGAGCGTGCGCACCGCCGCACACCCTGGCCCCGACTCGGCCGCCCCGACGATGTGGCGCAGGCCGTTCTTTTCCTCGCCAGCAGCGACGCCAGCTTCATCACCGGCGCCGAACTGATGGTCGATGGCGGCTGGATGGCCGCCTGAACCACGCAACCCTCACCCACAGAGACACCATGACCGACTTCGACCTTGTCGTGCGCAACGCGCGCGTTGTCACCGCCTCCGACACCTTCGACTGCGACATCGGCATCGCCGACGGCCGCATCGTGCAACTGGGCGCCCGGCTGGGCGCCGGTGCGCGCGAGATCGACGCGGCAGGCCGTGCCGTGACGCCCGGCGGCGTCGACGCGCACTGCCACCTCGACCAGCCGATGGCGCCGCCCACGCGCAACGCCGACGACTTCAACACCGGCACGCGCTCGGCGGCCTGCGGTGGCACGACCACCGTGATTCCCTTTGCCGCACAGCAGAAGGGCCAGTCGCTGCGAGCCGCGGTGGAGGACTATCGCCAGCGTGCCGCAGGCAAGGCGCATGTCGACTATGCCTTCCACCTGATCGTGAGCGACCCAACGCCCACGGTGCTGAAAGAAGAGCTGCCCGCACTGATCAAGGAAGGCTTCACCTCGTTCAAGATCTACATGACCTACGACGATATGAAGCTCGACGATGGCCAGATCCTCGACGTGCTGTCCGTGGCCCGCGAGCACGGGGCGATGGCCATGCTGCATGCGGAAAATTCCGACTGCATCGAATGGCTGACCAAACGCCTCGAAGCAGCCGGCCGCACCGCGCCGCGCTTCCATGCGCACTCACGGCCGATGCTGGTCGAGCGCGAAGCCACGCACCGTGCCATCGCGCTGGCCGAGCTGGTCGACGTGCCGATCCTCATCGTCCACGTGTCGGGCCGCGAGGCGGTCGAGCAGATCCGCTGGGGCCGCGCGCACGGGCTCAACATCTTTGCCGAAACCTGCCCGCAGTACCTGTTCCTCACGGCCGAAGACCTCGGCATCGACGACAGCTACAAGGGCGCCAAGTGCGTGTGCAGCCCGCCGCCGCGCGACAAGGCGAACCAGCAGGTGATCTGGGATGGCCTGAACGACGGCCTGTTCACCGTGTTCTCGTCGGACCATGCGCCCTTCAAGTACGACGCGCCGGAAGGCAAGAAGCCCGGCGGCGAAGAGGTCGCCTTCCGCCACATTCCGAACGGCATTCCGGGCCTGGAGACGCGCATGGCGCTGCTCTGGTCCGAAGGGGTGCTGGCCGGCCGCATGACGGAAAACCGCTTCGTCGAGCTGACCGCCACCGGCCCTGCGAAGGCGTATGGCCTGCATCCGAAGAAGGGCACGATCGCCGTCGGCGCCGATGCCGACCTGGTGATCTGGGACGAACGTGAGTTCGTGCTGAAGAACGAGCAGCTGCATCACGAGGTCGACTACACGCCCTACGAAGGCATGACGCTGAAGGCCTGGCCCGGCGTGACGCTCGCGCGCGGCGAAGTGGTGTGGGACGGCAGTTTCCACCCACAACCCGGCCGCGGCGAACTGCTGGTCTGCGGCATCCCGACCTTGATGCCACGTCGCCGCTGAGCGAACATCGCCCGCCATGCGCCTGCTCGTCATCAACCCCAACATTTCCGAGAGCGTCACCGCACTGATCGAGGCCGAGGCGCGGCGCACCGCATCGCCGGGCACGCAGATCACGATGCAGACGGCGCCCTTCGGCGTGGCCTACATCGAGACCCGCTTCGAGGCGCTCATCGGCGCCTACGCCTGCGCGCAGCTCGCGGCCGAGCACCATGTCGGCCACGATGCGGTGATCCTCGCGGCCTTCGGCGACCCGGGGCTCGCGGGCATCCGCGAGGCGATGCCGATCCCGGTGCTCGGCATGACTGAATCGGCGCTTGCCACCGCCTGCCTGCTGGGCCATCGCTTTTCGATCATCGCGATCTCCCAACGCATCCAGGCCTGGTACCGCGAGGTGGTCGAGGCGAACGGGCTGGTCGGCCGACTGGCCAGCATCCGCGCGCTCGACCGGCCGCTGGCCAGCATCGGCAACGTGCAGGGCGAACACGAAGCAGCGCTGCTGGCACTGTGCGAGCGCGCCGTGCAAGAAGACGGCGCCGAGGTCATCGTGCTGGCCGGTGCGCCACTGGCAGGCCTGGCGCGCGCGCTGCACGGCCGACTGCCGGTGCCGGTGGTCGACGGCGTGTCGAGCGCGGTGCGCCACGCGGAAAGCCTCGTCGCGCTGCAACCCGGAAAGGCCGCCGCCGGCAGCTTTGCACCACCGCCCCTCAAGCCGAACCGCGGCCTGCCGGACGCGCTGGCACGGCTGCTCGACCGCCGGATGCCTTCTTGAGCAGCGCCATCGCGCGCACGCTGCCGGCCATGACGGCCGTGCAGGCGATGGTCGCCATGGGCGTCTTTGCACTGTCGGTGCTGGCGCCGCAGTTGGGCGTCGACGTGCAGTCGCTCGGCATCCTGGGCAGCGTGATGTTCGGCATCGGCGCGCTCTCCTCGGTGACCGCGGGCTGGCTGATACGCCGCTTGGGCGACCTGCAGCTTGCCGGGCTCTGCATGGCCGCGGTCACGCTTGCAATGACGTGCCTGTCGGTCGAAGCGCTGGGCGTCGGCCCTGCGCGATGGTCGTCCTGGCCCGCCGTGCTGCTGCTGGGCTTCGCCTTCGGCCCCGAGACACCGGCCAGCGCTTCGGTGCTGGCGCGCGTGACGCCGCTGGCGCGGCGGCCGTGGATCTTTTCGGTGCGCCAGACCGGCAACCAGATCGGCGCCATCGCCGGTTCGCTGCTGTTGCCGCTGCTGCTGGTGCAGCATGCGGCCTGGCCCTTTGCACTGGTGGCGGTGCTGGCGCTGGCGGTGGGCCTGTGGTGCATCGGCCTGGTTCGCAGCGACGGCGGCGCGCCAACCCTCGCAGCCACCAGCGACGGCAGCGGCCTGGCCGAACTGGTGGCATCGCCAGCGCTGCGCCTGCTGACGTTCACCATGGTCGTCTACATGGCCACACAGGTGAGCCTCAACTTCTTCTCGATGAGTCATGCCGTGCATCACTGGCAGTTGCCGGTGCCCGCGGCAGCGGGCTGGCTGGCGCTGATGCAGGGTGCAGGCCTCGTCGGCCGGCTGCTGTGGGGCCGCGTGGCGCAACGCCCCGGCATGCCGACCCTGCATTTGCTGGGCGGGCTGGGTCTGGCAATGGGTGCCGCCGGCCTGTTGCTCTTCCTGTGGCCCGGCACGCCGCCGCCGGCGGCACTGGGCGTGCTCTTCATGCTGGTCGGCCTGAGCGCGAGCGGCTGGAACGGCGTGATGATTGCCGAGCTCGCGCGCATCGCCGGACCGGCACGCGCCGGCGCCGTGACGGGTGCCGCGCTGCTGTTCAGCTACACGGGCATCGCCATCGCGCCGCTGACGTTTGCGGCGCTGGGCAAGGCCTTCGGCACCCCCATTGCTTTCGCGGCCCTGCTGACGGCCACGAGCATCATGGGCCTCCTGCTGCTGCGCCGCCCGCTGCATCCGCCGAATCCGTTGCAGCGCCCACCCCGCTGAGCCTACGGCTGAGCCCACCGCGGCACCTGAGCGGCGCGTCGACGGCGCACGCGACATCCGCCGACAGCCAGGCGGCGGCTTATCCCGTACGGTACGCACGCATGACCACCACCGTGCATCACTCCGACATTCCCGCTCGGCTCGACCGGCTGCCCTGGTCGCGCTGGCATTGGCGGGTGGTGATCGCGCTCGGCGTGGCCTGGGTGCTCGACGGCCTGGAAGTGACGCTGGTCGGCTCCATCGGCGGCGTGCTGGAACGCGGCGACACGCTCGGCCTGACCGCGGCCCAGGTGGGCGCGTCGGGCTCGCTCTACATCGGCGGCGCCGTGGTGGGCGCGCTGATCTTCGGCCGACTGGCCGACCGGCTGGGCCGCAAGCGGCTGTTCCTGATCACGCTGGCGGTGTACACCGCGGCCACGCTCGCGACCGCCTTTTCGCCCCACTTCGCGTTCTTCGCGGTGTGTCGCTTCATCACCGGTGTGGGCATCGGCGGCGAGTACGCGGCCATCAATTCGGCCATCGACGAGCTGATTCCGGCGCGCGTGCGCGGCCGCGTGAACCTGGCGATCAACGGCAGCTTCTGGCTGGGTGCGGCGCTCGGTGCCGGCCTGAGCCTGGTGCTGCTCGACCCGCAGGTGCTGGGCCCCGTGTGGGGCTGGCGCGCCGCCTTTGCGCTGGGCGGCGCGCTCGCCATCGCCATCCTGCTGGTGCGGCGCGATGTGCCGGAGAGCCCGCGCTGGCTGATTTCGCACGGGCGCGCCGACGAGGCCGAGCGGGTGGTGCGCGACATCGAGGCCCAGGTCGAAGCGCAGCACGGCCCGCTGCCCGTGGCCGTCGGATCGGTCGCTTACCGCGAACGGCACAGCCCGACGCTGCGCGAGATCGCACAGGTGCTGCTGCACCGCTACCGCCAGCGCAGCATCGTCGCGCTGGCGCTGATGGTCTCGCAGGCCTTCTTCTACAACGCGATCTTCTTCACCTACGCACTGGTGCTCACGCGCTTCTACGGCGTGCCGGAAGGTCGCGTGGCGCTGTACATCTTTCCGTTTGCGCTCGGCAATGTGCTCGGGCCGCTGCTGCTCGGCCCGCTGTTCGACCGCGTGGGCCGGCGCCGCATGATCGCCCTGACCTATGTGCTCTCGGGTGTCGGCCTTGGCATCACGGGCTGGGCCTTCATGCAGGGCTGGCTCGATGCGATGAGTCAGGCACTGGCCTGGTCGGCCGTGTTCTTTCTCGCATCGGCCGCGGCGAGTTCGGCCTACCTCACCGTGAGCGAGGTGTTTCCGCTGGAGATGCGTGCCCTGGCCATCTCGCTGTTCTATGCAGTGGGCACCGGTGCGGGCGGATTCGTCGCACCCTGGCTTTTTGGCACCCTCATCGCCACGGGTGACCGCAGCGCAGTGGCTGTAGGCTATGCGATTGGCGCCGTGCTGGTGATCGCAGCCGGGCTGCTTGCATGGCGCTATGGCGTGGACGCGGAACGGCGCGCGCTCGAAGACATCGCACCGCCCATGAGCACGCACGACACGGCAACCACTGGAACCGCGCGAAAGGGACACGACGCATGACAACACCGCTGGCGCTCTGGTTCGGCTTGCTGAGCCCGGTGTGCGCCGTCAGCCTGCTCATGAGCCTGGTGCGGCCGCAGTGGTTCCGCTTCAACGGCAAGACGCCGTCGCGCTGGAAGATCGGCGGTCTCTGGGGACTGCTGGTGATCGTGTGTGCCCTCGGCGCGCTGTCGCAAGACGGCAGGCGCACCACCGAGGTCCCCACCACCACCACCGAGAGCGCAACGACCTCGGACACGGTGATGATGCCCATGGACATCGCCTTGCCGCAGGAAAGCCAGGCGACTCGCGATGTCGAGCAGGCAGAGCAGGAGGCCGAACGGCTGCTGCAGGAAGCTCGGGAGCCGCAGGACAGCGTGATGGATGCAGCCAAGCCTCCACCCCCTTATCCCTATCCCCCCGCAGCGTCGATCGTGCCGGGTCCGGTCCATTCGGAACGCAAGACTGAGCGCAAGGCGCCGAAGTAGGTTCGAAGTCCCAGCATTCTGCAGAGGCGCGCGACAGCTCATCCGCGACGAACACACGAAGCTTCCAGGAGAAACGGCATGCAGATCATCCCCGTCGATCTCAGCGAGAAACTGCCATTCAAAACAGTCAATACCTTCACCTGTGTCCGTCTGAGCGACATCGCGTCGCTGGCCGAGGTGCTGGCCTGCCTGGAAGACCTCCCGCCAGCGCGAGCCGGGTCACCGCTTCCTGTGCACGCTCGACGATCCGGGCCAGTGCTGCTATACGAGCATGCACGCCAGCAACCACGAGCTGCTCCAGCCCGCGGACGACGGCCCGGAGGCCGAGGTGGACTACGACGATCCGGTGTCCGTTCACGCCTCCGAGGCCCGGCAGCTTGCGCACGTGCAGGCGCAGCTCGACGTGTCCGCGTTGCAGCAGGACTGGCGTGCCTTGGCACAGGCGCGGCTGAGTTCACAGGCCGACGTGGAGGCGCTGGTCGCGATGAACCGCGACCCCGATCAGCTGCTGGCCAACGACGACAACGTCTACGTGCAGCGCCTGCCTGTGGCCCGCGACGACCTGCTCATCGCTGGCCTGCCCAACGGCTACTTCTCGGCCGACTGGAACGTGTTCCAGAACCACGCGCTCATCCGCCAGCTCGAGGCCACGCACGGCTACCGCTTTTTCGGCATCGGTGCCTCATGGCTGGGCTTCGTGCGCAGGCAAGCGCCCGACGAGAAGGCGGCCCGCCAACTCGTGCGCGACCTCGCGATGATTTACCCCTCCGAGGATGCGGACGCAGCGGCGGCGGCATGGAACGCGCTCGCGTTGCTGTTGACGGGGCGCCGCACGCTGTTGCTGGGCTATACGGAGAACTTTGCCGATTAGGTTGGCCAGACCGGCGCTCGTACGGGCCGAGGCCTGCGCCTGGGTAGCGAGCGCGCCTGGTCAAGGGTGCCAGGTGCTGATGAAGGAAGGCGTGTTGGTCGAGGCGGCGCCCGCCAGGCTGTAGGAAAGCTGATTGGCCGAACCCATCACGTCCTGTGCCATGGCGGTGAGTTGCTCTTCGGACAGACGCGACGCCGGGCCCGAGATGCACACCGAGCCGAGCAGCCGCCAGTTGAGTCCGAACACCGGTGCCGACACCGTTGCGACGCCCTTCTCGCGCTCGCCGATGGACAGGTGGTAGCCGCGCGCACGGATGGTTTCGTAGACCGCGCCAGCCTCGCCTGAAAAAGCCAGGATGACCCGGCCCGGCGAGCCGCGGTTCAGCGGCAGCGCCTCGCCCATGCGTGCGTGGTGGCGCAGCGGATGCGGGCCTTCAACCCGCACAAGGCATGTGCGGAAATCGCCTTCCCGCACGTAGAACGCCGCGCTTTCGCCGGTCAGCCGGGTCAGGTCACGCAGCATCGGCTCGACCACGTTCTGCATGTCGAATGCCGACTGGTAGCGTGCGCCCAGCCAGCCCGATGCCGGCCCCAGGCGCCATTCGCCGTCCTCGCGCTGGACCATGTAGCCATGCATGGCCAGCGTGCGTGCGATGCGCAGCACGGTGGTCTTGTGCAGGCCGCATCGGCGGCTCAATTCCGCCAGGCTGAGTTGCGCCTCGCCCAGTGCAAAAGCCCCCAACAACTGCACGGCCCTGGCCACCGCGACGACGCTGCCTGTGCTCGGTTCACCGGGCGACGCCGGACCTTTTTCAGCTTCGGGTTTGCCCTTAAATCCGTTTCGCATATTGACCCATGTTTCGACAGTCGAAACCATATTGTATGGATTGAAACGCCTAACTACAGTCCGGGCACGGCTGCACAGCGACAGCCACCCACCCTTTATCGGAGACAAAATGACCGTACGCACGACCCTCGGCCGCCGCGCCTGCCTGATAGCCGCTGCCATGGCGGTGAGCGCCTTTGCGACCCCTTCTGCGTTTGCGCAAGGTGCCTACCCGAACAAGCCGATCCGCCTGGTCGTGCCCTTCCCACCCGGCGGCGGCACCGACCTGATTGCCCGCACCGTGGCACAGAAGCTGACCGAGACGCTGAAGTGGACGATCGTCATCGACAACCGCCCGGGCGCCGGCGGCAACCTGGGCGTGGACCAGGTTGCCAAGGCACCGGCCGACGGCTACACGCTGGTGATGGGGCAGACCAGCAACCTGGCGATCAACCCGGCGCTGTATTCCAAGCTGCCCTACGACCCGCTCAAGGACCTGACGCCCGTGGTGCTGGTAAGCAATTCGCCCATCGTCTTCGCGGTGTCCGAATCGTCGCCCTACAAGACCTTTGGCGATGTGGTCGCCGCGTCCAAGGGCAAGCCCGGCAAGCTCACGCTGGGTTATTCAGGCAACGGCACGGTGGCTCACCTGTCGAGCGAAATCGCCGAGAACGCGGCCGGCATCGAGTTGCAGCATGTGCCGTACAAGGGCGCCGCACAGGCGTTGACCGACCTGGTCAGCGGCCAGATCGACATTTACGCATCCTCCATCCCGACGCTCATCGGCCAGATCCGCAACAAGAAGATCCGCGCACTGGCGGTGACCTCGACCAAGCGCTCCGAGCAACTGCCCGACACGCCCACGCTGGCCGAGGCGGGCTACAAGAATTCCGATGCCGTCTCCTGGTTCGGCATCCTGGCGCCTGCCGGCACGCCGGCGGCCATCGTCAAGACCCTCAACACCGAAATCAACAAGGTGCTGCAGAACCCGGATTCCGCCTCCAAGCTCAAGGCCGACGGCGGCGACGTGATGGGCGGTACGCCGGAAGCCTTCGCTGCGCTGCTCAAGGCCGACCTTCCGCGTTGGGGAAAGATCGTCAAGGAATCGGGCGCGACCATCGACTGATGGCCTCTGAAGCACGCGCCCCCATGCCCCGGACGATCGAAGCCCCATGGCTGAAAGTGCCATTCTCCGACGGCACAGCGCCGCCGCAGACGGCGCTGCCGGCGGGGGCCTGCGACTGCCATGTGCATGTGTACGACGCGCGCTTCCCTGCAACGCCCGATGCCCGGCTGCTGCCGCCCGACGCGTCGGTGGACGACTACCGTCTGCTTCAGCGGCGCATCGGCACCGGTCGCGTCGTGCTGGTCACGCCTTCCACCTACGGCATCGACAACCGCTGCATGCTCGCCGGCCTTGCGGCGCTCGGCGATACCGCACGCGGGGTGGCCGTGCTCGACGAAACAGTGTCCGACGAGGCGCTGCAGACGCTGCACGCCCTGGGCGTGCGCGGCATCCGTTTCAACCTGTCGCTCGGCGCACACCCGCCCGCCGGGTCGCTGCGTCCGATGGCCGAGCGCATCGCGCCGCTGGGCTGGCACCTCCAGTTGCTGGCACCGCCCGACACGCTGCTGGCGCTGGCGCCGGTGCTGCGCGATCTGCCGGTGGCACTGGTGTTCGATCACCTCGGGCGCATCGCGCCGGCCGACGCCGGCCGGCATGCCGCGCATGCGCTGGTGCTCGACCTGCTGCGCAAAGGCCGCGCCTGGGTGAAGCTGTCGGGCGGCTACATCGTCAGCGCGACGCACCGCGCCGACGACGCCGCGCTCGACGCGCTGGCGCGCAGCTACCTGGAGGCCGCGCCCCACCGCGTGGTCTGGGGCAGCGACTGGCCGCATGCCACCGCATCCGCCGGCCGGCATCCCATGCCGGACGACGCGGTGCAGGTCGACGCCCTCGCACGTTGGTGCGGCGACGAGGCCACGTTGCGCCGCGTGCTGGTGGACAACCCCGTCGCCCTGTACGGCTTCACACCGGTCCGCCCGGCCTCCCTTTCCTGACGAGACAAGCGACATGAACATCAAAGACACAGCCACGCCCATCTCCCGCCGCCACGTGCTCGCACTGGCCGCCGCAGCCAGCCTCACCGCCATGGCGCCGCTGGCGCACGCGCAGGGCCAGTGGCCCACCGGCAAGGTGATCACCTGGGTCGTGCCGTACCCTCCGGGTGGCAGCACCGACGTGCTGGGCCGCAGCGTGGCACAGCACATTTCCGCCGGGCTCGGCACCAACGTGATCGTGGACAACCGCGCCGGCGCCACCGGCACCATCGGTGCGGCCTACGTGGCCAAGTCGGCACCCGACGGCTACACGCTGCTGGGCACCTCGATCGGCCCGCAGGCCATCGCGCCGCACCTGATGGGCAAGCTGCCCTACGACCCGATCGCCGGCTTCGAGCCGGTGGTCACCATCGGCACCATCCCGCACATCCTGGTGGTCGGTGCGAAGCAGCCTTTCAAGACCGTGGCCGAGCTGGTCGCCGCAGCGAAGGCGCAGCCAGGCAAGCTGGCCTACGCCTCCGGCGGCAGCGGCACCATCCTGCAGATGCAGGGGGAGCTGCTGAGCCAGCAGACGGGCGCGAAGTTCATCCACGTGCCCTACAAGGGCGACACCCCCGCATTGCAGGACACCCTGGGCGAACAGGTGCAGTTCATGTTCGCGCCCGTGGCCGCCGCGTTGCAGCACGTGCAGAGCGGCAAGCTGCGCGCCCTGGCCGTGACCTCTGCCGCGCGCCTGAAGTCACTGCCCGACGTGCCGACCATGGGCGAGTCGGGCATGACGAACTTCGTGGTCGAGCAATGGCAGGCGGTCTTCGCACCGGCCGGCACGCCCGCCGATGTGGTCGGGCGTCTCAACGCCGAGATCAACAAGGCGCTCAAGAGCGCCGACATCGTCGCGCTGGCCAACCGCCTGGGCGTCACCCTGGTCGGCGGCACGCCCCGCCAGCTCGGTGATCTGCAGAAGGCCGACTCCGCCAAGTGGGCCCAGGTCATCCGCGACGGAAACATCAAGCTCGACTGAGCTTGCGCCGCCGCACTCCCGTTTTTCCTTCTCCATTTCCGACCGTCTACCTACAGGACCATCCCATGAGCCAGCTCCCAGAAATCATCCGCGACATCGAACGTGTCGCCCCCGAAGTCGTCGCCCAGGCGAAGACCTTCCAGGCCGCCATCCTGGCCGACGTGGCGGGCCGCCGCGGCACCATGCACGCGCGTGTCGCGCCGGTGGACAAGCAGATGATCGTCGCCGGCCCGGCGTTCACCGTCGAAGTGCGCCCCGGCGACAACCTGATGATCCACGCCGCGATCGCCCTGGCCCAGCCCGGCGACGTGCTGGTCATCGACGGCAAGGGCGACCAGACCGCCGCGCTGATGGGCACGCTGATGCTCAGCGCCTGCAAGAAGCGCGGACTGGCTGGCGTGATCGTCGATGGCGCGATCCGCGACAAGCTGGAAATCCTCGAACTCGACTTCCCCGTCTTCAGTGCCGGCTTCAACCCTGCCGGCCCGACCAAGTACGTGCCCGGCCGCATCAACCACCCGATTTCCGCGGGCGGCATCACCGTGAACCCGGGCGACCTGGTCGTCGGCGACGCCGATGGCGTGACGGTGATCGAGCGCGCCAAGGCGCCCGGCATGATGGACCTGGCCGTGAAGAAGGTGGCCGACGAAGCCGCGCGCCTGGACGCCATCGGTCGTGGCGATACCGCCAGCAAATGGCTGCCCGCGGCCCTGCGCGCGGCCGGCGTGCTGAAGGAAGGCGAATCGCTGTGAGCGCCCTGCCCGAATCCGTTGCCAAGCGGCCCGTGGTGCTGGTCACCGGCGCCGACCTCGCGCCCCAGGCGCTGGCGCTGCTCGACGGCTACAACGTCGTCTACGCCGGCAAGACGCCGACGGCCGACGACATCGTGGCGCTGTGCCATGCCCATGACCCGGTCGCGGTCATCGTGCGCTACAACGGCGTCAACGCCGCCGCCATGGACGCCGCACCGTCGCTGAAGGTGATCTCCAAGCACGGCAGCGGCACCGACACCATCGACAAGACGGCGGCCGCCGCGCGCGGCATCGCGGTGCGCGCGGCCATCGGCGCCAACGCTGCCGCGGTGGCCGAGCAGGCACTGGCGCTGCTGCTGGCCTGCGCCAAGTCGGTCACGCAGCTCAACGAGCGCATGCACGCCGGCCACTGGGACAAGGCCACGCACAAGAGCCTGGAGCTCGGCGGCCGCACCATCGGCCTGGTGGGCCTGGGCGCCATCGGCCAACGCTTCGCGAAGATGTGCGACGCCATGGGCATGAAGGTCATCGGCTTCGACCCGTTCGCGAAGGACCTGCCCGACTACATCCAGGTGGTGGACATGGAAACCCTGTTCCGCGAATCGGACGCGATCTCCCTGCATTGTCCCCTGACCGACGAGAACCGCGGCCTGCTCAACGCCTCCAGCCTGTCGCGCTGCAGGAAGGGCGTGATCGTGGTCAACACCGCGCGCGGCGGCCTGATCGACGAACCCGCGCTGCTGGCCGCCGTGCAGAGCGGCCAGGTGCGCGCCGCCGGGCTCGACAGCTTCGCCGTCGAACCGCTCGCGGCCGACAACGTGTTCAAGGACCTGCCGGGCTTCATCCTGAGCCCGCACATCGGCGGCGTCACGAGCGACGCCTACGTGAACATGGGCACCGCCGCGGCGCGCAACGTGCGCTCGGTGATCGAGGGCGTAGAGCCCTCGGCCGTCGCCTGAACGGGCCCGCAGCCCGACAGCGCCGACCCAGGCTTCCGCAGAGGAGCCGGGCGGCATCCGAACACCGAAGGAGACACGAGATGCATTTCACCGCTCGCACCACTGCCGTCCTGGCCTTGCTCGGCCTCGCCGCCTTCGCGCCCTTCGCGCAAGCGCAGGCCAACTATCCGACCAAGCCGATTCGCCTCGTCGTCGGCTTCCCGGCCGGCGGACCGACCGACGTGGTCGCCCGGGCCTTCGGCGACTTCGCCTCGCGCGCGCTCGGCCAGCCCATCGTGGTCGACAACAAGCCCGGCGCCAACACCATCCTGGCGGCCGAAGCCGTGGCCTCCGCGCCGCCCGATGGCTACACCCTGCTGCTGGGCGCGCTCAACCACACAATGATCCCGGCGCTCTACAGCAACCGGGTCAAGTTCGACGCGCTGCGTTCCTTTGCGCCGGTGTGTTCGCTGGCCGTCAGTCCGACGGTGCTCGTGGTGGGGCCGTCGATGCCGGTCAAGACCTTGTCCGAATTCCTGCAGGCAGTGCGCGCGAACCCCGGCGAGCGCACTTACGCGACGCCTGGCAGCGGCAGCGGCGGGCACTTCGCCAGCGAGCAGTTCAACAGCCTGGTCGGAACGCGCATGAACCACATTCCGTACAAGGGCGCCGCACCCGCTGTGACCGACCTGATGGGCGGCCAGGTGGACAGCTCCTTCGCCACGCTCGGCTCGGTACTTCCGCAGGTGCAAAGCGGCAAGCTGCGCGCACTGGCGGTGGCGTCGCCAAAGCGCTCGCCGCTGCTGCCGGATGTGCCGACCTTCGAGGAATCGGGCGTCAAGGGCTACTCGGCCGATGCCTGGTACGGCCTGCTCGCGCCGGCCGGCACGCCGCCCGAGATCCTGGCGAAGCTGACCCAGGTGTCCGGCGACTTTGCCCGCGCGCCATCCACCGCCGAGAAGCTGCGCGGCCTGGGCATGCAGCCGCAGAACACCTGCGGCGGCGCCTTCACCTCGCAACTCGACAACGAAATCAAGGCCGCCACCAAGACGGCCCGCGGGCTGAACCTGAAGCTCGAATGAGTCGCCGCGATCGGCCTGCCGATTCCCGTCGACAACCACCCGTTGCGCTGTTCACCGATACGAGAAAGATCGAGACATGAAAAAGATTCTGAACTCCCTGGTCGTGGCCTGCGCCGTGATCGCCGGCGCCGCGCATGCGGCCTTCCCCGAGCGCACGATCACGATCGTCGTCCCCTACGCGCCCGGCGGCGCCGCCGACGCGCTGGCCCGCCAGCTTGGGGTGCGCATGGGGGCCAAGCTGGGCACCAGCGTCATCATCGACAACCGTCCGGGCGCGAGCGGCACGATCGGCCAGGCCTTCGTCGCGCGCGCACCGGCCGATGGCTACACCATGCTGTACGACGCGACGCCGTTCTCCATCAACCCCTCGCTCTACGCGAACCTGAGCTTCACGGGCAAGAGCTTCCAGCCGCTGTCGCTGGTGTCGCTCTCGCCCAACGTGCTGATCGTGCGCAAGGAGTCGCCGATCAAGGACCAGAAGGACCTGGTCGCCAAAGCCAAGGCCGAGCCCGGCAAGCTCACCTTCGCCTCGGGCGGCAGCGGCACGGTGCAGCGCCTGGCGGCCGAGTTGTACCGCCAGGGGCTGAACCTGGACATGCTGCACGTGCCCTACAAGAGCGGCGGCCCGGCGATCTCCGACGTGATGGGCGGCCAGGTCGACTTCATGTTCGGCACGCTGGCCGCGAGCAATCCGCTGGTGAGCTCGGGCAAGCTGCGCGCCCTCGCCATCTCCTCGCCCAAGCGCTCCCCTCTGCTGCCCGACGTGCCGACCGTGGCCGAATCCGTGCTGCCCGGCTACGAAGCCTACGAATGGAACGGTCTGCTGCTGCCCGCAGGGACGCCCGACGCCGTGGTGCAACAGTTGCACAAGGCGGTCGCCGAATCGCTGCAGGACGAAGAGCTGAAGAAGCGTTTCGCCGACATGGGCGCCCAGCCGGTCGGCAACACGCCCGCCGAGTTCGCCGACTTCCTGCAGAAGGAATCGGCCAAGTGGTCGGCCGTGATCCGCAAGGGCAACATCAAGGTCGACTGAATGAGGCTCTCCCCCAGTCTTCGCGCACTGCGTGTCGCTGCGCCAACCCCCTCGCCGGGGGCAACACCGGCGGCCCGGCAAAGCCGGTTCCGCGGTGTTCCTGGCTTCGGTCATGTCGGATTCAACTGAGGTGGCGAGCATCGTCGTCCCGCATTCGGCCGGCACCGCGGCGCCCGCACGCGCGCTGCCGGCGGGCGCTTGCGACAGCCACATGCACATCTTCGATCCGCGCTTCCCGCCGTCGCCGCACTGGCGTCGCACGCCGCCGGTGGCCGACGTGCCGGCCTACCGGCTGCTGCAGCAGCGCATCGGCACGACGCGCACCGTCGTCGTCACGCCGTCGACCTACGGCGTGGACAACCGGTGCACGCTGGCCGCGCTGGCGGAACTCGGTCCGCAGGCACGCGGCGTGGCGGTGGTCGATGCGGACATCGATGCCGCCGAGCTGCAGCGCCTCGACCGGCACGGCATCCGCGGCCTGCGCGTCAACTTCTACAGCCCGCAGTCCTGGGGCCTGACCACGCCGCAGATGCTGACCACGCTGGCGGACAAGGTCGCCGCGCTCGGCTGGCACGTCCAGGTGCTGGCGCGGCCGGGCACGCTGGTGGAACTCGCGCCGGTGCTGCGGTCGCTGCCGGTACCGCTGGTGATCGACCATCTCGGGCTGATCGGCTCGATGGACGGCGCGGACGGCGACGCTTTCGCGTCGGTGCGCGCGCTGCTCGACGGCGGCCGAACGTGGATGAAGCTCTCCGCCCCGTACATCGAGGCGGACGCCGGTGCGCCGGGTCATGAAGCCAAGGACGCGGTGGCGCGAGCGCTGCTGGCCGTGGCGCCCGAGCGCATGCTCTGGGGCAGCGACTGGCCCCACACCGTCGCGTCGGCCGGCAGCATCGACGACGCGCAACTGCTCGACCGGTTCCGCAGCTGGTGCGCCAACGACCAGCAGATCGACCGCATCCTCGTCGACAACCCCGCCGCCCTGTACGGCTTCGACTGACCCCACCGACCTCACGACACCGCCATGTTCCTGCTCCAGCCACCCCAGGTCGCCGACCTCCAGCCCTTCACCCGCCTGCCGGACCGGTTCCGCGAGCGCCAGCACAGCGACTGGAGCCGGGCCAACCGGGGCGGCCATCCGACGGAGTCCTTCCTCGAAGGCCCCGTGGTCGACGACCAGGGCAACCTGTATGTGACCGACATTCCGTTCGGCCGCATCTTCCGCATCGACGCAGCGGGCGAGTGGACGCTGGTCGCCGAGTACGACGGCGAACCCAACGGCATGAAGCTGATGGACGCGCACACCCTGCTCATCACCGACTACAAGAACGGTCTGATGCGACTGGACATCGCCAGCGGCCGGGTCGAGCCCTGGCTGGAGCGCCGCAACAGCGAACGCTTCAAGGGCGTGAACGATCTGGTCTTCGACAGCCAGGGCAACCTGTACTTCACCGACCAGGGGCAGACTGGCCTGCACGACCCCACGGGCCGCCTGTACCGGCTGCGCCCCTCGGGCCAGCTCGACCTGCTCCTGGGGAACGTGCCCAGCCCCAACGGCGTGGCGCTGTCGCCGGACGAGAAGGTGCTGTACCTCGCGGTGACGCGGGGCAACTGCGTCTGGCGCGTGCCGCTGCTCGTGGACGGCAGCGTCTCCAAGGTGAGCCAGTTCTTCACCTCCTACGGCGCCAGCGGCCCCGACGGCCTGGCCGTGGATCAAAGCGGCCGGCTGCTCGTGGCCAACCCGGGCCTGGGCTACGTTTGGGTGCTGAATACCCGCGCCGAGCCCGAACTGGTGCTGCGCGGCGCGCCCGGCGCGTCGATCACCAACCTGGCCTTCGGCGGGCCCGGGCGCGGCACGCTGTACGTCACCGACTCGACCCACGGCGCGGTGCTGCGCGCGGAGCCGGGCGTGCCGGGGTTGGCGCTGCATCGCGCGGCGGCAGGGAGCAGGTAGCGCCATGGCCACCGACACCATCGTCGTCACCGAAGCGAAGATCCATCCGGACGCCGTCGCCCTGCTGGCTGGCTACCGGCTGGTTTACACCGGCGCCAAGTTCACGCAGGACGAACTCGTCGCGCTGTGCGAGCGCGCGCAACCGGTCGCGATCCTCGCGCGCTACGGGCGGATCGATCGCCGCGTGCTGTCGGCCTCGCAGCGCCTGAAGGTGGTCGGCCGCCACGGCGTCGGCATGGACGCCATCGACCAGCAGGCCGCGCGCGAACTGGGCATCGCGGCCGTCGCCGCCATCGGCTCCAACAGCCAGGCCGTCGCCGAGCACGCACTGGGCCTGATGCTGGCCTGCGCGCGCCGCATCCCCTGGCTGGACCGGCGGATGCATGACGGCCACTGGGACAAGGCCGGCTACATGGGGCTGGAACTGTCGGGCGCGACGCTCGGCATCGTCGGCTGCGGCTCGATCGGTGCGCGGGTGATGCGCTTCGCCCTGGCCATCGGCATGAACGTGCGGGTGTGCGATCCGTACATCGAGCCGTCCACCTTGCCCCCAGGCGTCGTCCTGTGCGCGCTGGAAGAACTGCTGCCGCTGTGCGATGTGCTCTCGCTGCATTGCCCGCTGGACGACACCACCCGCGGCCTGCTGGATGCGCGCCGGCTCGGCCTGCTCAAGAAGAACGCCATCGTCATCAACACCGCCCGCGCCGGGCTGATCGACGAGGCAGCGATACAGGCCCGGCTCCGGGCCGGCCACCTGCAGCTGGGCATGGACTGCTTCGCGGTCGAGCCGATGGCCGAAGACTCGCCGTGGCTCGGCACCCCGAACGCGGTCCTCACGCCCCACATCGGCGGCACCACCGACGGCGGGCTGCGCGGCATGGCCGTCGGGGCGGCGGAGAACATCCTTCGGCATCTCGGGCGCCCGGAAACCCGCGAAGCCGGCGCTGCAGGCTGACGCCGGCCCCGCCCAAGGCAGCAGTGTAGACTGGCGGGTTTTTCGACCCGGCGGTATGGTGCAAGTGTCAAGGCGCGCAGGTTTCACCGGTCCGGCGCTCATTCGCTTGCTCGCTCGACTGGGGGACACCGACGTCCCCGAATCCCGACAATCCTTTGCGGACCGACTCAGCCAATGGCTGCGTTGGACGGATGCGATCGCGCTGTCGACGGCGCTCGACGGCGGCCTGATGGCTGCACCCGCCGGCGCCCGCGCGGCGTCGGTCGGTGCCGAAGAGGCCGAATGCCTGCGGGTGCGCACGATGTTGATGAACGACATCGCCGAGGACTTCGCCACCCCGCCCGGCAAGGTGTCCCGCCATGCGCCGGCCCTTGCGCCCGATGCGTCGATGAGCGCGAGCAGCGCCTTTGCGCCCTATCGGCGGCGCTACCTCACCCGGCAGCAGGCGATGGTCACGCGCATCGCCCCCTTGCGCAGCAGGGTGCGTGCCGCGCTGGCCACGCGATCGCCCGACATGGCGCGCCTGGCTGCGGTGGATGGGGTCATGGAACAGGCGTTGGGTGCACGCGAGCACGCGCTGCTGGCCACGGTGCCCACGCTGCTCGAAAGGCATTTCGCGCGCCTGAGGTCGGCCCACGACGGCGAGCGCGCCGCGCCTGCCGAAGGTGCTGCAGAGCCGCCGGAACACGTGCCCGGCCCGAGCGCACTGCCCGACGGCGCTTGGCTGGACGCGTTCTGCCAGGACATGCAGGGCGTGTTGCTGGCAGAACTGGATATTCGATTGCAACCGGTCGAAGGGCTCCTCGATGCCCTTCGCATGAAGTGAACTGAACGACGCACAACGCATGACCCGACTTCTTCATTACATCGCCTTCGTGCTGGGCCTGGCGGCCATCTCCTGGGTCGCCATCGGCTACATCGGCTCGAATCCGCTGGCACTGCTCATCACCTTGCTGATCGGCGCCTTCTATCTGATGGGTGCCGCCGAACTGCGCCGCTTCGACCAGGCGACAGCCACCCTTGCACGCGCCGTTTCCGACATGCCGGCCGCACCGCCGAGCCTCGGGCCCTGGCTCGACACGCTGCACCCGTCGCTGCGCAACGCGGTGCGCCTGCGCATCGAAGGCGAACGCGTCGGCCTGCCCGGCCCTGCCCTGACGCCGTACCTGGCCGGCCTGCTCGTGCTGCTGGGCATGCTGGGCACCTTTCTGGGCATGGTGGTCACGCTCAACGGCACCGGCCTGGCGCTCGAAAGCGCGTCGGACCTGCTGGCCATCCGCTCGTCGCTGGCCGCACCCGTGCGTGGCCTCGGCCTGGCGTTCGGCACCTCGCTGGCCGGCGTGGCCGCCTCGGCCATGCTCGGCCTGGTGTCGGCCCTGTGCCGCCGCGACCGGCTGCAGGCCGCCCAGTTGCTCGACACGAAGATCGCAACCACGCTGCGCGTGTTCTCGCTGGCCCATCAGCGCGAAGCCTCGTTCCGGCTGCTGGAGCAGCAAGGCCAGTTGATGCCCGCGCTGGTCGACCGGCTGCAACGCATGATGGACGCGATGGAACACCAGAGCGCGGCGCTCAACGAACGCCTGCTCGCCAGCCAGGACGGTTTCCACGGCAAGGCCGAGACCGCCTACGCAAGCCTGGCCGCCTCGGTCGACCGTTCGCTCAAGGAGAGCCTGACCGAAGGCGCCCGCATCGCCGGCGCGACCATCCAGCCGGTGGTCGAGGCCACCATGAGCGGCATCGCGCGCGAGACGGCTGCGCTGCACGGCACGGTGGCGCAGGCCGTCGAACGGCAGCTCGACGGCCTGTCGAGCCGGCTGGAGGCCACCACCGCCAACGTCGGCGAACTCTGGAAGGCCGCACTCGCCGAACAGCGGCACACGAACGCGGCCCAGGCCAGCGACCTGCGCGGTGCGCTCGACCAGTTCACGACGACCTTCGACCAGCGCTCGTCGGCCTGGGTCGACGGCGTTGCGGCCCGGCTCGAGCGCACGGTCGGCAGCGTGGCCGATACCTGGCAGGGCGCGCTGGCGCAGCACGAGCGCACGAGCCAGGCGCTGTCGGGCGACACGCAGCGCGCGCTGGTCGCGGCGGCGGCCACCTTCGAAGGGCATGCCGCGTCGCTGCTGCGCACGGTCGACCAATCGCACGCCGGCCTGCAGGCCGAGCTTGCGGCGCGCGACACCCAGCGCCTGACGGCCTGGACCGATGCGCTGGCAGCGATGGCCGCATCGCTCCAGCAAGAATGGCAGGCAACCGGCGCGCGCACCGCCGCCCAGCAGGAGGCCGTTGGCAAGACGCTGGCCGACACTGCCCGCGAGATGGCGGCACAGACCGACGCGCACGCGCGTGCCACCATCGCCGAAGTCGCCCAGCTCATGCAGACCGCGGCCGAAGCACCGCGCGCCGCAGCCGAGGTGATCGTCGAGCTGCGCCAGAAGCTGGCCGACAGCATGGCGCGCGACAACGCGATGCTCGACGAACGCAGCCGCATCCTGGGCACGCTGGAGACCTTGCTCGATGCGGTGAACCACGCGTCCACCGAACAGCGCACCGCCATCGACGCCCTGGTCACCACCTCGGCCGACCTGCTCGACCGCGTGGGCAACCGCTTTACCGCGCAGGTCGATGCCGAAACCGGCAAGATGGCCGAGGTCACTGCGCAGATGACGGGCAGTGCCGTTGAAGTGGCCAGCCTGGGCGAGGCCTTCGGTGCGGCAGTGCAGCGCTTCGGCGAATCCAGCGACAAGCTGGGCGCACAGTTGCAGCGCATCGAAGGCGCGCTCGGCAAGTCGATGGCACGCAGCGACGAGCAGCTCGCCTACTACGTGGCACAGGCCCGCGAAGTCATTGACCTGAGCATCATGTCGCAAAAGCAGATCGTCGAAGACCTGCAGCAGCTCGCCACCCGCCAGCACGCGGCTGTGGGCAGCGACGCATGATGACCGAGGACTTCGACGCCGGCCTTGAATCCGCCGTGCCGGTGTGGGCGGTCTTCGGCGACCTGATGGCCGGGCTGCTGGGCGCCTTCGTGCTGATCCTGGTCTGCGCGCTGGGCATCCAGCTCGAGCTCGCCACGCAGCTCGAATCCGAGGTCAAGCAGCGGCAGGCCGAGACACAGCGCCTGCAGACGCTGGAAAAAGCGCTGGCCACACCGCTGGCGGCCGGCCGCGTGACGCTGACCAACGGACGCATCGGCATCAACGGCAGCGTGCTGTTCGCGCTCAATTCGGCCGAGTTGCAGCCCGAGGGCCGGCAGCTCCTCAAGAGCCTGACGGCGCCGCTGACGGCCTACCTGCAATCGCGCAACGAGATCCTGATGGTCAGCGGTTTCACCGACGATCGCCAGGTGCGCGACGGCAACCGCCGCTTCGCCGACAACTGGGAGCTGTCGGCGCAGCGCGCGCTCACGGTGACGCGCGTGATGATCGAGGAAGGCATTCCGTCGGCGCTGATCTTCGCTGCCGCCTTCGGTTCCGAGCAGGCGGTGGCGTCGAACGCCGATGCCGAGGGCCGATCGAAGAACCGTCGCGTGGAGATGGCGCCCACGCCCCGTCCGTCGGCGTCGCCTGCCAAGCCGCGGGAGTAGGCGATGGACGTGGTCGCACGCACGGACGAAGACAAAGCGGAGGCCACGCTCGACGCCTGGCGTGCGCGCGGCGGCGAGCGCCTGGACCCGGTGCGCTTTCGCCTGATCGAAGCCATGGCGCGCCGCGCTGCGGGGCACCGGGGCGCCGCGCGGCGCGTGCTGGACGCCAGGCTCGCCACCCTGATGGCGGCGTATGCCCAGGCGCTGGAGAAGATGCCGGCGGCAACCGCGGCGCCCGCTCCTGCGCGACACAAGGCCGCTGCGGCGCCGCCTCCATCGCGTGGCCCGCTCGCAGAACTGGTCGACCACATCGCCCGGCAGTCGTCCGGGTTGCCGAACGATGTCGGTGACGGCTTGAGGACGGCGGGCACGGTGCCCGAGCTGAAAACGCTGAGCTACTTCCGCAGCACTTGGTCCCGGCTCAGTGCCGATCGCCGCTGGGTGCAGTCGCTGGCCGCGGTACCGGAGAACGCCGGCCCGCTGAACTCGCACCACCTGCTGCACCGCTCGCTCACACTCATGCGCGAGCTTTCGCCGGCGTACTTCAACCAGTTCATGTCCTATGCGGACGCACTGCTGTCGATCGAGCAGATGCACGGGTCGGGCGGTGTGTCGGCCGGCACGGAGACGCCCCGCGCCGAGGGTGCCAAAGTAGCCAAATCGTCCAAAGGCGACAAGTCCGATAAAGCCGACAAGGGCCCCACGGGCGCCAGGAAGACCGTGCGCCCAAAGTCCGCGTGAGGCACCCGGCGCGCCCGCAGGCCACGCCGCAGTCTCGTCAAGCTCAATAAGGCAGCGCGAAGCCGTTGCGCCCGGCGTTGATACGCTGCACCGTCGGCTTGCCATTCACCACCTGGGCAGTCAACGACACGCTGGCGCCGGGCACCAGCAGGCTGCGGTCGCCCGGACGGAAGGTGACGACCGGCGCATCGGCCGGCACCACGACGGTCTTCTCGCCATCCTTGTATTTCAGGCGCAGCGTGCGGCCGGTTGGCGCCTCCGCCAGGTCGGCCACGGTCGCGTTGGTCATGGTGCTGTCGGGCTGCAGGTCGAAGGGCCTGTGGCCTTCGCCAAGCCCTCGCGCGGATTCCGGAAACACCGTCACGGCAATCGCGCGCTGCGTGCCGTCCGGCATCGGCGTGGCGGCTGTGCCGATGAAGCTGCCGGGCCGGATGTCACCGAGTGCAATCGGGTAGACCTCCTGCACCACCAGCTTGTCGGCGATCGCCAGTGCCACGGTGTCGCCGCCACTGCGCACCTTCACGGTCAGCGTGTTGGGCGTCACGGCCTGCACGGTGCCACGCAGGCGCACCACGGGCTCGGCCACCTGCGCGGAGGCAACGGTTGCGACTGCGGACAAAACGAAAGTGGAGAGTAACAAGCGCATGAAACATGACCTCGAAAAGGGATGCTTCATGATGTCACGATACGCCCCGGCGCGTCTGCCCCAGCTCACAACGCAATGCGAAAGCGCAACTCCGGCGTCCCGCCCAAGCTGGCAAGCTTGTCGAAGCGTTCCACCAGAACGCCACCGTTGGCCTCGATGACACGCTGCGACGCGATGTTGTCCGGACTGGTCGTGATCTCGACATAAGACAGACCTGCCGACGGTGCCTCCAAAAGCATCGCGCGCAGGGCCTGTGTCGCATAGCCGCGCCTGTGCTTCCAGGGCACAACGGCATACCCGATGTGGCCCAGGCAGTAGTCCGGCAGCGCGTTGGAGCCACGCTGCCAACGCAGCGCAATGCTGCCGCAGAACTCGTCGTCCCACATCCAGCGCCGGTAACCCGGCAGCTTCGGCACTGTGCCGCCGTCAGGCAAGTGCACGGGCGGCCCCTTGGCGTCGCGATCGATCAGACCGTCAAGGAAGCCCGACGGGTCGGCCTGGATGGCGGCCAGTTCTTCCTGTGCGGCCTCGGGGCGCAGATTGTTGGGAGACCATCCGCGCTCCAGCGCCGCCACATAGCTCGGCAGGTACAGCGGCGAAGGCCAGACCAGCTGCATCGGAGCCAATGCCGATGCCATCGATGGGTGGCTGGATTCGCTCATGCCAGCAACTCCCCCACGATCAGCGCCCAGTGCGCGGCCTCCACCGGCATCACCGACAGCCGGTTGCCCTTGCGCAGCACCACCATGTCGGCCAGTGCAGGCACGGCGCGCAGTTCGGGCAGCCCGAGCACCCGGGTCTTGCGCACGGCCTGCACGTCCAGCAGCAGCCAGCGCGGATCGTCGAGCCGGGACGTGGCATCGAAGTACGGCGATGCCGCGTCGAACTGCGTCGGGTCGGCCCGCGTGCCCGACGCGACGCGCGCGATGCCGACGATGCCAGGCTCGGCGCAGCTGGAGTGATAGAACAGCACGCCGTCACCGACCCGCATGGCGTCGCGCATGAAGTTGCGCGCCTGGTAGTTGCGCACGCCGGTCCACGCCACGGTGGCATCGGGCGCGGCCAGCGCATCGTCGATCGAGCACTCGTCGGGCTCGGACTTCATCAGCCAGTAGCGGGGAGCGGGGGGCACGGCGGCTTCCTCGAGCACACGGGTCATTCGATGATCGCGCGGCGCACGTCTTCCTGCAGGCTGCGCAGGTGGGCGCGCATGGCATCGCGCGCCGCACCGGCATCGCGCGCACGCAGGGCGCGGATGATCTCGCCGTGCTCGTCGTGGTTCTCGCGCTGGCGATGCAGGGGACTGTGCAGGCGGAACAGGCGTGCGTTCACGCGCAGCTCCTCGACCAGCCGCGGAAAGACGACGTTGCCGCTGGCGCCGGCGATGAGCACGTGAAAGCGATCGTCGAAATGCCAATGCTCGGTTTCGTCGTGCTCGCCGGCATTGAGCGCTTCGACCTCGCGCGCCAACTGGTCGAGTTCGGCATCGGACACCTTGCCCACGGCCAGCCCGATGGCTTCGCATTCGATGACCTCACGCGCCCGCATGCAGTCGAAGTACTCCTTGGTACCGAGCGCGCGCACCGCGTAGGAACGCGCATCGCGCCGCACCAGCAGGCCTTCGCCGGCCAGGCGCACCAGCGCCTCGCGCATGGGGGTGCGCGAGATGCGCAGATCGTCGGCCAGACGTGCCTCCTGCAGCGGGCTGCCCGCGGGAATCTGCCGATCGAGGATCAGGCCGCGCAGGCGTTCATACGCCTGTTCGGCCAGGCTGGCCGAACGCACGTCGAGCGGCGCGATGGTGATGGTGGCAGGCTGGGCGGGACTGGGAAGGCTGGGCATGCGGGCGTTTTTTTCCGAAAGCGGATTCAAAAGCTTAGCAGGCTGGCTGAGCGAGCCGCCTGCACCGCCCTGCCCTGCGGCCTCAGCGGGAAGCGAGCGCACCCGCGTCCGTGGCCGGTGCGGCGGCGGCCGAACTGGTGCGGTAGGCACGGCCGTAGTGGCGCTCGATGCGCCGCTGGACGAAGTCCCACGCCGTGGTCATCAGCAGGTAGTACAGCGCCGCGACCACGAACAATTCGAGCACCATGAACTTCTCCTGGATCAGCACCTGTGTGCGGCGCAGCAGCTCTTCCATGGAGATGACCGAGGTGACGGAGGTGGTCTTGAGCAGGCCGTTGATGCTGTTGCCCAGCGTCGGCACGATCAGGCGCATGGCCTGCGGCATCACGACGAAGCGCATCGACTGGCTGGCACTCAGCCCGACCGCGCGGGCCGCATTCACCTGTCCCGCGGGCACGCCCTGGATGCCGCCGCGGATGACCTCGGCCAGATAGGCCGCCTCGTTGAGGATCAGCCCGAGCAGTGCCGACTCGACCACCGAGAGCTTGAGCCCCAGTTGCGGCAGGCCGGTGTAGATGATGATGAGCTGCACCAGCAGCGGCGTGCCGCGGAACACCCAGATGTAGAAGTGCGCCGGGGCGTGCAGCCACAGCCGGCTCGACAGCCGGGCCAGTGCGAGTGCGCCGCCCAGCACCAGCCCGCCGGCGATGGAGGCGAGCGTCAGCCACAGCGTGGTGATCGCTCCCTGCAGGATGTAGGGGTTGACCAGGTAGTCGGCGAACCCCTGCCAGTTCCAGCCTTGTGCCATGGACGATCAGGCCGCAGGGCCGCGCACCAGCACCGGGCCGTCGGTCGACTTCACGCCGTATTGGTCGAGCAGCTTCTGGAAGCTGCCGTCGGCCTTCATCGCGTTGAGCACCTTGGCAACGGCTTCGGCCAGATCCTTGTTCTTGGTGGCCAGGGCCACCGGCGTGGGGAACAGGCCGCTGAGGACTCGGTCGAAGTCGCCGCGCTTCTGGTATTCGGCCGCGGTGGAGTCGATCGACAGCGCCACCTCGACCTGGCCTGCGCGCAGCGACTGGAACGACATGGCGAAGTTCTCGAAGGTGCGGATGTTCATACCCTTCATGCCCTTGTCGGTGAGCTGCTTGTCGAGCTCGCGCGTCTTGCGCTCCTCGAAGCCGCCGATCTCCACGCCGATGGTCTTGCCCGACAGGTCTTCAGGTCTGGCGATCTTCAGCGGGTTGCCCTTGGCCGTGCTGATGCTGATCGCCTGGTCTTCGTACTGCAGCATCTGCATGATCTTGGCGCGCTCCTCGGTGTAGAAGATGCCGGTGTTGATCATGTCCCAGCGGCCGGCCTGCAGGCCCGGCACCATGGCCGAGAACTCGATGCGAACGTACTCGGGCGTCAGGCACAGGCGCTTGGCGATCATCTCGCCCAGCTCCACGCGCATGCCCTTGAGCGTGCCGGTGGCATCGACGAACTGCATCGGCGGCAGCGTCGGGTTGACCGACATCGTGAGCGTGCCCTTCTTGACAAGGGCCGCGTCGGGCACGGGCGACTTGCAGGCCTGTGCGTTCGCGCTGCCCATGCAGAAGACGAAGAACGCAGCGGCCGAGACGAGGGCGGGAAGCAGTTTCATGGCGGTTCCTGGGAAAAGTGAAAGACTGGGAGGACGGAAAGGCAGGTGGATGCGGCGGGACGGAGGGGACGGCGCTCAGGTGGCGTTCAGGCAGGGATCGAATCGAGCAGCCCGAGCCTGTCGAGCGCGGCGCGCAGGTCGCGCGCATCGGCCTCGGGCAGCGGCAGGCGGGGCGCCCGTGGCTGGCCGACCGGCAGGCCCATCATCCCCAGGCCGTCCTTGGACGCAGCCACGTAACGATGGCCACCGACCCAGCGGACGATGGGCAGCATTTCCTTGTAGAGCGCCAGCGCGGCGGGCATGTTGCGCTCGTCGGCCACCAGCTCGAACAGACGCGCCGACATCTTCGGGATCAGGTTGGAGCACACCGCCACCCAGCCCTGTGCACCCAGCCAGAACGACTCGTAGCCGAGGATGCCGGCAAACACCGTCATGCGGTCGCCGCACAGCTCGATGATGTCCCGCACGCGCGTCACCTCCAGCGTGGACTCCTTGATGTAGCTGCAGTTGTCGATGCGCGAGAGGCGCGCGACCAGCTCGGGCTTGAGGTCGACGTTGGCCGTCGCCGGGTTGTTGTAGACCATGATCGGCACGTTGATCGCCTCGCCCACCTTGCGGTAGTGGGCGAACAGCTCATCGTCGGTGGGCGAGCTGTAGAACGGCGGAATGATCATCACGCCGTCAGCGCCCATCGATTCGGCCTCGCGGCTCAGCCGCACGCACTCATCGGTCCATTCGGCGCCGGTGCCGATCAACACGGGCACACGTTTTGCTGCAGTGGTGATGCAGGTCTCGATCACCAGGTTGCGCTCCTCGGGGTCGAGCGACAGGAACTCCCCCGTGCTGCCCAGCGGGATCAGCCCGTGGATGCCCTCTTCGATCTGCCAGTCGACCAGCTTCTTGAGCGCTGGCACGTCCACGTGCTTGCCGTCGGCGGTCAGCGGGGTGATGAGCACCGTGTAGGTGCCACGAAAAGCGGCCATGAAGCGTCCTCGGGTCTGAATTCGGATGACGGAATTAACGTATACATGTAGTATACGTATACCGAATACGAAGTCAAAAATCTTTTTGTCCCGCCTGTCCCACCCCTCCATCGCCGCCAGCGGCCAGCCCATCCGCTTCTGGTACGACGGCCAGCCGATCGACGCGCTGGACGGCGAAACCATCGCCGCCTCGCTCACCGCCGCCGGCATCGCCCCCTTGCGGCCCACGCGTGGCGGCGAACGCCGCGGCATCTATTGCGGCATGGGCGCATGCTTCGAATGCCTGGTCACGGTCGACGGCCAGGCCAGCCAGCGCGCCTGCCTGACCAAGGCGGCCGATGGTCAACAGGTGCGCTCGGCCATGCCCGCCGGCACGGCCGACGATCCGCTGCGCGCCCTCACCCCGCCTGCCGATGCCGAACCGGCCACGCTGGCTTGCGACGTGCTGGTGATCGGTGCCGGGCCGGCGGGTCTGGCCGCCGCGCTGGCTGCGCGCCGCGCGGGTGCGCAGGTCATCGTGCTCGACGAGCGCCCGCAGAGCGGCGGCCAGTTCTACAAGCCGCTGGCGCCTTCGCATCAGGCCGCCACCCCGGCCGATCGGCAGTTCGCCGAGGGCCTGGCGCTGGAGCGCGAGGTGCGCGCGTCGGGCGTGGTCGTGCACCAGGGCGCGCAGGTGTGGGCGGCTTTTTCGCCGACCGAGGTCGGCGCGCTCCTCGGCGGGCGCGCCCATGTCGTCACCTGCGGCCAGTTGGTGGTGGCACCGGGTGCCTACGAGCGTCCGGTGCCCTTCCTGGGATGGACGCTGCCCGGCGTGATGACCACGGGTGCGGGCCAGACGCTGGCACGCGCCTACCGCGTGGCGCCCGGCCAGCGCGTGCTGATCGCCGGCAACGGCCCGCTCAACCTGCAGCTCGCCGCCGAACTGGTCGCCGGCGGTGCCCATGTGGTGGCCGTGCTCGAATCGGCTGCACGGCCCACGCTGCGCGATGCCCGCGCGCTGATCACCGCGGCGCGCACCGCGCCCGATCTGTTGTGGCAAGGCTGGCATTACCTGCGCACCTTGCGCGCGCATGGCGTGCCGGTGCTGTGGCGACATCAGGTGACTGCGGCCACCGGCACTGACCGCGTGGCCGGCGTCGTGGCCACCGCGCTCGACGCGGCCGGCCGGCCCGAGGGTGCGCCGCTGTCCTTCGATGCCGACACGCTCTGCCTGGGCTACGGCTTCATTCCATCGACCGAGCTCGCCCGCATGCTGGGCTGCGCGCACCGCACGGTCGATCGCCATGTCGGCCACCTGGCCACCATCACGCGCGAAGACGGCGCCACCAGCCTGCCCGGCGTGTTCGTGGTCGGCGACGGCGCTGACCTGGGCGGCGCGCGCGTGGCGCTCGCACGCGGCGCCCTGGCCGGTGCCTCGGCCGCACGGGCGCTCGGGCTGGTCGCCGAGGCGTCGCCCGTCACGCTCGCCCAACTGCATCAGGCCGAACGCTTCCAGCAGGCGCTGTGGTCGCTCTACGCGGCGCCGCCGGTGTCGCTGGCCTGCGTGAGCGACGGCACGCTGCTGTGCCGCTGCGAAGACATCACCTTCGGATCAGTGCGGGCGCAGATCCGTGCCGGCCGCGACACGCTGGCCGCGCTCAAGCGCAACACGCGCCTGGGCATGGGCCGCTGCCAGGGCCGCTACTGTGCGGTGACAGCCGCACGCCTGGTCGGCGAGATGACGGGGCGTGCACCGGAGCCCGACCAGTACTTCGCTCCTCGCCCGCCCGCACGCCCGGTGCCCGCGGGTGCCCTCGGTTTCGAGAAGCCCGAGTGGGGCGGCCACAAGCCGGCCATCACCCCCAACCTGGCACGCCCCGTCGTGCACGGCGCACTGCCTGCAGCGCAGCAGGCCGACGTCGTGGTGATCGGCGCGGGCGTGCTCGGTGCCTGCCTGGGCTACTACCTCTCGAAGGCCGACCAGGACGTGATGGTGATCGACCGCGACGAACTCAACCTGCAGGCCTCCGGCGCCAACGCGGGCAGCCTGCACGTGCAGTTGCTGTCCTTCGACTTCGGCGCCAAGGCGCAGCAGGGCGGCGGCCCGGCGGCGGACACGCTGCCGCTTGGGCCGATGTCGGTGCGCCTGTGGCAGGAGATCGAAGCCGACTGCGGCGAAGACCTGGAGATCAAGATCACCGGTGGGCTGATGGTTGCCGACAGCGAGGCTGGCATGCGCTTCATCGAAGCCAAGGCTGCGCTCGAGCGCAGCCGCGGCATCGACGCGCACGTGATCGACGGCGCCGAACTGCGCCGGCTTTCACCCGCGCTGTCGGGCGCCTTGCTGGGCGCCGAACTCTGCCCGATGGAAGGCAAGATCAACCCACTGCGCGCCACTTATGCGGTGGCGGCGCGCGCCGCGCGACGCGGTGCACGCTTCGAGCGAGGCTGCAATGTGACGGCCATCGAACGGCTGCCGGGCAACGCGGCCGGGTTCCTGGTGCAGACCTCGCGCGGACCGATCCGCGCCGGCCGCATCGTGAACGCGAGCGGCGCCTGGTCGAGCACCGTGGGCGACATGCTCGGCGTGCGCATTCCGGTGAAGGGGGCACCGCTGCAGATGATCGTGACCGAACCCGCCCCACCGCTGGTCGATCACCTGATTGCGCATGCCGACCGCCACCTGAGCCTCAAGCAGGCGGCCAGCGGAGGCCTGATCATCGGAGGCGGCTGGACGGCCGCCTTCGATGCAGGCATGCGCCTGAACCGCGCCGAACGCGCGAGCATCGAGGGCAGCCTGTGGGTAGCGCGCGGCGTGCTGCCGGCCGTCAGTGGCCTGCACATGGTGCGCAGCTGGGCCGGCATGAACGTGAACATCGACGGCGCGCCGATCCTGGGCGACGTGCCGGGCGTGCCGGGCTTCTACAACGCGGTCACTTCCAACGGCTACACGCTCGCACCGATCGCGGCCTGGCTCGTCACCCAACTGATGGTGCACGGCCACGCCGACGTCGACCTGCGGCCGTTTCGCATCGACCGCTTTCTCTGACCTCTTCCCTCTTCAGCATTCTTCCAAGGAGCCCGCGCGTGATCGAGATTCAACAGGTGAGCAAATGGTATGGCGACTTCCGCGTCCTGACCGGCTGCACCACCACCATCCGCAAGGGCGAGGTGGTCGTGGTGTGCGGCCCGTCAGGCTCGGGCAAGTCGACGCTCATCAAGTGCGTGAACGCGCTGGAGCCCTTTCAGAAGGGCATCATCAAGGTCGATGGCGTGTCGGTCGGCGACCCGAAGATCGACCTCAATGCGCTGCGCGCACGCGTGGGCATGGTGTTCCAGCACTTCGAGCTGTTCCCGCACCTGTCGATCGAGCAGAACCTGTCGCTGGCGCAACGCAAGGTGTTGAAGCGCTCGGCCTCGCAGGCGCGCGACAAGTCGCTTGCCTTGCTCGAACGCGTGGGCATGCAGGCGCATGCGCACAAGTACCCGTCGCAGCTCTCGGGCGGTCAGCAGCAGCGCGTCGCCATCGCCCGGGCGCTGGCGATGGACCCCATTGCCATGCTGTTCGACGAGCCGACCTCCGCGCTCGACCCGGAGATGGTCACCGAGGTGCTCGACGTCATGGTGAGCCTGGCCCGCGACGGCATGACGATGATGTGCGTCACCCATGAGATGGGCTTTGCCCGCAAGGTGGCGAATCGCGTGATCTTCATGGATGGCGGCAGCATCGTGGAAGACTGCGCCAAGGAAGAGTTCTTCGGCAACACCGCCGCGCGCTCCGACCGCGCGCAGCAGTTTCTCTCAAAGATCCTGCAGCACTGAACGCCAGTTCAGGCGCGCCCCGCCGCCACCCGCAGCGACCGGCGCTGCGCCGAGAGCGACCACCAGAAGATGCCGAAACCGGCGACCGCCAGCAGCGCGCCGACCCAGCCGGTCGACGTCCAGCCCAGGCCGGCGCTGATGGCCATGCCGCCGAGCCAGGCGCCCAGCGCATTGGCCATGTTGAAGGCCGAATGGTTGAGCGCGGCGGCCAGCGTCTGCGCGTCTCCGGCGACGTCCATCAGGCGGATCTGCAGCGCCGGGCCGATGGCCACCGTGGTGCCGATCAGGAACACATTGATGCCCATGGGCACGAGGTAGTGCGCGCTGAAGCTGAAGGCCGTGAGCACCACCACCGCATACAGCAGCAGGCCGCCGATGGTGCGCATCAACGACTTGTCGGCCAGGCGCGATCCGATCAGGTTGCCCACCACCATGCCCAGGCCGAACAGCGCCAGCACGACCGGCACGCCGCCCACCGCCAGGCCCGTGACTTCGGTGAGCGTCGGCTTGATGTAGCTGAACACCGAGAACATGCCGCCAAAGCCGATGGCCGCGATGCCCAGCGTGAGCCAGACCTGCTTGCGCTTGAAGGCACCCAGTTCGCGCATCGGGCTGGCGCCAGCAGCCGCCGGCATGTCGGGAATGGCACGGTGCAGCAGCACAATGGCCAGCGCCGCGATCAGGCCGACGAAGACGAAGGCCGCGCGCCAGCCGAAGAGCTGGCCGAGCCAGGCCGCGATCGGCACGCCCACGAGCGTGGCGCCCGTGAGCCCGAGCATCACCATGCCGACCGCGCGCGCCCGGCGCCCGGGAGGTGCCAGCGTGGCAGCCACCAGCGCGGCCACGCCGAAGTAAGTGCCGTGCGGCAGCCCGGTCGCAAAGCGCAGCAGGTTCAGCGACAGGTAGCCCGGCGCCAGCGCGCTGGCAAAGTTGCCGACGGCGAAAAAGGCGATCAGCGCGATCAGCAGCGCTCGCCGATGCCACCCGGCGGCCAGCACCGCGAGCACAGGCGCGCCGATGACGACGCCCAGCGCGTAGGCGCTGATCACGTGGCCCGCCTGCGGAATGCTCACGCCGATGTCGCGCGCGACCTCGGGCAGCAGACCCATGATGACGAATTCGCCCGTGCCGATGGCGAAGCCGCCGACGCCCAGGGCCAGCACGGCCTTGATCAGGGTGCGGTCGCGCTCGGCGTCGGTCACGGGCGACAAGGGCGAGGAGGACGCCGTGGGGCCCGAAGAGCCTGGCGGGACGGGCGTGGAAGCGCTGGCGGGATTCATCGAATGTGCAATGGCTGGCGAATGGGTGATTACCCTGATACCGCGACCGTACCACGGGCAGCACCAGACTGCAGTCGGCTCAGTCTTCCCGTGTCGCCATCCCTGCCGAAACGCTGAAACCGAAGGTGTTGATCCCGTCGGCACTCGCCGCGCCGACCCGCCCGCCATGCATGGCGGCCACCGCCTTGACGATCGCCAGACCCAGGCCATGGCCGTGGTGCTCGCCCTGCCCACGGCGTGCTTCGTCAACCCGGTAGAAGCGGTCGAAGAGGTGCGGCAGGTGATCGTCGCCGATCGGCGCGCCGGGGTTGGACACGCGGATCCAGGTGCCGTCGGCCTCCTCGCGCAGCGTCACCGTCACCACGGTGCCGGGGCCGGAATGCTCGATCGCGTTCTGCAGCAGGTTCGACAGCGCCCGGCGGAACAGCGCGCGCTCGAGCTGCGCCTGCGCTGTCAGGTCGCCTTCGACGCGCACCTGCCCACCGGTCTCGTCGAGAACGAATTCGAAGAACTCGATGGTCTTGCGCACTTCCTCGGCCACCGGCGTGAGCATGAGCCCGGTGGCGACCTCGCCCCGGTCGGCGCGCGCGAGGAACAGCATGTCGTTGACGATGGAACGCAGCCGCTCCAGGTCCTCGAGGTTCGAGGCCAGCACCTCCTGCAGTTCCGGCGCAGCACGCGGGCGCGACAGCGCCACCTGGGTGCCGCCGATCAGGTTGGCCAGCGGCGTGCGCAGCTCGTGCGCGACGTCGGCATTGAAGGCCTCGAGCTGGGCATAGGCCTGTTCGAGCCGCGCGAGTGCGCCGTTGAAGGCTTCGGCCAGCGCCGACAGCTCGACCGGCAGCGCCTCGGCCTGCAGCCGCTGCGAGAGCGTCTTGGGCCGCAGTGCCTGGGCCTCCTGCGACAGTTGCTGCAGAGGCCGCAGGCCGACCCGCGCGATCCAGTAGCCGGCAAACGCCACCACCAGCATCGCACCCAACCCCAGCGCGACAAGGGCCGTGAGGAAGGTTTCGCGCGTTCGGGCATAGGGCTCGGAGTTGCGGCCGACGACCAGCCGCACGGCGGGCCGGCTCTCGAAGGGGGGAATGCGCACCGACAGCGTGCGGAACGGCCGGTCCTGGCCGGGCAGCATGACGTTGCTGCCGTGCCCGTCGGCCTCGCGCACCAGACCGTCGATCTCGGCCAACCCCTTGCCGTACTGGAAGCGCGGATCGTCGCTCAGCACCCAGAAGCGCAGGCTGCCGTCCTCGGGCGTGAGCGCGTCCATGCGGGCCTGCACCCGGGTCCAGCGTTCGGGCGTGCCGATCGTCTGGATCCAGTACTGCAGGCCCTTGAGCGTGGTGGCGAGTTCATCGTGCTGGTGGCGTTCCAGCTCGCGCGCGAGCACGCCCTGCAGCGCCGCACCAATGAGCGCAAAGGTCGCCAGCGCCGCCGCAGCGAACATGAGCACCAGACGCGTGGTGATCGATCGCCTCACGCCGGCGGCCCCTCCTCCGCGCGCACTTCCATCACGTAGCCCATGCCGCGGATCGTGTGCAGCAGCTTGGGCGACCCGGCGCTGAAGGGCACGTCGATCTTGTCGCGCAGCCGCTTGATCGCCACCTCGACCACGTTCGTGTTGCTGTCGAAGTTCATGTCCCAGACCAGCTCGGCGATGGCCGTCTTCGACAGGATTTCACCCTGGCGCCGCGCCAGCACGGCCAGCAGCGCGAACTCCTTGGCTGTGAGGTCGATGCGTATGCCGCCACGAGCGGCCTTGCGGCTCAGCAGGTCGATCTGCAGGTTGGCGATGCGCAACTGCATCGGTTCCTGCGTGCGCCCGCGCCGGTTGAGCGCCTGCAGCCGCGCGAGCAGTTCAAGGAAGGAGAAGGGCTTGATCAGGTAGTCGTCGGCACCGTCGTGCAGGCCCTTGATGCGGTCCTCCACGCTGTCGCGTGCCGTCAGCATGATCACCGGCGTCTGCTTGAGCGTGCGCAGCGACCGCAGCACCGAAAAACCGTCGAGGCCAGGCAGCATCGCGTCGAGCACGATCACGTCGTAGTCGTGCTGCATCGCCAGGTGCTGACCGTCCAGGCCGTTGTGGGCCATGTCGACCGCGCAACCCTGCTCGGTCAACCCCTTGTGCAGGTAGTCGGCGGTCTTGAGCTCGTCCTCGACGATCAGGATCTTCATGGAGCGGCGGCGGGGGTGCCGTGCAGGCGCGCCGCCTTGCGGGCCGCACGGGCCTCCTTGCGGCGCTGGTACCAGTAGTGGGCGCGATCGAGGTAAAGGTAGACCACGGGTGTCGTGAACAGAGTGAGTGCCTGCGACAGTATCAGACCGCCGACCATCGCGTAGCCCAGGGGCCGACGCAACTCGGAGCCCGAGCCGTGGCCCAGCATCAACGGCAGGCCCGACAGCAGCGCGCACATGGTCGTCATCATGATCGGCCGGAAGCGCAGCAGGCAGGCCTGGTAGATCGCCTCCTGCGGCGCCATGCCCTGCTCGCGCTCGGCCTTGAGCGCAAAGTCGATCATCATGATGCCGTTCTTCTTGACGATGCCAATCAGCAGGATGATGCCGATCAGCGCGATCACGCTCAGATCGTAGCCGCCGGCCATCAGGATCAGCAGCGCACCCACCCCGGCCGAGGGCAGCGTGGAGAGAATCGTCAGCGGATGGATGTAGCTCTCGTAGAGCAGGCCCAGCACGATATACACCGCCACCAGCGCCGCCAGGATCAGGTACGGCTGCGAAGACAGTGAATCGCGGAAGGCCTGCGCCGTGCCCTGGAACGCGCCGGTGAGCGACTGCGGCAGGCCCATGTCGGCCTGCGCCTTGTTGATGGCGTCGACCGCTTCGCCCAGCGCATGGCCCGGCGCCAGGTTGAACGAGATCGTCACCGCCGGGAACTGGCCCTGGTGGTTGATCGCCAGGTAGGCGGTCTTGCTGGTGTCGACCTTCACGAAGGTCGACAGCGGCACCTGCTGGCCGGTCAATGGCGAGTTCAGGTAGAGCCTGCCAAAGAGCGACGGATCCTGCTGCAGCGCGGGCGTCACCTCCATCACCACGTGGTAGCTGTTGAGCTGCGTGAAGTACTGCGCCACCTGCCGCTGGCCGATGGCGTCGTAGAGCGTAGCGTCGATGGTCGACGGCGTGATGCCAAAGCTCGACGCCCGGTCGCGGTCGATCGTCAGCACGGCCGAGGCCGCTGCGTTCTGCTGGTCGGACGCCAGGTCGGTCAGCTCGGGCAGCTGACGAAAGCGTTGCAGCAGCTTGGGCGCCCAGGTGTTGAGCTCGTCGAGGTTGGAGTCCGTGACCGTGTACTGGTACTGCGTGCGCGACGACCGTCCGCCCACGCGGATGTCCTGGCCCGCCTGCAGGAACAGGTTCACGCCCTGCACCCGGGCGAGCTGCGGGCGCAGCCGCGCGATGATTTCGTCGGCAGTGGCCGTGCGGCCCTCTTCCTTGGGCTTCAGGCTGATGAAGAAGCTGCCGGTGTTGAAGGTCGACGAGCTGCCGTTCATGCCAAAGCCCGTCACATCGGGGTCGCGCCGCACCACGTCGGCCAGCGCGATCATGCGGGCGTTCATCGACGAGAAGGACGTGTCCTGCGCCGATTCGGCGAAGCCCGAGATGAAGCCGGTGTCCTGCTGCGGAAAGAAACCCTTGGGAATGACCACGAACAGGAAAGCGGTGGCCGCCACCGTGGCGATGAACGCGCACAGCGTGAGGAACTGGTGGTCGAGCACGACATGCAGGCCGCGCTTGTAGCCGCCCAGCATTTTGTCGAAGCCGCGTTCGAACAGCTGGTACATGCGGCCGTGCTGGCGGGCATGCTCGTTCTTCAGGAAGCGCGAGCACAGCATCGGCGTGAGCGTCAGCGAGATCACCACCGACACCACGATGGTCAGCGTGACCGTGACTGCGAACTCGCGGAACAGCCGCCCGACGATGCCGCCCATCAGCAGCAGTGGAATGAACACCGCCACCAGCGATACGGAAATCGAGATGATGGTGAAGCCGATCTCGCTCGCGCCCTTGTATGCGGCCTCCATCGGGCTCATGCCCTCTTCCACGTAGCGGTAGATGTTCTCCAGCATCACGATGGCATCGTCCACCACGAAGCCGACCGCGATGGTCAGCGCCATCAGCGACAGGTTGTCCAGGCTGTAGCCGACCAGGTACATCACGGCCACGGTGCCCAGCAGCGCCAGCGGCACCGTCACGCTCGGGATCAGCGTGGCCGGCACGTTGCGCAGGAACAGGAAGATCACCATCACCACCAGGGCGATGGTCAGCAGCAGCGTGAATTCCACATCCTTGACCGATGCGCGGATGGTCTCGGTGCGGTCGATGATGGCATTGACCTCCACCGTTGGCGGGATCGAGGCCTTGAGGCGGGGCAGCGCGGCGTTGATGCGGTCGACCGTGTCGATCACGTTGGCGCCCGGCTGCTTGGTGATGGCCAGCACGATGGAGCGGCCGTTCTGCACGGTGTTGCCAGCCGGCGCCGCGGCGCCCGCATAGGCCCAGCCGGCGATCTTCGCGTTCTCGGGACCGTCCACCGCCACACCCAGGTCACGCACCCGGATCGGCGCGCCGTTGCGGTAGGCCAGGATCACGTCGTTCCATGGACCGGCCTTGAGCAGCTGGTCGTTGGTGTAGACGGTGAAGCTCTGGTTCTGCCCGTCGATCGTGCCCTTGGGTGCGTTGACCGTGGCCGAGGACAGCACGGTGCGCACGTCTTCCAGGCTCAGGTTCAGCGCGGCGAGCTTGGCCGGGTCGAGCTGCACCCGTACCGCGGGTTTCTGCACGCCGCCGATGTTGACCAGACCCACACCGGAGATCTGCGAGATCTGCTGCGCGAGGATGTTGTCCGCATAGTCGTTGACCTCGGTCAGTGGCAGCGTCTTCGATTGCACCGCCAGGATCAGGATCGGCGAATCGGCCGGGTTCACCTTGCGGAAGGTCGGCGGGCTCGGCAGATTGGCCGGCAACTGGCCGCTCGACGCGTTGATGGCGGCCTGCACGTCCAGCGCCGCCGCGTCGATGCTGCGATCGAGGTCGAACTGCAGCGTGACCTGGGTCGAGCCAAGGCCGCTGGTCGAGGTCATCTGCGACAGCCCGGCGATCAGAGAGAACTGGCGCTCCAGCGGCTGCGCCACGTTCGACGCCATGGTTTCTGGGCTGGCCCCTGGCAAAGACGCCGACACCTGGATGGTCGGGAAGTCGACCTGCGGCAACGGCGCCACCGGCAGCAATGGAAACACCGCCGCGCCGACCAACAGGATGGCGATCGCCAGCAGCGTGGTGCCAATGGGACGCTTGATGAAGGCAGCGGAAATGCTCAATTGGCGCTCCCGCTTGCAGGCCTGGCAGGCTCGGCAATGTGCGCACCCGGGCGCAATTTGTACTGCCCGTCGACCACCACGCGCTGGCCACCGGTCAGGCCCTTGTCGATCACGGCGGTGCCATCGGCGATCTGCACCACGTGCACCGGCGTGCTGGCCACGGTGCCGTCGTCGCTCACCGTCCACACATAGGTCGCGTCCTGGCCGCGCTGCACGGCAGCGGCCGGCACGGTGAGCGCGTTGTGGCGCAGGCCAAGTTGCAGCCGCACGTTGACGAACTGGCCGGGCCACAGCGCGCGCGTGGGGTTGGCGAAGCTGCCCTTGAGCTGCACGGTGCCGGTCGTGGTGTCGATCTGGTTGTTCAACAGGATCAGCTTGCCGGTACCGAGCACTTCGGTGCCGCTGCGGTCGTACGCCACCACGCCGAGCGGCTGGGTGCCCTGCTGCTGCGCGCGGTGGATGTCCTGCACCGCGTCCTCGGGCAGCGTGAACTGCACGGCAATCGGATCGATCTGGTTGATCACGACCAGCCCGCCGGTGTCGGCGGCGTGCACGATGTTGCCGGGGTCGACCAGCCGCGCGCCCGCGCGGCCGTCGATGGGCGAGACGATGCGGGTGAAGCTCAGCTGTACCTGGGCGTACTGCACTGCTGCGCTGTCGGTCTGCACGGCCGCCGCGAGCTGGGCGACCAAGGCCTTCTGGGTGTCGAGCTGCTGCTGGGTCGCCGCATCCTGCGCGATCAGCGTGGTGTAGCGCTGCAGGTCGGCCTGCGCGTTGGCAAGCTGCGCCTGGTCCTTGGCACGGGCGGCCTGCGACTGCGCGAGCTGCGCCTGCAGCGTGCGTGGGTCGAGCTGGGCCAGCAACTGACCCGCCTTCACGTCCTGCCCTTCGGTGAAGCCGACCTTGTCGAGCTGGCCGTCGATGCGCGCCTTCACCGTGACGGTGGCCATCGAGTTCACCGTGCCGATGCCGGCCCTGTAGACCTGCACGTCCTGCTGCTTGACACGGGTCGTCGTCACCTGCACCGGCGGCGGTTTCGCTGCGGCCTCAGGTGCTGCGGCACGGGCCGGCCGGTGGAGCGACCAGGCCACGCCGCCGCACACCACCAGGAAGGCGGCACCGGCGATCCATCGGGTGCGGCGTTGAAGGAAGGGGTTCGTCGTGGTCATGGCATCAGCTTCCGGCGCGGGCGTGCAGGTCGGCAGCGGCCTGCTGCGGCACGGGGGGTTGAGAGGAGGAGAAAGAGGAGGCAGCGGCGTCCGGGGCGGTGGCGAGATCGTTCGCGTGCCAGCCGCCGCCAGTGGCCGCGATCAGCGAGACGCTGGCACTGAGCCGCCGCCCCAGAAGCTGGGCCGCGCTGCGCTGGTTCGACAGCGACTGCGCCTGCGCCGTCACCACGTTCAGGTAGCTCGAGGTGCCTGCACGGTACTGGCTCAGCGCAAGCCGTTCCGACAGCTGCGATGCGGCCACCGCTCGCGCCTGCAGCGTCGATTCGCCTTCGAGCACCCGCAGCGTGGAAAGGTCGTCCTCGACCTGCTGGAAAGCGGCCAGCACGGTTTCCTTGTACTGGGCCACGGTCGCGTCGTAGGTGGCGATGGCCTGGTCGCTGTGCGCGCGGCGAAGCCCGCCGTCGAAGAGCGTCTGGGCCAGGGTCCCACCGAGGGAGAACACGCGGCTAGGCGTGTTGAACAACGCGCCGATCCTCCCGCTGCTGAAGCCGCCGCTCGCACTCAGCACGAGTTCCGGGAAAAAGGCCGCCTGCGCCACGCCGATGTTGGCATTGGCCGCCAGCACACGGCGCTCGGCGCCCGCGATGTCGGGCCGGCGTTCCAGCAGCGTGGAAGGCACGCCGGCCGGGATCACGGGAATGTTCGCCAGCGTGGCGTCGCTTGTCGCGTCCAGCGGCGCGAGCGCAAAGGTCGACGGCGGCTGGCCGGTCAGTACCGCGATGGCGTGTTCAAGCTGGTTGCGCGTCGCGTCGAGATCGACCGCCTGGGCCTGGGCAGAGGCAAGCTGGCTTTCAGCCAGCGCCACGTCCGAACGCAGCGCCACACCGGCCGCGTACTGGTGCTGGGTGAGCGCCAGCGACTTCGCATAGGCATCGGTGGTGGCCGCATAGAGGCGGCGCTGCAGGTCGGTCACGCGCAGTTGCAGATAGTCCTGCGCCAGCGTCGACTGGATGCTCAGCTTGGCCGCCGCCAGGTCGGCCGCACTGGCCTGCGTGCCGGCATCGTCGGCCTCGACCGCGCGTCGTACGGCGCCCCACACATCCGGCTCCCAGCTTGCGGAAAAACCGAGGCTGTAGTTGTCGCCCAGCTTGATGCCGTCGGTGTTGGTCTTCGCGCGCTTGGCACCGCCATTGAGCCCCACCGTCGGCCAGAAGCCGGCACGCGCCGCATCGGCAATGGCACGCGCCTGGCGGTAGGCGGCCTCGGACTGCTTGATGCTCTGGTTCGCCCGGTTCGCCTGCGCCATCAACGCGCTCAGCGTCGGATCGCCGTAGAGATCCCACCAGGGCCGGGAGGCGTCGACGAGCTGCGGTGTGGCGGGCTTCCAGCCGCTGTCTTCCTTGTAGGCCGCCGGTACCTCCACCGTAGGTCGGACATAGTCTGGGCCGACTGCACAGCCAGCGAGCAACGCGGCCAGGGCCAGCGCCGTCAGTCTGGGTGTGGCGAAAAAAAGGCGCACAGGTGCATCGGATCGGTCCATGGTGGATGCACTCTAGGGACCCGGCGCCGACTGCACGCTGTCGGCTGAATGACGGTTTTGTCAGTTTGGGATGCACCGCCCCGGACAGGCCTGCCAGCCGACGATCAGATGGCGACGAGCTGCCGGACGCCGTTGGCTTCCATGTCCTTGCCCAGGCCGCGCGCGATGACTTCGCCACGCTCCATCACGAGGTAGTCGTCGGCCAGCTCCTGCGCGAAGTCGTAGTACTGCTCGCACAGCACGATCGCCATGTCGCCGCGGTCGGCCAGCATGCGGATGACACGGCCGATGTCCTTGATGATGCTCGGCTGGATGCCTTCGGTCGGCTCGTCGAGGATCAGCAGCTTGGGCTTGGGCGCAAGCGCGCGGGCGATGGCCAGCTGCTGCTGCTGCCCGCCGGAAAGATCGCCGCCGCGGCGGTTCATGAACTGTTTGAGGATCGGGAACAGCTCGAACAGCTCGGCCGGAATCGGCGTGCTGCCGCTCTTGTACGCCAGGCCCATGCGCAGGTTCTCCTCCACCGTCAGCCGCGCGAAGATCTCGCGGCCCTGCGGCACGAAGCCCATGCCGGCGCGGGCACGCTCGTAGGGCGTCTGCTTCTGGATCGGCTGGCCGTCGAATTCGATGCTGCCGCTCTTGATCGGCACCAGGCCCATCAGCGACTTGAGCAGCGTGGTCTTGCCGACGCCGTTGCGGCCGAGCAGCACGGTGACCTTGCCGAGCGTGGCGGTGAAGCTCACGTCGCGCAGGATGTGGGAGCCGCCGTAGTACTGGTGGATGTTCTTGACTGTGAGCATTCTTTGTTCCTTGGTCAGCTTGGGTTTTGCGTCCCGTGGGTGGGCGCCCGGCAGGCGGCACGGGCCAGACGACCCCACTGCGCCGGCCCTTCGGGCTGCCTTGCGGTGCTCGCCTTTCGCGGGGTCTCGCTCAAACTCGCTGCGCTCAGACAATCGCGAGCCCTGGTCCGCGACAGGCTGCACTCCTCAGCGGCGCAGAGGGGATCGCCCGGCCCGCACCGCCTGCCGGGCTTGGGGTGGCGCAATTCAACGCCCAAGATAAACCTCGATCACCCGCTCATCCGCCTGCACCTCATCCAACGTGCCTTGCGCCAGAACAGAGCCGTCGCACAGCACCGTCACGATCTCCGAGATCGTGCGGATGAAGCTCATGTCGTGCTCCACCACCATCAGCGAGTGCTTGCCCTTCAGCGTAAGGAACAGTTCCGCCGTCCGCGCCGTTTCCTCGTCGGTCATGCCGGCCACGGGTTCGTCGAGCAGCAGCAGCTTCGGGTCCTGCATCAGCAGCATGCCGATCTCCAGCCACTGCTTCTGGCCGTGGCTCAGGTTGCCTGCCATGCGCGACACGCTGTCGGCCAGGTGAATCGTCTCGATGATCTCGGCCAGCCGGTCGCTCTGCGCCGAATCGAGCTTGAACAGCATCGAGCGCTTCACGCCCTTGTCGGTCTTCAGGGCGAGCTCGAGGTTCTCGAACACGGTGAGTTGCTCGAACACGGTCGGCTTCTGGAACTTGCGGCCGATGCCCAGTTGGGCGATCTCGGCTTCCTTGTGGCGCAGCAGGTCGATGGTGCTGCCGAAGAACACGGTGCCGCTGTCAGGCCGTGTCTTGCCGGTGATGATGTCCATCATCGTGGTCTTGCCGGCGCCGTTCGGGCCGATGATGCAGCGCAGCTCGCCGGGCGCGATGTCCAGGCTGAGCTTGTTGATCGCCTTGAAGCCGTCGAAGCTCACGCACACGTCCTCCAGGTAGAGGATGCGACCGTGCGTGATGTCGACTTCGCCTGGCGTCGCATGCCGGCCGAAGTCGGCGGCACGGCCACCGGATTCGGTGCTGCCGCCGGGGTACGGCAGGCCGTGGGCACGCGCCGTGCGCTGGGCGCCGGATTCCATCAGGTCGGGGGTCATGCGCGGGCTCCCTTCGGCTCGACAGCGATCGGTGGCAGAGCGCTCGGTTCCACGCCTTCGGATGCGGCCAGCGCGCGCTGGGCTTCCAGGCGACCATCGCTCAACGTGTTCTTGCCCTTCGACCGCCACTTGCGCACCAGCCCGACGATGCCGTTCGGCAAGAACAGCGTGACGGCGATGAACAGCGCGCCCAAAAAGTAGAGCCAGTACTCGGGGTAGGCCACCGTCAGCCAGCTCTTCGCGCCGTTGACGATGAAGGCGCCGATGATCGGGCCAATGAGCGTTGCGCGCCCGCCGACGGCGGCCCACACCGCGATCTCGATCGAGTTGGCCGCGCTCATCTCGCTCGGGTTGATGATGCCGACCTGCGGCACATACAGCGCGCCGGCCACGCCGCACATGATGGCAGAGATGACCCAGATCGTGAGCTTGTACGGCAGCGGGTTGTAGCCCGAGAACATCACGCGCGTCTCCGCGTCGCGGATGGCCTGCAGCACCCGTCCGAACTTGCTGCCGATGAGCCACTTGCTGAACAGGAAGAAGCCCAGCAGCGTTGCGCCGGTGAGCGCGAACAGCGTCATGCGCATCTCCTGCGTCGCGATCGGGATGCCGAGGATGCGCTTGAAGTCGGTGAAGCCGTTGTTGCCGCCGAAGCCTGTCTCGTTGCGGAAGAACAGCAGCATTGCGGCGAAAGTCATGGCCTGCGTGATGATCGAGAAGTACACGCCCTTGATGCGCGAACGGAAGGCGAAGAAGCCGAACACGAAGGCGATCAGGCCGGGTACCACGACGATCAGGATCAAGGTCATGACGAAACTGTCGCTGAAGGTCCAGTGCCAGGGCAGCGTCTTCCAGTCGAGGAACACCATGAAGTCCGGCAGGTCGCTCTTGTAGTTGCCGTCGCGGCCGATCTGGCGCATGAGGTACATGCCCATCATGTAGCCGCCCAGCGCGAAGAACATGCCGTGGCCGAGCGACAGAATGCCGGTGTAGCCCCAGATCAGGTCCATGGCCAGCGCGCAGATGGCGTAGCACATGATCTTGCCGACCAGCGCCACCGCATAGTCGCTCATGTAGAACATGCTCTCGCGCGGCACCAGCAGGTTGAGCATGGGCGCCACGGCGCACACGACGATCAGCGCGACGAAAAAGACGGTCCAGCCCTTGCCAGTCAGCAATGGACCCTTGGTGGGAAGAACAACCTTGCTCATGCTTCTGCGCTCCGGCCCTTCATCGCGAAGATGCCCTGCGGCCGCTTCTGGATGAAGATGATGATGAAGACCAGCACCGCGATCTTCGCGAGCACCGCGCCGGCCCAGCCTTCGATGAACTTGTTCAGGATGCCAAGCCCCATCGCGGCGTAGACGGTGCCAGCGAGCTGGCCGACGCCACCCATCACCACCACCATGAACGAGTCGACGATGTAGCTCTGGCCGAGGTCGGGGCCGACGTTGCCGATCTGGCTCAGCGCGCAGCCCGCCAGGCCGGCAATGCCTGAGCCCAGCGCGAAGGCGTAGGTATCGATGCGCGCGGTGTTCACGCCCATGCACGAGGCGATGGGCCGGTTCTGCGTCACACCACGCACGAACAGGCCGAGCCGCGTGCGGCCGATGAGCCAACCCATCGCCAGCAGCACCAGCACCGCGAAGACGACGATGCCGATGCGGTTCCAGGGCAGCGTCACGTTGCTCAGCATGGTGAAGCCGCCGCTCATCCAGCCGGGGTTCTCCACGCCGACGTTCTGCGCGCCAAAGAGCGTGCGCACCAGTTGTTGAAGCATCAGGCTGATGCCCCAGGTCGCGAGCAGCGTTTCCAGCGGCCGGCCGTACAGGAAGCGGATCACGCCGCGTTCGAGCACGGCACCGACCAGCGCAGACGCCATGAAGGACACGGGGATGGCAGCCACCAGGTACCAACCGAAGGCAGCCTCCGGCAGGTACTTCTGGAACAGCGTCTGCATGACGTAGGTGGCATAGGCGCCGATCATCATCAGCTCGCCATGCGCCATGTTGATCACACCCATCAGCCCATAGGTGATGGCCAGGCCGAGTGCGGCCAGCAGCAGCACCGAGCCCAGGCTGATGCCGCTGAAGATCGCGTTGATGCGATCGCCCCAGACCAGCGCACCGTCGATGCTCGCCACCGAAGCCAGAATCGCGGTCTTCACGCCGGCATCGGTCTCGTCGGCCAGCCGCTGATTGAGCAGAAGTTTGGTGTCGGGGCTCTTGCGCTCGCCCAAAGCCTTGGCCGCCGCAATGCGTTTGGCGGCGTCTGCGCTGTTGAGCATCGATGCGGCACGCACCAGTTCGAGCTGGGCCTTGATCGACGGATCCGTCTCGGCGGCCAGTGCCTTTTCCACCGCCGGCAGGCGCGATTCGCTGGGCTCCTTGAGCAGGCCCTGCGCCGCTTCGGCACGCACCTTGTCGTCCTTGCTGGTGAGCCGCAGCACGGCCTGCGCGGCGTCGAAGGCACCGCGCATCAGGTTGTTGTTGACGACATCCTCGGCGTCGTCGGGCACCTTCAGCTCGATGCCGGTGACCGGGTCATAACCCTTGTCGTCCTTGATGACGAAGACCTTGTCCGCGGTGTACTTGACCGCGTCGTCGGCCATCGCCTGAATGAAGGCCGCCGTCTTCTCGTCGGCGGTAAGCACCGCCTTGTCGAGCGCGGCGATGCGGGCCTCGGTGTCGCCCGAGGCGATGGCGCGGGCTTCTTCGGAGCTCAGCGCGTGCGCGGACGAAACCGCGGCAAGCGCAAGCGAAACCGCCGCGCACGCATGAAGGAAGCGCATGTGTAACTGCACAGCAATCTCTCTATGGGCTGAACCAGGAACACCGCGGAACCGGCTTCGCCGGGCCGCAGGTGTTGCCCCCGGTAGGGGGTGGGAGGAGGCGACACGCAGTGCGCCGCATCCGGGGGGCGAGCCAACTTACATCGACTTGCCGGCAGGCTGGTCGGGCTTCTTGTCGTTGCCTTCGATGTACGGGCTCCACGGCTTGGCCTTGACCGGGCCCGGCGTCTTCCACACCACGTTGAATTGGCCGTCGGCCTTGATCTCGCCGATGAACACGCTCTTGTGCAGGTGGTGGTTCTTCTCGTCCATCTTCGAGACGATGCCCGACGGTGCGTTGAAGGTCTGGCCGGCCATGGCGGCGATCACCTTGTCGGTGTCGGTCGACTTGGCCTTCTCGACGGCCTGCTTCCACATGTGGATGCCGATCCAGGTGGCTTCCATCGGGTCGTTGGTCAGTGGCTTGTCCATGTGGCCAGGGATCTTGTTGGCCTTGGCGTAGTCGCTCCACTGCTTGATGAAAGCGGTGTTGGTCGGGTTCTTGATCGACATGAAGTAGTTCCATGCGGCCAGGTGGCCCACCAGCGGCTTGGTGTCCACGCCGCGCAGCTCTTCTTCACCCACCGAGAAGGCAACGACCGGCACGTCCTTGGCCTTCAGGCCGGCGTTGCCCAGTTCCTTGTAGAAGGGCACGTTGGAGTCGCCGTTGATGGTCGACACCACCGCCGTCTTGCCGCCGGCCGAGAACTTCTTGATGTCGGCGACGATGGTCTGGTAATCGCTGTGGCCGAAGGGGGTGTACTTCTCGTCGATGTCGGTGTCCTTCACGCCCTTGCTCTTCAAGTAGGCGCGCAGGATCTTGTTGGTGGTGCGCGGGTACACATAGTCGGTGCCCAGCAGCACCCAGCGCTTGGCGCCGCCGCCTTCCTTGCTCATCAGGTAGTCGACAGCCGGAATGGCCTGCTGGTTGGGTGCCGCACCCGTGTAGAACACGTTCTTCGACAGCTCTTCACCCTCGTACTGCACCGGGTAAAACAGCAGGCCGTTCATTTCCTCGACCACCGGCAGCACCGACTTGCGCGACACCGACGTCCAGCAACCGAAGATCACCGCCACCTTGTCCTGGCCGAGCAGCTGCTTGGTCTTCTCGGCAAACAGCGGCCAGTTGGAGGCCGGGTCGACGATCACGGGTTCGAGCTGCTTGCCCATCACGCCGCCCTTCTTGTTGATGTCCTCGATGGCCATCAGCACCGTGTCCTTGAGCACGGTTTCGGAGATCGCCATCGTGCCCGACAGCGAGTGCAGCACACCGACCTTGATGGTGTCGGCGGCAAAGGCGGGAGCCGTGCCGAGGGCGGCGAGCGCGACGCTGGCTGTCAGCGCCTTGAGGGTGAAACGACGTTGCATGTGACTCTTCTCCTGGGTGTTTAAGAACCGTTCGCCAGCCTGTTTGCCGACGATGGAGAGAGTGTCCGGACTACAGCGGTGCCGACCAATACGCCGGGTGGCGTATGGGGCATCGCCAAGTCATTCGAGGTCGAGCTTCGACTTCTTCGCCAGTTCCTTCCACTTGCGGGTGTCGGCCGCGACGAAGTCCTGTGCATCCTTGGCGCTGCCCTTGCCGGCAACCGAGCCGCTGGTGACAAGCGCAGGCTTCATGTCCGCGGACGCGCCGATCTCGTTGAGCCAGGCGTTCAAGCGCGCAGCCTGCTCGGCCGGCAGGCCCTTGGGCGCGCCAACCACGTACCACTGCGCGGCGTCGTAGCCTTTGAGGCCGGCCTCCTGCATCGTCGGCACGTCCGGCAGGCTTTCAATGCGGTAGGTCGTCGTCACGGCATAGGCCTTGAGCTTGCCGGACTTGATGTGCGGCAGCACCGGCGTCACGCCCAGCATGGCGAGCGGCACCTGCCCGCCGACCACGTCGACCACCGCTTGGCCGCCGCCCTTGTACGGGATGTGCGTCATGGCGGTCCCAGCCGTCACATTGAACAGTTCACCGGCAAGATGCTGCGAGGTGCCGGTGCCCGAGCTGGCGTAGCTCCAGGCCTTCGGGTCCTTTTGCATCGCCTTGACCAGCTCGGCCACGTTGGCCGGCGGATTCGCGAGGCCACTGACCAGCACCATCGGCCCCTGCGCCAGGGTCGCGATGGCCACCAGCTCCTTGCCGAGCTCTGGCGGCTGAGCGGCATGCAGGATCGGGCCCGGCACCGTGATCAGCGTGTAGCCATCGGGCGCCGCCTTGGCAGCCGCCTGCAATCCCAGTGCCCCTGACGCGCCAGGCCGGTTGTCCACGACCACGGACTGCCCGGTCTTCTCGGCCAGCTTGCGCGCGGCGATACGGGTCAACACATCCACCGTGCCACCCGGCGGGAAGCCGACGATCCAGGTGATCGGTTTCGCATTCGGCCACGCGGCCGGGTCGCCCGCGGCATGGCTGGACAGCGGCAGCACGAAGGCCGTCGACCACGCCATCAAGGTCAATGCAAGGCGCCGACGAGAAGAAGATTGGGAAGACATAGGAACTCCAAGGATGCAGGACAGGGAATGAGCGTGCCTATCAGAGCAACGCGGACCGGGGAAACCAATGGCGTGCACTCAATCGGCCTTGCCCGGCGGCGTGTTCGGAAACTGCTGGCAACTCTGGTTGAAGGCCTGCACCATGCGCAGGACGGGGCCGAGCACCCAGGTGTTGAAGACCAGGACGTCGGTCTCTTCCTTGGGGTCGCGCGTGATGTTGAAAAGATAGGGCGACTCGAGCTTGCCCTTGCCCTCGTTCACCTCCGGCTCCCAGTAGAAGTGCAGCTTCCAGTCGCGCCATTTCACCGCACGCAGGTCGTTCTTGATGTAGAAAAGAAAGCCCTCACGCGCCGACTTCTCTTCTTCGCCGAAGAGGAAGGCGCGCTGGTCCACGCCATCGATGGGGCGGTCGTCCGGTAGCGGTGCGCCGGCCACGGCCGCCAGCGTGGTGAAGAGGTCGGTCACGTGCACCATTTCGTTGCTGATGCGGCCGGGCTCGATCTTGCCCGGCCAGCGCGCGATGAACGGCACGCGCAGGCTGCCTTCCATCGCGGTGTGGTACGTGCCCCGCCAGGGACCTGCGGTGCCGCGGTACGGCGCACGGAACTCCGGTCCGTTGTCGCTGCAAAAGATGAAGAGCGTGTCGTCGGCAATGCCGAGCCGCTCGACCTCGTCGACGATCTGGCCGACGCGGTGGTCCATCTCGACCATCGAATCCGCGAAGTCGCCCGCGCCGGTGCGCCCCGCGAAGTCCGGATGCGGCAAAGTCGGAAAGTGCAGGTGCACCAGCGGCAGGTACAGGAAAAAAGGCTTGCGCGCTGCATGGTGGCGCTGCATGAAGGCCTGCGAGTGTTCGACGAGTTCGGCATCGATGCCGCGGCGGCTGTCGAGGTCGTAGACCTTCACGATCTCCGACGGCTCGCCCCGACGCCCGCGCATGATGTGCGGGATGTCGGCGACCGACGGATCGAAGCCGACCGTCGAGGTGAACTGGCTTTCGTCGGTGGTGCGCGGGATGCCATACCACTCGTCGAAGCCGCGGTCCGACGGATAACGGCCCTCGATATCACCGAGGTGCCACTTGCCGAAGTGCGCCGTGGCATAGCCCTGCGCCGACAGCAGTTCGGCGAGCGTCACCTCCCAGCGCGTGAGGCCCTGCGGCAGGCCCGGCGGCACCGACTGCAGGCAACCGGTGCGGATGGGATGCCGCCCGCTCATCAGCGCGGACCGGGTCGGCACGCAGTCGCTCTCGACATTGAAGTTCTGCAGCAGCAGGCCCTGGCGGGCCAGTGCGTCGATGCGCGGCGTGGGTGCGCCGCGAAGCGCGCCGCCGCCGTAGCAGCCGAGTTCGCCCCAGCCGAGGTTGTCGGCAACGATGAGGACGATGTTGGGTGGATTCACGGTCAGTTCTCGCTGAAGCTGTAGGTCGCTTCAATCTAGCCAGACCGGTGCCAGACGCCATTCCCTGCGATAGAGAATCCGATAACGAACAGGAATGCGCGGCAACGCGCCGTGCCCCTCGCCGGGATCAGCGGGGGATGGCCGCAGCAGGCGGCGCGCTGTCCGCCAGCAATTGGTCGCGGAAGGCCGCCATCAGCGGTGACCATCGGGCCTGCGGCCGGGTGAGCAGCACCAGCGTGCGCCGCAGTTCGAGCATCGGCAAGGGCAACGCTTCGACGCGGCCGCGCCAGGCGCGCATCACCGAGGCTGGCACCAGGCCCAGCAGATCGGTGCTGGCGATCAGCCCCATCGCGGCGTCCGACATGTAGTCGGCCTCCAGCGTGACGCGCGGCGCGGGTGCGCCGGCCTGCTCGAAGATCTGCGTCACCAGGCGGCGCGCGGCGCTCTGACGGCTCGGCATGGCCCAGGCGCAATCAGCCAGGTCGGCCGGCGCCAGCGCGGTCCGCCGCGCGAGCGGATGGTCGATACGTGCAGCGACGCGCACCGTGTCCTCGCTCAGCGCCAACTGGTCGCAGCTCAAGGAGATGCCCGGATAGGACGGCACGACAGCCACGTCGAGCTCGGCCTTCGCCACCGCATCGTTGAGCGCATCGGACTTGCCGATGACCATCGCCAGGCGCAGACCGGGCCGACGGCGGACCATGTCCGACAGCACGCGCACGGCGGGGCCGTCGCTGGCCGCATTGGTCAGGCCCACGCGCAAGAGGCCCGCATGCTGCGCGCGCAGCTCGGTGGCGGAACGCATCAGCTCGATGTGCTCGGCGTCGAAGCGCCGCGCCGATTCGAGGAAGAGCTGGCCCTCGGCGGTGAGGCGAGCGCCGTGCGCGCCACGCTCGAACAGCGCAACGCCGACGGCGTCTTCCAGCCGTCGAATTGCCTTGGAGACCGCGGGCTGCGTCACGCCCACGGCATCGGCCGCACGGCCGACATGACTCTGGCGCGCCACTTCGAGGAAGTAGGTGATATCAGTGGGGGAGAAACTCATCTGTTCGACTTTGCCCCATAACGCGGTGACTGCGAAGCCGGACCTCTCCACGGCCCGGCCCCATGTCCAGGAAGCCGTGCGCCCCCTGCCGCTTCAGGCCGCTTTAATGCCGAAACGATGGATGATCTCCGAGTAGCGCTTGCTTTCATTGCGCATGCGCTCTGAAAACTTGTCTGTGGGCAACGCGACGAGGTCAGTGCCGAGCGAAGCGAGCTTGGCCTGAGTGTCGGAGCGTTTCAGAACCGCGAATGCTGCTTTTTCGAGCTGCTTTGCGGTCTCGGGCGGCGTGCGTGAAGGCACCAGCACCCCATACCAGGCCACGAAGTCGTCGTCTCGCATCAGGCCGATGGCTTCGCCCAACGTGGGCACCTCGGGCAGAAGGGGCGAGCGCTTCGGTTGCGTCACGGCCAACGGGACGAGTTTGCCGGAAGCCAGGTGCGGTAACAACGGCGGCGCGCCGACGAGTGCGAACGACACCTCACCGCCCAGTGCAGCCACTGTGGCCGGGCTCGCCCCTTTGTAGGGCACATGCACGATGTCCATGCCCGACTGCTGCTTGAGCAGTTCCACCGCAATATGTTGGGGCGTACCGTTGCCCGGCGTGCCGATGGTGATGCCGCCGGGCGCCTTGCGCGCGGTCTCCAGCGCGGCACGCAATGTCTTCGCCGACAGCGATGCATTCGCCACCAGCACGTTCGGCGACTGGGACACCAACACCAGGGGTGTGAAATCGGTCAGCGGCGCATAGGACAATTTCGGATGCAGCCACGGCACGATGGTGAGTTCGGGATTGCCCGCGAAGAGCACGGTGTAGCCGTCGGGCGCTGCCTTGGCCACGGCCTCGGCCCCGACCATGCCGCCTGCGCCCGCGCGGTTGTCGACGATCACCCCCTGCTTGAGTTCCTCTCCCATGCCCAGCGCAAGCAGCCGCGCCACGGCGTCCGCACCACCGCCGGCCGAATACGGCACGATCAGCTTGACGGCTGCGTTAGGAAAGCCCTGCGCCCATGCGGGTGCCATGGCGCCCAGCATCGAGGCGCCTAGGGTGGCGAGCGCGGTTCTGCGTTGCATCGTGTGTCTCCGTTTTTATCGTCGTCGAATATCCGGCCCGGGTTCAGTCTCTGCGCCGGGTCCATCGCCTGCTTGAGGCGCCGCATGAGTTCGATCTCGCCAGGCGAGCGCGTCATGTGAAGGTAAGGCTTCTTCAGGCGGCCCACGCCGTGCTCGGCACTGATGGTGCCGTGGCGGCCCCGCAGTGCGCGATAGGCGATCTCGTCCACCGCATGCAAGCCCTGTGCGTCGACCGGGCCACTGATCAGGTGCAGGTTGTGGTCGCCCAGGTGGCCGAGGAACAGGTGCTGCGCGTCGGGCTGCGCCAAGGCGAGCGCTGCACCGACCTCTTTCATATAGTCGGCGGTCTGCGTCCACGGCATGCCAATGTCGAGCGCGGCTGTTGGCTTCAGGTGCGTGAGCACCTCGGGGATGGACTCACGCAGGCGCCAGAAAGCCTGCCGGTGCGCGATGGTGCTCGCCAGTGCGCAGTCGTCGATATGGCCCGCCTCCATCGCATCGGCCAGCGCCGCATGCAGTTCTTCATCGGCCGACCGGTTGGGCGCGCCCGAGGCTTCGATCAGCACATGCCAAGGCATCGACGCGGCGGCCGGCGGCTCCTGGCCAGACAGCGGAGCGGCCAGTGACACGAAAGCGCCCGACATGAACTCAAAGGCGCACAGCGACGGACCGAGCCGCAACTTGAGCCCGCGCAGCAGTTCCGGCAGCGCCTCGAAGCGCGAGGCCGTCACCCAGGCCGTCGACAGCTCGCCCATCGGCGGCTGCAGCCGCAACGTGAGCCGCGTGATGATGCCCAACGTCCCTTCGGTGCCGATGAAAAGAAAGCGCGGATCGAAGCCCGTGCTGTTCTTCACCAGCCGCGACAGCGACGAGACGACGGTTCCGTCGGCCAGCACGGCCTCCACGCCGAGCACCGCATCGCGCATGGTGCCGTAGCGGATCACGCGAATGCCGCCCGCATTGGTGGCGGCATTGCCGCCGACCTGGCAGCTGCCGCGCGCGCCGAGGTCGAGCGGGAACATCCAGCCGTGCTGCGCCGCGGCCTCCTGCACCTGCTGGAGCGTGGCGCCGGCCTGCACAAGCATCACCCCTTCGAGCGCGTCGACCTCCTCGACGCGGTTCATGCGTTCCAGGTTGATCACTACGTCCCCGTCGCCCGGCACCGCGCCACCGGCAAGGCCTGTCATGCCGCCCTGCACGGTGATGCGCTGGTTCTGCACCTGGCAGCGGCGCACGATGGCAGCGACCTCGTCGGTGTTCGTCGGCCGATGGACTTCGCTTGGCGTGCCCGCGGCGACACCGCTCCAATCGTTGAGAAAACGCGCGTCCACGGGCTCAGGCCGCAGCGGGGAGCTTGACGGGCGTCGAGGTGGACGAGCCGAGCTTGTGCGCCGCTTCGGGGCCACCATGGTGTTCGATCAGTGCGGCCTGGTCGGCATGTGCCTGGGCATCCACAGCCAGGGGATCGCAGATGGCAAGCAGGGCCGCGTGCAGCTTCGCGATCACATCCGCATGCGCGGGGCTGGCGGCCAGATCGTTCAGTTCCTCAGGATCGTTCTGCAGATCGAACAGCTCGGGCGCGAAACCCACGTAGAAGTGGTACTTCCACCGCCCCTTGCGCAACATGAAACCGCCGGAGTTGCTGCCGGCTGCGTGGTATTCGCTGAGGATCGGGCGCTCCAGGTCAGGCGCCGATGTGGCCAAGTCGGTCAATGCGCGACCGGGCCGGTCGCCCATCTCGGGCGCCGGATCGATGCCAGCCCCCAGCAGGATGGTCGGGAACAGGTCGAGCAGGTCGACCGGCGTCTCGCAGACCGAAGGCGCGATGCCGGGGCCGGCGATCAGCATGGGTACCTTCGCGCTCTCTTCGTACAGCGTCGACTTGCCCCACACGCCGCGTGCACCCAGGTTGTCGCCGTGGTCCGAGGTGTAGATCACTTGCGTCGTGTCGTCCAGGCCGGCAGCACTTAGCGCACCGAGGATCTGTCCGACGTTGTGGTCGAGCCAGGTGCACAAGCCATAGTAGGCCGAGAAGGCGCGCAGGCGCTCGGCTTCATCGACGAATTTCTCGTCCGAGCCCATGAAGTCGCAGTACGCCTGCACCCACGGGTGGCGCTGGTAGCCGCTGGCCGCCGTGAGCTTGGGCTCGGGCATCTTGTCGGTCGGATAGAGCTTGTAGAACGCTTCGGGAACGACGAGCGGAAAGTGTGGCGCGACGAGGCCGACGTAGAGCACGAAGCTCTCGCTTTCAGCTTCGCTCTTGCGTGTTCCGGCGTCCTGCAGCCACTCGACGGCGCGTTGCGTCACAGCGCGGTCGTACTGCGTGTAGGAAGACTCGCCCGGGCCGATGCGCTCGCCCAGCATGCGCGGGCCGTCGGGGCGTGGGCGGTACGGGTTGCGGATCGAAGCCCACACCATGCCGTGCCCACCGACGACGTGCATCGGCAGATGCTCGGCGTCGAAACCGGCCGGGTCTTCTTCGTTGCGGTAGTGCAGCTTGCCGATGCTTTCGACGCGCACGCCGTGCTGCTGCAACACATGGCCCCAGCCGCGTTGCTCTCCCGTGTAGGGCATCGCGTTGTCCCACAGGCGCAGCTGATGCACGCGTTGTCCCGTGGCGAAGGCCGCGCGCGCCGGCACGCAGATGGGGCTGGGCGTGTAAGCGCTGGTGAAGCGCACGCCGCGCGCGGCAAGCGCGTCGAGGTTGGGAGTTTGGACGAAAGGATGCCCTGAGCAACCCATCATTCGTGGATCGTGTTCATCGGACATGATGACCACGACGTTCTTCTGTGCCATTTTTTGTCTCCGGTGAGGGCCTGTGGGCATGCCCTTTGGAAAGACTGTGATCGCGCGGGCTGGACAAATCCAATACCGTCTACGGATGGCACGAGATCATTTTTTCTTATGGGTCGAGCCGATCAGGCGTCCTTCGAGGCGGCCGTCCTGCACCATTTCGCGGATCAGCTTGACGAGCATGTCGCGCACCACCGACGCCGCTGCCGTCAAGGCCCGGTCGCGCGGCCACACCACGGCCTGCACGCGCGAGAGTTCAGGGCCCACCACGGGCCGCCCCGCAATGGCCCTTGCCGCGACGGCCTCACGGCATGCGCTGGGAGGCATGATCGAGAAGGCGAGCCCTTCTTTCACCACGCCAACAAGCATGGCGGGGCTGTTGAGTTCGTAGCGCACATCGAGTCGCCGGTCGATGGCATTGGCTGCGCGCTCGATGATCTTGCGCAGGTCGTGCGCGCGGTCGGGCTCGGCCAGCGGCAAGTCCACGACATCGGAAAAAGCGATCTCGTCCGGCTTGCGGCGCATGAGGGCATGCGCGCCGAAGAGCATGAAGCGCTCTTCGAAGATAGGCAGCGATTCCATTCCCTGCAGTTCCGACGGGCTGGGCATCACGGCCAGATGCGCTTGCCCCGATTCAACCAGCGCAGGCGCCTCGAACGACAGCCCTTCGCGCACCGTGAGCTCGACGCCAGGACACTGCGCCGCTACAGCCTTGAACAGCGGCGCGACCAACGTCCCCGCGAGCGAGCCTGCCACCCACAAACGCACCGCGCCGGCTGGGCGCGCTTCGCCGCCTTCGAGGTCGCCCTTGAGTCCATCGGCACGCGCCAGCAGTTCCATTGCGCTGGCCAACAAGCGATGTCCCGCGGCGGTGAGCTCGACGCCGCGCGGACGGCGGTCGAACAAGCTTCTGCCCAGGTCTTCTTCCAGCGCCGAGATATTCTGGCTCAGCGCCGGCTGCGCGATGTTCAGGTGCTCGGACGCACGCGAGAAACTGCGGCTGCGCGCGATTTCGACGAAGTACCTGAGCTGGCGAAGCGTGACGTTCATGCGTCCTGAAACTGCTTCGACACGAACGCCCAGATCAGCTTCGAAGCGTCCGGCCCCGCCGGGTCGCTGAAGGCCTGCCGCAAGGTGCCGCCGCTCCACGCATGGCCCAGGCCGCCGATCTCGCAAAGCCGCACGCGGGTGCGTCCGTCGCGCGTGAAGTCGGTGACGCGCATCGGCCGACGCTGGCCGCGCTGCAGCATGCGCGGCGCGCCAGGCCGCGCGCCGGTGGCGGTCGCCCACACCGCGGCGGTGTCGGTGGCATTGCCTGCGGTAACCACGCTGTCGGCATCGCCATGCAGCACCAGCAGCGGCGGAAGACTGGCTCCCACTGCGGCCGCGCCCATGGCCTTGCCGACGGCCGTGACTGGCACCACCGGCGCACGCCTGCCGCGCATCGCGCCCAGCGCGGTGGCCGACGACTGCGCCGCGCCGGGTGCGACACCCGAATGCATCGCCACGGCCTTGAAGCGGCCGGGAAAGTGGGTGGCCATCAGCACCGCCATGCTCGCACCAGCCGAGAGCCCGGCGACGGCGATGCGGTCGCGGTCCACCGGATGGAAGAGACAGACCTGGTCGATCGCAGCCATCAGCGTGGTCGCCTCGGCGCGGGCCTTGCCGGAACGGGTGTCGTACCAGTTCCAGCAACCGTGCGGATTCACCATGCGGTCCTGCTCGGGGTAGAGCACGAGGAAGCGCTCGCGCGTGGCAAGGCGGTTCATGCGCGAGCTCTCGGCGAGGTCGCGGCCGGTCTGGCCGCAGCCGTGCAGCATGACCAGCAGGGGCAGCTTCTCGCCCTGGGCCAGCTTCAGGCCGGGCGGCCGGTACAGGTGATAGCGCCGCGCCCCGGCCGGGCCGACCGCCATGCCGGCCAGCCACTCGCCCGGCCCGGGTGGCGGCTTGTTCTGCTGGACCGCCGCCTGCTGCATCTTCGCCGCGACGCGCTTGCCGGCGCCCAGCGTCGCATTGGTGAGCACGCGCAGGTTGCGCGCGTAGGCACGCGTCAGCGCGGAGGTGGTGGAACGGCGGGCCATGGGCGCACGGTAGCAGTTTCCGCGCCGCGTGCCGCGATACGCCTGAGAAATTGCCTCAGTAGCGCTCGGGCACGTACATGTTCTCAGGCACTGGCTGGCGCAGGTAGTCAGGGTTGCGCACGCGTGCGGGCAACTCGACGGGCGGGTGCGGGACGTCCTGGTAGGGCAATTGCTCGAGCAGGTGGGCGATGCAGTTCAGACGCGCCTTCTTCTTATCGACCGCCTGCACGATCCACCAGGGCGCCTCGGGGATGTGCGTGCGCTCGAGCATGACCTCTTTGGCACGGGTGTATTCCTCCCAGCGGCGGCGGCTTTCCAGGTCCATCGGGCTGAGCTTCCACTGCTTGAGCGGGTCGTGGATGCGGCCGAGGAAGCGCAGGTGCTGCTCATCGTCGGTGATGGAGAACCAGTACTTGATGAGCTTGATGCCCGATCGCACCAGCATCTTCTCGAACTCGGGCACGCTGCGAAAGAACTCCTCGTACTCGTCGTCGGTGCAAAAGCCCATGACCTTTTCGACGCCGGCGCGGTTGTACCAGCTGCGGTCGAACAGCACCATTTCGCCAGCAGCCGGGAGGTGGGCGATGTAGCGCTGGAAGTACCACTGCGTGCGCTCGCGGTCGTTGGGCGCCGGCAGCGCCGCCACGCGTGCCACGCGCGGGTTGAGCCGCTGGGTAATGCGCTTGATGACGCCGCCCTTGCCGGCGGCATCGCGCCCTTCGAAGAGGATCACGACCTTCTGCTTGCTGTGCTGCACCCAGTCCTGCAGTTCGACGAGTTCGCCCTGCAGGCGGAACAGTTCGCGGAAATAGGCCGCACGCGCTGCCTTGTCGACACTCGCCGGCGCACCGGCTTCGTCGACATGGCGGTCTTCGATTTCCAACTCGAGCTCCTCGTCGTAACTGTCGATCAGATCGCGCGCAATGCGCTGCATGAGTTCGTCGTGGTCGGGTTGCATGGGGGGCAGCATCATGAAAATGGCGCTCGAAGCGGGAAAGGTGGTTACCCGCATGCTGGCGGGCCGACATGACGTGCGCATGACAGACGCCACCCCTTGACATGCGGCTGTCACATTCTTGCGTCAGGATCGGCATCCCGATACCCGACCCCATTTCCACGCGATGACCACGCCCCCGGCTGGCGCCATGAGCCCCCTCTACGGTGGCGACGAAGCGGGCCTGATTTGCGGCTACCTTTTTGACAGTTCTGCGACAGAGGGCGCGCGCGCCATCGACTCCGCCGAGGCCGCTGCCTGGCTTGCCAGCCCCACGGACGCGGGCGATGCGTTTGTCTGGCTGCACTTCAACCTGAGCCATGCCCAGGCCGAGCGCTGGCTGGTGCGCCATGCCGAGCTGCCCGACGCCTTTTTCGAAGCGCTCAAGGACGGCTCGCATTCCACTCGCATCGAGCGCGACGAGGAGCACCTGATCGCCGTGGTGAACGACGTGCATTTCGACTTCGGTTTCGAGCCATCGGACATCGCCACGCTCTGGATCGGCGTCGGGCCGCGGCTGGTGGTCACAGCGCGCGCGCAGCCGCTGCGTTCGGTCGACGCGTTGCGTACGGCCGTGCGGCGCGGCGAGCTGCCACGCTCGCCCGTGGTGCTGCTCGAACAGCTCATGCGCACCCAGGCCGACGGGCTGGTGGGCATCGTGCGCGGCGTGACCGCCCGCGTGGACGAGATCGAGGACGAACTGCTGGCGCAACGCCTGGACCACGAACGCGCCCGCCTGGGCGTGCTGCGCCGGCTGCTGGTGCGCCTGCAGCGCCTGCTGGCACCCGAGCCTGCGGCGCTGTTCCGGCTGCTGCAGCATCCGCCGGCCTGGATGGCCGAGGACGACGTACAGGAACTGCGTGGCTCGACCGAAGAATTCTCGGTGGTGCTGCGCGACATGCAAGGGCTGCAGGAGCGCATCAAGCTGCTGCAGGAGGAAATTGCCGCCAGCGTGAACGAGGACAACAACCGCAGCCTGTTCGTGCTGACCATCGTCACCGTGCTGGCGCTGCCGATCAACATCCTGGCCGGCCTGTTCGGCATGAACGTGGGCGGCATTCCGCTGGCCGAGCACAAGCACGGCTTCTGGATCGTCGTCTCCCTGGTGGCAGGCTTCACGGCCGTGGCCGCATGGATCGCCTTTCGCAAGAAAGGCCCGAAACGCAGCTAGCCCCCACCCAGGCCGCGTGGATGGCCCGCCTCCTGCACCATTGGGGCATACGTCCTAAAATGGGTGCGTGCCCTCCATACTCAACGCCGATCTCCATTGCCATTCCGTCGTCTCCGACGGCACCCTCACCCCCGAGGAACTGGCCGTGCGCGCGGCCGGCAACGGCGTCGAGCTCTGGGCGCTGACCGATCACGACGAAATCGGCGGCCAGCACCGGGCGCGCGCCGCTGCTCATGCAGCGGGCATGAAGTACCTCACCGGCGCCGAAATCTCGGTCACCTTCGCCAATGAAACGGTGCACATCGTCGGCCTGGGCTTCGACCCCGACGACGCGGGCCTGCGCGACGGACTGATCGCCACGCGCGGCGGCCGCGGCGTGCGGGCGCAGGAAATGTCGGCGGGCCTGGCCAAGGTGGGCATCGAGGGTGCCTACGACGGTGCCCTGACGTTCGTGGGCAACCCCGAACTGATCTCGCGCACCCACTTTGCGCGCTTCCTCGTGGAGTCGGGCGTGTGCAAGGACACCGCGGAAGTGTTTCGCAAGTACCTGACCGAAGGCAAGCCGGGCTACGTGCCGCATCGCTGGGCATCGCTCAAGGACGCGGTGCACTGGATCACCGACGCCGGAGGCATCGCCGTGATCGCTCACCCCGGGCGCTACAAGTTCACGCCCAACGAGGAATACGCGCTCTTCACCGAATTCCAGGCCCATGGCGGCCGCGCCATCGAGGTCGTGACCGGCAGCCATGCGCCCGCGGAATACATCGAGTATGCGGACAAGGCCATCGAGTTCGGCTTTGCGGCCTCCCGCGGCAGCGACTTCCACAGCCCCGACGAAAGCCACGTCGACCTGGGCAAGCTGCCCCTGCTGCCCGGCACGCTCACTCCTGTCTGGGAACTGCTCGAAGACCGCATCCAGTGAGCGGCACGCCCGAGGTCGAACGCGCAGCGGTCGTCAGCACGCGCGACCTGGCGTCCGAACGCATTCTTGCGGCCATCGGGCTGGTGATCCTGGCGGTCGCCTGCTTTTCCACGCTCGACACCGCCACCAAGGTGTCCGTCACGGCGGTGCCGATTCTGATGGGCGTGTGGTTCCGCTACGCCTTCCAGGCGGTTGCCACCTCGGTCGTGCTGCTGCCCCTGCATGGCACGTCGCTGCTGCGCACCGCGCATCCGCGCTACCACGTGCTGCGCGGCGCGCTGCTGCTGGCGACCAGCATCTTCGCGTTCCTGAGCCTGCGCTACATGCCGCTGCCGGAATTCACCGCCATCGTGCTGATGGGGCCGCTGGCAGTCACGCTGCTGGCCGCCACGGTGCTCAAGGAGCAGGTCTCGCCGCTGCGGTGGACGCTGGTGGCGGGCGGCTTCGCAGGCACGCTGGTCATCCTGCGGCCGGGCGGCGGCGCCTTCAGCTGGGCAGTGCTGCTGCCGGCCGGGCTGGTGCTGACCAACGCGTGGTTTCAGGTCCTCACCAGCAAGCTCGCGCAAACCGAGAACCCGCTGACGATGCACTTCTACACCGGCTGGGTCGGTACGCTGATCGCGTCGTGCGCCCTGCCCTTCGTCTGGAGCACATTGCCGTCCTGGCACTGGTGGGCGCTGCTGTGCCTGATGGGCTTCATGGGAACGGTGGGTCATTTCCTGCTGATCCTGGCCTTTCAGCGGGCACCCGCCTCCACCCTCACGCCCTACCTGTACGCGCAGATCGGGTTCGCCATGCTTGGCGGCTGGATCATGTTTTCGCACGTGCCCGACGCCGTGTCGCTCGCCGGCATGGGGCTGATCGCGCTGTGCGGCGCGGCCGGCGCCTGGCTGACCGTGCGCGAGCGCCGCGTGCCCATCGAGCCCGCCGAGGCCTGAAATCCCCGCGAGCGGATTGCTTTCAGGCTGCTCGCCCCCACCTAGACACCTATGGCACAGTTTTTCGAAGTCCACCCAGAGAACCCGCAGCCACGGCTGCTCAAGCAGGCCGTGGCGCTGCTCGAACGCGGCGAAGTCATCGCCGTTCCTACCGATTCCAGCTATGCGCTGGTCTGCCATCTCGACGACAAGGACGCGGTCGACAAGCTGCGGCGCATCCGTCAGGTCGACGACAAGCATCACCTCACGCTGCTGTGCCGGGACCTGAGCGAGCTCGCCAACTATGCGCGCGTGGACAACAAGCAGTACCGCCTGCTCAAGGCCGCGACACCGGGGCCCTACACCTTCATCCTGGAGGCGACCAAGGAGGTGCCGCGCCGCGTGAGCCATCCGCAGCGCAAGACCATCGGCCTGCGCGTGCCCGACCACCGCGTACTCAGCGAACTGCTGGCGCTGCATGGTGCGCCGCTGCTGGCAACCACGCTGATCGCACCGGGCGAGACCGCCCCGATGAATGACGCGCAGGAAATCCGCGCGCGCTTCGAAAAGCTCATCGGTGGCGTGGTCGATGCCGGCGCCTGCCCGCTGGAGCCCACCACCGTGGTCGACCTCACGCCACTGGCCACCGGGCTCGAACCCACGCTCATTCGCGAAGGCCGCGGCGCGCTCACCGTGCTGGGCCTGTAAGCGAACGCCGGTGTGCGTCTGACACAATCGACGCGTGGATATTTCCAATCTCATTCAAACGGTCCTGATCTATGCGCTGCCCGTGATCTTCGCGATCACGGTCCATGAAGCGGCCCACGGCTACGCGGCGCGCTACTTCGGCGACGACACGGCCTACCGGATGGGGCGGGTGACGCTCAATCCGATGCGCCACATCGATCCGGTGGGCACCATCCTGATGCCGCTGATGCTCTATTTCGCGACCTCGGGCGCCTTCCTGTTCGGCTACGCGAAGCCGGTGCCAGTCAACTTCGGGATGCTGCGCAACCCCAAGCGCCACATGATCTGGGTGGCACTCGCCGGCCCAGGATCGAACTTCGCCATGGCCATCGGCTGGGCCCTGCTGCTGGTGGCCCTGGTAGCGTCCGGTATCGAAGAGACCTTTTTCATCAAGATGGCGCAGGGCGGGGTGCTCGTCAACCTCGTCATGTGGGCGTTCAACCTCTTTCCGCTGCCACCGCTCGACGGCGGCCGCGTGCTGGCGGGCCTGCTGCCGCGCGGCGGCGCACAGACCCTGCTCGCGCGCATCGAGCCCTTTGGCTTCTTCATCGTGATGGGCCTGGTGATCGCGGGCATCGTGAGCACCTACTGGCTGAGCCCGCTCATGGCACTCGGCTACCGCGCCATCCGCCTGCTGATCACTCCCTTGACTGCCCTGATGGGCTGAGTTTCTTTTTCCCATGGCCATTCCTTCCCCTGCTCCCGTCCGCGTCCTCACCGGCATCACCACCAGCGGCACGCCGCACCTGGGCAACTACGTCGGCTCGGTGCGCCATTCGGTGCGTTTCAGCCGCCAGCCTGGCGTGCAGAGCTTCTACTTCCTTGCGGACTACCACGCGCTCATCAAGGTGGGCGAACCGGCCCGCGTGCAACGCTCGACGCGCGAGATCGCCGCCAGCTGGCTGGCGTGCGGGCTCGACCCGGAGCGGGTGACTTTCTACCGCCAGTCGGACATCCCCGAAATACCGGAGCTCACCTGGTTCCTGACCTGCGTGAGCGGCAAGGGCATGCTCAACCGCGCCCATGCCTACAAGGCCTCGGTCGACAAGAACGTGGCCCGGGGCGAGGACCCCGACGCCGACGTCACGGCCGGCCTGTTCATGTACCCGGTGCTCATGGGCGCCGACATCCTGATGTTCAACGCGCACAAGGTGCCGGTGGGCCGCGATCAGGTCCAGCACATCGAGATGGCGCGCGACATGGCGCAGAGCTTCAACCATCTCTATGGCGAGCACTTCACGCTGCCCGAAGCCGAGATCGACGAGGCGGTGGCCACCCTGCCCGGTCTCGACGGGCGCAAGATGAGCAAGAGCTACAACAACACGATCCCGCTGTTCACACCCCGGGCGCAGTTGCAAAAGCTCATTGGCAGCATCGTGACCGATTCACGCGCGCCCGGCGAACCCAAGGACACCGAAGGATCGGCCCTGTTCCAGATCTACCAGGCGTTTGCCGAGCCCGAAGAAACCGAATCGCTGCGCCGCGCCTTCGCGGACGGCATCGGCTGGGGCGATGCCAAGCAGGCGGTGTTCGAGCGCATCGATCGCGAGATCGCGCCGATGCGCGCGCACTACGAATCGCTGCTCGCCGATCCGGCGCGCCTGGAGAAAATCCTGCTGGCCGGTGCCGAGAAGGCGCGGGCCATCGCCCGCCCCTTCATCGGCGAATTGCGCCATGCGGTCGGCCTGCGCAACCTGGCTGCGCAGGACGCGGGCAGCGCCAGCGCCAAGGCGGCCAAGGTCGCCAGGCCGAGCTTCAAGCAATACCGCGAGCGCGACGGCCAGTTCTACTTCAAGCTCAACGATGCACGCGGCACGCTGCTGCTGCAAAGCAAGGGCTTTGCCACGCCGCAGGAAGCCGGCCGCGCCATCGCGGCCCTTCAGGAACAGCGCGGTGCGGGCCTGGCTGCGCTGGGCGCCCAGCTGGAACCTCTCGACCATGCCGGACTTCAGGCTGCAGCCGAGGCCCTGGAAGCCTTCGCCGAACCCGCACCGGGACAATGAACCCGCCCGTTCGAGCAACCTCAGCAGCAGCCCCCAGCGCCATCTGAAAAAGAGCCATAAATCATGAGCATTTACGTCATCGACGATCACCCCCTCATGCGCGATGCCATCGTGATGGTCCTGCGCCGCCTCAAGCCGTCGGAAAACATCGTCGAACTCGATCGTCTCGACAAGCTGGAAGCCGCCGTCAAGCAACACGGCGCACCCGACCTCTTCTGCCTCGACCTGAAGCTGCCCGACGCCACCGAATGTTCAGGCGTGGTGCGCGTCAAGCAGGCCTATCCGGGCATCCCGATCGCCGTGTATTCGGCCTCGCCGGCCGCCGACATGGAAGAGGCCTGCATCGAATCGGGTGCAGACACCTACATCGAGAAATCCGCCAGCGCGGCCGAACTCGCCGCCGCACTGCGGGGCCTTCTGATGGCCGACAACGAAGGCGACGAAGCAATGGCAGCCAGCAGCAAGCTGTCCAAGCGCCAGACCCAGCTCATCGCCATGCTGGACCGTGGCATGAGCAACCGCGACATCGCCACCGAACTGGACATCAGCGAGCACACGGTGAAAGTGCACCTGTGGCGCCTGTTCCGCCGCCTGGGCGTCAAGAGCCGCACGCAGGCCCTGCACCACGCACGCAACCACGGGCTGCTGTCGAACTCCTGAGCGCCGGGAGCGCGCGGCGGCTAGCCAATGGCGCTCGAAACGCGTGCCTGCGACTCGTCGGCGTCGACCAGCGCCACACGGAACATGCTGCCTCGCCCGGGCTGCGAACGCACCGTCACCGGATGGCCCAGCGCGTGCGACAGGCGACTGACGATCGCCAGCCCCAGGCCGAAGCCATCCGATGTGCCCGAGTGGTCGGCCACCTTGTAGAACTCGAGAAAAATGTCGCCGAGGTGCTCACGCGCAATGCCGATGCCCGTGTCCCAGACCTCGACGCACAGGCCGTTGGCGGTCTGGCGCGACGCCAGCAGCACGCCGCCGCGCTCGGTGTACTTGATGGCATTGGCCAGCAGGTTGCCGATCATGCGGCGCACGCGGATCGGATCGGTCATGACGGTGCCCGGCGTTACATGCACGCGAAATTGCAGGCCCTTGGCCTGAGCCACCGGCCGATACTGCAGCTCAAGGTCGCGCAGCAGCTGGCTGACATCGACGGCTTCGATGCGCAGCTTGACCTGGCCCGCGTCGATGCGCGCCAGGTCGAACAGCGAATCGAACAGCGCATTGACCGCATGGGTGGCACGCACGATCTTCGGCGCGATTTCGTGCACCAGGTCGGGCTCGTTGCGCAGCCAGTCCGCATAGAGCGACAGCGCCAGCACCGGCTGGCGCATGTCGTGCGCCGCACTGGCCAGGAAGCGGTTCTTCATGGCGACGGCCGCCACGGCCGCCTGGCGCTGCTGCGTGAGCGACTTGATCAGGATGTGGTTGTGAAAGAGCAGCTCGAAGCTGTTGCGCGTGGTCTCATGCACCCGACGGCCGGCGCGCAGCAACAGTCCCCAATGCAGCGTGGGCAGCAGCAGAAACACATAGTGGGAATGCGGCGTGTCGAAGCCACGCTGCGCCAGCCGGAAAATCACCGCGAGCAGCATGGTGCTGAAAAGCACGTTCACATAGCGTTGCAGCAGGCGCGGATACAGCGCCAGCCCGTTCAGCGGAAAGGTGGCCACGCCGGCCACGATCAACCAGCTCATGTACTGGTTGGCCAATGGCACACGCTCGAAGAAGAGCAGCACCGACATGCCCCAAAGCACCGCACTGGCGCTCCAGAGCATGCTGTAGTGGTCGACGAAGTGCTGCTGCGCGGCAGAGTCCTGATCGGCGTACTTTTGCGCATAGCGGCGCATGCCCCACATGCGCAAGCAGGTGGCAACGCAGCCCAACGCGAGCCAGGCCAGAAGTTGCCATGCGGGCACATAGCCCCAGCTCAGCCCGGCAATGGCAGGCATCAACGCCGCAGCCACGAGATAAGAGCCGCGCGACAACCGCATGAGACTGCGGATCATCTCGCCGCGGACCCAGGATTCGGCCTCGTCCGCAGATTCGGGGGCGGTCGTGCGGCCGGCCAATGCAGAAGGGCCGTGCAGGGCGAAAGACGAAGAACGATCGTTCATTGCGTACCTGGTGCGGACGCCCCAGGCATGGCTCGGGCTGCCGCGTGAAGGATGGGGAGTCGCCGCGCCCGCAACAAATTCAGACGAAAACGCAGACGAAAAAATACCCCAGCATGTGGGGTACTTTAACTGGAGGAGAGGGAGGGATTCGAACCCTCGGTACTATCGCTAGTACGCCTGATTTCGAGTCAGGTACATTCGACCACTCTGCCACCTCTCCGGTGTCTGTCGAGCCTTCGATTATAGAGGATTTTTCAGCGTTGCCGCAAAATTTCTTCAGGCGCTGAGGATTTCCACGCCACGCAGGTAGGGGCGCAACGCCACCGGCACGCGAATCGATCCGTCTTCGTTCTGGTGGTTTTCCAGCACAGCCACCAGCGCGCGGCCCACGGCCAGGCCCGAACCGTTGAGCGTGTGCACCAGTTCGTTCTTGCCCTGGGCGTTCTTGAAGCGCGCCTGCAGACGACGCGCCTGGAACGCCTCGCAGTTCGACACCGAGCTGATCTCCCGGTAGGTGTCCTGCGCTGGCAGCCAGACTTCGAGGTCGTAGGTCTTGGTCGCGCCAAAACCCATGTCGCCGGTGCACAACAGCACCACGCGGTACGGCAGCTCCAGCGCCTGCAGCACGGCCTCGGCATGGCCGGTCATGGCTTCGAGTGCCTCGTAGCTCTTCTCCGGATGCACGATCTGCACCATCTCGACCTTGTCGAACTGGTGCTGGCGGATCATGCCGCGCGTGTCGCGGCCGGCGCTGCCCGCCTCCGAGCGGAAGCACGGCGTGTGCGCCGTGAGCTTGATCGGCAACTGCGCCTCGGGCACGACCTCGTCGCGCACGAAGTTGGTCAGCGGCACTTCGGACGTCGGAATCAGGTACAGCGCCGAATGGTCGGGCGCAGGCTCTCCGTCCTGCCCGCCCTTCTTGGCAGCGAACAGATCGCCTTCGAACTTGGGCAGCTGGCCGGTACCGCTGAGCGTGGCCGCGTTCACGATGTACGGCACATAGCACTCGGTGTAGCCGTGGCGTTCGGTCTGCAGGTCGATCATGAACTGCGACAGCGCACGGTGCAGCTTGGCGATCGGGCCCTTCATCACGGTGAAGCGCGACCCGGTCAGCTTGACGCCCATCTCGAAGTCCAGGCCCAGGGGGGCGCCCAGATCGACGTGGTCCTTCGGCGTAAAAGCCAGCGGCGTGGCCGACGCGCCAGCCCCACCCTGCGGTGCCCAGCGGCGCATCTCGACGTTGCCCGTCTCGTCTTCGCCAAGCGGCACGCTGGCATGCGGCAGGTTGGGCACGGCCAGGAGCAACGCGTGCAATTCGGGCTGGATCGCTTCCAGTCGGCGGGACTGCGATTCCTGCTCGGCCTTCAGCGCGTTGACCTCGGTCATGAGCGCCTGCACTTCGGCAGCGCCCGCCTCGCCCTTGGCCTTCAGCGGCCCGATCTGCTTGTTGAGCACATTGCGGCGCGCCTGCAGTTCCTCGGTGCGGGTCTGCAGGATCTTGCGTTCGGACTCCAGTGCCGTGAAGGCGTGGACGTCGAGGTAGGGTTGGTTTTTCTTGCGCTTTTCCAGGCCGGCGACGGCGGCAGCCAGGTCTTTGCGGAGCAGGGTGATGTCGAGCATGCCGCGATTTTAGGCGGCGCAAGCGCCGCTCTCCCCGCTCCTGGCCGATCTCACTGAAGCGTGGCAGGGTCCACGTTGGCACCGCACACGATCAGGCACACCTTATCGCCCGCGCGCGGCACGTAGGCGCCGGTCTGCAGCGCAGCCAGCGGCAGCGCCGCAGCGGCTTCCACGCCCAGCTTCATTTCCTTCCACAGCCACACCTGGGCGGCGCGGATCGCATCGTCGTCGAGCAGCAATGCATCGCGCACATGCTCCTGGGTGACCTGCCAGGCAATGTCGCCGATGCGGCGCGCGCCCAGCGAGTCGGCCGCCACGCCGCTGACGTCGACGTCCACCGGTTCGCCGGCCTCGCGGGCACGGTACAGCGTGGGCGCGCGTTCGGGCTCCAACGCGACAACGCGGCTGCGCTCACCGAACCAGCCGGCCAGGCCGCCGATCAGGCCGCCGCCGCCCACGCTCACGAGCACCGTGTCGGGCAACCCGCCCTGGGCCTCGATCTCGATGCCCAGCGTGCCGGCGCCGGCCACCACTTCGGGCTGGTCGTAGGCGTGCGTTAGCAAGGCGCCCGAATCGCGCTGGCGCGCAAGACAAGCGGCCAGCGCCTCGGCGTACATCTCGCCGACCACGGTGACCTGCGCGCCCAGCGCGCGCAGCTTGGCACGCTTGGCCTCGGGCGAAACGCCGGGCAGAAACACCTCGCAGCGCACGCCCAGGGCGCGGGCCGCGGCCGCCGTGGCGATGCCAGCATTGCCACCGGACGCCACCACGACGCCGCTGGCGGGAATGTCGTGGGCCAGCAGGCGGTTCATCATGCCGCGCGCCTTGAAGCTGCCACCGACCTGCAGGTGCTCCAGCTTCAGCCAGAGCTCGACGCCGGGCGCGAGCGCCAGGCCGAAGGTGGCGGGGGACAGCTTCCACAGCGGCGTCTCGCGCAGGAAGCCAGGCGCGCCCGCGGCGATGCGTTGCGCGGCCGCCTGGGCATCGGCATGCCAGTCGGCTGCTGGTGCTGGATTCGATGCGGGGTGGATGGAGGGGGTCATGCCGTCGCCGTTCACGAAATATGCCCTGGCAGCGACTGGTCGTCGAGCTTCAGGCCCTTGGGCAGCGGGAACTTGGTCGTTTCCTGAATGCCGTCCATCTTGCGCACGGACACCGCGCCGAGCGCGCGCACGCGGTCGATCACTTCGTCGACCAGCACCTCGGGCGCCGACGCGCCGGCCGTCAGGCCCACGCGCGACTTGCCCTCGAACCACTCAGGCCTCAATTCTTCGGCCGAGTCGACCATGTAGCTGTCGGTGCCCAGGCGCTGCGCCAGCTCGCGCAGGCGATTGCTGTTGGAGCTGGTCGGGCTGCCGACCACGATCAGGATGTCGACCTGCGGGCTCATGATCTTGACCGCGTCCTGGCGGTTCTGCGTGGCGTAGCAGATGTCCTGCTGCTTGGGCTCGCGAATCTTCGGGAAGCGTGCGCGCACGGCCGCGGCGATCTCTGCCGCGTCGTCGACCGACAGCGTGGTCTGGGTGACCACGGCCAGCTTGTCGCTCTGGCCCGGCTGCACGCGCGCCACGTCGGCCACGTCTTCGACCAGGTGGATGCCGCTGGAGAGCTGGCCCATCGTGCCTTCGACTTCCGGATGGCCCTTGTGGCCGATCATGATGAACTCGAAGCCTTCCTTGGCGAGCTTGGCCACTTCGACGTGGACCTTGGTCACCAGCGGGCAGGTGGCGTCGAACACCTCGAAGCCGCGCGCATGCGCTTCTTCCTGCACAGCCTTGCTCACGCCGTGCGCGCTGAAGATCAGCGTGGCGCCGGGCGGCACCTCGGCCAGATCCTCGATGAAGATCGCGCCCTTGGACTTGAGCTCGTTGACGACGTAGGTGTTGTGCACGATCTCGTGGCGCACGTAGATGGGCGCGCCGAACTTGGCCAGCGCGCGCTCGACGATCTCGATGGCGCGGTCCACGCCCGCGCAGAAGCCGCGCGGCTCGGCAAGCAGAATCTCGCTGACGCCGGACTCGCTCACAACACGCCGATCAGTTGAACCTCGAAGGTCACTGGCTGGCCTGCGAGCGGATGGTTGAAGTCGAACTGAACGGCGGTGTCGTTGGCGGCGATGACCGCGCCCGCATAGCTGCCCAGGCCGTCGGGCGTGGGGAACTGCACCACGTCGCCGACCGCATAGCGTTCGTCGGGGTCGCCCATCTTGGCCAGCAGGGTCTTGGCGACCCATTGCTGCATGTCGGGGTTGCGGTCGCCGAAGGCTTCACCAGCCGGAATGTCGAAAGTGGCGCGCGTGCCCTCCTCCAGCCCCATCAGGCGCTGCTCGACGGCCGGCGACAGCTCGCCGGTGCCCAGCGACAGCGTCGCAGGCTTTTCGGCGAAGGTGTTGATGATGTCGCCCGCAGGACCGGCCAGCCGGTAGTGCAGCGTGAGAAAGGCGCCGGGTGAAACCACGGCAGGGGTCGAAGGCAAAGACAAAGTGGGCGTCCCGATAAACTGGAGGCCATTTTAGGGAGGACGGGCACAGCCCGCCGCAGCAATGGCATTCAAAGACCTGCCGGCAGACGCGCGCCCGCGCGAAAAACTCATCGCGCGAGGCGCCGGTGCGCTGGGCGACGCCGAATTGCTGGCGCTGCTGCTGCGCACCGGCCTGCCCGGCAAGAACGTGCTGGTGCTGGCCGCCGAGGTGCTGGCGCATTTCGGCGGCATCGCCGGCCTGCTGCATGCGCAACCCGACGACCTGAAGCCGATCAAGGGCCTGGGTGGCACGGCCAAGCGGGCCGAACTGGTGGCGGTGCTCGAACTGGCGCGCCGCGCCATGGCACAGCAATTGCGCGAACGCGCCGTGTTCGACTCGCCCGATGCGGTCGGCCAGTATCTGCAGCTGCACCTGGCCGCGCGTTCGCACGAAATCTTCGCCGTGCTTTTTCTCGACGCGCAGCACCGCCTGATCGTGCTTGAGGAGCTGTTTCGCGGCACCCTGACCCAGACCAGCGTATACCCCCGCGAAGTGGTGGTGCGCGCGCTCCACCACCACGCCGCGGCGGTGGTGCTGGCGCACAATCACCCGAGCGGGGGCGTCGAGCCCTCGCGCGCCGACGAGGCGCTCACGCAGACGCTCAAGACCGCGCTGGCGCTGGTCGATGTGCGTGTGCTCGATCATGTGATCGTCGGCGCCGGAAAGACGCTGTCGATGGCGCAGCGAGGATTGATCTGAATGGCAAACAAGCCCACTGCACTCAAGACGTTGGCCGACCTCAAGCAGGTGCAGCACACGCTGGCGGAAACCCGCGCGCGCGAAGCAGCCGCTGCGGCCGCGCGCGCCGCCGCCGAGCAAAAACGCCTGGCCGAGCGCGACCTGTTCTCGCGCGCGATCGGCGCCACGCAGCCGCTGCGCAGGCCGGCGGCGGTGCCGCTGTCGCCCGAGCCGCCCGCCCCCATTCCGGTGCAGCACCAGCTCGACGAGCAGCGCGTGCTGCGCGAATCGCTGTCCGATGAGTTCGACGTGACCACGCTGCTCGACGTCGACGACGCCATGAGCTTCCGGCGCCCCGGCATCAGCACCGAAATCACGCGCAAGCTGCGCGCAGGCGAATGGTCGATCCAGCGCCAGCTCGACCTGCACGGCATGCGTAGCGACGAGGCCCGCGATGCCCTGGGCAACTTCATCCGCACGGCCCACAAGCACGGCATGCGCTGCGTGCGCGTGGTCCACGGCAAGGGGCTGGGTTCACCCGGCAAGCAGCCGGTGTTGAAGACCAAGACACAGCGCTGGCTGATCCAGAAGAACGAGGTGCTGGCTTTCGTGCAGGCCAAGCCGGCCGAAGGTGGCGCAGGGGCGCTGGTGGTGCTGCTGGCGCCGGTGGGGCGCTGAGCCTTACCCGCCCCGGTTGCGCATCCAGTCCGCCGTCTGGAAGAAGGAATCGCGCAGTCGCGCGCGCAGGTCGTCGGGCACCCCGGTCTCGCCCATCGCCTGGTCCATGCAGGCCAGCCACTCGTCGCGCTCGCGGATGCCGATGCTGTGGCCGCCGATGCTTTGCGGCAGGTGGCGGGCACGCAGCATCGGGTGGCCGAAGCGGTCGGTGTAATGCTGAGGACCGCCCAGCCAGCCGCACAGGAACCAGAACAGGCGCTGGCGCGCGTTGTCCAGCGTGTTGCCATGAACCGAACGCAGTTGCGCGTACGCGGGCTCCAGTTCCATCAGGTCATAGAAGCGGTCGACCAGCGCCTGCACCTTGGGCTCGCCGCCGATCCATTCGAAGGGTGTGGCGAAGGGGGTTTTCTCTTGAATCTGCATAGGGTGACCTCGGGGTGAGCGCTACTCCGCGGCGCGGCGCAGCGTTTCTACCACCGGCCGGCGCAGCACCTCGCGCAAGCCCCACCAGCCGGCCGCCAGCGCCAGCACCGCGCCGGCCAGCGCGCCGGCGACCGGCACCCACAGCGACGCCGTCCAGGTGAAATCGAACACATAGCGCGCCAGGCCCCAGCCGATGGCCGACGCGGCGATGCTCGCGAGGAAGCCCGCCAGCAACCCGACGCCCGCCAACTCGGCACGCTGCACCTGCCGCAGCAGCGACGCGCGCGCGCCGACCGCACGCATCACCGCGAATTCGCGGGCGCGCTCTTCCCGCGTGGCCGTGACCGCAGCGAACAGCACCACCAGGCCGGCCGCGAGCGTGAAGCCGAACAGGAACTCCACCGCGCGGATCACCTGGTCGAGCACCCGCTGCACCTGGCCGATGGTCGCGCTCATGTCGACGTTGGTCACGTTCGGGTAGGCGCGCACCAGCGCGTTGTCGAAGCCCTTGGTCTCGGGCGCGCGAAAGGCGCCCATGTAGGTCACCGGCACGTCGGGCAGCTCGGCCACCGTATACATCACGAAGAAGTTGGCATGCAGCGAACCCCAGTCGACCTTGCGCAGCGAGGTGATGCGCGCGTCGTTCTGGATGCCGCCGATGTCGAAGCGCAGCGTGTCGCCCAGCTTCAGGCCCAGCGTCTCGGCCAGGCCGTCTTCCACGCTGACCTCGCCCGGTGCATTGGGCTTCCAGGCGCCGGCGGTGATGCCGTTGTGCGGCGGTGCCTCGGCGCTGTTGCTCAGGTTGAACTCGCGGTCGACCAGGCGCTTGGCGCGGTCCTCGGTGTAGTCGTCGGGCGAAACGGGTTTGTCGTTGATCGCGACCAGGCGACCTCGGATCATCGGGTACCAGTCGAACTTGGCGACACCGCCATCACGCAGCGACTTCTGGAAAGCTTGGCTCTGGTCGGGCATCACGTTGATGACGAAGCGGTTGGGCGCGTCGGGCGGCGTCGCGCGGCGCCAGCTCGACACCAGGTCGGTGCGCAGCAGCACCAGCAGCACCAGGGCCAGCAGGCCGACGGCCAGCGCACTGACCTGCACCACCGCGTACACCGGCCGCGCCGAGATCTGCCGCGTGGCCAGCACGAGCCAGCGGGGCGCCGTGGTCTCATTGACGCTGCGGCGCAGCACCTTCACCGCGACCCAGCTCAGCACCGCGAACACCGCCACCGCGCCCGCGAAGCCGCCGACCGCGATCAGCCCCAGCTTCAGGTCACTGCTGGCCGCCAGCAGCATTGCGACGAAGCCCAGCGCGCCAATGCCCAGCACCGCGAGCGAGGCCGGCTTGAGCCCGCCGACATCACGCCGGATGACGCGCAGCGGCGGCACGCGCGCGAGCTGCAGCACGGGCGGCAGCCCGAAAGTGAACAGCAGCACCAGCCCCATGCCCAGGCCAAAGGCCACCGGCCACAGCGTGGGCGCGGGCAGCGCCGTTTCGACCAGACCGGCCAGCAGCAGTACGAAGGCGTAATGCACGCCGAAGCCGATCGCCACGCCCAACCCGCTCGCCACCAGGCCGACGATGAAGAACTCGAAGGCGTAGGCGCCGGCAATCGTGCGCTGGCTCTGGCCCAGCACGCGCAGCATCGCGCAGTCATCGAGGTGGCTGGCCGCGAAGCCGCGCGCCGCCAGCGCCACGGCCACCGCGCTCAGCAGCGCCGCGAGCAGCGCCACCAGGTTGAGGAATTTCTCGGCACGGTCGAGCGTCTGGCGCATCTCGGGCCGGCCGCTTTCCAGGGACTCGAGCCGCGCGCCACGCAGGTCGCCATTCTTCAGCGCTGCCTCGGTCCATTCGCTGAAGCTCTTTACCGCCCGGTCGTCGCCGGCCACGGCGAAACGGTAGCTGACGCGGCTGGCCGGCTGCACGAGCGCCGTGCGCGCCACGTCGGCCTGATTGAGCATCACGCGCGGCGAGAAGCTCGCGAAGCCACCGCCCCGGTCAGGCTCCAGCGTGATCACGCGCGACACGCGCAGGCCGGCATCGCCCAGCAGCAGCATGTCGCCCACCTTCAGGCCCAGCGATTCGAGCAGCGACGCGTCGACCCAGGTTTCGCCCGGCGCCGGCACGTCCCGTGTGGACTGGCCGGGGCCGTCGCTCGTGGTCGCGACCTGCACGCTGCCGCGCAGCGGGTAGCCGGTGGTCACCGCCTTGAGCGACACCAGCTTGCTGGCCCCGCCCTGCTCCTCGGAGGCGCGGGCCATGGTCGGGAAGCCGTAGGTCGACGTGGCGTCCAGGCCGAGCGACCGTGCGCGCTCGAGGAAGGCCGGTGGCGTCGGGTTGTCGCTGGCCAGCACCGCATCGCCGCCGAGCAGCTGACGCGCATCGCGCTGCAGCCCGCCCTTGAGCCGATCGGCGAAGAAACCGACGGCCGTGAGCGCGGCGACCGCGAGCAGCACGGCAACGATGAGAAGCCGCAGCTCGCCAGCGCGCAGATCGCGCCAGAGGGTGCGCCAACCGAGGCGAAGGGAGGAAGTCATGGGGTGGACGATAGCTGAGGTGGGGTAGGCCTGCGGTTATGGGGTGATGCGCTCAGCCGTTCAAGCGCTGTTGCATGAAGTCGATGAACACCCGCAGCTTGCGCGGCATGTGCACGCGGCTCGGGTAGTACAGGCAGAAGCCGGGAAAAGTCGGCCACCAGGGCTTGAGCAAGGGCATCAACCGGCCAGCGGCGAGGTCGTCCTGCACCTGCGCTTCGAACGCGCAGGCAATGCCGGCACCGGCGCGCGCCGCCGCCAGAAGAATCTCACCATCGTTGGTCACCAAGGGGCCGGGCACTTCGATGTCGAAGTCGCGGCCCTTGTGCGAGAACCCCCAGCGATAGATCCTGTCGCCCAACCGCGCATTGAGGCACCGATGGTCCTTCAGGTCGTCGGGTGTGCGCGGCGCCATACGATCCTGCAGGTACTGCGGCGCGGCAAAGGTTGCAATGCGCTGCCGGCCGCTCAGCGGAACGGCCACCACGTCCTGCGCCAGGTTCTCGCCAAGCCGGATGCCGGCATCGAAGCCGTTGCCGATGAGGTCGATGAAGGCGTTGTCGCAATTCAACTCCAGCGTGATGGCCGGGTACGCGTCGGTGAACGCGACCAGATGCGGCATCACGAGGATGTCGGCGGCCGTGCGCGAAAGGTTCAGGCGCAGCAGGCCGGTGGGCTTCTCGCGGCTTTCGTTCACCGCCTCGACGGCGGCTTCGAGGGCCGTGAGCCCGAGCCGCGCGTCCGACAGAAATCGCTGGCCGATCTCGGTCACGCCTACGCGGCGCGTCGACCGGTCGAGCAGCCGTACACCGAGCCGGCTTTCCAGCATGCGAAGGGTCTGGGACAGCGCCGACGGCGACACGCCGAGCTCTGCCGCGGCCCGGGTGAAGCTGGCGTGATGCGCGACGCGTGCGAACGCGGCAATGGCGGGAAAGAGATCGGATGACATGCGGCGATTGTGAAGCTGACCTTCATACCGCTTTCGACTCAATGCCATTTATCTAAAGCCATGGCATGGCTAACGTGCGTGCTTTCCCGTGCACATTCCACTTCCAAGGACATCGTCATGCGCAATCTCTCCGGCAAGGTCGCCCTCGTCACCGGCTCATCCAAAGGCATCGGCGCCGGCATCGCCAAGCGGCTCGCTGCCGACGGCGCATCGGTCATCGTCAACTACACGCGCAGCGAAGAAGATGCGCAGGCCGTCGTGCAAGCGATCGTCGCAGCGGGCGGCAAGGCCTTCGCCGTGAAGGCCGACATCGGCAAACCGGAACAGATCCAACCGCTGGTCGATGCCGCCCTGAAGCACTTTGGCCGGCTCGACATCCTGATCAACAACGCCGGTGTCTACAAAGTCGATTCGCTCGAGTCGCTCAGCGCCCAGAGCATCGATGAACACTTCAACATCAACGTCCGCGGCCTGCTGCTCATGACCCAGGCGGCCGCACGCGTTCTGCCCGCTGGCGGCGTCATCGTCAACATCAGCTCCGGTGTCGCCAAGAGCCCGTTGCCGATGGTGCATGTCTACTGCGCCACCAAGGGTGCGGTCGACACGCTGACGCGCACCTTGGGCGCCGAGCTCGGGCCGCGCCAGATCCGCGTCGTCGGCATTGCCCCCGGCTTCGTCACCACCGAAGGCAACGCCGAATCCGCCAAGGACATGACGGACTATCTGGTGGGCAAGACGCCGCTGGGCCGCGTGGGGCAACCGAGCGACATCGCGGCGGCGGTGTCGTATGCGGTGTCTGAGGATGCAGCGTGGGTGACGGGGACCACCATCGATGTGGCGGGTGGGATGGTGTTCTAGAGTTTGCTGCCTGCAGTCTCCGGGGAGCCACGCGTCACTTCATTCGTAGTGGCTCCACATGCGAAGGACGCGAACGGTGCGCTCCTTCTTGAAGACTTCGTAGACGAGCCGGTGCTGGATGTTGATCCGCCGGGAGTAGGTGCCGTCGAGGTCACCCACCAGCTTTTCGTAGGGCGGCGGGTTCTGAAAAGGGTCGACCGCCAGAACGTCGAGAAGGGCCTGCGCCTTGCCCTTCAACCCGGCCGATGCGAGCTTGCCGGCGTCCTTGACGGCATGCTTCGCATACACGATGGTCCACATTACCAGTCGAGCTTCTTCGCGCTCTTGCCCAAGGGCTCCGCCCGGCCTTCCTGAATGGACTCCCGCATACCGGGAACAGACAGCAGATACAGCGTCTCCTGGATGGCCTGCCAGTCGTCGGCCGACACCAGCACCGCGCTGCTGCGTTTGCCGGCAATCAGGATGGGCTGATGCGACTCGCTCGCCTGATCGATCAGCCGATACAGGCTTGCGCGGGCTTCGCTTGCGGTGATCGGGGGGGTCATTGCACGCTCCTAAAGAACACCAAGCGTACGAAAAAACGAACGCTTCGTCAACATGAGCACATGGCTCCGACCCAGTCAGTCGCCCGCGATCACATCGCGACGACCACCTTGCCGAAGGCTCCGCGTTCCAACTGCGCGAAAGCCGCCGGCACATCCGCAAAGCCGTAGACCTTGTCGATGACGGGCTGCAGGTGCGTCGCATCGATGGCGCGGACCATGTCTTCCAGCGCTCGACGATGCCCCACGCTGATGCCTTGAACGACCGCCCGGCTTCGGATGATGTCGAAGGCAGATGCCTCCACGCTGCCGCCATCGATCACGCCGATCAGCGATACCCGGCCCCCTTGCGCCAAGGCCGTCAGCGAGCGGCCCAGATTGGCGCCGCCGACGGTTTCCAGCACGTGATCGGCGCCGCGACCACCGGTCAGGCGCTTGACCTCTACCGGCCAGTCCGCATCTCGGGCAAGGACATGTGCAGCGCCGAGCGCCAGTGCCTTGTCGCGCTTCTCGGCACCGCCCGACACCATGATCACCGTTGCGCCGTGCATCGCCGCGAACTGCAGCCCGAACAACGCGACGCCACCCGTGCCGTGAATCAAGACCATGTCGCCGGCCTTGAGCGAGCCTTCCTCGAACAGGGCGAACCAGGCCGTGAGCGCCGCGCAAGGCAAGGTCGACGCCTGTTCGGCATGGAGCGTTTGCGGCGCGGCCACGGCCCAGTGCGCGTCGAGCAGCACATGCGTGGCCAGGGCGCCCGGCCCGGGGCCGCCGAGCGAGAAAGTGCCCGCAGGCGCCTGGCCGTCGATCCACCCGGCCACGAAGGTGCCGATGACCTGCTCGCCGCCTTTCCAACGCGTTACGCCCGGGCCCACGGCTTCGACCACGCCGGCCAGGTCGGAGCCTGGCGTGAAGGGCAAGGGCGGCGCCCACCCGTAGGTATTGCTCGTGAGCATCAGGTCGCGGTAGTTCAGCGAGACCGCTTGCGTGCGAACCAGGATCTGGCCGGCTGCGGGCGACGGCATCGGCGCCTCGACCTGCCTCAGGCTGCGGCGGTCGAAGGACTCGATCTGCCAACGTTGGATCGTGCGTGTCATGGAGGGTTCTCTTCCAAATAGGGATGTCGATGCGCTCGATGCTATTGATTCTCCTGCGTCCCCAGTGATGCTTATTCGTTGCCAGATTGCGGCCTAGAATTCCCCAATGAGCGAACGTCTGGACGGTATCGAGGTTTTCGTGGCGGTGGTCGAAACCGGCAACTTCTCGGCGGCTGCCGACAAACTGAAGCTCACGCGCTCCGCGGTCGGCAAGAGCGTTGCGCGGCTCGAGGCCCGACTCGACACGCGGCTCTTCCACCGCACCACGCGCAGCCATCGCCTGACCGAGCCCGGACAGTCCTATTACGAGCGGTGCCGGCGGGCGCTGGACGAGCTGACCGCTGCGGGCGAAGCGCTCGAAGCCGGACGGCAAGCGCCGATGGGCCGCGTGCGACTCACCATGCCCATCATCATTGGCCGACCGTTGATCACGCCGCTGTTGTTCGAGCTTGGCGAGCGCCACGCGCAACTGACCTTCGACATCAGCTACAGCGACAGGCGGGTCGACCTGATCGAAGAAGGCATCGACCTGGCCATCCGCAGCGGCGTGCTCGACGACAGCACGACGCTGGCAGCGCGGCCTCTGGGCCGGCAAGTGATGGCGGTCTACGCGGCACCGGGTTACCTCGCGGAGCACCCGCGACCGGCGTCCTTCGACGAGCTCGTGAAGCAACGCGAATCGCATCGCTTCGTGGGCTACGCGCGGGGCGGCTGGCGGCAGCCCTGGAGTTTTGCGTCAGCGGAAGAAAACGCAGCCATCGTCCTCCCGCTCGACATCGAATCGCGCTTTGTCTTCGACTCGCACGATGTGGTGATGGACGCCACCATCGCCGGTTGGGGCCTGGCGCGCCTGCCGGTGTGGATGGCCGCGCGCGACGTCGCGGCGGGGCGGCTGGTGCGCGTGTTCGAAGAAGCCCTGCCCTTCGGCTATGAACTCAATGCGGTCTGGCCAAGGATGCGCACCTTGCCGATGAAGGTGCGGGTGGTGATCGATCTGCTGGCGGAGCGGATGCCGGGGTTGCTGGCGGCGGGGTCTGCACCGTGAGTGCCGACGCGGCGGCCGGTGACCCGAGTCCGGAAGAGGACGAAGCGATCGCAGGCGCGATTCTGGCACTGCTGGCTGCACGCGCGCCTTCGGCCTCGATCTGTCCGTCGGATGTGGCGCGTGCGATGGTGGCAGATGAAAAGGCTTGGCGGGCCAAAATGCCTGATGTTCGGCGGGTGGCTGCGCAGCTTGCGACGCAGGGCCGGGTGAAGGTCACGCGGGGAAAAGTGGAAGTAGATGCGCTTTCGAGGGGTGGGCCGATTCGGATTCGGCGTCCATAAAGGGGTCGGATTCAAAAGTGAACTGCAGCACCTGCCCCTGCAAGGTCCGTCGATGTCGCCTCGTCCCAGAAAACACTTATCTCCAACCTGAAGACCGCATGACGCTGGCGAGCTTGCAGCAGCAAAGCTACAGCATCCGTGCCATGGCCCGCCTGCTCAACCGCCCGACCAGCACCATCAGCCGCGAGTCGCCCGAGCAGATCGCCTTGGCGCTCGCGCGCCTGTACCCCAAAGGGCATCGATCTGTCGGGCTACACCCAGGCGCAACTCGATGCCATTGCCGACGAGATCAACGACCGTCCGCGCAAGGGGTTGGGCGTACGATCTCCAATGGCCGTCTATCGCGAGTTTGCTGCTCAACAGCTCGCACTCTTCAAACTTGATTCATTGAACTCAGGGCGTTGCACTTCACTTTTGAATCCGCCTTTCGATATTCATCTGAAACTTCAACAAAGGATGTTAAACCTTGAAAAATTTACCAAACTGCCCAAAATGCAACTCCGAATACACCTATGAGGGCGAAAGTGTGTTCATTTGTCCGGAATGCGGACACGAATGGGCCTCGAAATTGGAATCAGATCATCGCGAACAGGAAATGATCGTCCGTGATGCCAACGGAAACGTCCTGAAAGACGGTGATTCCGTCACCCTTGTCAAAGATCTAAAAGTCAAAGGAAGCACGTCTCCGCTAAAGATGGGCACCAAAGTCAAAAATATTCGCTTAGTGGATGGCGATCACAACATCGATTGCAAAATCGACGGATTCGGCGCAATGAACCTGAAATCAGAATTTGTCAAAAAGAGTTGAGCCTTTCGACTAATCGAACACCAGCACTCACCCTGCGCTCAATTCGGACCCCGCCTGCACTGTCTTCTGCTCTTGCTCGTCTCTCTACTTCCTCGGCTTCGCTCAGCGCCTCGGTGCAGGCGGCGCCGGTTAGCTGTTTTCGTTGGACTTCATAGCGAAACCCCACCGCATGATCGAAATTGCACCGTTCTCCAGTACTTTTCAAGCCGACGTCATCGACGTCATTCTTCCTATTCAACAGGAAGAGTTCGGCTTCCCCTCGGCCATAGAGAACCAACCAGACCTGTTAGACATCCCGAACTTCTATCAGTCTGGCTGTGGCGGGTTCTGGGTCGCACTTGACGGCGGACAAGTGGTCGGAACCATCGCGCTGCGCGACATCGGGAATCGCAATGGCGCCCTCCGAAAAATGTTCGTCAGGGCCACGCATCGGGGCAAGGAACACTCGGTTGCCGCCCTGCTTCTCGGGCATCTGATCGAGGCATCGAAGGGGACGTTGTCCAACATCTTTCTCGGCACGACAAAGCGCTATCTCGCAGCGCATCGGTTCTACGAGAAAAACGGCTTTACCCGCATACCGGAGAGCGCACTGCCCGCGACCTTTCCAAGAGTTGCCGCCTCAACCCGGTTCTACCAGTTGAGACTGCCTGAATGAAGCCGTCACCAGCCGCGCGGGGACACCATTCAGAGCAGCACTGTTAGGCCAGGCAGTCCTGCCTCCGCCCGCCCAATCACCTTCGCCGCCCCAAACCCCTCCCCCCTGAATATCTCCAGCACCGCGTCAACAGCCTCCGCCGCACAACTCACCAACAGCCCCCCCGAAGTCTGCGGATCGCTCAACAGACTCTGCGCCGTCGCCGGCAGCCCCTCGGCCAGTTGGACATCCGCCCCGTACGCCGCCCAGTTCCGCCCCGAAGCCCCGGTCACGACCCCCTCGGCCACCATCGCCTCCACGCCGTCGAGCAGCGGCACCTTCGACCACTCGATCACGGCCATCAGCCCCGCGCCGCGCGCCAGTTCCAGCGCGTGGCCGGCCAAGCCGAAGCCGGTGACGTCGGTCAGGGCATGCACGCCGTCGAGTTGCGCCAGCGCGATGCCGGGGGTGTTGAGCTTCGTGGTGGTGTCGATCAGTTGGCGGTAGCCGGATTCGCTCAGTTGCTCCTTCTTCAGCGCGGCCGACAGCACGCCGACGCCCAGCGGCTTTCCGAGGATGAGCACGTCGCCGGGCTGGGCGCCAGCGTTGCGGCGCACGCGGTCGGGGTGCACCAGGCCCATCACGACGAGGCCGTAAATGGGTTCGACCGAGTCGATGGTGTGGCCGCCCGCGATGGGGATGCCGGCGGCGCGGCACACGTCCTGGCCGCCGCGCACGATGTCGCCAATGACTTCGAGCGGCAGCTGGTTGACGGGCATGGCGACCAGGGCCAGCGCCATGATGGGCTTGCCGCCCATGGCGTAGACGTCGCTGATGGCGTTGGTGGCGGCGATGCGGCCGAACTCGTAGGGGTCGTCCACGATCGGCATGAAGAAGTCGGTGGTGGCGATGAGCGCCTGGCTGTCGTTGAGCTTGTAGACGGCCGCGTCGTCGGCGGTCTCGATGCCGACCAGCAGCTCGGGCGGGATGAGGCCGTTACCTCCGATCCCGCTGTTCTTGAGGATCTCCGACAGCACGCCGGGCGCGATCTTGCAGCCGCAGCCGCCGCCGTGCGAAAAACTGGTAAGGCGCAGCGGCGCGAGCGGGTTCATGGGCGTGGGGTTCATGCAGGGATTATCGAATCGCCAGCCCGCCTTGTACGTCGTGTGCTTTCTACAATGGCGCCCTCTCCTTGTCCGCACGCCTCCGAGGCGCCTCCCCATGAAAACGATCCTCCGACTGACGCTTGCGTTGTCCCTTTCCTTCGCCGCGCTCGGCGCCTCCGCACAGGGCAAGGTGCTGCGCGTGTCGGCCATCCCCGACGAGGCGCCGACCGAGCTGCAGCGCAAGTTCGCGCCGCTGGGCGACTACCTGAAGAAGGAAACCGGCATGGACGTGCAGTTCACGCCCGTGACCGACTACGCCGCGGTGGTCGAGGGCCTGGCCACGAACAAGATCGACCTGGCCTGGCTGGGCGGCTTCACCTACGTGCAGGCGCGCATCCGCACCAACGGCGGCGCGGTGCCGATCGTGCAGCGCGCCGAAGATGAGGTGTTCACCAGCAAGTTCATCGTGCCGATCGACAGCACCGCCAAGACGCTGGCCGACCTGAAGGGCAAGACTTTCGCCTTCGGCGCGCCCTCCTCGACCTCGGGCAGCCTGATGCCGCGCTACTTCCTGCTGCAGGCGGGCATCAACCCCGAGAAGGACTTCAAGACGGTCGCGTTCTCGGGCGCGCACGACGCCACGGTGGCCTTCGTGGCCGCATCGCGCGCCGAAGCGGGCGTGCTCAACGCGTCGGTGTGGGACAAGCTGGTCGAGTCGAAGAACCCCAACGCCGCCAAGGTGCGCGTGCTGGCGACCACGCCGACCTACTACGACTACAACTGGACGGTGCGCCCCGGCATGGACGCGGCCCTGCAGAAGAAGCTGACCGACGCCTTCCTCAAGCTCGACCCGGCCAACCCGGCGGACAAGGACATCATGGCGCTGCAGCGCGCGAGCAAGTTCATCCCCACCAAGTCGTCGAACTACGACGGCATCGAGACGGCGGGCAAGTCGGCCGGCCTGATCAAGTAATCCGCAGATGAGCTTCTCGCTGGCCGCCGTCGGCTTGGTGCATCCGAACGGGCACCGTGCGCTGCAGGGCGTGACGCTGGCGGCACGCGCGGGCGAACGGCTCGCGGTCATCGGGCCGTCGGGCGCGGGCAAGACGACGCTGCTGCGCGTGCTCGGCGCCGCGCTGCGGCCGAGCGAAGGCACGGCCACGCTGCTCGACACGGCGCCGTGGCAGATCGCCGGCCCTGCGTTGCGCAAGCTGCGCGCGCAGATCGGCACGGTGCACCAGAGCCCGCCGATCGCGCCGCGGCTGCGCGTGGTGACGGCCGTGCTGTCGGGGCGGCTGGGCGAATGGTCGGCGCTGCGGGCACTGTCATCGCTGCTGCATCCGTCGGACATCGCAGGCGCGCACGAGGCGCTGTCGCGCGTCGCGATGGAAGACCGCCTGTTCGACCGCTGCGACCGCCTCTCGGGCGGGCAGCTGCAGCGTGTGGGCATTGCGCGTGCGCTGTACCAGCGGCCGCGCCTGCTGCTGGCTGACGAGCCCGTGTCCGCGCTCGACCCGACGCTGGCCGACGCCACGCTGCAGCAGCTGGTGGCGCAGAGCGAATCGACCGGCGCGACGCTGGTGGCTTCGCTGCATGCGGTCGACCTGGCACTGCGCTGGTTTCCGCGCATCGTCGGCATGCGCGACGGGCAGGTGCTGTTCGACGCGCCGGTGGGCGACGTCACGCCGCAGATGCTGACGGCGCTGTACGCGAGCGAAGGCGTGCTGCCGATGCAGGGCACGCCGGATGCATTGCCCGTGCGTGCCGCCGCCGTGGCGGTGCCGCGGCCGGACTGCCTGTGACCCCGGCGAGCGCATCACTGCACGACCCGGCCGCGCGGCGCCGCCTCGTTGGCCTGCTCGCGGCGCTGGTCATCGCCTGGCCGATGCTGAAGCTGGCTGAGTTCAATCCGGCGGCGCTGTTCGCGTCGGGCAACCTGCAGGTCATCGGCGGCTTCCTCGGCGCTTTCCTGCCGCCCGAGACGGCGCCGGCCTTCCTCGCGCTGCTGCTCAAGGCCACGCTCGAAACGCTGGCCATGGCCACGGCCGGCACGGCGCTGGCCTTCGTCATCGGCACGCCGCTGGCCTTCGTCACGACGCGCGCGCTGTCGGTGTCGCGCATCGGCCCGGGGCCGGGCCGCGTGCGGGCGGGCGTGGTGCGGCAGGCCGCACGCAGCGTGCTGATGGTGATGCGCGCCATCCCCGAGATCGTGTGGGCGCTGATCTTCGTGCGGGCGCTGGGTCTCGGCCCCGCCGCAGGCGTGCTGGCGTTGGCCATCACCTACGGCGGCATGCTGGGCAAGGTGTACGCCGAGGTGCTGGAGTCGACCGACACCCGCCCCTCGCGCGCGCTGCTCGAAGCGGGCAGCAGCCGGCTATCGGCCCTGTGCTACGGGCTGCTGCCCCACTGTGCGCAGGAGCTCGTCTCGTACACCGTGTACCGCTGGGAATGCGCGGTGCGCGCGTCGGTGGTGATGGGCTTCGTCGGCGCAGGCGGGCTGGGCCAGCTGATGGACCAATCGATGAAGATGCTCAACGGCGGCGAGGCGAGCAGCATCCTGCTGGTGTTCCTGGCGCTGGTGCTGCTGGCGGATGCGCTGAGCAACGCGCTGAGAAAGCTGCTCGCATGAACGCCATGCCCACCGCGCCGCCGCCCTGCCTGCGCTGCTGGGCCGTGCTCGGCCTCGTGCTGGCGGCCGTGGTCGCGAGCTTCGCCTACCTCGCCATCGACTACCGCGCGCTCTTCACGCGAGAGTCGCTGGGCTTCATGGGCACCTTCATCGCCGAGTTCTTCCCGCCCGACCTGTCGGCCGGCTTCGTCGCCAAGACCGCATGGGGCGCGCTGCAGACCTTGGCCGTCTCCGCGCTCGGCACGCTGCTGGCCGTGGCGGCGGGTGCCGTGCTGGCGCTGCCCGCGTCGGGTCGTGGCGGTGCCGTGGCGCGGCAGGTGTCGCGCTTCGTGCTGAACCTGCTGCGCAGCGTGCCCGAGCTGGTCTGGGCCGCGCTGATGGTGCTGGCCGCGGGCATCGGCCCCTTCGCGGGGGCGCTGGCCTTGGCACTGCACACCACGGGCGTGCTGGGGCGGCTCTTCGCCGAGAGCCTGGAGAACGCGCCGCGCGAGCCGGAACAGGCACTGCGGCACAGCGGGTCAGGCGCAGTCGCGGCCTTCGCCTACGGCAGCCTGCCGCTGGTGCTGCCCCAGTGGCTGGCGTACACGCTCTACCGTTGGGAAATGAACATCCGCATGGCGGCGGTGCTGGGCTTCGTCGGTGGCGGCGGGCTGGGCCAGCTGCTGTACTTTCACCTGTCGATCTTCCAGCAGCCGCAGGCCATGACGGTGCTGATCGCCATGTTCGCGCTGGTGGTGCTGGTCGACTTCGCCAGCGGCCGGCTGCGGCGCACACTGGGTCCTGCCTATGCCTGAAGACAACAACAACCATCGCCGACGGCCAACCCGCGTCACCGACCGGCACGACTTCGACACCATCATCGACGCGCGTTCGCCGTCCGAGTTCGCGCTCGACCACATCCCGGGCGCCGTCAACTGCCCGGTGCTCGACGATGACGAGCGCCGCATCGTCGGCACCCTCTACAAGCAGACCGGCGCCTTCGAGGCCCGCCGCGTGGGCGGTGCGATGGTCGCGGCCAACCTTGCGCGCCACCTGCGCGAGCAATGGGCCGACAAGCCCGCCGACTGGCGGCCGATGGTCTATTGCTGGCGCGGCGGGCTGCGCAGTGGATCGATGGTCAACTGGATGCGCCTGGTCGGCTGGGACGCCCGCCAGCTCGCGAGCGGCTACAAGGCCTTCCGCCACCATGTGCTGCAGATCATCGAGACGGTGGTGCCGCGGTTGCAGCTGCTGGTGATCTGCGGCGCCACGGGCAGCGCCAAGACGCGGGTGCTCGAAGCCCTGGCAGCGCGCGGCGAGCAGGTGCTCGACCTGGAGCATTGCGCCAGCCACAAGGGCTCGCTGCTGGGCGGCCTGCCCGGCGTGCCGCAGCCGTCGCAGAAACGCTTCGAGACGCTCATCGCGACCGCGCTGGAGAACCTCGACCTGTCGCGCCCGCTCTACGTCGAAGGCGAGAGCGCGCGCATCGGCCGCATCGCGCTGCCGGTGCCGCTGGTGACGCGCATGCGCGCGGCGCACTGCATCGAGGTCGAGGCGACGCCCGAGGCGCGGCTCGACTACCTGCTGCGCGACTACGCCTATCTGGCCGACGACCGCGGCGGGCTGGCCGAGACGCTGGGCCGGCTCAAGGAAATGCAGGGCAAGGAAACCGTGCAGCGCTGGCAGGCCTGGGCCGAGGCCGGTGAACTGCCGCCGCTCTTCGCAGAGCTGATGACGCTGCATTACGACCCGCACTATGCGCACTCCCAGGCCCGGCACTTCACGGCCTGGCCGCAGCGCGACCGGGTGGCGGCGTCGGACCTGACGCCTGCGGGCATCGAGGCGGTGGCCGAGGCGATCCGGCAACTGCCAGCGCGGACTTGACCGGCACGGGCCGGCGCGGGCCGGCGCGCTCCGGCCACCACGCCCGCCGCGCTTGCGGCTAGAGCATCCGCTGCAGCGCGTTGTCACGCCGGCCGAGCCAGTGCCAGAGCGCCGCCAGGATGTGGATGCCGATCACGTAGTAGAAGGCCTCGCCGACGAACTCGTGCAGATGCTCCAGGGATTCCGCCAGCTCGGGTTGCGCGGCACCGACCGAGGGAATCGCCCACTCGGTCAACGGCAAGCCGATGCCGCGGCCGGAAAGCAGCCTGGACGCGATGCCCAGCACCGGCTGCACTACCAGGAACACGAAAAGCGCCAGATGCGCCGTCCATGCTGCCAGACGAGAAGCCACGCCGGGCTCCGGGACGATCGGCGGGGCCGCGTGCCGCAGGCGCACGACAATCCTCGGCACGGTGATCAGCAACACCAGCATGCCGAGCAGGAAGTGCGACTCGACGGCGAAGAGGCGCTCCGCGGAGCCGCGTTCAAGAAACTTCCTCGCGTTGATGGTGATGTAGGCCAGGAGCACGAGAACGAACGTGATCCAGTGCGTGTGCCGCAGGAAGGCCGGGTAGCGCGATCCGATGGGGGTGTTCATGTGAGGGCCGTGAGGTGTTCGTAGAGGATGACAGAGCCGATGCCGATGAGCAGTATGCCGCCGATCGCCTCTGCCCAACGCCCGACTACGTCACCCAGCACGCGACCGACCATCACACCGAGGGCGACCATCACGAAGGTCGCCACGCCGATCGCGGCGGCCACTGGAAGGATGCTCACGTTCAGGAAGGCCAGGCCCACGCCGACGGCCATCGCGTCGATGCTCGTCGCGAATCCGGTCGCTGCCAGCAGCCAGAACCCGTGCCTGCGCGGCTTCTCGGCCTCCGCCTCGGCCGGCTTCCGCGCGGCGACCCAGACCATGCGGCCGCCGAGCACCAGCAGCAGCACGAACGCGATCCAGTGGTCCCAGGTCTTCACGTAATCGGCGGCGGCCAACCCGAGACCCCAGCCGATCACGGGCGTGATCGCCTCGATGACGCCAAAGATCGCACCTGTGCGCAGCGCCTCGGACCATTTCGGTTTTTGCAGTGCGGTGCCCTTGCCGACGGCCGCGGCAAAGGCATCGGTCGACATGGCCAGCGCCAGCAACGCGGTGGAAGCGAAATTCATGTGGGATTCGTTCTATAGGGTCGGGCGAGAGCGCAACGGCACGTCACCACTGCCCGACCTGCGTCGCGGTGACATGCCGATGGTCTCGCCAACCGAAGAACGGTTGCCTGCGCCACAGCATGCAAGATGCCGAGTGTGTTGACGCAGGCGCTTCCAGAAGCGGAAGCCGGCTACTCCCCAAAGGGACGGCCAGTATAAGGGGCGCGCACTCAGCGCGGCGCGTCACCCTTGCGGAATTCAGCGGTGAGCTCGTCGAGCTTCGTCTTGAGCGCCGGGTCGAGCTTGTACTCGGCTGCCGCCAGCGTGGCGTCGAGCTGGTCGGGCCGGCTGGCGCCGAGCAGCGGTGCGGTGATCAGCGGGTTGGCCATCACCCAGGCCACGGCCAGCGTTGCCAATGGCACACCCGCTTCTTCGGCGACGGCATGCAGGCGCTGCACGGCATTGAAGCTGCGCTCGTTCCAGTAGCGGTCCTGGTACATCGCCCCGGCGGTGCCGAGGGTGAAGCGCGTGTTCTCCTCGGGCTTGGCGCCCGGCTTGTACTTGCCGGTCAGCAGGCCACCGGCCAGCGGGTTGTACGGAATCACGCCCAGGCCCTCTTCGCCGACCAGCGGCAGCAGTTCGCGCTCGATCTCGCGGAACAGCAGGCTGTAGCGCGGCTGCACCGACACGAAGCGCGTGAGCCGCAGGAAGTCGGCGCGACCCAGCGCGCGCGCCAGGCGGTAGGCCAGGAAGTTCGACACGCCGATGTAGCGCGCACGGCCCGACTTGACGATGGTGTCCATCGCCTCGATGGCTTCGTCGAGCGGCGTCTCGCGGTCGTCGCTGTGCAACTGGTACAGGTCGACGTGGTCGAGCTGTAGGCGCTTGAGCGATGCGTCGATGGCACTCAGCAGGTGCTTGCGCGACGCGCCCTGGTCCCAAGCGTTCGGGCCCATCTTGCCGACGGCCTTGGTCGCGACGATGAAGTTGTCGCGCCGGCTCGCGCCCTGGTTCTTCAGCCAGCGGCCGACGATCTCCTCGGTGCGCCCGGCGGTGTCGAGCCCCCCGCCCAGCGGGTACACGTCGGCGATGTCGAGAAAGTTGATGCCGGCGTCAGTGGCCTTGTCCAGGATGGCATGGGAGACCGACTCTTCGGTCTGCAGGCCGAAGGTCATGGTGCCGAGCGCGAGGCGCGACACGGTCAGGCCGGTGCGGCCGAGGCGGGTGGTGGGGATGCTCATCGGGCGGTCCTTGTGCGGGGTGGCCGACCAGTCTAGACAATCCTCGCCCTGCCTGCAGGCGCCAACGTTACTTCTTGGTGGCCGGATGCGCTTCGGACGACGGCTGGTTGGTGTTGGGCGGCGAAGCGGCCGTGGTGGCCGGAGAGTGCGCGCCCGCCGCCTCGATGGGCTTGGCCTCGCCCGGCGCGGCGTACGCGAAGGGGCCGGGGTCGGAACAGGGTGGCGTGGCGCTCGGTGTCGGCACCGGCTTGCCAGCGGCCGCGGCGCTGGCGCGGTACTTGGCGGCCACCTGGTCCTGCGCCTGACACAGCTTGTAGCCGTCCATGCGGGCGCTCCAGGCGGCCTTGGCCGAAGTCTCGTCGGCCTTGGCTTTGGCCTCGGGGGTGGGCGCAGCCAGCTTGGCCATGGCGGGCGACACGGCGATGCCAGTCAATGCCATGCCGGCCGCCATGACGAGCGTGTTCTTGAACTTGTTCTTGATCATGTGGAAGTCCCTTGCACAGGCATCGCGCGCGCGGCGGTGGAGGCACTGCCCGGCGCGGGCGTGCGCTGCGCCGGAATCTTGCCGGCGGCGATGTCGTCGTACCAGAGTTCGTGGTGTTCGCGCGCCCAGGTCTCGTCGACATAGCCGGTGCGCATGGCCTTGTAGGCGCCCTTCATGCCCAGCGTTCCGATGTAGATGTGACCCATGATCATGGCCATCATCAGCATCGTTGCAACAGCGTGGATCATGTGTGCAACCTGCATTTCGCCGCGGGTATAGACGAAGCCCGGCAGCAGCTTGTCGAGGAACAGGCCCGAACCGATGACGATGGTGCCGAGAAAGAGCACACCGCCCCAGAACACCAGCTTCTCGCCGGCATTGAAGCGATGCGACGGTACCTCGCGGCCACCGAACAGGCCACCCGCGCTCTTGATCCAGTCCCAGTCGACCTTCTTGGGAAAGTTATCGCGGATGAAGGTGAAGATCATGAACAGCGTGGTGATCACGAACAACGGCCCGACGAAGTTGTGCACGTTCTTCAGCGCATAGGCCAGCCAGCCGAACAGCGCGCTGCCGAGCACCGGCAGCAGGAAGAACTTGCCGAACGCCATGACGATCCCGCTGACCGCGAGCGTGACGAAGGCGATAGCGTTCGACCAATGCGTCGCGCGTTCGAAGGGTGTGAAGCGCTCGATCCTGCGGCCCGTCTCCTTGCCATGCAGGCCGATCGGGCCCCGCGCGAAATAGAAGATCGCCAGCGCCAGCAGCACCACGAACAACAGCGCCGCGCCGTACGGAATGATCCAGTCGTTGCGCACCTGGCGCCACGCTTCGCCCGCGTTGGTGAAACGCGAGCCCGGGTACTGCACGAAGCGCTGGATCAGGTTGCCCGCTTCCGGCGCCTCCGACAGCGGCAGGCTGCTGTAGCCGGTCACGCCGCTGCCGACCTGGCGCCACATGGGCGCGTTGTTGCCCGGTTGCACCTTCATGCGCTCGCCATTGGTCTGCGTGGCGTAGTTCGGGTCGGCACTGGCTTCGGGTTTGACCTCGAAGATGTTCTGGCCCTGGATGCCGCCGGTGGCCGGCTGTAGTTGCGGCGTGGGTGTCAGGGTCGCCGTCGCCGTTGCATCGGGTGCAGCTGGTGCGGGCGATGCAGAGGGCGCCTGCGCCGAGGCTGTACCCCAGCCGAGGCTGGCCGCCATCACGAAAGCTGTCAGCGCATGTCTCATTTCGCCTCCGGCTCAGTTTTCTTTGACGTACTCGTTCTGACCGTTCATCCGCGTCTTGATCTGCTGCTCCCACGCGGTCTTGTCGCCGATCTTCCAGCCCGGCGCCGTGAACGCGGTGCCGGTGTTCGACTGGGTGCCCGTGCCACTCCAGGGCACCGCGTCGAACCTCACGCCATGGGTGTTGGTCTGCGGCTTCTCGCCGCAAGCGGCCAGCAACGCCACGCCGGCGGCGATACACGCAAGCGTCAATGCGCGGCTCATCGCTTGACCTCGGTGGCGGGCGGGTTGCCGGCCTGCTGCGAGCCGTAAGCGGTGCCCCAACCCCAGACTTCGGCACCCTTGCCGCGATGCACGACGCGCGTGCGGAAGATGTCGGCCACCACATCGCCGTCGCCGGCGAGCAGCGCCTTGGTCGAGCACATCTCGGCACAGGCCGGCAGCTTGCCTTCGGCCAGGCGGTTGCGGCCGTACTTCTCGAACTCGGCTTCCGAGCCATTGGCTTCGGGGCCGCCGGCACAGAAGGTGCACTTGTCCATCTTGCCGCGCACGCCGAAGGTGCCTTGCGAAGGGAACTGCGGCGCGCCGAACGGGCAGGCGTAAGAGCAGTAGCCGCAACCGATGCAGACGTCTTTGTCGTGCAGCACCACGCCCTCTTCCGTGCGATAGAAGCACTGCACCGGACACACCGCCATGCAGGGCGCGTCGGAGCAGTGCATGCAGGCCACCGAGATCGACTTCTCACCCGGGACGCCATCGTTGAGCGTGACCACGCGGCGGCGGTTCACGCCCCACGGCACCTCGTTCTCGTTCTTGCATGCGGTGACGCAGCCGTTGCATTCGATGCAGCGCTCGGTGTCACAGACGAACTTCATTCTTGCCATGGGGCCTCCTGCCGAGCCGCCTCAAAGGAGGTCAACGCCCCCTCGGGGGGCAGCGAATACACGAAGTGATGAGCGTGGGGGCGCATGATCGTTTCAGGCTTTCTCGACGTTGCAGATCGTCGTTTTGGTTTCTTGCATCATCGTCACGCTGTCGTAGCCGTACGTGGTGCCGGTGTTGATCGCTTCGCCGCGCACGATCGGATGCGCGCCGTCGGGGTAGTACGGCAGCATGTCCACGCCCTGCCAGTGGCCAGAGAAGTGGAAGGGCATGAACACCGTGTCAGGGCCGACGCGCTCGGTCACCAGCGCCTGCACGTTGAGCTTCGCGCCGGTGGGCGTGTGCACCCATGCGCGGCCACCGTTGGAGATGCCCTTTTCGGCCGCCACCTTCGGGTTGATCTCGATGAACATCTCCTGCTGCAGTTCGGCCAGCCAGGGGTTCGAGCGCGTTTCTTCGCCGCCGCCTTCGTACTCGACCAAGCGCCCGGACGTCAGCACCAGCGGGAACCGGTCGGCCACCTTGTCGGCGATGTTCTTCTGCTGAATGCTCTTGTAGAGCGTGGGCAGGCGCCAGAACGCCATCTTGTCGTCATGCGTCGGGTACTTGACCATCAGGTCCGGCCGGTTGCCGTAGAGCGGCTCGCGGTGCTGCGGAATGGGGTCCGGGAAGTTCCAGACCACGGCGCGCGCCTTCGCGTTGCCGAAGGGGTGGCAGCCGTGGTTCTGCATGAACACGCGGATCATGCCGCCCGAGTTGTCGGTCTTCCAGTTCTTGCCCTCGGCCTTGGCCTTTTCGGCCTCGGTGAGTTCGTCCCACCAGCCCAGTTTCTTGAGCAGCAGGTGGTCGAGTTCGGGGTAGCCAGTGGTGATGTCGGCCCCCATCGAATGCGAGCCGTCCTCGGCCAGCAGGCTCTGGCCGTCGCGCTCCACGCCGAAGTTCGCGCGGAAGTTGCCGCCGCCGTCCATCACGTGCTTGGAGGTGTCGTACAGGTTGGGTGAGCCCGGGTGCTTGAGTGCGGGCGTGCCGTAGCAGGGCCACGGCAGGCCGAAGTAGTCGCCCGAAATGTCGTAGCCGTTGACCTTGTCCTTGACGGCACCCTTGGCCTTGAGCGTGCGCACGTCGAAGGCGCCCATGTTGCGCATGTGCGCCTGGATGCGTTCGGGGCTCTGTCCGGTGTAGCCCACGGCCCAGCAGCTCTTGTTGATTTCGCGCAGGATGTCCTCGGGCACGGGCTCGTCCATGCCCTTGACCTTCTGCATGCGGAAGTTCTTGCTCAGCTCCTTGCCGAAGCCGAAGCGGTCGGCGAACTGCTGCATGATCATGTGGTCGCTGCGGCTTTCCCAAAGCGGCTCGATCACCTTCTCGCGCCACTGGATCGAGCGGTTCGACGCCGTCACCGAGCCGCTGGTCTCGAACTGCGTGCAAGCTGGCAGCAGGTAGACCGCGCGGTTCGGGTTCAGGTCACCCGCCGTGCCGGGCATGGCGGCCATCGCCGCAGTGGCCGACGGATACGGGTCGACCACCACCAGCAGGTCGAGCTTGTCCATGGCGCGCTTCATCTCCAGCCCGCGCGTCTGCGAGTTGGGCGAGTGGCCCCAGTACACGACGCCGCGCAGGTTCGAGTCCTGATCGATCAGCTCGTTCTTTTCGAGCACGCCGTCGATCCAGCGCGACAGCGTGATGCCCGGCTTGGTCATCATCACGGGCGAGGCGAAACGGCTCTTGAGCCAGTTGTAGTCGACGCCCCAGGCGTCGGCGAAGTGCCGCCACGAGCCGTCGACCAGGCCGTAGTAGGCCGGCAGCGAGTCCGGGTTCGGGCCGACGTCCGTCGCGCCCTGCACGTTGTCGTGGCCACGGAAGATGTTGGTGCCGCCACCGGACTTGCCGATGTTGCCGAGCGCGAGCTGGAGAATGCAAGAGGCCCGCACGATGGCATTGCCGATGGTGTGCTGGGTCTGGCCCATGCACCAGACGACGGTGCCGGGGCGGTTCTCGTTGAGCCAGGTCGCCACCTTGAGCACCTGCGCCTCCTTGACGCCGCAGGCCTCCTCGACCTTGTCGGGCGTCCACTTGGTCATGACCTCCTCGCGCACCTTGTCCATGCCGAACACGCGGTCGTTGAGGTACTGCTTGTCTTCCCAGCCGTTCTTGAAGATGTGGTGCAGGATGCCGAAGAGGAACGCGATGTCCGAGCCGGAGCGAATGCGCACGTATTCGTCGGCCTTGGCCGCCGTGCGGGTGAAGCGCGGGTCGATCACGATGACCTTGCAGCCGTTTTCCTTGGCGTGCAGCAGATGCAGCATGCTCACCGGGTGCGCCTCGGCCGCGTTCGAACCGATGTACATCGCCACCTTGGCGCCGCGCATGTCGTTGTACGAATTGGTCATGGCGCCGTAGCCCCATGTGTTCGCCACGCCAGCCACCGTGGTCGAGTGACAGATGCGCGCCTGATGGTCGCAGTTGTTGCTGCCGAAGAAGCTCACGAACTTGCGCAGCAGGTAGGCCTGCTCGTTGCTGTGCTTGGACGAGCCGATCCAGTAGACCGAGTCCGGCCCGCTGGCCTGGCGCAGATCCTTGATGCGGGCCGAGATTTCGTCGAGCGCGGTGTCCCAGCTGATGCGCTGGTACTTGCCGTTGACCAGCTTCATCGGGTAGCGCAGCCGGTACTCGCCATGGCCGTGCTCGCGCAAGGCCGCGCCCTTGGCGCAGTGCGCGCCGAGGTTGATCGGCGAGTCGAACACCGGCTCCTGCCGGACCCAGACGCCGTTTTCGACCACTGCGTCCGATGCGCAGCCCACCGAGCAGTGCGAGCACACGGTGCGCTTGACCTCGATCTTGCCCGCGCCGATGGCCGTCGGTCGGCTCGCATCGGCGGCGCTGGCACGGCGCATCAAGGTGAGCTGGCCGGCAGCCAGGCCCACGCCGACCCCCAGGCCGGAGCGGCGCAGGAAGGCGCGGCGGTCCATGGTCGGCAGCGCGTTGGACAGCCCGCGGCGCAGACTGTGCAGGAAGGGCGACGCAGCGGTGGCCGCGGATGCGGCAGGTTGCGAAGGGCCGTCGTTCGTGACGGCAGGACGCTTCTTGGTCAGCAGCATGGACGCTTTCTCAGGCCGCAGCGGTGCGGTAATAGCGCTTGACGTGCTCGCTCAGCGAATAGCCGCCACCGTTCTCCGGTGCGGGCGGCAGTGCCGCGGCGGCCTCGACGGGTGCGGGCGCATCGACGATCCGTGGCAACACGGCCACGGCGGCAGTGGCCGCGCCGACGGCGGCAGCACCGAAAAAGAATCCCCTGCGGGAGGGCGGCGTGGCGCCCGAAGACTGGCTGTCCTGCATATCAACTCCAGGAGTGGCTGGCACAAATCAGATATGAACCGATTTGCATAGGTTTGGATACTAGTCGAGACCCTTAAGTCCCCGTGTGGGACTGCGCCATTCGCGCAGCCGGACGAGGGCTCTTTGCCTCAGCCCTCGAGCATGTCGAAACCCTGGGCCTCGACCTCGACGAATGCGGCGGTGAAGACGGCGAGCGCTGCATAGAACCGTGCCTTGGCATGCCCGGCCACCGCCGCGCACAGACCCGTGACCCACGACTGCACGTGCGCGGCAAAAAAGCGCTGCTGCTGGGCCAGGTTGGCCACGGCCACGTCGTCGCCCGCGATCAGGTAGCGCATCACCTCGCACAAGCAGGCGATGTGGTCCTCGGTTTCGTAGATGGCCTCGTCGCGCGTCAGGCCCAGCCGGGCGAGGTCGCCACGCAACTGGGCCAGCGGCTTGTCGTTGAGGAAACCACTGAGGTGGTGCGAGCCGAACAGGTAGACCTCGGGTTTGCCGATGCCGCCGAAGAGCGCGTCGTATTCGGCGGCCACGGCGGCCACGTCGGTCTCGCGTGCGGCGCCTACCAACTGGCGCCATGGCTCTTCCAGGTATGCCCCTGCCGCCGGGGCCTCGGTCGGCGCCACCTGCAATGCCGCCAGCAGCTCGCCGTCGGGAGCGGCAAACCACAGGCGCGACAGCAGCCCATAGACCTCGGCACGTGCCAGTTCCTCGTCCAGCGCCGACGTGGCGGGAAAACGTTCGCTCATAGGTCGGTGATCTTCATTTCGTTGCGGGCGCTGTACAGGTCGATGACGCGGCAGTCGCTGCACATCTTCAGGCGCTCCAGCGCCTCGCCCTGGAACATGGCATGGCCTGCAAGCTTGCCCAGCATCGACTCGATCGCCTTCTGGGTGCCGAAGGGCTTGCTGCAGCGGATGCAGGCCCAGGGCTTGGCCTCGTTGAGCAGCACGGGCTGCTTGCGCTCGGGCGTGGCCAGCAGGCGCGGCACCAGCGCAATCGCGTTTTCGGGGCAGGTGCTTTCGCACAGGCCGCATTGCACGCAATTCTTCTCGATGAAGCGCAATTGCGGCGCATTCTGGTTGTCCTGCAGCGCGCTGGCCGGGCAGGCGCTCACACAGGCCAGGCACAGCGTGCAGCTGTCCTTGTTCACAGTGATGGCACCCCAGGGCGAGCCCGTCGGCAGCGCAATGGTGAGCGGCGCCTCGGCCGTTTTGAGCGCCGGGGCGCCTTCCATCAGGTGGTCGAGCACCAGTTCCAGCGTGTTGCGCTTCTCGGCCGCGACCGCAAAACGCGCCGCCTCGGCCGGCCGCAACTGGCGGGTGCCCGACAGGCCGGCCAGCGCCGTGTCCAGCGCCGCCACCGTGGCCGCCTCGATCAGCCGGAAATGGCTGCCCGTGTAGCCGAGTCCACGCAGCAATGTCTGGGCGATGTCCATCTGCTGCTTCAGGGCGGCCAGGTAGGCCGGCGCTTCCTCGCCCGTCGAGAGCACCACGACCTGCGAGGCACCGAAGGCGATCGCGCCGAGCCACAGGTCGATGCCGGTGCTCGCCGCATGCCACAGCGCGACCGGTATCACCTGCGCCGGTACGCCCTGTGCCTTGCCGAGCTGCGCGTCGCGCCCCAGGCGCTCGACCAGCGTCTGGCCGGCCTCCTGGCTGTGCAGCAGCAGCACGGCATCGCGTCCGCCGGCGTGTGCATAGGTCGACAGCAACGTGCGCAGCTTGCCGCCCTGGTCAGGCGCGCGCGGGTAGCTGTAGCCCAGCGCGCCGGTGGGACACACCGTGGTGCAGGCGCCGCAGCCGACGCAAAGGTTCGGGTTCACGACGATGCGCTGGCGCGCCTTGTCGCTGGAAATCGCGTGCGCCGAGCAGACCTCGACGCAGGCGTTGCAGCCGAGCTGCTCATTGCGGCTGTGCGCACAGAGCTTTTGCTTGTAGTCGAAGAACTTGGGCTTCTCGAACTCGCCGACCATCTCGCGCAGATTCAGCAGCGTCTGCAGCGCCTCGGCCGTGGCCAGCCCCTCGCCCAGGTGGAAGTAGCCCTGCGGCGGCGCGTGCCAGTCGATCAGCGGCACAGCGCCGAGGTCGAGCACCAGGTCGTAGGACGCAGCGACGCGGTCCGGTGTGCGGTCGAAGCGGATCGCGCCGGCCACCGTGCAGGCACGCTCGCAGTCGCGGTGCGACGTGCACTTGGCCAGGTCGATCTGGTAGTCCAGGCCAATGGCCTGCTCCGGACAGGCGGTGACACAGGCGTTGCAGCGGGTGCACAGGTCGAGATCGATCGGGTTGTCACGCACCAGCGTCAGCGCGAAGGCGCCGAGCCAGCCGGTCAGCGTCTCGACGCGGCCCGCAACGACTGGCCAGCGGCGTTCCTGCGCGCCGCCTGCGACGCCCTGCCCTTGCGAGAGGATCGTCACGTCGAGCGTGTCGGCCACCAGCGCGGCGGCACGCTCGGCTATGTCGAGCGCACCGACGATCAGCAGCCGGCCCTGGCTCGCATAGCCGACGGTCGCGACCGGATCGGGCTCGGGCAGCGCCGCAGCCGCCAGCAGCGCGGCGATCTTGGGGCCCGCATTCCTGGCGTCGCGCCCCCATCCACCGGTCTCGCGGATGTTGACGAAGCGAATCGGCGACGTGGCGTCGGGGGTCTGGTCGGCCAGCGCATTGAACAGCCGCCGCTCCTGCGTGCAGGCGACGATGACCTCGTCGCCCGATTGCACCGCACGCTGGAAAGCCGGCGCCTCGCGCCGGCACAGGGAGGAATGCAGGGGAAGGTCTTCAGCCAGCGCGCGCCCGAGCATCTTCGGCTCGAGCGGCATCGTCTGGTTGCAGTCGCAGATCAGCGTTTGGGTCATCGGTCATGTGGCTGGCAGGCTGCGCATCGGCAACCAGCGGGCTGGGGAGATTCCCGGGGGCGTCCGACTGTGCCACGTCCGGGACGCCATCGCTTTCCTGGGCTTGTTCGGGTGCGAGTTCGGGCGCTGGGCCTTCCTCCTCCTCGAAGAGCTTGAGAAACTTGGCACTGGCCATCTGGCGCAGCACGCTGTCGGGGATCGGCGTGGGCTTGGAATAGTCGTCGATGTACGTATCCATGCCGTCCATCACGTTGAAGTGCGGATCGGCAAAGAGCTTGCGGAAGGCGGCGTTCTTGACCTCGGGCTGCACGCCCTTGGCGACGAAGGGGCGAAAGTCCGACCCGATGGTGAGGCTTTCGGTGTCGGCCAGCGTCAGCGGCGGCGGCCCTGCAGTGCTCGGGGTGGTGACGCCCTCCTCTTCCGGCGAAAGTTCCGGCGGGGGGCTTGCCGCCTCGGCCGGCGCTACGGGGAGCGCAGAGGGCGCGGGGGGCGCGGGTTCCTCCCTCGCCTGCTGCTTGCGCCGGGACCAGCGGTCGAAAAAGCCTTCAGACATCGCCTGCGCCCCGGCCGCGCTTTTTCTCGGTGCTCACGCTGGCCGCATTGCCGAAGCGGTCGACCAGCGGGCGGAAACTCTCGGGTCGCTTGCGCTTCTTGGGCTCGATCACGTAATGCGCCGACGCGAACCCGCGCACCCAGTCGACCACCTCGGGCGGCGCGGGCACCTGCTCGACCGTCTCCTGCGCATCGAGCCAGCGGCCGGCCTCGTTGTAGCTCAGGCTCACGACCACCGGCATCGCGCGGGGCTCGGTGCCCTCGGCGGGCGCCACTTCCATGCGCCACAGCACGAACCAGCAGGGCGCCGGGGTGGTCACGTTCAGGTGATAGCCCTCGGCGTCGTCTCGGAACAACTCGGCCTTGAAGCCGGGATGCAGCCACAGCGCTTCGCCGTCCTGCTCCCGCAGGCAGCGCGGGGCGTCGCCAAAGGCAGGTGCGTCGGGCACCACGCTGTCGAGCACCCATCGAAAGGGCTGCCAGTGGGCGGACGGGCCGTGCACGCGCTCGCGCCGCATCAGCACGGCGACGTCGAGCGAAGGGCGTTCGCGTTCGGTGCGGGACGGTGGGGTTTCCGGGGTTTCAGCGGGCGACGGCATGCGCAGCACGATAGCCGATGCGGCGTTTCCTTTCGGGGCGCGGGGCTTGCGGCAGCACGGTGTGCAATCAGGCGCCCCGCCCGGACGTGTAGCGCACCGCCTTGGGCGAGCGGCACATGCCCCACAGCCGCACGCCGGCCATCTCGGCCACGCGCACGCCCATGGCGGTCGGCGCGGAGATGGTGGCGAGCGCGGCGATGCCCACGCGGGCGCACTTGCGAACGAGCTCGTGGCTGCCACGGCTGGACAGCACGACGAAGCCCGGCGTGCCGAGCTGCCCCTGCGCGGCGAGCACGCCGATGAGCTTGTCGAGCGCGTTGTGGCGCCCCACGTCTTCGCGCACTTCGGTGAGCGCGCCGTCGAGCGTGGCCCAGCCCGCCGCGTGGATCGCGCCGGCCTCGGCGTTGAGCACCTGGCGCGCAGGCAGTGCGTCGAGCGCACGCAGCACGGTCGGCAGATCGACGCGGTCGATCCAGCCGTGCGCCGGCAGCGCCTCGGGCGTGAGCTCGAGGCCAGCGAAACTCTCCACGCCGCACACGCCACAGCCCGTGCGGCCCGACATGCTGCGGCGACGGCCCTTCAGCCGCTCGAAGGCGCGGGTGGAAATCTCCAGCCGCACCTCCACCGCATCGATGCCGCCGGGCAGGCCCGCGTCGGCGGCGCGCAGCGACTGCACGACGATGTCGCGGCAGTCGTGCGCCTGATCGAGGATGCCTTCGCTCAGCGCAAAGCCGAGCGCAAAATCGTCCAGGTCCTGCGGCGTGGCCATCATCACCGCATGGGAGATGCCGTTGAAGACCAGCGCTACCGGCACCTCGGCGGCCAGCGTGTCGGTGCGCGGCATGCCCTCGGCATGGGCCGCATCGAACGCGCGCACGGTCTGCGGCGACAGCGAGGGCAGCGTGAATGAAACGGAAGCGTCGTCAGTCAAGGGCGTCATTCCCCGAGTGTGCATCGATCGGCGCAGAGGGCACCAGCACGACCGGGATCGACTTCGAGGTGGGCGTGCCTGCATGAAGTGCGACCGCGGACAGCGGCACCAGCGCGTTGGTCTCGGGATAGTAAGCCGCGAGGTTGCCGCGCGGAATGCCGTAGGCCACGAGCTTGAAGCGGTCGGCGCGGCGCTGCTGGCCGTCGTCCCACACGGTCTGCAGGTCGACCCAGTCGCCATCCTTCATGCCCAGCGCCTGGATGTCGGCGGCATGGATGAACACGACACGGCGCTGGCCGAACACGCCACGGTAGCGATCGTCCTGCCCGTAGATGGTGGTGTTGTACTGATCGTGCGACCGCGTCGTCATGAGCGTGAAGACGACCGTGTCGCGCCGCAGCGCCCGCGCACGGTGCGACGGCGTGTCGCGCGGCACCGCGTGCACGAAGAAGTCGGCCTTGCCCGAAAGGGTGTTCCACACGCGTTCGCTCGCCGTGTTGCGCAGCCGAAAGCCCCCCGGCACCGCCACGCGCGCGTTGAAGTCCTTGAAGTCGTCGAACACGGCCTCGATCTTGTCGCGGATGCGTCCGTAGTCTTCGACCAGTTGCAGCCACGGCGTGCGGCTGCGCTCGCCGATGGTCGCGGCCGCCAGGCGCGCGACGATGGCGGGCTCCGACAGCAGGTGCGGCGAGGCCGGCGGATTGATGCCGCTGGACAGGTGCACCATGCTCATCGAGTCCTCCACCGTCACGCCTTGCACGCCGGTGGCCTGCATGTCGATTTCGGTGCGGCCCAGGCACGGCAGGATCAGCGCTTCGCGCCCATGCACGACATGGCTGCGGTTGAGCTTGGTCGTGACATGCACCGTCAGATCGCACTGGCGCAGCGCTTTCCAGGTTTCATGGGTGTCGGGCGTGGCCGCGGCAAAGTTGCCGCCCAGCGCGAAGAACACCCGGCCCTTGCCTTCGCGCATCGCGCGGATCGACTCCACCGTGTCCCAGCCCGGCGTGCGCGGCGGCTCGAACCCGAACACCTCGCCGAGCCGGTCGAGCAACGCAGCCGGCGGCTTTTCCCAGATGCCCATGGTGCGGTCGCCTTGGACGTTGCTGTGCCCGCGCACCGGACAGGGGCCGGCACCGGGCCGCCCGACGTTGCCGCGCAGCAGCAGCAGGTTGCCCAGCATCTGGATGGTCGCGACCGCGTCGCGGTGCTGCGTGATGCCCATGCCCCAGCAGACGATGGTGCGCTCGGCCGCCGCATACACGTCGCCCGCAGCGCGCAGTTGCGCCTCGGTCAGGCCCGATTCCTCCACCAGCCCGGCCCACGGTTCCGTGCGCAGGTCGGCCATGAGCGCGTCGAGGCCGCGCGTGTGCTCGGCGATGAAGGCCCGGTCGAACAGCCGCTCGCCCGCATCCTCGCGCTCGACGAGGTGCTTCATCATCCCCTTGACTGCTGCCAGGTCGCCGCCCACACGCAACTGGTAGTAGTGCGTGCTGATGTCGGTGGAGCCCAGGGTCGCCATCTCGCGCTTGTCCTGCGGGTCGGCAAAGCGTTCCAGGCCGCGCTCGCGCAGCGGGTTGAAGCTCACGATGCGCGCGCCGCGCTTGTGCGCGGCACGCAGTTCGCCAAGCATGCGCGGGTGGTTGGTGCCGGGGTTCTGGCCGAAGATGAAGACGGCGTCGGCCAGCTCGAAGTCTTGCAACGTCACCGTGCCCTTGCCCACGCCGAACTGCGCGCGCATGCCGCTGCCGCTGGGCTCGTGGCACATGTTCGAGCAGTCGGGGAAGTTGTTGGTGCCGTACTCGCGCACGAACAGCTGGTAGAGAAACGCCGCCTCGTTGCTGGCGCGCCCGGACGTGTAGAACACCGCCTGGTTCGGGTCGGGCAAGGCATTCAGGTGCCGGGCGACCAGTGCAAAGGCCGCATCCCATGCGATGGGCACGTACCTGTCGCTGGCCGCGTCGTAGACCATCGGGTGCGTGAGCCGACCCTGGTCTTCGAGCCAGAAATCGCTCTGGGCGGCGAGTTCTTCCACGGTGTGCCTGGCGAACAGTTCAGGGCCGGCGCGCCGTGCGGTGGCCTCGGCCGCCACGGCCTTGACGCCGTTCTCGCAGAATTCGAAGCTCGACGCATGGTTGCGGTCGGGCCAGGCGCAACCCGGGCAGTCGAAGCCGTCGGGCTGGTTGGCCGACAACAGCGTTCGGGCCCCCTTGACCGGAATGTCCTGGCGCAGCAGCGCCTGGGTGACGCTGCGCAACGCACCCCAACCACCGGCCGGGCCGGTGTAGCGCTCGATCTTCTGTTCTTTCATGCGGCAGTGTTGGGCACCGACGCGCACCTGTCCAATTGAATCGCGACATGCGGCGATTCAAGATGCGAATGACGGACGCCGTCAGTCCAGCAGTTCGAACACGACGTCCTGCGCACCTTCCCACAGCACCTTGCGGCCCAGCGCCGCCAGTTGCTCCTGGCCCTCGACGATGGTCAGGAAATGGTTGCCTGCGAGCTGGCCCATCTTGCTGGCGAAGCTGCACGAACCGTAGGCCCAGATGATCTCGGTTTCGCTGTAGCCGCCCGGATAGAACAGGATGTCGCCGCGCGACGGATGGGCGGTGTGATTCTCGAAATCGACGCCCAGCTTCCAGTCGCCCAGCGGCACCCAGACGCCCTCGCCGCTCCAGCGGACGTGGATGATCTTCTGGCGATAAGGCAGCAGCTTGAGGAAGGCAGCGACGGTGAGCGGCGCGTCGGGATGGGTTTCGGCCACGAAGCGAAGGCCAGCGGCAGTGATTTGTAGACGTGACATCGCTGAATTGTCGCGGATGCCGACATCTTGCTCGCGAAGTCGGGCGCCATGCTGTGGGCACATGGCGCGGTCTGCTCCACATAGAGTTACGAATCGTCTTTTTTCACCCACTTAGAAGCTGCGGCATCTTTCACACAAACGCCGTCAATTTGCCCAGCTTCAAGCTTCGGCCACATTCATTGACGTTTGAAGCCCGAGTCCGTCGCCAGAATCCCCGCCTCAAGAGCAGGTACAGGGAGGAGCAATGTCGAACAGACAGGCGGTGGGGCGTGGAGCCCAAGGGCGGACGCATGCACGGCGAGCGGCACTGCGCCCGTGTGCTGTCGCCGCAATCTGGCTGTGCGCGACCCACGGCGTCTGGGCGCAGGCCAATGCCTCGGCACCGCGGGCCTTCGGGCCCTTCGTCGATGAACAGCGACAGCAGGAGCGTGAACGCGCACTGCGCCAACAGCAGGAACCCAGGGTCGACGCCCGCCTGCCGGCGCCAGCAGGGCTCCTGGCGAACCGCTTGCCCGAGGCCGAGACGCCCTGCTTTCAGATCGACCGGCTGATACTCGCGGGTGAACGCGCCGAAGACTTCGAGTGGGCGCTGTCCGCCGCCGGCGAAGTCGCTGCCGCCGGCGGGGGCACCGAGGCGCCATTGGGCCGCTGCCTGGGCACCGCGGGCGTCAACATCGTTCTGGCCCGCGTGCAGCAGGCGCTCATTGGCCGCGGCTGGGTCACCACCCGGGTGCTCGCGGCACCACAGGACCTCGCCTCAGGCACGCTGACCCTCACGCTCGTGCCCGGGCGCATCGCGGCCATCCGCTTCGCCGAGGGTTCGAACGCCACCACCGACCTGCGCAACGCCATTGCCGCGCGGCCGGGCGATCTGCTCAACCTGCGCGACATCGAACAGGCACTGGAGAATTTCAAGCGCCTGCCCACGGCCGACGCCGACATCCAGATCGAGCCCTCCACCGCCGCGGGCGCGCACCCTGGCGACAGCGACCTGGTCGTCAAGTACACGCGCAAGTCGCCGCTGCGCACCACCCTGAGCCTGGACGACAGCGGCACCGAGACCACCGGCCGCACCCAGGCTGGCCTGACCCTCGCCTGGGACGGCCCACTCGGCCTGAACGACCTGGCCTATGTCAGCCTGAACCACGACGCCTTCAACCACAGCGGCCAGGGCACCAGCGGCCAGACGCTGCACTACTCGATTCCCTACGGCGACTGGCTGCTGGGCGCGACAGCCAGCCAGAACAGGTATCACCAGTCGGTCGCTGGCTATTTGCAGAGCTACGTCTACAGCGGTGAATCACGCAACGCAGAGCTGCGCCTGTCGCGGCTGATCTACCGTGACCAGCAGCGCAAGACCACCGTGTCGCTGCGCGGCTTTCGGCGTGCGTCGAACAGTTTCGTTGAAGACACCGAGATCGGCGTGCAGCGCCGCGTGGTCGGTGGCTGGGAGCTGGGGATGAACCACCGGGAGTTCTTTGACGTCTTCGGCAACGGGGCGACGCTGGACGCCAACCTGCAGTACCGCCGCGGCACCGGCGCCTTCGGCGCGCTGCCAGCCCCCGAGGAAGGCTTCGACGAAGGCACCTCGCGCATGCGCATGTTCACCGCCGATGCCAGCCTGAACCTGCCCTTTGCGGCGGGCGGCCAGAGGCTGCGCTACATCGCGCTGTGGCGCGCGCAATGGAACCGCACGCCGCTCACGCCGCAGGACCGCTTTTCCATCGGCGGACGCTACACGGTGCGCGGCTTCGACGGCGAAAGCAGCCTGATGGGCGACCGCGGCTGGCTCGTGCGCAACGACCTGGGCTGGGCGCTGGGCCAGACCGGTGCCGAGCTGTACGCGGGGCTGGACTACGGCGCGATCGGCGGGCCATCGGCCGGTCTCATGTACGGGCGCCATCTGATGGGCGGTGCGATCGGCGTGCGAGGCGCCGTTCAAGGCCTGAGCTACGACCTCTTCATCGGAGTGCCCATCAGCAAACCCGAGGGCTATCGCACCGCGAAGACCACTGCGGGTTTCAACCTGAATTACAGCTTTTGACATGACAAATACTGCGCGTCGCTACGTTTCATTCGGCTCCGTTCTGGCCGCAGTTCTCGTGCTCGCGCGCATCGAACTCACGCGAACTCCATCGTGATGAATAGCAGGGAGAAAAAACAATGAACAAGCACCTCTACCGAATCGTCTTCAACGCCGCGCGCGGGATGCGCATGGTGGTGCAGGAGACGGCCCGAAGCACCGGCCGTGGCGCGCGCAAGGCGACCCGCGGTGGCGCAGGCGCAGGCAGCGCCGCGGTCAGACCAGGCGGTCGATGGGGGCAAGAACGGCTTCACGACGGGCAGCCTGAAGATGAGCGATGTGGTCAACGTCGATACGTTCAATGCGTCGGGCTACAGCGTCGCGGCGGGCTACAACAGCACATCGTCGATCGGCGCCGGAAAGGCGAGCAGCGGGAGCACGAGCATCACGCCATCGGGCATTTCGGGCGCTGCAGGCAACGCACATGTGCGCACCGGAGACGGCAGCAACGGGCTGAGGCCGAGTTGGGCGGCCGGCGAGCTTCTGAAAGACGTGAATGCGCAGGTGCGAATCACGTCCACAGCGACCGGCATCTTGGTGGAGATGACGCCGCAGCTTGTTGAGAAAATCAATGCCCTGCTGGCTGGAGGCAATGCATCCGGACGAATGGCGCCGAACGAGATCGATCGGGCACGTAGCGAGTTCGACCGGTTGCAGAACGACCTCAGCCTGACGCCCGAGCAGAAGCAGCAGCTTCAAAACCTTCAGAGCTTCTTCACTGCTGCCGTCGGTATTGGGCAGGATTACTTTGGCACACCGGGTGGCGCTGACACGGTCGTCGGCGGGGGAGGCAGCGCGAACACGTCGGTCGTGTTCCCACTGGCTGGCATAGGAGCAACGGGTGGGGGCGCAGCCGCAGGGGCCGCTGTCGCAGGGGGCAACAGTGCTTCGAGTGCAGATCAGGGTTATCGTGACCCTAAGAGTGGACAGTGGGTGGGAGGATCGCCGCCGTTGATGCTCCCAGGGCTTCCCAGCCTAGATGATCTCGTCGTCAGCAATCCGGTGCTGGGTCCAATATACCGAGCCTATCAGGCAATGGCGCAACTGGGGGCGGCTTCCAAGCCAAATCAAGCAAACACAGCTACGCTGACGCTCAATGAGGGAAAAAACTCTAATCCCTCAAAACAAGATAGTCCCGTTTGGGCAGATCTTGATAACGCTGGCAATGGGAGAAAAACGTCTGGCAGTGGGTCGGGGAAGCGATACTATGAATGGGACTATACACACAATGATATCGAACAATACGATCGACGTGGAAACCATTTGGGCTCGATAGATCCGGTCACGGGTGAGCTTTACAAGCCACCAGTCCCCGGAAGGCGCATTAAGCTATGAAAAATCTAGACATATTGAATGAAGTCCATCATGGCTCGCTAAATGAAGACGAAGCTGATTTAATTTTTGATTCAATAATTGAGTCAGAGTTTTCAGCAGAAGTTGCGAGCTTGCTGAATCTGACCCGGCATGAGTGGACGGCGAAAGCGCAAGGTGCAAATTGGCGTACATTGGCAAGCTGGAGATACTCCGGTTGGCCAGAAAATTGCGCACGCTGCGGGAAAAAATTGAATTACCTAGACTTTGGTTGGTGGGTCATTTCTGAAGGGGAGACTCAGATACTCAAACACATTAAATGCCCAAAGGTTATTGAAAACATCTGACCTATGTATAGGGCGGCCACGCTCACCAGCGACATCGTCTGGATGCAGACCCAGACCGTCACCCTGCCCGACGGCAGCACGCAGGACGTGCTGGTGCCCAAGGTGTACGTCGCGCAGACGGGCCCCAACGCCGTCAAGCCCGGCGGCGCGCTCATCACCGGCGACGACATCCGCATCGAGGCGGGGAACATCGTCAACCGGGGCGGCACCCTCGGCGGTGCGAACACGCAGCGCGCGGTGCTCGTGGCCAGCGCGGACATCGTCAACCAGGGCGGCGTGATCCAGGCGGACGCGGTGGGCCTGAAGGCGGGGGGCGACATCCTCAACCAAACACTGACGAAGACGCAGACCTACGGGCAGAACGACGCCCAGGTCATGGCCGCCGGGCGCATCACCAGCCTGTCGAACGTCGGCCGCATCCAAGCGGGCAACGCGCTGGTCATCGACGCGGGGCGCGACGTGGTCGACACCGCCGGGCGGATCGGCTCGGGCGGCACGGCCAGCATCGGGGCTGGCCGCGACTTGAAGTTCGACAGCCTGGCGACCGGCAGCAGCTATCAGGCGCAGATCGGCGCATCGAGCATGCTGCGCGAGGACACGCAGGCGAACGTCGGTCAGGTGACGGTGGGCAAGGACCTGCAGATCGTGGCCGGTCGCGACCTGAAGCTCGAAGGTACGCAGGCGAGCTCGGGCGGCACCGCCCTCCTCCGCGCAGGCGGCGACCTGAGCCTTGAAGCAGCCACCAGCGGCCAGGCGAGCGACCAGCGCAGCGATCCCGTCGGGACGCAATACCGGCAGACACGCAGCCAGACGACGGTGCAGGGAGCGAGCGTGAAGGCCGGGGGTGACCTGACGGCCAATGCGGGGACGCAGGAGGCGGGCAACCTGACGGTGACCGGGAGCCAGCTGGACGCCAAGGGCGCGACCGCCCTCGGCGCGAGCCGCGATATCGTGATCGATACGACCCGTCAGACCCAGGCATCGGACGACTTCACCCATAGCAATCGCAATGGCTTCCTGTCGAAGAAGTCGACGACCGACAGCGAAACGCGAGGCAGCGACGTGGCGGCGGGTAGCTCGGTCGGCGGCAAGACGGTCATGTTGTCTTCAGGCCGTGACCTCCAAGTCACCGGCAGCGAAATCATCGCCGACCAGGGCACCACGCTGATGGCCAAGAACAACATCGCCATTGAAGCGGCGACGAACACCTTCACGCAGAGCCAGTTCCATGAGGAGAAGAAATCCGGTCTCATGGGCAGCGGCGGCATCGGCGTGACCATCGGCAGCCGTGCGCAAAGCGAAGACCAGAAATCGGCCAGCACCACCGCATCAGCGAGCACCATCGGCGCCATCGCGGGCAACGTCACCATGGTCGCTGGCAACACGTACCGGCAGGTGGGCAGCGACGTGCTCGCGCCCGGCGGGGACGTCGGCATCCTGGCCAAGAACGTCGACATCGTCGAGGCGCGCGAGACCTACCGGAGCGACACCGAACAAAAGCAACGCTCCGGCGGGCTGACGATTGCGCCGACGGCGCCCGTTCTCACCGCCGCACAGGGCGTCGCAAGCACGGCACGCGCCGTCGGCCAGACCGGCAATGCCCGCGCGCAAGCCTTGGGCGCCGCCAGCGTGGCAATGGGCGCCAAGAGCGTGGTGGACACCGTCGCGCAAAGCCCGAGCCAGGCGGCCGGCATCAACCTGTCGATCAGCATTGGCAGCAGCCGCAACCAGAGCAACAGCACCGAGCACAGCGACGCTGCACGCGGCAGCACTGTGGTGGGCGGCGGTAACGTGGTGATCGCGGCGACAGGTGCGGGCACCGACAGCAACCTCACCGTCCAGGGCGGCGACATCCGTGCGGGGCAAGGTGTCACCCTGCTGGCGGACAACCAGATCAGCCTGCTGGCAGCGCAGAACGACTGGGACCAACACAGCACCAACAAAGGCAGCGCGGCGAGCCTCGGCGTGAGCTTCGGCACCAGCGGCTTCCTCGTCAACGCAAGTGCCAGTCAGAGCAAGGGCCGCTCCGACGGCACCGAGACGCTGTACACGAACACCCACGTGACGGCCGGCGACAAAGCCACGCTGGTGAGCGGGGGCGACACAACGCTGCGGGGGGCGGTGGTGGCGGCGAACGCGGTCAAGGCCGATGTGGGCGGCGACCTGCGCATCGAAAGCCTGCAGGACCGCGCCAAGTCCGACAGCAAGCAGCAGAGCGCGGGCGGCGCTGTCAGCGTGGGCGCAGGCGTGTGGAGTGCCAGCGTCAGCGCCAGCAGCGCCAAGGCCAGTGGCGAGTATGCGAGCGTGACCGAACGGTCGGGCATCAAGGCCGGCGATGGCGGCTTCGATGTGAACGTCCAAGGCGATACCGACCTCAAGGGCGGCGTCATCAGCAGCACGCAGGCGGCCATCGACGGGAAGATGAACAGCTTCCAGACCGCCAGCATCGCGACCAGCGACATCGTGAACCGAGACACCTACAAAGCCAGCGGTGCGACCCTGGGCGTGGGCCTCTCGGGCGGCAGCGACAAGAACGGCTACGCCCTGCCGACCCGAACCGGAGGCAGCGCTGGTGCCGGCAAGGCGTCGGGCCATGAGACAAGCGTGACCCGATCGGGCATTAGCGGCATTGCCGGTGACGAGGCGGTGCGCACCGACACCGACAGCACCCATGCACTCGCGAAGACCTGGAACACCGACACCCTGGTCAAGGATGTGCAGGCGCAGGCGCAGATCACGCAGGGGTTCGGCGCGAATGCCAGCAAGGCCGTGGGGGACTATGCGGGCGACAAGGCCGCAGAGCTGCGGCGCGAAGGCAAGGAGGAAGAAGCCAAGGCGTGGGACGAAGGCGGCACGAACCGCAGCCTGGCCCACGCGCTGCTCGGCGGGCTCACCGGTGGCATGCAAGGTGCGGCAGGAGCTGGCTTCGCAGCGCTTGCGGCGCCGGCCATCAGCGACCTGACCAAAGACCTGCCCGACTCGGTGAAAGGGGCGGTGGGTGCGGGTCTGGCAGCTGGCCTTGGCGCATCGGTTGGAGGCTCTGGCGGAGCAGCGGCAGGGCTCAACGAAGACTTGAACAACAGGCAGTTGCATCAACGCGAATATGACTACGCGAAGAAGAATGCAAAGCTCGTTGCCAAGAAGCTCGGCATCAGCGAAAGCGATGCCGAGGGGCGTATCGTCGCGGAGATGCTCCGGAATTCGGACAAGGACACCGCGGAAGGCACCGGCGGCGTTCACGACTACGAAGTACGAGGCGTCATCGGCTGCCAGAACCTCAACTGCAACGCCTCGAAAACCGATCCGAACTATGCGAACGCGGACTTCAACAGCCAATACATCAGCGGCAACCAAGAAGGCTATGACCGAGGGCTTGGGCAACTGCCAACCGGCAAGACCTACAACCAACTGGTGGCAAGCAACATCCAAAACGATCCAGTCGGCGCCACGGTGGCCGGGGCGGGGATGGTTGGGCTGGGGTACCTGATGGGTGGCGCTGGCGCAGCAACAGGAGTGAAGGTGTTTGGAGCGGGCGTGGGGGCGCTCGCCAACTATGCATTTCAGTCTGGAGGGCAGCCCACCGATTGGCTCGATGTGGGCATAGCAGGCGGCACTGGCTTCTTGACATCCGGCTTGGGCTTAGGCTCGTCCGTCATGATCAACACGGGTGGATCGGTGCTCGGTTCAGGGATCAAGGGCGAGAACCCGAATGCAGGGATGGGGGCTGCAGCCGTCGGAACCGTGGTGGGTTACGGGCTTGGCGCTGGCGTGCAGGGCGGGGTTCAAAGGGCAGTTGATCCACAGAATTGGTATCGTCCTCAGTGGATTGACATGGGAATGGGGATGTCTCGTCCGAATACGCCTAGTGCGATTCCAGGCGCACTAGGGAATGTCGGATCGAGCTTGGTGCAGGAGAGATTCGGCAACGAGATCAAGAACGCCATAGGTCAGAGGCAAGGCAAATGAACATGGGTGGCTCCTTTTGGCTGAAACGGTTCGCTCTCTCAGCCCTGATCTCCGGGCTCACAATCGTTTTCATGGTCATTGCCAACGAAGTGCTCTTGCTGCCCCTACTTCGATGGATTTTTTTGAATAGATGGCGCTGGTCTGCTCCGAGGGAATGGCTGCAGTTCGTGGTCTTGGGTGCGATAGTTGGCGTCATCGCCGGGGCGTTTTTCACGACCCATGCATGGTTGACTGAAACACGCTCCTCCATGCTGCGAAGAATCATCACCACGGTAGCTGTCGTGACCACATGCATTGCAATCGTCGTCTTCGCGCGAGAGTACCTGGGCCGGGTGCTTCCAGGTTAGTGGCAGTGGGCGCGCAGGTCACGGCGGCCGGGAACATCACGAGCCTGTCGAACGTGGCGCGCATCGTGGCGAAGGACCGATTGGTGATCGACGCGGGGCGCGACGTGGTCAATACCGCCGGGCGGATCGGCTCGGGCGGCACGGGCTTCATCGGGGCTGGCCGCGACGTGAAGTTCGACAGCTTTGCGACCGCGAGCAGCTAACAGGCGCAGATCGACGCGTCGAGCATGTCGCGCGAGGACACGCAGGCGAACGTCAGCCAGGTGACGATGGGCCAGGACCTGCAGCTAGTGGCCGGTCGCGACCTGACGCTCGAAGGCACGCAGACAAGCGTAGGCGGCACTGTCAGCGAGGGCGCAGGCGTGTGAAGTGTCAGCACCAGCAGCGCCAAGGCCGGCGGCGAGCATGCGAGCGCGGCCGAACAGGATCGAATCGCTGTGCAATTGACGTTGAATCCGCCCGCCGGTATACGACCCTAATCACGCAGCCCCTGCGCAGCCTCGCCTTTGCCCAGCCACTCCCGCGCGTGCAGCCGCAGCGCGTCGATCTGCAGCCAGACCAGCGTGAGCTCCGTGCGAAACAGGCGGGCGGCCTGGTCCGACTCGTCGTCGGGGCCGACCACGTCGGCCAATGCTGCGCGCACTGCCACCTCTTCGGCCGCCGATGCCATATCCCGCGGCGCGGCAGGCTCACCGCTCTGCAGTTCGGCCGCCAGCGCCTCCAGCGCCTTGGCAGCGCTTTCTGCCGCCTCGCGCAACACGGCCGCGCGCTGGGCGTTCGGCAACGCGGCGCGATGCGCACCCAGCGCCGACAGGTAGCTCAGCAGCGTGTGTGAACGGATCAGGAAACGCAGCACCACCCCCCCGCGGGGCCGCACGAAGCCCGGCTCGCGGAACATGTGGGCGACGGCGGTCGACAACGCGGCATCGGCATTGTGGTCGTTGCGGCGCGCCAGCCGGTAGTCGAGGTTGTCGCGCGCGCCCGAGCGGTACTGTTCCACGATCTGGCGCAGGTAACCTGCATGCGTGCGCATGGCGGTCGCGGCCGTCTCGTTGATGCGGCCCGCCTGCCAGTGCGGAAACACCAGCAGCACGGCCAGGCCCGCGATCGCACTGCCGATGGCGGTGTCGACCAGCCGCGGCACGATGAGCCCGGCGCCGTTGCCCACCTGGTTGAAACACAGGAGCACCAACAAGGTCATGGCTGCGGTGGCCAGCATGTAGCGCGACTGCCGGAAGGTAAAGAAAACTACCCCTGCGGCGACCGCGAGCAGCGACTGCAGCAGCGGCTGCGGAAACAGTTCGAGCAAGGCCCAGCCGAGCACCACGCCAATGGCGGTGCCGGTGATGCGCTGACCCATGCGTGAAATTGTCTCGCCATAGGTCTGCTGGCAGACGAACAGCGTCGTCAGCAGGATCCAGTAGCCTTGCGCGGGGTGGATCAGCAGCATCAGCACGTAGCCTGCGGTCAGCGCCACGGCCAGCCGCAACGCGTGGCGGAACAGCGCCGAGCGCGGCGAAAGCTGCCGGCGCACGCGCTCGACCATGTCGCGCCACGACCTAGGCGACCGGTCGAACAGGCCCATCTCCGTGCGGCCCGCCTGGGCGGACGGCTGACTGGCGCCGGCGAGCTGCCCATCGAGCTGTGCCAGGTTGCGTGCAAGTGCATCGACCGACGCAAGCAGCGCCTGGCGCTCGGGTGTCAGCGCGCTTTCGCGCTCGTGCTCGACGGCACCTCGCAGGTCGGCCATCGCCTGCACGCTGGCGCTGTCGATCACGAAAGGCTCGCGGCGCTCGATCGACATCGACAGCCGCTGGCACGCCTGCCCCTGCAACGACAGCACGCGTTGGCACCGGTAGAGCAGGTCGCTGTGGAAGAAGGCGTCGGCCAGCGCGTTGTAGTCGTCGTGCGACGAGCTGGCACGCTCGTGCACGTCCTGCGCGATCAGGTAGAGGCCGCGGTAACGCGATATCCGCCCCGTGGGCGCACGCGCGCCGATGCGCCGGAAGATGCTTTCCTTGGCAGCATTCAGCTCCGCGACGACCTCGGCATTGAGTTGTGCGAGTGACAGCCGCTTGCGCTCGATGTCGATGCCGCGCAGCGGTTCGAACAGCGAGGCCTTGAAGCGCACGAAGTCGCCCAGCACCCAGAACAGCCTGACCAGCCGATCCTGCACCGGCTGGGCCGGAAATATCGCGCACCACAGCACCGAGAACATGCCGTACCAGGTCGCGCCGGCCAGCAGGTAGAAGGCCTGGCGCCAGCCGCCGACCCCGCCCTGCCCCGTGTGGTGATCGAGGCTGAGCGTCGTGTACATCGCCAGGATGAGCGTGGCATAGCCGATGGCCTTGTAGCGCGCCTCGACCGCGCCGAGCATCGTGAGCCAGAACGCCGCGAGGGCCATGGCGACGATGAACGCGACGGTGTGGCCGAACAGCAGTTCGACCGCGACGGCCGCGCCCGCAAAGCACACCAGCGTGAGCAATTGCGAGCGCAGCCGGCCACGCCAGCTGTCGTCGGTCTCGGCCAGCGCGCTCGCGATGGCGCCGAGGAACAGGGGAATGATCGCGTCGTGATGGCCGCTGCCTACGCCCAGCGCCATGAGGCTGCCGAGCGTCAGCAACACGCGCAGCGGTTGGGCCCGGCCGGCGAAGGCGCGCAGCCATTCGCGCAGGGTGTCGAGAGTCTGGGAATTCATGATGTGTTTTTTTGTTCAGCACTATATGTGCCACCGGCCTCGGACGCCCGGACATAACGCACAACGCACGCAAGAGAGAGTGCGCTTACAATCCTGCGCTGCAGGAGAGCGGGCAACCCAGGTTGCCCCACCGAAGGCGCAAACTCCCATGAACGCTCAGGTCGGCCCTTGAACAGGGCTTGTACTGCAACACACCATCAAAGCCGTCTGGAGAGCCATCACGCCATGTGATGCACCGAAGGAGCAAACCTGTTGCGGGCGCAGCAGGTGAAACTCTCAGGTACCAAGGACAGGGGGAGCGGCCACCTGGACATCCGCGTCCGGTTGCCTGCCGCCTTGCGCAACGCAATCGAATCCGCACAGTCCGGGCGCTGCAACCTTTGAGGGTTCTCGACATGCGCGTGATTGTTCTCGGTGCCGGCCTGCTTGGCGTCACTTCGGCTTACTACCTCCAGCAACTCGGTCACGAGGTGACCGTGATCGACCGTCAGGCCACACCGGCCGCTGAAACCAGCTTCGCCAACGGCGGCCAGATCTCGGTGAGCCATGCCGAGCCCTGGGCCAACCCGAGTGCACCGCTCAAGGTGCTGCAATGGCTGGGCAAGGAAGACGCTCCCCTGCTCTTTCGGATCCGCGCCGACATGCGGCAATGGCTGTGGGGCCTGCAGTTCCTGCGTGAATGCACGCCGGCGCGCACCCGCCACAACATCGAGCAGATCGTGCGGCTGGGCACCTACAGCCGGGACACGCTGCAGCAGCTGCGGCGCGACACGGGCATCGACTACCACCAGCGCACGCAGGGCATCCTGCACTTCTACACGACGCAAAAGGAATTCGACGGTGCGCTCAAGCCGGCCGAGCAGATGCGCGCGCTCGGCTGCGACCGGCAGGTGATCTCGGCCGACGAGGCCGTAAAGCTGGAGCCGGCACTCGCCCACATCCGGCCGCAGCTCGCCGGTGCGACCTACACGGCGGAGGACGAATCCGGCGACGCCAACCGCTTCGCGCGCGAACTCGTTGCACTGGCCCGCGCGGCCGGCGTCAAGTTCCTGATGAGCCACACCGTGACTGCGCTGCGTGAAGCCGGCGGCAGCATCGACCATGTGGAAGCGACGGACGACGAAGGCCGCTTCCAGCGCATCCGTGGCGATGCCTTCGTGCTGGCCATGGGCTCGCTGAGCCCGCTGTATGCGGCACCGCTGGGCATCCGCTTGCCGATCTACCCGGCCAAGGGCTACTCTGTGACGATGCCGGTGAAGGACGCCGCCAAGGCGCATCAGGTTTCGCTGACCGACGACGAGTTCAAGCTCGTTTTCTCGCGCTACACCTCCGCGGCCAACGACCGCCTGCCAGGGCGGGACGTGCTTCGCATTGCCGGCACGGCTGAACTCAACGGCTACGACCGCGACCTGAACCGCGTGCGCTGCGAGGCCATCGTGCGCCGCGTGGAGGCGCTGTTCCCCGGCGCCGGCGATGCGACGCAAGCCCAGTTCTGGACCGGCCTGCGCCCCGCGACACCCAGCAACGTGCCGATGATCGGCAAGACGAAGATCGGCAATCTGTTCCTCAACACCGGCCACGGCACGCTGGGCTGGACGCATGCCTGCGGCTCTGGCAAATCGATCGCGCGCATCGTGAGCGGCCTTGCGCCGGAGGTCGACTTCGCCTTCACCGGCCGGGGCGGATGAGCAGACTGGTAGCAGACTGAGCAGCAGCGCCCGGGTATCAGGGCTGCAACGCCATCGTGGCGGGCAGCCGGGTCCAGGGCAGGTCGGCCGGATCGGCCGCCATCGGCCCGGGCGCCTTGGCGACCAGGATCGCACTGGCGATCGGTGCGAAGTCGGCGCGAAAATGCACCGAACTCTTGTTGACCAGCACCTTCATCGCCTCGGGCTCGATGCCCAGGTAACGGAAGAACTCCCGGTCGAGCATCTGGCTCTTGCCACTGGCCACGGCGATGCGCACGCCCTCGATCTCCAGGCAGGCGCTCGGCCCGAGCGACACGGTGCCGCCACGCGACATCGGTCCTTTGCCCTGCACCTGGCCGTCGCTGAGCGCGGTCACGGTGAACACGCCTTCGACCGGCGCATCGCTGAACTGGCCGCCCCAGGTGGGCACCGAGGTACCGAGCGCAATGCGGATCTGCGCGCCCACCCCAGCGGCGCGGGCCGCAGCCGCAGCGCCTGGGTCGAACATCAGCCCGAGCGCGACCTGGCCTGGAAAGCGCTTGCCCGCGCCTTCGGCCAGCAGGGCGTGCAGCATGCCGGTGGTGTTGCTGTCGGCGCCCGCGCCGGGGTTGTCCTGCGTGTCGGCAATCACCACCGGCTGGCGCGCACCTTCGGCCAGTTCCAGGGCGCGCGCCACCGCCACGCGGGGTTCCAGCACGTCCAGCCGCCACTGCGAACGCGGCTGATCGATGCGCTCGTACAGCGTGGCCACGGCGGCACCGGCGTCGTCGCCGTAACCCCACACCACCGGCCCGCACTCGGCGATGTCGGCGGCCGGGAAGCCGGTGGCAAAACTCAGCACTGCGTCGTGCTTCACGTCGAGGTCCTTGAGCAGGCCATAGACGGACGCGGCCGGTTCGATCATGGTCGACTGCACATTCAACGGCAGCAGGAAACCCAGCCGCCGCGCATGCAGCGGCTCGCGCGAACCGCGCGCCATGCGGCGTTCCAGCAGCGTTGCCGCGAGGCGGCCGGTGTCGGCCATGTCGACGTGCGGATAGGTGCGGTAGGCAGCCAGCGCATCGGCCTCGGCCAGCATCTGCGCGGTGATGTTGCCGTGCAGGTCCAGGCTGGCGACGATCGGCACGTCGGGGCCGACCCGCGCGCGAATGCGTGCGATCAGTTCACCCTCGGGGTCTTCCAGGTGTTCCGTCACGGCCGCGCCGTGCAGGTCGAGGTAGACCGCGTCGATGCCGCCGTCGGCCAGTGCCGACGCCAGGTCCTCGGTGATGGCCGCCGAGATGCGCTCGAAGGCGTCTTCGGTCACGTGCGCCGACGGCGTGGCACCGGCCCAGGCCGAAGGCACGAGCGTCCAGCCCTTCTCGCGCGCCGCATCAATGAAGCCGCCGATGGGAATGTTGCGCCCCGCGTACGACTGGACGACGGCCGCACCGCGCCGGTAAGGCGGAAAGCTGGAGCCCGCGTGGAAGGCAGCCCAGTCGGCCTTGCTGGGCGCGAAGGTGTTGGTCTCGTGCTGGAAACCGGCGATGAAGACTTTCATGGCATTCTCAGATCAACCCAGATAGCCGCAAAAGCGCAGCACATGCCCATCGGGCTCGCGGATGGCGAACTCACGAAGGCCCCAAGGTTGCGAGGTCGGGGGCTCGATCACGCTCACGCCGCGCTTGACGTAGGCCGCGTGCAAGCCGTCGACGTCGTACCCGACGTGGATCACGATCTCGCCGCGCCAGGGCCGGGCCTCGCGCGTATTGCATTGCCACAGCCGCAGATAGACCGGGTCACCCCAGCCCGCTTCACCCGGCTTGCGCACGCCCTGCTTGACGCGCGCATAGCTCGGCGGCTCGCCCGCGATGAAGTCGAGTTCGAAACCCAGCACCTCGCAGAAATAACGCGCGGCGCGGGCCGCGTCGGCCACAGGTAGCACCGGCTGCACGCCGTGAAACTGGTGCAACGCGCCCAGGTCCGGCGCCACAGCCTTGAGCACCGGGTCCATCAGCCGGCCCGGCGAAGTTCGGCGATGTGTTCAGCGATAGCGTCGATGTCCAGCGCATCGTCCGCATGCTGCAGGTAGGTTTCCAGGTCGCGCACGGCGAGGGTGTAGTTGCCCTGCCCGGCATGAGCCAGTCCGCGGTCGCGGTGCTCGCTCCAGGCCGTGGGCAGCAGCGCCACCAGCCGGTCCTGCACCGCAATCACGCGCTGCCAGTCTTCCTGCGCCTGGTGCACTTCCTTGAGGTTGCGCAGCATGCGCCCGATGATTTCACGCGGCGACGCCGGCTGCAGATAAAGCCCCAGTGGCACATCGAAGTCGCCCACCAGCCCGCTGCTGCGCTTGTAGGGTTCAATGCGTTCGGTGAGTTCCTCGCGCGACAGCGACTTGCCGGTGAACGGATCGATCACCACCTGCCCCTTGGGCAAGGTGACCTTGAGCATGAAGTGGCCCGGGAAGGACACGCCACGCGCCTCCAGTCCGAGGCCTTGCGCCAGCTCCATCCACAGCACCGCCAGCGAGATCGGAATACCGCGGCGCGTGCGCAGCACCGCATTCAGGTAGCTGTTGTCGGGGTCGTAGTAGTCGTTGACGTTGCCGCCGAAGTTCAGGTCGTGGAAGAAGAACTGGTTGAGTGCACGCAGGCGCGCGAGCGGCGCGGCGTCTGCAGGCAACCGGCGCTTGAGGCGAGCGAGCAGTTGGTCGACGTCGCCGAGCACCTGCTGCACGTCGAGCTCGGGGTACTCGTCCTGCGCCAGGCTGGCGGCAGCTTCGAGCAGCGGGAAGGCCTCGTCGCTCCGGACGAGCGAACCGAAATAGTCGAGTGCGGTCGGCGTGGGGAAGCTGAAGGTCATGTGTCTCTTTGTAGAGGAGCGCGCAGGGAGCGTCAAGACGCTTTTCAATGCGCTTCAGCGCTTGACAAAATTGCGCAGCCGCAGGCCCATGGCCGTGAGTGCGCCGAAATAGAGCAGCCCCGCCCCCGCCACCATCGCAGCCAGCAGCCCGGCGCGGTACAGGCGCTGTGCGCGCAAGGCGATCCAGTCGAAGTGTTGCGCGCCCCACATCAGAAAAGCCCCCAGCAGCAGCACGGCCACCGTCACCTGCAGCACGAAGCGGCCCCAGCCCGGCTCCGGCCGGTAGCTGCCACGGCGCAGCAGGCCGATCAACAGCCACAGCGCGTTGACCATGGCGCCGATGCCGATCGACAGCGTCAGCGCCGCGTGCTGCAGCAGCGGTACAAGGAAGAAGTTGAGCACCTGCGTGAGCACCAGCACACACACCGCGATCAGCATGGGCGTGCGCATGTCGTGGCGCGCGTAGTAACCTGGCGCCAGCACCTTGATGGCCACGATGCCCAGCAGGCCCACGCCATAGGAGGTCAGCGCGGCAGCGATGCGCTCGACGTCGGTGCCCGTGAGCGCACCGTTGTGGAACAGCACCGACACCAGCGGCGTGGCGAACACGAGCAACGCCACCGCGCATGGCACCGACAGCAGCACGACCAGCCGCAGCCCCCAGTCGAGCAGGGCCGAGTAGCGCGCGTCGTCCTTGGCGGCACGCGCGCCGGCGAGTTGCGGCATCAGCACCACGCCGAGCGCAACGCCCAGCATCGCCGTCGGGAACTCCATGAGCCGGTCGGCATAGCTCAACCAGGTGACGCTGCCTGGCGCCAGATGCGAGGCGATCTGCGTGTTGATCAGCAGCGAGATCTGCGCGACGCTGACGCCCAGCAGTGCGGGCAGCATCAGCTGCAGGATCTTGCGGGTGGTCGGGTCGACCCATGCCGCACGCAGCGCTGCCCAGCGCAGGCCCACGCGCGGCAGCATGCCGATCCGGCGCAAGGCTGGCAGCTGGATGGCCAGTTGCAGCACGCCGCCGACCATCACGCCCACGCACTGGGCGTAGATCGGCTCGATGCCCCAGCGCCGGAACAAGGGCGCCCCCAGGACGATCGACGCGATCATCGCCACGTTCAACAGCACCGGTGAGGCGGCCGGGACCGCGAACTTGCGCCAGGTATTGAGAACGCCACCCGCCAGCGCCACCAGCGACATGAAGCCGATGTACGGAAACATCCAGCGCGTCATGACGATGGCCGCGTCGTAGCCGCGCTCGGTCTGGCCCAGGCCGCTGGCCATGGCCCACACCAGCAAAGGCGCCCCGACGACGCCCGCCACGCAGAGCAGCACCAGCGTCCACGTCAGCAGCGTCGCCACATGGTCGACCAGCGCGCGGGCGCCCTCGTCCCCGTGCTCGGTCTTGGTGGCGGCCAGCACCGGCACGAAAGCCTGGCTGAACGCGCCCTCGCCCAGCACGCGACGAAACAGGTTGGGAATGCGGAAGGCGACGTTGAAGGCGTCAGTCAGCGGGCTGACCCCGAACACCGAAGCCACCAGCAGGTCGCGAAGAAGCCCTGTGACTCGCGAGGCGAGCGTGAAGAGCGAGACGGCAGAGGCAGATTTGAACAGCGACACCCAAGAAGTGTAGGCGCCCCACCCCGGCCGCCGGGCAATGCGCCACGAAGTGGCGCGAGCCAAAAACACCAGAAACACCGCGGAACCGGCTCCGCCGGGCCGCCGGTGTTGCCCCCGGTAGGGGGAAGGCGAAGCGACACGAAGTGCGCGCAGCCTGGGGGCGAGCTATAATCTTTGGCTTTGCTGCATCATCCTCAGACACTAGGAAACACATACTATGGCATCCGCTAAGCCCAAAAAGAAGAACCCCCGCCTCGCCTCCGGTCGCAAGCGCGTCCGCCAGGACGTCAAGCTCAACGCCGCGAACACCTCGCTGCGCTCGAAGTACCGCACCGCCGTGAAGAATGTCGAAAAGGCCGTGCTGGCCGGCGACAAGACCAAGGCGACCGAACTCTTCGCCAAGGCCCAGAGCATCGTCGACACCGTCGCCGACAAGGGCATCTTCCACAAGAACAAGGCCGCTCGCGACAAGAGCCGTCTGTCCGCCAAGGTCAAGGCCCTGGCACTCGCTGCTCCGGCAGCCGCCGCCGCCTGATCTTCAGGCAAACAGCCCGGACCGCCTGATCAGGCAGTCCGCCGTTTGATCGGGGTGCGCTGCAGCAAAAAAGTGAAAAACCGCCTTCGGGCGGTTTTTTCATGGGCGATCGATGGAAAAAGAAACGATGCGCAGGCGCGAGCGAGAGCCCGCCGCCGCACTCAACCCTTGGCAGGTGGCGCCGCGTCGGGCACCAGACAGGCCTCGGCGATCTGCAGCCCGTTGTCGCGGGCAAAGTTCATGACGAAATCCCAGGCCATGACTTCGTGATCGCGCAGGTCGCGATTCACCACCACGCACTTGACGCCGTTGATCGTGGTGGGCACGCACCAGGGCGAATAGCTCAGGTGGCTGCCCGGCGTTGCGCCGCCAGGGCGGAACGAACTCATGACACCGGCCAACCGCTCGGCCCAGTCGCTGGGGCGGAATGTCCGGCCATCACTCGTGATGCCCTGAATGAAAACTTCTTTGGCGTTGGGAGAAACCATCGGATTTGGAGTGCCGCGCGGGCATGGTGCTGCGGCGCACAACGATTCTATCCGGGCCGCAGGCCGCCGTACTCCCCTGCGCATCGCTGTGATGCGCAATCGTCACCGATGCCGTCAAAGTACCCGCCTAGAATCGCTTTCCCTTTCCCGGAGAACCGCATGAGTGCCCCTGTCGCCCCCACTTCGCCCCACGTCATGAACACCTACGGCCGCCTGCCGATCGCGATGTCGCACGGCCAGGGCTGCCGAGTCTGGGACACCGAAGGCCGAGCCTATCTCGACGGGCTCGGTGGCATTGCGGTCAACACGCTCGGCCACAACCACCCCGAGCTGGTGCCGGCCCTGCAGGACCAGCTGACCAAGCTGATCCACAGCTCCAACTATTACCACGTGCCCGGCCAGGAGGCCCTGGCGGCCAAGCTGGTCGAACTGTCGGGCCTGACCAATGTCTTTTTCTGCAGCACCGGCCTGGAAGCCAACGAGGCGGCGCTGAAGCTGGCGCGCAAGTTCGGCCACGACAAGGGCATCGAACGCCCCGAGATCGTCGTCTACGAAGCCGCCTTCCATGGCCGCTCGATCGCCACGCTGTCGGCCACCGGCAATCCGAAGGTGCAAAAGGGCTTCGGCCCCCTGGTCGAGGGTTTCATCCGCGTGCCGCTCAACGACATCGCGGCGCTGAAGAAGGCCACTGAAGGCAACCCGAACGTGGTGGCCGTGTTCTTCGAGGCCATCCAGGGCGAAGGCGGCATTCACCCGATGGCACTGGAATACATGCGTCAGGTGCGCGCCCTGTGCGACGAGCGCGACTGGCTCATGATGATCGACGAGGTGCAGTGCGGCATGGGCCGCACCGGCAAGTGGTTCGCGCACCAGTGGGCGGGCATCAAGCCGGACGTGATGCCGCTGGCCAAGGGCCTGGGCTCGGGCGTGCCGATCGGCGCGGTCGTGGCCGGTCCCAAGGCCGCGCACATCTTCGGCCCCGGCAACCACGGCACGACCTTCGGCGGCAATCCGCTGGCCATGCGCGCGGGCATCGAAACCATCCGCATCATGGAAAAAGACCGGCTGCTGGAGAATGCGGCCACGGTCGGCGCACATCTCAAGGCGGCGCTGCAGCGCGAGTTCGAAGGCCTGGCGGGCGTGAAGGAAGTGCGCGGCGAGGGCCTGATGCTCGGCATCGAGCTCGACCGCCCCTGCGGCGACATCCTCAACCGTGCCTGCGCCGCCAGCCTGCTGCTGAGCGTGACGGCCGACAGCGTGGTGCGCCTGGTGCCACCGCTCATCCTGAGCATTGCCGAAGCCGACGAGATCGTGGCCATCCTGGCGCCGATCGTCAAGACATTCCTTGCGGAGCCGACGCCATGACCCAGCCGACGACCCCTGCGATCAAGCACTACCTGCAGTTCTCGGACCTGTCGGCCGAAGAATACGGCTACCTGTTCGAGCGCGCCGCGCTCATCAAGCGGAAGTTCAAGTCGTACGAACGCCACCAGCCGCTGGTCGACCGCACGATGGCCATGATCTTCGAGAAAGCCAGCACCCGCACGCGCGTGAGCTTCGAGGCAGGCATGTACCAGCTGGGCGGCAGCGTCGTGCACCTGACCACCGCCGACAGCCAGCTCGGGCGCGCCGAGCCGATCGAGGACAGTGCCAAGGTCATCAGCCGCATGGTCGACCTGGTGATGATCCGCACCTTCGGCCAGGACAAGATCGACCTGTTCGCCGAGCATTCGCGCGTGCCGGTCATCAACGGCCTGACCAACGAGTTCCACCCCTGCCAGATCCTCGCGGACATCTTCACCTACATCGAGCACCGCGGCTCGATCAAGGGCAAGACGGTGGCCTGGGTCGGCGACGGCAACAACATGGCCAACACGTGGCTGCAGGCCAGCGAGATCCTGGGCTTCAAGGTGCACGTGAGCACGCCCAGCGGCTACGAGGTCGACCAGTCGATTGCCGGCCTGCGCTCGGCCGAGAGCTACCAGGTGTTCAAGGACCCGATGGAAGCCTGTGCCGGCGCCGACCTGGTGACCACCGACGTGTGGACCAGCATGGGCTACGAGGCCGAGAACGAAGCCCGCAAGGCCGCCTTCGCCGACTGGCGCGTCGACACCGAGATGATGCGCGTGGCCCAGCCCGATGCTCTCTTCATGCACTGCCTGCCGGCACACCGCGGCGAGGAAGTGGAGGCCGAGGTCATCGACGGTCCGCAGTCGGTGGTGTGGGACGAGGCGGAAAACCGCCTGCACGCCCAGAAGGCGCTCATGGAATTCCTGCTGATCGGTCGCGTGTAGACGGCCCATCTGGGCCTTCCTTTGCAAGCGCCAATGCGCGCGATGGCGAACTTCGTCGCCGCGCGTTGTAAATAACCGACACCACGACCCCCGACGCGGCGCTAACTTTGCGCCATGTCAACGCCAACCCGTCTCTGGGACATTTCTCCCCCCGTGCATGAAGGCGCGCCGGTCTTCCCCGGCGACACGCCCTACCAGCAGCGCTGGGCTGCCACCATCTCGCCGGGTTGCCCGGTCAACGTCAGCGACATCCGGATGTCGCCGCACGTCGGCGCCCATGCCGATGCGCCGCTGCACTACGACCCAACCGGCGCTGCCATCGGCGCCGTCGACCTCACCCCCTTTCTTGGCCCCTGCCGCGTCATCCATGCGATCGGCTGCGGCCCGCTGGTCGAGTGGGCGCACATTGCGCATGCGGTCGACGCACTGCCCGCGCGCGTGCTGGTGCGCACCTACGAGCGGGCACCCATCGACCGTTGGGACGGCGCCCTCGCCGCCTACGCACCAGCCACCATCGAACGCCTGGCCGCGCTCGGCGTGCGCCTGGTCGGCATCGACACCGCCAGCATCGACCCGGCCGACAGCAAGACGCTCGACAGCCACCAGGTGATCCGCCGCCTCGACCTGCGCGTGCTGGAGAACCTGGTCCTCGACGACGTGCCCGAGGGCGACTACGAACTCATCGCCCTGCCCCTGAAGCTCACCACGGCCGACGCATCGCCCGTACGCGCCGTGCTGCGCGCGCTCTGACCCCTTTCGATTCACCGCCCTTTTCCCACATGACCACCCTGCAAGACTGCCGCGCGCTCGACGCGCAAGACCCGCTCGCGCCGCTGCGCGCCCATTTCAGCCTGCCCGAAGGCGTGATCTACCTCGACGGCAACTCGCTGGGCGTGCTGCCCCGCGCGACCGCTGCCCGCGTGGCCGACGTGGTCACGCGTGAATGGGGCCAGGACCTCATCAAGTCCTGGAACAGCGCGGGCTGGGTCAGCATGCCGCAGCGCCTGGGCAACCAGCTCGCGCCGCTCATCGGCGCCGGAACGAACGAAGTGGTGTGCACCGACAGCACCTCCATCAACCTTTACAAGGTGCTGAGCGCGGCCCTGAGCATCGCGCGCGAAGACAGCCCGGCGCGTCGGCGCGTCGTCAGCGAGCGCAGCAATTTCCCGACCGATCTCTACATCGCCGAAGGCCTGTGCAAGGAGCGCGGCCTCGAACTGGTGCTGGTCGAGCCCGAGGACATCGGCGCCGCGCTGACCGACGATGTGGCCGTGCTGATGCTCACGCACGTGAACTACCGCACCGGCGCCATGCACGACATGGCCGCCATCACGGCGGCGGCGCATGCCGCGGGCATCCTGTGCGTCTGGGACCTGGCGCACAGCGCGGGTGCCGTGCCGGTCGATCTCCGCGGCGCCGATGCGGACTTTTCGATCGGCTGCGGCTACAAGTACCTCAACGGCGGTCCGGGCGCACCGGCCTTCGTCTGGGTGAATCCGCGCCACGCCAACCGCTTCTGGCAACCGCTGTCGGGCTGGTTCGGCCACGCAGCGCCCTTCCAGTTCACGCCCGACTACCAGCCTGCCGCAGGCATCACGCGCTACCTGTGCGGCACGCAGCCGATGATCAGCCTGTCGGCGCTGCAATGCGGCCTCGACGTGTTCGATGCAGCGCAACCGCTGGGCGGCATGGCCGCGCTGCGTACCAAGTCGCTCGCGCTGAGCGATCTCTTCATCCGCCTGGTGGAAGAACGCTGCGACGGGTTCGGGCTCGGCCTGGCCACGCCGCGCGCGCACGCGCAACGCGGCTCACAGGTGTGCCTGACGCGCGACGAAGGCGCAGGCATCGACGGCCAGGGCAGCGGCGCCTACGCCATCGTGCAGGCGCTGATCGCGCGCAACGTGATCGGCGACTTCCGCAAGGGCGACGGCGGCACGGGCCGGCACAAGGACATCCTTCGCTTCGGCTTCACCCCTCTGTACGTCGGCTTCGAGGATGTGTGGAACGCGGTCGAGCACCTGCGCCAGGTGCTCGCGGGGGCCGAGTGGCAACGCCCCGAATTCAACCAGCAGCATGCCGTGACCTGACCGACCCGAGGATCGACACCATGTGCCCCCACGCCCACACGCCAGCGCCTGCCCCCGACTCGCCCCGATTGCCCGAAACCATCGTGCACGAAGAGCGCGCCCAGCTCGACTTCAGCCAGAGCATGAGTTACGGCGACTACCTGCACCTCGACGAGGTCCTCAACGCGCAGCATCCGCTGTCGCCCGCCCACGACGAAATGCTCTTCATCGTGCAGCACCAGACCAGCGAGCTGTGGATGAAGCTCATGCTGCACGAGCTGACCGCTGCCACGCGCTGTGTCGCAGCCGAGCAGTTGCCCGACGCGTTCAAGATGCTCGCGCGCGTGAGCCGGATCATGGAACAGCTGGTGAGCGCCTGGACCGTGCTGTCGACCATGACGCCCCCCGAATACACCGCCATGCGGCCTTACCTGGCGAGCTCCAGCGGCTTCCAGAGCGCGCAATACCGCTGCATCGAATTCGCATTGGGCAACAAGAACCCGGCCATGCTCAAGCCGCATGCGCACCGCGCCGACCTGCTCGCGCAGGTGGAGGCCGCCTGGCGTGCGCCGTCGCTCTACGACGAAGCACTGCGCCTGCTCGCGCGCCGTGGTTTGCCCGTGCCCGCCGACCACGTGGAGCGCGACTGGACGCTGCCTTACCAGGCCAGCGACGAGGTGCAGGCCGCCTGGCTGCAGGTGTACCGCGACCCGCGCCAGCACTGGGACCTGTACCAGCTGGGGGAAAAGCTCACCGACATCGAAGACGCCTTCCGCCTTTGGCGATTCCGCCATGTGACGACCGTCGAACGCGTGATCGGTTTCAAGCGCGGCACCGGTGGCACCGGCGGTGTCAGCTACCTGCGCAAGATGCTCGACGTGGTGCTGTTCCCGGAAATCTGGACGCTGCGCACCGACCTCTGAGCCACCGGTCAGCTGGCAGCCGCCGCTCGCGCCCTCCGTGCGCGCTCAGTGGTTGAACAGCCAGGGCTGGTCGAGCAGGCGCGCACCCAGCAGCCGCATCGCCAGGTCGCGCCCCAGGCGCAGCGGGCCGGCGGCATGGAAGATGTCCGCATTGCGGAGAGCGCGCGCCTGCACCTGCGCGTTGCGCTGCCAGCGCGCCGCGGCATAGCGCTGCAGCGCGACGGCAACCGCGGCCGATGCGACGTCACGCAAGCTGTCCGCCAGCGCCACCGCGTCCTCGATCGCCATGCCGGCGCCTTGCGCCAGGTACGGCAGCATCGGATGGGCTGCGTCGCCGACCAGCGCGATCCGCTCGTGCGCCATCTGCGCCGGTCCGGTCAGGGGCTTGCGGTCATGCAGCGTCCAGGCACGCCAGGTCGGCACGGCAGCCAGGTAGCCCTGCAGCGTCGCACAGCAACGCCCTGTCGCGCGTTGCAGCGCACCGAGGCTGGTCGATTGGTCCCAGTCGCGCGCGTCGCCCGTTGGCGCCGCTTCCGCGAGCACCACGACGTTGAGCAACTCGCCCCCGCGCAATGGATACACCAGCGCATGCAACCGGTCCCCCAGCCACACGCGCACCTGCGTGCTGCGCTGTGCAGCCGGGAGTTCGGACTGCGCCAAGAGGCCGCGCCAGGCCGTATGCCCCGTGGACCGCGGTGCATCGCCTGCCTCCGGCAGGCTGTCGCGCACGGTGCTCCACAGGCCATCGGCCCCGATCAGTGCGTCGCCTTCCCAGGCATGGGCACTGTCGGTCACCACCGCCACAGCCTCGTCCGAAAGCGCGATCTGCGCCAGCCGCGCGGAATGGTTCAGGACGATGCCGGCGTGCGCTTGCGCAGCAGCCAGGAGCACGCCGTGCAGGTCGGCGCGGTGCACGCAGCAGTATGGCGCTCCGTAGCGATGCAGCGCCGCCTTTCCCAGCGGCAGACATGCCAGTTCGTCGTCGTTGCGGGCAGATCGCACCACCAGGGCCTCGGGCCGAGCAGCGATGGCGTCGAGCGCATCGGCCAGCCCGAGCATCTGCAGGCGCCGCACGGCATTGGGCCCCAGCTGGATGCCGGCCCCGACTTCGGCGAAGACGGGCGACTGCTCGAGCACTTCCACGCCGTGGCCGGCCTGTGCCAGCGCCAACGCGCTCGCCAGCCCGCCGATGCCGCCGCCAGCGACCAGGAGCTGCAAGGGCATGCGTCAGCGTTCGGCGGGAGCCGGGTTGCCGCTCGCAGAGGCGCGTTCGTTCGTGGCACCCATCGCGGGCTTGCCCGCGGTGCCACAGCTGCCGCAGGTGTCACACGATCCACAGCCGGAGCTCTTGGAGAGCGACGCCGCCAGGGCTGCGGCACGCTGCGCATCGACCAGGCCCGCACGTTGCGAACCGGCAGCCAGCCGTGTGGCAGCCGAACGGCGCCAGCCGCCGGGCATCCAGCGCCAGACCGCATAGACGGCGGCCAGCGCGACGATCAATCCGACGATCAGTTGCTGCGTCATTTCAAAACCTTTCTCGATGCTTCACCCTGCGCCCAGCGCCACCGCCACGCGGTAGGTGATGAAGCAGGCAATGTACGCCAGTGCGAACAGGTAGCCCGCCATGATCCACACATACTTCCACGAGTTGGTCTCCCGCCTGACCGCTGCCAGGGTAGAGATGCACTGCGGCGCGAACACGTACCAGACGAGGAGCGACAGCGCGGTCGCAAGCGACCAGCTGCCGGCGATCAACGGGGCCAGGGCTGTGGCGGCTTCGTCGCCGGTGGCCGAAAGCGCATACACCGTGCCCAGCGCACCCACCGCCACCTCGCGCGCGGCCATGCCAGGCACGAGGGCGATGGAAATCTGCCAGTTGAAGCCGATCGGCGCGAAGATGTACTCCAGCCCACGGCCGATCATGCCGGCCAGGCTGTATTGGATGGCGGGGCCGGTCGCGCCCTCAGGCGGCGACGGAAAGGTCGACAGGAACCACAGCAGGATGGTCAGCGTGAGGATGATCGTCCCGACGCGCTGCAAGAATATCCACGCGCGCTCGTAGAGACCGAGCGCCAGGTTGCGCAGATTGGGCCACCGGTAGGCCGGCAACTCCATGAGCAACGGCGACTGCGAGGTGTTGTCGCGGAAGCGCTTCATCACCCACGCCACGGCCATCGCCGAAACAATGCCGAAGCCGTAGAGCGCGAAGAGCACGATGCCCTGCAGGTTGAACAGGCCGCCGACGGTCCGTTCAGGGATGAAGGCCGCGATGAGCAGTGCATACACCGGCAGCCGCGCCGAACAGGTCATCAGCGGCGCGATCATGATGGTGGTGAGCCGGTCGCGCCAGTTGCTGATGGTGCGCGTGGCCATCACGCCGGGAATGGCGCACGCAAAGCTCGACAGCAGCGGGATGAACGAGCGGCCCGAAAGGCCCACGGTGCCCATCACCCGGTCAAGCAGGAACGCCGCGCGCGGCAGGTAGCCCGAATCCTCGAGCGCCAGGATGAACAGGAACAGGATCAGGATCTGCGGCAGGAACACGATGACCCCGCCCAGGCCCGCCACCACGCCATCGACCAGCAGGCTCTGCAGCATGCCGTCGGGCACCACCGTCTTGACGGTTTCGCCCAACCACTCGGTCGCTGCCTTGATGGCGTCCATCGGTATGTTGGCCCAGCTGAACACCGCCTGGAACATCAGGAACAGCGTGACCGCCAGCACCAGCATGCCCCACAGCGGATGCATGACGACACGGTCGATGCGGTCGCTGGTGGCGAGGCTGCCGACCGGCTCGACCACCGCCAGGCCGAGAATGCGGCGCACTTCGCGCTGCGTGGCGAGCACATCGTCGAGCTCCGGCGCCACCCAAGGCACGGGCGCGGCAGCGGCCACCGGCACGTCGAGTGCGGCCAGCAGGTCGTTGGCGCCACCGGCGTGCACGCCGATCGTCTGGATCACGGGAATGCCGAGCTCGCGCGACAGCACGTCGGCATCGACCACGATGCCCTGCTTCTTCGCCATGTCCGTCATGTTCAACGCCATGACCATCGGCAACCCCAGCTTCTTGGCTTCAAGCACGAGACGCAGATTCAGGCGCAGGTTGGTTGCGTCGGTCACGCAGACCAGCAGGTCAGGCATCGACTCGTTGGACTTGCCGGTGACGACGTCGCGCGTCACGGCCTCGTCGGCCGACAACGCGTTCAGGCTGTAAGCACCGGGGAGGTCGAGCACGAAAACGCGCCGGCCGGCCGGCGTCTGCAGCACGCCTTCCTTGCGCTCCACGGTGACGCCCGCATAGTTGGCCACCTTCTGGCGACTGCCGGTCAGCAGGTTGAAGAGCGCGGTCTTGCCGCAGTTGGGATTGCCCAGCAGTGCGATGCGGTCGGGTGAGCGCGCCGCAGGTTGCGCCGCGCCGGGATGGAACGCGATGGTTGCTTCAGCCATGGTGTTGCGCTCCCGGGGTGACATGCACGAAGGCCGCCTCGTAGCGGCGCAGCGCAAAGGTCGTGTGGCCCAGGCGCACGGCCAGCGGCTCGCGGCCTGGCACGCCGCTGGCAACGATGCACACCGCCTCGCCCGGCACGAAGCCGATCTCCGTCAGGCGCAACACCAATTCGCGGTCTTCCTGGGCCTCGGGGCGCTGCAGGTCCAGCACCGTCGCCCACTCGTGGGTGCGGAGTTCGTCGAGTCGCATCGCAGGCTGCGAAGGCGCGTGGGAGTTCTTGTCAAGCACGGAATAACGTGGCGCGTGAGCGCTCTACGATGGATCAAAACCCGAATGCTAACAATTCGCACTCCAAACCGGGGGCGCCGTGCGCAGAAAGACTGATCCGCGTCAATTCAGGCCGAGCATGCCCCGCAGCTTGGACAGGTCCTCGGCCAGCGTGTTCACCCGCCCCGCGAGCAGTTTGCGGTCGCGCTCGCTCAGCTTAGAGTAGGTCTCGAAGCCGCCATCGGCCGTACGGTACTTGGCAAGGGTGTCGAACACCGTCTTGAAGTTGGCATCGGCCTTCTCGGAGAAGGCCTTGTTCTCCTTGACGACCAGGGGGCGCAGCAATTCGACGATCTTGTACGCGCCTTCGAAGTTCGCCTGGAAGTCCCACAGGTCGGTGTGGCTGTAGCGGTTCTCCTCGCCGGAGATCTTGGTGGCAGCCACCTCTTCCATCAGCACGGCGGCGCCGCCCACGACCTTCTCGGGCGGGAAGGTCAGCGCGCCCAGGCGCTTCTGGAGCTCCAGCACGTCGGCCAGCAGCTTGTCGGCGGTCTTGCCCACGTCCTTGGTGCTCTTTTGCGTCCACAGCGCGTACTCGATGCGGTGGAAGCCGCCGAAGGCCGGGTCCTGCTCGGCCTTCTCGTGGTCGTCGGCGCGCGAATCGATCGCGCTGTCGAGGTCGCTGAACAGTTCGGCGATCGGCTCGATCCGCTCGTAGTTCGTGCGCGTCGGCGCATAGAGCTTCTTCGCCTTCTCGATATCGCCCGCCTTCACGGCGGTGGTGAAGGCGCGGGTCTCGGCCACCAGCTTGCGCACGTTCTCGGCCACGTAGATCTTGTACTCGGAGATCGGGCCGACAAGGTCGAGCGGCGACACCGCCGCCGACGAGCTGGCGGCGTACAGGCCGGCAACACCGGCAACGAGGGTGGCGAGGAAGCGGCGGCGGATGGGCACGGACATGGATCTCCTTCGTACAGTGCTGTGAAAAATCGGTGATGCGGGTGAATCGAGCGAGCGGGCCCTCTTCAGGCTGCAAGCAGCGTGCGGCCGAGCCAGTCGGCCTCGTCGCGCACGCCCGGCAGGGTGAAGAAGAAGCCGCCGCCGATGGGCTTGATGTATTCCTCCAGCGGCTCACCGTCGAGCCGCTTCTGGACGGTGACGAAGCCCTTCTCCAGATCGGCCTGGTAGCAGATGAAGAGCAGCCCCATCTCGAGCTGGCCCGACTTGGTCACGCCGTTCGAATAGTTGAAGGGGCGCCGCAGCATGAGGTTGGCGTCCGAGGCGCGCGTGCGCGGGTTGGCCAGCCGGATGTGCGCGTCCATCGGCGTCGCCTTGCCCTCCGGGTCCTTCGTGTAGTCGGGCACGTCGTGCTCGGTGCGCCCGCCGTCGAGCGGCGCGCCGGTGGGCTTGCGGCGGCCCATGATCGCCTCCTGCTCGCGCAGCGGCGTGCGGTCCCAGCGTTCGACGAAATTGCGGATGATCCGCACCGCCTGGTAGCTGCCGCCCACGGCCCAGTCGGGCTCGCCGCTGCCGGGGCGCACCCAGACGAGCTTGTCCATCAGCGGGTCGTCGGCGGAGTCGGGGTTGGCCGAGCCGTCGCGAAAGCCCAGGAAGTTGCGCGCGCTTTCCGACGGCTGGCCGGCGACAGCAGGGATCGGAGGCACCGAGCCCTCCTGCTTCCAGTGCAGCACCAGCAGGTCGGGCGTGTTCTTGATGATGTCGCGCAGCGCGTGGATGTTGGTGTCGGCCGTGTTCGCGCAGAACTGGATCGACAGGTCGCCGTGGCAAAGCGCGGCGTCGAGCGCGTCGTTCGGGTGACGCTGCATGCGCGTGAGCCGCAGCGGCTTGTGCGCGGCCAGGCCGAAGCGCTCGTCGAACAGCGATTCGCCGACCGACACCGTGACCGTGAGTGCATCGGGCTGCACCACCGGGCCGAGGATGCCCGAGCCCGCGGGCGGCAGCAGCGGATCGGGATCGGCCTGGGGCCCGCCCTGCGTCAGGAAGGCGATGCGCTCGGTCAGCGTGCGGAACAGGCGTTCGAGGTCCGCGCGGTTGTCCGCCAGCACGAAGAAGGACGCGACCATCCCAGCCGTCGGCCTCGGCGTGACGATGCCGGCCTGATGGCGGCCGCGGAAGGGCACGCGGTCCTGCGTGTGGGTGCTCTGTGGTGCATCGGCGACCTGCGCGCCGGCATCGGGTGAATCGGGCGGCCCTGACGGTGCCGCCGCCGCGCGGCCAACGGCGAGGCCCGCGATGGCGGCGCCACCGAGGCCGCCGAGCATGCGTCGCCGTGCCGGCGATGCCGGCGGGGTGTGTTCGAGGGTGGGCTTGTCTTCGGAGGCCATCGTGTTTCTGTTCATCATTCGAGACCCAGCGCCGCGTTCACCTGGCCCATCTCGGCGGCCAGCGCTCGCACCGGCTCCGACAGCGCCTTGCGCTGTGCCTCGTCGAGCGTGGTCGGCTTGAAGCCTTCGCCGTCACGGAACGGGTCGAGCGCCGCACCGAAGGCCATAAACCGTTCGTCGATGCGCTTCTTCAGCTCGGGCGCCGCCTTCGCGAGCAGCGGCGACAGCAGGTCGGCGATCTTGTGCGTGCCGTCGAGCGTGCCCTGCAGGTTCGACAGCTCGCCGTGGCCGTAGCGGTCCTCGCCACCGGCGGGCAGGTTGTCGGCGACGCGTTGCAGCAGCTTGGCAGCCGAGCCGGCCAGCCGCTCCGGCGGCACGTTCAACGCCCGCACGCGGTCCTTCAGCGTCTGGATGTCGGCCTGCAACTGGGCCGTCACCGGGGCCAGGCCCTGCGTGCTCTGGCGGTCGAACAGCGCGTACTCGATGCGATGGAAACCGGTGAAGGCCGGGTCGGCCTCGCGCTTCTCGAGGTACTCGGCGCGCGGGTTGATGCGTGCATCGAGGTCGGCGAACAGTTCGCCCATCGGCTCGATGCGCTTGTACGCCTGGTGCGCGGGGGCATAGAGCGCCTGCGCCTGCTTCAGGTCGCCGGCGTTGATGGCTTCGACCAGTGCGGTCGTCGCGTCTTCGAGCGTGCCTGATTCGAGCACCAGGAACACCTTGTACTCGGCCAGCGCGCCGACGTAGTTGACGAGCGACGGCCGCGCGGCTTCGGCATCGGAGGCGGCCGAGGGCGTGACGCGCAGCTTGCCGCGCGGGTTGCTCAACAGGCCGCAGGTGATGTCGAACTCGCCCGGCGGCAGCTTGACGGTCATGGTCTGCGAGAAGCCCGGCGCGATGTTCTCGCGCTCTTCCACCACCATCACGCCGTCGAGAATCTCCCATTCGAGCGCACGCTGCGACTGGTTGACGATGGTGAAGGTGGTGCGCCCCGCGGGCACCGTGATCTCGTTGGGCTGGCAGACGTTGCCCTGGATGGTCACGGTCACCGCGTTGTCGGAGCCCTTGGGCGGCGCCTGGCGCGCGATGCCCGAGGCGTACCAGAAGGCCGCCAGGCCGGCCAGCACGAGCACGGCGGAGCCTGCGACGGCGAGCTGCATCATGCGAGGTGAAGAAGAGGAGGAAGAGGACATCGGAAGCGGAATCAGCGGGTGGCGGCCTGCAAGGAAGCGGGCGGCATGGGCCGCAAGAAAAGGAAGACGGTGACAGCGAGGAACAGCACGTAGACCAGGCCTTCGCCCAGCACGGGCGCCGACTGGTAGCCGAGCAGGCCCGAGAGCACTGCGCCGACGGGGCTGTCCATGGGCAGCGTCTCGCCCATATCGAACAGCACCTGCTGCAGGTGGTTCCACAGGCCGGCTTCGTGGAACTTGCGCAGCACGCCCGCCAGCAGCCCAGCGGCCACGAGCAGGATGAACAGGCCGGTGAGCCGGAAGAAGCGCCGCAGGTCGAGCCGCACACCACCCGAGTACAGGCCGTAGCCGATCGCCACCGACACGGCGATGCCGGCCAGCGCACCCACTGGCGCCTCCCAGCCGCGGCTCTGCTGGAAGATGGCCAGCAGGAAGAAGACGGATTCGAGACCCTCGCGCGCCACGGCGAGGAACACCATGCCGATCAGCGCCCAGCCAGGCCCGTCGGCGCTCACCAGCGCGCGGTCGATCGACGCGTGCAGCTGGCCCTTGATGGAGCGCGCCGTCTTGCGCATCCAGAACACCATCGACGTGAGCATCACGACGGCGACGAGGCCGACCACGCCTTCGAAAAGCTCCTGCTGCTTCTGCGGAAACTCAGCAGCGAGCAACTGCAGGCCGGCACCGGCGAACAGCGAGAGCGCCACCGCCAGCAGCACGCCGACCCAGACGGCCGGCATCAGCGACTGGCGGCCGCTTTGTTGGAGATAGCTGGCAACGATACCGACGATGAGCGCGGCTTCGATGCCTTCGCGCAGCATGATGAGAAAGGGGATGAGCATCGGGAAACTGGAATGGATCCACCCGACGGCATGCGTGGCGCATGGACGGTCGAATGGCCGGATTGCAAGCTTCCAAGCTTACCCCATCGATACGATTGATTCTCATTTTAAGTGCTATGCCCATGCACTTCATGAGGGCCTTCGTGGAAGGCAGTGCCGGGTTCCAGCGGTCGTTCGATCCGAGAGAAAAGTCGAACTCGATCGCCGGATGACCAGGATACGTACTTCAGGCAGCCAGCAACTGCCGCAGCACGAACGGCAGGATGCCGCCGTGCTTGTAGTAGTCGACCTCGATCGGCGTGTCGATGCGCAGGCGCACCTTCACGTCCTGGTGGCTGCCGTCGGGGCGGTGCACGACCAGCGTCACGTCCATCTGTGGCTTGAGTTCGCCGCCGATCGCCACGTCGATCTTCTCGTCGCCCGTCAGGCCCAGGCTCTGCCACGAATCGGCGCCGATGAACTGCAGCGGCAGCACGCCCATGCCGACCAGGTTGGCGCGGTGGATGCGCTCGAAGCTGCGCGCAATCACGGCCTTGATGCCCAGCAGTTGCGTACCCTTGGCGGCCCAGTCGCGCGAGGAGCCGGTGCCGTATTCCTCGCCGCCGAAGACCACCGTCGGCACACCTTGTTCGATGTACTTCATCGCTGCGTCGTAGATGAACATCTTCTCGTTGCCCGGCTGGAACAGCGTGAGGCCACCCTCTTCCTGCGTGCCCTTGGCGTCCGGCGGCAGCATGAGGTTCTTGATGCGCACGTTGGCGAAGGTGCCACGCATCATGACGTCGTGGTTGCCGCGGCGCGAACCGTAGCTGTTGAAGTCGGCCTTCTGCACGCCATTGGCCTTGAGCCAGATGCCAGCGGGCGAACTCTCCTTGATCGAGCCGGCCGGCGAGATGTGGTCGGTGGTGATCGAGTCGCCGAACAGTGCCATCACGCGCGCGCCCTTGAAGCCCGGATCGGCGGCATGCGGCTTCATCTTGAAGCCCTCGAAAAACGGCGGCTCGGCGATGTAGGTCGAGGTCGGCCAGTCGTAGGTCTGACCTGTCACGCCCTTGATGCTGCTCCAAAGCTTGCCCGGGTTGTCCTTGATCTGGTCGTAATTCTTGCGGAACGCCTTCGCGTTCATCGCAAAGTGCAGCAGGTCGTCGATTTCCTGGGCGGACGGCCAGATGTCGCCAAGGTAGACATCCTTGCCCTTGTGGCCCTTGCCCACCGGCTGGGTCATGAGGTCGACCGTGACGTTGCCGGCGATCGCAAAGGCCACCACCAGCGGCGGCGACGCCAGGAAGTTGGCCTTGATGTTCGGATGGATTCGCGCCTCGAAATTGCGGTTGCCCGAGAGCACGGCTGCGCCGACCAGATCGTTCTTCGTGATCACCTCGTTGATTTCGGGCGCCAGGTCGCCGGCATTGCCGATGCAGGTCGTGCAGCCGTAGCCGGCCAGATAGAAGCCCAGCTTTTCCAGATACGGCAGCAATCCTGCGTTCGTGAGGTATTCGGTGACGATGCGCGAGCCGGGCGCCAGCGAGGTCTTGACATGCGGCTTGACCTTCAAGCCCGCCTCCACCGCCTTCTTGGCCAGCAGCCCGGCGGCCAGCAGCACACTCGGATTGGAGGTGTTGGTGCAGGACGTGATGGCCGCAATCAGCACGTCGCCATTGCCGATGGTCACTTCGCTGGCGGGCGCCTTGGGTGCCGAAGCGTTCACGTGGGCCGCAGCCTGGGTCGAACGATTCGCCACCATTTCGACGACCTGGCGGGGTGCGCCAGGCGCGGGCACCGGCTCAGTCACAGTGCGGTCACCCCCGGCGCTGTGCGACGTCAATCCGTAACGCAGCTTGAGCTTGTCGGCTGGCTGGTTGAAACCGTTGGCATCGTTGGGCTTGCTGAACAGTTCGGAGAACTTGGTCGAAAGCTGGCCGAGATCGATCCGGTCCTGCGGCCGCTTGGGGCCGGCCAGGCTGGGCGTGACGGTCCCCAGGTCGAGCTTGACGATCTTGGTGTAGTCGATATCACCTGGCGCGGGCATGCCAAAGAGGCCCTGCGACTTGTAATACGCCTCGAACAACGCGATTTCCTCCTCGGTGCGGCCCGTCCCCCTGAAGTAGGCGATGGTCTTTTCGTCAACCGGAAAGAAACCCATGGTCGCGCCGTATTCCGGTGCCATGTTGCCAATGGTCGCGCGGTCGGGCACGGGAATCGACGCCGCCCCGGGACCGAAGAATTCGACGAACTTGCCCACCACCTTTTCACTGCGCAGGATCTGCGTCACGTAGAGCACCAGATCGGTGGCCGTGACGCCTTCGCGCAGTTGACCGCTGAGTTCGAAGCCGACCACGTCGGGCGTCAGCATGTAGACCGGCTGCCCCAGCATCGCCGCTTCGGCCTCGATGCCACCCACGCCCCAACCGACCACGCCCACGCCGTTGATCATCGTGGTGTGGCTGTCGGTGCCCACCAGCGAGTCCGGGTACCAGACCGGCACCGAACTCTGATCGCCAGGCGCCTTGTAGACGCCGCGCGCGAAGTACTCGAGGTTCACCTGGTGGACGATGCCAAAGCCCGGGGGGACGACGCGGAAGGTGTCGAAGGCCTGCATGCCCCATTTCATGAACTGGTAGCGCTCGTTGTTGCGCTGGAACTCCAGCTTCATGTTCAGGTCGAGCGCCTTGGGGGTGCCGTAGTGGTCGACCATCACCGAATGGTCCACCACCAGGTCGACAGGCACCAGCGGCTCGATGGTCTTGGGCGATTTGCCCAGCGCTGCAGCCACAGTCCGCATGGCGGCCAGATCGGCCAGCAGCGGCACGCCTGTGAAATCCTGCAGCACCACGCGCGTGACCACGAAGGGAATCTCGTCCGTGCGTTCGGCATTGGGGAGCCAGCGGGCGAGTTGCTCGACGTGCGCCGCGGTCACCTTCTGCCCGTCACAGTTGCGAAGCACCGATTCCAGCACGATGCGGATCGAAACGGGCAGGCGAGCGACCTGCGGATACTGCTTGGCCAGCTCTTTCAGCGACCAGTACCTGCCCGCCTGGCCTGCGGCCGTCTTGAAGGTCTTGAGGGTGGAAGCGAACGCGTGTGTCGAGGCGACTGCCATGGAAACTCCTTCAGATTCGTGGGTCGGCATAAAGATATCAGGCTTCGATGAATCCGGCTGTCGGAGGGCAAGCCGCCTCGCCCGGGTGTCGGCCATGGACCACATGAATTCGGGTCAATCCTGCGCCCCCCTGTGCAGGGCCGCTCGATAGCGTGTTTGCATCTCCACTCCTCATGGCGGCCAAGCGCCGACACCAAGATGACCGCAACCACCACATCGACCTCGCAAGCCCACGAAAAGCTCTGGGACCTGATCAAGGACACCCGCTTTGGCATGTTCACGCACCGGCATGGCGACGGCATGCTCAACAGCCATCCGCTGACCACCCAGAACAAGTCGGTAGACGAAGGCGCGACGCTGTACTTCTTCGTGCCCAAGGACGGCGAGATCGCCAGCCATATTGCCCAGGACAACGCAGTGAATGTCGCGTACGCCAACACGAGCAGCGACAGTTACGTGTCGGTCTCCGGCCATGCTGCGCTGCTGGACGATCAGGCCAAGAAGGAAGAACTCTTCAACAAGATGGCAGAAGCCTGGTTTCCGAAGGGACCGACCGACCCCAATCTCGGTCTGATGACGGTTCGCATCGACCACGCCGAATACTGGGACGTCGACGACAGCAAGATGGTCCAGATCTTCAAGATGATGAAGGCCGCGGTCACGGGTACGCCACCGAAGGACATGGGCGAGCACAAGAAGCTGAACATCGGCTGAGTGGCTCTCCTCTCCATGTCCGCGCCTGGCGATGAACGGACTTCTGACACCGTCCTGATAACTGGGGCAATGGACGTCGGCCAGCGCTTGGCCGAACTCGCACGCATTGGCGCTGACCGCCTACCGCTGCCGGGGCACGGCGCCACGCTGGCGAGGTGGCAGGCTTTGGCGGGGATTGCTGCCGAGAGCCTGCCTTTGGTGAAGCTTTTCGAAGGTCACACCGATGCACTGGCCATATGCCAGGAACTCGGTCACGTACACATCCCTGCCGATAGCCTCTGGGGCACCTGGTGCGCCGAGCCTCCAGACGCCCGACTCGCGTTGCGCCCCATCCCTGGTGCCGATGCGTCGGCCTTCGTCGTACAAGGAACCAAAGGCTGGTGCTCCGGCGCGGACGAAGTCACCCACGCGGTGGTCAGTTGCTGGGATGCCGACGGCCACCCCCGGCTGGCCATCGTGGAAGTCGACCATCCGGGCGTGCGTTTCGACACTTCGCACTGGCAAGCCGTCGGCATGGCGGCCTCGAACAGTTACCACCTCCACTTCGACCAGGTGCCTGCTGTGCCTCTTGGTGGTCCGAACGACTATGTGAATCGTCCCGGCTTCTGGCACGGTGGGGCGGGGATCGCGGCATGCTGGTATGGCGGCGCGACCGGTCTCGCAGACGCCGTCCACCTGGCCGCCGGCCAGCGGGCGGATCCGCACCGTCTGGCGCATCTGGGTGCCATCGACGTTGCCCTTGCCGGCGCCGGTGCGGTGCTGCGCGAAACCGCGGCATGGATCGACGCCCATCCGACAGCGGATGCGCAGCAGCGCGCCGTCCGCGCACGCCTGGTGGTGGAGTCGGCGGTGGAGCAGGTGCTCCATCACGCCTCGCGCGCACTGGGCGCAGGCCCGTTGTGTCAGGACCCGCTTCTGGCCAGCGCCTTCGCCGATCTGCCGATTTACCTGCGCCAAAGCCACGCACAACGCGATCTCGCCAGCCTGGGGACACAGTGCGCCAGCACGGCCCATACGCCATGGCCACTCTGAATACGCGCGCCATCGAAGGTTCGGGGACCAGCGAGGCCGAGTGGCTGGGTTGGCCCGAACTCGCCCACCTGCCTGAAATTACTGTATCAGCCTTGGTGCCGGACGACCGGCGTGCCGTGGTGGTGGCGCCTCATCCGGACGACGAGGTGCTGTCGGTCGGCGGAATGCTGGCACTGCTCGGCAGATTGCAACGCACGCCGTTGCTGATCGCCGTGACCGACGGCACGGCAAGTCATGCAGGCTCTGTCGAATGGCCACCCGAACGGCTGGCTGTCGAACGCCCGCTGGAGAGCGAGGCGGCTTGGCATGCGCTGGGGTTTCCCGGCCTGCAGGCCATGCGGCTCGGTCTGCCGGACGGGGGTCTGCACGCCTTGCAGCACCGCCTGACCGATCGCCTGATCACCGTGCTGCGACCCCACGATGTCGTGTTCACCACGTGGCGGCTCGATGGCCATCCCGATCACGAAGCCACCGGTCAAGCCTGCGCGATCGCCGCGCAGGAGGTCGGCGCTCGGCTGGTGGAAGTGCCCGTCTGGGCCTGGCACTGGGCCCACCCCGGCGATGCGCGGCTTCCCTGGGCGCGGGCACAACGGCTCATGCTGGATGCACAGGCTCAACAGCGCAAGCAAGCCGCGGTTCAAGCCTTTCGCAGCCAGTTGCACGGCGACGCATCCACCGGCGCAGGACCGATCCTGCGCGACACGACCGTGGCGCGTGCAGCAAGGCCTTTTGAATTGGTTTTCGCATGAATGCACTCGACAAACCCCACCCGAATGTTCAGGACAGGCTCGACTATTTCGACGGCTTGTATGGCGACAGTGCCGACCCCTACGGTCTTCGCACCCGGTGGTACGAACAGCGCAAGCGTGCAGCGGTGATGGCCGCCCTGCCGCATCAGCGCTATGGCCATGTCTATGAGCCCGGCTGCGGCGTAGGCGAGTTGACGGTTGAACTGGCGGCGCGCTGTGATCACCTGCTTGCCAGCGATTTCAGCGAGAAGGCACTGGCCCTGGCGCGTGACCGTACAGCCCATCTGCCTCACGTGCAGTTGGCGCGGCACACGCTGCCCGACGACTGGCCTGTGGGCGAACAGCCCTTCGACCTCGTGGTCGTCAGTGAGATGGGGTACTTTCTCGACGCAGGCGCCATGGTGCGGCTCGCCGCGCTGGCCGAGGCTTCGCTGGCGTCCGACGGCGTGATCGTGGCGTGCGACTGGCGGCACGACTTTCAGGCGCGGGCGCTTTCCACCGACGCTGTGCATGGCGCATTCGCCGCCACTGGACTGGCCCGCATCGTGCTGCATTCGGAGCGCGACTTCCTGCTGCAGGTCTGGGCCCGTGACCCGCGCTCCGTGGGTCAGCGCAGCGGGCTCGCCTGACCCACCCGGCGCCCAGAAAAAAGCCCACCGAAGTGGGCTGAATTCAGGGCATCAAGGACAAGCTCACGCGGCAACGCCGTCCGCTACCGACTTGTAGTCGTCGATCTTGTCGAAGTTCAGGTACTGGTAGATCTGGCTGCTGGACGCGTCGAGCACACCCGTTGCGGCCATGTACTCATCCTTCGTCGGAATGCGGCCCAGGCGCGAGCAGATGGCAGCCAGTTCGGCGCTGCCGAGGTAGACGAACGTGTTCTTGCCCAGGCGGTTCGGGAAGTTGCGCGTGCTGGTCGACATGACCGTCGCACCTTCGCGCACCTGGGCCTGGTTGCCCATGCACAGCGAGCAGCCCGGCATTTCCGTGCGCGCACCGGCATTGCCGAACACGCCGTAGTGACCTTCTTCGGTGAGCTGCTGCGCGTCCATCTTGGTCGGCGGCGCAATCCACAACTTGACCGGAATGTCGCGCTTGCCCTCGAGCAGCTTGGAGGCTGCGCGGAAGTGGCCAATGTTGGTCATGCAGGAGCCGATGAACACTTCGTCGATCTTGGCGCCAGCCACGTCGCTCAGCGTCTTCACGTCGTCGGGGTCGTTCGGGCAAGCCACGATCGGCTCGTGGATGTCGGCCAGGTCAATCTCGATGACGGCGGCATAGTCGGCATCGTCGTCGCCCTTGAGCAATTGCGGATTCGCCAGCCAGGCTTCCTGCGCAGCGATGCGGCGCGCCAGTGTGCGTGCATCGGCGTAACCCTCGGCGATCATCCACTTCATCAGCGTGATGTTGCTGTTGATGTATTCGATGATCGGCTCCTTGTTCAGGTGCACGGTGCAGCCGGCCGCCGAACGTTCGGCCGAAGCGTCGCTCAACTCGAAAGCCTGCTCGACCTTCAGGTCTGGCAGACCTTCAATTTCGAGGATGCGGCCCGAGAAGATGTTCTTCTTGCCTTGCTTGGCGACCGTCAGCAGGCCGTCCTTGATGGCATACAGCGGGATCGCGTTGACCAGGTCGCGCAGAGTGACGCCAGGCTGCATCTTGCCCTTGAAGCGCACCAGCACGGATTCGGGCATGTCCAGCGGCATCACGCCGGTGGCGGCAGCAAAGGCGACCAGGCCGGAACCGGCCGGGAAGCTGATGCCGATCGGAAAGCGCGTGTGGCTGTCGCCGCCCGTGCCGACGGTGTCGGGCGTGAGCAGACGGTTCAGCCAGCTGTGGATCACGCCGTCACCCGGGCGCAGCGAGACGCCGCCCCGGTTGGCCATGAATTCCGGCAACTCGTGGTGCATCTTCACGTCGACCTTCTTCGGATAGGCCGCCGTGTGGCAGAACGACTGCATGACGAGGTCGGCCGAGAAGCCCAGGCAGGCCAGGTCCTTGAGCTCGTCGCGCGTCATCGGGCCGGTGGTGTCTTGCGAGCCGACCGAGGTCATCTTCGGTTCGCAATAGGTGCCCGGGCGCACGCCCTGGCCTTCCGGCAGGCCGCAGGCGCGGCCGACCATCTTCTGCGCGAGCGAGAAGCCCTTCTTGGTGTCGACCGGGCTGGTCGGCAGGCGGAACAGCGTGGAAGCCGGCAGGCCGAGGGCTTCGCGCGCCTTGGCGGTGAGGCCGCGGCCGATGATCAGCGGAATGCGGCCACCGGCGCGCACTTCGTCGAACAGCACATCGCTTTTCACGCTGAATTCGGCGATGACCTTGCCGTCCTTGAGCGCCTTGCCTTCGTAGGGACGCAGCTCGACCACGTCGCCCATGTTCATCTGCGTCACGTCGAGTTCGATCGGCAGTGCGCCCGAGTCTTCCATCGTGTTGTAGAAGATCGGCGCGATCTTGCCGCCCAGGCACACGCCACCGAAACGCTTGTTCGGCACGAAGGGAATGTCTTCGCCGGTGAACCACAACACGGAATTGGTCGCGCTCTTGCGCGAGGAACCGGTACCGACCACGTCACCGGCGTAGGCCACCAGGTGGCCACGCGCGCGCAGGTCTTCGATGAACTTCACCGGGCCGCGCTTGCCGTCTTCCTCGGGCACGATACCCGGGCGCGCGTTCTTGTGCATCGCCAGGGCGTGCATCGGGATGTCGGGACGGGTCGTCGCATCGGGTGCGGGCGACAGGTCGTCGGTGTTGATTTCGCCCGCCACCTTGAAGATGCTCACGGTGATGCTTTGCGGGACTTCGGGCCGGCTGGTGAACCACTCGGCATCCGCCCAGCTCTGCAGCACGCCCTTGGCGTGCGCATTGCCCTTGTCGGCCTTTTCCTTGACGTCGTGGAACTGGTCGAACATCAACAGGGTCTTCTTCAGGCCTTCGGCTGCGACGGCACCGACTTCGGCGTCATCGAGCAGATCGATCATCGGGCTGATGTTGTAGCCGCCCAGCATGGTGCCGAGCAATTCGGTGGCGCGGGCGCGCGACAGCAGCGTGCTCTTCTCGGTGCCATGCGCCACGGCCGCCAGATAGCTGGCCTTGACCTTGGCCGCGTCGTCGACGCCGGCCGGCACGCGATGCGTGAGCAGGTCCAGGAGAAACTCGCCGTCGGTCGACGTCGCGGTCTTCATCAGCTCGATCACCTCGCCGGTCTGCTTGGCGGTGAGCGGGAGGGGCGGGATGCCGAGCGCGGCGCGCTCGGCGACATGGTCAACGTAGGCTTGCAACATCTTTTTCTCCGGGGGGACTGACACGACAGGCAGCCCCTGCCAGCGGGCACGGGCAGGGGCTGCCGCTGGGTTACTACTTCTTGGGTGCGTCGGCGCCTTCGAACAGGCTCTTCGGCGGGTTCTTCTTCATTTCGTCGGCGAAGGCGAGCTGGGCCGGGGCCTGGCATTCGTCGGCCAGACGCAGGCCTTCCTTCTGGTTCATCAGCATCGACTTGTTGGCGATCTGCAGCCACATCGCCCCCGCGCGCGGGTCTTCCAGGCGGATGGCGCCGGTGCGGCTCTCCACCGGATGCATGCGATAGCGCGCGCCCTTGGTGGACACAGTGAAGAAACCGGCACGCTTGTCGTCGGCGGTGATGGTCACGTCGGCACCCAGCTCGCACTGGATCTTGCCGGTGTAGACGCGCTGGGCGACGGCCAGATCGGCATCGGTGAGCGTGACGCTGGTGTCGTCGGCGATCGGCGTGACCTCCTCGACGGCCTTGGCAGCGCGAGCGGTGACCTGGCGCTTGGCGGGCTTCTTCTTTTCGGTGCCCTTGGCCGTGGTGGTGCTCTTGGCTGCGGGCTTGGCGGCAGACTTCGTCGCCGGTTTCGCGGCCGCCTTGGTGGTGCCCTGGGCTGCAGGTTTGGTGTCGGTGGTCTGGGCGCCGGCGGCGAACGGCAAAGCCAGCACCAGGGCGGCAATGAGAGTGATCTTCTTCATGGAGGGGTGTACCTTGGGGATAGGTTCAATGGGTGACGGGGACAAACCACCGCCGCGCTTCCTCAGGAAGCCTGCGGCCGGTAGCATGGGCTCGCTCGAGAATCTGCCAGAAGTGGCGGTAGCTCGCGCGGTCGTGCAATGTGCCATCGAAACTGAGAGGAGCCCAGTCTGCGGCGGCCGCTGCATCCATTATTTTTGTTGCAATGTGAATCTGCTCCTCATCCGGAGAGAAAGCCAGCAGGATGGGTCGAATCTGGCTGGGATGGATGCTCCACATCCGCAGGTAACCAAACTCGCGCGCAGCCCTGCGGGCAGCCATGCCCATCGCGTGGGCGTCGCTGAACTCGGTGACCACGCAATGCGATGGCACCTTGCCGTATGCGTGGGCTGCCGAGGCGATTTCCAGCTTGGCGCGGACCACCAACGGATGCGTGAACTGGCCGGTGGCACCCATGCCGTCGGCGGGAATCGCACTCGCATGCGCCGACACGAAGTCCATCAGGCCGAAGCTCAACGACTGCACGCGCGGATGCGCAGCAATGTCGAAGGCGTGTCGAACCGCGCGCGGCGATTCGATCAGGACATGCAGCGGCAGCTCCCCGGCACCGGCCGCATCGAGCGCGGCCACGGCGCGTTCGACATCCGCCGTCGACTCGACCTTGGGCACCATCAGGTGGCTGAGCCGGCTTGCGACCTGCCCGGCGATGGTCGCCATGTCACCGTCGAAGGCCGGATGATCGACCGGATGCACCCGCACGCCCACCCGCATGCCGGGCAGCGCGGCACGCGCCAGTTCGCAGACCAGCGCCGCATGCTCGGCCTCGCCGCCCACGGGCGCACCATCTTCGCAATCGAGCGTGACGTCAAAGACGCAGGCACCGAACTCCTCGGCCATTTCTGCCTGCAACGCGAGGCTCTTGCGCATGCGCGCCTCGACGCCGCTGTAGTGGTCGCACACGGGCAGCGCCACGGCACCGGCCTGCGCGCCCAGCAGAACGTCACGGGGATGGAGGGAAGCGACAGCGGTCACGGATGGCGTCGTGCAACGATGAACATGCGCGGGAAGGCGAGCAGCAGCTTGCCGTCGGCGCGGGCGGGATATTCGAGGGCCAAACGGCGCTCGTACTCGGCCAGGAAGCTCGCCTTGAGTGCCTCCGGCAACGGATCAATGAACGGCCTGAGGCCCGTGCCCCGCACCCATTCGACGATGGCTGCGGCAGAGTCCATCGGGTGCTGGTAGATCGTGTGCCAGACATCGACCGTTTCGGCATCGCGCGCCAGCAGGTCGTAGTAGCCGCCCAGCGGCTGCAAGGCGGTGCGCAACCGGTCGGCGTCTCCGATGGGCTCTTTCCACGGGGCGACGGCTGCGAGTTCGCGCATCAGGCGATGGGTGGGTTCGCTGCGGTTGTCCGGCATCTGGATGGCCAGCACGCCGCCGGGCGCCAAGGCGGCGAACAGGCGCGGGATCAGCGTGGCGTGATCGGGCACCCATTGCAGCGACGCATTGGCGTAGATGAGATGGGGAGCGACATCGGGCGTCCACTGCGCGATGTCGCTGGATTGGAAGCGGGCCTGCGGCAACCGCGCTCGCGCGGTTGCCAGCATGGCCTCGGAATTGTCGGTGCCGATGACCTGCGCCTGTGGAAAGCGCTGCACCAGCAGCTCGGTGGAATTGCCCGGCCCACAGCCGAGGTCGACCACGCGGGCGGCCTCGGTCAGTGGAACACGCGCCAGCAACTCACGCGCGGGGCGCGTGCGCTCGTCCTCGTAGCGGCTGTAGAGTGCGGGATTCCAGTCGAGCATGGGTGCCGGATCAGATCAGGTGGGCGACGCCCGCTTGCTCGTCGGTCAGTTCCTTGAGCGTCTTGTCGATGCGTTCCTGGCTGAAAGCGTCGATTTCCAGGCCTTCGACCAGCTTGTATTCACCGTTTTCGCAGGTCACTGGGAAGCCGAACATGACGTCCTTGGGAATGCCGTACTGGCCGTCCGAAGGAATGCCCATCGTGACCCACTTGCCGTTGGTGCCCAGGGCCCAGTCGCGCATGTGGTCGATGGCTGCGTTGGCGGCCGAAGCAGCCGACGACAGACCACGCGCCTCGATGATGGCCGCGCCGCGCTTGCCGACGGTCGGCAGGAAGGTATTGGCGTTCCATTCCTGGTCGTTGATCATCTTCGCCACGCTTTCGCCATTGATGGTGGCGAAGCGGTAGTCGGCGTACATCGTGGGCGAGTGGTTGCCCCAGACGGTGAGCTTCTCGATGTCGGCCACGGCCTTGCCGGTCTTGGCGGCGAGCTGGCTGGCGGCGCGGTTGTGGTCCAGGCGCAGCATGGCGGTGAAGTTCTTGCGCGGCAGATCGGGCGCGCTCTTCATGGCGATGTAGGCGTTGGTATTGGCGGGGTTGCCGACCACCAGCACCTTGACATTGCGGCTGGCGACGGCGTTCAGGGCCTTGCCTTGCGCCGTGAAGATGGCGCCATTGACCGCCAGCAGCTCGGCGCGTTCCATGCCGGGGCCCCGTGGACGCGAACCAACGAGCAGTGCGTAGTCGGCATCCTTGAAGGCGGTCATCGGGTCGCCATGGGCTTCCATGCCGGCGAGCAGCGGGAATGCGCAGTCGTCGAGTTCCATCATGACGCCCTTGAGTGCCTTCTGGGCCTTCTCGTCAGGAATCTCGAGCAGTTGCAGGATGACGGGCTGGTCCTTGCCGAGCATTTCGCCGGAAGCGATGCGGAACAACAGGGCGTAACCGATTTGGCCGGCGGCGCCGGTGACGGCGACGCGAACAGGCTTTTTGCTCATGGGGAAGACTCCAGAAGGATGGTGAACAGAGGTTGGCAATGCGGCGCTGCCGGGGGCCGCAAAGCGGCGGACATGACGGGGGCGCGCAACCGGCCAATATTTTATGCCCATTCGCATTCTCGTTGGTTGGCGTCTTATGTCTTATATAAGATATAGTCTTGCGCGCACGCCCGGCGTGCGCTTCAACCGCCCCCATGAACTCCCCCCTCCACGCCTACACCGAGACTGGAACGCCGTCGTTCAGTCCGCTGTACCAGCAGATCAAGGCATTGATCCTGCAGAGCCTGCAGGCGGGCGAATGGAAACCGGGCGAACCGATTCCCAGCGAAATGGAGCTCGCCGCCCGGTTTCGCGTGAGCCAGGGCACCGTGCGCAAGGCCATCGACGAACTCGCAGCGGAAAACCTGGTGGTACGGCGCCAGGGCAAGGGAACCTTCGTGGCCACCCATGCCGAGCACAACGTGCAGTACCGCTTTTTGAAGCTGGTGCCCGACAGCGGCGACTTCGCCGCCAAGGGTCCGGCCGAACGCACCATCGTCGACTGCCGTCGGCAGCGCGCCACCGCCGACGTGGCGCGCGCCCTGGCGCTGCGCACGGGCGACCCGGTGCTCCAGGTGCGACGCGTGCTGGCCTATGCGAGCGTGCCGACCATTCTCGAAGACCTCTGGCTGCCCGGCATCCCGTTCAAGGGCCTCACGGCCGAGCGGTTGCGCGCCTCCCGAGGGCCGATGTATGCGATGTTCGAGATGGAATTCGGCACACGAATGGTGCGCGCCGAGGAGAAAATCCGGGCCGTGCTGCCCGACGAAGCGCAGGCTGCGCTGCTCCACGTCACTCAGGCCACGCCGCTTTTAAGCGTCGAGCGCGTCGCCCTCACCTACAACGATGTACCGATGGAGCTGCGCCGCGGCCTCTATCGAACCGATACACATCATTATCGCAACGAGTTGGGCTGATGCCCGGCTTCCCTCAACCCTGCCCCGGAAGACATGACACCAAAGAGATTGACGCTATCAAATCCGTAGTGCCCGAGCAATCCGGTGCGTTGACGCTCAAGCGCCCGCCACCCGATGGTGCATTGCAATAGAATTTTGCGTTGTTTGCATTCCCACAAAGAACAAGCCATCCCGCCGAAAAGCAACGAAAGCCCCCATGTCAGAGCTTGCCACCCCACCCCGTCCACCGCGGCGCCAGTTCCGCAACATCAACCTCCTCAAGGACCTGCCGACTTACCGCTTGCCCCCTGCGGGCATCGTGTCGATCCTGCATCGCATCAGCGGTCTGGTGATGTTTCTCCTGATGCCGTTCATCATCTGGATGTTCGACACCTCGATTTCCTCTGAAATTTCGTTTGCACGCTTCAAGGCCGCCTTCAACAGCGGCCTTGGTTTCGTTCCGGGCGTCTTCATCAAGCTCGTGGCACTCGCGCTGATCTGGGCCTACCTGCACCACTTCATTGCCGGCCTGCGCCACCTCTGGATGGACGTGAGCCATGCCGCGGTGACCAAGGAGTTCGGCAAGACCTCCGCGCTTGCAACGCTGGTCCTGAGCATCGCGTTGACCGTGATCCTCGGCGCCAAGCTGTTCGGCCTGTACTGAAAGGGATCGCACCATGTCTGTGAATTACGGCTCCAAGCGCATCGTCGTCGGCGCACATTACGGTATGCGTGACTGGCTCAGCCAGCGCATCACGGGCGGCCTCATGGCGCTCTTCACCGTCATCCTGCTGGCGCAGGTGATCTTCTCGCGTGGCCCGATCGGCTACGACACCTGGTCGGGCATCTTCTCGTCCCAGTGGATGAAGGTCCTGACCTTCTCCGTCATTGCGGCGCTTCTGTATCACGTGTGGGTCGGCGTGCGCGACATCTGGATGGACTACGTCCAGCCCGTCGGCATCCGCCTTGCACTGCAAGTTTTCACCATCGTCTGGCTTGTCGGTTGCGCGGGTTGGGCCATTCAAGTGCTCTGGAGAGTTTGACCCCATGACCTATACCAAAGACCAAATCACCAAGCGCAAGTTCGATGTCGTCATCGTTGGCGCCGGCGGCTCCGGCATGCGTGCCTCACTGCAACTCGCGCGTGCCGGCCTCAATGTGGCCGTGCTCTCCAAGGTGTTTCCGACCCGTTCGCACACTGTGGCCGCACAAGGCGGCGTGGGCGCTTCGCTCGGCAACATGAGCGAGGACAATTGGCACTACCACTTCTACGACACGATCAAGGGCTCCGACTGGCTCGGCGACCAGGACGCGATCGAGTTCATGTGCCGCGAAGCGCCAAAGGTTGTGTACGAGCTCGAGCACTTCGGCATGCCCTTCGACCGCAATCCGGACGGCACCATCTACCAGCGCCCGTTCGGCGGCCATACCGCGAACTACGGCGAAAAACCCGTCCAGCGTGCCTGCGCCGCAGCCGACCGCACCGGCCACGCGATGCTGCACACGCTCTACCAGAAGAACGTCGAGGCCCGCACCCAGTTCTTCGTCGAATGGATGGCGCTCGACCTCATCCGTGACAACGAAGGCGACGTGGTTGGCGTGACCGCGCTCGAAATGGAAACCGGCGACCTGCACATCCTGCAGGCGAAGACGGTGCTGCTGGCCACCGGCGGCGCCGGCCGGATCTTCCAGGCATCCACCAACGCCTTCATCAACACCGGCGACGGCCTGGGCATGGCGGCGCGCTCGGGCATTCCGCTGCAGGACATGGAGTTCTGGCAATTCCACCCGACCGGCGTGGCCGGTGCGGGCGTGCTGCTGACCGAAGGCTGCCGCGGCGAAGGCGCCATCCTGCTCAACAGCAATGGTGAACGCTTCATGGAGCGTTATGCGCCCACGCTGAAGGACCTGGCACCGCGCGACTTCGTGTCGCGCTCGATGGACCAGGAAATCAAGGAAGGTCGTGGCTGCGGTCCCAACAAGGACTATGTGCTGCTCAAGCTCGACCATCTGGGCGCCGAGACCATCCACAAGCGCCTGCCTTCGGTGTATGAAATCGGCGTCAACTTCGCCAACGTCGACATCACCAAGGAACCGATTCCGGTCGTGCCGACCATCCATTACCAGATGGGCGGCATCCCGACCAGCATCAACGGCCAGGTCGTGATTCAAAAGGGCGACCAGAACAGCGCCGTGGTGAATGGCCTGTACGCCGTGGGCGAATGCTCCTGCGTGAGCGTGCACGGCGCCAACCGCCTGGGCACCAACTCGCTGCTCGACCTGCTGGTGTTCGGCCGCGCGGCCGGCAACCACATCGTCCAGTTCAACGACAAGCTCAAGGAACACAAGCCGCTGCCGGCCGATGCGGCCGACCGTACGCTGGAGCGCCTGAACCGCCTCGAATCGACCACCGCCGGCGAATATGCGCAAGATGTGGCCGGTGAGATCCGCGCTGTCATGCAGCAACATGCGGCCGTGTTCCGCAAGCAAGCCTCGATGGACGAAGGCGTGGTCAAGATCGCCGCCGTGCGTGAGCGCGTGAAGGCGATCGGCCTGAAAGACAAGTCGAAGGTGTTCAACACCGCCCGCATCGAGGCACTCGAAGTCGACAACCTGATCGAAGTGGCGCAGGCCACGATGGTGTCGGCTGCAGCGCGCCGCGAATGCCGCGGCGCCCACACGGTGGAAGACTACGAACGTCCGGCGGACGATCCGGTCGCGCCGCTGGGCCGCGACGACGCCAACTGGATGAAGCACACGCTCTGGTACAGCGAGGACAACCGCCTTTCCTACAAGCCGGTCAACCTCCAGCCGCTGACGGTCGCCTCGGTGCCGCCCAAGGTCCGCACCTTCTAAGAACACACAAAGGTCATCACGATGAAGCGCACATTCCAAATCTATCGCTACGACCCGGACAAGGACGCGAAGCCCTACATGCAGACCATCGAGATCGAACTCGATGGCCACGAACGCATGCTGCTCGACGCCCTCATGAAGCTCAAGGCGCAGGACCCGACGCTGTCGTTCCGCCGCTCCTGCCGCGAAGGCGTCTGCGGCTCGGACGCGATGAACATCAACGGCAAGAACGGTCTGGCCTGCCTGACCAACATGAACACGCTCAAGGGCACTGTCGTGCTCAAGCCGCTGCCGGGTCTGCCCGTCATCCGCGACCTGATCGTGGACATGACGCAGTTCTTCAAGCAGTACAACTCGATCAAGCCGTATCTGCAGAACGACAACGTGCCGCCCGAAAAGGAACGCCTGCAGTCGCCGGAGGAACGCGACGAGCTCAACGGCCTGTACGAGTGCATCCTGTGCGCGAGCTGCTCGACGAGCTGCCCGAGCTTCTGGTGGAACCCCGACAAGTTCGTGGGTCCCGCCGGATTGCTGCAAGCCTATCGCTTCATCGCCGACAGCCGTGACGAAGCGACCGCCGAGCGCCTGGACAACCTCGAAGACCCGTACCGCCTGTTCCGCTGCCACACCATCATGAACTGTGTGGACGTGTGCCCGAAGAACCTGAATCCGACCCAGGCCATCGGCAAGATCAAGGAACTGATGGTCCGTCGGGCCATCTGACCGCCATGGAAGCCACCCCCGACCTCGACCAGCGCCTGAGCGAGCGAGCGCTCAGCAAACTCAAATGGCGCTGTCGTCGGGGGCTGCTCGAGAACGATCTGTTCATCGAGCGATTCTTCGCGCGCCATGAGTCCAGCCTGACCGTGCGTCAGGCCGAAGCGATGGGGACATTGATGGATCTGTCAGACCACGATCTTCTCGATCTCTTCCTGCAGCGAAAGGAGCCCGAGCCCGCATGGGCCGGGGCGGACGTGGTCGATTTGCTGCGCATCATCCGCGTCTGATGCCTTCGTGGCGTCTGCGCGTTCCCCAAAATCCATCTGAAGAAAGAAAGTCGAAATGAAAGCTTCCGAGACCAAGGCCACGCTGTCGTTCAGCAATGGTGGCGACAATGTCGATCTGCCGATCTACAAGGGCACGCTCGGCCCGGACGTCATCGACATCCGCAAGCTCTATGCGCAGACGGGCATGTTCACGTATGACCCGGGCTTCATGTCCACGGCGTCGTGCCAGTCGACGATCACCTACATCGACGGCGACAAGGGCGAGCTGCTGTACCGCGGTTACCCCATCGAGCAGCTTGCGACCAACTGCGACTTCCTGGAAACCTGTCACCTGCTGCTGTACGGAGACCTGCCTGACCAGCCGAAGAAGGACGAATTCACCAAGCTCGTGACCAACCACACGATGGTCAACGAGCAGATGCAGTTCTTCCTGCGCGGCTTCCGTCGCGACGCGCATCCGATGGCCATCATGACCGGCCTGGTCGGCGCGCTGTCGGCCTTCTATCACGATAGCACGGACATCAACAATCCGAAGCACCGTGAGATCGCCGCGATCCGCCTGATCGCAAAGATGCCCACGCTGGTGGCCATGGCGTACAAGTACACGATCGGCCAGCCGTACATGTACCCGCGCAACGACCTGAGCTATGCGGGCAACTTCCTGCACATGATGTTCGCGACGCCGTGCGAAGAGTACAAGGTGAGCCCGGTGCTCGAGCGCGCGCTCGACCGCATCTTCATCCTCCATGCCGACCACGAGCAGAATGCATCGACCTCGACCGTGCGCCTGTGCGGCTCGTCGGGCACCAACCCGTTCGCCGCCATCGCGGCCGGCGTGGCCTGCCTCTGGGGCCCCGCGCACGGTGGCGCCAATGAGGCCGCCCTCAACATGCTCTACGACATCCAGAAGGCTGGCGGCGTGGAGAAGATCGGCGAGTTCATCAAGCAGGTCAAGGACAAGAATTCCAACGTCAAGCTGATGGGCTTCGGCCACCGCGTGTACAAGAACTACGACCCGCGCGCCAAGCTCATGCAGGAAACCTGCAAGGAAGTGCTCGGCGAACTCGGCCTGGAAAACGACCCGCTGTTCAAGCTGGCCATGGCGCTCGAGAAGATCGCGCTGGAAGACGAGTACTTCGTGTCGCGCAAGCTCTACCCGAACGTCGACTTCTACTCGGGCATCGTGCAACGCGCGATCGGCATTCCGGTGCCGCTGTTCACCGCCGTGTTCGCCCTGGCGCGCACCGTCGGCTGGATCGCGCAGCTCAACGAAATGATCGGCGATCCGGAATACAAGATCGGCCGTCCGCGCCAGCTGTTCGAAGGTTCGGTGCAACGCGACGTCAAGCCCATCGCCTCCCGCTGATCGGCGGTGCGGCACCGCGAGCGTGCCGCCTGCGATCAGGCTCCATGAAAGCTGCCTTCGGGCAGCTTTTTTGCGTCTTGACTGACAAGCAACTGACCTGCAGAAGGTTAAATTTTGTTGTGGAGGGTCTTCTCCATCACGTCACAACCTATGCATCGCAGGAGCTCTGTCATGAAAAAACTCGCCGCACTGATCGCTGTCACTTTCGTCTTCGGCGCCTCGCTCGCCGGCTGCAACACCGTCGCTGGCGCAGGCCAGGACATCCAGAAGGGTGGCTCCAAGCTAGAAAACGCCGCCGAAAAGAAGAAGTGATCCGGTTCTTCACCTGGAAACGAGCGGGCCACGGGCCCGCTTTTTTCATCTCGCGAAGGCAGCGGGGCCATCGTGGATCACGATGACAAACGGAGGCGACACATAGGACAATAGCCCTCCCACATCTTGACTCACGATGTCCAAAGCCCTGACCACCACCGAACGCAGCTTCGCCCGACGCATCGACCTCACGTCGCTGCAGTTGTTCGTCGCAGTCTGCGAACTGGGCAGCATCGGTCGGGCGGCGGAGCGCGAGTTCATTGCGGCATCGGCCATCAGCAAGCGCCTGTCCGACCTCGAAGCCACGCTCGGCACGCCCCTGCTCTACCGCCACACGCGCGGCGTCGACCTGACACCCGCGGGCGAAAGCCTGTTGCACCATGCCCGCTCGGTGCTCTACAGCCTGGAGAAGATGCAGGGCGAACTCAGCGAGTACGCCGACGGTGTGCGTGGCCACGTGCGGGTGCATGCCAACATCTCGGCCATCGTGCAGTTCCTGCCGGAAGACCTGGGTGTGTTCCGGCGCGCCCATGAAGAAATCAAGATCGACCTGGAGGAGCACCTGAGCACCGAGGTGCTGCGCGCTGTGCAGGAAGGCGCCGCCGATCTGGGCATCTGCCACCTGGCCGAGGGCGCCAGCGAACTCCAAAGCCTCGTCTACCGCCACGACCGGCTCGTGCTGATCGTGCCCACCGGCCACGCACTCGCCGACCAGGGACCGCTCGATTTCATGGCCTCGCTCGACCATGACCACGTCGGCCTGCACACCAACAGCTCGATCTACGTGGCCACCCGCCAGGCAGCCATGGCTGCAGGCCGCAGCATCAAGCTGCGCATCCATGTGACCGGCCTGGACGCCATGTGCCGCATGATCGAGAACGGCCTGGGCATCGGCGTGATGCCCGGCGGCGCCTTCGAACTCATGCGTGGTGGCGTCGGCCGCCGGCTCACCAGTGTGGCGCTGACCAACGACTGGGCGCAGCGCGAAATCCGCCTGGTGGCACGCGACTTCTCGACGCTCCCGGTGGCCGCCCGCACGCTGGTGGCCCACCTGCAGGCTTCCGGCGAAGCAGTACGCACACGGGCCGAGCCCAGGGCCATTGCGACGTCGCTCGCCTGACCCACTCCCACTCCGATTCCCCACGAAAGACCAAAAACCATGGCACGCACGCTCTACGACAAACTCTGGGACGAACACGTCGTCCACACGGAAGAAGATGGCACGGCCATCCTCTACATCGACCGCCATCTGGTGCATGAAGTCACCAGCCCCCAGGCCTTCGAAGGTCTGCGCGTGGCCGGCCGCAAGCTCTGGCGCATCAGCTCGGTGGTCGCCACCGCCGACCACAACACACCCACGACCGGCTGGGAACGCGGCTACGCCGGCATCGCCGACGCCACCAGCAAGGAACAGATCACCACGCTGGACAGCAACATTGCCGAATTCGGCTCTGCCGCGTTCTTCCCCTTCCTGAGCAAGCGCCAAGGCATCGTGCACGTGATCGGCCCCGAGTCGGGCGCCACGCTGCCGGGCATGACGGTGGTTTGCGGCGACTCGCACACCTCGACGCACGGCGCCTTCGGCGCGCTGGCGCATGGCATTGGCACCAGTGAGGTCGAGCACGTGATGGCCACGCAGACGCTGCTCGGCAAGAAGGCCAGGAACATGCTGGTGAAGGTCGAAGGCAAGCTGCCGCTGGGCTGCACCGCCAAGGACATCGTGCTGGCCATCATCGGGCGCATCGGCACGGCCGGCGGCACCGGCTACACCATCGAGTTCGCAGGCTCGGCCATTCGCGACCTGAGCATGGAAGGCCGCATGACCGTCTGCAACATGGCGATCGAGGCAGGCGCGCGTGCGGGCCTGGTGGCGGTCGACCAGAAGACCATCGACTACGTCAAAGGCCGCCCGCTCGCGCCCACCGGCGTCGAGTGGGACCACGCCGTCAGCTACTGGAAGACGCTGCAGTCCGACCCCGGCGCGCATTTCGACGCGGTGGTCGAGCTCGATGCCACCCAGATCAAGCCGCAGATCACCTGGGGCACCTCGCCCGAGATGGTGCTGCCCGTGGACGGGCGCGTGCCGGATCCGGACAAGGAGAAGGACGCCAACAAGCGCGGTGCGATCGAACGCGCGCTCACCTACATGGGCCTGGAACCCAACAAGGCGATGAACGACATCTTCATCGACAAGGTGTTCATCGGCTCCTGCACCAACAGCCGCATCGAGGACATGCGCGAAGCCGCAGCCGTGGTGCAGAAGCTGGGCCAGAAGGTCGCCAGGAACGTCAAGCTGGCGATGGTGGTGCCTGGATCGGGCGTGGTGAAGGAGCAGGCCGAACGTGAAGGCCTCGACTTGATCTTCAAGGCTGCGGGCTTCGAGTGGCGCGAGCCCGGATGCTCGATGTGCCTGGCGATGAACGCCGACCGGCTGGAACCCGGCGAGCGTTGCGCCAGCACCAGCAACCGCAACTTCGAAGGCCGGCAAGGCGCGGGTGGCCGAACCCACCTCGTGAGCCCGGCCATGGCCGCCGCCGCTGCGGTGCACGGCCACTTCGTCGACGTCCGAACCTTCGCCTGATTCCTGGAAGACAACCATGCAGAAATTCACCGTGCACCAGGGCCTCGTGGCCCCCATGGACCGCGAGAACGTCGACACCGACGCCATCATCCCCAAGCAGTTCCTCAAGTCGATCAAGAAGACCGGCTTCGGCGTGAACCTGTTCGACGAATGGCGCTACCTCGACGCCGGCTTTCCGGGCCAGGACCCGGCCAGCCGCAAGCCCAACCCCGACTTCGTGCTGAACCAGCCGCGCTATGCCGGCGCGTCGGTGCTGCTCGCGCGCAAGAACTTCGGCTGCGGCTCGTCGCGCGAGCACGCGCCTTGGGCGCTCGACCAGTACGGCTTTCGCGCCATCATCGCGCCGAGCTACGCCGACATCTTCTTCAACAACAGCTTCAAGAACGGCCTGCTGCCCATCGTGCTGCCTGAAGCGCAGGTGGCCCAACTGTTCGACGAGACCTTCGCCTTTGCGGGCTATAAGCTGACCGTCGACCTGGAGCGCCAGGTGGTCGTCAAGCCTGACGGCGGCGAGTTCGCCTTCGACGTGCAGGCCTTTCGCAAGTACTGCCTGATGAATGGCCTGGACGACATCGGCCTGACGCTGCGCCACAAGGACAAGATCACCGCCTTCGAGGCCGAACGCCTGGCCACCAAGCCCTGGCTCGCGCACACGATGGTGAGCTGACCGGCGCAGCCGCACTCCCCCTTCCTTCCTTTCTTCCAATCCACAGACCTCCACAATGAAAATCGCAGTTCTCCCGGGTGACGGCATCGGCACCGAAATCGTCGCGCAAGCCATCCGCGTGCTGGATGCACTCGACCTGCCCTTCGAGATGGAAACGGCCCTGGTCGGCGGCGCCGCCTACGAGGCGCACGGCCATCCGCTGCCCGACGCCACGCTCAAGCTCGCCAAGGAAGCCGACGCGGTGCTGTTCGGTGCCGTCGGCGACTGGAAGTACGACAAGCTCGACCGGCCGCTGCGCCCTGAGCAGGCCATCCTGGGCCTGCGCAAGAACCTGGGCCTGTTCGCCAACTTCCGCCCGGCCATCTGCTACGAGCAGCTGGTGGACGCGTCCAGCCTCAAGCCCGAGCTCATCGCCGGCCTGGACATCCTCATCATCCGCGAGCTGACCGGCGACATCTACTTCGGTCAGCCCCGCGGCCGCCGCACGGCTGTCGACGGGCATTTCCCGGGCGCGGACGAAGCCTTCGACACGATGCGCTACTCGCGCCCCGAAGTCGAGCGCATCGCACGCGTTGCATTCGAGGCCGCCCGCAAGCGCAGCAAGCGCGTGACCAGCGTGGACAAGGCCAACGTGCTGGAGACCTTCCAGTTCTGGAAGGACATCGTGACCGAGGTCGGCAAGGAATACCCCGACGTTGAGCTCGACCACATGTATGTCGACAACGCAGCCATGCAACTCGTGAAGGCGCCCAAGAAGTTCGACGTGATCGTGACCGGCAACATGTTCGGCGACATCCTGTCGGACGAGGCCGCCATGCTCACCGGCTCGATCGGCATGCTGCCGTCGGCCTCGCTCAATGCAAGCAACCAGGGCCTGTACGAACCGAGCCACGGCAGCGCGCCCGACATTGCGGGCAAAGGCGTGGCCAACCCGCTGGCGACCATCCTGAGCGCCGCCATGATGCTGCGCTACTCGCTCAACCAGGAAGACGCTGCCCAGCGCATCGAGACGGCCGTGAAGAAGGTGCTGGCCCAGGGCCTGCGCACGCCGGACATCTACAGCGCGGGCACGACGAAGGTCGGCACGGTGGAGATGGGCGACGCGGTGCTCAAGGCGCTGGCCTGAGTCTTTGATCGGCGGTTCACGCGCCCGGTTGCTGGGGGTGCCCTGCTCCTTGTCCGATGCGGGCTCAGCCCGGGATGACAGGCTCCACCAGCAGCGCGAGTTGCGCCAACGATTCCTGCCAGCCCAGATAGCACATCTCCACGGGAATGACCTCCGGAATGCCGGCCTGCACGACGCTCAGTTCCGTGCCGCAGGACACGGCCTTGAGTTCCACCGTGACCTGGATCTCTCCAGGCAGGTTCGGGTCCTCGAACTTGTCCGTGTAGCGAATGCGTTCGCCGGGGACGAGCTCCAGGTATTCGCCGCCAAAGGCGTGCGCGTTGCCGCTGGAGAAGTTGAGAAAGGACATCCTGAACGTCCCGCCCACCCGCGGCTCGAAGTGATGGACCTTGCAGAGAAAGCCATGAGGCGGCAGCCACCGCGCCATGGCGTCGGGATCGATGAAAGCGCGATAGACCTTGTCGGGCGGGGCCTTGAGGATGCGATGGAGTCGGACGGTACCGGTGGGCATGGCGAAGCTCCTGTGTGCTGTTCGAACGAGCACCGTTCATACACCATCCGACGCACATCCGCTACAATATGTGCCATGTTTGCCGCCCGCCCGTTCACCCTGAACTCAGCATCCGCCGCCCAGGCCGGTGTGGTCGTGCGCGCAACCATCATCAAAACCACGACCATTAAGGGCTGATCCAGCCTGGTTCGTCGTGCGCCCTCTCCCGGCCAGACGAGCCGGGCCCCTCGGCCGTTGCTGATTGCGGGAATATTTATCTATTGAAGGGCGTTGACATGAGCAAGTTGGTGGGCCTCGTCGGCTGGCGCGGCATGGTGGGTTCGGTCCTGATGGACCGCATGGTGGCAGAGAAGGACTTTGACCTGATCGAGCCTGTGTTCTTCTCGACCTCCAACGCGGGCGGCAAGGCCCCGGCGATGGCGAAGAACGAAGGCACGCTGCAGGACGCGCACGACATTGCCGCCCTCCAGCGCTGCGACATCATCATCACCGCCCAAGGCGGCGACTACACCAGCGCCGTCTTCCCCAAGCTGCGCGCTGCCGGCTGGAACGGCCACTGGATCGACGCCGCCTCCACCCTGCGCATGAACGACGACGCGATCATCGTGCTCGATCCGGTCAACCTGCCCGTGATCCAGAATGCCCTGTCCAAGGGCGGCAAGAACTGGATCGGCGGCAACTGCACCGTGAGCTGCATGTTGATGGGCGTGGGCGCGCTCTACAAGGCCGGCCTGGTCGAATGGATGACCAGCATGACCTACCAGGCGGCTTCGGGCGGCGGTGCGCAGCACATGCGCGAGCTGCTCACCCAGTTCGGCACGCTCAACGCCGAAGTGCGCGCGTTGCTGGACGACCCCAAGTCGGCCATCCTCGAAATCGACCGCAAGGTGCTTCACAAGCAGCAGAACCTGAGCACTGTCGAGACGGCCAACTTCGGGGCACCGCTGGGCGGTTCGTTGATCCCGTGGATCGACAAGGACCTGGGCCTGGGCAAGAGCCAGGACGATGCCGAATGGGGCATGTCCAAGGAAGAATGGAAGGGCGGCGCCGAAACCAACAAGATCCTCGGACAGGGCGCGGGCTTCGGCACGGCCGCCACGCCGGTCGACGGCTTCTGCGTGCGCGTGGGCGCGATGCGCTGCCACAGCCAGGCGCTGACCTTCAAGCTCAAGAAGAACGTGCCGCTGGCCGACATCGAAGCGCTGATCGCCGCCGACAACCCCTGGGCCAAGGTCGTGCCGAACACGCGCGAGGCCACCGTCAAGCACCTGACGCCCGTGGCCGTGACCGGCACCATGGACATTCCGGTCGGCCGCATCCGCAAGCTGGCGATGGGCCCGGAATACGTCGGCGCCTTCACCATCGGCGACCAGCTGCTGTGGGGCGCGGCCGAACCGCTGCGCCGCATGCTGCGCATCCTGCTCGAAGCCTGAGCGTCGTGCGAACTTGAGGCTGGCACTCGGCGTCCGCTACCACGGCCAGGCCTACCAGGGCTGGCAGAGCCAGCGCTCGGGCCAGACCGTGCAGGACAAGCTTGAAGCTGCGCTCGCGCGCTTTGCCGCGCAGCGCATCTCCACGCTGTGCGCCGGACGCACCGACACCGGCGTGCACGGCCTGATGCAGGTGGTCCACTTCGACACCGACATCGAGCGCACGCCGTTCTCGTGGGTGCGCGGCACCAACCGCTACCTGCCGCCGGACATCGCCATCCAGTGGGCGCATCCGGTGCCCGATGCCTTCCACTGCCGCGCCAGCGCGTTGTCGCGGCGCTATCTCTACGTGCTGTCGCAGTCGCCGGTGCGCCCGAGCCTGGACGCGGGCCGCGTGGGCTGGTCGATGCGCCCGCTCGACGGCGATGCCATGCGCGCGGCCGCTGCGCTGCTGATCGGAGAGCACGACTTCAGCTCCTTCCGTGCCTCGGCCTGCCAGGCGCGCTCGCCCGTGAAGACCGTGCGCCGCATCGCCATCAGCCGCCACGCCGACGGGCCCGACCCGGAGCGGTGCAGCTGGCATTTCGAGTTCGAGGCCGACGCCTTCCTCCACCACATGATCCGCAACATCATGGGCTGCCTGGTGCGCGTGGGTCATGGCGACGAGTCACCGCAATGGATCGCCGAGGTGTTGGCCGCGCGCAGCCGCAAGGTTGCCGCGCCGACTTTTTCGGCCAGCGGCCTTTATTTCCGCGGCCCGCTCTACGACGCCGCCTGGGGCCTGCCTGCGGAGGCGACCTGGCAGGCCAGTGGCGCTGCGTATGATGGCGCGCCATGAATCCGCCCGCGACCCTGTCTGCCAGCATGAACGCCTTCACGCGCATCAAGATCTGCGGCCTCACACGTGAAGCCGACGTCGACGCGGCCGTCGATGCAGGCGCCGACGCCATGGGCTTCGTGCTCTACGCCCAAAGCGCGCGCGCGGTGGGCATCGAACGCGCCGCGGCGCTGGCCGCGCGTCTGCCGCCCTTCGTCACGCCGGTATTGCTGTTCGTCAACGAAGCGCCTGCGACGGTGCTGCGGGCGCTGGCCGCCGTGCCTGGCGCCGTTGCCCAGTTCCACGGCGACGAATCGCCCGCGCAGTGCCTGGAAGCCAGCGGCCACGGCGCGCACCGATTCCTGCGCGCCGCCCGTATTCCACTGGGTGCGGCAGGGGCAGGCTTCGACCTCGTAAAATACGCGTCCGATTACTCCCACGCCCAGGCCATCCTGCTCGACGCGCATGTCGACGGATTTGGCGGAGGCGGCAAGGCATTCGATTGGTCACTTCTTCCAACCGCCGTCGACGCTCACCTCGTCTTGAGTGGTGGACTCACACCTGCAAACGTGGCCGATGGCATTCGCCAGCTCCGGCCGCGATGCAGGTCGCTGGCCGTTGACGTGAGCTCCGGCGTCGAAGCCTCCAAGGGCATCAAGGACGCTGGCAAGATCCGGGAATTCGTCGCAGCCGTGCGCGGCGCCCAGGTTGCCTCTGTTTGAGGCGGCGGGCCGCGCGCCTTGTTGCCCTTCAGCGAATTCATCGCCCTGATTCCGCCGCGCCGGTCTTCGTCCGCGCGGCCCACCGATCGAGAACCATGAACGACTACCAACAGCCCGACGCCACCGGCCATTTCGGCAACTACGGCGGAACTTTCGCGAGCGAGACGCTCACGCACGCCATCCAGGAACTGCGCGAGGCCTACGAGCGCTACAAGAACGACCCTGAATTCCTCGCCGAATTCAACTACGAGCTGGCGCACTTCGTGGGCCGGCCGTCGCCGATCTACCACGCCGCGCGCACCAGCAGCGAAGTGGGCGGCGCGCAGATCTACCTCAAGCGCGAAGACCTCAACCACACCGGCGCGCACAAGATCAACAACACGATCGGCCAGGCCATGCTCGCCAAGCGCATGGGCAAGCCGCGCGTGATCGCCGAAACCGGCGCGGGGCAGCACGGCGTGGCGACCGCCACCATCTGCGCGCGCTACGGACTGGAATGCGTGGTCTACATGGGCAGCCAGGACGTCAAGCGCCAGAGTCCCAACGTCTACCGCATGAACCTGCTGGGCGCCACGGTGGTGCCGGTGGAATCGGGCAGCAAGACGCTCAAGGACGCGCTCAACGAAGCCATGCGCGACTGGGTCACCAACGTCGAAAACACCTTCTACATCATTGGCACGGTGGCCGGCCCGCACCCGTACCCGATGATGGTGCGCGACTTCCAGAGCGTGATCGGCACCGAATGCATCGCGCAGATGCCCGACATGCTGGGCGGCCAAGGCAAGCAGCCCGATGCCGTGATCGCCTGCGTGGGCGGCGGCAGCAACGCGATGGGCATCTTCCACCCGTACATTCCGTTCGCCGGCACGCGCCTGATCGGCGTCGAAGCCGCGGGCGAAGGCCTCGACAGCGGCAAGCATTCGGCCTCGATCCTGCGGGGCAGCCCGGGCGTGCTGCACGGCAACCGGACCTACCTCCTGCAGAACGAGGATGGCCAGGTGACCGAGACGCACAGCATCAGCGCGGGCCTGGACTACCCGGGCGTCGGCCCCGAACATGCCTACCTGGCGGACATCGGCCGCGCCGAATACGTCGGTGTGACCGACGCGCAAGCGCTCGAAGCCTTCCACTACCTGTGCCGCACCGAAGGGATCATTCCCGCGCTCGAATCGAGCCATGCGGTGGCTTACGCCATGCAGCTGGCCAAGACCATGCGCCCGGACCAGTCGATCCTGGTCAACCTCTCCGGACGCGGCGACAAGGACATCGGCACGGTGGCCGATCTGTCGGGTGTGGATTTCTACGATCGCCCTTCGATGCGCGGCCTGAGCGTGAAGGGAGGTTCGCTGTGAGCCGTATTTCAGCCACCTTCTCCGCCCTGCAGAAAGACGGCCGCAAGGCCCTGATCCCTTACGTCACTGCGGGCTTCCCCTTCGCCGACATCACGCCCGAACTCATGCACGGCATGGTCGAGGCGGGGGCCGACGTGATCGAGCTCGGCGTGCCCTTCTCCGACCCGATGGCCGACGGCCCGGTGATCCAGAAGGCCGGCGAAGCCGCACTGGCGATGGGCGTGGGCATGAAGCAGGTGCTGGCCATGGTCGCGGCCTTCCGCCAAGCGGACGACCGCACGCCGGTCGTGCTCATGGGCTACGCCAACCCGGTCGAACGCTACGACCTGGTGCATGGCGCCGGCAGCTTCATCCGCGATGCGGCCGCCGCCGGCGTCGACGGCCTGCTGGTGGTCGACTATCCGCCAGAGGAATGCGAGGTTTTCGCCGGACAGCTGCGCGAAGCGGGCATCGACCTGATCTTCCTGCTGGCGCCCACCAGCACCGCAGAGCGCATGGCGCAGGTTGCGCGCATTGCGTCGGGCTACGTCTACTACGTGTCGCTCAAGGGCGTGACCGGTGCCGGCCACCTCGACACCGACGCGGTCGCCCGCATGATCCCGCGCATCCGTGCGCACGTGGGCATCCCCGTGGGCGTGGGCTTCGGCATCCGCGACGCCGCCACCGCGCAGGCGGTTGGCGTGTCGGCCGATGCGGTCGTCATCGGCACCCGGATCATCCAGCTGATCGACGGCCAGCCGCGCGAACAGGTGGTACCGCTCGTGCGCGACTTCCTCGGCGGAATCCGTGCCGCGCTCGATGCGTTGCCACCCGCTACCCCATCCGACGCCACTGGCCGATAATCCAGCCACTTCAGGAGATGCCATGAGCTGGCTTGAAAAACTGCTACCCGCCAAGATCGCCCAGACCGACCCCAGCGAGCGCCGCCAGGTGCCCGAAGGTCTCTGGATCAAATGCCCGAGCTGCGACACGGTGCTCTACAAGACCGACCTCGAGCACAACCAGAACGTGTGCCCGAGCTGTGGCCACCACCATCGCATCGGCGCGCGTGCGCGCCTGGACGCCTTCCTCGACGCCGAGGGCCGCTACGAACTCGGCCAGGAAGTGCTGCCGGTCGATGCGCTCAAGTTCAAGGACAGCCGCAAGTACACCGAGCGGCTCAAGGAAGCCCTGGAGAACACCGGCGAGACCGATTCGCTGATCGTGATGGGCGGCTCGGTGCTGAGCATCAACGTCGTGGTGGCCTGCTTCGAGTTCGAGTTCATGGGCGGCAGCATGGGCAGCGTGGTCGGCGAGCGCTTCGTGCGCGGCGTCGAGACCGCCATCGAGCAGAAGGTGCCGTTCATCTGCTTCACCGCCACGGGCGGCGCGCGCATGCAGGAAGGCCTGCTCTCGCTGATGCAGATGGCCAAGACCAACGCAGCGCTCACCCACCTCGCCAAGAAGGGCCTGCCCTACATCAGTGTGCTGACCGACCCGACCATGGGCGGTGTGAGTGCCGGCTTCGCCTTCGTGGGCGATGTGGTGATCGCCGAGCCCAAGGCGCTGATCGGCTTTGCCGGCCCGCGCGTGATCGAGTCGACGGTGCGTGTGACGCTGCCCGAAGGCTTTCAGCGTTCGGAGTTCCTCCAGACCAAGGGAGCGATCGACTTCATCAGCGACCGCCGCGAGCTGCGCAAGACCATCGCCAGCACCCTCGCGATGCTGCAGCGCCTGCCGGCAGACGCCGTCGGCTGACGCGTTCGCTGTCGCATTGTGGGCATTCGCCTGCATGCATATCGGATACAGGCGGCTGACAGTGCTGCAGTCGGCCGGCGACAAATGAGGGGTTGACGCGGAGGGGATCGCAATGGCGCGTTTCCCGACGCCACGAACACTCCCATTGCATGACCCCTGAATCTCTGGTTCGAATCTTCTGGCGCAGCACGGTTCGGCGCGGCCGCATCGGCACAGCCACCCTGGCGCTCGGCATGGCCTGCGCGGCGGAGGCACAGCCCTCACCCGCCCCCCTCCCTCCGACGGCGGGAACCTCGTGGAACGAGCACCTCGTTGCCGAGTTCGCCAGCATCGAATCGCAGACGCGCGGGCGTTTGGGCGTCTACGTGCGCGACCTCGACACCGGCCAGCAGACCGCCTACCGTGCCGACCAACGCTGGTACCTGGCCTCGATGATCAAGGTTCCGGTGGCGATGGCCGTTTTTCGCGGCGTCGAGCGAGGACATTTCACGCTGGAAACGCCGGTGACGCTGCGCGCAGGCGATTATGTCGACGGCGCCGGCCCGACCAAGAACATCGCGGTGGGCACGCTGGTCACCGTGCGCTTCCTGCTCGAACAGATGATCATCCGGAGCGACAACACCGCCACCGACGTCCTGATCGACCTGGTCGGCCTGGCCGACGTGAACGCGCTGAACGAGACGCTGGTGCCGGGTGGCTTCACGCCGATCACCACGCTGTCGGACATCCGACGGACCCTCTACGGCTACCTGACGCCCGAAGCCACCAAGCTGACAGGCCGCGACCTCATTCTGCTGCAGCGCGAGCGCGTCGACGTGCAACGGCTGCAGTTGCTGGCCCGCCTCACCGGAACGCGCGTGGCGGACTTCAAACTGCCCAGCCTGGATGCCGCCTACCGCGCCTACTACGCGACCGGCGTGAATTCGGGCAGCCTGAGCGCATACGGCCGTCTGCTCGAACAGCTTGCCAATGGCCAGGCGCTCACGTCGACATCAACCGCCGTGCTGCTGCAGATCATGGCGAGAGTCGAAACCGGCAACAACCGCCTGAAGGCCGGTTTTCCGAGCGGCCTGCGCTTTTCCCACAAGACCGGCACCCAGCGCGCGCGCATCTGCGATGCCGGCCTGCTGCGTGTGGCGGAGGCGGGCGACCACGAGCGTCGCGCCGTCGTGGTCGCATGCGTGCGCGGCGAGCCGTCGCTGCAACGCTCGGAAGCAGCGCTCATGCAGGTGGGCCTGGCCCTCTGCCGATCCGGACTGATCACCCAAGGAATTCCCAATGCCACGACCTGCCCTGCACACACCCGCACTCACCCTGTGCCTGCTGTCGCTGCTGACGATAGCGAGCGCTGAGACCGCCCAGGCCGCCGATTGGAACGACACGCTCCAGCGTGAGGTCGAGCGCATCGACCGTGAAACGCCTGGTGCGCTCGGCGTCTACGTCAAGCGCATGAACGGAGGCGAAACCTTTTCCTATGGCGCAGACCAGCGTTGGTACCTGGGCTCGACGGCCAAGGTACCGATCGCCATCGCCGTGCTCCAGCAGGTCGACGCGAAGAAGCTCAAACTTTCCGACACGATGAAGCTCGAGCCCACGGACAGGATCGAGGCAGGCCAACTGGTCTGGCGGCAGCCTGGAACGCCGTTCACCATCGACTTTCTGCTCACCCGCATGCTCGGCGACAGCGACAACACCGCGGCCAACATGCTGGTGCGCGCGGTGGGTGAAGAGCAACTCAACCGGAGCGCCAGCGCGGCGCTGGGCACCAGCGGCTTCGAGCGCCTGACGTCGCTCGCGCAGGTGCGCTACGACGTGTACGCCGAGATCCATCCCGACGCCCGCAAGCTGAGCAATGACCAGCTGGTGCGCATCGCCTCGTCGCCGATGGGCCCGCAGCGGGTCGACGCCGTGCGCCGCGCGCTGAACCTGAAGACCGCCGACCTGCGCGCCAAGACCATCGATGAAGCCTACGCGCACTACTACAAGACCGGCGCGAACGCCGCCACGCTGGTGGCCTACGGCGACATGCTGGAAAAACTGGTGCGCGGCGAACTGCTGGAGCCCGCGAGCACCGAGCGCATGTACAAGGCGATGAAGTTCGACATCTACACGGGCTACCGGCTGCAGGCAGGGTTTGCGCGATCGGCCCACTTCATCCACAAAACCGGAACCCAGTACCAACGCGCCTGCCACATGGGCGTGATCCATCCGCAGAACCGGGGCGCCAACGGCATCGTCGTCGCCGCCTGCACCGCCGACCTGGACGAACAGAAAGCAGCCGGCAAGGTGTTCGAGCGCCTGGGCCGCGTGATCAACCAGACGCTGATCACGCCGCCCGCAGGCGGCTGATCCGCAACCGATCAGATGCGGAAGGCCGCACCCATCAGGTTGCCCAGGATGATGCCCACGACCTGCAGCAGCACGATCGCCGCCAGCGGCGACAGATCGACGCCACCCACCAGCGGGATGATGCGGCGCAGCGGCCGCACCAGCGGCTCCGCCAGGCGACCGAGCAGGTCATGCATGAACGGCGACGCGTGCGGCACCCACGACAGCACCGCGTAGACGATCAGCAGCACCGTCAGGCCCGACACGGCCAGTTGCACCAACGCAATCAGCGACACCAGCGGCAGCAGCGCGATGCGGCCCAGGCTGCCGCTCAAGAGCCAGAGCAGCAGGAATTTCAGCATCACCAGCAGCCAGGCCGCGATCAGGCTGGCCAGGTCCCATCGTTTGGCCGCCGGCACGATGCGCCGAAGCGGCAGCACGATCCAGTCGGTCACCGCGAAGATGAAACGCCCGAGCGGGTTGCCGAAGGGCACGCGGTGGTACTGCATGTACAGGCGCAGCAGGCACGCGCCGCCGACAAGACCGACGAGTACGTCGAGCAGGAATGAGGGGATCTGTTGGAACATGGCGCGTGACGGGTGATGGGAGTGCGATGATAGCGACGAGAGATGCATCGATGACGACGCCACCCCTTCTGCAAACCCTCCCCCTGTTCCCGCTGGGCAGCATTCTGTTCCCGGGCGGACTCCTGCCTCTGCGCATCTTCGAGGTGCGTTATCTCGACATGATCGGCAAATGCGTACGCAACGGCACGCCCTTCGGGGTGGTCGGCCTGGTCGAGGGCGCCGAGGTGCGCGTGGCTGGCGCCGTCACCGAGCGCTTCCATGCGGTGGGTACCCTGGCGCAGATCCGGCTGTGCGAGACACCGCAGCCGGGCCTGATGCAGGTCGAGTGCATCGGCACGCAGCGCTTTCGCGTGCATGCCAGCGAGCAGCAGAAACACGGCCTCTGGACGGCCGAAGTCCAAGCGCTGGCCGACGACCAGGCCGTGGCGATTCCCGACGACCTGCAGCACACCGCCGCCGCGCTGCGCAGGCTGATCGACACACTGGAGGAACGGCGCCGCATCGAGCATGCCGACGGCCTGCGTCTGCCCATCGCTGCGCCCTATCGCCTGGACGATTGCGGCTGGGTTTCCAACCGCTGGTGCGAGCTGCTGCCGCTGGATGCCCCACTCAAGCAACGCCTCATGGCGCTCGACAGCCCGCTCATGCGCCTGGAGCTGGTGAGCGACTTGCTCGCACGCAGCGGCATTGTTGACTAGCTTGCTATTGATTCAATAGCATCCTGCACAGCCGCGGTGCGCTGCGGCAGGTGATTCGTTCCGGGCATCGGCGGGCTAAAATGGCGGGCTTCGCGCGGCGCCGCCTGCGCCCTCCAGTTTTTCCCTCCCTCATGACCGAACCTACGACCTCCCCTGCGCCTGCGATCGACGACAACCAACTGATCGCCGAGCGCCGCGAGAAGCTCAAGTCCCTGCGTACGGCGCAATCCGAAGGCAAGGGCGTCGCATTCCCGAACGACTTCAAGCCGCAGCACCGTGCCACCGCGCTGGCAGCGGCCCATGGCGCAACCGAGGCCGAGCCGCTGGAAGCACAGGCCGTGGCGGTCAGCGTGGCCGGCCGCATGATGCTCAAGCGCGTGATGGGCAAGGCCAGCTTCGCGACCGTGCAGGACGCGACCGGCCGCATCCAGCTCTATGTGACGCGCGATGCGATCGGCGAAGAGGCCTACGCCGACTTCAAGCGCTGGGACCTGGGCGACATCATCGGCGCCGAAGGCACGCTGATGAAGACCAAGACCGGCGAGCTGTCGGTCAAGGTCACGAAGCTGCGCCTGCTCACCAAGAGCCTGCGGCCGCTGCCCGACAAGTTCCACGGCATGGCCGACCAGGAACAGAAGTACCGCCAGCGCTACGTCGACCTGATCACCGATGAAACGGCACGCGCCCGCTTCACCGCGCGCAGCAAGGCCGTGAGCGCCCTGCGCGAATTCATGGTGGCCAACGACTTCCTCGAAGTCGAGACGCCGATGCTGCACCCCATTCCGGGCGGTGCCAACGCCAAGCCCTTCAAGACGCACCACAACGCGCTCGACCAGGAGATGTTCCTGCGCATCGCGCCCGAGTTGTACTTGAAGCGCCTGATCGTCGGCGGCTTCGAGCGCGTGTTCGAGATCAACCGGAGCTACCGCAACGAGGGCATCTCGGTGCGGCACAACCCCGAGTTCACGATGATGGAGTTCTATGCGGCGTACTGGAACTACCAGGACCTGATGGACTTCACCGAGATGATCATCCGCACGATCGCCAAGAAGACGGTCGGCAGCGAGCAGCTCACGTACGGCGGCAAGCCGGTCGACCTGAGCCAGCCCTTCGAGCGGCTGACGATCCGCGAGGCCATCCTCAAGCACACCGATGCCGGCGTGAACGTCGACGACACCGCGTGGCTCGTCAACGCCCTGCGCAAGATCGGCCTGTCCGAAGAAAAGGACAAGCTGTCGCAACGCAGCCTGGCCAGCCTGCAGGTCATGTACTTCGAGGAAACCGTTGAAGAGAAGCTCTGGCAGCCGACCTTCATCATGGAACACCCGACCGAGATCTCGCCGCTGGCGCGCGCCAACGACGACCGGCCGGAAGTGACCGAGCGCTTCGAGCTCTACATCACCGGTCGGGAATTCGGCAACGGCTTCAGCGAGCTGAACGACGCCGAGGACCAGGCCGCGCGCTTCAACGCTCAGGTGGCCGCCAAGGACTCGGGCGACGACGAAGCGATGTTCTACGACCACGACTTCGTGCGCGCGCTCGAATACGGCATGCCGCCCACCGGCGGCTGCGGCATCGGCATCGACCGATTCATGATGCTGCTGACGGATTCGCCGAGCATCCGCGACGTGATCCTGTTCCCGGCACTGCGCCGCGAGGCTTGACTCGCCCCCAGGTCGCCCGCACTTCGTGTCGGGCTCCCACCCCCTACCGGGGGCAACACCAGCGGCCCGGCAAAGCCGGCTCCGCGGTGTTCACGGATCGAATGCATTTGGAAATTCATGATCGGTATTGATTTCGGCACTTCAAATTCAGCGATCGCCTGGGCGCCCGAAGGCGGCCTTGCGCAGTCGCTGCCGCTCGAAGGCGAAGCGACGACGATGCCGACCGCGATCTTCTACAACGCCGAAGACCGCAGCACGCACTTCGGGCGCGAAGCCGTCGCACTCTACCTGGCGGGCGTCGAGGGACGCCTGATGCGCTCGCTCAAGAGCCTGCTGGGCAGCTCGCTCATGCAGGACACCACCGCCGTCTACGATGGGCTGGTGAGTTTCCAGGACATCATCGCGCGCTTCCTGCACGAGCTCGCCACCCGCGCCGAGCAGACGCTGGGCACGCGGCCCGACCGCGTGGTGATCGGCCGGCCGGTGCATTTCGTCGATGACGACGCCAAGCGTGACCGGCAGGCCGAAGACAGCCTGCGCGAAGCTGCACGTTCGGCCGGCTACCGCGACGTCGCGTTCCAGTTCGAGCCGATTGCCGCGGCCTTCGATTACGAACAGCGCGTGACCCGGGAGTCGTTGATCCTGATCGTGGACATTGGCGGCGGCACGTCGGACTTCACCGTGGTGCGCCTGGGCCCCGAACGCATGACCCTGGTCGACCGCACGAGCGACGTGCTCGCCACCAGCGGCGTGCACATCGGCGGCACCGATTTCGACCAACGCCTGAATCTGGAGTGCGTGATGCCCACGCTGGGCTTTCGGCACCACGACGCGCGCGGCCGCGAGGTGCCCAGCAAGGTGTTCTTCGAACTGTCGTCGTGGCACCTGATCAACTGGCTCTACGCACCCAAGGCCGTACGGCAGGCCCAGGAGCTGCGCACGAGCTATGCCGACGCGCGGCTGCACCGGCGCCTGATGACGGTGCTCGAGGAGCGCTACGGGCACCGCATCGCGGCCGAGGTCGAGCAGGCGAAGATCGACAGCTCGGTCAGCGGCCTGCCCGTCGCCATCGATCTGTCCTTCATCGAAACCGGCCTGGACGCCTCGCTCACGCCGCCCGACATGGCGCAGCACCTGGCCGACGCGTTGTCCAAGGTGGTGGCAAGCGCCCATGAGTGCGTGCGCCGTGCCGGCCTGCGCAGCCACGACCTGGACGCGGTCTACCTGACGGGCGGCTCCTCTGCCCTGGAGCCGTTCCAACAGGCGCTGCGCCGCAGCTTCGCCGGTGTGAAACTGGTCGAGGGCGACCTCTTCGGCGGCGTGGCCGCGGGATTGGCTTACTCGGCACGCACGGCGCGCTCCGCGCGGGGCGCATGAAGTACCTGGCGCACTACCCGCTTGCACTGCAGGCCCAGGTGCGGCAGCTCATCGCAGACGGCAAGCTCGCCGACCTGCTGCGAAAACGTTACCCGACGGCCCACGAGGTGCGCACCGACCGGGCGCTCTACGCCTACGTGATAGACCTGAAGAACGCGTTCATGCGCAACGCCGAACCGTTGGCCAAGGTCGCCTTCGACAGCAAGCTGCACGTGGTGCGCCATGCGCTGGGCACGCACACCACGGTGTCGCGCGTGCAGGGCGGCAAGCTCAAGTCCAAGCGCGAGATCCGCGTGGCGACGATTTTCAAGGAGGTGCCGCTCGAACTGCTGCGGATGATCGTGGTGCATGAACTCGCCCACATGAAGGAACGCGAGCACGACAAGGCCTTCTATGCGCTTTGCACCCACATGGACCCGGACTACCACCAGCGCGAGTTCGACCTGCGGCTGTACCTGACGCACCGCGATGGCGGCGGCGAACGGCTGTGGGCGCCGGAGCTGGCAGGCGACGTGGCAGGCGCTGCACCCGCCTGCGCCGTCGCGCAAGACTGACACCGGCCCCGATGGCCCCTGCCGCCGCGCGACCGCAGCGCGCCTTCAGCCTCCCGCGATGTCGGTCACCAGGCGCTGCGCCTGCCGGTAGTCCGGCGAATCCTGCAATGCGTCCCACGACAGCGCCTCGCCGCGCGGCAGCAGCGCGCGGCGCCGCGCTTCGCTGACCGCACGCGGCTGCCAGCGGCCATCTCGCTGCGCCGCGTCGAAGCCGGCGAGCAATTCGTCAAGCGGCGCGCCCGTGCCGATGCTCTGATTGCACAGCAGCGCGAGGTCGCAACCTGCCTGCAGCGCTGCCAGGGCCGCATCGGTGTAGCTCAGCAGCACGTGATCGATGCGCCGCGCGGCCTCCATGCTCAGGTCGTCGCTGAACACCGCGCCCTCGAATCCCAGGCGCGTGCGCAGGATGCCGCCCAGCCACTTGGCCGAGAAGCCCGCCGGCAGCGCATCGACCTTGCTGTAGATCACGTGGGCCGGCATCACGGCAGCCAGCGCGCCGCCGAGCCAGTCGTAGGGCTGTGCATCGTCCGCCAGGATCGCCTTGAGGCCACGCCGGTCGACCGGCACCGCCACATGCGAATCGGCCTTGACGAAGCCATGTCCTGGAAAGTGCTTGCCGCAGTTGGCCATGCCGGCGCGCAACAGGCCGTGCGACAGGCTCTTGGCCAGCAGCGACACCACACGCGGGTCGCGGTGGAAGCTGCGGTCACCGATCACACTGCTCTCGCCATGGTCCAGGTCGAGCACGGGCGTGAAGCTGAAGTCGACGCCGCAGGCGCGCAACTCGCTCGCGAGCACGAAACCGACGGCCGTGGCGGCCCGCGTCGCCTGCATCGGTGAGCGCATCCAGTGCTCGCCCAACAGGCGCATCGACGGCAAGCGCGTGAAGCCATCGGTGCGAAAGCGCTGAACGCGCCCGCCCTCCTGGTCGACACTGATGAGCAGGTCGGGCCGCAGCGCCTTGAGCTCGGCGTTGAGCGCCTGCATCTGCGCGCGGTCTTGCCAGTTGCGCGCGAAGTGGATGACGCCGCCGACCCGGGGGTCGGCAATGCGGCGGCGGTCGTCCGCGGTGAGTTCGGTGCCTGCGACATCGATGATCAGCGGCGCGTGCAGGCCGTCGGGGCTGGGCGGGGAAAAGGTCATGCCAGGATTTCAGTTCTTCTCGACCACCACGAAGCTCGCGGCGTATTCGGTTTCGTCGGTCACCGTGACGTGGGCGCTGAGGCCCTGCGCCTCGAACCATTCCTTGAGTGCACCGTGCAGCACGATGACCGGCTTGCCGCTCGGGAGGTTGGCGATTTCGCACAGGCGCCAGCTCATGGGCATGCGCATGCCCAGTCCGACGGCCTTGCTGAACGCTTCCTTGGCTGAAAAGCGCGTGGCGAGGTAGCTCAGCCCGCGCTGGGGCCAGCGGGCGCTGCGCGCTTGCCAAACGGCGAATTCGGCGTCGGCGAGCACCTTGCGCGCAAAGCGTTCGCCCTGGCGCTCGTAGGTGGCCGCGATGCGCCGCAGGTCACAGATGTCGGTGCCGATGCCGTAGATCATGCGCGATGCTTCAGGCGGCTTCGCGGATGCAGCGCAGATAGTCGGCCGTGGTTGCCGCGTAGCCCAGTTCCAGCGCGTCGGCCACGAAGGCATGGCCGATCGAGACTTCGAGCACGCCGGGGACGGCGCGCAGGAATTCGGTCAGGTTGTCGCGGCTCAGGTCATGGCCGGCGTTGACTTCGAGCCCGACCGCTTGCGCGGCGCGGGCCGTGTCGATGTAACGCTGCAGCACGGCCGTGGCTTCAGGCGTGCCGCGAGAAGCGGCGTAGCCCTCGGTGTAGAGCTCCACGCGGTCGGCGCCCACAGCCTTGACCGCAGCCATCATCGACGGCTCCGGGTCCATGAACAGGCTCACGCGCACCCCCAGCGCCTGTGCCTCGGCGATCAGCGGGCGCAGGCGCTCGGCATCGTCCGGGAAGGTCCAGCCATGGTCGCTGGTCGACTGCGTTTCGCTGTCTGGCACGAAGGTCGCCTGGTGCGGGCGCAGTGCGCGCACGAAGCTCATCAGGTTCTGCAACGGATTGCCCTCGATGTTGAACTCGACACCCGGCCAGTCCCTGGCGAGCAGCATCGACAGATCGTGCACATCGTGCGCGCGGATGTGCCGCTCGTCGGGCCGCGGATGCACGGTGATGCCTTGGGCGCCCGCCGCCAGGCACAGCGTGGCGGCCCGCGTAACGCTGGGAATGCCGAGGTGGCGCGTGTTGCGCACCAAGGCGACCTTGTTGAGGTTGACGGATAGGGACGGGGTGCCGGTGGTGCTCATAGGGCCTGCAGTTCTCTCATCATCTGCCGAGTGCGCAGCGTTGTGACGCCGCAATGGTAGTTGAGCAGCACGCGCAGCTGGCTGCGCAGTGCGCTGTTGGTGCCGGCGCTCAGGGTCGCCACCGCGCGCAGTGTGGCGGTGAAAGGTGTGGGGTCGTCGAGCGCAGCCTGCAACACCGCCCAGTGGCGCCCGGTCAGGCCCGCTTCACCCTCCAACGCCTGGCGCAGGCCGGCCTCGGCCACCAGCGTATAGCGCGTGGTCCGTGCGAGCGGATGCAGCGTGAGCGTCTCGGCCTCCAGCCCGGGCAGCAGGCCGGTCTCGCGCATCAGCAGCAGCTCGAAGGCGCGCAGCGACGCGGCCTGCGTCGTCGCCTGCGCCTTGCCATGGTCGCCGGCGAGCACCTGCACCACGCCCGCATAGGCATCGAACAGCGCCTGGTGCGGGTCGTCGCGCGCCAGCAGGCGCAGCAGGAGTTCGTTGAGGTAGTAACCCGACAGCAGCGCCTCGCCGGTCGGCATCACATGGCCGCCCATCCATTCGGCGCCCTTGAGCGTACGGATCTCTGCGTCGCCGCCATAGTTGAGCTGCAGCGGCTGCAGCGGCAGCAGCACCGGACGGAAATTGGAGCTGGGCCGCTTCGCGCCTTTGGCCACCAGCGCGATGCGCCCGTGGTGGCGGGTAAAGACCTCCAGGATCAGGCTCGATTCGCTCCAGTCGTAACGATGGAGCACATAGGCCGGTTCGTGGGAAACGCGGTGGGTGGACATGTCAGTGCGCAAGCGGCTTTGCAAGGCCGCTGGCGGTGTCCCCTGCAAGGGGATGGGCGGCTACCGAAGCGAGCAAACCTGGAGGTTCGCCGATTACTCGTAGCCGAAGGACCGCACGCGGGCTTCATCGTCCGCCCAGCCCGAACGCACCTTGACCCACAGCTCGATGAAGACCTTGGCATCGGCCAGCTTCTCCAGCTCGACGCGGGTCTCCATGCCGATGCGCTTGATGCGTTCGCCCTTGTCGCCGATCACCATCGCCTTGTGCGAATCGCGCTCCACGACGATGGTCGCGGCAATGCGCAGCAGGCGCTTCTGGCCCTTTTTCTGCGGCGGCTCTTCCTCGAACTTGTCGATGATCACCGTCGAGGTGTAGGGCAGTTCGTCACCGGTCAGGCGGAACAGCTTTTCGCGCACCAGTTCACCCGCGAGGAACTTCTCGCTGCGATCGGTGAGCTCGTCTTCCTCGTAGAACCAGGGCTGCTCGGGCAGGTACTTCGCGCAGATCGCGAACATGCGCTCGACGTCCTTGGCGCTCTTGGCCGACATCGGCACGATCTCGGCGAACGGATGCTTTTCCTGCATCGTCTGCAGCCAGGGCGCCACGTCGCCGCGACGATGGATGTTGTCCAGCTTGTTGGCCAGCAGCACGATCGGGATGCCCTTGCTCAGCAACGCCAGCACGCGCGCGTCGGCCGGCGTGAAGCTGCCGGCCTCGACCACGAACAGGATCAGGTCGACGTCGCCGACCGCACCCTGCACCGCCTTGTTGAGCGACTTGTTGAGCGCATTGCCATGCAGCGTCTGGAAGCCGGGCGTGTCGACGAAAACGAACTGCGTCGCGTCGATGGTGCGCATGCCGGTGATGCGGTGGCGTGTGGTCTGTGCCTTGCGCGAGGTGATGCTGATCTTCTGGCCGACCAGCGCATTGAGCAAGGTCGACTTGCCGACGTTCGGCTTGCCGACGATGGCGATCAGACCGCAGTGCCGCGCGCCGGTCGTGGCGGCCGCATCGGCCGCAGGGGGGACAGCGCTCGGGCCGTCTTCGGGTGCTGCGGGGGCGTTGACGTTATCGTTCATGGGTTCTTTCAGCGCGACACTCAGGCGCGACGTGACTTGAGGCGAATCAGCATGGCCGCGGCCGCGGCCTGCTCGCCGGCGCGCCGCGAGCCGCCGATGCCCCGCTCGCTGAGGCCCAGTTCAGGGACTTCGCATTCGACTTCGAAGGTCTGCTTGTGGGCCGCACCGAGCGTGCCGGCCACGCGGTAGACCGGCAGCTTCATTTTGTGGCCCTGCAGCCATTCCTGCAATTCCGTCTTCGGGTCCTTGGAGGCGGCATCCATGCGGGGATTGATTTCCACCGCTTCGTAGAGGCGATGCACCAGGTCCTGCGCGGCCGCATAGCCCGCGTCGAGGTAGACAGCACCGATCACGGCTTCCAGCGCGTCGGCGAGGATGGACGGCCGGTTCGGGCCGCCCGACTTGGCCTCGCCCTCGCCCAGTCGCAGCAGCGGCGACAGCGCGAGCTTGACCGCCAGCTGGTGCAGCGTGTCCTGCTTGACGAGGTTGGCGCGCACGCGCGACAGATCCCCTTCGGGCATCGTCGACAAGCGCCGGTACAGCAGGTGCGAAACAGCCAGGTTCAACACCGAGTCGCCGAGGAATTCGAGGCGCTCGTTGTGGTCGGACGAAAAGCTGCGATGCGTCAACGCCATCTGCAGCAGGCGCTGGTCGGCGAACGCATGCTGCAGGCGTGCCTGCAGCCCGGCGAGACCGCCTTCGGATGAACTTGCCACGGCCATCAGCGACTCAACGGGACTGGCCCTTGTAGCGCAGCACCAGGAAGGCAGGACCCACCAGGTGAATTTCGCGCTCGTAGGCATAGGCGACCACCATGCGGTTGCCCGAGCGCTGCACGTCGAGGTCCTTGCCGCTGACGGCGGTGAAGTCTTCCACGGCCTGCACACGGTCGAAGATGGCCCGCACTTCGGGCACGGTCGTGCCTTCCTTGGCCTGGTTGGCCGCCTTGTCGATGGCCTGGTATTCGATCAGCGTCGGGATGACCTGCGCGGCCACCACGCCCACGCAGCCGAGCACCACGACCACGAACAGAAGGCCGAGAAAGGAGGCACCGCGCTGGTTCTTGGGTCGAAGGTTCACTTGCCACTCACTGGAAACCGCCAATGCGCTTGAGGTCGCCGAAGTTCATCCAGACGAAGAAGGCACGTCCGACGATGTTCTTGTCGGGCACGAAGCCCCAATAGCGCGAATCCAGCGAGTTGTCGCGGTTGTCGCCCATCATGAAGTAGTGGCCGGGCGGCACCTTGCAGACCACGCCCTCGACGCTGTAGCGGCAGGCATCCTGGTTGGCAAAGGGAATCACCTCCACCTCCGACACGCCGGCACGGCGGCCGTCGTCGTTCAGGATGCGATGCTGCTTGGTACCGAGCTGCTCGTTGAACTGCTTGAGGTAGCGCATCGCGTCCTCGTCGAAGAACTCGGGCAAGGCGTCCTTGCTGATGGGCTGGCCGTTGATCGTGAGCTTCTTGTTCAGGTAGGCGACCTCGTCGCCGGGCACGCCGACCACCCGCTTGATGTAGTCGAGGCTGGGCTGGGGCGGATAGCGGAACACCATCACGTCGCCGCGCGCCGGTGGCGTGCCTTCGGTGATCTTGGTGTTGATCACCGGCAGGCGCAGGCCGTAGGTGAACTTGTTCACCAGGATCAGGTCGCCCGTGAGGAGTGTCGGCATCATCGAGCCCGACGGAATCTTGAAGGGCTCGAACAGGAAGGAGCGCAGCAGGAAGACCACCAGGATCACCGGGAACAGGCCGGCGGTCCAGTCGAGCCACCAGGGCTGCATGAGCAGGCGATCGCGCGCCTTGTCGTCGACCGTGTCCACGTGCGTGATGCCCTGGCGCGCGAGTTCCTCGCGGCGCGTGGCCAGCGACGTTTCCAGCGCAGCGGCCGCACGGCGGCGCCGGGGCAGGAAATAGAAGCGCTCGGCCAGCCAGTAGATGCCGGTGACGACGACTGCCAGGAACAGCAGGAGCGCGAAGTTGCCTTCGACCGCGCCGAAGTACCAGGCACCAATGTAGGCGGCAAAGGCCGCGAGGATCAGGGAGGTGATGAATGCCATGATGGTTTCAGTCTTCGACTTGCAGGATCGCGAGGAATGCCTCTTGGGGCACCTCGACGGAGCCGATCTGCTTCATGCGCTTCTTGCCCGCCTTCTGCTTTTCGAGCAGCTTCTTCTTGCGGGAGATGTCGCCGCCATAGCACTTGGCCAGAACGTTCTTGCGCAGCGCCTTGATTGTCTCACGCGCGATGATGTTGACGCCGATCGCCGCCTGGATCGCGACGTCGAACATCTGGCGGGAAATGATCTCGCGCATCTTGGAGACCACGGCGCGGCCGCGGTACTGGCTTTGCGAGCGGTGCACGATGATCGACAGCGCATCGACCTTTTCGCCATTGAGCAGAATGTCGACCTTCACCACGTCGGAGGCGCGGTACTCCTTGAACTCGTAGTCCATGGAGGCATAGCCACGACTCACCGACTTGAGCTTGTCGAAGAAGTCCAGCACGATCTCGCCGAGCGGCATTTCGTAGGTGAGCATCACCTGGCGACCGTGGTAGGCCATGTTGAGCTGTACGCCGCGCTTCTGCACGGCCAGGGTCATCACGACGCCCACATACTCCTGCGGCATGTAGAGGTGCACGGTGACGATGGGTTCGCGGATCTCGCTCATCTTGCCCACGTCGGGCATCTTCGACGGGTTCTCCACCATGATCACTTCGCCGCCGGTGCGCACCACCTGGTAGACCACGCTGGGCGCGGTCGTGATCAAGTCCTGGTCGAACTCGCGCTCCAGGCGCTCCTGCACGATTTCCATGTGCAGCAGGCCCAGGAAGCCACAGCGAAAGCCGAAGCCCAGCGCCTGGCTCACTTCGGGCTCATAGCGCAGCGACGAGTCGTTGAGCTTGAGCTTCTCCAGCGCATCGCGCAGCGAGTCGTACTCGCTCGCCTCGGTGGGGTAGAGCCCGGCGAACACCTGCGGCTGGATCTCCTTGAAACCGGGCAGGGCCTCGGTGGCCGTGGCCGCCGCGCCGCCGGTACCCGGCTTGATCAGCGTGACGGTGTCTCCGACCTTGGCGGCCTGCAGTTCCTTGATGCCGGCGATGATGTAGCCCACTTCGCCCGCTTCGAGCGAAGCGCGCGGTTCGTTGGCCGGTGTGAACACGCCGATGTTGTCCGCGTTGTACATCGCACCCGACGCCATCATCTTGATGCGCTCGCCCTTGACCAGGCGACCATCGACCACACGCACCAGCATCACCACGCCGACGTACGGGTCGAACCAGCTGTCGACGATCATCGCGCGCAGGGGGCCCTCGGGGTTGCCGCGCGGTGCGGGCATCTTCGCGACGATGGCTTCGAGGATGTCGTCGATACCCACGCCGGTCTTCGCCGAGCAGGGAATCGCATCGGTCGCATCGATGCCGATGACGTCCTCGATTTCAGTGCGCGCGTTGTCGAGGTCGGCGTTGGGCAAGTCGATCTTGTTGAGCACCGGGATCACCTCGACACCCAGGTCGAGCGCGGTGTAGCAATTGGCCACTGTCTGTGCTTCGACACCCTGCGACGCATCGACCACCAGCAGCGCGCCTTCGCATGCGGACAGCGAGCGGCTCACCTCGTACGAGAAGTCGACGTGACCCGGCGTATCGATGAGATTGAGGTTGTAGATCTGGCCGTCCTTGGCCTTGTAGCGCAGTGCCGCCGTCTGCGCCTTGATGGTTATCCCACGCTCGCGCTCGATGTCCATCGAGTCGAGCACCTGGGCTTCCATCTCGCGCTCCGCAAGGCCGCCACAACGCTGGATCAGACGGTCGGCGAGCGTCGACTTGCCATGGTCGATGTGCGCAATGATCGAAAAATTTCTGATGTGATTCATCAACGGGAACGCTTAAGTACTTGAATTGCATTGGCCGCAGAACGCAGCAGGCAAGAAAAAAGGGCGCGTCTGAAAGAGACGCGCCCTGAACCAACAAGCAATGGCAACTGCAGTAGTTGGAACTTCATTGTAGGCAAAAAGGGGGGCGCGTACATGACCAAAGGTCGTCCGAAGGGGTCGTTGCAGGTCAGCAACATGGAAGTTATAAACAACTTATCAACAGGAACTGTGGATCAGTTCTTGGACAACTTGTGGGTGAACTGTGGAGCGTTGGTGGACTGCCTGTAGACATACCGCATCGTGAACCACGATCCGGGCCTTATGCATGAGCGGGCTACCGGAACCACCCTATTCTACCAAAAACCATCGTTAAGCCTTCATTTGAAGTTAGTAAACACCAACAAAAGGAAGGTCGATTTCGACCAGAAATTTTTCACATGGCGCCGCTCCGGAGAGTCCACGGCGAAAAAAAGGCCCCAAACCCGACTGGAGGATGGGGCCACTTTGATCGCTGCGAAGACGCTCAGCGCGCAGGCCGGATGAGCGCGTATTGCGCCCAATCTCCACGTCTGAACAGCACGCTGACCGGCTTGCTCTTGTCGGCCCGGCCGACCGCTGCGTCGAATTCCTTCATGTTCAGCACCTCGACATTGCCGACCGCGAGAATCACGTCCCCCTCGCGCAGGCCCGCCTTGGAGGCGCTCTCGGTGGCCGCCTCGATCTTCACGCCGCCCTTGACCTTGAGTTCTTTCTTCTGCGCATCAGTGAGTTCGCTCACTGCCAGTCCCAAGGACTTGGCCGCGGCCGACACTGGCGGCGTCTTGGGCGTCGGCTCTTCCCGATCGGGTGTCCGCTTGGCGGGCTTGTCGGCCTCGATCTCGGCAATGGTCACGGCCAGATCGCGCGAACTGCCTCGGCGGAACACGGTCAGCGTGCTCTTGGTGCCCGGCTTCGTATTGCCCACCAGGCGCGGCAGGTCGCTGGGCTTCTCGATGGGCTTGCCGTCGAACCGGGTGATGATGTCGCCCGCCTCGACGCCGGCCTTCTCGCCTGGCGAACCGGCCTCCACGCTGCGCACGAGCGCGCCTTGCGCCTTGCCCAGGCCGATCGACTCGGCCACGTCCTTGGTCACCTGGTCGATCTGCACGCCAATGCGGCCGCGCGACACACGGCCCGTGGCGCGCAACTGGTCGCTCACGCGGATTGCCTCGTCGATCGGGATCGAGAACGAGATGCCCATGAAGCCGCCCGAGCGCGAGTAGATCTGGCTGTTGATGCCCACCACCTCGCCGCGCATGTTCAGCAGTGGCCCGCCCGAATTGCCGGGGTTGATCGCCACGTCGGTCTGAATGAACGGCAGGTACTCACCCGTGTCACGTTGCTTGGCGCTCACGATGCCTGCGGTCACGGTGTTCTCCAGGCCGAAAGGCGAGCCGATGGCCATCACCCATTCGCCCACGCGCAGCTTGGAGATGTCGCCGATCTTGACGGCCGGCAGCCCGGTGGCATCGATCTTGACCACTGCCACATCGGTGCGCTTGTCCGCACCGATGATGCGGGCCTTGAATTCACGCTTGTCGGGCAAGGTGACCAGCACCTCGGACGCGTCTTCGACCACGTGCGCGTTGGTCATCACAAACCCGTCGGCGCTCAGGATGAAGCCCGAACCCACGCCGCGCGGCCGCTCTTCTTCCTGTGGTTCCGGCTGCCGGTTGGACCGTGGCGGCGTCGAGCGCGGCGTGCCGGGCAGTGGTTGCCCGAAGAAACGGCGGAAGAATTCCTGCATCTCCTCGTCCATCTCACCCGAGCCCGGCGCACCTGGCACGCCCGGGGTGCGCTGTGCCACCTTCTCGATGGTGCGGATGTTGACAACCGAAGGCCCGACCTGATCGACCAGGTCGGTGAAGTCAGGCAACGTGCGGGTTTGCGCCTGCACCGCCTCAACCGGCAGAAAACTGCCCACGGTGGTGACGGCCAGCGCGGCGGCCAGAAAGCAGGAGCGAAGACTCAGGGCTTCGACTTTGAGCATCATCAGGGTTCTTTCCTTGGGAAATCTCTGGGATATCGGTGAACAACGGCATCACACTGCGAATCCAGGCGCTGCGCCCCCAGCGTGCATGCCTCGACCCGTTGTAGCGCGGGTCCGTGCAACACGTCAACGGTCAACGCACACGTGCAAGGTTCTGGGCGAACGATTCGAGTGTCTGTGCGGGAACTTCGCCCACGGCCGTCAGCCACCAGTCGCCATTTCTGTCGACCAGCCGGCGCGTGAGGGTGTGCGTGGCACCCAGCGCGAGCGACGCCTCCTTGGATTGGCGCGACGCATCGTAAGGTTCGATGAACAACGAGACCGATGCCAGGCCGTCAGTGAAGGTCCACTGCATCGTGCGCTCAGGATTCGCATCGCCGTCGAGCGCGCGGCGGTAGACACTCACCGGCTTGAAGCCGGGTACGGTGGTCTTGAGCGACCAACCCTCGGCCACGGCCGTCGTGCGCTCGAGCTCAGACTTCTCGATGCGGTAGCCCGCCGTGTTGCCCATCATCTGCGACAGCGCGGCCATCTTGATCGGCGCATCGAGCTGCAATTCCGAGAAGGCCGACTGTTCGATCACGCGACCGTCACCGTCGACCGTCTGCAACGCGATCACCAGCCCAGAGCGACGCTCGCTCCAGATACGGTAGCCAAAGCGCATACCGTCGTGTGGCGAGAGCTGGACCACGTCGGCGTCGAAGCCGGCCACGCGGCCCTTGCCCAACAAACCGACTTCGTAATAGTCGCTCACGCCCGAATCGGGGCTGCCCGGCAGATTGGGAAAGATGTCCAGGTTCTCGCGCTTCTCGCTCTTGACGACCTTGGCCTCCGGCAGGAACGTCATGATGTGGTCGTTGCGCCGAAAGGTCGAGCGCGGTGCTCCCGACAGCACCTCGATGCGCTCCATCAGGACACCGCCCTTGGCCACATGCCAGATGCGCGCGCTCGACAGGTTGCCGGTCGCCGCGGAGACCACGAAAGTGCCGACGTAGCTGCGTGTGCGCGAGGCCGAATGCATACGGCGCAGCCACTCGGCGGCATTGAGCGCGGGGGGCGTCTCGGCCACGGTCAGCACATGCGATGCACTCGACGACGGGCTGGCCGGCTCCCCTGGATGCGATGGCCCCCGAAGTTGGGCGCCGGCGCCCTGCGCCAGGCACAACGCGGCAGCAAGTGCGGCGCCACGGACACCCGCCGGCATCGAAACGGTGATGATTCCCATCGGCAGGCGCGCCCTCAGCGCGACGATCCTTCGAAAGTGGCGTTGCGGAGAAAGCCCGAGGGCATCTGCGAGGCGCCACCGGCCTGCTGGTGCGCCTCAAGCAACTGGTCCAGGCGCGGATCGCGCAGCATCACTTGGGGCATGTTGCCCACCACTACGCGGCTCGGTTCGAGCACGGGAACCACCGAGGAAGCTGCAGGCACCCTCTCGGCCACGGCCACGATGGCATTCGCCGAGGTGCCCTGGCTGGTGGACTGCTGCGCAAGCTCCGCGCCGACCCCCATACCTGCGCCGGCGCCGTAACCCACGAAATTCCAGCCGATCGCCGCGGCAGCGGCAAGCGACGCCGCGCCTGCGACCAGCTTCCACCTGAACATGGGTTCGTTGGCCGCCTCCACACGCTGGACCACCGGGTGCGCCACAGTCACGGGCACCAGCACGGGTTTGGCCCTCGGTGGCTCCTCGGCCAAGCGCTTCTGCAGGCGCGCCATGAAGGCGCTCGTGTCGGTGCAAGGGGCGTGGTTGCCCGTCCGCATGACGTCGCCAATCAGGTGGTAGGTCTGCCAGGTATTGCGCAGCGCCTCGTCGTCGCACACCTGGGCGACCGCCTGGACAAGGATCTGGCCTCGGAGTTGGCCGTCAGCCAATGCGGACACCTGTTCACGTGCTGATTCTGAATGGTTCATTTGATTCACCTGCTTACCTACCAACGCTTGCCGGACTGGTTGTCGAGCATGGGCTTCACCCGTGCCGAAATGGCTTCGCGCGCCCGGAATATCCGCGAACGCACCGTGCCAATCGGGCAATTCATGATCTCGGCAATCTCTTCGTAACTCATGCCCTCGATCTCGCGCAGCGTGACCGCCTGCCGCAGTTCCGCAGGCAATGCGGCCATGGCGGCCTCGACCACCGCTGCGATTTCATTCGCAGCGAGCACCGTTTCGGGGGTTTCGTCGCTGATTGGTTCGTTTCCGGGCCGGTAAGTTTCATCCTCGTCGTCGGAACTCGAGCGCAGTGCGCTTTCCGAGACCGTCGGATCGCGTTTCATGTCGACCAGCGCCTTCTTGGCGGTGTTGACGGCGATCCGATAGAGCCAGGTGTAGAACTGGGCTTCGCCGCGGAACTGGTGCAGCGCGCGGTACGCTCGAATGAAGGTTTCCTGGGCGATATCTTCGACCAGGTCCACATCGCGCACCATGCGTCCGATCAACCGTTCGATGCGGCGCTGGTATTTGATGACGAGCAACTCGAACGCCTTCTGATCGCCCGCGACGGTGCGTTGGACCAGTTGGAAGTCGACCTCGCCCGGACGCGGCTCGGCCGGCGACGCGTCGGTCGAACCGGAATCCGGAGGAGCAGGCGGTAGGGAAGCTGTCATGAAAAGGTCGAAGACGCGCGAGCGACCTGCGGTCCCACGGCATGGGAATCTGGGGCCGTCGATGGCGCGCGCGAATATACCGCACGACGGAGGTCCGGCCAGTGCGCCGGTTCACTGCACGCGTCGAGCCACAGCCAGCGAGAGGACTCGCCAGCGCGCTGCAAGCGAACGAGCAGCAGCGACTGAAGGTCCAGGCAGACCTCGACGCACTCCGCGTGCAGGAGCGTCGCGCCCTTCAGCGACCACCCATTGCTGTCGAACTGCAGCATGCCGGCACCTTGCGCGCGGCCCGTACGGCCCTCATGACGCAGGGCCCAGCCCGCCAGCAACACGCTGCCGCCAAGCAGGACAGTGCGCCAGCCAACGTGTTGCAACTGCCAGGCCGTGAGCGCAGTCACGCACGCACCCGCCCACCAGAGGCCTAACAGCAGACGTGCGGCGTTGCGCGACGAACGCCCCACCGGATAACTCACCGACGGAGCGCTGTGCATGAAGGAAGCAGACTCAAGCGCGCTTGAACACCAGCGTGCCGTTGGTGCCGCCAAAGCCGAAGTTGTTCTTCACCGCGACCTCGATCTTCACGTCCCGCGCCTCGTTGGCACAGTAGTCCAGATCGCATTCCGGGTCTTGATTGAAGATGTTGATCGTTGGCGGGCTCTTCTGGTGATGCAGTGCCAGCACGGTGAAGACCGACTCGATGCCCCCCGCACCGCCCAGCAGATGCCCCGTCATCGACTTGGTCGAGTTGACGATCATCTTCTTCGCATGCGCGCCGAAGGTGTTCTTGATCGCGTTGGTCTCATTCAGGTCGCCCAGCGGCGTGGACGTGCCATGCGCGTTGAGGTACTGCACCTGGTCCGCATTCACACCCGCGTTGGCAAGCGCCATGCTCATCGAGCGACGCGGACCGTCGACGTTGGGTGCGGTCATGTGATAGGCGTCCGCGCTCATGCCGAAACCGGAGATTTCGGCATAGATCTTGGCGCCGCGGGCCTTGGCATGTTCGTACTCCTCGAGCACCATCACGCCCGAGCCTTCGCCCAGCACGAAGCCGTCGCGGTCCTTGTCCCAGGGACGCGAAGCCGTTTTCGGATCGTCGTTGCGCGTCGACAACGCACGCGCGGCCGCAAAGCCGCCAATGCCCAACGGCGACACGGTGGACTCGGCGCCGCCCGCGATCATCACGTCGGCGTCGCCGTATTCGATCATGCGCGCGGACAGGCCGATCGCATGCAGGCCCGTGGTGCAAGCCGTGACCACAGCGATGTTCGGGCCCTGGAAGCCGTACTTGATCGACACGTGGCCGGAGATCATGTTGATGATCGAGGCCGGCACGAAGAAAGGCGAGACGCGGCGCGGGCCACGGTTGACGAGTTCTGCGTGCGTCTGCTCGATCATCGGCAGTCCACCGATGCCCGAACCGATGTTGCAGCCGATGCGGGTGGCCTCTTCGGGCGAAAGTTCTTCGCCGGTCTTGAGGCCACTGTCCTGGACCGCCTGGATGGCGGCCGCCATCCCGAGATGGATGAAGCGGTCCATGTGACGCGCTTCCTTCTCGGAAATGTATTGGGTGATATCGAAGCCCTTCACCTCGCCTGCAAATCTGCAGGCGAAAGGACTGGCGTCGAACGCTTGAATGGTGTCAATGCCCGACTTGCCGGCCAACAGGTTGGACCAGGATTCGGCCACCGTATTTCCAACAGGGGCGATGCAACCGAGACCGGTCACGACAACGCGGCGTTTGGTCATGCCGGCAAACCTTTCTCGAGACGCTGAAGCACCGTCGGATCTTGTGCACGGACTGCCGAAGCGCCGCGAGCCATGACGGTGTCAGCCGGCCGTTCAGGCCTTTTGATTTTTGGTGGCGTAGTCGACGGCGTTCTGCACCGTCGTGATCTTTTCTGCGTCTTCGTCGGGGATCTCGATGCCGAACTCGTCTTCGAGTGCCATCACGAGTTCGACCGTGTCGAGCGAGTCAGCGCCCAGATCGGCCACGAAAGCCTTCTCGTTGGTGACTTGGGACTCTTCAACGCCGAGTTGTTCGGCAATGATTTTTTTGACACGTGCTTCGATATCGCTCATTTGGTTCCCTCTGGGGGTTGTAAAGAATCGGTGGATTTTAACTGGCCCGCGACCGGCAATCGCCGGACGGACCCTACGGGAAAAGATTGCGCGATGCGCCTTTACATGTGCATGCCGCCGTTGACGTGCAGTTCCTGCCCCGTCACGTACGACGCCTGCGGCGATGCAAGGTACGCCACCGCATGCGCGATGTCCGCCGGCTTGCCCAGGTGCCCCAGCGGAATCTGCGAGAGCAGCGCCTGCTGTTGGGCCTCGGGCAGGCTGGCGGTCATGTCGGTCTCGATGAAGCCCGGCGCGACGCAGTTGACGGTGATGTTGCGGCTGCCCAGTTCGCGCGCCAGGGCGCGCGTCATGCCTGCCACACCGGCCTTGGCCGCTGCGTAGTTGGCCTGGCCGGCGTTGCCAGCCGCGCCCACCACGCTCGTGATGCTGATGATGCGGCCATAACGCTGCTTCATCATCGGTCGAATCACGGCCCGCGACATGCGAAACACGGCTTTGAGATTGGTGTCGATCACCGCATCCCAGTCGTTGTCCTTGAGCCGCATGGCAAGCATGTCGCGCGTGATGCCGGCGTTGTTGACCAGCACATGCAGGCCGCCGTGTAGCTTGACGATGTCGTCGACCAGCGCCTCGAGCGCCGCGCCGTCATTCACGTCGAGCATGCAGCCCTGGCCGCCGAAGGCCGACAGCGCGCTGGAGATCTTGGCTGCGCCGTCCTGCGTCGTGCCGGTGCCGATGACTTTCAGGCCATGCTGGGCGAGTTCAAGTGCGATGGCAGCGCCAATGCCGCGCGTCGCGCCGGTCACCAGGGCGACCTGGCCTTCAAAGGAGGGTTTGCTCATGGGGTGGGATTCAACAGTTGGCGGACGTCGGCCAGCGTGGCCGGATCGTAGATTGAAGCGGCGGCGAGTTCAGGAGCAATGCGCTTGGCCATGCCGGCGAGCACCTTGCCGGGGCCGCATTCGACCATCGCCTCGACGCCACGGGCCTGGAGCGCCTGGACGCTTTCGACCCAGCGCACCGGGCCGGCTGCCTGGCGCACCAGCGCCTCACGGATGCGTTCGACATCCGTCTCGACAGCCACGTCGATGTTGTTGAGCACCGGAATCTGCGGCGCGGCCAGCGTGACCGACGCCAGCTTCTCGCGCAGCGCCTCGGCCGCAGGCTTCATCAGGCTTGAGTGAAACGGCGCGGACACCGGCAGCAGCAACGCACGCTTGGCACCGTGGGCCTTGACGATCTCGCAGGCCTTGTCGACCGCCGCCTTGCTGCCGGCGATCACGGTCTGCATCGGGTCGTTGAAGTTCACGGCTTCGACCACTTCGGCACTGCCTGCACCGAAGCTGGCAGTGGCCTCGGCGCAGCCGGCGATGACCTTGGCGGCGTCCATGCCGAGCACGGCCGCCATGGCGCCCACGCCGACTGGCACGGCCTGCTGCATCGCTTCAGCGCGAAAGCGCACGAGTGGCGCGGCTTGCGCCAGCGTCAGGACGCCGGCAGCGACCAACGCGGAATATTCACCCAGCGAATGGCCCGCGACCACCGAGGGCCGGGCGCCTCCTTCGGCCAGCCAGGCGCGCCAAGCGGCGACGCCGGCCACCAGCATGACGGGCTGCGTGTTGGTGGTGAGCGCGAGCGCCTCCTTCGGACCCTCGTGGATCAGCGTCGCCAGATCCAGGTCCATGGCGTCGGAGGCTTCGCGCAGGGTTTCGGCCACGGCGGGGTGATCGCCCCACGCGTCGAGCATGCCGACCGACTGGGAGCCCTGGCCTGGAAAGACAAAAGCAAAGGATTTCATGGTGTTAGGTCTTCTGTCGCAACACAGAACCCGCCGCATGACGGCGGGCTCCGCAGCATGCGGACTACAGATTCAAAAGGACGGCGCCCCAGGTGAAACCGCCGCCCACGCCTTCGAGCATGAGCGTTTCACCCTTCTTGATCTTGCCGCTGCGCACCGATTCATCGAGCGCCAGCGGAATCGAAGCGGCCGAGGTATTGCCGTGCGCGTGCACCGTCACGATCAGCTTCTCGCGCGAGAGCTTCAGCTTCTTGGCCGTACCCTCCATGATGCGGATGTTGGCTTGGTGCGGCACGAGCCAGTCGATGTCGGCCTCGGTCTTGCCTGCCTTGTCCAGCGTGGCGCGGGCCGCATCCTCGAGCACGCGCACCGCGAGCTTGAAGACCGCCTGGCCATCCATGTGCAGGAGCGGCGTGCCCAGCACCTTGCCGCCAGAGACATGACCGGGCACACACAGGATGCCGACATGCTTGCCGTCGGCATGCAGATCGCTCGCCAGGATCCCCGGCTCATCGCTCGCTTCAAGCACCACCGCACCTGCGCCGTCGCCGAACAGCACGCAGGTCGTGCGATCGTTGAAATCCAGGATGCGCGAAAACACTTCGGCACCCACGACCAGTGCGCACTTGGCGGTGCCGGTCTTGATCAGCGAATCGGCCACGGTCAGCGCATACACGAAGCCGCTGCACACCGCCTGCACGTCGAACACCGGACAGCCGGCAATGCCCAGCTTGTGCTGGAGGATGGCGGCCGACGACGGGAACACCATGTCCGGGGTCGAGGTCGCCACGATGATCAGGTCGATCTCGTCGGCACGGCGGCCGGCTGACTCCAGCGCATTTTTACAGGCCTCGAGCGCGAGATCGCTGCTCGTCACATCCGGCGCCGCGAAGTGCCGAGCGTGAATGCCCGTGCGCTCGATGATCCATTGATCGGACGTTTCGATGCCGCGGGTGGCCAGGTCTCTCGCGAGGTCGTCGTTGGTGACACGGCGGGGGGGCAGGTAGCTGCCGGTGCCGGTGATACGTGAATAAGGGGTCATCAGGCGTGGAGCGCCGCCGCGTCGACCGGCGCCGCCGGTTCGTGCCGCGCGAGCAAGGGCGCGGCGTGGGCGATGCGGGCCCGCACGCGATCGAGCAGGTTGTTGCGAGCGGCATCATAAGCGCGATCGAGCGCATGACCGAATGCGAGTTCGTCGGCCGAGCCATGGCTCTTGAAAACCAGCCCACGCAGTCCCAGCAGTGCCGCGCCGTTGTAGCTGCGGTGATCCAGGCGCTTTTTGAGTGCTTTTAACACCGGATACGACACGATCGCTGCAAATTTGCTGAAAACACCATTCGAATACTCGGCGCGCAAATAGTCGACGATCATCGAAGCGACGCCTTCGCTCGCCTTCAGTGTCACGTTGCCGACAAAGCCGTCACACACCACGATGTCAGTCGTGCCCTTGAAGATGTCGTTGCCTTCCACGTTGCCGTGGAAGTTCAGGTCCTTCGACAGGGCAGCCGCACGCAGCAGTTGACCGGCTTTCTTGATGGTTTCGCTGCCTTTGATCGCTTCTTCGCCGACATTGAGCAAACCCACCGTGGGCGACTCGTTGCCGGTGAGCGACGACACCAGGGCCGAACCCAGGACCGCGAACTGCAGCAGATCGCCGGCGTCGCAATCCACGTTGGCACCCAGATCGAGCACGGTGGTGGCGCCACCCTTTGCATTGGGCAGGCGTGTGGCAATGGCCGGGCGATCGATGCCCTCCATGGTCTTGAGAAGATAGCGTGCGATCGCCATCAAAGCACCGGTATTGCCCGCAGATATCGCAGCCTGCGCGGCACCCAGCTTGACCTGCTCGATCGCCAGACGCATCGAGGAGTCTTTTTTCTTGCGAAGCGCGATCTCGATGGGGTCGTCCATGCCGACGACCTCGCTGGCCGCAACCAATGTGGCGCGGGGATGCGAAAAACCAGCCAATTGCTCAGGCTTGCCGACCAGCAGCAGATGTGCGTCGACATAGCGCTCCAGAAAAGCGCGGCAGGCGGGCAGCGTGATGCGCGGCCCGTGGTCGCCTCCCATGCAATCCACGGCCAACGTGATCACAGGGGGCGCCGAAGCGAAAGAGGATGGCGTGACCATCAAAACAAAGGCCCGACGCTACAAGAGGCGTAGCTTCGGGCCTCGGCCTTGGATATCGCGATCAGGCTTCGGACTTGTTCTTCAGAACCTGGCGGCCACGGTAGAAACCGTTGGGGCTGATGTGGTGACGCAGGTGGATTTCGCCAGTGGTCGGTTCCACGGCGGTGCCGGGCACGACCAGCGCGTTGTGGGAACGATGCATGCCGCGCTTCGAGGGCGACTTCTTGTTTTGCTGGACGGCCATGGTGGCTCCTGGAAATATTCGGTTGAGTGGGCGGGCATGCGCTCGGCTGGGGCACATCTGCTTTCGGGGTTCCCGAGAGAGCCTGATTGCCGACGGCGGCGCGCGCGAAGCCCATGATTATAGCGCGACCTCGCAAAGAGCGCCAGCCCGCTGATCGGGTGTCACTCCGACTTGCGCGGACGCAACGCATCGAGCGCCGCAAAAGGATTCGGCTTGGCTTCCAGCGCCTGGTCGAAAGCCGGGTCAACGGCCGACAGCTGCACGGGCTCGGGGCAGACTTCGTGCGTGGGCGTGATCGGCAGATCCATCAGGAGCTCGTCCTCGATCAGTGCGGCCAGATCGAAATCGCGTCCACCCACGAGCACATCTTCTTCCGAGTTCTCGTCTTCGACTGCTGCGGTTTCCTCGTCGGCGACGAAGCGGAACCAGCGGTCGACCTGCAACGCGATGTCCACGGGCGCCAGGCAGCGCTGGCACACGAGCGGCACCACGGTCTCGGCAGCGAGGTGCAGCCAGGGCACGGCGTTGCCGCCAGCACCCGTTCGCTCCTGCCCCGTGGCCTCCCACTGGACGACGGCATCGGCGGCCGGATCGGCCAGTTCTGCACCCAGGCGGGTGTACCGGGTCAGCGGATCGCTGCCGGACAAGGTGGCCGCAGCTTCGGCGAAGGCCGAGACGTCGAGCCGGGCGGGCGTGAATTCTCTTTTCATCCCGCCCAGTCTAAACCGCTCGCGCACAATCTCCGACCATGCAACGCACTGTCATCCTCGCCTCGACCTCGCGCTACCGCCGCGAACTGCTCACCCGCCTGCAACTGCCCTTCGACGTTCACGCGCCCGATGTCGACGAAACCCCGCTGCCCAGCGAGGCACCGCAGGCACTCGCGCAGCGCCTTGCGCTGGAGAAGGCACGCGCGGTCGCTGCCAAATTTCCGGAGGCGGTGGTGATCGGCTCCGACCAGGTCGCCGACCTCGGTGGCGAGCCGCTGGGCAAGCCCGGCAACCACGAACGCGCGGTCGCCCAGTTGCGGCGCATGCGCGGCCAGACGCTCGTGTTCCAGACGGCCGTGGCCGTGGTCTGCCAGGCGACCGGCTTCGTCGAGCGGGACCTGGCGCCGGTGCGCGTGGTCTTTCGCGACCTGAGCGACGACGCCATCGAGCGCTACCTGCGCGCCGAGCAGCCCTACGACTGCGCCGGCAGCGCCAAGAGCGAAGGACTCGGTATCGCGCTGCTCGACGCCATCGACAGCGACGACCCGACCGCCCTCATCGGCCTGCCGCTGATCCGCACCAGCCGCATGCTGCGGGCAGCCGGCGTGGAGCTGCTGTGAGCACGGGCACGCTTTACCTCGTCCCCGCCCCGCTGGATTTCGGCTGCGACGAACAGGCACCACTGCAGGACGCACTGCCACTGGGCACGCTGCAAAAAGCCGCGGGCATCACCCACTGGATCTGCGAGAACGCCAAATCGGCCCGCGCCTACCTCAAGCGCATCGACGCGGTCATACCGCTGGCCGCGCCGCTGCAATCGCAGCAGATCCAGGAACTCCCGCGTGACGTGCACAAGAAAGGCGACCACGCCGGTCAATTCGACGCGCGTCCGCTTCTGACCGCCGCCCTCGAAGGCCACGATGTGGGCCTGCTGAGCGAAGCGGGCATGCCGGCGGTCGCCGACCCGGGCTCCTCCGTCGCGCGCGCCGCGCACGACCTGGGCATCGTGGTGGTGCCGCTGACCGGACCGGTCTCGCTGCTGCTCGCGCTCGCGGCCAGCGGCCTGAACGGCCAGAACTTCGCCTTCGTGGGCTACCTCCCGCAGGACGCCGACGCCCGCACGCAGCGCATCCGCGAGCTGGAGGCCCTGGCGCTGCGCAGCGGCCAGACCCAACTCTTCATCGAAACGCCCTACCGAAACGCCGCGGTGCTGCAGGCGCTGCTGCAGACACTGCAGCACAACACACGGCTGGCGGTCGCGCGCGGCATCACGCTGGCCAGTGCCACCACCTGCAGCCAGACCGTCAAGGCCTGGCGTTCGCAGAAGGCCGAAGGTGACCAGCGCGCACCCGCCGTCTTTGCGATCGGGCGCTAAAGGATGAAGGCGATCGTCACCGCGCGTACGCGCTGGGCCACGCGCGGCCTTTTCTTCGCTTCCGGCTTCATCTTCGCGACCTGGGGCGTGCACATACCCACGGTGAAGGCGCACTACGGCGTCGACGAGGCGGCGCTCGGGCTGGCCATGCTGGCGGCGGGCGTGGGTGCGCTGCTGGGACTGACACGCGCAGGCCAGTGGATCGGCCGCCACGGCGCGCGTCGCGTGGCCACGGCCTGCGGCGTGGTCTATGCGCTGCTGCTCGCCGGCCTCATCGCCATGCCGGGCTACAGCGCGCTGCTCGCGCTGCTGGGCCTGTTCGGCGTGGTGACAAGCGTGTTCGACGTGGCCATCAACACCGAAGCCTCGCAACTGGAACTGCACGGCCACCAGACGCTGATGAGCGGCATGCACGGCATGTTCAGCCTGGGCGGCATGGCCGGCGCCGTGACCGGCGGGGCCGCGCTGGCCGCAGGTCTGCAGCCGCAACACCATCTGTTGCTGGTCGCAGGCGTCATGGCGCTCACCGTGATGCTGTCGTCCACCGCGATGCTGCCCCGGGAAGCCACGGCCTCGGCGGGCGGCAACCACGGCTTTCGCCTGCCTCGCGGCACCCTTGCCGTGCTTGGCGTGCTGGCCGCGCTCGGCCTGATCGCCGAAGGCGCCATTTACGACTGGAGCGTGCTCTATCTGCAGCAGGAGCTGGGCAGTCCGCAGCAGCAGGCCGCGCTGGCCTATGCCAGCTTCTCTGCCGCCATGGCCGCCACACGCTTCGGCGGCGACGCCCTGCGCGCGCGCTTCGAGCCCGCCGTGCTGCTGCGCGCCAGCGCGCTGGTGGCAGCGGCGTCGATGGCACTGGTGCTTGTGACGGCCACGCCGTGGATTGCGCTGGTGGGATTTGCCGGCGTCGGGGTCGGCTTCGCCAATGTGGTGCCGATCCTGTTCTCCGCCTCGGCACGGGTGCCGGGCGTCGATCCGGCACGCGGCATCGCCGCGGTGTCCGCCCTCGCCTACCTCGGCTTCATGGTCGGGCCGCCGCTGATCGGCCTGCTCGCGCGCGTCAGTTCACTGACGGCCGCACTGGGCGTGGTGGTGATGTTCGCACTGGCCCTGGCGGCATCGGCGCGCCATGCCAATCCACCACCTTCGGCCTGAAGACACCGCAGAGGGGCACCGCAGGGGGGTCAGCGCAGCGCGGGCAACGTGCGCATGGCGCTCACCGAGGCATCGGCAAAGGCCGCGCCGAACTTCTTGGCCAGCTTTTCGGCCACGTTGTCGCGGCGGGTGTAGTCGATCACGTCCTCGGCCTTGATGACCTCGCGCGCCACGAAGTCGACGTTGCCCAACTGGTCGGCCAGGCCGAGGTCGACAGCCTGCTGGCCGCTCCAGAACAAGCCGCTGAAGAGGCCGGGCGTGTCGAGCTTCAGGCGGTCGCCGCGTCCGGTCTTGACCACGTTGATGAACTGCGCATGGATCTGGTCGAGCATCTGCTGCGCATGGGCGCGCTGGGCATCGTTCATCGGGCTGAACGGGTCGAGGAAGCCCTTGTTCTCGCCGGCAGTGAGCAGCCGGCGCTCGACGCCGACCTTGTCCATCAGCCCGGTGAAACCGAAGCCGTCCATCAGCACGCCGATGCTGCCCACGATACTCGCCTTGTCCACGTAGATCTTGTCGGTGGCAGCGGCAATGTAGTAGGCCGCCGAGGCACACGTCTCCTCGACCACCGCATACACCGGCTTGTTGTGCTTGGCCTTCAGGCGGCGGATTTCGTCGTTGATGATGCCGGCCTGCACCGGGCTGCCGCCGGGCGAGTTGATCAGCAGGATCACGCCCTTGGCGCTCGCATCCTCGAAGGCGGTCTTCATGGCGGCGATCACGAATTCGGCACTCGCATCGGCGCCGTTGGCGATTTCGCCCTTGATCTCGACGACGGCGGTGTGCGCGGTGGTGGTCGTGGTCGTTGCGGTGCCACGTGCCAGCGCAAACCAGGCCAGGAAGATGAAGAAGGCGAGCCACGACAGCCGGACGAAGGTCTTCCACCGGCGCGTGGACTTCTGCTCACGCAGAGCGGCGAAGGCGAGCTTTTCCAGCGTCGCGCGTTCCCAGCCGGTTTGGGAAGTGGGGTCGTTGTTGGCCATGGAGGGGGTCGAAGCAGAAGAGGAAGAAAGAGGGACCGTGCGTTCAAAGGGCTCGAAGCCCTCGGGTTCCCGGCGCGTGGGATCGGTCATGTCGGTTGAATGTCTTGTCTAGAAGGCCAGCGGGCGAAGGTTCGGGGCAGTATGCCAGTGGACCACGCCATCGCGCTCGCTCAGGGCGATCTTCACGAGGCCACCTCGGCAGGGGCCGCCTGCGCATTCGCCGGTCTCGGGGCTGTACGCCGCACCATGGGTGGCACACAGCAGCCACTGGCCGGAGTCGTCGAAGAAACGGTCGGGCTGGAAGTCCATTTCCATGGCGACGTGGCTGCAGCGGTTAAGGTAGGCATGAGGCCGACCTTCGAAACGCACCGCAAAGGCACGGCAGCTCTCGCCGCCGTACACCACGTCGAAAGGCACCGCCAAACCACCTTCGCCGAGGTCGGCGGCGTTGCACAGGGGGATGACTTCTTCACTCATGGGGGCGGGTGACGGGGAAAAGCGGTGGGTCGGAGGCGTACCAGGCGTCAGGCATTGTCGAGCAGCCATGCCGACAGGCTGCTGACGGAGTGGGCTACAAACAACGGTTGCAGCGCATCGAAGCTCTGCGGTTCGTGCGCCCCGTAGCTCACGCCGACGCTGGCGCAGCCCGCGTTGAGCGCAAGCTGCAGGTCGTGGGTGGTGTCGCCGATCATCAGCGTGCGCTCGGCCGGCACGTCCAGCGCTTCCATCAGCTCCAGCAGCATGCGCGGATGCGGTTTGCCGTGCGTTTCGTCGGCGGTGCGCGAGTCGTCGAAACAATGGCGCAACGCGGCCGTCGCCAAGGCCTCGTTGAGACCGCGGCGCGACTTGCCGGTGGCAACGGCCAGCAGGTGGCCACGCGCCTTGAGTGCCTCGAGCATCGGCAATACGCCCTCGAACAGAACGATGTCGTCCTGGTGCTTGAGGTAGTGGTAGCGGTAGCGCGCACCCAGCTCCGGATATTTCTCCTTGGGAACGTCGGGCGCCGCGCGGGCCAGCGCCTCGCCCAGGCCGAGGCCAATGACCCAGGCGGCATCGCGTTCACTGGGCATGGTGCCGCCCACGTCGACCACCGCCAACTGGATGCAGCGCGCGATCAGCCGGGTGGAGTCGTAGAGGGTGCCGTCCCAGTCGAAGGCAATGAGGTCGAAACGGCGGGGTCGGGAATCAGTCATGAGAGGTAGGCACAGGGGCTTGGGCGAGCGCTTCGCGCAGCGGCGGCGTCATCAGCGCCTGCAGCTCGGGCGGCAGATCGGCCTGCAGCGCCGTGCGTTCGCCGCTCGCGGGGTGGTTGAACTGGAGGCGCCAGGCATGCAGGAACATGCGCTTGACACCGAACTTCTGCAAGGCGCGGTTGCGCTCGAAATCGCCGTATTTGTCGTCGCCGACGATGGCATGCCCTGCGGAGGCCAGGTGCACGCGGATCTGGTGGGTGCGGCCGGTCTTGATGGTCACCGCCAGCAGCGACAGCGTGCGGCCATCGCCCGGCAGCGCCAGGCTGCCCAGAACGCGCACCAGCGTCAGCGCACGCATGGCGTCTGGATGGTCCTTGGCGACCACGCGCACGCGGCGCTCGCCCGGCTCGGTCGAGCCCTTGGTGCTCGGCAGCAGGTACTTGGCCAGCGACGAATCCAGCACCTTGCGGTTGGCCGGCCAGGCGCCCTCGACCAGCGCCAGGTAGGTCTTGCCGGTCTCGCGCTCGCGGAACTGATCCTGCAGCGCGGTCAGGGCGCTGCGCTTCTTGGCCACCAGCAGGATGCCGGACGTTTCACGGTCGAGCCGGTGCACGAGTTCCAGGAAGCGGGCGGTCGGCCGCGCGGTGCGAAGTTGTTCGATCACCCCGAAACTGACACCGCTGCCCCCGTGCACGGCCACGCCGGCCGGCTTGTCGATGGCAATGAGCGCATCGTCTTCCAGCAGCAGCGGGAATTCGCGTGCGGGCGCCGCAGGCGTGGCGCCTTCCTCCGCGCGCGCGGCCACGCGCACGGGCGGCAGTCGAACCAGGTCGCCGACCGCCAGCCGGCTTTCGGCCTGCGCGCGGCCCCTGTTGATGCGCACCTCGCCCGACCGGATGATCCGGTAGACGTGGGTCTTGGGGACGCCCTTGAGATGGCGGAAGAGGAAGTTGTCGAGTCGCTGGCCGGCCGATTCGTCATCGACTGTCAGAAAACGAACTTCCGCCACCGCGGACTCCGGCTTCGCACCTATAATGTTTTTCACCAGTGCGTTCTTGTAAGTGCTTGATTAGACAGAAGTTTAGAGCACGATCAAACGCACGGTGAGGTCGATGCCGCTTTGGCACCCCATTGCAAACCCCGCGCTCCAGCGCAAAGTGGCAAAACCGGGTGCCCCAGTCAAGCCGACGCCCACGAAACACCGATACGGAATACCCAGCCGGCAGCCTTACAGCTACCGGCGGATCGAAGCGAGTCCACTTGTGTTGATGCTGCTGATTCAAATGTGCCTGCGTTGGCCCACCTGGCTGTGGCCAGTGGCCTCCGGCATTGAATCGTCTGCAGCGCGCGCTACCCCTGCGCAACCTGTCGCGCCACCCGCGACACGTCAACACCGCCTCGGGCTCGCCCCCATCCATGCGCCCCCACCCTTGCTGTCCTTGAGCTGAAGCCCAAGCCGGCCGAACGCGCACGCGCGTCGGCCACGACAACCCGGACCAACGGCAATTCCCCCTCGTTTCGCAGGCGTCGTCCGTGCATCGTTGGCCCGTCATGGGCCGGTGAATACGCATACCTATAAGGACAACGCATCATGAAGCGGATGTTGATCAACGCCACGCAGCCCGAAGAGCGCCGCCTGGCCATCGTCGACGGGCAGAAGCTCCTCGACTACGAAATCGAAATCGAAGGGCGCGAACAGCGCAAGGGCAATATCTACAAGGCGGTCGTCACGCGCGTCGAGCCGTCGCTCGAAGCCTGTTTCGTCGACTACGGCGAAGACCGCCACGGCTTCCTGCCGTTCAAGGAAATCTCCAAGCAGTACTTCGCCGAAGGGGTGTCGGCCAGCCAGGCCCGCATCCAGGACGCGATCCGCGAAGGCCAGGAACTCACCGTCCAGGTCGAAAAGGAAGAGCGCGGCAACAAGGGCGCGGCCCTGACCACCTTCATCTCGCTGGCCGGCCGCTACGTCGTGCTGATGCCCAACAACCCGCGCGGCGGCGGTGTCAGCCGCCGCATCGAGGGCGAGGATCGTGCCGAGCTCAAGGAGGCGATGGACCAGCTGGAGTACCCCAAGGGCGCCAGCATCATCGCGCGCACCGCCGGCATCGGCCGCTCGGCCCCCGAACTGCAATGGGACCTGAACTACCTGCTCAAGCTCTGGAGCGCCATCGACGGCGCGGCCAAGGGCGGCAAGGGCGCGTTCCTGATCTACCAGGAATCGTCGCTCGTCATCCGCGCCATCCGTGACTACTTCAATCACGACATCGGTGACATCCTGATCGACACGGACGACATCTACGAACAGGCCCAGCAGTTCATGGCACACGTCATGCCCGAACATGCCGCCCGCGTGAAGCGCTACCGCGACGACGCGGCGCTGTTCAGCCGCTTCCAGATCGAGCACCAGATCGAATCGGCCTACGCGCGCACCGTGCAGCTGCCTTCAGGCGGCGCCATCGTGATCGACCACACCGAAGCGCTGGTTTCGGTCGACGTCAACTCGGCCCGCGCCATCAAGGGCGGCGACATCGAAGAGACCGCCACCCGCACCAACCTCGAAGCCGCCGACGAAGTGGCCCGCCAGATGCGCCTGCGCGACCTGGGCGGCCTGATCGTCATCGACTTCATCGACATGGACGAGTCGAAGAACCGCCGCGAAGTCGAAAGCCGCCTGCGCGATGCGCTGCGCCAAGACCGCGCCCGGGTGCAGTTCGGCTCGATCAGCAAGTTCGGCCTGATGGAAATGAGCCGCCAGCGCCTGAAGCCGGCGCTGTCGGAAGGATCGTCGATCCCCTGCCCCCGTTGCGGCGGCTCGGGCCACATCCGAGACACCGAATCGAGCGCGCTTCAGATCCTGCGGATCATCCAGGAGGAGTGCCTCAAGGACAACACGGCCGCCGTGCACGTCCAGGTGCCGGTCGAGGTCGCCTCGTTCCTGCTGAACGAGAAGCGCCCCGAGATTGCCAAGATCGAGCTCAAGCAGCGCGTGACCGTGCTGATGGTGCCCAACAAGACCTTCGAGACGCCCCACTACAAACTCGAACGCCTCAAGCACGACGACCCGCGCCTCGACCACATCGAAGCCAGCTACAAGATGGCCGAAGAGGTGGAAGACCCGACCTCGGTCACGCGCCGCTCGCAGGAACCGACCAACAAGCAGACGCCGGTGATCAAGGGCGTGCTGCCCGACGCACCGGCTCCGGTCGTGCCGCCCAAGGCCGAGCCAGTGCGCGCGCCCGTCAGCGCACCGGCCGCACCAGCGGCCGCGCGCCCGGCACCCGCTCCGGTACAGGCACCGACCCCGGCGCCCGCACCGGCCGAAGCCGGCTTCATGGGCTTCATCAAGAAGCTGTTCGGCATGGGTGCTCCAGCCGCTGCGCCAGCGAGCACATCCGATGCAATGCCATCGGCCATCCCGGTGGAAGCCCCCAAGCCAACGCGTCGCGATGGCCGTGATGGCCGCCCGGCGCGTGACGGCGAAGCCCGCCCACCGCGTGAAGGCGATGCGCGGCGCGGTGGCCGTGGCGGCCGCGACGGCGAGCGTCGCAATGGTCGTGGCGATGGCCGCAATGGCGAAGTCCGTGACGGTCGTACGGCTGAAGGGCGTGGCGGTGAAGGCCGCGCCGGTGAGCCGCGCCGCGACGTTCGCGAAGCCCGCGGTGACGTGCGTGCCGATGCCCCCGTGCGTGAGCCCCGCGAACCACGTGAAGGGCGCGAGGGCCGCGAGCCCCGCGAACCCCGTCGCGGTGGTCGCGGCGAACGCCGTGACGGCGAATCGCGCGTGGTGACGCTAGACACGGGTGAAGCGCAGGCCGAAGGTCAGACGCTGATTCCCACCGGCCTGGTCGATGCCAACGGCGCGCCGCTGGAACGCGCACCACGCGCTCGCCGTGAGCGCGGCGACCGCGCAGAACGCGGTGAGCGTGGCGACCGCCAGGTCGATCGCAACGGCGATGCGCCCCGCGAGCTGGCTGCAGACGCAGCACAGCCGCTCGAAGGCGAGCGCATGGAGCGCGCGCCTCGTGAAGAACGCGCACCCCGCGAGGACCGCCCACCCCGCGGTGACCGCAACGATGGCCGCCGCGAGCGCCGCAATGGCGATGCGCCACGCAACCTCGAAGCCGACGCCCCAGCACCTTCGACCGAAGGCGCCCCGTTGGAAGGCTCGGTCGGCGACGCACCGAGCGATGCCGCACCGCGCCGCGATGGCGACGAACGCCGCGGCCGCTCACGCGACCGCTACGGCCGTGACCGCCGCGAACGCAGCCCGCGGGAAGAGACCGATGCACCGCAAGCTGCGGCGCCAGACGGTGATTTCCGCAGCACGCCGGCAACGGTGCAGCGCAGCGACGAGCACCTGGAGCGTTCGGACCTCAGCGCATCGGCAGACGCCCCCCCGGCAACGTCCTACTTTGCGGCACGGGCTCCCGTGGCGGCACCGCAGGTGCAGACCACGACCGAACAGCCCACCGCAGCTGCCGACGCCGTGGCGCCGCGCCCGGTCGAGCGCGTCGCTGCCGTTGCGCCAGCCGCAGCGCCGGTGGAACGCGCCGTGGCGGCAGCGGCACCCGCCGCTGTTGCTGCTGCACCGGTCGCCAGCGCAGCACCTGCCCCTGCAAGCGCACATGCACTGCCGAAGGTTCAGGCCTTCGAGATGCCGCTGGGTGAGCTGGCACAGATCGCTGAAGGCTCTGGCCTTCAGTGGGTCAATTCCAACCCCGAGCGCATCGCACAGGCCCAGGCGGCCATGGCGGCGGAAATCAAGCCGGCACATGTGCCTCGCGAACGTCCTCCGGCAGTCGTGCTGGACGTCGGCCCCCTGGTGTTGGTGGAAACACGCCTGGATTTGCAAGGCATGAAGCTGCCCTTCGAAAAGGCGCAGGACGGCAACACCACGCCCGCCTGAACCGGCGGACGCTGCCGCCTGCATCAGCGCGCCGCCTGCGCGCGCTGATGCCCAAAGAACCGGCCTTGTGCCGGTTTTTTCACATGAAGTCGCATCAGAAGTCCCCCTAAAATCCCGGGTCTTCATCCCACGTCGACCATGGACCCCCAGAACAGCCGCACCTTCGCCGACTTTGTCGTCACTCTTCGCCTGGAAGGCCTGCGCGAGGCCTTGGCCTGTCTGGTCAAGCGAACCGACTACCGTTTCATCGGCATCTGGCGCTTCGAGAACGGCAAAGCCAATGCCGTGGTGCACTACGACCGCGAGAATCCCGAGTCAATGACCGCTCAGGAGGTGCCTGACAACGCGACCTACTGCTGCTACGTACGGGAATCAGGCCAGCCCTTCCAGACGCCCCATGCGCTGGTCGACGCGCGCCTGAATGCGCACCCGGCGCGCCAGGAAGTGCAGTCGTATTGCGGCGTGCCGGTGATGGACAGCGAAGGCACGATCCTCGGCACACTCTGCCATTACGACATGGTCCCTCGTGACCCAGCGCAGGTCGATCTCGAACTCATGCTCAACGTGGCGAGTTTCCTGGCACTGGGCGGTCATGTGCCGCCCTACCCCAAAGCCGAACCGTCCGCATCGCCGGCTTGAGGCGGATCGCGTACCGAGGCCGTCTGCAGCAGGCCCCGGACCACGGCGTCGTCAGCGATTGTCGGCCTGCGCAGCGCGCTTCCAGGCGACCAGCGCCTGTGCCTCGTCACCCCTTGCCTCGGCCAGTTCGGCCAGCGTCAACCAGGCGCGCCGATACAGGCCCACATCCTGCAGGCCGTTGCCGGCCTGCATCAGAAGCTGCTGCGCCTTGCCCCAGAGCTGGCGCTTCATGCAGGCCATGCCAGCGAGGTATTGCAGGTTGGCATCGCTCGGATCATTGCGCTGGGCGGTTTCGATGCGGGCCAGCCACTCGGCATCGACGGAATCGAGGCCGGCCTCCAGCGCACGGGCCAGCTTGACACGCAACCCTTCACTGAGCGCCTGGGGGTGCGCGGGCGGGTGCTCCACCATGCGTTCCCAAGCGGGCAACAGCCAACCGCGCGCAACAGCCAGGTCACCGTGAAGCAGCACCATGCGGTGGGCCGCCTGGATGGCCACCTCCGGCATCAGGCGCTCGGACCTTTCAAGCTGATCCCAGGCGCGCATGAGCTGTGCAGGATCGTGCGCACCCGACAGCAGTTCGGTTGCCAGCCCGCGCACGATGCTCCGGGCGGCCACCTCGGAAAAGGCACGGTGCTTGGCCAGCAGACGGGCGGTTTCCAGCGCTTCCTGCGTGCGACCGTCCTGGCGCGCCGCCTTGAGCAACAGGCGCAGCGCCAACGTGCGGCGCTGGGCACCCTGGGGCAGTTCCTGCAGGCGTGCCAGCGTGGCCGAGGGATCACGGTCTTCAAGTGCCCAGCGCGCCGAACGCAGCTTGACGCCCTCGCGCATTTCAGGACTCAGGGTGCCGCGTTCGGCACTTTCGTTGAGGGCAAGCTGCAGATGCGCATCGCGCGCGCTGCGGTCTTGCAGGGATTGGGCGCTCTCGGCCGCCAGCAGATGCGACAGCACGCGCACCTGCAACGCCTGCGGCAGCGCGACGTCCATCGCCGCCAGGTTTTTTTCCTGCGCGAGCGCAGCCAGCGCCGCCTTGCGGGCGCGCGAGAACCGCCCGGCCGTCAACTGGACGATGGCGTCGAGCACCGACGCATGCAGGGCGCGTTCCTTTTGCTGCACGCGCCATTGCCGCGCCTGATGCGGCAGGGCAAAGAGCGCGGCCAGCGCCCGCAGCGCGCCGTGCAGCAGCACGAAGGTCGCGCCGATGAGCAACAGCACGAGATTCAACGACAGGTCGACGCGCCAGGGCGCCCAGAACACGGTGATCGTGCCCTGGTTGTTGCCCGCGAACAGCGCCACCGCAGCCGCGATGCCGAAAAGCGCGAGAAGCCAGAGTGCGGCGCGCATCAGCGACCCGCAGCGGCGGTGGCCAGTGCGGCCAGGGTTTCGTCGATGCGCACGGGCTCGGTCGTGCGCACCTGCAACTGCAATTGCTGCAGCAGCGTGGCCGCCGACTGCACGCGGCGCGACGCCGGGTCGAAGTACCGGTTGATCGCGGCCGACACCGTGGCCAGTTCGCTGCGGGCCGTGTCAACCTGGCGCGACAGCAATGCCAGCCGCGCGTTGAGCAGCTTGAGCTTGAGGTTCTCGCGCAGGAAGAAGGTCTGGTCAGGCGTCTGCAGCACGGCTTCCGGGCGCTCGATGCGCCCCACCCGCACCAGCGAGCGCGCCTCGTTGCCGATGCTCACCAGCCAGCGCTGCCACCAGGGCGCATCGGTCGGCACGGCCTCGCCCTGCCAGGTGCTCGCACCGGTCCCGCGCATGGCGGTCACATGGTTGAGCGGCGGCATGTCGTCCACGCCGCGCAGCAGCTCGTCGATTTTCTGGAGTGCATCGGCACCGTCGCTGTTGGCACCCGAACGCAACCGGTCGATGTCGCGCTGCATGGCGCGCTGCAACGGCGCCAGCCGCGGCTGGGCAGCGCGCGTGATGCGCAGGTCGCTCGCCTTGAGCGCAGCGAGCAGGGGCTCGACATTGCCCGTGGCCTGCGCCTGCTGCAGCGCGGTACGAAGGGTCGAGTCGATGTCGACGACCAGGTTCTCGTCGCGCGAGCGCGACAGGCTCTGCATGAGTTCTTCGAGCTGAACGCGCTGGAGGGCCACCTCGGCCACGCGCGTCTCGGTCAGCGCCACGCGCCCGCCCACATCGCGCACCGTGTCGGCAGCCTGCCGGGCCAGCGTGCGAGCCTCCAGCGACTGCGCCAGGGCGTCGGCGCTCTGGCGCGCGAGCTGCTCCTGCATGCCGTTGACCTTCTGCCACAGCACCAAAGTCATCACCAAGGCGATCAGCACCAGCAGCGCAAGCAGGCCGATGCCGATGCGCGACAGCAGCAACGCGGCGGCCTGCGACGGCGGCACCACGGCGGGCAGGGTCGTTGGAGGCGCGGAGATCGATGCGGAGATCGATGCAGGATTCGGCACGGCGTCTTCGTTCGGGGGGGCAGCGCTCATGCGAGGGATTCTATCGAGGCGATCAACGCAGGAAGGCCGGCCGGCACGCCGCACACCACGCCAAAACCCGCATCGCGCGCCGCCTGGGCGATGCGCGCGTGCGTCGCCAGGGCGCAGGCTGCGCCCCAGGTCTGCGCCGGCATCGCAAGGCGCAGGTTGCCGATGGCCTCCGAACTGCTGAACAGCCAGCGTGCGCGGCCTGAAGCCCCTTCGGCGGCCAGTGCCCGTTCGGCAGCACCGAAGGCCGGCGCCAGCCTGCGGTAAGCGACGGCGGTATCGACCTCGCCGCCCTCCGACGCGATCTGACGGGCCAGCCAGTCGCGCCCCGTGGCAAGGCCGGCGGCGTCGCCACCCCGCACGATGAGCACGCGCGTGCCAGGTCGGATCTGTGGCCGCACCACAGCCCAGAGCGCCTCGGAATCGAACTGGCCCGCGTCTTGGCCGGGCGTGTCGATGGCTGCGGCGGGAACGCCGGCCTCGCGCAGTGCGCGCGCTGTGCCGGGACCGGTGGACCAGCAACGTGGGTAGGCCGCCGCCGGCCCGGTCCGCAGCATGAAAGGCCGGTCGGACGTCCTGTCAGGCGTTCCACCGAAAAAGTGCGACACGGCCGAGGCGCTGACGAACATCAGCGCGTCGTAGTCGGCCTGCCGGTCGCGCGCGGCACACAGCGCCCGATCGTCCTGGACAGGCGCAATGTCGATCAACGGCAACGCCACGGCATCGATGCCGGCCTCGCGCAGGGCCTGCACCCATCGCGCAGCCTCGGCAGCGGGTCGCGTGACGATCAGCCGCCGCACCGGCACGTTCATCGTCAGTGGGCGCCAGCCTCGCGCAGGCGCAGGGCTGCCGACTGGCCCAGGGCCTCGGCCTGTTCGAAATCGGCGGTGTCTGCCTGCGCATGCACATGAACCAGCGGCAACACGCCTTCGGTGTCACCCCACGCGGCGTCGATGCGCAGCGTGCCGTCGGGCTGCCACTGCGCGTGCGCGGCCAGCGGCATCGAACAGCTGCCGCCCATCGCACGGCTGACCGCGCGTTCGGCGGCGGTGGCGAGCCAGTCGGTCGGGTGCACGAGCGGAGCGAGCAGCTCGATCAGGTCGCTGCGCGTCGTGCGCACCTCGATGCCCAGCGCGCCCTGGCCAGCGGCCGGCAGCATCACCTCGGGGGCAAAGGCGGTACGGATGCGGTGTTCGAGACCCAGGCGCTTGAGGCCGGCTGCAGCCAGCACGATCGCGTCGTACTGGCCCTCGTCGAGTTTGCGCAGGCGCGTGTCAAGGTTGCCCCGCAGCGGCTCGATGCGCAGGTCCGGACGCAGCGCGCGCAGCAGCACCACGCGCCGCAGGCTGGAGGTGCCGACGACCGCGCCCTGCGGCAAGGCGTCCAGCGCGGCATAGTGGGGCGACACGAAGGCGTCGCGCGGGTCTTCGCGTTCGAGCACGCACGCCAGCGTGAAGCCTTCGGGCAGTGCCATGGGCACGTCCTTGAGCGAATGCACGGCGATGTCGGCCCGGCCCTCCTCCAGCGCGAGCTCCAGCTCCTTGACGAACAGACCCTTGCCGCCGACCTTGCTCAGCGTGCGGTCCAGGATCTGGTCGCCGCGGGTGGTCATGCCCAGCAGTTCGACGGTGTGGCCTCTTTCTTGCAGGAGTCCGCGCACATGCTCGGCCTGCCAGAGGGCCAGACGGCTTTCGCGCGTCGCGATCACGATGTTGCTCAAAGCCTCGGTACCTGATGGTTGGAACCCGGGGGATGCTAGCATTTTGCGCCGCAGCCTTGCTCGCGGCGCCACTCCGACGAGGAAAGCAACGCGAATGACCACAGCCAAGAAGACAACGCCGCCGCCCAAGCGCCCACTCCGCGAGGACCAGCCGCTCATCGACGATATCCGGCTGCTCGGCCGCATCCTCGGTGACGTGATCCGCGAACAGGAGGGAGAAGCCACCTATGCGCTGGTCGAGAAGGTGCGCACCCTCTCGGTGGCGTTCCGCCGCGATGCCGACCAGGCCGCCGACCGCGCGCTCAAGACCCTGCTCAAGGGGCTGAGCGCGGCCGAGACGGTGCGCGTGATCCGCGCCTTCACCTACTTCAGCCACCTGGCCAACCTGGCCGAGGACCGCCACCAGATCCGCCGCCGCACCGAGGCCGACCGTGCCGGCGAGAGCGCCGATGGCAGTCTGCAGACCGCGCTGGCGCGCATCCGCAAGGCCGGCGTGTCGCCCGAGGCGGTGGTGGCGTCGCTGGCGCAGAGCTACGTGTCGCCGGTGCTCACCGCGCACCCGACGGAAGTGCAGCGCAAGAGCATCCTCGATGCCGAACGCGCCATCGCCCAGTTGCTGACCGCGCGCGACGAGATCGGCCTGCGCCAGCGCGCCTACGCCGGCAGCAAGGACGCGCTCACGCCGCTCGACTACGCGGCCAACGAGGCCCAGATGCGCACCCGCGTCACCCAGCTCTGGCAGACCCGGCTGCTGCGCTTTTCCAAGCTCACGGTCGCCGACGAGGTGGAGAACGCGTTGAGCTATTACGAGGCCACCTTCCTGCGCGAAATCCCGCGCGTGTACGCCGAGCTGGAGCGCGAGCTCGGCCACACCGGCATTGCGCCCTTCCTGCGCATGGGCCAGTGGATCGGCGGCGACCGCGACGGCAACCCGAACGTGACGGCCGACACGCTGGAGTACGCGCTGCGCCGCCAGTCGGAACTGGTGCTGCGCCATTACCTGACCGAGGTGCACTACCTGGGCGGCGAGCTGTCGCTGTCGGCCACGCTGGTCGATGTGTCGGTGGAAATGCAGGCGCTCGCCGAGCGCTCGCCCGACCAGAACGAACATCGCGTCGACGAACCCTATCGTCGCGCCCTCACCGGCGTCTATTCGCGTCTGGCCGCCACGCTGCGCGCGCTGACCGGAGGCGAGGCCGCGCGCCATGCGGTCGCGCCGCAGAACCCGTACGCCCAGGCCGAAGAATTCCTGGCCGACCTGCACACGGTGTCCGATTCACTGGCCGACAAGCACGGCGCAGCGCTCGTCGGCCACCGCCTGGGTCCGCTGATCCGCGCCGTCGAGGTGTTCGGCTTCCACCTGGCCACCGTCGACCTGCGCCAGAGTTCCGACAAGCACGAAGCGGTAATCGCCGAGCTGCTCCAGCACGCACGCATCGAGGCGGACTATGCGGCGCTCGCCGAAGAAGACAAGCAGGCGCTGCTGGTGCGCCTGCTCGACGAGGCCCGTCCACTGCGGGTGCCCGACGTCGACTACTCCCCGCTCACGCGCAGCGAACTGGCGATCTTCACGGCGGCCCGCACGGCACGCGCGCGCTATGGCGCGGCGGCCATCCGCCACTACATCATCAGCCACACCGAGACGGTGAGCGACCTGCTCGAGGCGCTGCTGCTGCAAAAGGAAGTCGGCCTGCTGCGCGGCACCCTGGACGGCAATGCGACGAACGACCTGATCGTCGTGCCACTGTTCGAGACCATCGAGGACCTGCGCAACGCGGCGCCGATCATGCGGGCCTTCTATGCGCTGCCCGGCATCCAGGCGCTGGTCCAGCGCTCGGGCGGGCTGCAGGATGTGATGCTGGGCTACAGCGACAGCAACAAGGACGGAGGCATCTTCACCAGCAACTGGGAGCTCTATCGCACCGGGCTGGCGCTGGCGGCGCTGTTCGACGAGCTCAACAAAGGCACGAGCAACCCGATCCGGCTGCGGATGTTCCACGGCCGCGGCGGCACGGTCGGCCGCGGCGGTGGCCCGAGCTACCAGGCCATCCTCGCGCAGCCACCGGGCACGGTGCGCGGCCAGATCCGGTTGACCGAACAGGGCGAGGTGATCGGCTCGAAGTACGCCAACCGCGAGATCGGCCGGCGCAACCTCGAGACACTGGTTGCCGCCACGCTGGAGGCCACGCTGCTGCCCCAGGGCAAGTCGGCGCCGGCCGCCTTCCTGTCGACCGCGGCGGAACTGTCGAGCGCCAGCATGGCTGCGTACCGCAAGCTGGTCTACGAGACACCGGGCTTTGGTGACTACTTCTTCGGCTCCACGCCGATCCGCGAAATCGCGGAGCTGAACATCGGCTCGCGCCCCGCATCGCGCAACCCGAGCCACAGGATCGAGGACCTGCGCGCGGTGCCCTGGAGCTTCAGCTGGGGCCAGTGCCGCCTGACGCTGCCGGGCTGGTACGGCTTCGGTTCGGCGATCGAAAGCTTCGTCGGCGGGGCCGCGAACGCGGCCGAGCGCAAGGAACGCCAGGCGCTGCTGCAGCGCATGTACGCGCAATGGCCTTTCTTCCGCACGCTGCTGTCGAACATGGACATGGTGCTGGCCAAGAGCGACCTGGCACTGGCCTCGCGCTATTCCGAACTGGTGGGCGACCGCAAGCTGCGCCAGAAGGTGTTCGCGATGATCGAGAGCGAATGGCACCGCACGTCCGACGCGCTCACGCTGATCACCGGCGCGAAGCAACGGCTCGAAGGCAATGCGGAGCTGCAGCGCTCGGTGCGCCACCGTTTTCCATACATCGACCCGCTGCACCACCTGCAGGTCGAACTGATGCGCCGCTACCGTGCAGGCGACGGCGGCGAGCGCCTCCAGCGCGGCATCCACATCTCGATCAACGGCGTGGCCGCGGGGCTGCGCAACACGGGCTGACGCCGGGCGGGCGCCAAGCCTTCACTGATCGAACAGATAGTCGCTGGCTGCGTGCAATTGCCACTCGCCCCCACCACGCAACTGCAGCACGTGCGTGTGGTACTTGAGCACAGCCGCACGGTGCGCAATGCTGATGAGCGTGGTGCCGCTGTCGCGCAAGCGTTGGTAGAGCGCCGCCTCGTTGGCGCTGTCCAGCGCGCTGGTGGCCTCGTCGAGGATCGCCACGCGCGGCTGGCGCACCAGCACGCGTGCGAACGCCAGGCGCTGCTGCTCGCCCATCGACAGCAGTTTTTCCCAGTCGTGCACGGCATCCAGACCGCCGGTGCGCGCGGCGAGCTCGCCCAGCTGCACGTCGTCCAGCAGCGCCAGCAGGTGCGCGTCGGTCAAGGCCGAGTCGCGTGCCGGGTAGAGGATCTGGCTGCGCAATGTGCCCGATTGCATGTAGGGGCGCTGCGGCAGGAAGAAGATGTCATCGAGTGGTGGATGGTGCACGGTGCCCGTGCCGGTACGCCAGAGGCCGGCAATGGTGCGCAGCAGCGAACTCTTGCCGCAGCCGCTCGCGCCAGTGATCAGCAGGCCCTCGCCCGGCTTGAGCGCCAGGCTCAGGTCCTTGACGAGCAGCCGGCCGAACTGCGGCGTGTGCAGCGTGAGGCGATCGACCGCCAGTTCGTCGCCCATTTCGCTGCGGATTTCCGTCACTGGCGGCAGGTCGCCCTGCCCCGCCAGGCAAGCCGATCCTGCAACCGGCCCCCCCGCCTTCGGCTGCGCCGGCACTGGCGCGCGGTCCGCGGCAGGCGTCTTCAGCACGCCCTGGGCTAGCACATGGAGGCGATCGATGCCGGCGACAAAACGGCTCAGGCTCTCGAAGTTGTCGACGATGAGCGAAACCGCCCCGAGCACGGCAGCAAATGCACCCGCCGCCTGGACCGCGCGCCCGACCTCCAGGTCACCCGACAGCACGTCATTGGCCAGGATGATGCTGGGCACGACCAGCGTGAGCTGGCTGAAGGCGCGCTGGAACAGGTTGAGGGAGCGTTGCTTCTTGATCAGGCGCGTGTAGTTGGCGATCACCGCCTGGAAGCGATGGTCGATTTGCGCACGCTCCTGCGCCTCGCCCCGGTAGAAGGCAATCGATTCCGCGTTCTCGCGAAACCGCATCAGGCCGAAACGGAAATCGGCCTCTCGGCGAACCTGCCAGAAGTTCAGCCGAATCAGCGGTGCGCCGAACACATAGAGCGCGATCACCGTGCCCGCGATCGCGTAGCAGGCGAGAAACGCCACCAGCACATGCGAAATGGACCAGAGCACGGTGCTGAAGGCCACCAGCTGCATCAGTGAACCGATGAAGATCAGCAGGAAGTTGATCGATCGGCCGGTGAAGGTGTTGATGTCTTCGCTGATGCGCTGGTCCGGATTGTCGATGTCGTCGCGCGAACCGATCTCGTAGTACTTGCGGCCGTCGAGGTAGCCATCAAGGAAGCGGCCGGTGAGCCAGCGCCGCCAGTGGTTGGAGAAGGTGTCGCGCATGTAGTAATAGAACGCGTACACCGGCGCGGCGAAAGCAAGCACCAGAAGGCTGGCGCGCACGGCGCTCCAGAAGCGGTCCCGGTCCTGCGCGGCGAGCGCGGAGGTCATCTCGCCAGTCTTGTCGATCAGCATGACTGCCAGTTGCGTCTCGCACAGCATCAGCACGATCAGCAGGCCCATGAGCGACCACGCCTGCCGGCGCTGGTCGCCGGTCCAGTAGGGCTTGGCGACGTCCATGAATTGCCGCCAGGCTGCCATCGACAGGCCAGGTCGCGAGCGCGGCTTCTTTCTTTTCACGGCCCCGGGCGATGTCGGCAGGGGAACGGCGGGGATCGGAGTGGACATCGAGCGGCGTAGGGCGTGCGTTGCAGGGATCAGTGCAGCAACCATAGGCGGGCAAGTTGTAAGCAATTTGTCGGACGGCACCATGGCGCGGGCAAGGAAAGTGGCGCGTCCCTGCATGCGCCCAGGAAACGTGCTGCACCACCGACTCCCCGCGCGCCGTGATCGGGCCAGGCAGGCCAATGCCTACAGGGGAACGCGCCGGTTCATTTCGAAAAGGCCATTCGCATGCGCGTACCCTGTGACCACGTCTTCAGCTTTCGCAACCGCGGTGGTGTCATACGTCTTTCCAGGAACTGTCGCCATGTCTCAATCGTCTTCCCTTGTCCGCGCGCCGGTCGATTTCGTGGGCCATGACGTCGCCGCGCTTGCTTCCCACATGCAGCACTGTGCCCAGGCCAAGGGCCGATGGTTCACCACCCGCCATCACCTGCAGCGGGTACGCAGCGTGGCCGCCGGCCGGATCGTGACGATCGCCTGCGTCGCAGCACTCATTGGCATCAGCGTGTCGAACCTGGCCTGAGCGCGTGGCCGCTCCCTCGATCGTCGACCGCCTTCCCTCCCTCAGCCCTTACGCCCGCCGCCTGCTCCTGACGCCGCACGACGCGTTGCAGGCGCCGGTGCGCGCGGAGCTGTTCGGCGTTCAGCGCTTCGAGCAGCACGGCCGCAGCCTCGCGCGCGCGCAGGCGGTGCAGGAGCGTGGTGCCGAACCTGGCACAGCCCCCTTCTTCCCGCGGGTCGACGCGAACCTGCAGTCGCTGCGCAACGCCTTCGACTACGTGGCGTCGATCTCGCAAAGCGGGCGCTACGTGTTGCCGGCCGCCGAATGGCTGCTCGACAATTTCCATCTGGTCGAGGCGCAGCTCCAGCAGATCCGCGAGGGCGTCCCGCGCAGCTATTACGCGCGCCTGCCCAAGCTGGCGGCACCGCCGCTGGCCGGGTTGCCACGTGTCTACGGCATCGCCTGGGCCTATGTCGCCCATACCGACAGCGTGCTCAACGAGGACCTGTTCACCGCTTTTCTTCGCGCCTATCAGGACATCGACGAACTCACGCTCGGCGAGCTGTGGGCTCTGCCAACGACACTGCGCGTCGTGCTGCTGGAAAACCTGCGGCGCCTGGCCGAGAGCATTGCCGAGAACAAGGTGGCGCGCGAACTGGCTCATGCGGCGTGGGACGAGTCCGCACACCTGTCGACCGCCGACCTCGACGCCCTCTACATCCTCATCGAAAGCCGGGGCCTGCAGGACAGCTACTGCGCGCAGCTCTGGCAGCGCCTGCCGGTGGAACGCACGCAGACCCCGCCGCCGCTGCTGGCCTGGACCGAGCGGCACTGCCCGAACGGCCCGGCCTTGGTCGACGACGCGCAGACGGCGCAGGCGGCGGCCAACCTCACGGTGGGCAACATCATCACGACGCTGCGGTTGATCGGCCAGGTCGAATGGGCCGACCTGATCGAGCCCGTGAGCCGGTCGCTGCAGGTTCTGCGCGCGCTGCCCAGCTTTGCCAGCGAAAGCGAGCTCACACGCCAGCAGATCACGCATGCGATGGAACAGGTGGCACGCACCACCGGACGCTCCGAGCGTGCGGTGGCCGAAGCCGTGGTGCGCCTGGCCGCGGAGGCCTCAGCGGGAATGCCCGCCGAGGATGCCGATGGCCCACGCCGACAGACGGCGAAGCGCACAGCCGGCTACCACCTGTTCGGAGAGGGGCACGCCGACCTCGTCGCGGCCCTGGGGGCCCGGCAGCCGGGGGCGCTCCTGCTGCCGCTCCCGACGCGCCGACGCGCACGCGCGTGGCGCCTGCCCGTCTACCTGCTGGGCATCGGCTTGGGCACGGCGCTGCTGCTGGCCGCTGTGCTGCACGGCATGCAGCTGCGCAATGGCGCCGAACCGGGCTGGATCGGCTGGATGGCGCTCGCGTTGCTGGCCCTGCCGCTGTCCGAAGCCGTCATGGCACTGGTTCATCGCATTGTGGCCGAAGCCACGCGCAGCCAGCCGTTGCCGCGCCTGGACTTCGTGGCGGGCATTCCGGCGGCGCATCGCGTGCTGGTCGCCATTCCGACGCTGCTCGGCTCGGTGGCCGGCAACACGCGCCTCGCCCACCAGCTCGAGCTTCACTGGCTTGCCAACCGCGAAGCCGAGGCCCAGTTCGCGCTGGTCACCGACTGGGGTGACGCGCCGCAGGCCATGATGCCCGGCGATGCCGACCTGCTCGACGACGCGCGCGCGCGCATCGCGGCGCTCAACCTGCGCCACCCAGCCGCTGCCGGCATGCCGCCGCGCTTCGTGCTGCTGCACCGCCCGCGCGTCTGGTCGGACACCGAACAGTGCTGGATGGGTTGGGAACGCAAGCGCGGCAAGATCGAAATGCTGCTGCGCCTGCTCGCCAGCGGCGACGCGACTGGCTTCCTGCCGCTGTCGCAGGGCCTGGGCCTCGGCCTGGGCCCGAGCATGGAATTGGCCACCGACATCCGCTACGTGATGACGCTCGACAGCGACACCGGCCTGCCGCCGGGCAGCCTGCGCGAACTGGTGTCGATTGCCGCGCATCCGCTGAACGCGCCGCAGGTCGATGCGCAGCGCCGCCGCGTGGTCGCAGGCTTCGGCATCCTCCAGCCGCGCATCGTCACGCCCTTTCCCGCGCGCGAGGAACGCTCGTTCTTCCACTGGATGTTCGCAGGCCAGTGCGGCCTCGACCCCTACAGCAGCAGCGCCTCCGACGTCTACCAGGACCTGTTCGGCACCGGTTCCTTCACTGGCAAGGGCTTGCTGCACGTGCAGGCGGTGCATGCCACGCTGGACCGTCGGCTGCCTGAAGGCGCAGTGCTCAGCCATGACCTGCTCGAAGGCACCATCGCACGCTGTGCCATGGTCAGCGACACGGTGCTGGTCGAAGACCACCCACATCACGCCGGCGTGGCCGCGTCGCGCGTGCACCGCTGGACCCGGGGCGACTGGCAGTTGCTGCCGCTGATGGGACGTGCGCGCCATTTCGGCATCGACGCCCTGGGCTTGTGGAAGATGGTCGACAACCTGCGCCGCACACTCGTGGTGCCGGCCTCGGCCGCCTTGCTGGGCCTGGCCCTTCTCACCGATGTCCTGGCGCCCGCCTGGGCCTTCGCGGCCGTGGCCGCAGCGCTGGTGCTCGGGCCGCTGATGGGCGCCCTGGCCGGGCTGGTGCCCACACGGCGTGCCATTGCGCTGCGGCACTTCTTCGACGCAGGGGCCACCGAACTGCTGCGCGCACTCGCTGGCGCCGCCTCGCAGTTCATCCAGCTGGGCGCGCAATCCGCGTTGCTGCTCGATGCCGCCGCGCGCGCCAGCTGGCGCGTGGTGGTCAGCCGGCACGGCCTGCTCGAATGGACCACCGCAGCCCAGGCGCAGGACCTGGCACGCTACGACCTGCCGGCTTTCCTGCGCGCGGGGGCGGGTGTCGCCCTGGCCTGTCTGACACTGGCCGTGGCATCGCTCTGGGGCCCGCATCCGCTGGCCGGTGCGCTGCTCTTCCTGCTGTGGGCCTGCGCGCCCGTGGCCACCTGGTGGATCAGCCGTGTACCCGCGCCGACCCAAGGGGCGCTCGCCGACGAACACCGCGACTACCTGGAAACGCTGGCCCGCGACACCTGGCGCTTCTTCGAGCACGTCGTGGGGCCCGAAGACCATCATCTACCGCCCGACAACCTGCAGTTCGAGCCTGAGCCGACGATTGCCCACCGCACCTCTCCCACCAACGTCGGCATGTACCTGCTGGCTTGCTGCTGTGCGCGCGAGTTCGGCTGGATCGACAATGCTGCGCTCGCGGCACGCCTGGGTGCAACGCTGGACACCGTCGAGCGGCTCGACAAGCACCGAGGCCATCTGCTCAACTGGTACGACACGCGCACGCTGCGCATGCTGCCCCCGGCGTACGTCTCCAGCGTCGACAGCGGCAACCTGGCGGGCCACCTGATCGCCGTGGCACAGGCCTGCCGCGGCTTCGGCCGCGACGATCCGGCGCTGCAAACCGCACTCGACGCGCTGGCGCAGCGCTGCGACACGCTGTGCATGGCGATGGATTTCCGCGGCCTCTACGACGCCAAGCGCCACCTGTTTCACATCGGCCTGCGGGTCGAGGACGACACGCTCGACGCCAGCTACTACGACCTGATGGCCTCCGAGTCGCGCCTGTTGAGTTTCCTGGCGATCGCCAAGGGCGACGTGCCGCGGCGCCACTGGATGGCGTTGGGCCGGCCCTTTCTGTCGGTCGGTGTGCGGCCGGGGCTCAAGTCGTGGTCGGGCTCGATGTTCGAATACCTGATGCCTGCGCTGGTCATGGACGAGCCCGTCGATGGCCTGCTGCAGGTCGCCAACCTCGCCGCCGTGCGCGAACAGCAGGCCTTCGGCGATGCACAGGCCATCCCCTGGGGGGTGTCGGAGTCGGCGTATTTCGCACAGGACCACTCCCTGGCGTACCAGTACGCACCCTTTGGCGTACCGCGCCTGGCGCTGCGCCGCACGCCGCCGACCGACCGCGTGGTCGCGCCCTACGCGAGCGCCATGGCGGCGTTGCTTGCACCCGTGGAGGCGGTGCGCAATCTCAGACGCCTCGAAACGCTGGGCGCGCGCGGCGAGTTCGGCTTTTTCGATGCGGTCGATTTCACGCTGTCACGCCAGCCCGAGGGGCAACCCTTTTCGGTGGTGCGCAACGTCATGGCCCACCACCAGGGCATGTCGCTGGTCGCACTGTGCAATGTGGTGCGCCAGGAGGCACCGCGCCGCTGGTTCGGCAGTGCCGCATTGGTGCAGGCGCACGCCGTGCTGCTGCACGAGCGCACCCCGCGCCAGATCATCCGCAGCGCCGATCCGCGCCCGCCGCCCGAGCCCGGCAGCGCCGAGGTGCCGTTGACCTTCCAGCCGCGCCTGGTCGATCCCTGCGCGCCAGGCCTTCAACCCACCCACCTGCTGTCGAACGGTCGCTACACCGTGGCATTGCGCGCCAGCGGCGCGGGCGTGAGCCGCTGGCAGGCATTCAATGTCAGCCGCTGGCGCGACGATCCGCTGCGCGACGGCCACGGCACCTTCTTCTTCGTGCGCGATGCGAACGGCCAGGGCGCCACCTCGCTCACCGCCCTGCCCGCACCGGGAGAAGGCTGGAATTACCGCACGCGGTTTCTGGCCGACCAGGCGCAATACGAGGCCAACGGCGCCGGCCTGCAGACGCGGGTCACGGTGCTCATCAGCCCTGAAGACGACACCGAACTGCGCACCGTCACGCTGCACAACAGCGGCACCGAGGCGCGCACGCTGGAACTCGTGTCGTACTTCGAACCAGTGCTCTCCCACCCGAAGGCCGACGAGTCGCATCCGGCCTTTGCCAACCTGTTCGTGCAAACGCGCTGGGAACCTGCCATGCGCGCGTTGCTGCTGTGGCGCAAGCCCCGGCTGCACGGCGACGCGGTGATGGCCGTGGCGCACTTTCTGGCGTCGGTCGATGCGCATGTGCTGTCGATCGACTGCATGGCCGATCGACGTGCCTTCATCGGGCGCAATGGCACCCTCGCCAGTCCCGCACTCGACGCCCAGCCGCTGACTGCCGCCGGCACGCCGGTAACCGGGCTCGACCCCATCGCGTGCCTGCGCGTGCGCCTGCACATCGCCCCCGGCGCCACCGCACGGCTGACCTTTGCCACGGCGGCCGACGCCCACGTGGACGCGCTCATGCCGCGACTGGACCGCTACCTGCAGCCGATGCACGTGGAGCGCGCCAGGCGCATGGCCGCCACCCTGGCGCAGGTTCGCCTGCGCGACCTCAGCATCGATCCGGCCAAGACGCTGGCGCTGCAGGACCTCACGACCCTCCTGACCTACACCACGCCGCGTGTGATGAGCGACCGGGGCGTGATCGATCTGCGCCAGATCTGGCGCTTCGGCATCTCGGGCGACAAGCCGATCGTGCTGGTGCACATCCATGCGCTGGCCGATATCGCACTGCTCAACACGCTGCTGCGCGCCCAGCCCTGGCTGGGATTCGGAGGCGTTGCCTGCGACCTGGTGGTGCTCAACGGCGAGCCCAACTCCTACCTCATGCCGCTTCAGCGCGAAATCGAGGCACTGCGCGCCCGCGTGCTGCAGGAAACGCGCAACAGCTTCCCGCGCAACGACGCGGCCGGCTTCTACCTGTTTCGCGACCACGAGGTCGCGCCTTCCGAGAAGGCCGCGCTCACCGTGCTCGCACGCGCCGTGTTCACGGCCGACGGCCGCTCGCTCGAATCGCAGATCGCCGCGCTGCGAGAGGCCGCGCTCGCAGCCGCGCCGCCAGCAGGCCTGCAGCGCACGCCGCTGTCGATGCCGCCCCTGGCAGCACTCTCGACCGGCCCGGTGGGCTCGCCGGAAGGCAGCTTTGACGCGGCCAGCGGTGAGTTTCGTTTCGAGGTCGACCGGAACCACCGCACGCCCAAGCCCTGGGTCAACGTGATCGCCAACGCGTCCTTCGGCTTCCAGGTATCGGAGTCGGGCGCCGGCTACACCTGGGCGGTGAACAGCCGCATGCACCAGTTGACGCCCTGGTCGAACGACCCGGTGCAGGACACGGCGTTCGAGCACTACCTGCTGCAGGACACCGAGTCGCACGAATTCCTGCCGCTGACACCGGCCAGCCGCGGCGCCAGCGCAGCGCGGCATCGCGTGCGCCATGGCCAGGGCTACACCGTGTTCGAGTGCGCGCATCGCGACGTGACGCTCGAAACCACCTTCTTCGCCGACCGGGACGAACGCATGAAGCTGGTGCAGGTGACGGTGCGCAACGACGGTGTTGGCACACGCCATCTGCGTGCGCTCGCCATGATCGAATGGCAACTGGGTGCCGCACGTGGCGAACGTCGCACCGTGCATGGCTGGCGACCGGCCGATGGGGCCGCCGTGTTCGGCGAACAACGTGAATCGAGCGGCGGCTTCGGCGGCAGCACGGCCTTTGTTCAGCTGACCGGACTGCCAGGTGACGCCGCGGATGTGCAGTGGACCTGCGACCGCAACGAATTCTTCGCGGGCCGCGGAACGGTCGAGGTACCGGCCGTGCTCGGCGCACGCGCGGGCAACGGCCTGGATGCCTGCGCCGCGGTGGGTCGCCATTTCACACTGGCGGCCGGGCACAGCGCCAGCTTCACCTTCATGCTCGGCCATGCCGACAGCGCCGAGGCGGCGCTGCAGCTGGCATGTCGCTGGCAAACGCGCGACGTTCCTGCTGCACTTGCGCAGGCGCGCGGCTTCTGGGACGACCTGCTCGGCCGGCTGACCGTGCGCACGCCCGACCCGCTCTTCGACGCCATGGTCAACCGCTGGCTGCCCTACCAGACACTGGTCTGCCGGCTCTGGGCCAAGGCCGGCTTCTACCAGGCCGGCGGTGCCTTCGGCTTTCGCGATCAACTGCAGGACGCCATGGCATTTGCGCTGACCGACCCGGCCCGGCTGCGCGCACAGATCCTCGTCAACGCCGCGCGTCAGTTCCCCGAAGGCGACGTGCAGCACTGGTGGCACATGCCCGGGGGCGCTGGCGTGCGCACCCACTTCTCCGACGATCTGCTGTGGCTGCCCTATGCCAGCGCGCATTACGTCGAAGTCACCGGCGACGCGGCCGTGCTTGACGAATCGGTGGCCTTCATCGAAGGAGCGGCCATACCGCCCGGCGCCGAAGATGCCTACTACCCACCGCAGATCAGCACGCAGGAGGCCAGCCTCTACGAACACGGCGCGCGCACCATCGACCGCAGCCTGTCGACCGGCGCACACGGCCTTCCTCTGATGGGCACCGGCGACTGGAACGACGGCATGAACCGCGTGGGCCACGAGGGCCGCGGCGAATCCGTGTGGCTGGGCTGGTTCCTCTGCAGTGTGGTCGAACGTTACGCGCCCCTGGCCGAAGCGCGTGGCGACCAAGCGCGCGCGCAGCGCTGGCGCGACGCTCGGCAGGGCTGGATCATCGCGCTGCACGACGCAGGCTGGGACGGCGCCTGGTTCCGGCGCGCCTTTTTCGACAACGGCACACCGCTGGGGTCGGCGGCCAACGACGAATGCCGTATCGATCTGATCGCGCAGGCCTGGTCGGTGCTCTCGGGTGCCTCGGACGCCGCCCACACCACGCCCGCGCTGGCCGCGATGAAGGCACAGCTGCACGATCCGGTCGCCGGCCTGCTGCGCCTGCTCGACCCACCGCTGGTGAACGCCGTCGACAGCCCCGGCTACATCCAGGCCTACCCGCCGGGCGTGCGCGAAAACGGGGGTCAGTATTCGCATGCGGCGGTCTGGGCGCTGATGGCGCAGGCACTCACCGGCGACACCGACGCGGCCTGGCAGAGCTTTGAAGGGCTCAGCCCGGCGCACCGCGCCCGCCACCCTGCACGGGGTCCGCGCTACGAGATCGAGCCCTATGTGATGGCCGGCGACATCTACAGCGCGGCGCCTTACGTCGGGCGCGGCGGCTGGAGCTGGTACACCGGCTCGGCCGCGTGGCTGCACCGCGCCGCCGTGGAGACACTGCTGGGCCTGCAGGTGCGCGGTGAGACGCTGTGGCTCACGCCGCGCGTGCCCTCGCACTGGGATGCCTTCGAACTTTGCCTGCGGCGCAACGGCCGCACGCTGACGCTGCAATGGGGTGAGCACGACACCCCACCCACCCACACGATGACCGTGGGCCAGCCGATCCTCGCCGCCACACTGCCCGACGGTGCAGTGGTGCGCCTGGGCCCGGCGATGGACGGTACTGTGCGGCGGGAGGCCTGAGCGCGCGACTCAGTCGCCCAGCAGCTCGCCGATGGTCTGCAGGTCTTCCACCCGGTCGCACACAGCCTTGACGACCATCATGATCGGAATGCCCAGCAGCAGGCCCCACACGCCCCACAGCCAGCCCCAGAAGATCACACCGACGAACACCGCCACCGGATTCATGCGGCTGGTGCGGCTGGTCAGCCAGGGCGTGAGGAGGTTGCCCACCAGCGTGTGGATCAACAACGAAGTGCCACCCACCAGCAGGGCCATCTCGATGCTGTTGAACTGCAGGAACGCAACCAGGGCGGAGGCGCCCATCACCATGATCGAGCCAACGTACGGAATGAGGTTGGTGACGGCAGCCAGGATGCCCCAGACCGCCGCGTTCTCCAGGCCGATCGCCCAGAACGCGAGGCCTGTGGCGACGCCGACCAGCACACTGGTGAAGATCTGCACCAGCAGGTAGCGCTCGATGTGGCCGGTGATGTCGTCCAGCACGTGCACGGTGATCTTTTTCTTCTGCAGGCTGTCGCCGGTAATCTTCACCAGCTTGCGGCGAAAGGTGTCGCCCGAGCACAGCGCGAAGTAGGTGAGGAAAGCCACCAGCGTGAGTTGCCCGGCGGCCGCCATGAGGCCGACCGAGCCGCTCCAAAGGTAGTCGCGCACATTGAAAGGTTGGCGCTCGATGATCACCCGGGTCACGCCGCGCCGCGCGGCGGCCGGCCCGGCCTGCGCCGCCTGTTCCAGCTGCGCAGCCGCCTGCTGCACCGTGTCGAGCGCGCTGGTGTTCTGCCGGGCCCCGCGGGTCATGGCCAGGCGCAGCTTCTGCGCGGCCACCGGCAGCGCGTCGAGCAACTGGGAGGCGCTGCCCGACAGCGAGTAGGCGGTCGTGCCAAGGCCGCCCCCGATGCCCAGCAGCAGCACCGCCGCGCCGAGCCAGCGCGGCACCCGCCACCGCGCCAGACGGTCGACCACGGGCGACAGGGCGTAGGTCGCCAGCAGGCTCAGCATCAGCGGAATGAAGACCGCCGCCGCCCAGCGCAATGCGAAGATCGAGGCCAGTACCGCCAGCACGACCAGCGCAGCACTGCGTACGTCGACCGGCATGTGAAGCAGCACGCGGTCGCGTTCGGCTTGCCGGACCTCCCGGGCCTCCTGTTGCGCCGCCTGGACCTCCTCGGAGGCGGCCTCGGGCACCGGGTCAGGCAGGGAATCAGGCTTCACGGCAGGTTCGCTCATGGTGTGTCCTTGGCGCATGTCGCGCAGGGGCCGGTGACCTTGCACGGGCGCGGCCGATAAAATCGACGGATTGCGCATCGCCGAGTTCCGGGATGACTCACCCATTATTGCCTCCGCGAGGCCTCCCATGACCCAAAACCAACTCGACAAGAAATCCGAAGCCTGGTCGGCCCTGTTCTCCGAACCCATGAGCGACCTCGTCAAGCGCTACACCGCCAGCGTGTTCTTCGACAAGCGACTCTGGCAGGCAGACATCGAGGGCTCGCTGGCCCACGCCGGCATGCTGGCCGCGCGCGGCATCATTGGCGCCGACGACCATGCTGCGATCGAGCGCGGCATGGCGCAGATTCGCAGCGAAATCGAGGCCGGCGACTTCGAATGGAAGCTTGATCTGGAAGACGTGCACCTGAACATCGAAGCACGGCTGACCCAGCTGGTCGGCGACGCAGGCAAGCGTCTGCACACCGGGCGCAGCCGCAACGACCAGGTCGCGACCGACGTGCGCCTGTGGCTGCGCAGCGAGATCGACCTGATCGGTGCGCTGCTGGTGGACCTGCAGAAAGCACTGGTGGACATCGCCGAGAAGAACGTCGAAGTCATCCTGCCGGGCTTCACCCATCTGCAGGTGGCGCAGCCGGTGAGCTTCGGCCACCACATGCTGGCCTATGTCGAAATGTTCAGCCGCGATGCCGAGCGCCTGCTCGACGTGCGCAAGCGCGTGAACCGCCTGCCGCTGGGCGCTGCCGCGCTGGCCGGCACCAGCTACCCGCTGGACCGCGAACTGGTCGCGAGGACGCTGGGCATGGTCGACGCGGACGGCGCCCCGGCGGTCTGCCAGAACAGCCTGGACGCCGTGAGCGACCGCGACTTCGCCATCGAGTTCACCGCTGCCGCTTCGCTGGCGATGATCCACGTCAGCCGCCTGAGCGAAGAGCTGGTACTGTGGATGAGCCAGAGCTTCGGCTTCATCGACATTGCGGACCGCTTCTGCACCGGCTCGTCGATCATGCCGCAGAAGAAGAACCCCGACGTGCCTGAGCTGGCGCGCGGCAAGACCGGCCGCGTGGTGGGCCACCTGATGGGCCTGATCACGCTGATGAAAGGCCAGCCGCTGGCCTACAACAAGGACAACCAGGAAGACAAGGAGCCCTTGTTCGACACCGTCGACACGCTCAAGGACACGCTGCGCATCTTTGCAGAGATGGTCGGCGGCATCACCGTCAAGCCCGAAGCCATGGAAAAGGCCGCGCTGCGCGGCTACGCCACCGCCACCGACCTGGCCGACTACCTGGTGAAGAAGGGTCTGCCCTTTCGCGACGCCCACGAAACGGTCGCCCATGCGGTCAAGGCGGCGATCTCGCACCAGGTCGACCTGTCGGAGCTGCCGCTGGCGGTGCTGCAGCAGTTCAACCCGACCATCGAGAAGGACGTCTACGAGGTGCTGAGCCTGCGTGGGTCGCTCAATGCACGCAACATCCTGGGCGGCACCGCGCCCGCGCAGGTCCGCACCCAGGTCGCACGCCACCGCGCCCGCCTCGCCTGAGTGCAGCCGTCGGCCTCTGAATCCGGTGGGCATGCAGGCTCGTACCTGCTGCATGCCCACCGATGTCCGACAATCCGTGCATGACTGCACCCAGCCCCGATGCCGAATTGATAGCGCTGATCGATCGCGTCGGCCAGCGCGACGAAACTGCCCTGCGCGCCCTTTACGACCGTTGCGCGCCCAAGCTCTTCGGCCTGGCGCTGCGGGTGGTGCGCCAGCGCGAATGGGCGGAGGACGTGGTGCAGGAAGCCTTCCTGACGATCTGGCGCGTGGCCGGAGACTACCGCGCCTCGTTGAGCCCACCGATGGCGTGGATGGGGCTGATCGTGCGCAGCCGCGCGCTCGACCTGCTGCGCAAACGCACGGCCGACCGGACCCAGCTGACCGAGCCGTTCGACGACGCCATGGAAGAGACGATGGAGTCACAGGCGCAGAACCCGATGGATGCGACCGATGCGAGCGAACAGGCCTGGGCGTTGCATCAGTGCCTGCTTCAACTCGAAGGCCGGCAGCGCGAGGTGGTGAGCCTCGCCTACCTGCGCGACCTCAGCCACGGCGAGTTGGCCGAGCAGCTCAAGCTCCCGCTGGGTACTGTGAAGACCTGGATCCGCCGGGGCCTGGAAAAAATGCGCCTTTGCATGAGCCGTTTCGCGTGAAGGGCCGACCATGAAACTTTCCGCCCACCCTGCGCTGCTCGAATTGCTGGCCGCCAGCTATGCGCTCGGTACCTTGCGTGGCGGTGCGCGTCGCCGCTTCGAGGCCATGGCGCGCGAACACGCCGTCGTGCGTGCGGCCGCGCTGACCTGGCAGGGCCGCCTGGCCAGCATGACGGAGCTGGCGCATCCGGTGGCGCCCGACCCGGCCGTGTGGACGCGCATCCGCAACCTCATCGAGGCCGAGCAGAAGGAACACGCCATGGCCCGCCAGCGCGCCGCCGCGCGGGCCCTGCCGGTGCACGACGCGTCGGCCTCCGGCGGGTGGCTGCGCAGCCTCGCCTTGTGGCGTGGCGCGGCGGCCGCCGGCGCGGTGGCGACCGTGCTGGCCGTCGTGGTGGGTGTGAACCTGCGCGATCAACTCGCCAACGCACCGGCGGTTCAATATGTGGCGGTGCTTGCAGACGACCAGTCCACCGCATCGATGCTGGTCACCTTCGACCCCAACAAGCGCCAGCTGGTGCTCCAACGGGTGGGCGGCTACACCGAAGGCAGCGACAAGTCGTTGCAGCTCTGGGCCCTGCCGCCGGAAGGCGCGCCGCGCTCGCTCGGTGTGCTCGACCACGCGCCGGCATTGCGCCTGCCTGCGCAGGAATCCGATGTCCGCGCCGTGCCGACCCTGGCCATCAGCCTGGAGCCCCGTGGGGGGGTGCCGAGCGACCGGGGACCCACCGGTCCGGTCCTCTTCAAGGGCGCGCTGATCGAGAAGACGCTGTAGCGCCGTCGCGGCATTGCCACTTTCGCTCACATTTCGCTTCATTTTGGCGGGAACCGGTCAACGCGAAGCGGTCGAATTCAGTTTTGATCTGATGAAGTCGATGAAAGCCCTCCGGCGCCGCGGCGTCCTGGTGTCCCTGGCGCTGTACGCAGCGATGTCGACGGGCTTGCAGGCGCAGCCCGTGCGCATCGAAGCACCCGCCGTCGCGCAGTCACCGGAATATGTCGCCGCGCTGACCCGCTGGAAGAGTTCGCTCAGCGCGTTCGACGAAGCAGACCGGGAAAAACAGCCCGGCGCCGATGGCGTGCTCTTCGTCGGCAGTTCGACGATCCGTTTCTGGAAGCAGATGGCGCAGGACTTCCGCCAGGTGCCGGTGGTCATCAATCGCGGGTTTGGAGGGTCGACGATGGCCGACTGCAGCCTGTTCGCACGCGATCTGGTGGTGCGCTACAAGCCTCGGCACGTCCTCGTGTATGCCGGCGACAACGATCTGGCGGAGGGCCGCACGCCGCTGCAGGTGCTCGAGAGTTTTGCCAGTTTTGCCAACACGGTGCGTGCCGAGCTGCCCGACACCCGCATCAGCTACATCTCGATCAAGCCCAGCCCCTCGCGGGAGGCGCTGATGTCGAAGATGCGCGAAACCAACAACATCATCTCCGCCTACCTGCGCACGGTGCCCAACAGCGATTTCATCGACGTCTATACGCCGATGATCGGGCCTGACAACCGGGCGCGGCCCGAACTGTTCCTGCGCGACCGCCTGCACATGAACGAGGACGGCTACCGGCTGTGGCAGTCGGTGATCGCGGCCCATGTGCCGGCCGCTGTGATGCCCCCGGCGGCTGCGGCGGCGGCTTTGCCCGGCTCGCCCACCCCCACCGTTTCCACGCGGTGACGATCGCTCAGTAGGCCACGTACGGCCCAACGGCCGAACCGGCCTGGCGGCCTTCGATGGCGGTGTACACGGTACGTCCGTAGAAGAATGGCAGACCCCAGTCGAACATGCCGCTCGCATTGCCACCGAGGTTGTCGAAAGCCTTGTTGCGGGAGACGATGAGACGCGTGAAATTGGCGATGTCGAAACTCAGCGGCTGTACGTTCTGGCCCGATGCATCCAGCAACGTCGCATTCATCGTGACCGTGTCGGTCGGGCAGTACCAGATGCTGCTGCATACAGGCAGCGTTGCGCTCGGAAAGAACAGGGCATTCGAGCCGCTGTCGATGAAGCTCGACGGGTACTGCGTGCCATTGACCTGGGTCCGGATGTAACCATAAGCGTCGGTGCGCAGAATGCGCGTCGTGGCCAGCGCGTTGTTGCTTTGCGTCCCGATGCCAAAAGTCATCGTGCCGGTCGCCGTGGCAGCACCGAGGTCGGGCACGGCCGGCAACTTGATGACCACGCCGTTGTTGTTCACGCTCATGCGCGCCACCGGATTGACCACCTGTTGCGCCGCCGGGACCTGGGCCGGCGTACAGCTGCCGGTGCCAGCGCAGGTGTAGTAGATGGCCGTGACCGCTGCCGCGGTGCAGGCCGGACAGTCGTTGATGAACAGGCCGACGCCCAGAATGCCATTGGCGCCGAGCGCGGCCGTGCTGCTGAGCGAGGTGCCGCCAGCATTCTGGCAACTCGCCGGCACGTCACCAACCACGGCGGTGTCGCCGATCACCTGCACCGGCAGGTTGGTCACACGCTCGCCCGCCAGCTGCACGTCGGCCTGGCGCACCGAGCCCCAGGTGTAGCCGGAGATGAACTGCGCACATTGCCCCAGCGGATTGACCCCGTTGTCCGTGACCGCACCGCGCTGGCTGGGCAGTGCGCCCAGCACGCCGCTGCCGAGCGCCGACGCCATCACCCGCAGGCCGACCGAACCGGTGTCCACAAGCAGGCGATCGACGGTCTGGCAATTGCTCGTACCGGGCTGGCACAGCGTGGCACTGGCGAACAGGCCGTTCGGATAGTTGCCGTCGAACCCACCATCGACCGTGACGGCCATCACATTGGATGTGGTTGCGGAGGGTGTGGACGGCGTGGACGCTGTGGAAGTGGACGGCGCCGGGGCAGTGGCACTGCCGCCCCCACCACCACAGGCGGAAAGCAGACCGGCGGCAACCAGCAGCCACAGGGCGATCAATGGAGTGCGCATGGGAGACTCGTGCAAAGGCATCGCGGGAACGCGAAGGGGGAACGAAGGGCGTGCACCAGCGGTGCGATCACGGCAGTTGCTCGACGCTCACGCCCGCAGGCACGAGGCTCGGAATCCAGGCGCTGCCGCGCAGCGCGCCCATGCGGCCGCCGGAGTGGATGACCAGGTCCGACTGGTCGACCTCCACCGGTCCGCGGCGAAGGCTGCCCGCCGCCACCATCTGGGCATAAGGACGGGCTCCCAACAGCACCGAGAGATCGGGACGGGCCGGACCGCTCCAGGTCACGGCAAACACGATGCCAGCCGGGCTGACGTACTCGTGGACCGTGACGCCGGAAGTGTCGATGGATTCGATGAGCGTGTAAGACGCAGAAGCGGAAGCGGAAGCGGAAGCAGCCGGGCCGGCTTGCAGACTGCGCTGGACCGCGCCGGACGGCAGCACCGCAGGGGCTTGGCCCAGGGCGGCCAGCGCCGGGCCCGTCAGGGCCGCACCCAAAGCGAGACCCAGGCCAAGCTGCCAAACCTGCGCATGACGTGAAAGGAAATCCATCTTTGCTCCAGCGTGGAGAATTGTCGGGAAACGACGTTGGCGCGTATCGTAGCCGCACCACCGCACGTTCAACGCTTCGTCACGCGACATCCGTCGTCAATGCACCACGACGACCTTGGCGAGTTTCTTGCGCGCATCGCGCCACAACGTCAGGCGCGCCACGCCGTAGAGCATCAGGAAAACACCGGCGAGCAGCAGCACGTCACCCCACCAGGGCCTTGCCGTCTGGCTGTCGCCGTAGAAAGCCAGCGTCAGCAGCACCGCCACCAGGTGGGCACAGAACACGGGCAACGAGGCCGAGCCCATCGCCTCGAGCCAATGCAGGCGCGGTAGGCGGTGCGCCAGGCCGGCGCCAAAGCGCATGACCAGCAGCCCCAGCGCCACCAGGTTCAGCAAACGCAACGGGCCGAGTTGCCATTTGTCGAAAAGCAGGTTGAGCTGTTCGTTCCCGCCAAAGGGCGCCTGACCATTGATGCCGTTGTTGTGACGCCAGTACAGCCCGTACAGCGCCACGGCGGCCGCCAGCCAGAGCAGCCACGACGGCAGACGCAGCGCCTTTGCGTCGGGCGCGTTGCGGCTGGCGCCCAGCCACAGCCCGCCAAACCACAGAAACTGCCAGCCGAAGGTGTTGAAGGCACCCATCTCGGCGAAGGGCACAGGCAACCCGGTCCAGACGACCGCATGGGCGTAGACCCACTCGCTCAGGCCAAACTGCGCCAACGCCCAGAGCGTGGCGCTGGCCACCATCACCCCACCCCAGCCATGGCGCAGGGCGAAGGCCAGCACCCAGGGACTCAGCAGCATGAAGAAGATGTACATCGGCAGGATGTCGAGCAACGCAGGCTCGTAGATGAGCAACAGGCCGAAAACAAAGCCATCGTGCGGCTGTGCCAGGTAATAGGACACCAGGTTCTTCACCGCCAGCTGGTCGATGCGCAGGCCGACGGCGGTGATGACGGTGAACAGGAACAGCAGCGTCGCAGCCTGCGCCAGGTACACCTTGAGCGCGCGCCGCCAGAAAGCGGTGCGCATGGCATCGACGCCATCGCGGTAGCCGATGCGGCTGTAGACGAGGCCGGCCATGAAAGCGGACATCAGCACGAAGCCTTCGGCCGCAGACACGAAGCCAAAAGGCTGGCCCAGCGGATCGGTGAGCCGCGTCGGCAGGTGGGTGACGGTCATCAGCACGAGCATCAGCCCGCGCAACGCGTCGATCTCCCAGTAACGTTTCATTTGGTCGGCAGGTCCTGCTCGCGATCTCGCGCGAGGCACGCACGACTAAATTCCGATTGTAGGAAATGCGCGCGAAGAATCGAGGTGCACGGTTTCCGTGTATCTGCGGCCGGCAAGCTTCGGCTACGCTCGGACCAAACCAAGGAGAACAAACGCATGAATCGAGGGATCACGTCCTTTCTGTGGCTCGCTGGCGGTCTGCTGGGCGCACATCAGGCCTCGGCGCTTCAGATCAGCGCGCTCACACCCCAGGGCGAGGTCTCCCAGGTGCGCCAGCTGGTCGCCACATTCGACCAGGCAGCCGTCAACTTCGGCGACCCCAAGGCACCTGCGCCGCTGACGGTCAGTTGCAGCGATACCCAGGCAGGCAAGGGAACGGGCCGCTGGACGGGCGAGAAGCGCTGGGTGTTCGACTTCGAGGGCGATCTGCCGCCTGGCGTGCGCTGCACCGCCACCCGCGTGTCCGGCTTCAAGTCGGGCAGCGGCGCCGAGCTGAGCGGCCCCGAACGCTATCAGTTCAATACGGGCGGACCGTTCGTGCGAAGCCTGCGTCCGAGCGGCGGCAAGATCGACGAGCAGCAACTCTTCCTGCTCGAGCTCAACGGCCCGGCCACGCTGGCCAGCGTGCGCGACAACGTCTGGTGTTCGGCCGATGGCGTGGGCGAACGGATACCGGTGCGCCTGGTCGATGGCGACGAACGCGAGGGACTGCTGAAATCCCAGGGCCGCGACAAGCAGGCCGCAAAAGATCCACTGCGCTTCGTCACGCTGCAGTGCAACCGCACGCTCACACCAGCCAGCCGCGTGCAGCTGGTCTATGGCAAGGGCGTGGCCACCCCGTCGGGCATTGCCAACAACACCGAGAAACGCTTCGGCTTCAATGTACGCGAGCCTTTTGCCGTGGCCTTCAGCTGCGAACGCGAGAACGCACAGGCGGCCTGCCTGCCGCTGCGGCCGATGAGGCTGGCCTTCAACGCGCCGGTCACCCGCAAGATGGCCGAGCAGATCGTGCTGCAGGGCGACGGCAAGACCGTCAAGCCGGCTTTCGACGAGGACAGCGCGGCGAGCGAAGATGCCGTCATCGACAGCATCACCTTCCCGGCGCCATTTCCGGAGAGCGCGACCTTCACGGTGCGCGTACCCACGAAGTTCGAAGACGCCTCGGGTCGCCCGCTGGACACACCCGACAGTTTCCCGCTGAAAGTGTCGACCGGCGCCATGCCGCCCTTGGCCAAGTTCGCCGCGTCGCCCTTCGGCGTGATTGAGCGGCTGGCCGAGCCTGACGGCGTGGCGCTGATGCCCGTGACCGTGCGTCGCGTCGAGCCGGCCTTGAAGGTGAGTGCCCTCACGCCCGGCAAAGTCAGCGACATGAATCCCAAGACCGACGCGGAAATCATCGCCTGGTTCCGCAAGGTACGCCGCTACGACAGCAGCTTCACGATCGAGCGCAAGGCTGCCGCACGCGACGTCAAGGGGCCGCTGCCGCCGGTGATCGACAAAGACAACCGCAACAACGTGCAAACGCGCATGATCTCTCTGCTGGGTGGTCAGTCCGGGGTGAAAACGCTGGACATGCCCAAGGCCGAAAGCGGCGACCCGCGCCCCTTCGAGGTGGTCGGTATCCCGCTCACACCCGGATTCCACGTGCTCGAGATCGCCTCGCAAAAGCTCGGTGACGCGCTGCTCGACGACCGCTATGGCACCGGCCGCACGATGTACGTTCGCACCACCGCGCTGGCCACCAACCTGGCTGTTCACTTCAAGCTGGGCCGTGAAAATTCGATGGCCTGGGTCACCACGCTCGACAAGGGCAGCGTGGTCGCCAACGCGACGGTGCGGGTGTCCGACTGCCGCGGCAATTCGGTGGCGACGGCGACCACCGACGCACAGGGCATCGCGCGCCTGGACGGCGTGTCGCCCGATGGTCCGAGCTGCAGCGGCGGCACCGATGGCGACGACTACACGAGCAGCAACGCCTATTTTGTGAGCGCGCGCGCCAAGGACGCAAAGGGTGTGGAAGACCTCGCCTTCACCTGGAGCGACTGGCAGCGCGGGATCGAACCCTGGCGTTTCAACGTTCCCACGAGCAGCCAGCCCGAGCCTGACCGCCTGGCGCATACCGTGTTCGACCGCACGCTGCTGCGGGCTGGCGAAACGGTGTCGATGAAGCACCTGCTGCGCACCCAGACGAGCAAGGGTTTCGGCCTGCCCGCGACCCAACCCGGCGTGCTCGTCATCACGCACGTGGGCAGCGGCCAGCAGTTCACGCAACCGGTGACCTGGCGCAAGACCGCCAGCGGCGGCCTGAGTGCGGAGAGCAGCTTCGCGATCGCGCCAGCGTCCAAGCTGGGTGTCTACCAGGTGAGCCTGCAGTCCAAACCACCCGGAGAGAGCAGCGGCGAAGAAGACGGCATGCGCGACAGCTTCGATACAGGCCAGTTCCGGGTCGAGGAATTCCGGTTGCCCGTGCTCGAGGGCCGCGTCGGCCCGAGCGACAAGAAGCCGCTGGTGGCCATCACATCGCTGCCGACGGATGTGCAGATCAACTACGTGGCCGGCGGCGGCGCTGCCAACCTCCCGGTGCGTGTGTCGGCGATGGTGCGGGCCAAGCAGCTGAACTTTTCCGACTACGACGGGTTCAGCTTTTCCCCGCCCCGCCAGCGCGGTGACACGCACAGCGGTTCGGGGGACGACGAAGAGGCATCCGCCTTCGACGACACGCGCGTCATTGCCGACAAGCTGCCAGTGACGCTCGACCGCAACGGCGCAGGCAAGGTGACCATCGAACGCGTGCCGCTGGCCAAGGCCACACCGCGCGAATTGCTGATCGAGGCCAACTATGCCGACCCCAACGGTGAAGTGCAGACGCTGCGCAGCACGCAGACGATGTGGCCGGCAGCCGTGGTGGCGGGCCTGAAAACCGAAGGCTGGGTGTCGACGAACAAGAAACTGAAGTTCCAGGCGCTGGCCCTCGACCTCACCGGCAAGCCGCAGGCAGACGCCAAGATCGACGTCAAGGCCGTGGCGCGGATCACGACCACCAGCCGCAAACGCATGGTCGGTGGTTTCTATACCTACGACAACAAGACCGACCTCAAGGAGCTGGGCAGTGTGTGCAGCGGCAAGAGCGACGCGCGCGGCCTGCTGCTGTGCGAAGTCGAACTCAAGGACGCCGGCGAGGTCGAGCTGGTAGCCACCGCAACCGACAAGGACGGGCGCGACAGCCAGGCGGCCAGTTCGGTGTACGTCACCCGGCAAGGCGAGCTCTGGTTCGGTGGCGAAGACAACGACCGCATCGACGTGCTGCCCGAGAAAAAGAGCTACCAGCCCGGTGAAACCGCCAAGTTCCAGGTCCGCAGTCCCTTTCGCTTCGCCACCGCACTGGTGTCGGTCGAGCGTGAAGGCGTGATCGAAACGCACGTCGTGCAACTCAACGGACAGGACCCGACCGTCACCCTGCAGGTCAAGCCCGAATGGGGACCGAACGCCTACGTCAGCGTGCTTGCGTTGCGCGGCCGGTTGCGCGAGGTGCCGTGGTACAGCTTCTTCACCTGGGGCTTCAAGGCGCCGCGCGAATGGTGGACCGCCTTCTGGTACGAGGGACGGGAGTACGTTGCGCCGACCGCATTGGTCGACCTGAGCAAGCCCGCCTACCGGCTCGGCCTGGCGGAGATCCGCGTGGGGACGCAGGCCCACCAGCTCGACATCAAGGTCGCCAGCGACAAGCCAAACTACCCGGTTCGCGGCAAGGCCCAGATCACCATCTCGGGCAAGCTGCCCGATGGCAACCCTGCCGCAGGTGCCGAGGTGGCGGTAGCCGCCGTTGACCAAGCCTTGCTGGAGCTCATGCCCAACGACAGCTGGGACCTGCTGGGTGCGATGCTGCAGCGGCGCAGCTGGGGTGTGAGCACCTCGACCGCGCAAATGGAGATCGTCGGCCGGCGCCACTATGGCCGCAAGGCGGTGCCCGCAGGTGGTGGTGGCGGCAAGGCGCAGACACGCGAGCTGCTCGAGACCTTGCTGCTGTGGAACCCGCGAGTGGTCCTCGACGCCAACGGGCAAGCCGTGGTCACAGTGCCGCTCAACGACGCGCTCACCACGTTCCGCATCGTGGCGGTCGCCGACGCGGGCGTGGGGCTGTTCGGTACGGGCCAGACCACCATCCAGGCTACGCAGGATCTTCAGATCATCAGTGGCCTGCCGCCTCTGGTGCGCGAGGATGACCAGTTCCGTGCGCAGATCACGCTTCGCAACACGACGCAGAAACCGATGAAGGTCGAAGCATCGCCGCGCGCCACCCTGCTTGCGCTGACGCCCCAGACGGTCGACATCCCGGCCGGTGAGTCGCGTGACGTTGCGTGGGACGTGACGGCGCCAGCGCAGCTTGCGCAAACCCGCGCCGAGTCCATCTTGTGGGAAATCGAGGCCAGGGACACGCTGGCTGGTGCAACCGGCGCGCGCGATGCGCTCAAGGTGCGGCAGCGCATCGTGCCGGCCGTCCCGCTCACGGTGCAACAGGCGACGCTCGTTCAGATCGACGGGCCGTATACGCTCGACGTGGCCCCGCCGGCCGATGCGTTGCCCGGCCGCGGTGGCTTGAAGATGTCGCTCCAGCCCCGCCTGGCCGAAGGCCTGCCCGGCGTGCGCGACTGGTTCGCCAACTACCCCTTCAGTTGTCTGGAGCAGAAAACCAGCAAGTCGATCAGCCTGCGCGATGCCAAGACTTGGCAAGGCGTGCTGGCCCAACTGCCGGGCTATCTCGACAGCGACGGTCTTGCCAACTACTTCCCGCCGCGTGATGGCGAGGCGAACCGCGGCAGCGATATCCTGACCTCGTACCTGTTGGCCGCCACGCAGGAAGCCTCGATCATCGATCCGGGTTTTGCCATTGCCGACGACGTGCGAGCCCCTATGGAAGCGGGTTTGATCGCCTTTGTCGAGGGCCGCATCCAACGGGATTTCTGGAGCCCTCGCAAGGACCTCGACGTCCGCAAGCTCGCCGCCATCGAAGCGCTGTCGCGTTATGGCAAAGCGCAGGGGCGCATGCTCGGGTCCATCACCGTGGCACCGAACCAATGGCCGACCAGCGCGGTGATCGATTGGCTGCAGATCCTGCGACGGGTCAAGGACGTGCCCCAACGGCAGGAACGCATGGACGAGGCGAATAATGTCTTGAAGGCGCGACTGAGCTACCAAGGTACCCGGCTGATCTTCAGCACCGAGAAAGACGATTACTGGTGGTGGCTGATGACCAACGGCGACGTCAACACCGCCCGTCTGCTGCTCGCCGTGATGGAGGACCCTGCCTGGAAAGACGACATCGGCAAGCTGGCCAACGGTTTCATCAGTCGCCAGCAAAACGGCGCCTGGCACACCACGACCGCCAATCTGTGGGGTGGCCTGGCGCTCGAGCGCTTCTCCAAAGTGTTCGAAAGCACGCCGGTCGCAGGCATCACGGCGGCGACGCTGGGAGCTGCCAAGGCGCAGGTCGACTGGAGCCGTGTTGAACGGGTCAAGGTCAGCGACACCGCAGGGGCGCCGCATCAAGGCACCTCCTTTGGCGCGCCGGCGTCGCCCGGCAATCTGCGCAACAACGCCATGTTCCTGCCTTGGCCCCAGCCACCCGTTCGCGACACCCTGCTGGTGACCCAACAAGGTTCTGGCAAACCATGGCTGACCCTGCAGTCGCTGGCCGCCGTCCCCTTGAAGACGCCTTTTGCAGCAGGCTACGCCATCAAGAAGACGGTGACTCCCGTGGAACAGGCCGTGGCGGGCAAGTACACCCGTGGTGACGTTCTGCGTGTTTCTCTGGAGGTCAATGCCAGTACCGACATGACGTGGGTGGTGATCAGCGACCCCATCCCGGGCGGTGCCACCATTCTTGGCAGCGGCCTGGGCCGTGACTCGCAGATCGCCACGCAGGGAGAGAAGCAGTCAGGCAATGGCTCGGCGGCATTCGAAGAGAAAAGCTTCGAAGCCTTCCGCAGCTATTACGACTATCTGCCCAAAGGGGTCGTGAAGGTGGAATATACCGTACGCCTCAACAATGTGGGCGACTTCGCATTGCCACCCAGCCGTGTGGAAGCCATGTACGCGCCGGAGATATTCGGTGAAACCCCCAATGCACGGGTGAAAGTGGAAGCGCAAAAGTAGGCGCCAAGGTGCGCAAGGGGTCGGGCGTATTTCTGAGAGGAACGTCCGACTCGCACCCCGCATCGACCTCTTTATTTGCTGCGCTTCATTGGCGCGCAAGCGCGCGCCCTGGGTGGGGAAGTTGGTCAATCACGGACCTGCACGCAGCGACAGCTCAACCAAAGACGATTCAACGTATGTGGAACCTTCCCAAATGGCGGGCAGACCAGGAAATTGGTGACTAGAGAACCATGCATACAACTGCACTGGTTCTGACACCGTTGGCAGCAACCCGAAGAGAATTTTCTTCCCAGAAAGCAGAAAGCCCCCGCTTGAATAAACAAGCGGGGGCAGACTGGGCTGTAAGAGCCTGACGATGACCTACTTTCACACGGGAACCCG